>NZ_JBYTTI010000004.1:0-637961 GCF_058134365.1 Nocardioides sp. Z22_16
ACCCGGAAGTTAAGCCTTTCAGCGCCGATGGTACTGCAACCGAGAGGTTGTGGGAGAGTAGGACGCCGCCGGACATAATTTGAGAAGAGGGACCGCCTTAGGGCGGTCCCTCTTCGTCATTTCGGGGCACGCTAGTAGATGGTGTCTTGGTAGGCCGATTGATCGTGTGGCGGGATGTGTCACGCGTCCGCGCGCACGGCCCGCATGTAGACACCGAGACTCGGCTTGGGTTGGAATGACGTGGCCTTCTCAGGCAGGAGGCGCCCCTCGAGGGAGGCGCGCTCCACCTCGGTGAACGTCGGCGCGGGCAACAGGACCGCCACGGCGCCGGGCCTCGCGCTCTCCGTCTCGGCCTCCTCCATCGTGTGCCGGTAGGAGACCGCCACCCAGTGGCTGCGACGGAGCTGGGGAAGCAGCGTGTGGTGGAGATGTTCCACCGCGGTCTCGTCCCCGTAGGACGGGTGCACCGTCAGCCAGCGGTCGCCGTCCGTGATCACCCAGACAGCGGGGGAGAGCGCCCCGACGGCCACGTCGCGGCTCGCCGGCTCGGCCCGGCCGCCGGTCGCTGTGACGGCTTCGACGAGCTCATCGAGCGCGACCCCTCGGATCACCCGGTGGATGGCTCCGAGGTGGAGGGGGGTGTCGTCCTGGTCGACGACCATGGCGAGGCCGCGGTCCCATGCGGTGCCGGGGTGCAGCTCCTGCAGGCGGAGGTACGCGGCGTACCTGTGGTGTCCGTCGGCGATGAGCAACGGATTGTCGGCGAGTGCCTGGGCCAGCTGCGCCTGATGGGCCGGCTCGGTGATCCGCCATTGGCGGTGGTGCTGGCCGGCATGGTCGAGGAAGTCGTGGTCGGGTGGAGCCGACATGACTGCCTCGAGGACTCTCCGACTCGACGGCCCACCGCGGTGGACCAGAAGAATCGGGGCCGGGTTGAGACTCAGCTCGGCCATGCGTCGTGCCAGCTCGTCGGCCTGCTCAGGGTGGATGGCCTCATGGGGCAGCACGGCACGCTCTGAGGGCTCGGACGCCCTGGTCGAGAGATCGAGTGCGCCCACGAGACCCCGCACAGTGACGCCCATCGTGGTGTACTCGTGGAGGTGGAGGGCCCGCTCGTCCTCCCGGGTGATGCGGCCAGTCTCCTCCCAGTGGGCCAGACGTCGCGCCGCCTGCCGATAGGGTCGTGACATCGGCCGCAGGGTGCCGAGGTCCGTGACCCGGTCGGGCGCGAGTCGCAGGGCACGAAATGGGTGCAGGCGAGCGGGGCGGCGCGGCGAGAGTGGTACCTCGAACCCCGGTGCCACCCCTTCAGCCGTCATCGTCACAATCCTAGGGGCCGAGCCCTGGGACCCACAGGAAGGACACCCCAGGAGCCATGCTGCGCGAGTCCCAGGCGCCCCTGAGCGAACGGCACGACCTGATCATGCTGGACCTCGATGGTGTGGTCTACATCGGGGACGATGCCGTGCCGGGAGTCGGTGACCAGCTGCGGCGACTGCGGGAGGCGGGTGTCCCGGCCGCCTTCATCACCAACAATGCCTCTCGTCCCCCGGAAGCCGTCGCTGAGCGCCTGACACGCATGGGGATCTCCGCCGCCGCCGACGACGTGGTGACCTCGGCTCAAGCTGCGGCCTCGGTGCTGCGAGAGCGGTTCGGCCCCGGCGCCCGGGTGCTGGTGCTGGGTGGTCAGGGGCTGCAGGAGGCGCTGAAGGCCGCCGGTCTCGTGCCCGCGGGTGCCTACGACGAGTCGGTGGTCGCGCTGGCCACCGGGTACGGCCCCGACGTGCTCTGGCGCGACGTGATGCGGGCAGCCGTGGCGGTGCGGGAGGGCCTCCCCTGGGTGGCGAGCAACACCGACATGACGATTCCCACCCCGTACGGGAAGGCGCCGGGGCACGGCGTGCTGGTGCGCACCATCTCGGAGTTCGCCGGCACGTGGCCCGTGGTGGCCGGCAAGCCGGCGTCGCCGCTGTTGGAGGAGACCGTGCGACGGATGGGGGGCACGTCCCCGCTGATGGTGGGGGACCGGCTCGACACCGACATCCTCGGGGCCACGACGCTGGACCTGGACTCCCTGCTCGTCCTCACCGGCGTCAGCGGTCTCCACGAGGTCGTCGGCGCGCCGGAGGATCAGCGTCCGGCGTACCTCTCCCCGACCTTGGCGGGGCTCTTCGAGGTCCACCCGGTGCCGGTGGCTGACGCGTCGGGTGGCCATGCCTGCGGGGGCTGGACGGCGCGGACCGAGGCGGGACGGCTGGTCGTCACCGGCTCCGGCGCCGCGCCGGACTGGTGGCGTGCGGTCGCGACCGCCGGCTGGGCCTACCTGGACGACTGCGGGCAGGTGGTCGACACCACCGGACTGCGTCCGCCCGGGGATGACGTCGGCGGTCACGGGTAGCCTCACCTGCATGGATCACCACCGCCCTGACGTGCCCGGCTCCGGCGAGGGGAGCGAGGAGCTCGTCCGTCCCGCAGCCACCGAGCGTGTCGGCGTCCCCGCCGTCGACGCCGTCCTCGAGGAGGTGGAGTCGGTCAACGACCTGCCGGTGGGTGAGCAGGTCGCCGTCTTCGAGCGGGCCCACGAGCAGCTGAGACGGGCCCTGAACGCCACCGACGAGCCCGCTGCCGGCCCGACGAGCTGAGGGCCCGTGGCACCACGCCGTCTGAGGCTCGACCAGGAGCTCGTACGCCGCGGCCTCGCCAGGTCGCGCGAGCACGCGAGCGCTCTCGTCGCCGAACGCCGGGTGAAGGTCGCCGGGGTGGTGGCGACCAAGCCCGCCACCGGCGTCACCACCGACGTGGCACTGGTAGTGATCGAGGACGCCAGCAAACCTGAGTTCGCCTCCCGGGGCGGGCACAAGCTCGCCGGGGCGCTCGACGCCTTCGCGGCTCATGGTCTCGACGTGGCGGGACGGCGCTGCCTGGACGCAGGTGCCTCGACCGGTGGCTTCACCGACGTGCTCCTGCGCGCGGGTGCGCGTAAGGTCCTCGCGGTCGACGTCGGCTACGGACAGCTGGTGTGGCGGCTGAGGCAGGACGACCGCGTGGTGATCCACGACCGCACCAACATCCGGGACCTCACGCCGGAGCTGGTCGGCGAGCCCGTCGACCTGGTGGTGGGAGACCTCTCCTTCATCTCCCTCGTGCTGGTCCTCGACGCCCTGCTCTCGGTCACGGCGCCCTCCGGCGCGCTGGTGCTGATGGTCAAGCCTCAGTTCGAGGTGGGCAAGGATCGTGTCGGGAAGGGCGGCGTGGTGCGAGACCCCGCGCTTCGCGCCGAGGCCGTCCAGAAGGTCGCCGACGCAGCGGCTCAGCGCGGGTGGGGGGCGGTGGCCGTCTGCACCAGCCCCTTGCCCGGTCCCTCCGGGAACGTTGAGTTCTTCCTGCTGCTGCGCCAGGGCCCGCCGTCCATCGACGAGGACGCCATCAGGTCCGAGGTCGAGCGCGCGAGCTCATCGTCGCCGCCGGATGAGAAGGTGTGACCGTGACTGACTCCCAGGCTCCCGTGCGCCGCGTCCTGCTGCTGGCCCACACCGGCCGGGAGGAGGCCCGGAAGGTGGCCCGAGCCTTCGTCGACGCCCTGACCGGACACGACATCGTGGTGCGTCTGCTGACCGACGAGGCGGACGACCTCGGGATCGACCGCACCTTCCTCGACCCCGCCATCGAGGTGGTGGGCGTGGAGGACCGGCCCGGCGACGACTGCGAGCTCGCCCTGGTCGTCGGAGGCGACGGCACGCTCCTGCGCGCCGTCGAGCTCACCCACAGCAGCGGCACGCCCCTGCTGGGTGTCAACCTCGGACACGTGGGCTTCCTGGCCGAGGCCGAGGTGGACGACGTCGAGTCGACGATCGAGGCGGTCGTGCACGGCCGCTACACCCTGGAGGAGCGGCTCACCCTCGAGGTGAGCATCCTGCAGGACAAGGAGCTCGTCGCCAGCACCTTCGCCCTCAACGAGGCGAGCGTCGAGAAGGCCGCCCGCGAGAGGATGCTGGAGGTGGTCGTCGAGATCGACGGCCGCCCGCTCTCCCGGTGGGGGTGTGACGGGGTGGTCTGCGCCACGCCCACCGGGTCCACCGCCTACAACTTCAGCGCCGGCGGCCCTGTCGTCTGGCCCGGTGTCGAGGCGCTGCTGATGGTCCCGATCAGCGCCCACGCCCTCTTCGCCCGCCCCATGGTGGTCGCCCCCACGTCGGTGCTCGCCGTCGAGGTGTTGGCCGGGACCGAAGGGGCCGGCGTGCTGTGGTGCGACGGGCGACGGACCGTCGACCTCGCCCCCGGCGCCCGGATCGAGGTGCGCAGAGGGGCGCAGCCGGTCCGGCTGGTCCGGCTGCACGAGGCCCCCTTCACCGATCGCCTCGTGGCGAAGTTCGGGCTCTCCGTCGAGGGGTGGCGCGGAGCCGCCGAACGACGCCGACCCCAGGCCGCCGAGGCGGAGCAGGGGAGCGGGTCACATGCTTGAGGAGATCCGGATCCGCTCCCTGGGAGTGATCGAGTCCTCGACCCTGGAGCTCGGTCCCGGACTGACGGTGATCACCGGAGAGACGGGCGCCGGCAAGACGATGGTCGTGACGGCCCTGGGGCTGCTCCTCGGCGGGCGTGCTGACACCGGCGCCGTCCGCAAGGGCTCGGACACCGCGCGGGTCGAGGGGGTCGTCGACGCCCGGCAGCTCGACACGTTCACCGCCGAGGTCCTCGACGCCGGCGGGGAGGTGGAGGACGGGCGGGTCGTGCTGGCGCGCAACATCTCCGCCGAGGGGAGGTCGCGAGCCTGGGTCGGGGGCGCCGGAGTACCCGCCTCCAAGCTCGCCGGCATCGCCGAGCCACTCGTGGCGGTCCACGGCCAGTCCGACCAGCACCGCCTGCTGCGGCCCGCTGCCCAGCGCCTCGCGCTCGACAGGTTCGGGGGAGAGCGGGTCGCGGAGCTCCTGACCCGCTACCAGGCCCTGCACGGTCGGCTGGCGGAGGTCGAGGCGCGGCTGCACGAGGTGGTCTCCACGGCCCGTGAACGCGCCCGTGAGGCCGATCAGCTGCGCTTCGCCCTGCAGGAGATCGAGGCAGTCTCACCCGAGCCCGGTGAGGACGCCGCCCTGGCGGCCGAGGAGTCACGGCTCGGCTTCGCCGACACCCTGCGCACGGCGGCCGAGGTGGCCCGCGAGGCCCTCTCCAGCGACCAGGACGCACCCGACGCGCTGGGGACCGCCGCCGCCGCTCGCTCCGCCCTCGACGGGGTGCGCGAGCACGACCCCGAGGCGGGCCAGCTCGCCGACCGCCTCGGCGAGCTGACCTACCTGCTCTCCGACCTGGCTGCCGACGTCGCGTCCTACGCCAGCAGGCTGGAGACCGATCCGTTGCGGCTCGCTGCGGTGAGCGAGCGGCGCGCGGCGCTGGTCGCGCTCACCCGCAAGTACGGCGAGACGATCGACGAGGTCCTCGACTGGTCGGGCCGGGCCGCGCTGCGCCTGGTGGACCTGGAGGACACCGACGACACGATCACGGCGCTGCGCGACGAGCGGGCCGGGCTGAGGAGCCGGCTCGCCGCGGCCGCCGGCGAGCTGTCGCAGGCTCGTCAGGAGGCGGCCGTCCGCCTGGGGCGTGAGGTCACCGACGAGCTGACCCTGCTGGCGATGCCGCACGCCACCCTTGAGGTCGTCGTCTCCCAGCAGGAGGTCGCCACCGACCGGCTCCAGGACGCCGAGGAGGAGCCCGGCGTCCTGCCTCCCGGTGCCCCCCTCGACGTGGGCGGCCGGCGGGTCCGCTTCACCGCGTCCGGGATCGACGACGTCGAGCTCCTCCTGGCGGCCAACGCCGGGATGACCCCGCGTCCGCTCGACAAGGGGGCGTCGGGGGGTGAGCTCTCCCGGGTCATGCTCGCGGTCGAGGTGGCGCTGGCGGGCACCACCCAGGTGCCGACCTTCGTCTTCGACGAGGTGGACGCCGGGGTCGGTGGGAAGGCCGCGATCGAGATCGGCCGCCGGCTGGCCCGGCTGGCCCGCGACTCCCAGGTGCTGGTCGTGACCCACCTGCCCCAGGTCGCCGCCTTCGCCGACCGGCACATCGTGGTCGCCAAGGCCAGCGACGGCTCGGTGACCACCTCGGGCCTGACGTCGCTGAGCGCGGAGGAGAGGGAGCGCGAGCTCTCCCGCATGCTCGCCGGCGTCGAGGACTCCGACACCGCACTGGCCCATGCCCGCGAGCTGCTGGAGGCCGCGCGCTCCACGACGCGCTGAGCAGGGCGCGGTCCCCGTCTGGCCCCACCGGGCCTGACAGCATGGTCACGCCATGAAGTTCGCGACCAGGAACCGTCCCGCCCCCACCCTCCCGGGAGTGGAGGGCACCGCCCGAGCCGACCGGCGTACCCGGGGGCTGCTGGGTCGACTCAACGCCGGTGACGTCGCCGTCCTCGACCAGGTCGACCTCGACCGAGCCACCGCCCAGGCGCTGGTGGACGCGGGGGTGGTGGCGGTGCTCAACGCCTCCGCCATGATCTCCGGGCGCTTTCCCAACCTGGGGCCCAGCGTCCTCGCCGCCGCCGGGGTGCCGATGGTCGACCTGCTCGGTCCGGAGCTCTTCGCCCGGGTGAAGGACGGAGCGACCATCCGCGTCGTCGACGGGGAGATCCGGGTCGAGGACGACGCCGTCCTCACCGGTCGCTGCCTGGACCAGGAGCTCATCGCCGGCCAGCTCGACGACGCCCGTCAGGGCCTCGCCCACCAGCTCGACAGCTTCACCCACAACAGCAGCGAGTTCCTCCGCCGCGAGCAGGACCTCCTCCTGCACGGGCAGGGAGTGCCGCGGCTCGTCACCCGGTTCGCCGACCGCCCGGTGGTCGTCGTGGCCCCGGGGGAGGACCACGAGGCGGAGCTGCGTCTGGTCCGCGGCTTCGTCAAGGACCAGCGCCCCGTGCTGATCGGCGTGGACGCCGGGGTCGAGGCGATCGTCGCCCAGGGCCTGCGCCCCGACGTGGTCGTCCTCTCCGACGCCCGCGACGAGGGGCCGTCGGTCAAGGCGCTGCGTGCGGCCACCGACGTCGTCGTCCGGGTCGACCGCGGTGCCGCGGCCTCGGTGACGGACCGGTTCTCCAAGCTCGGGCTCATGCCGCTGCGCTTCGAGTCCACCGCCACGGCCGAGGACGCCGCCCTGGTGCTCGCCGACGCCGGCCACGCCTCAGTCATCGTCGGCGTCGGGATGCACGCCACCCTGGCCGACTTCCTGGACCGGCAGCGGTCCGGCATCGCCAGCACGTTCCTCACTCGGCTCAAGGTCGGCCCCCGGCTCGTGGACGCCACCGCGGTGCCCACGCTCTACTCGGGCAGGGTGCGCCCCCGCCACCTGACCGGCGTGGTGATCGCCGGCCTCCTGGCACTCGCTGCCGCGGTGGGGACCACCCCCGTCGGTCAGGAGTGGGGCGACGCAGTGAGCAACCAGACCATCGAGCTCGTCGACTACCTGCAGGGAAAGCTCTCGTGATCTCCTTCCGTACCCACATCGTCACCCTCGTCTCCGTCTTCCTCGCCCTCGCGGTCGGCGTCGTGCTGGGGGGTGGTCCCCTCAGCGAGGTCGGCCGGGGTGGCGAGGACGGGACGGACGTCGCAGAGCTGCGCACCGTCGCCGCCGAGGACGCACGGAGGGCCGACGCGGGCGACCAGTTCGCCACGGCAGCCGCCGCTCCGCTCTACGCCGACCGGCTCACCTCCCACCAGGTGGCGGTGGTGACGATGCCGGGCGCGGACGAGCGGGTGACCACCGCGCTCACCGAGCAGGTGGCACTGGCCGGGGGAGTCGTCAGCGTCGTCCAGCCGCTGTCGGAGTCCTTGCTCAACCCGACGGAGAAGTCGCTGGTCGACACCCTCGGGACCCAGCTCGCTGCCCAGCTGCCGGCGAGCGCGGTGTCGGCCGAGGCCACGACGTACGACCGCATGGGACGCCTGGTGGGCCTCACCCTTGCGTCCGCCGACGCCGCCGACGCCGCCGGCGAGACCATCAACGGCCAGTCCGGGGCCGTCCTCGACAGCCTGCTGGGCGCCGGGCTGATCCCCGAGGCGCCCGCGCGGGAGCGCCGCGCGCCGCTGGTGCTGGTGGTGCTGGGCGACGAGGTCGACGGTGAGGGTGGGGACGCGCTGCTGGCCGCCCTGCTCAACGGCCTGGCGACCTCCGCCGTGGGCGTCGTGGTGGCCGCCGAGGACGGGTCAGACGGTTCCCAGCTCGCACGGCTGCGCGCGGACGGCGACGTGGCGGGTCTCACCACCGTCGACGGGGTCGGCACAGCGACCGGTCAGGTGGCCACGACGATGGGTCTGATCCGCGGTCTTGCCACCAACGGCGGCGCATTCGGTGCGTCGGGTGCCGATGGAGCCATCCCTCTCGGGTAGCATGGAACCCCGTGAAGAACCCGACCCCCACCAAGCACGTATTCGTCACCGGGGGCGTCGTCTCCTCCTTGGGAAAGGGACTGACGGCTTCGAGCCTCGGTAGCCTGCTGAAGTCGCGGGGCCTACGGGTCACCATGCAGAAGCTGGATCCCTATCTCAACGTGGATCCCGGCACGATGAACCCCTTCCAGCACGGCGAGGTCTTCGTCACCCAGGACGGCGCCGAGACCGATCTCGACATCGGCCACTACGAGCGGTTCCTGGACACCGACCTGTCGCAGATCGCCAACGTCACCACCGGGCAGGTCTACTCCAGCGTCATCGCCAAGGAGCGCCGCGGCGACTACCTGGGCGACACGGTCCAGGTCATCCCGCACATCACCAACGAGATCAAGGACCGCATCCTCGCGATGGGCGGTCCCGACGTCGACCTGGTGATCACCGAGATCGGCGGGACCGTCGGAGACATCGAGTCGCTGCCGTTCCTCGAGGCGGCCCGTCAGGTGCGCCACGAGATCGGGCGGAGCAACTGCTTCTTCATCCACGTCTCCCTGGTGCCCTTCATCGGCCCGTCGGGGGAGCTCAAGACCAAGCCCACCCAGCACTCGGTGGCCGCACTGCGCTCCATCGGCATCCAGCCCGACGCCATCGTGTGTCGCGCCGACCGGGACCTGCCCAGCGGCATCAAGCGCAAGATCGCCCTGATGTGCGACGTCGAGGACGAGGCCGTCATCACCTGCGCCGACGCCCCGTCGATCTACGACATCCCCAAGGTGCTCCACCGCGAGGGCCTCGACGCCTACCTGGTGCGCCGGCTCGACCTCCCCTTCCGCGACGTCGACTGGGCGCTCTGGGACGACCTCCTGCGCCGCGTCCACCACCCGAAGGAGGAGGTCACCATCGCGCTGGTCGGCAAGTACGTCGACCTCCCCGACGCCTACCTCTCGGTCGCCGAGGCGCTCCGCGCCGGCGGGTTCGCCCACGAGGCGAAGGTGAACCTGCGCTGGGTCGCCAGCGACGAGTGCTCGACCCCGGCCGGGGCGGCTCGCCATCTCTCCGACGTGGACGCCGTCTGCGTCCCGGGCGGATTCGGGATCCGGGGCATCGAGGGAAAGCTCGGCGCCCTGACCTACGCGCGCACCCACCGGATCCCGACCCTGGGACTCTGCCTGGGCCTGCAGTGCATGGTGATCGAGTACGCCCGCAACGAGGCCGGGCTGAGCGAGGCGGGCTCCACCGAGTTCGACCCGGAGTGCCCGGAGCCGGTCATCGCCACCATGGAGGAGCAGAAGTCCATCGTCGAGGGCGCGGGTGACCTGGGAGGGACCATGCGGCTCGGCTCCTACCCCGCCGACCTGGTTCGCGACTCCCTCGTCCAGGCGGCCTACGGCGAGAGCCGGGTCGAGGAGAGGCACCGGCACCGCTACGAGGTGAACAACGCCTACCGCGACCGGCTCGAGAAGGCGGGTCTGGTGATCTCCGGGACCAACCCCGACCTCGGGCTCGTCGAGTTCGTCGAGCTGCCGCGTGAGGTGCATCCCTACTACGTCGCCACTCAGGCACACCCTGAGCTCAAGTCGCGCCCGACCAGGCCGCACCCGCTCTTCGCCGGGCTGGTCGGTGCGGCGCTGGTACGGCAGAAGGAGCTCCTCATCCCGATGGAGGAAGAGGAGCGGCAGGGCTCGTGAGCGACGACCTCGCGGACCGGCCCCTGGAGTGGCCCGTCCTCTCCAGCCGGGAGATCCACCGCGACGACTGGGTCGTGGTGGTCCGCGAGGACGTGGTCACCCGTCCCGGCCATCCCGACGAGCGCTTCTCGCGGCTCGCGGTGGAGCACCCGGGGGCGGTGATGGTGCTCGCCGTGGACGACGACGAGCGGGTCTTCTGCCTCCGGCAGTACCGGCACACCTCACGCCACGAGTTCATCGAGATCCCCGCCGGCCTGCGGGACGCCGGGGACGAGCCCCCGGTGGAGACGGCCAAGCGGGAGCTCCGCGAGGAGGCCGAGCTGGCCGCCTCGGACTGGACGCTGCTGCTCAGCACCTACCCGTCGGCGGGGCTCACCGACGAGGTCCACGAGATCTACCTCGCCCGTGGGCTCTCCCACGCGCCCCGGGGCGACTTCGAGCTCCGTCACGAGGAGGCGGAGATGGAGGCCTTCTGGGTCCCCTTCGACGATCTCCTCGCCGCCGTCCTCGACGGCCGGGTCAGGCAGGGCCCGATCGTGCAGGCCGTCCTCGCCTACCAGGTCCAGCGGGGTCGGTTCCTCGAGCAAGGCCGCGATGTCGGCGCCTGACGTCACGCGTGCTGTCCGCACCTACCTGGACCACCTGGGAGTCGAGCGGGGCCTGGCGGCCAACACGCTCGCCTCCTACCGGCGCGACCTGCGCCGCTACGCCGAGTTCCTCGCCGAGCAGGGGATCGAGACGCTCGACGCCGTGGAGGAGGGCACCGTCTCCTCGTTCCTCGTCCGGCTCCGCGAGGGGGACCAGGAGCACCCTCCGCTGAGCGCGACGTCGGCCGCGCGCACGGTGGTCGCGGTCCGCGGGTTCCACAAGTTCGCTCTCCGCGACGGTCTGGCCGCCCACGACCCGGCCTCCGCGGTGCGACCGCCCACGCCGACGAAGCGGCTGCCCAAGGCCCTGCCACTCCCTGACGTCGAGGCGATCCTGGAGGCCGCCGGCTCGCCCGGGACGCCGCTGGCCCTGCGGGACCGCGCGCTGCTGGAGGTGCTCTACGGCACCGGCGCCCGGATCTCCGAGGCGGTGGGGCTCGACGTGGACGACATCGACACCGTGGACCGCACCGTGCTGCTCCGCGGCAAGGGCTCCAAGGAGCGACTGGTGCCCGTCGGGTCGTACGCCCTCGAGGCCGTCTCGGCGTACCTGACCGGTGGCCGTCCCGCCCTCGCCGAGGGCAGCGGCGCGGCGCGCAACGGCGGCGCGCTCTTCCTGAACTCCCGCGGTGGGCGCCTCTCCCGGCAGAGCGCCTGGGCGGTGCTGGTCAAGGCCGCTGACCGGGCCGGCGTCACCAAGGACGTCTCACCCCACACGCTCCGGCACTCCTTCGCCACCCACCTCCTCGACGGCGGTGCCGATATCCGGGTGGTGCAGGAGCTGCTCGGCCACGCCTCGGTGACCACCACGCAGGTCTACACCCTCGTCACGGTGGAGAGCCTGCGCGAGGTCTTCGCGACTGCCCATCCGCGGGCCCGGGCATGAGGGGCGCGGGCATGAGGGGCGCGGCATGACGGGGACGGGCGCCTGGTGGGAGCGCGCCGAGGGGACGGACGCGCTCTACGACGCCTTCACCACCTGGGCCGAGAAGCAGGGGACCGCGCTCTACCCCCACCAGGACGAGGCGGTGATGGAGCTGCTCGCCGGCAGCAACGTGGTGCTGGCCACCCCCACGGGGTCCGGGAAGTCACTGGTCGCCCTGGCCGCCCACGTCTCCGCGCTGGCTCAGGACCGGGTCTCCTTCTACACCGCTCCGATCAAGGCCCTGGTCAGCGAGAAGTTCTTCGCCCTCTGCGACGTGCTGGGTGCCGAGAACGTGGGGATGCTCACCGGCGACGCAGCCGTCAACGCGGACGCCCCGGTCATCTGCTGCACCGCCGAGGTGCTGGCCAACATCGCGCTGCGCGAGGGGTCGCGCGCCGACGTGGGCCTGGTGGTGATGGACGAGTTCCACTACTACGGCGACCACGAACGAGGGTGGGCCTGGCAGGTGCCGCTGCTGGAGCTCCCGCAGGCGCAGTTCCTCCTCATGTCGGCGACCCTGGGAGAGATGACCGCGATCGCGGAGGACCTGACGCGCCGCAACGGCCGTGAGACGGTGGTCGTCGACGACGCCCAGCGGCCGGTGCCGCTCGACTTCAGCTGGTCGCTCACGCCCCTCGACGAGACGCTCCAGGAGCTCGTCGCCACCCATCAGGCCCCGGTCTACGTCGTCCACTTCACCCAGGCCGCCGCGGTGGAGCACGCCACCAACGTCCTCAAGCAGCTCGGTCGCACCGACCGGGCCGAGGAGCTGCGCGAGCGGCTGGCGCCGTTCCGGTTCAGCGCCGGCTTCGGCAAGACCCTCTCCCAGCTGCTCCGGCAGGGGATCGGCGTCCACCACGCGGGGATGCTGCCGAAGTACCGCAGGCTCGTGGAGCAGCTCGCCCAGGCCGGCCTGCTCCGGGTGATCTGCGGCACCGACACCCTGGGCGTCGGCATCAACGTGCCGATCCGCACCGTGCTCTTCACCGGGCTGGCCAAGTTCGACGGCCGCCGCCAGCGGATCCTGCGCAGCCGCGAGTTCCTCCAGATCGCCGGGCGGGCGGGTCGCGCCGGGTTCGACACCCAGGGGTACGTCGTCGTCCAGGCGCCCGAGCACGTCATCGAGAACGAGCGGGCCAAGGCCAAGGCCGAGGCCAAGAACGCCGCGATGAGCGCGGAGAAGCAGGCCAAGCGGCGCAGCAAGGCGCAGCTGAGGAAGCCCCCCGAGGGCTCGGTGGTCTGGACCGAGCAGACCTTCGAGAAGCTGGTCGCCTCGACGCCGGAGCCGTTGGTCTCGCGGATGAAGGTCGACAACGCGATGCTCCTCAACGTGGTCGCGCGCGAGGAGGACGCCTTCCCGGTGATGCGCCACCTGGTGGAGGACAACCACGAGGACAGGCGCGGCCAGCTGCGGCTGGCCCGCCGGGCCCTGCGGCTCGCGCGGAGCCTGCTGCGCACCGGCGTGCTCACCCGGCTCGACGAGCCCGACGAGCACGGGCGCCGCTACGTGTTGACCGTCGACCTGCCCCTCGACTTCGCGCTCAACCAGCCGCTGTCGCACTTCGCGCTCGCCGCCTTCGACGTGCTCGACCCGGAGGCGCCGACCTACACCCTCGACGTGGTCTCGGTGGTCGAGGCCGTCCTGGAGGCGCCGCGCCAGGTGCTGATGGCTCAGCAGCACGTCGCGCGCGGCGAGGCGATCGCCGAGATGAAGGCGGACGGGCTCGAGTACGACGAGCGGATGGAGCGCCTCGAGCAGATCACCTGGCCGCAGCCGCTCGCGGAGCTGCTGGAGGTCACCTACGAGCTCTACCGGCAGAGCCACCCGTGGCTCCCCGAGGACGGGCTCAGCCCCAAGTCGGTGCTGCGGGAGATGTACGAGCAGGGGATGGGCTTCACCGACTTCGTCTCCCGCTACCAGCTGGCCCGGTCCGAGGGGCTGGTGCTGCGCTACCTCACCGACGCCTACCGGGCGCTGCGACAGACCGTCCCCGAGGCGCACCGCACCCCCGAGCTGGAGGACCTCACCGAGTGGCTGGGGGAGACGGTGCGGCAGACCGACTCCTCCCTCCTCGACGAGTGGGAGGCGCTGAGCGACCCCGCGCACGTGCCCAGCGAGGTCGCGCACCACGAGCCGCCCCACAACCCGCGGCCGCTCTCCCAGCAGGACCGTGCCATGCGGGTGATGGTCCGCAACGCGATGTTCGCCAAGGTCCAGGGCGTCGCGCGAGACGACCTGGACGCGCTGGTGCGCAGCGAGCGCCAGGCGGCGGACCGGACCGACCCGCCGCGCGAGGTGGTGATGACCCGCTCCGCCTGGGACGAGGCGCTGGAGGCCTACTACGCCGAGCACGACACGGTCGGCACGGACGCCGAGGCACGTGGCCCGTCGTACCTGACGATCGGCGAGGAGGAGACCGGGGAGCCGGTCGGCTCGAAGGACGACGAGCCGGTCCGCATCCGCCGGGTGGTCCAGACCCTGGCGGATCCCGAGGGGCACCGCGACTGGGTCGTGGAGGCCGTCCTCGACTGTGACGCGACAGACGAGCTCGGTGAGCTGGTGCTCCAGACCGCCGCGATGCGGAGGGTGGACGGGTGAGATCGCACCGGCTGGCTGCCCGGCCCGGGGGCCGCGTCGCCGTAGGGACTTGTGCACAGACTTCTGCACAGGCAGAACGGCCCTGTGCACAGGACCGTGCGGGAGTGCACAGATTCCGGCACCGGGTTGGGGAGTTCGGGAGTCGCCTTGTGACGCGGGAACAGCGGGGCCTAGAGTCGCGCGAAGCATCAAGATGTCGGCGAGTCGACAAACCGGGTGGGAGCTGCAGATGACTGGAGACAGGCCCATCCACGGCGCGTCCGGCAGCAGTCCCTCCCCGATGCCTCCCCTGGTCGTTCCTCGGCCTCAGCCCACCACCTCCCCCGGAGACGAGACCTCTGTGAGCGAACCGATTCCGTTCCCCTCCATGGAGGGGACCGTCCCGGCCCCACCCGAGAAGGTCATCGGCCCGACCGGACGCCCCATGCCGGTCTTCCCCGACCCGCAGCCCGTCGCCGAGGGCGCGCCGGCGCGGGTGATCTCCATGTGCAACCAGAAGGGCGGGGTGGGCAAGACGACCACCACCATCAACCTGGGCGCCTCCCTGGCGGAGTTCGGTCGCAAGGTGCTGCTGGTGGACTTCGACCCCCAGGGGTCCCTCTCGGTCGGGCTCGGCCTCAACCCGCACGAGATGGAGCTGACCGTCTACAACCTGCTGATGCAGCGCGACGTGACGCTCGACGAGGTGGTGGTGCCCTCCGGCGTGCCGGGGATGGACCTGCTGCCCTCCAACATCGACCTGTCGGCCGCCGAGGTCCAGCTCGTCCACGAGGTCGCCCGCGAGCAGACCCTGCAGCGGGTGCTCGCCCCGGCGCTGCAGCAGTACGACGTGATCCTGATCGACTGCCAGCCCTCGCTGGGCCTCCTCACCGTCAACGCGCTGACCGCCTCCGACGGCGTCATCGTGCCGCTGGAGTGCGAGTACTTCGCCCTGCGCGGGGTGGCGCTGCTCAAGACCACCATCGACAAGGTCCGCGAGCGGCTCAACCCCAAGCTCGAGATCGACGGCGTGCTCGGCACCATGTTCGACGGGCGCACCCTGCACAGCCGCGAGGTGATGGACCGGCTGGTCCAGGCGTGGGGCGACAAGGTCTTCCACACCGTGATCCGGCGGACGGTGAAGTTCTCCGACTCCACGGTCGCCGGGGAGCCGATCACCACCTATGCCTCGAGCTCCACCGGGGCCGAGGCCTACCGCAACCTCGCCAAGGAGGTGCTGGCCAGGTGGCTCGACGGGTGAGCCTGCCGGCTGCCGACGACCTCTTCCGTCCCACCTCGGAGCGCGCGGAGGAGCCGTCCCCGCGGCCGGTCCCCGACGCTCGGCGTACCCCCGCCCGCCGGCCCAGCGGCCGGGTGCGACACGACGAGAAGATGACGGTCTACGTGACCTCAGACGAGCTCCTGGAGCTCGAGCACGCGCGGCTGAGCCTGCGACGCAACCACGGCATGGCCGTGGACCGGGGACGGATCGTGCGCGAGGCGGTGGCCCTGGTGCTCGCCGACCTCGAGGCGCACGGTGACGAGAGTGCCCTGGTCCGGAGGTTGTCCGAGCAGTGACGACTCCGTCCTCGGCCGCGATCACCGAGCCCGGGCAGGCGGCTCCGGCGTTCGCGGTCCGGCTGGACAACTTCGAGGGTCCCTTCGACCTGCTGCTCTCGCTCATCTCCAAGCACAAGATGGACGTCACCGAGGTCTCCCTCTCCCGGGTCACCGACGAGTTCATCGCCCACGTGAAGGCGGGCGGCCCGGTCTGGGACCTGGAGCAGACCACCTCCTTCCTCCTGGTCGCGTCCACGCTGCTGGACCTCAAGGCCGCCCGGCTGCTGCCCCAGGGCGACGTCGAGGACGAGGAGGACCTGGCCCTGCTGGAGGCCCGCGACCTCCTCTTCGCCAGACTGATGCAGTACCGGGCGTTCAAGCTGGTCGCCGGCGTGCTCGAGGGCAGGCTGGCCGACGAGAGCCTCCGCTACCCGCGGGCCGTGGGCCTGGAGGAGCGGTTCGCCACGCTGCTGCCGGAGGTGCTGATCGGCATCGGGCTGGACAGGTTCGCCGCGCTCGCCGCGAAGGCACTGGAGCCCAAGGCCGTCCCCGAGGTCTCCCTCCAACACATCCACGCGGCCCGGGTCAGCGTCCGCGAGCAGGGGAACCTGGTCGTCGACCGGCTCCGCCGTCAGGGCACCATGACCTTCAGGGCCCTGTGCCGGGACTCCCCGGACACCCTGACCACGGTCGCGCGGTTCCTCTCCCTGCTCGAGCTCTTCCGGGAGGGGGCGGTGGCCTTCGACCAGGTCACCCCGCTCGGCGAGCTCACCGTCCGGTGGACCGGCAGCGAGGAGGGCGACGTGGAGATCGTGGACGAGTTCGACGGGGCGCCGCCGGACGACCAGGCACCCGCCACCGAGACGCAGACAGCGGAAGAGGATCGATGAGCGAGCAGACGGGCACCGAGCCGGGGCGCGAGCCCGGGGTCGACGAGCCCACCGTGGGTGACCGGCCTGCGCCGGACCAGCCCCAGGAGCAGGAGCCGCAGGAGCAGGAGCCGCAGGAGCCCGAGACGCTGGCCGTCGAGCTGGTGGCGCTGCGGCCGGCCCTGGAGGCGATCCTGATGGTGGCCGACCAGCCGCTGGACCGGGTCACCCTGGCCTCCGCCGTCGGGCACCCGGTGGAGGAGGTGGACGCGGCGCTCCACGCCCTGGCCCAGGAGTACACCGACCAGGACCGCGGCTTCGAGCTGAGGAACGTGGCCGGCGGGTGGCGCTACTACACCCGTGAGCAGTACGCCTTCGTGGTGGAGGGGTTCGTCCTGGAGGGCCAGCAGGCCAGGCTGACCCAGGCCGCGCTGGAGACGCTGGCGGTGGTGGCCTACAAGCAGCCCGTCTCGCGTGCCCGGGTCTCGGCGATCCGGGGGGTCAACGTCGACGGCGTGATGCGCACCCTCCTCTCGCGGGGCCTGGTGGAGGAGGCGGGGCAGGACGAGACGACCGGAGCGCACCTGTACCGCACCACGAGCTACTTCCTGGAGAGGATCGGCGTGACCAGCCTCGACGACCTGCCTGAGCTGGCGCCGTACCTGCCGGACATGGACGACCTGGACGAGGAGCTGGCCGCCGTGGGCGGCAGTGCTGGCTCGCGCCCCGAGCCGCAGCAGCCGCCCGCCCAGGCGTCCTCCCCACCGTCGGCGCAACCGCCGCACCCGTCACCGCACAGCGGGGCCGGGACCGAGCCGGACGCCGGGACGGAGATCGCATGAGTGACGACCAGCACGGCGCCCAGCACGGTGACCGGGACGGCGTCCAGCCTCCGGGCGGGTGGCCCGACGAGGAGGGGCTGGTGCGGCTGCAGAAGCTGCTGGCCCAGTCGGGGGTGGCCTCGCGGCGCAAGTGCGAGGAGCTGATGCTCGAGGGGCACGTGGAGGTCGACGGCGAGGTCGTCACCCGGCTCGGCACCAAGGTGGACCCGACGACCGCGGTGATCCGGGTCGACGGCAAGCGGCTGCCGCCGCAGTCGGCGCACGTCTACCTGGTGCTCAACAAGCCCAGGGGAGTGGTCTCCACGATGTCGGACCCCGAAGGACGCCGCTGCCTCACCGACGTGGTCGCCGACCGGCCGGAGCGGCTCTTCCACGTCGGCCGGCTCGATACCGACACCTCGGGCCTGCTGCTGCTCACCAACGACGGGGACTTCGCCCACCGGATGGCCCACCCCTCCTTCGAGGTGGAGAAGACCTACGTCGCGGAGGTGGAGGGCGAGGTGGATCGCGCCACCCTGAAGCGCCTGCGCGACGGTGTCGTCCTGGAGGACGGGCCCGTCCAGGTCTCCCGGGTCAAGGTGATCGAGACCGGGCGCGGCGGGGCGCAGGGACGCAGCATCGTGGAGCTGGTGATCCACGAGGGGCGCAACCGGATCGTGCGCCGGCTGCTCGCCGAGGTCGGACACCCCGTCCGCCGCCTGACGCGGACCAGGTTCGGGCCGGTCGAGCTGGGCCGTCTCCCGGCCGGGGAGCTGAGGGACCTGACGCGTGACGAGCTGGGCGCGCTGCTGGACCGCGTGGAGCTGTAGCGGCCGGGTCGAACTAGGCTGAGCCGGTCGGTGTAGACGAGAAGTCGGTCAGGAGAGAGACGTGAGCGTGCGCGCCGTGCGCGGAGCCACCCAGCTGGACGAGGACAGCCGCGAGCACATGCTCGAGCGGGTGGCCGAGATGGTGCAGGAGATGATGTCGGCAAACGGGCTGACCGTGGACGACTTCATCTCCGTGATCTTCACCGCCACCAGTGACCTGGTCGCCGAGTTCCCCGCCTACGCGGCACGCCAGCTGGGCTTCTCCGACGTTCCCCTGATGTGTGCCCGCGAGCTCGAGATCGCCCGCTCCATGCCACGGGTGGTCCGGATGATGGCGCACGTGGAGACCGACCTGCCCCGCGCCGAGGTCACCCACATCTACCTGCACGGCGCGGCCGCGCTCCGTCGTGACCTGGCCCGGGTCCGCGAGGTACCCGGCGGCGAGCACTCGTGAGGCTCACCGGACCGGTCGAGGTCGTGGGCGCCGGTCTGGTCGGGACCTCGATCGCCCTCGCCTGCCGCGGCGCCGGGCTCGAGGTGCTGCTCAGCGACGTCTCCGGGGAGAACCTCCGCACCGCCAGCGGTCTGGGGGCCGGCCGGGCCCGGCGCCCTGAGGACCAGCCTCAGCTGGTCGTCGTCGCGGTGCCGCCCGATCTGCTGGGTGAGTCAATCACGGAGGCGCTCCAGGCCAGCGACGCCGTGGTCACCGACGTGGGCAGCATCAAGTCCCGCCCCCTGGCCGAGGTCCTCGGCCGCGTCGACGCGCAGACGGCGTCGCGGTACGTCGGGAGCCACCCGATGGCCGGGAGTGAGCGCTCCGGCCCGCTGGCGGCCTCCTCAGGCCTCTTCGACGGGCGGCCGTGGGCCGTGGTGGGCCACGAGCGGAGCGCGCCCTCGGCGATCGAGCTGGTCCGCGACCTCGCCAGGCTCTGCGGCGCGGTGGTCGTCGAGCTCGGGCCCGAGGAGCACGACCGGGCGGTGGCCCGCACCTCCCACCTGCCGCACCTGGCCGCCGTCCTGGTCGCCGGACGGCTGCGGGAGGCACCCGACCGGGACCTGGCGCTCTCCGGGCAGGGTGTGCGGGACGTCACGCGCATCGCCGCCAGCGACCCACGACTGTGGGAGCAGATCGTGGCGGCGAACTCCGAGGCGGTGCTCGAGGTGCTCGGCGAGGTGCGCGAGCAGCTCGACGTCCTCCTGGACGCCGTCCGCGACGGTGAGCGGGGGGTGCTGCACGACCTCCTGACCCACGGGGTCGAGGGGACCCGTGCCATCCCCGGCAAGCACGGCGGTCCGATGGTGCCCGTCGCCTCCGTCTTCGTCGCCGTGCCGGACACCCCGGGCGAGCTCGCCCGTCTCTTCGCCGACGCCGGCGCCAGCGACGTCAACATCGAGGACGTGCGGATCGACCACGACCCCGGCCGCCCGGTGGGTCTGGTCGAGCTCGTCGTCCGGGAGCAGCGTGAGGCGCACCTGCGTGCGTCTCTGGAATCTCGGGGCTGGGTCACCCACCGGTAGGCTGCGCTGGCAAGGTCCGCCTCTGCCAGCTAGGAGCAACCCCGCGGTGAGCACGTCGCACGCACGTCCGTCCGGTCCCGTCATCGCGGTCGACGGACCCTCCGGTTCCGGCAAGTCGAGCACCTCGCGCGGCGTCGCCCGCGAGCTCGGCCTGCGCTACCTGGACACGGGCGCGATGTTCCGGGCGGTCACCTGGTGGATGCTGCGAGCTGGAGTGGACGTGCACGACGCCGCGCTCGTCGCGGCCAGGGCCGCTGAGCCCCGGATCGAGTCCGGCACCGACCCGGCCCACCCCACCATCACGGTCGACGGCACCGACGTCTCGGTCGCGATCCGCGCCGACGAGGTCAACGCCGCCGTCAGCCCGGTCAGCGCCGTGCCCGAGGTGCGGGCCCGGCTGCTCGAGCTGCAGCGCGAGGTGATCGGCGACGGCGGCATCGTCGTGGAGGGCCGCGACATCGGCTCCGTCGTCGCCCCCGACGCGGACGTGAAGGTCTTCCTGACCGCCGACCCGGCCGCGCGTGCTGCCAGGCGTGCCCTGGAGGAGGGCGGCTCCGACGTGGCCAGCACCGAGGCCTCGTTGCTCGCCCGCGACGCCATCGACTCCACCCGCAAGACCGCGCCGCTGGTGCAGGCCGACGGGGCGGTCCACCTCGACACCACCGGCTACTCCCTCGAGGAGGTCATCGCCCAGGTGGTGGACCTCGCGCGGGCGGTGGCGAGCCCGCGATGACCCTGGCCGAGCTGCCACGGAGCAGCGAACGGCACCCACCGACGAGGATGCTGGTGCGCTGCCGGCCGTTGGCCCACAGACTCGTCTCGTCCTGGTACGACGTGCGGGTGCACGGTGACTCCCAGATGCCCAGGACCGGCCCGGCGATCGTGGCCGGCAACCACATCGGGGTCCTCGACGGTCCGCTGATGGCGATCCTGGCGCCGCGTCCGGTGCACGCGCTGACCAAGGCCGAGATGTTCTCAGGCCGCCTGGGCGGTTTCCTGCGCCACGCTGGTCAGATCCCCCTCGACCGCTTCCACCCGGATCCGTCCGCCGTCCGCCAGTGTGTGCGGGTGCTGCGGGACGGTGGCGCGGTGGGCGTCTTTCCCGAGGGCACCCGCGGCCCCGGCGACCTGTCCCGGTTCCACCACGGGGCGGCGTACCTGGCCCTGGTCACCGGGGCGCCCGTGGTGCCGGTCAGCTTCTTCGGCACCCGCGTGCCTGGCGGGGCCTCGAGCTCCGTGCCGCCCCGCGGGGCCAGGATCGACTTCGTGCTGGGCGAGCCGTGGGCGGTGCAGCACTCTCCGTGGCCTCGGCGACGGGAACAAGTGCTGCGCGCCTCGGCGTTGCTCCTCCAGCACATGCGCGGACAGCTGGACCGCGCCTGCGCCCTGACCGGGCGAGACCTGCCGGGACCTCTCCCGGCCGGGCAGACCGAGAAGGACCCGGACACCGGGTTCGTGAACAGAGGAACACCATGACCGAGCCGCTCGAGACCTCCACCTCCCTGGGCCCTGTCCCGATCCTGGCGGTGGTCGGCCGGCCGAACGTCGGGAAGTCGACCCTCGTCAACCGGATCATCGGCCGCCGCGAGGCCGTCGTGGAGGACCGCCCGGGTGTGACCCGGGACCGGGTCTCCTACGACGCCAACTGGAACGGCCGTGCGTTCACGGTCGTCGACACCGGCGGCTGGGACCCCGACGCCCGTGGCCTGGCCGAGCAGATCTCCGGGCAGGCCGAGGTGGCGGTCCAGCTGGCCGACGCCGTCCTCTTCGTGGTCGACGCCAACGTGGGCATCACCGACGCCGACGAGGCGGTCGTCAAGGTGCTGCGCAAGTCGGGCAAGCCGGTCGTGCTGGCCGCCAACAAGGTCGACGACCAGCGGACCGAGACCGAGGCCTACGGCCTGTGGAACCTGGGTCTCGGCGAGCCGTACCCCGTCTCCGCGCTGCACGGCCGGGGGAGCGGCGACATGCTGGACGCCGTCCTCGCGGCGTTGCCGGAGACCCCGCCGGAGCGTTTCGACGAGGTCGGTGGACCCCGCCGGATCGCCATCGTCGGCCGGCCCAACGTCGGCAAGTCCAGCCTGCTCAACCGGTTGGCCGGGGAGGAGCGGGTGGTCGTCGACAACGTCGCCGGCACCACCGTGGACCCGGTCGACGAGCTGATCGAGCTGGGTGGTCGCACCTGGCGCTTCATCGACACCGCCGGGATCCGCAAGCGGGTCAAGACCGCGTCGGGCCACGAGTACTACGCCTCCCTGCGGACCACCAACGCGATCGACCGCGCCGAGGTCGCGGTGCTTGTGGTCGACGGGGGCCAGTCGATCTCCGAGCAGGACATGCGGATCATCCAGACGATCCGTGACGCCGGGCGTGCCCTGGTCATCGCCTTCAACAAGTGGGACCTGGTCGACGAGGAGCGTCGCTACTACCTCGAGCGGGAGATCGAGCGGGACCTGGTGCAGGTGCGTTGGGCGCCGCGGATCAACATCACCGCACGCACCGGCTGGCACGTGGACCGGCTCGTCCCCGCGCTGGACAAGGCCCTGGAGGGGTGGGAGACCCGGATCGGCACCGGTGCCCTCAACACCTTCCTCGGGCGCCTGGTGGCCGAGCAGCCGCACCCGGTCCGCAGCGGCAAGCAGCCGAAGATCCTCTTCGGCACCCAGGCCGGCACCGCGCCGCCGATGTTCGTGCTCTTCACCAGCGGCAAGCTGGACGCCTCCTACGAGCGCTTCATCGAGCGGCGGCTGCGGGAGGAGTTCGGCTTCGCGGGGACCCCGATCGTGCTGCAGCAGCGCCCGAGGGAGAAGCGCAAGCGCTGAGGCGCTGGGCCGCCGCGCTTCCGGGCGGTGGCGTCAGGGGGTGACCCCGTGCGTGGTCAGCCACGCGACGGGGTCCATCGCCACGCCCGAGGGGTCACGCACCTCCAGGTGCAGGTGGGGGCCGGTGGAGTTGCCCGTCGATCCCACCAGGCCGACCGTCTCGGCGATCTCCACGGTCTCACCGGGGGCGACCAGCGCGGTGAGCTGGTGGCAGTACCAGATCTGGGTGCCGTCGGGCAGCCCGAAGACGGTGCGCAGGCCGTAGGCCCCGGCGTCACCCACCGAGAGCACCTCGGCGTCGGCGACGGCGTGCAGGGAAGTGCCCGACGAGGCGCCGAAGTCCTGCCCGGTGTGGTCGTGCTCCCAGAGGTCGCCGGCGGCGCCGAAGCTGGCGGAGAGCCGGTAGGAGGCGAGCGGTAGTACCGCCGTGGCGGACTCGGGGTCGCCGTCGTAGCCGAGCTCGGAGAGCTGGGCCGACCGGTCGGCCAGCACCCGGGACCAGGCCGCAGCCTGTCGGTCGATCTGGGCCAGCGCGCGCTGCCGAGCCGCGACCTGCTTGGCCAGCAACCGCTCCATCGGGCTCACTTCAGGGCTGTCGTCGAGGTGCGCCGCGTGGGCGGGTGAGGCGGCCAGCAGCGAGCCGACCAGTCCTCCGCCCCCGAGCAGCAGGACCGCCATCAACACCCAGCGACGGACGCCGACGCCACGCCGGGGCGCGCGATGGGACGGGGCACCCGTGGGGGGCAGGTGCTCGGGGGGAGTGGCGGTCATGGTGGCTTCCTCGTCGTGGTCGGACGAAGCCATCGTGTGGCGGCGCGGACGGGCCCACCCGCGGAACGGCCAGAGATGACCCGGACGGGCCATTCCCAGGCACGCGTCCGGGGGGTCCGGGCGGGCCCTCAGGACGAGGGCGGACCACCCGAGCGGGTCATGCCCGGCGCCGGCGAGCCCGATGCGGACTCCCCGGACTCCCTGGGGTAATGTTCCCTCTGGCCTTCCTCGGAAGACCATCGGGCTGTAGCGCAGCTTGGTAGCGCACTTGACTGGGGGTCAAGGGGTCGCAGGTTCAAATCCTGTCAGCCCGACAAAAAACCGCCCCTGACCTGCGGAAACGCAGTGTCGGGGGCGGTTCGCATTTGAGCTAGAACGGCTAATCAACCACTTATTCACCACTTATTCGGCGGCTGCGGCTCCTGCTCACCCGGACTCAAGCCAGCAAGCTCGGCCAAGACGTGGGCCACATCGGCGGCGACCGCGGGCTTGGCGATGTAGAACTCGCGGGTGATGTCGGGGGAGGAGTGGCCGAGCTGCTGCGCGGCGGTGTCGGCCACTCGGCCCTGATCTTGACCGTCCGGTTCACCGTCTTCAAAATGGCCGGTGGTGTCGTCTGGGCGACCGCGGTCGCGGTGGCCGGCTACCTGGCTGGCGCGCCGTACCGGGCGCTGGCGCGAGACCTCGGGCGCGGTGCCGGCGCACTGTTCGTGGTCGTTCTGGTGGCGGTGGTCGCGTGGGTGGTCGTACGTCGCCGGCGTCGGCGATGAAACGCTGGCCTACCAGCCGTCCGTGCCGGGCGCGCCCTTGAACGGCCCGGTGACCCTGCTGGTGATCCAGCCCCCGTAGAAGTCGCCGGCCTGGGCGACGACTGTCTCGCCGTCGACCGTGCACCGGTCCATCCGGCCGGGGTAGAGGGCCACGTGGCCGACGAGCGCCTCGAAGCCTCTGCTGGGGTGCGGGTAGTGCCACGCCGACCGCGGCAGCACCCGACCGCTCGGCCCGCCCACGTCGAAGTAGGAGGCGGAACCCTTGAACTCGCACCATGTCGTGCCCTGGACCGGCCTGAGCAGACCGCTAGCGACGGCTCGGTCGGGGACGTAGTAGACCGGCGGGTGGCTGGTCTCCAGGACTCGGAGCGACTCCCTGGTGTCGACCACCACCTCGCCGTCGAGCTCGGCCACGACGTGCTCGCTCGACGGCACCACGACTGGCGGGCGCGGGTAGTCCCACACCGACTCGGTACCCGGGCCGTCGACGTCCTCGCTCACCCAGCCATCCTCGCTCGGTGAAGCAAGGACGACGGGCGGTTGACTTCACCGGGCAGGGGTACCGGTGAGTGTGTGCTTCTCGATGAGTGCCGATGTGACCGCCGGGCTGGCGCTGCTCCCCGTCGCGGTTGTCTCCCTGCGCGAGGTGCGCACCGCTCGAGAGCTCCCGTTCGCGTCGCTGCCCCTGCTCTTCGCGCTGCACCAACTGACCGAGGCGTTGGTCTGGCGCGGCGCGTCCGACTACGTCTCGGCCGGGATACAGGACGCGGCCGCGATGCTCTACGTCCTCTTCGCCTTCCCGGTCCTCCCGATCCTGGTGCCGCTCGCAGTGCTGCTGCTCGAGCCGCGGGGACTGCGCCAGCGGGTGGCGCCGTTCGTCGTGCTCGGCGGGGTGGTCTCGGCGTACCTGCTCTGGGCGGTGCTCGACGGCCCCCTGCTGGTCAGGGAGGAGCCGCATGCACTGGTCTACAACGTCGACCTGACGTGGGGGCCGATGTGGGCCGTGCTGTACATCGTGGCGGTGATCGGCCCGTCGGTGCTGTCGGGCTACCCCTCGATCGTCGCCTTCGGGCTGCTCAACCTCGTCGGGCTCACGGTGGTCGCCCTCGTCTACGTCCAGGCCTTCGCGTCGCTGTGGTGCGTCTACGCGGCGCTGACCTCCGGTCTGGTCACCGTGCACATGGTGCTGCGCCGTCGGCTGCCCGACCTCCACCGCCTCGAGGGTCACGCGCTGGCACCCGGCTGAGCCCTGGGGGGCATGCTGCGCGGCGCAGCTCGAGGGCACGCGCCGCCCGCGGGTCTGGCACCACGACTTCTTCTACGCCGAGATCGTCCCCTGCCCGGACGCCTCGGTGGTGATGGTCGGGAGCCGACCGGCTCGTTCCTCAGGGCGGGTGAGCCGGTCGCCGTCCCGGTCAGCGAAGACGCGGCACGAAGTCGTCGAACTGCACGCTGATGCGGTGCTCGCTCGACGGGAGCGCCGGGACGTTGATCACCTGGGCGCGGCGCTCCCCGCGGGCCTTCGCCACCAGCCGCACGGTCCCGCGCTCGGACACTGGGAGGTAGACGTCCGTGCCCGTGATGAACGGGAGCGAGGCGAAGGCGGGCAGCACCGCGTCGGTGGCGCTCACCTTGTCGCTGCCGGCGTCGAAGGCGAACATCCCGATGATCCGGCGCTTCCGGGGCGCGACCGCGGGGGTCAGCACGTTCTGCCCGCCGATGCTCAGGGTGTCACCGGCCTCACCCTGGTCGCCCCACCACTCCTTGTTGCGGTTCACGGTGAGGTTCACGTGGGCGTCGCTCTTCTCGGTGGCGGCGTCCAGTCCGGTGCCGGGGACGCTGGCGAGCAGCCGGACGAGCGAGTCGGAGCGCCGGAACGGCTGGCGGTAGAAGTGGTGGGTCGGCCCGCCCGGCCAGATGAGCGCGAACTCGTAGGACGCCGTCGGGGAGGCCTTGAACGGACCGAACGACCCGGTGCCGGAGAGCTGGTAGGTGGCGACCGGGCGGCGACCGATCCGCCGGCCGGTGTGCGCGTTGACCTGGTGCACCTCGAGGGTCGCGCCGTCGACGCCGACGTTGCTGGGGAACAGCACGGCGCGGCCGGAGACGTCGATGCGCCCGGAGGCCCGGACCACCTCGGTCGTCCTCGGCGCCTTGTCGGTGAAGAACGTGTACGCCTCGGTGAACGACTCGGGCGAGGTGACCGTCTCGGTGTGGCCCTGGTCGTCGAGGTGCACGTTGCGGGCGCCGGTGATCTCCCCCGCGGCGTTGTTCTCCCCCCAGATGGCGAGGGTCTCGACGCCGCCGGGAGGCTCGGCCGCCGGGGCACCGTCGAGGTTCACGTAGTGCGCGACCTCGGCCGCCCGCTCGGGCGAGCTGGTCAGGTACCGCTGCAGCACGTAGGTGCCCAACGAGTGGGCCAGGACGTCGACCTGCTCGGCGCCGGTGCGCTCGCGCAGGGCGTCGATCCGGGCGTCGAGTGCGGCGTGGACGTCGGCCAGCGAGGTGGTCGCGAACGTCGAGTCGTACTCGTGCGCCTCGATCCACGACACCGGGTAGCCGTTCGACGCGTACCGTTGGGCCTGGCTCTCGAACTGCGACCCGGAGCCCGACGACCCGTGCACGAACACGATGGGTCTGCGCTCCTCCTTGGGCGACGGGCCGTGGTGGGGGGTGGCCGAGGTGGGTGCCGTCAGGCCGGCGAACATCAGCGCGGCGGTGGCAAGGGCGGTGGCGAGCGGTCGCAGCATGGGGGCTCCGTGGTCCTGGAGTGGGGTGCCGGACGCTATCCGTGGTCGCGAAGCGGGGTCAACGGACGTCTCGGGCGTCGGATCCGAGGGTGCTGGTCGCCCTGCTGGGGGTGTGCGGACGACACAGCCGCCCGCCGCGCCCGGTCGTCCTAGGCTGGCCCGCGTGAGCACCCACGACGACGGACCCACGCACCAGGACGACCGGCCCGGCCTGAGGCACGCGCTGGCCTCGGCCGCACGCTCGATGGTGGGCGACCTCCGCGACAGCGTCCTCGAGGTGGTGGCGATCGCCGGCCCGGTCGTCCTGGGCGCCGTCATCGGCTACTTCGTCGCGGGCACCGTCGGGCTCCTCGTCGGCGCCGGCGTGGGCGCGGCGCTGCTCGCCCTCTGGTTCGCCTGGGCCCTGGTCACTGGGGTCCGCGACGTCGTCCGGAAGTGGCGCGGCGGCAGCTAGACCTTGCCGGCCTCCGGCGGCGCGGGGGCGTCGAACGATCGTCACCTCCTCCCCTCGGGCGCTGGATGTCTTCGTCCCCCTGAAGGCAGGCAAGGGCGCGGTAGCCGCCGATACCCCAGCGCACCGATTCCGCGTCCTGCAGGATCTCGAGGGACCAGCAGATCGTGACCTGATCCTGGGAGGCTAACGCGGTTCGGATCGCCGGATCCGCGCTCCGTGACCCACGGATAGCCGCCTTTGATCTGGGTACGGCCCCAGCATGGATTCCGAGATCCGGCTGGTCGTCGACGGCACCCCGCACTCCCTGTCCGTCGACACGCGGACAACCCTCCTTGACGCGCTGCGCGAGCGGCTGCAGGTCACCTCCCCGAAGAAGGGGTGTGACCACGGCCAGTGCGGCTCGTGCACCGTCCTCCTCGAGGGACGTCGCCACCTGACCTGCCTGTCGCTGGCGGTCGCGCACGACGGAGCCGAGATCGTCACAGCGGCGGGACTCGGTGAGTCCGAGGGCGACCTGCATCCCGTCCAGCAGTCGTTCCTGGAGCACGACGGCTACCAGTGCGGCTACTGCACGCCCGGCCAGGTCTGCTCGGCGGTCGGCATGCTGGAGGAGGCCAGGCAAGGGCACCCGAGCCATGTCACCGGCGACCTGACAGCCGACGTGGACCTCGATGACGCGGAGATCCGGGAGCGGATGAGCGGCAACCTGTGCCGGTGCGGGGCGTATCCCGGCATTCTCGCGGCAGTTCGCCAGGCGGCCGGCCGATGAGGACCCTGGAGTACCGCCGCCCCACCTCCGCGGAGGAGGCCGTCGAGCTCATGGCGAGCAACCCCGGGGCCAGGTTCATGGCCGGCGGCAGCAACCTGGTCGACCACCTCAAGCTCGGTGTCGCCTCTCCGGAGCTGGTGGTCGACGTCAGCGGCCTTCCCCTCGACGTCGTCGAGGAGTGCGAGGGGGAGGACGGCCACCTGCTGCGCATCGGCGCCAACGTCCGCAACAGCGACCTGGCCGCGCACCCGGTGGTCCGCTCCCGTTTCGCGGTGGTCGCTCGCGCGTTGCTCGCCGGCGCCTCTGGCCAGATCCGCAATCAGGCGACCACGGCCGGCAACCTCCTCCAGCGCACCCGCTGCGTCTACTTTCAGGACGTCACGACACCGTGCAACAAGCGGGAGCCAGGAAGCGGCTGTTCCGCGCTGGACGGCTACGGGCGCTACAACGCGATCCTGGGCGCGAGTCCGGAATGTGTGACGACCCATCCCTCGGACCTGGCGGTCGGGCTGGCCGCCGTCGACGCCACCGTGGTGGTGCTCGGCGTGGACGGCGAGCGCCGGGTCCCGCTGGAGGACCTGCACCGGCTGCCGGGAGAGCACCCCGAGGCCGACACCACGCTCGCTCCCACCGACCTGATCACCGCCGTCGAGCTGCCGATGAGTCACCCGGACACGGTGTCGACGTACTCGAAGGTCCGCGACCGCGCCTCCTTCGCCTTCGCCCTCGTCTCGGTGGCCGGGACCCTGCGCCTCGACGGTGGCACCGTGGACGACGTCCGCATCGCCTGGGGCGGTGTCGCCCACAAACCATGGCGCGCGTACCGCGCCGAGACGGCGCTGGTCGGAGGGCGGCTCGACGAGGACGCGCTCCGGACCGCCGTCGATGACGAGCTGGACGTAGCCACGACCAGTGCCGAGACCGCCTTCAAGGTCGCCCTGGTCCGCAACACCACCACCATGACGCTCCTGCGGCTCGCCGAGGAGGCAGCGCGATGACCGAGCAGCAGACCCGACGGATCTCGCCGCGCTCGATCGGGACGTCGCTGGACCGCGTGGACGGGCCGGAGAAGGTGACGGGCCTGGCGTCGTACGCCGTGGAGCACTCCGCGGACGACGGAGTCGCCGCGCCGCTCAGCCTGTGGCTGGTGACCTCGACGGTGGCCAAGGGGCGGGTGACCCGGGTCGACGGCTCCGCCGCGCTGACCCACCCCGGTGTGACAGCCGTGCTGGACCACACCAACGCGCCCCGGCTGGCGAAGACGGACAACGGCGAGCTGGCGATCCTGCAGGACGACCGGGTGGGCTTCCGCGGCCAGGTGGTCGCCCTGGTGCTGGCCGAGACCTCCGAGGCGGCGCGGGAGGGCGCGGCGCTGGTCGAGGTGACGTACGAGCAGGAGCCGCACGCGGCAGAGCTGCGCGAGGACAACGCGACGTACCGTCCCGAGCGCGTCAATCCCGACATGGAGACCGACACCGACGAGGGCGACGTGGACGCGGCCCTGGCGTCGGCGGAGGTCGTGGTCGTGGTCGAGCAGACCTACCGCACTCCCTACGAGCACAACAACCCGCTCGAGCCGCACGCCACCGTCGCCTGGTGGGAGCAGCACGACGGGCGCGACATGCTCACGATGTTCGACTCGACCCAGGGTGTGCACGGTGTCGTCCAGGCCCTGGCACCCATGCTCGGCCTCGAGCCCGACCAGGTGCGGGTACGGGCGCCGTACGTCGGGGGCGGGTTCGGCAGCAAGGGCGAGGCCCACGCACACGTCATGGCGGCCGCGCTCGCCGCCCGCACGACCGGGGGACGACCGGTCCGCGTCGCGGTGACCCGCCAGCAGATGTTCTCCCTCACCGGCTACCGCACCGCCACGATCTCGCACATCAGGCTCGGGGCGGACGCCGATGGTCGATTGGCTGCCATCGAGCACGCCGTGCAGGAGCAGACGTCGGTCGTGCGCGAGTTCGCCGAACAGACCGCCGCGCCGACGCGGATGATGTACGCCGCCCCGAACCGGCGCACCAGCCACCGCCTGGCGCAGCTCGACGTCGCAGTGCCGTCGTGGATGCGCGCACCGGGGGAGATGCCAGGCATGTACGCCCACGAGGTTGCCATGGACGAGCTCGCGGTGGCGTGCGGTCTCGACCCGATCGTGGTGCGCGAGCGCAACGAGCCCGACCGGGACCCGGAGACCGGCCGGCCGTTCAACGACCGTCGGCTGCTGGACTGCCTGCACCGCGGGGCCGACCGGTTCGGCTGGGGTGACCGACCGCTCCAGCCGCGGTCCCGCCTGGACGGCGACTGGTGGGTCGGCACGGGGGTCGCGTCGGCGACGTACCCGGCCATGAGGTCGCCCGGGAACAGCGCTCGCATCACCTCGCTCGAGGGTGGTCGCTACGCTGTCGCGATCGGCGCCGTCGACATCGGCACCGGCGCGCGGACGGTCCTGACCCAGATCGCGGCCGACGCGCTCGAGGTCGACCCGGGGGACATCGACCTCGCGCTCGCGGACAGCCTCCTGCCACCCGCCTCAGTGGCTGGCGGCTCCTCCGGCACGACCTCGTGGGGCTCCGCGATCGTCGCCGCCGCGCAGCTCTTTCGAGCCGACCACGGCGACACCCCCGACCCGGGCCTGCACACCACAGCCTCCGCTGCGGACAACCCTGCGGCCGAGGAGCTCGCCTTCCACTCGTTCGGTGCCGTCTTCGCCGAGGCCCGGGTCAACCGCTGGACGGGCGAGGTCCGGGTCCCGCGGCTGCACGGCGTCTACTCCGTCGGCCGGGTCATCAACCCGAGGACCGCGCGCTCGCAGCTGATCGGCGGGCTCGTGATGGGGCTCTCCGCGGGCCTGTTCGAGGAGTCGTACCGCGACCCGCGCTTCGGCCACGTCGTCACCCAGGACCTCGCGACGTACCACGTGGCCGCGCACGCCGACGTGCTCGACGTCGACGCGGAGTGGCTCGAGGAGTCCGACGAGGTCTTCACGCCCATGGGGTCGCGCGGCATCGGCGAGATCGGCATCGTCGGCACGGCCGCCGCGGTCGCCAACGCCACCTTCCACGCCACCGGCGTACGAGTGCGCTCGCTGCCGCTGACGCCCGACCACTTCCTCGATACCTGAAAGTCCTGGGGACGATCCGGCGTCCCAGGTGCTCGTGTCCGGTCAGCTCGGCCGTGCCGAAGCGTCGTTCGACGGACCCTGCAACGGAACGGAGTGGAGAGAAGTGGACATGTGGCTAGGCCGATGCGATGCGTGAGGTGCTGCCGCAGCTGCTGGCGTGGTGGGAGTCCGGCGAGACCGTGGGCATGGGGACCGTCATCGCGACCTTCCAGTCGGCGCCCCGTCCGCCGGGTGCCTCGATGCTGGTGGGTCCAGATGCGTCGGCCGTCGGCTCGGTCTCGGGAGGCTGCGTGGAGGGATCCGTCTACGAGTCGGCGCAGGAAGTTGCCGGCACCGGCGAGCCGGTTCTGCACCGCTACGGCGTGTCCGACGACGATGCCTTCGCCGTCGGTCTGACGTGCGGGGGAATCCTCGACGTCTATGTCGAAAGGGTGAATCGGGACACATTTCCGGAGCTGGCTGAGATCGCTGCAGACATCGCGGCCGGGCGCCCGGTGGCCGTGGCAACCGTTGTCGAACATCCGGAGAGAGCTCGGCTGGGCCGCCGCAAGGTGATCCGGCCCAGTGACGCGGTGACTTCTGGCGAGCGATCGCTAGGGAGCGCGCGGGTAGATGCCGCCGTTCGAGACGACGCCTTGGGCATGCTCGCAGCTGGCCAGAGCGCAACCCTCTCGTACGGACCGAGTGGGGAACGGCGCGGGGAAGGCATGCGGGTCTTCGTCTGGGCCTTCGCACCGCCGCCTCGCATGCTCGTCTTCGGGGCAACCGACTTTGCCGCCGAGATGGCACGGGTCGGTCGTTTCCTCGGCTACCGGGTCACGGTGTGTGATGCCCGGCCGGTCTTTGCCACGGCCAGTCGGTTCCCGGAGGCAGACGAGGTTGTCGTGGAGTGGCCGCACCACTACCTGGCTGCGGAGCTGCAGGGGGGACGCATTGACGGGCGCACCGTGGTCACGGTCCTCACCCACGACCCGAAGTTCGACGTACCACTGCTGGAAGTGGCGTTGCGGGCACCCGAGATCGGCTACGTCGGCGCCATGGGCTCGCGGCGCACCCACGAGGACCGGATGGCGAAGCTCCGTGAGGCGGGGTTGGACGAGAAGGAGCTGGCCCGGCTGTCCAGCCCGATCGGACTCGACCTCGGAGCCAGGACGCCGGAAGAGACTGCGATCAGCATCGCCGCCGAGGTCATTGCGGTTCGCTGCGGCGGGACCGGTCAGCGGCTTCGTGCGACTCAGGGGACGATCCACCGTGCGGCGCGCCCTCCCTGCTGACGTGCATCGCCCCGGAACGGGTCAACGGTGTGGCGGGAAGTCCTCGGGGCGGTCGATGTCCATCCCGGTCGCCAAGTCTCCGCATTCCACGGAACGGACCTGAAGCGTTGCCAAGTAGCCGCGGGCTCCGGCGTCGCCCACCGAGCTGCTTCGAATCGCGCTCCAGTGCGCGCGGCCCAGGACCACGGGGTGGCCTGGGTTGCCGTCGTAGATCGCGCGTGCGAGCGAATCGGGACCGATACGGGCCGTCATTCTCTGAACGACTGCAGCCGATACGTCCGGCAGGTCCACCAGGGTGACGACGGCTGCCTGTGCCGCAGTTCCCGTGGCCGCAGCCAGTCCTGCCCTCAATGACGCCGACTGCCCCGTCTCCCAATCCTCGGCGATGACGGATTCGACGATGCTGCCCTTCACGGCACAACGAGCGACCAACGTGCGTGCCTCAGCCGCTGCGGCACCAAGGACGACAACGAGGTGGTCACACCCACCCAGGACGAGGGCGTGGATCGCGTGGTGCACCAAGGGGACGCCGCCAGGATCACGAACCAGAACCTTGGGCTGTCCGTACCGACGGCCCGCCCCGGCCGCAAGGATCAGCCCAGTCAGCATTCCATCATCTTCACACGGTGCGGGTAGGGCGCCAGTGCGCAACGGTGCGCTCGACATGCATCCGCACGTTCGGTGGTGCCCCGTGGGTGTGCTGAAGAGATAGAGGACTTCCTGACCTGCCCATCGAAAGGGTTCCAGCTCCGGTGGCCAAGTGACTGCCTTGACCGGAAGGCTGAACACCGTGCCCCGTGCCTACCCGCCCGAGTTCCGCGCCCGAGCCATCGCGCTCGTCCGTGCGGGCGAACCGCAGAAGCAGCCCGCTCACGAGCTCGACATCCACCCCGTCAGGCTCTCCAAGTGGGTCAAGCAGGACCGCATCGATCGTGGCGAGACCGATCGCTGCTGCCTGGTCCTAGGAGTGGCACGGCAGAACTACTACAAGCAGAAGCGGTCCCGACCACCCCCACGCAGCTGCGCCGCCAATGGCTCACCGGCCTGATCCGCGAGGTCCACGTCGCCTCCCGTGGCACCTACGGGTACCGGCGCGTGCACGCCGAACTCACCCTGGGGATGGGCATCACCGTCTGTGAACGCACCGTCTGGCTGCTCATGAACCAAGCTGGCCTCCACGGCCTACCGGGACCGACCAGGGTCAAGCGGCTACGCGGCGTGGTCACCGCCGACGATCTGGTCAACCGGAAGTTCCACAGGCTTCGTCCCAACGAGCTCTGGGTTACCGACATCACCCAGCATCGGACACGGGAAGGGTGGATCTACTGTGCCGCGGTCCTCGACGCCTACAGCCGCCGCATCGTGGGCTGGTCCATCGACTCCAAGCAGGACGCACGCTCGTGGTCAACGCCCTCGACATGGCCATCCGCAACCGTCGGCCCGAGCCCGGAGGCATCGTCCACGCCGACCACATCACCCAGTTCACCTCCTGGGTCTTCGCCCGAGTTCATCCGCTCCGCCGGCCTCCTGCCGTCCTTCGGCACGGTAGGCGACGCCTCGACAACGCCATCTGGGGGGAGCTTCGGGTCCTCGAAGCACATCGAGCCCCACAACCGCCGCCGACGCCACTCCGCGCTCGGCTATCGCACCCCGTTAGTCACAGAGACTGGAACCCAAACGGTGGGACAGGTCAGTCGGGACCAACTACGAGTGGTGTACCCACCCCCGCGGCCCGTGCGCGGTCCGGGTGGGACGCCACCTCAAGTTCGCCATCTCCGACGTCCACCCGCCTTGTCGTGGATCTGGGCGCCGTCGGGGGCGGCGGTGTAGGGCACGGCGTTCTCCTCCGAGGACGGTTGCGGCCAGCGCTAGGACGAGGATGATGGGTCGTAGGAGCGGGCGGTGAGGTGTTCTTTCGCTTCGATCCGGATTCAAGTCTCGAGGTGTCAGTACTCGGTCGTCAGCACGCTGGGCGTCAACCTTCGAACGATTCGGGACAGAGGAGCGGCTATGGCACATCGCGTGGCGATCGTCGCCCTGCCGGGCACTGTCGTGCTCGACAACCTCGCCGTCCCGGCTAATCGGCGTGAACACACCGCCAAGAGTGCGGCTGGGCCACCTTCCTCCAGGGAGTCGCAGGTCCATCTCTTGTCAGCCTGATGAAGGCCGCCGGCGAACCCGGAGAACTCGCGGCCGCACGAGGCGGCCGACCCATATCAGGAGGAGAAATGAAGGCACTGGTTTACCACGGTCCCGGCAGCAAGGCTTGGGAGGACGTTCCCGATCCCCGGATCCAGCAGCCGACCGACGTCATCGTGCGGATCGATACGACCACGATCTGCGGCACGGACCTGCACATCCTCAAGGGCGACGTGCCGGCGGTGACGGAGGGTCGGATCCTCGGCCACGAGGGCGTCGGCACCGTCACCGAGGTGGGCTCCGCGGTCTCCACGGTGGCTGTCGGTGACAGGGTCCTGATCTCGTGCGTCAGTGCTTGCGGCGCCTGCTCGTACTGTCACCAGGGCCTCTACTCACACTGTCTGGCCGACGAGGGCGCCAGTGGCATCGGCTGGATCTTCGGTCACCTGATCGACGGCACCCAGGCGGAGCTGGTCCGTGTGCCGTTCGCGGACAACTCCGTATACAAGCTGCCCGAGGGGGTAAGCGACGAGGCCGCCGTGATGTTGTCCGACATCCTCCCGACCTCCTTCGAGATCGGCGTCGTGTACGGCAAGGTGAAGCCCGGCGACGTGGTCGCGGTGATCGGGTCCGGACCGATCGGCCTGGCCGCGATGATGACCGCCACCCTGTACGGCGCGGCCCGGATCATCGCCCTGGACCTCGATGCCAACCGGCTGGACCAGGCGCTGGGGTTCGGGGCAACCCACTCGGTCAACAGCGGCGACCCGGACTGGCGCGAGCAGGTGCTCGCCATGACTGACGGGCTCGGCGTGGACGTGGCGATCGAGGCCGTGGGCATCCCGGCGACGCTCGACGCCTGCACCAGGATCGTCCGGCCCGGTGGCTCCATCGCCAACGTGGGCGTGCACGGAGCACCGGTGGAGCTGCAGATGCAGGACCTGTGGATCATGGACCTCTCGATCACCATGGGCCTGGTCAGCACCTCGACCACGCCGATGCTGCTGAAGCTGGTCGCCCAGCAGAAGCTGGAGGCCGAGAAGTTTGCGACCCATCACTTCAGGCTCGACGAGATGCTGGATGCCTACGACACCTTCAGCCGCGCCGCGGAGACCGATGCGCTGAAGGTCGTGATCTCCCGGTAGCTCCGCGCTCGGGCCTGACGCCCGCACCATGCCCCACGAATCGCGAGACGGCGGGTCCTTTCCGGCTCAGGCCAGCAGGTCGGTCCGCTCTGCGGCCATCAGCACCGCGCCCGCCAACGACGCCCGCTCGCCGAGCCTGCTGGCGACAACCGGGGTGGAGGCGACCGCATCGAGCGCGTGGCGTCGCAGGCCGATCCGGGCCGGTCCGAGCAGCAGCTCGCCGGCCCGGGCCATGTCCCCTCCCACGACCACCAGTTCGGGATCGAGCAGGTTGACGACGCTGGCCACGCCCCAGCCCAGGTGCAGTCCCGCGTCCTCGAAGGTGCGGACGGCGGAGACGTTGCCCGACTCGGCCGCCGCGATGATGTCGTCCAAGGTCGCGCCAGGCAGCTGGGTGGCCATCAGCGCCGTCACGGCTGAGCCGGAGACGTAGGCCTCGAGGCACCCCCTGCTCCCGCACCTGCACATGGGACCTTGCTCGTCGAGGGTCAAATGGCCGACTTCGCCGGCGGCGCCCACGCTCCCGCGATGGAGGGAGTTGTTGATCACGATGCCAGCGCCGACGCCGGAGGAGATCTTGATGAAGACCGAGGACTCGTGCCCGTGCGCCACGCCGAGCCGGTGCTCGGCCAGGGCGCCGAGGTTCGCGTCGTTCTCCACGTGCACCGGCAGCCCGAGGTGCTCGGTGGCCACCTCTGCCGCGTGCACGCCGACCCAGCCGGGCAGGATCGCAGAGGAGCGGACGACGCCGCCGGTGACTGGCGCGGGCAGACCTAAGATGACCTGGCGCAGCGGCGTCCCTCCCACGGTCAGGTCAGTCTTCAGTTCCCTCAGCAGCTCCCTGGCACGGTCCAGGCCCTGCTGCCAGGTGTGGTCGGAGTCAAGGGGTGCCCGTCGCTCGCACCTGACGGAGCCCGCGAGGTCCCCGAGCGCCACCGCGACGTGGCTGTGGCCGAAGTCGATGCCAGCCACCACGCCTGCACCTCCGGAGAGCTGGACCGTGGTCCCGCGGCGCCCGCTGCCCGGTTCGGTCTCCACGAGTCCGTGGGAGACCAGGTCACGCACGATGTTGGAGACGGTGGCCGGCGCCAGGCCCGTCTCGCGGGCGAGGTCGGCCTGGGTGAGTGGCCGGCCGGGCGGCCCCGCGGCCGAGCCCCGGCGCAGAGCGTCCAGCACCCGATGCTGGTTGGCGGTGCGCAGGGTGGCGGTGGAGCCAGGCGCGCGCTCCCGGTTCGGCATGGGGCCAATCTGGAGGTGAGCGCCATTCATCGTCAAGTGTTGGGAGCAAAACAGCCTGAATGCCAAGGACTGCTGCTCTTGCTTTCAGACCTTGACTGCTAGGTGTGACGCTCATCACACTCGTGAGTGGGAGTGGCCCCGGTCGGGGTCCGGGAATCTCAACGAGGAGGGACCATGTCCACCACCCTGCAGAGGGTCGCAACCCTGGGGGCCGTGCTGCTGTTCGGCTCGTCCGTGCTGACTGCGTGCGGAGCCAACGACAGCAACGGGAACGACGCCGGCGACGGGGGTGACGCCGGCGGGCAGGTGATCGCGTTGTTGCTGCCGGAGTCCAAGACGACGCGCTACGAGGCGTTCGACCGCCCGTTGTTCGAGGCGAAGGTCAAGGAGCTCTGCGACGACTGCGAGCTGCTCTACTACAACGCCGACCAGGACGAGCAGAAGCAGACCGAGCAGGTCGACACCGCCATCTCGGAGGGGGCCAGCGTGATCGTGCTCGACCCGGTCAACGGCGCCGGAGCTGGAGGCATGGTGCGCTCGGCGCAGGACTCCGGCGCGACCGTCGTCGCCTACGACCGGTTCATCCCCGAGGCGGACTACTACCTTTCGTTCGACAACGAGACGGTCGGAAGGATGCAGGGCGAGGCGCTGGTCGAGGCGATGGGCGGCAAGGGCAGCATCCTGATGCTGAACGGCGCCCCGTCGGATCCCAACGCCGCCCAGTTCAAGGCGGGCGCGCACAGCGTCCTCGATGACGCCGACGTCGAGATCCTGGAGGAGTACGACAACCCTGACTGGAGCCCTGAGAACGCCCAGGAGTTCGTCACCGACATGCTCAACCAGTACGACGCCGACCAGATCCAGGGCGTCTACGCGGCGAACGACGGACAGGCCGGTGGCGTGGTGGCCGCGATGACCGGGGCCGGTGTCGCGGAGGACCAGCTGCCGCCGATCACCGGGCAGGACGCTGAGCTCGCCGGGGTCCAGAGGATCCTCGCCGGGCAGCAGGCAATGACCATCTACAAGCCGATCCCGGTCGAGGCCGAGAAGGCGGCCGAGGTGGCCGTCGCCCTCGCGAACGGTGAGGACGTCGGGGACACCGAGGAGTACGAAGGCGTTCCGTCGTTCATCTTCGACCCGATCGTGGTGACCAAGGACAACGTCGCCGACACGGTGGTCGCAGACGACTTCTACACCGTGGAGGACATCTGCAGCGGCCAGTACGCCGGCGCTTGCACGGACGCTGGTCTGCAGTGACCCAGTCCACGGTCGCAGTGACGGGGGAGAGAGGGGTGCTCTCCCTCACCGGGGTCAGCAAACGGTTCGGTGCGGTCCAGGCGCTCACTGAGGTCGATCTGGATGTCCGAGCCAGCGAGGTGGTCGCCTTGGTGGGGGACAACGGCGCCGGGAAGTCGACGCTGGTCAAGGTGATCGCCGGCGTGCACAGCCCGGATGCCGGCGACCTCACCTTCGCCGGTCGCAAGATCACGGTCGGCGGCCCTTCGGAGGCCCAGACGATGGGGATCGCCACCGTCTTCCAGGACCTGGCGCTCTGCGACAACCTGGACGTGGTGGGCAACCTCTTCCTCGGCCAGGAGCTCACCCGGGGACCGCTTCTGGACGAGGTCGCCATGGAGCAGGAGTCGTGGAGGCTGCTGCGCTCGCTGTCGGCGAAGATTCCCTCGGTGCGGATTCCCGTGGCCTCCCTGTCCGGTGGCCAGCGGCAGACCGTGGCGATCGCCCGCAGCCTGATCGGCCAGCCGAAGGTGGTCATGCTCGACGAGCCGACCGCGGCCCTGGGCGTCGCCCAGACCGCCGAGGTCCTGAACCTGATCGAGCGACTCCGCGAATCCGGTCTGGGAGTGATCCTGGTCAGCCACAACATGGCCGACGTGCAGGCGGTGGCCGACCGGATCGTGGTGCTCCGCCTCGGGCGCAACGCCGCCGAGTTCCGGGTCTCGGAGACCACCACCGATGAGGTGGTGGCCGCCATCACCGGTGCTTCCGACAACGTGGTGTCCCAGCGCGCTCTCCGACGGGAGCAGCCATGAGCGCCACCGACCAGACCGGCTCGGCCGTGGCCGCGCAGGCCGCCGATCTTGGCGACGAGCGGCTCATCCAGACCGCAGGACTGGGCGGGTACGCCCGCTTGCTGTGGGGCCGGCTGCGCTCCGGAGAGCTGGGCAGCCTGCCCGTGGTGGTGGGGCTAGTGATCATCTCGCTCGGCTTCTACCTGGAGAACCCGCGCTTTCTCTCCTCTCAGAACATCGTCTCCATCACCCAGTTCGCTGCCCCGATCGGCATCATCTCCCTGGGGATCGTGCTGGTGCTGCTGCTGGGTGAGATCGACCTCTCGGTCGGCTCAGTGAGCGGCTTCGCCGCCGCCACCATGTCGGTGCTGCTGGTCGACCGTGAGGTGGGAACCCCGCTGGCCCTGGCCGCCGGCATCGGCGTGGGTGTGGCGGTGGGGCTCTTCTACGCACTGCTCTACATCAAGCTCGGGGTGCCGTCGTTCGTCTTCTCCCTCGCCGGCCTCCTGGGGTTCCAGGGTGCGCTTCTCTACGTGCTGGGTACGCAGGGCACCATCAACCTGCCAAGCGACAGCTACCTGGTGCAGTTCACCCGGTTCGAGTTCCTCTCGCCTGGCCTCTCCTACCTGCTGGTGGCGGTCGTGACGGCCCTCTACCTGGTCGCTCAGCTGCTCACCGCCCGCCAGCGGTCGCGGGCCGGCCTCAGCACGTCGTGGATGCCGCTGGTCCTGATCAGGACGGGCGCGCTGCTGGTCGGCCTCGGAGCGATCACCTGGTACGTGAACATCGACCGGGGCTGGACCTATCTCTGGCTCTTCTTCGTGCTGCTCGTGGTCATCATGGACCTGGCCCTGCGGCGGACCCGCTGGGGACGGCACGTCTTCGCCGTGGGCGGGAACGAGGAGGCGGCGCGCCGCTCCGGGATCAAGGTGACACGGGTCTACGTGTCGGTCTTCGTGCTGGCATCTTCGCTGGCCGCCCTCGGCGGTCTGCTGGCCGCGGGCCTCCAGACCTCGGTGTCCCAGGCCAGCGGCACAACGGATACGAACCTGATGGCGATCGCCGCCGCGGTGATCGGCGGGACGTCCCTGTTCGGCGGCCGCGGGTCTGCCTACTCCGCTCTGCTCGGCATCATCGTGCTCCAAGCAATCCAGCGTGGCCTCAACCTGGTCGGGGTCGACTCCTCGGTGCGCTTCATGGTCACCGGCGTGGTGCTGCTGCTCGCGGTCAGCATCGACTCGCTGTCCAGACGCGCTCGTTCGACGAGCGGTCGGGGGTGAGCTGGACGTGCAGCGCACGCCGACTGCGAGGTCGTCGATCCCCCGGCCCCACGGAGCGGCACAGCGGCCGCACCGTGGGGCGTCGTGTCGTTTGGGTCAGCGGCCCTTGACCGTGAAGGGCGACGACGTCGCGGTGCCCAGGACGTCGACGGTGGAGACGGCGCGCAGTGTCGTCTTCCCCTTCCAGGTGTGCTTGTAGCGCAGCTGCACCTTGCCCGAGCTCTGCGTGGTGCCCTTCGCCTTCGGGACCGCGACCCACTTCGAGCCCTTCTGGCGCTGCAGGTAGACCCGGGCGCCGTCGGTGCCGAAGTAGCCCCCGGTCGGGCGCTCGTCGGTCACCGAGACGTTGACCTTCACCTTCTTCCCGCGCTTCACCTTCTTGGTCGACGTCTTGGCCGAGACCGCTGTCCCGGGGAGTCGCATGTCGAAGGCGAAGGGGGTGACTGGGGTGGTCGCGGTGACAGGTGTTCCGGTGCGGTTGGGTCCCGGCCAGGTGGTCAGCGAGTAGGAGCCGGTGACCGTGTAGGTGCCGGGAAGGTCGCTCCCGCCGCAGAACTGCTCCGTGTCGACGCCGGTGGTCGGGTCGCCCTTGCTGATGTAGAGGGAGCCGGCGGAGGTGCCGTCAGGGGCCTGGACGGTCAGCTCGATGTTCCAGCTGATGTTGTCCAGCGGAGGGGCGACGGAGTAGTTGAAGGGGTGGTCGACACAGTCGGTGAAGAGGATGCCGGGTCCGGCGCTCACCGAGACGGCGGTGGGGTCGGCCTGGGCGGGGGCGCTGAAGGCACCCGCCGCGAGGACTCCGGCGAGGAGGACGGATGAGCGACGAAGCAACGCAGGCATGGAGGAGCCCTTTCAGACGGGGTGAGGACCGGTGCATACCCGGGTGGGTCAAGGGCAAACCTGCTTGCCCGGCCGGTCTAGCCGGGTGGTGCGGCCGCGGCGTCGCCGTCCGCTTGGGCGGGGACACGGCGCTCGGGCAGGCGGCCCGGACGCAGTCGGTGTCCGGTTGCCACCGCGCCCAGCCAGAAGGCGAAGAGGGCGAGGGCGATGCCGCCGAGGTCGTCGGCGACGTAGTGCCACCCGAAGTAGAGGGTGGCCACCACGGTGAGCCCGAAGTTGACCCAGAAGGCGACGCGGATGGTCCGGCTACGGACGGTGTACTGCGCCATCAGGGCCCACAGCAGGGCGATGGCCGTGTGCAGGCTGGCGAAGCCGGCGACCCCCTGGTAGTCCGCGCCCGACCAGAGGAAGCCATGTCGGGCGTAGACGAGGGAGTCCATCAGCTCCGAGGCTCCGGTGGCCGGCAGGTCGGAGACCAGGGAGGGGTACATGATCCCCGGGCCGAGGGTGGGGAGCATGTAGTAGAAGACCGTCCCGAGGGTCCAGGCGATCCCCTGGGCGGTCACGAACCACCAGCCGTAGCCGATGTTGTTCGACCAGACCAGCCACACGGTGACCAGGATCGCCACGAGCGGGATGTAGGCCAGGTAGACCGCCGAGAGCACGTGAGCCGACAGGCCGGTGCCGAGCAGGTCGTGCAGCACCGAGACGGGGTCCTCGCCGAAGAAGAGCGCCCGGTCGAGGACCCGCAGCTCGCGGTCGTACTTCACGTCCCGCATCAGCGGGAGCAGCGACTTGAGGTTCCGGTAGGACACGTAGATCACGTAGAAGCACGAGATGCCCACGACCACGAGGAGGAGCCGGGGCCTGGTCCAGTGGGTCCGCAGCCGTTCCCGGACGGCCGCGACGGTCTTCACGGGGTGGAGGCGTCCGTACCACAGGGCGCGGGGGAGCAGGTCGACGACGATCGCTGCGCCGCACAGCACCGGCAGGCGTACCCAGGACGGCCCCAGGAAGCTGCCCTCGGGGTCGGCGATCGGCCGGTCCAGGGCGAGGCTCGCGGCAAAGGCCGACCCGCCGATCACGACGGCGGTCGCCAGGAGCAGGAGGAAGTCCCACCGCCAGGCACCATGCCGGAGATCCTGCAGCTTTCCGGGGCGAGACCTGCTTGGCGGGTGGGGCAACGCGTCTTGGGGGGCCTCGGCCACGCGGGTCTACTCCTCGGTGCAGTCGGGGGTTCGGGCACGAGGCTATCCGGCGGCCCCACAGGCCCCGCGGGGTGGAGTCGCTTGCGGCAGACGGGATCTAGGCGGCGCTACTCCAGGAGTCCCTCCAGGGCGGGAACGTAGGCCTCGCTGTACGTCGGGAACTGGGGGATGTGGTCGAGGAGCCGCTGGAGGGGGATCTCTGCCCCGATGGCCAGGGCCGCCTGGTGGATCCACTCGCTCGCCTGCGGGGCGACGGCCCAGGCCCCGAGGAGCAGATCGGTCTCCGCGTCGGCGAGCAGACCGAGGGCAGCCCCCACCGGCTCCTCCTCGTAGGTCCAGGGACGCGCAAGTGCGGCGGCGAGGTCGACCTCCGACTTCCGGACGCGCCGCCCGCCGGTGGCCGCCTGCTCCTCGGTCATGCCGACGGCGGCGATCTCGGGGTGGCCGAAGACGACGCGGGGGACGCTGTCGTACCTCGCGGTCCGCGGGCGTCCCAGGATCGCCGCGGTGGCGATGCGTGCCTGGTACTTGGCCACGTGCGTGAACATCTCCGTCCCGGTGACGTCGCCGACGCCCCAGATGCCCGGGCCGGCGTGGCAGTGCTCGTCCACGGCGAGGGCACCTCGCTCGTCGAGCGTGACGTCCAGCTCCTCCAAGCCCAGGCCTTCGGTCCGAGGCCGCCGGCCGGTGGCCAGGACGAGGGCATCGGCCTTCAGCACGCTGTCGTCGTCGAGCACGAGCGCGCTGTCGGTGCCGTCCTTGAAGGCGCGGACCGGCGCCGCCCCGAGTCGCAGGTCGATCCCCCGGGCGCGGAGGTGCTCGGCCGTCAGCTCGCTGACGCGCGGCTCCTCGCGTCGCAACAGGCGTGGCCCTCGTCCCACGACGGTGACCTCCGCGCCGTACCCGTGGAGGTACTGCGCCGTCTCGACCGCGACGGCGCTCGCGCCGATGACGACGACCCGACCGGGGACCTTCTCGAAGGTGGTCGCCTCGCGGTTCGTCCACACGGTGCACTCGTCGAGCCCTTCGATCTCCGGGACGACCGGGCGGGAGCCGGTGGCCACGATCACGTGCTGCGTGGAGAGGCGGCGTCCGTCGACCTCCACCACGCCGGGACCGGCGACCCGGGCCTCGCCTCGCACCACCGTGGCGCCCTGGTCCTCGTAGCCGGCGACCTGCTTGGCGTCGTCGAGGTGCCGCACCATGGCGTCGCGCCAGTGGCGGGCGGCCTCCCAGTCGAGAGGGGCGGTGGTGACCCCGGGGGCGGCTGCCGCCTGGAGTGCGAGCTCCACGGGACGGAGCAGGGTCTTCGACGGGATGCAGGCCCAGTAGCCGCACTCACCGCCGATGAGCTCGCGTTCGACGACCGCGACCCTCTTGCCGGCCTGCAGCAGGCGGGTGGCGGCGACCTCCCCGCCAGGACCCATGCCGATCACCACGGCGTCGTACGACTCGGTCATGCGCTGCTCCTCTCGCGTGCGGGCATGAGTGCCCTCTCCACTCTCATCCCCGGGGGACCACTTCGTCGAGGGTGCCGACGACGATCACCCGGCCGCCCTCGCCCGGGTCGGGGTCAGGGAGCATCGACTCCGGGTCGACGAGGTAGACCTCATGACCGTCGAGCGTGAGGCGCCGTGCCAGCTCCAGGAGCATCCGGCGGGCCACGTCGTCGAGGGAGAAGACCATTGTGAGGTCCAGCACCACCGTGGCTTCCGTGGGCGCCGTGGCCGCGGCCTCGCGGACCACTCGCTCGGCTCCGGCGAACCGGATCCCTCCCTGCAGCTGGAGGACCCGGACCGCCCCCGGTCCGGTGCCGACCACGTGGTTGGCTCTCACCACCGCACGCGCCACGGGCGGAACCTCCATCACGTGCAGTCCCATGTCGGTGGAGAAGCGCTCGAAGAGCGACACCCCGCGGACGCTGGTCCCGTGGGCGTCCAAGCGGGGTGAGAACGTGGCGATGCCGAGCTGGCCGGGCAGCGCGCCGATCAGTCCTCCGGCCACCCCGCTCTTCGCCGGGATCCCGACCTGGGTGGTCCAGTCGCCGGCTGCGTCGTACATCCCGCAGGTGGACATGACACTCAGCACCTGGCGCACCACCGGCTCCGGAACCACCCGCTGCCCCGACAGGGGATTGACGCCGCGGTTGGCCAGGGTGGCGGCCATCAGGGCGAGGTCGCGAGCCGTGACGAGCAGGGAGCACTGCCGGGTGTAGCCGTCGACGACGGTGGTCGGGTCCTCGGTGAGGATGTCGTGGCTGCGGAGCATGTGCCCGATGGCCAGGTTCCGGTGCGCATGCTCCAGCTCCGAGGCGCAGACCGACTCATCCATCTCCAGTCGTCGGCCGGCGAACGCCGAGAGACCGGCCACCACCCGCTCCAGCCGCTCGCTGGGCTCCACTCCCTCGGGGCCTGCCAACGAGTGCGCGGTGATCGCACCGGCGTTGATCATCGGGTTGAGCGGGCGCCCGGAGCCGTCCTCGAGGGAGATCTCGTTGAACGCCTCCCCGGACGGCTCGACCCCGACCTTGGCCAGCACGGCGTCGAAACCGCGATCGGCCAGGGCCAGCGCGTAGGTGAAGGGCTTGGAGATCGACTGGATCGTGAACTCGACGTCCAGGTCGCCCGCACCGTAGATCTCACCGTCGACGGTGGCGAAGGCCGCTGCGAGCCGCTCGGGATCGGCCGCTGCCAGCTCGGGGATGTACGCCGCCGGGGAGCCGGACGTGTCCGACGCGACGCCTGCGAGCGCCTCGGTCAGGTAGTCGGAGATCAGCGAGAGCACAGGACTCCTCCTCGTTTCATGCTTGTCTCAGCGGTGTGGGACTCGCGGGTGGCGTCGGGCGAAGTCCCAGGTGAGGGCGCTGGCGTCCGGTCCGGCATGGTCGGTGAAGAGGCCATGACCGTCGGGGCCGGGCCAGGCGTGCCCCATGCCGTGGACGAGGTAGGACTCGACGAGGGACTCACCGTCCGGCGTGGTGAGGGTGGTGCGTGTGTAGGCGTGCCTGCCCTCTTGCGCAGGCACCCTCGTCGTCTCCTCGACCAGGTCCAGGCTGTCGTTGGGGAGGCCGTCGTCGACCAGGTCGTTCACGGCGGTCCAGTGCTCGACGAGACGGGTGGCGACCAGGGCGGGGACGACGTCGTCCTCCTCGCCCTGGATGACCAGCAGCGGCACCGGTCGCGCTCGGTCGCCCATCTGGGACCACGCCTGGCCCGCGGTGTAGTCCGGCGGCGTGGAGTCGGGGTCGTCCGGGTCCACCTGGTCGAGCCCGTACTCGCCGCCGGCGACCGACGTCGCGCTCGCGAAGACGTCGGGGTAGGTCGCGGCGAGGATGACGGCGGCGCCCGCGCCTGAGGACGCTCCGGCGACGTGCACGCTGTCCGGGTCCGCCTCGTACTCCTCGACCACCTGCCGGGCCACCCCCGCGAGCAGGGCGGGTTCGCCGCGGTGGCGGTGCTGTTCGCGTGGGTCGTCGGAGTTCCAGCAGTTGATCGCGCTGCGGAAGACCCGCTGGGTCGGATAGACGACGATGAACCCCTCGCGGTCGGCCAGGTCGTTGAACCGGGTGGTGGACTTCATCGAGTTCCACCCGTACCCGGACATCGCGCATCCGTGGATGGCCATGACCACCGGCAGCTTGGTCGTGCCGTCGTACTGCGGGGGAAGGTGCACCTGGTAGCGCAGAGCGCCGGCCTCGCTCTCGTGCTCGTGGTTGCGGTCCCCGTCCTCCATCCACCAGGGCAGGCCGTGCTGGAAGACCGCAGCGGCGATCCCGAGGGGGAGCGCGAGCACCAGGACGGCGGCCGCTGCGATCCGTGGCCAACGCCGCCGTCGACGAGCACGGCCGGACGGCGACGCCTCGGAGCCGGCCGTCCGGCCGAGAGCGATCATGCGGCCGTGTCGCCTCGTCCTTCGCCGCTCACCGCGGCTGAGCCGAGGAAGGTGCGCAGAGCGGCGTTGACCTCGTCGGCGTGCGTCCACAGCAGGCCGTGCGGGGCGCCCTCGATCTCGAGGTACTCGGCGTGCGGGACGAGGTCGCGGAAGCGCCGACCGGTGGCGTCGATGGGCAGGATGTTGTCGGCGGTCCCGTGCACGATCAGCGTCGGCAGCCCGGCGGCGCGGACCGCCTCGACGTCGTCGCGGAAGTCCTCGATCCAGCTCGGGACGACCGCGTAGGCCGCGACGGGCGCGCTGGCGGTGGCGGTGTGCCAGTTCGCCCGGACGACCTCCTCGCTGATCCGGGACCCGAGGTTCTCGTCCAGGTTGTAGAAGTCCCGGTAGAACTGGGTGAACCAGGCGTAGCGGTCGGCCCTGGCGGCAGCCTCGATGCCGTCGAAGACCTGCTGGGGCACGCCCTCGGGGTTGTCGGCGCGCTGCACGAGGAACGGCTCGAGGGAGGCGAGGAAGGCGAGCTTCGCGATGCGGTCGGTGCCGTACGTCTCGACGTAGCGGGCGAGCTCGCCGGTGCCCATCGAGAAGCCGACCAGGATGACGTCGCGCAGGTCGAGGGTGTCGAGCACGGTGCTCAGGTCTGCGGCGAAGGTGTCGTAGTCGTAGCCCGTTGCGACCTTCGAGGAGCGGCCGAAGCCGCGCCGGTCGTAGGTGATGACGCGGTAGCCGGCGGCGAGCAGCTCGCTCGTCTGGCGCTCCCAGCTGTCACCGTTGAGCGGATACCCGTGGAGGAGCACCACGGGCTGACCCGCCCCCTGGTCCTCGTAGTAGAGCTCGACGGGGGTGCTGTTCTCGTGTGCGACGGTGATGAATCCCATGACGTGTGCCTTTCCTTGTTGTTGCTGGTCTCGGGTGCCGGTCAGCGGTCGACGCGAACGCGAGCGTCGTGATCGGCGTGGAGGGTGGTGTCTCTCATCGCGTCCAGGAGCGCGTCGCTGAACGAGCGCGCGTCCTGGAACCGGTCGTTGCGGTCCTTGGCGAGTGCCTTCAGGAGGACGGAGTCGAGCGCGGGGATGCTCGTGCTGACCTGCACGGGCTCCGCGTGGACGTGCTGGTAGGCGACGGAGACCGGGTCGTCGCCCACGAAGGGAGGTACCCCGGTCAACAGCTGGTAGAGCAGGCAGCCTGCGGAGTACAGGTCGCTGCGCGCGTCGGCCGGCTCTCCGCGCACCTGCTCGGGAGCCAGGTACGAAGGGGTGCCGAGGAGCTCGCCGGGCGAGGTGAGAGTGGCCTCGGGATCGCGGCTGCCCCGCGCGATCCCGAAGTCGACGACCTTGACGGCACCCTCGGGCGTGACCATCACGTTGGCCGGCTTGATGTCTCGGTGCACCACGCCCGCTCGGTGGCTGGCCTCGAGGGCTGACAGGACCCCCAGCTGGTAGCCGATCGCTTCGGCGAGGGGGAGGCGACCGCCCCCGAGGAGATCCCGCAGGGTGCGGCCCGCCACGAGCTCCATCACGATGAACGGGACGAGCATCCGGGTGGCCGGGTCATCGCCCACCGCTTCGTACCCGGCGTCGTAGATCGAGACGATCGAGGGGTGGCTGAGGCGAGCCGTCTGCCGGGCCTCACGCTGGAACCTGGTGGAGAACCGCGGGTTGCTCGCCAGGCTCTTGTGAAGCACCTTGATGGCCACGGGCCGGCCGGTGCGCAGGTCGCGCCCCCGATGGACGGCGGCCGTCGAGCCGAAGCCGATGAACTCGCCCACCTCGTAGTGTCCGTGCAGGACGCGATTCGTGCCCATCTGGTCCTCCACCGAGCGTGGGGGAGCGTCTCCTTGCTCGTTGCTCCGGCGCCGCGCGAGCCCACACGTCGCGCCGCTCATCGCCGCGGCTCCCACTGGAAGAGCCGGCCGGCCAGGGCGACGGCGACGGCGACCCAGGCCATGGTGGGGACCACGAGGGGGAGCGAGTCGACCAGGGGTACGCCGCCGTCCCAAGCGTTGACCACGAGCTCGGTGGCCGAGCCCCCGGGAAGGAGCCGCTTGAGGTAGCCGAGCTCCTCGGTGCCGGAGATCCCCACCCAGCTGGCCACCGCGATCACCGCGAGGCTGACCGGCAGGGTGGTCACCTGCGCGTGCTCGGGTGAGTTCGTGAGCCCCGCGGTCGCCAGCGCCAGGGCCCCCATCATCGCCGTCGTCGCCAGGATCGCCACCACCAGGAGAGGGATCTGGGCCGGGCTGGAGGTGACCACGGCGAAGACGGTGAGGATGGCGACCACCTGGACGAGCGAGAGGACGACGACCGGGAGGACCAGCCCGGCGAGGATGCTCGCGTCGCTGGCAGCGGTGGAGCGCAACCGCTTGAGGAAGAGGTCCTGACGTCGTGAGGCCAGGGTGGTCACGGCGGTCGTGTAGAGCCCGAAGGCCATGACGGTGAACATCACGATGGCGGCGATGTAGCCAGGGCTGCCCAGGTCGGAGAAGGTCTCGTGCTGGTAGACGAAGTAGGCCCCGGCGGCCGCCGGGATGACGAGTCCGGTGACCAGGACCAGCCGGTTCCGGAAGATCTGTACCAATTCACTGCGAGCGATCTCGAGCATGGCGGTGGTTCCCTTCGTGGGACGTGAGGTGAGGTGGCGGGAGAGGGCCGGGGCGTTCAGCCGGCGTCGAGCGCGCGGAAGACGTCGTCGAGGCGGGTGGGCCCGGCTGCCAGCTCCAGCAGCTCGACGTCCGCGTCGTGCGCCCAGTCCAGCAACCGGTGCAGGTCCTTCTGCAGGCTGAACGTCTCGACATGGAACGCACCGTTGAGGGCACCGACGATCGGTGGCTGGGGCGCACCGGGCGGGAGCCCGAAGGTGATCACCGAGGGCATGGCCTGCGTCAGCTCCGCGACCGTGCCCTCCCGCTGCAGCATGCCCCCGTGCATGAGGCCGATGCGGTCCGCGCGCTGCTGGGCCTCCTCGAGGTAGTGGGTCGTGAGCACGACCGTGGAGCCCTCGTCGCGGAGTCGGTCCACGGCCGCCCAGAGCGCGTCGCGGGACTGGATGTCCAGCCCCGTCGTGGGCTCGTCGAGGATGACCAGCTCGGGCTCGCCGTAGACGGCCGTGGCGAAGTCCAGGCGGCGCTTCTCGCCACCGGAGAGCTGGGAGACCCGCGTGGCCTCCTTGCGCGTGAGCCCGGAGATGCTGAGCACCCGATCGACGTCGTCCTCGCGTCCGCTCAGCTCGCCGATCAGCCCGACCGACTCGCGGACCGTCAGGTCTCCCGAGAACCCGCTCTCCTGCAGCATGATGCCCATCCGCGGCCGCACCGCGCTCCGATCCTGCGGGCTCTCCCCGAAGATGCGCACCGTGCCGGAGGTGGCCGGCCGATGGCCCTCGACGACCTCCAGGGTGGACGTCTTGCCGGCTCCGTTCGTGCCGAGCAGCGCGTAGAGCTCCCCGCGATGCACCTGGAAGGAGAGGTCGCGGACGGCGGTGAAGTCGCCGTAGGTGAGATGCAGGTGTTCCACGTCGATGACGGGGGAGGCGGTCATGAGAGTTCCTTTTCGAGTCGATGAGCTTCGGGCCTCCCTGTCGCCGTCCGGGCCGAGGAAGCTGGGCAGTCCCGGTTTTCCACACCGGTTCACTGCCGTGTCATCAGGCTCGCGCAGGAGATGACTTCCCCGCGTCGGTGGAATCCACCGATCTCCTGGCTGGTCGTCTGTCCAGTGGCGAAACGGGGCGTTGCAGGCGTGCCCCGCATCCGTGAGAATTACCTACTCGCGCGCAGACTGGGGGGAGTCGTCGCCTTGAACCTCGTGGGCAGGGATGCCGAATGGGTGGAGATCGAGAAGCTGCTCGCTGAGGCGCGGGCCGGGCGCAGCGGTGCCCTCGTGGTGCGCGGCGAGGCCGGCATGGGGAAGACGGCTCTGGTGGAAAAGGCCTGCGTCGCCGCGGTGTCGTCCGGGTTCCGGGTGGAGTCCGCGGTGGGGATCGAGGCCGAGGCGCAGTTCGCGTTCGCTGGTCTGCACCAGCTCTGCGCCCCCATGTTGAGCCGCCTGGGTGCGCTGCCTGACCCGCAGCAGGCCGCTCTCGGTGTGGCGTTCGGCCTATGGGCCGGACCTGCAGCTGACCGCTTCCTGGTCGGCTTGGCCACCCTCCACCTGCTGGCCGAGGTCGCCGAGGAGAGCCCCCTGCTTTGTCGCATCGACGATGCTCAGTGGCTGGACGAGGCGTCCGCACAGGTGATGGCGTTCGTGGCGCGGCGGCTGTCGGCCGAGCGCGTGGCACTGTTGTTCGCGGTGCGTGACCCCAGCGCGGCCGACGACCATGCGTTCGCCGGGTTGCCCGAGCTGCGACTGGAGGGTCTCTCTGAGTCCGACGCGAAGGAGCTGCTCGCGACAGCCGTGACAGGACCGCTCGACGACGCCGTCCGTGACCGGATCGCCTCCGAGGCGCGCGGCAACCCCTTGGCGTTGCTCGAGCTGCCCCGCGCGAGGCCAGCCCAGCGGGCGGGTGGGTTCGAGCGGCCCGACGCGCTCGCTGTCCCTCGCCGCATCGAGGACGGATTCCGAAGCCGTTCGGCGAGTCTCCCGGCTGAGACCCAGCTGCTGATGCTGGTCGCCGCGGCCGACCCGACGGGCGACGCGGCGCTCCTGTGGCGCGCGTCCGACCACCTGGGCATCGCGCGCGAGGCGGCCGCACCCGCGGAGGCCACCGGCCTGCTGGAGATCGACACCCGGGTCCGGTTCCGTCACCCGCTGGTCCGGTCGGCGGTCTACCAGGCGGCCACCCCGCCCGACAGGCGCCGCGCACACCACGCCTTGGCCGTCGCCACCGACGCTCAGGCCGATCCTGACCGCCGTGCCTGGCACCGGGGACAGGCGGTGCTCGGCACCGACGAGCAGGCCGCCGCCGAGCTGGAGCGCTCTGCCCGGCGGGTGTGCGCGCGCGGGGGGCTCGCCGCGGCAGCCGCGGTCATGCAGCACGCGGCCGAGCTCACCCCCGACCCTGTGACCCGAGCGAGCCGGACGCTCGCGGCCGCGCACGCCATGCACGACGCCGGCGCCTCCCAGTCCGCCCTGGACCTGTTGGACGGTGCCGTGTCCGGGCCGCTGGACGCCCTGCAGCGCGCCGGGGTCGAGCTGCTGCGTGCTCAGATCGCGTTCCACCAGACGCGAGGTGGCGACGTCCCGGGGATGCTGCTCGACGCCGCCAAGTCGTTCACCCCGCTCGACCCCGCGCTGGCCCGCGAGACCTACCTCCACGCCGTCGATGCCGCCATCCACGCCGGCTACCTCGCTTCCGGCTGCGGGTTGGCCGAGGCAGCGAAAGCCGCCCACGACGCGCCCCCTGCGCCGTCGCCCCCGCGAGCGTCCGACCTGCTGCTGCACGGACTCGCGGTCAGGTTCACGGAAGGGTTCGAGGCGAGTGTCCCCGCCCTGCAGCGATCGCTCGTGGCCCTGCTCGACCTAGAGTCCCGAGATGACGACGAGTACCGCCGCTGGCTGTGGCTGGCGTGCCATGTCGCGTCAGCGCTCTGGGACGACGAGGCCCTCTACCGGCTGTCCATCAGCGCGGTCCGACTGGCCCGCGACGCCGGCTCCCTGTCCATGCTTCCTGCCGCGCTCAACGCCGTCGCCTCGATGCAGGTGATCGCCGGCGACATGGCCGGGTCGGCTGATCTGGCGGCCGAGGAGGCCGCGGTCACCCAGGCGACCGGGGCGCCGCCCCTGCCGAACGCGCGGCTCATGATGGCTGCCTGGCGCGGTCAGAAGCGCGAGACCTTGGCTCAGCACGCAGCCATGGTGGAGGAGGCCACCGCGCGGGGAGAAGGCACAACCGTCAGCCTGGCCCACGCCACACTGGCAGCACTGCACAACGGCCTGGGCAACTACGAGGAGGCTCTCGCCGCGGCCACTCCGCCGTGCGAGCACGACGACTTCACCTACAGCGCACTCGCCCTTCCCGAGCTCGTCGAAGCGGCGGCCCGCGCCGGTCATCAGGAGCGTGCCGCGGCTGCGCTGGCGCAGCTGACGTCCCGGGCCCGTGCCTGCGGGACGGACTTCGCCCTGGGACTGGCCGCCCGGTCGCGCGCGCTGACCACGGCTGGTCCTGCCGCCGAGGAGCACTTCCGCGAGGCGATCGTGCGGCTCGGCAGCTGCCGCTGGCGGGGCTTCCTTGCCCGCACCCACCTCGTCTACGGCGAGTGGCTGCGCCGCGAGGGCCGCCGCCGGGAAGCGCGGGAACAGCTGCGGATCGCGCATCAGCAGCTCTCGGAGATGGGGATGGAAGCCTTCGCGGAGCGTGCCGCTCGCGAGCTGCGCGCCTCCGGCGAGCATCCGCGCACACGCACGGTCCAGACGGCCGGCTCACTGACCGATCAGGAGCTGCACATCGCGCGGCTCGTGGCTACCGGGGCGACGTCCCGGGAGGTCGCCGCCCAGCTGTTCCTCAGCCCACGCACGATCGAGGCGCACCTTCGAAGCATCTTCCGCAAGCTGGGCATCTCTTCGCGCCGCCAGCTCCGGGAGCTGTCGCTTTCTCAGCAGACGTCACGGGCCACGACGGGCGCACGGGGATGACGGCTGGGGAGACGGTAGGAACTCGATCGGGCTAGGCAGTTCTCCCTGACGCGAGCGGGCGACCTCCTGCACGAGTGTGGGGACGTCGCACTTGCTTCGATTCCAGGAGGCTCCACCATCATGCCCATCAACGTCCACGTGACCCGGAACCCGGACCGGCAGCGCTACGAGGCATCCCTCGAGGGGCCAGCGGTCGCCGGATTCCTCGACTACCAGGAGACCAGCGAGCTCGTCGTCCTCACCCACACCGAGGTCGACCCCTCCTTCGAGGGCCAGGGGGTCGGCAGTGCCTTGGCCCGCGCCGCCCTCGACGACATCAGAGGGCGAGGGCTGAGGGCCCTGGTGATCTGCCCCTACGTCCTCCGCTGGCTGCGCACGCATCCCGAGTACCGCGACCTGCTCTTCAACGCGGCACCGTCCAAGGTCAGCGACTAGCGAAGGAGAGGCCATGACTCGCAAGACCTACACCGGTCCGCTGGTGGACGTCTCCTTCGACGCGGCGGTGTGCCGGCACGCCGCGGAGTGTGTACGGGGCATGCCCGCCGTGTTCAACCCGACGAAGCGGCCGTGGATCGACCCCACCCGGGCCGGCAGCGCCGCGGCCGCCCAGACCTTGCGGGACGTGATCGGACGTTGCCCGACCGGGGCGCTGCGCGTGGTGGAGCACGGCGATCCGTAGCACCGACAAGACCAGCGCCCCCAGCCGATCGGGGGAACAGGCGGGGGGCGCTGGCGGGGTGAATGGTACGCGATCAATTGCCAGTTCAACTAACTGCTACGGGTTCCCCCCACCCGGCGGAAGCCGTCCGCGAGGTCCCTGGTCCGCGATCTCGGTCACAGTGCGGCATGTGCTCCCTGGCATGGGGGTACACGAGCGTGCGTTCTCAAACAGCGGGCACGTACCGGTCCTTCACCGAGGAGTCCGCATGCCCGTTCGTCAGAGAGCCGTCGACCGCAACCGTGACCGCGTCCACCAGGCCTCGGAGCGGTGATGAGCGTGATCCACTTCCGGTCCCTGGCTGACTTCCTGGTCCTGGTCACCGTGACGGCCGGACAGCTCGCGACCAGCACGCGCCCACGGAACTGGCGCTGACGCCGCCCTATCCGGCGCTGCCTGCACCACCCCCGGTGCCGGCGAGCGCCTCGCCGCCCGGGGCGGACGTATCCCTGGGCGTGCGGCTCGGCGCGTGCCGGGGGCCCATCGGAGCGTGAGGGCGGGCGGTCGGGCGGTTCAGCCACGGGTCCACGACGAGGAGGTTGAGCAGCAGGCCGACCACTCCCCAGACCGTGAGGACCAGGAGGTCGCCCCCGATCCCTGCCCCGTCGAGGTAGACCGTGGAGCGAGCGAGGTCGACGGCAGCCGGGAGGGGCAGCGCGTCGGCAAGAGGGCGGAAGAAGTCCGGGACCATGTAGATCGAGAGCCCTCCGCCCGAGGCCGGCACGCCGGCCAGCATGACCACGAGCATCACCGGGATCAGGGCGCCCATTCCCGCGACGCGGATCAGCACCGCGCTGGCCCAGGCCACGGCGAAGACCGTGAGCGACCCGTAGCCGATCAGCTCGAGCGCGTGCCCGGAGACCGCGCCGATGAGCACGTCGAAAAGGAACCACAACCACAGCGAGATGCCCACCGACCAGCCGGCGACCAGCGGCAGCAGCTGGCGCGTGCGAGTCAGGTCGGGCGCGCCCCCGCGCATCACGGCGAAGAAGAGGAACCCGGCCATGATCCAGCTCATGCCGACGTACATGCTGTTGGTGCCGCCGGTGTCGTCCTCGGTCAGCGGCGCCAGGTCCTCGGTCGCCAGGTCGCTGCCGCCCTCGGCGGCCACAGCACCGAACATCTGCGTCACGGCCGACTGCTGGCTGAGCCCGGCGCCGGCGGCGGTGAGGAGGGTCGGGCTCTCTCCCCGCGAGGTCGGCAGCACGTACGCCGCGACGATCTCCTGGTCGCGCATCAGGTCGGCCGCCTCCTGCTGGGTCGAGACCGCGCTCAGGTCGAGGTAGTCGCCGAGACCCGGCTCGAGCTGGGCGACGACCGCGTCGGCCTGGGCAGCCGGTCCGACGACCGCGACCGGCATGTCGTGGACGTCGGGCTGGTGCATGGAGAGGCTCATCACGGTCACGACGGTGATCATGATGGCGAGGGGGAAGAGGGCGACCGCGACGAGTCGCCGCCGGTACGGCGCGACGGGACCACCCGCCAGTGCGGGCAGTGGCGCGTCGGGCTCGGTGTAGGCGGGGCCGCCGACGATGAGGTGACCCGATCGCCGCTCCTTGACGGCGGCGAGTGCCAACGCGACGACTAGCCAGAGCCCCAGGGTCACCACGTGGCCCCAGAAGTCGCGACCGTCGAAGTACACGGCCGAGCGCAGGGCCTCACCCGCCGCGGGGAGCGGCAGGACGCCGTGGAGCCATTGGAGGAACCCCGGCATGGAGTGGATCGACAACGCCAGGTTGGACGACGGCACGCCGAAGACCACCCAGAGCAGCATGCCCAGCAGCACCGCGAACGGCCCCATCACCTTGGTGAAGAGGAGCTGCGCCGTGGCGACCGCGGTCACCGCCAAGGTGCCGACGCCCAGGAACAGCGGGTAGTGCCCGTCGACGGACCCGACGAGCGGTCCCAGGATCAACCAGATCAGGGTGCTGGTCACGGCCCCCCACCCGAGCGCGAGAGGGAGGAAGCGGCGCACCCGCAGCAGGTTCGGCGTACCCAGGAGCAGGCCGCTCAGCGGCACGTAGCCGGCGAGCATCATGCCCATCGCCGCGAACAGGACCATGGTGCCGGACCCGTCGCCCTCGGGCAGCGGCTCGGGGTCGACGGTCTCGACCTGCCAGGACCTTGCGGCCGCCGCCGCGCTCAGCCTCTGGTCGACGAGGTTCGCCTGGGAAGCCCCGGCCGCCATCGTCCGGAAGATGGTGGCGGTCCGGTCGCCGGCCGGCACGGTGATCGCGCCCGCGACCTCCCGGTCGCGCACGAGCTCCTCCGCCGCGTCGCGGTCGGGTACGAGGCGTACGTCGAGGGCGCCGTCGGAGTCGGCCTCGAGGTCCTCGGCGAACCGCTCCGCCGACGCGCTCGCACCGACCACGGCGACCGGCAGGTCCTGTGGCTGCGGGTCGTGCATGGTGCCCACGTAGGTCGCGTACATCATCGTGACGATCAGGAACGGCATCACGAAGAGCGCGGCCATCCGCCCCTTGCGCTCGGCCGGCGTCTCGGGCGGGGGAGGTGGGTACTTCGACGTGGGCGTCACGGGCTGGTCAGGCTGGGGGCGGTCGACGGGGTCTTGGCTGGTGGGCACGGACAGGTCTCCTCGCGGACGGCTGCGGGGTGGCGGCGATCCGCTGGTGTGGATGGGGGCGGCCAGGGTCAGGCGAGATAATAAGTCACATGGCGTAACATGGTGAAAACGTAGGATCGGGGCGAGTCGTCAGTCGATGGAGAGGGAGTCATGCCGCGTCCGGATACCCGGGAGCCGCTTCTGGACGCCGCCGAGCGGCTCTTCGCCGAGCACGGCATCCCGACCGTCTCGGACCGCCAGGTCGCGGAGGCCGCCGGCAACAGCAACCACTCGGCGGTGCGCTACTACTTCGGCGGGCGCCAGGGCCTGCTCGACGCGTTGCTGGAGCGTCACTACGCCGCGGTCGAGCCCGCGCAGCGTCGCATGTTCGAGCGGTCCGACTCCTTGCTCGGCGACGTCCGTGCCCTGGTCATCCCGCTGACGGACGCGCTCGCCGCCCTGCCCACGCCCTCCTGGCGGGCGCGGTTCCTCCGTCAGGCGATGAACGACCCGGCCACGGCGGAGCTGATGCGCAAGGAAGGGGGGCGACCCGCCGTCTCAGGCCTGATCGTCGCCTCCGCCGCGGAGCGACTCTCGCAGCTGGACCGCACCATCGTGGAGGGGCGGGCCCGGCTGACGGTTCACCTAGTCAGCACCGCCTGCGCGGAGATCGAGGAGCGGGCGCAGGAGTCGGGCGAGCCGCCCCAGTGGACGGTGGTGGGGACCTTCCTCTGCGACGCGGTCGCCGGTCTGCTGCAAGGACCGATCACCAGCGGCAGACCGTGACCGGGTCTCCGGGCGTGGTGATCGACCAGATGATCGCCAGCACCGGATGCCGGCTGCCCCGGGCAGGGCTGCGTGCTGGTCAGAGTCCGAGGCGGTCCAGCAGGCGATCCGTCGCGTGGCCGTCCTCGAGCGAGCAGTACCTCGACCGGAACGCGGCATAGCGTTCGGTGGCTGCGGGCGGGTCGAGCAACGTGGCGACGAGCTGGTCGAGAGTGCTCACCAGAGGGCCGGGAGCCTCCGGGACGAGGTCGAAGTAGAAGCCGCGGACCGAGTCGCGGAAGTGGGCTAGGTCGTAGGTGTAGAAGACCAGCGGCTTGCCCGTGACGGCGAAGTCGAACATCGCGGAGGAGTAGTCGGTGACCAGGACGTCGGCCACCAGGTAGAGGTCGACCAGGTCGGGGTAGAGCGAGACGTCCCGCACCCCGGGCAGCTCGGGGATGCGACTGCGGCCGGTCACCAACGGGTGGAGCCGGGTGAGCACGACGTGCGACGGACCGAGCCGGGCGACCAGCTCCTCCAGGTCGAGGCCGAGGGGGACCTCCGGGGCACCCTCGGCGAACGCCTGGTCGTCTCGCCAGGTCGGGACGTAGAGCACGACGACGGCGTCGTCGTCGAGCTGCAGCTCCCTGCGGAGCCGTGCCGCACGCAGATCCCGGTCCGGAGCGCTGAGGGCGTCGTTGCGGGGATACCCGATCTCGAGCACCTCTCCGTCGTACCGGAAGCCCCGACGCAGGCGGGGAGTGCTCGCCGGGTTGGGCGAGACGAGGAGGTCCCACCGCGCGACGTCACGGTCGAGCCGGGCGAGACGGCCGGGCGGTGCCCACAGGACGTCGTGGTGGATCCGCTTGAGGGGGGTGCCGTGCCAGGTCTGGACGTACGTGGTGTCGCGGCCCTTGGTCCACTCGACCTCGGTGTGCGTGTTGGCGATCACCAGATCCGCGGACTCCAGCGCCGCCGTCGCGTCCGGGCTGTCCACGGGGACCGTCTTGGCCGAGGCGGGGAAGGAGTCGAGGTGCTCGGGGGCGGCCAGCCACAGGTGGTGCAGGGACGACCTGCCTGCGAGTCGTTCGTAGACAGCGCGCGGGTTGTCGGAGTAGCGCCCGTGGAAGCTGTTGTAGACGATCTGCACCCGCGCAGTGTGCCAGACCAGCGCGGCGCCGCACGTTTGCTCCGGGATGCCGGGGGTACTGCCCGGTTGCCTCACGCCCACGAGTCCGGGCAAAGCAGGAGGCAGCAGCGGTTCGATCTACCCCCGGCCGATGCTTCCCTGCCGCGAGAAGGGGTCTGATGGACCTGCGCAACGACACCCTCCATCTCCACCAGCACCGGATCAGCGTCCCCACCTACGACCGTGCCGCCCTTCGGCGTTCGGTCGTCCACCTCGGGGTCGGTGGCTTCCACCGAGCTCACCAGCTGGTCTACCTCGAGGGTCTGGCTCGCGGCGGCAACCGCGAGTGGGGAGAGACCGGTGTCGGGATGAACTCCCGGGCGATGAAGCAGGCCCTGCACCCGCAGGATGGTCTCTACACCGTCGTGGAGCGGGGTTCCTTCGGTGAGCGGGCCACCGTGGTGGGCGCGATGCGCGACTATCTCTTCGCCCCCGACGACCCACGGGCGGTGCTCGACCGGCTGGCTCACCCCGACACCCGGCTCGTCACCCTGACGGTCACCGGGGACGGCTACCAGCTGGATGAGAACGGCGAGCTCCGCGGCGACGACCGTGGGGCCAGGGAGGGCGGCGTCCCCACCACGTGGTTCGGCTACGTCGTCGCCGCGCTGGGCCGGCGACGAGCCGCGGGCCTGGGTGGGTTCACGGTCCTGTCCTGTGACAACCTCGCCGACAGCGGCGCCGCGGCCCGTGCGGCCGTCGTGGGCTGTGCGCGTGCCGCGGACCGCACCCTGGCCAGGTGGATCGAGCACCACGTGAGCTTCCCCGGGAGCATGGTGGACCGGATCACGCCGGTCACGGGGGAGGGGGAGAGGCGACTGGTGGCCGACAGGTTCGGTGTCGTCGACCGGGCCCCGATCCTCACCGAGCCCTTCACCCAGTGGGTGGTCGAGGACACCTTCGCGGCAGGCCGACCGCCGTTGGAGGACGTGGGGGTCCAGTTCACCACGGACGTCGCCCCGTACAAGCTGATGAAGTCGCGCCTGCTCAACGGCACGCACAGCGCCATGGCCTACCTGGGTCACCTGGCCGGCCACCGCAGCACCGCCGAGGTGATGAGGGACCCGGTGATGCACCACTACCTCGATCGCCTGATGTGCCAGGAGATCACCCCGCTGCTGGGTGAGGTCCCCGGCATCGACCTCTCCTCCTACCGCACGACCCTCCTGGGGCGCTTCGCCAACGAGCACCTCAGCGACGGGCTGGACCGGCTGAGCCGCCGCGGCTCCACCAAGGTCCCGGCGTACCTGCTGCCGTCCCTCATCGAGGCACGTCGCGCGGGGCGGCCCGCTCCGCTGCTCACGCTCGCGGTCGCGGGATGGTTCCGCTACCTCCGTGGCGAGGACCTCCTCGGGCGGCCCATCGAGGTCGCCGACCCGCGCCGCGACGAGCTCGTGCCGTTGGCCAGGGCGGGTGGGGGAGACCCGGCCCCGCTGCTGGGGGCCCGCTCGGTGATGGGGGCCCTCGGGGACGACGTGGGACTGCGACAGGAGCTCGCCTCCGCGCTCCACGACCTGGAGCGGCTCGGCGTGACGGGGGCCGTCGAGAAGTGCCTGGCCCGCCGGGTGAGACTGGTCCGACCGCTCAGGACGAGCGTGCTCGAGGACATGGGGATCGCATGAGCCAGCTGAGGATGACCGACCGGGCCGCCCTGTCCGAGGTGGAGGCCGTCACGACCCTGCTGTGCGATGCCGACGGAACGCTCTTCCCGTCGGAGGAGCCGGCCTACGCGGCTTCCGCGGGCGTGACCAACAGGTTCCTCGCCGCCCTGGGAGAGACACGGTCCTACGCTCCGCACGAGCTCCAGGAGCTCACGAACGGGAAGAACTTCAGAGCAGCTGCTGCGGAGTTCGCCGCGCACTATGGGGCGTCCGTGTCACCCGCGGAGATGGACGGGTGGGTCTCGGCCGAGAAGGACGTGGTCACCGCGCACCTGCGCGAGGTCCTGCGCCCCGACCGGGCCATCGGCGAGACGCTCGACGTGCTGCGGACGCGGTTCCTGCTCTCGGCCGTCACCTCCAGTGCCCTCTCCCGGCTCGACGCGTGCCTGGAGGTCACCGGGCTCGCCGGCCACTTCCCGGCGGGGCGCCGGTTCAGTGCCGAGGACTCCCTGCCCCGGCCGTCGAGCAAGCCGGACCCGGCCGTCTACCGGCTTGCCGTGCGAGCGCTCGGGATCGATCCGCGGGAGGGCCTGGCGATCGAGGACTCCGTCAACGGCACCCGGTCGGCGGTCGCTGCCGGCATCCGGACCGTGGGCACGGTCGAGTTCCTTCCTCCGGAGGAGAGGCCGGTCCGTGAGGCGGAGCTGCTCGAGTCAGGCGCCGTGGCCGTGGTGCACAACCTGAGCGACCTCTCGGTGCTGCTCGGCATCGGCTGACCCCTGCCCGGCCTGGAGGCCTGCTGTGTGGTGCGGGCGCACGGAGCGGCCGGTCGACCTCGGCATGCCGTGGACGGAGCGGGGTACGGAGCGACAGAGCGGACAGGGGTGGCGCATGAGACCAGTGCCGGAGACGGCTGAGGTGCTGCGGGACATGAGGGAGAACCATCAGGAGGGCTTGGCGCTCGCACTGCTGGGTGCGGCACGACGAGCCGAGGCGATCGTGCCCGAGTGCGTCGGCATGAGCGTGGGCCTGGTCGCTGACGGCGTCACCTTCACGCTCGTGACCGAGGAGCCCGAGCCGGCTCCCGAGGCGGCGCTGGATCCCGACCGGGAGCCACCCCTCGACCCAGCGGACCGTGCCGAGGTGGCCGCGGCCAGTGACCTCTTCGACGAGGGCTGCTGGCTGGTGCAGGCTCGTGCCAGCGCCGCAAAGGGGGTTGCCGCCACCCTCTCCCTGCCCATCCTCGACCACGGTGAGGTGGTCGGGAGCGTGAGTCTCTACGCCTCCACGCCGGGTGCGTTCGAGGGACGACACGAGGCGCTCGCTGAGGCATTGGGAGCCTCCGCCGAGGCGGTGGTGCGAAATGCGGACCTCTCCTTCGACACCCGGCGGCTCGCCGCGGAGTCGGCGCCCCGGAGGCGGAGCGTGACCGAGGTGGAGGTGGCGGTGGGAGTCCTCATGGGGCTCCACGGGTTGGACGCCGAGTCCGCCCGCGCGCGTCTGCGCCAGAGCGCTGCCCAGGCTGGGATCACCGAGGCCGAGGCTGCGCGCATCGTCACCGGATCGGGTGAGGACTCGACCTAGAGGTCAGCCGCCCCGTGGTCCGCCGACGAGGCGACGGACCCTTCTCCGCCGCCGCCGGTCGCCGCCGGGCCGGGGAGGTACCCGACGAGCAGCCGGCGAAGACGGGCCATCGCCAGCTCGCGTGGCGCGGCCGGGCCCGTGCAGCCTGAGGAGTCGTCCCCGACCGGCCGGACACCGCGCGAGGCGTGCACGATCATCGCCTCGATCAGGTCCGCGACTTCGGCCTCCTCGGGCTCGCCGAGCGCCCTGAGTGCCGCGCGGAGGGGGATCTGGAGCTGCTGGTGGAACCGCTCCATCGGCGCCTGGAGGACCTCGGGCTCCACCGCGTGGGCCAGGGCGCGGGCGAGGGACCGCTCAGGACCGGTCATCAGCTCCAGGTTGGCCTCGATGTAGGCCCAGACGCGCTCGCCGGGCGTGGTTGCGGCGTCGACCCGGTCCTGGACCCGCCGCGTCCAGTCCGGGAACACCTCGGCGACGACCGCTTCCAGGAGCGCCTCCGAGGAGCTGAAGTACTGGTAGACGCTGCTCCTCGCCAGGCCGGCGCGGCGTCCGACGGACGCGATCGAAGGGGCCCGCCCGGTCTCGGAGAGGAGTGCGCGTGCCGCCGAGATCAGCGCCTGACGGCGACGCGCGAGGTGCTCGGCCACGGTGGGTGCCTCGATGCGCGGCATGCGTGTCTCCCCCCTCGTCCGCACAGGACCCGACGGGACTGGGTCAGCCCCGCGCGAGTGCCAATCTGCCGTCGAGCATTTCATAGACCTGGTCGCAGTGGTGCAGGACGTCGTGGTCGTGGGTGACCATCACCGTCCCGACACCGTGCTCGTGGGTCTCCCGGGCCAGGAGCTCGACGACCTCCTGGCTGCGCCGCCTGTCCAGTGCCGCGGTGGGCTCGTCGACCAGCAGGAGCTGCGGTCGGGTGCTGAGAGCCCTGGCGATGCCGACCCGTTGGCGCTCGCCGCCGGAGAGCTCGTGCGGTCGGCGCTTCGCCTTGTGCTCCATGCCGACCTCGGCCAGCAGGGACAGCGGGTCGCGGGGTGCCGAGGCGCCGCCGAACGTGCGCGGCAGCCGCACCTGGTCGATCGCCGTCAGCGACGGGACCAGGTTGGTGCTCTGGAAGACGAACCCGATGCGGTCACGGCGCAACGTGTTGCGCTGCTTGCGCGTGGCGGCGACGAGGTCGATGTCTCCCAGCCTCACCTCGCCGGACGACGGAGTGGTCAGCGCCCCGGCCACGGCGAGCAGGCTCGACTTGCCGGACCCGGACGGGCCGACGATGCCGACGAGCTCCCCCGGCGCGACGGAGAGGGTGACCCGGTCCAGCGCGGTGACGGTCTCATCGCCGTCACCGAGGGTGAGGGTCACGTCGGAGAAGGTCAGAGCGGCGGTCATCGGTTGCCTCCGAGGGCGGTGAGGGGGTCGACCCGGGTGATGCGGAGCACTGCCACGCCGGCACCGAGGGCCCCGAGGCCGAGCAGCAGGGCGGCGGCGACCGCGATGGGGCCCGCCTCCAGCGCGAAGGGCATGTCCGTGGCCGCGATCGCGGTCCCGAGCCCGACGCCGACGGCGATCCCGAGTCCGGCGGAGAGGACCAGGAGCGTGATCGCCTGGATCAGGCTCTCGAGCAGCAGGTAGCCGGTGCTCGCCCCGAGGGCGCGCAGGACGGCGATCTCGCCGCGACGCTGGATGGTGAGGACGGTGAAGAACGCTCCCACCACGAGGGCGGAGATGGCGTAGAGGAAGACCTGGATGAGCTGGAGCGTCGAGGTCTCGGCGGTGTATCCGGGGGAGGCGTTGAAGGACTCCTCCAAGGTCATGGAGGTGGTGCCCGCCGCCTCGTCGCCGGCGGTGAGGTCGACCGCGTCAGGGTCGTCGGCCTGGACCGCCACGGCGGTGATCTCCTCGTAGGCCCGATCCGGGACGCTGTCGCCGCTGCGGGCTCCAGCCTTCGCCTCCTGCCAGCTCTTGAGCGAGATGTATCCGACGTCGACGTGGCCGTAGGTGTGCTGGTCGGCGAGGATGCCGACCACCTTGAGCTCCTGGCCGCTGGGGTCGAGGATCACGGTGTCGCCCAGCGACACGCCTGCGTCGGCCGCGGACCCGGAGATCACGATCTCGCCCTCGCCCTCCAGGGGGCGACCCTCGTCGACTGCCGGGTCCATGAACGAGCCGAGCTCGACGCCGAACAGGGCCAGGTCGATCTCCTCGCCTCCATCGGTCCGCCCGTTGACCAGGGTGTTCCCGAAGGGGGCCGCCGCGGTGACACCGGGCTGCCCGGCCCAGACGTCCACGGCGTCGGAGCTCAGCACGCTGCGGGAGTAGGCCGCGCTCTCGTCCACGTCCTCCTGGAAGGCGAGGGAGGTCGCGGGCAGGCGCTGCAGTCCGGAGACCCCGTCGTTGACCAGACCGACCGACAGGCCGCTGAGCAGCACCATCAGGACGGAGATCAGGGCGACGACCGAGCCCATCAGGACGAAGCGTCCGCGGGCGAAGGAGAGCTCCCGCAGGGCCAGGAACGAGGGCCTCACAGGACCCACCTCTTTGTCGACTGCATGTCGGCAAACGTACCGACAGCGTGTCGACAAACAAGCAAATCCATCCGTGACCCCAACCACACGACTACCGTGGGTACCGCGACCCGCGTCGCCACGTCCCTCAGGAGTCCCGTGTTACTCAGTCTGCCCGGTCGCCACCTCCTTCCGCCGCACCCAGGTGGCGGGACGTGCTGATCCGGCTGCTCCGCGAGCACCTGTCGCCCTACCGGTGGTGGCTGCTGGCGGTCATCGCGTTCCAGGGCATCGGCGTGCTCGCCGCGCTCTACCTGCCCAGCCTCAACGCCGACATCATCGACCGCGGCGTGACCACCGGGGACACCGGCTACATCGTCCGCACCGGGATCGCCATGCTGGCCGTCTCCCTCGTGCAGGTCGTCGGCTCGGTCGGCGCCGCCTGGTTCGGCGCCCGGACCGCGATGAGCCTCGGGCGTGACCTGCGGGCGGCCCTCTTCCACCGGGTCGGGAGCTTCTCCGCCCGCGAGCTGGGGCAGTTCGGCGCCCCCTCCCTCATCACCCGCACGACCAACGACGTGCAGCAGGTCCAGATGCTGGTGGCGATGGCGTGCATCATCGCGGTCACGTCGCCGCTGATGATGGTGGGCGGGGTCGTGATGGCCCTGCGGGAGGACGCCGGCCTGGGCTGGCTGCTGGCCGTCGTGGTGCCGGCCCTGTTCCTCGCCGTCGGCCTGGTGGTGAGCCGGATGGTGCCCAGCTTCCGTCTCATGCAGGTCCGCATCGACGCGGTGAACCGGATCCTCCGCGAGCAGATCGCCGGGATCCGGGTGGTGCGTGCCTTCGTCCGGGAACCCTACGAGACCAGGCGGTTCGCCGAGGCCAACGACGACCTCACCGAGGTCGCGGTGCGCGCCGGTCGCTGGATGGCCACCCTCTTCCCCCTGGTGATCCTGGTGGTCAACGTGGGGAGCGTGGCCGTGATCTGGTTCGGCGGCCACCGGGTCGATGCGGGGGAGACGGGGGTCGGTTCGCTGACCGCCTTCCTGTCCTACCTGATGCTGATCATGATGAGCGTGATGATGGCGACCTTCATGCTGATGCAGGTGCCGCGGGCCGCGGTCTGCGCCGATCGGATCACCGAGGTGCTGGACACCCGCACCTCGCTCACTGCGCCGACGGAGCCGCTCCCGCTCGATCCCGAGCGCCGCGGCTGGGTCGACCTCGACTCGGTCTCGTTCGCCTACCCCGGGGCCCAGGAGCCGGTCGTGCGGGAGGTCTCGTTCTCGGCCCGCCCCGGTCAGACCGTCGCGGTGGTGGGCTCCACCGGCTCCGGCAAGAGCACCCTGATCAACCTGATCGCCCGACTCGTCGACGTCAGTGGCGGGGAGGTCCGGGTCGGCGGCCACGACGTACGCCGGGTGGCGCCCGAGGACCTGTGGGCGGGGATGGGGCTGGTGCCGCAGAAGGCGTGGCTCTTCAGCGGCACCGTGCGCAGCAACCTGCTCCACGGCCGGCCCACGGCCACCGAGGAGGAGCTGTGGGCGGCCCTGGAGATCGCCCAGGCGCGCGACTTCGTGGAGGCACTGCCTGAGGGACTGGACGCCCCGGTCTCGCAGGGCGGCACGAACTTCTCCGGAGGTCAGCGGCAACGGCTCGCGATCGCCCGGGCGCTGGTGCGCCGCGCGGCCGTCTACCTCTTCGACGACTCCTTCTCCGCCCTGGACGTCGCCACCGACGCCCGCCTCCGCGCGGCGTTGCGACCGGCGACCAGGGAGGCGTCGGTGATCGTGGTCGCCCAACGGGTCTCCTCGATCCTGGAGGCCGACCAGATCGTGGTCCTCGACGACGGCCGGGTCGTGGGCCGAGGCACCCACGAGGAGCTGCTGGTCGACTGCCCCACCTACCAGGAGATCGTCGCCTCGCAGCTCGGGACCCAGGAGGCGACGGCGTGAGCGGGGACCGTCGGCCCCAGGGGCTCAGGACCACGGAGCGGATCACGCCTCCGGCCGGTGGCCCGGGCCACGGACCCGGGGGCGCCATGGTGGCGCAGAAGGCGGCGACCTTCGGTCCCTCCGCGAAGCGGCTGGTCGGCAGGCTGCGGCCCGATCGGGTCACCGCGCTGCTGGTCGTGCTCTTCGGTGCCGTCTCGGTCGGCCTCACCGCCGTCGGTCCCCGGATCCTGGGGCACGCGACCGACCTGGTCTTCGCCGGCTTCCTCGGTCGCGAGATCCCGCCCGGCACGCCCGACTCCGAGCTTCCCGAGGCGATCCAGGGCCAGGGCGTGGTGCCCGGTGCCGGCACCGACTTCGGCGCGGTCGGGCAGGTCCTCCTGATCGTCCTGGGGGTCTACGCCGCCGCCTCGTTGCTCGCCTGGCTGCAGGGTTTCCTGGTCAACGACGTGGTGCAGAAGACGGTTCGCCGGATGCGCGGCGAGGTGGAGGAGAAGCTGCACCGGCTCCCGTTGGCGTCGGTCGACAGATCGTCGCGCGGCGAGCTGCTGAGCCGGGTCACCAACGACATCGACAACGTCAGCCAGACCCTGCAGCAGACGATGAGCCAGCTCCTCACCGCGGTGCTGTCCCTCGTCGCAGTGCTGGGGATGATGCTGTGGATCTCGCCCGCGCTGGCTCTCGTCTCCCTGGTCTCGGTGCCGCTCTCCCTGCTGCTGACCCGCGCGATCATGAAGCGTTCCCAGGGCAAGTTCGTCGCGCAGTGGCGACGCACGGGCGCCCTGAACTCCCAGGTCGAGGAGGCGTTCTCCGGTCACGCCCTGGTGAAGGTCTTCGGTCGGCAGGACGAGGTGGAGAGGACGTTCGCGGAGGAGAACGAGGGCCTCTTCAGGGTCAGCTTCGGCGCGCAGTTCGTGAGCGGCCTGATCATGCCGGCGATGATGTTCCTCGGGAACCTGGGCTACGTGGTGATCGCGGTCGTCGGCGGCCTCCGGGTGGCGAGCGGGTCGCTCACCCTCGGCGAGGTCCAGGCGTTCATCCAGTACGCCCGGCAGTTCAACCAGCCCCTGACGCAGGTCGCCTCCATGGTCAACCTGCTGCAGTCGGGCGTAGCCTCCGCCGAGCGGGTCTTCGAGCTCCTCGACGCCGACGAGGAGCCGGCCGACCCTGCGCCCACCGGGGCGGTGGTCAGTCGGGGCGAGGTGGTCTTCGAGGACGTCTCCTTCGCCTACGACCCGGAACGCCCCCTGATCAGCCACCTGTCGCTGGTGGCGCACCCGGGGCAGACGGTCGCGATCGTGGGCCCGACCGGGGCCGGCAAGACGACGCTGGTCAACCTGGTGATGCGCTTCTACGACCTCGACGGGGGACGCATCACGGTCGACGGCCACGACATCGCGGCCCTGCCGCGCGCCGAGCTCCGCGGGCGCGTCGGGATGGTCCTCCAGGACGCCTGGCTCTTCGGCGGCACCATCCGCGACAACATCGCCTACGGCCGTCCCACCGCCACCGAGGAGGAGGTGCTGGCCGCGGCCCGTGCCACCTTCGTGGACCGGTTCGTGCACTCGCTCCCGGACGGGTACGACACCGTCATCGACGAGGAGGGCTCCAACCTGTCCGCCGGGGAACGGCAGCTGGTGACGATCGCCCGGGCGTTCCTCATCGATCCGGCGCTGCTGATCCTGGACGAGGCGACCTCCTCGGTCGACACCCGGACCGAGCTGCTCCTGCAACAGGCGATGGCCGCCCTTCGCACCGACCGCACGTCGTTCGTCATCGCCCACCGGCTCTCCACGATCCGCGACGCCGACCTCATCCTGGTGATGGAGGACGGAGCGATCGTCGAGCAGGGCACCCACGACGAGCTGGTCGCGGCGAAGGGAGCCTACGAGCGCCTCTACCGGGCCCAGTTCGCGGCAGCAGCCACCTGAGGGCGGCGCTGACCCGGCTGGCGGTCAGGGGAGGGGGACCCGCATGAAGCGCGGGCGATACTCCATCGGGTCGGCGAGCACCTCACCGATCGAGGTGCGGTTGCGGCTGTAGGAGACGATCACGCTGCCGGCCTGCGGCAGCAGGTCAGGATGGGCCAGCGGCATGTACCTGAGGTGACCGGTGTCGACGTTGGAGGGAAGCGGGGCCACCGGGCTCCCCTCGTCGAAGGGCCCCCATGGCTCCGGGGCGCTCCACACGACCACGTCGGATCCCAGGAACTCGTCCCGCTTGCTCAACGCGTACCAGGTCCCGTCGCGCTCGAAGACCGACAGGGTCTGCGACGTCCCTCCCTGGGCGGAGATGAGCTCCACGGCGTCCTCCTCCGACGCCGACCAGCCCTCGCCGTCCCAGTAGCGCCAGGCACCGAGGTCCTGGACCTGGTCGGGACGCACCCGGGCCAGGCGCAGCGCGTATCCGAAGGTGAGGTCCTCGGTGCTGCTCGCCGTCCCGTAGACGTAGGCCCAGTCGTCGTGGACCACCGAGGCGGCGCCCCAGGTGGGATGCGTGACGTCTGCCCGGTCGGGGCCGAGGTCGGTGACCGAGACGAGCTGGGGCGCGCGTCCGGGAGCCACGATGAAGACGGCCACCGCCCCGCCCAGGTTCTCGAAGTCGAACGGGCCGTCCCCGGTGGTGCGGACCCGCTGGGCCGCGACCGCCACCAGGTCGTAGCCGGGTCGAGGGCTCACGTTGACCGACATCGGCCAGTAGCCGACGGTCTCCCCGGCCCTCCCGCTGGGACGATCAGGGATGACGGCCCCGCCGTCAGCGGGCAGGACCCCCTGGATGCAGCCCGGGTCCAGGAGCAGCATCGAGTTGCGGACGAAGGTCTGGGTACCGTCCTCGAGCCGGCGCAGGGTGTCCCCGAAGACGAGCAGCCGTCGTCCGTCCTGGAGGAGAGCGCTCGCGCCGACGTCGCCCCCTCGGAACACTCCGGTGCCGCGGACCTTCCGCGAGATGCGGTTGAGGTCGTCCACGGTGTCCACGCGCCCGGTGGCGACGCACCGGGTCTGCGTCGCACCGTCAGGCACCGGGGCAGCCGCGGGAAGGTCGCCCGGGGCGACCAGGGTGAGGAGCAGCGCGAGCAGCGCGGCACTCGGGAGGACCACGACCGCGACCCGGAGCCGCCACCAGCGCACTCTCGGCGGCCGGGAGGACGACGAGCGGGCTCCCGATCCGCCGAGCGCCGTCCCCGGATCCGGACCTGAGGCCGCGCGTGCCCGCTCCCGGCGAGCAGCCGCCATCGCCAGGGTGGCGAGCGCGAACCAGGCGGCCAGGACGAGCGCCGCCCGCGTCGCGCCGGCCCCACCGAAGAGCGCGACCCCTTCGAGGGCCTGTCGCGTGGCACCCGCGGGGCTCCAGTCCTCCAGCAGTCGCCAGGGCTGCGGGAGCACGGAGGCGTCCATGCCCAGCAGCAGCGGCGTGGACAGGACGACGAAGAGCGAGACGCTCAGCGCCATGCCACCGAGTCCGAACAGCGCTCCAAGGGCGAGGGTGAGGGTGGCCGGAAGCAGCATCGCCGCCCCCAGGATGCCCGCCAGGGCCACCTGCTGGGTCCCGGACACGTCGAAGACCGACAGCGCGGCGGCGGCGCCCAGGAGCAGGCTGGCCACGGCCAGCGCCGCCACCCGGCGCCCCCCGCTGCGAAGCCTGGCCGGGGCGGGCCCGAAGAGCAGCGAGACGACCATGGCGACGAGGATCCCCAGCACGCTCGCGGCGACGCCGAGCGCCGAGGTCGTCGTGCGGGGGACGTCGGAGGACGAGGTGGTGGAGACCCGCATAGTGCGTCCGTTGGTCCGCAGGACCTGCCGGACCTGCTCCTCGACGGCCTCGTTGAGCTGCGGCGCGCGACTCTCGTTGAGGATCAGCTCGTCCTCGGTGTGCGCCAGGTCCATCACCAGGGCACCGACGACGCGGCCCTGGGCGACGTCGCGCAGCGCGGCCGCGCGGCTCGTCGCGGGCACCCCCGCGAGGGGGGCGCCGGGGAGCCCGTCGGCCTTGGCCACCAGGGCGGAGCTCACCACCGCAGGCGCGACGATCGAGAAGGGGGCCTCGTGCAGGCGTGGCTCCGCGGCGGGCGGCACGAGCAGGGCGAGCAGGAGACCGGGCACGAGCAGGAGCGCCGAGCAGAGCACGAGGACCCGCGGCGGAAGGGCGTGGGCGAGCTGGGCGCGCCAGTCGGCCCGGCTCAGCGGCGAGCGCCCCGAGGGCGACCGGCGCGGGGCTGGGCGCTGCCCTCGTGGACTCACCGGACCATCATGGTTCACGGCGAGGGCGCGGCTGACACCCCCGGGACAACGGCGCCCGGATCAGTCCGTGAAGGGGACGGCCTTGCGGACGGCCTTGCCCGAGGCCTTCGCCCCGCTCTTGGCAGCACCGACGATGCCCTGGCTCAGCAGCGTCAGCCCCGCGCCCACCAGCCACACGTCCTTGGCGACCGCGATGCCGTCGGGGCTCGGGCGGATCCCGTCGTCCAGGGTCATCGAGGGCGTCCTGAGATACATGCCCACCAGGCTCGCGCCGAAGCCGGTCAGGGCGGCGCCGGCCACGGTGGCGGGAACCATCGGGGCCAGCAGGGCGGCCCCCACGGCGATCTCGCTGTAGGCCAGGAGCTGAGTGAAGCTCTGGGGCTTCATCTCCTTGAAGAGCGCGGGGTAGGCGCCGACCGCGGCACCGTGCAGGTACTGCGCCGTGCCTTCGTCGGCGCCCAGCTTCCCGACGCCGGAGTTGAGGATGAAGGCGCCGGTGGCGACTCGCAGCGGCACGTGGGTCGGGTGCATTTCGTCTCCTGGATCGCGAGCTGGTGAGCGGACTGGTTCGACCATAGTCGTCGGGCCCGTCAGGGGACAGGACCGTGGCGCCGTCCGGTGGTCCGGGCGGCTCGGTCGCCGGCGGGCACCATCTCGGCGCGCACCCCCAGCAACCGGATGGGACGGTCGTCGTCCAGGTCGTGGAGGAGCTCCAGGGCGGTCGCGGCGAGGGTGGCCACGTCGTAGGTCGGCTCCGCCAGCTTCCGGACCCGGGTCGTGGTGAAGAACGGCGCGAACCGGACCTTCAGGCCCACCCGCAGGCAGGCCCTGCCCTCCTGCCGGATGTCGGCGACCACCTGCTCGGCCAGGGCGGTCACCGCCGACCTCACCTCCTCGGGGTCCACCAGGTCGTGCTGATAGGTCGTCTCCCGGCCGTGCGCCCTCGGCACCCAGGGAGTGTCGTCCACCCGGGTCCGGCCCTGCCCGCGCCCCACCCGGCCGTAGTGGGGGCCCATGGTGGGGCCGAACTGGGAGACCAGGCTCTCCTCCGGCGCCGCGGCGAGCTCACGCACCGTGCTGATGCCGAGAGACTGCAGGCGGGCGCCGATCCTGGGGCCCACACCCCAGAGGGCGGTGGTGGGGCGGTCGCCCATCACCTCGAACCAGTTCTCCGCGGTGAGCCGGAAGGTGCCGCGCGGCTTCCCGAAGTCCGTGGCGATCTTGGCACGCAGCAGCGTGTCGCCGATGCCGACCGAGCAGTGCAGACCGGTGGCGCCGAGCACGGCGGACTGGAGCTCCCGGGCGACCGACTCCGGGTCGTCGGTGCGGAGCCCCACGAACGCCTCGTCCCACCCGAGGACCTCCACCACCGCGTCCGGGCGGGAACGCAGCGTCGTCATCACCGCCTCGGAGGCCTCCTCGTAGACCGGGCGGTCGACCGGCAGGAAGACGGCGTCGGGGCACCGCTTGAGGGCGGTGCGCAGCGGCATGCCCGAACGGATGCCGAACTCCCGTGCCTCGTAGGAGGCGGTGGAGACCACGGCCCGCTCGTGCGGGTCGCCGCGTCCCCCGACCACCAGCGGGAGTCCCGCCAGCTCCGGGCGGCGCAGCAGCTCGACCGCGGCGAGGAACTGGTCCATGTCGACGTGCAGCACCCACTCAGCGCCTGACATGGGGGGAACGGTAGCGCCGACGGCCTCGCCCCGGGAGGCCTCCCGCCGGATGGCTCAGGCGGTGTCCCGCCAGCCACGGGGGACAGGGGCGTTCAGCTGGAACCGGACCCCCACCATCCGGATGACGAAGCAGAGTGTCGCGCCACCCACCGCGGCCGGAACGCCGTACACGCCGGCCTGCTCGGTCACGGCGACGACGAGCGCCCCGGCCAGGGCCGGGATGGCGTAGAGCTCGCTGCGCAGCACGACCGGGACCCGGCCCAGCATCACGTCGCGCAGCGTCCCTCCTCCCACCGCCGTGACGGTGCCCAGGATGGCGGCCTGGGCGAGGCCCACCCCCGCGCCGAAGTCGAGTGCCTTGCTGGCGCCGGTGACCGCGAAGAGGCTGAGGCCGGCGGCGTCGAGGACCAGGACGGTGCCGACGTACCGGTCCAGGTGCGGCCCGAAGAGGAAGGCGATCAGGCTGCCGGCCGCGGCGACGGCGAGATAGCGCCAGTCGCTGAACGTGGCCGGGGGCTGCGCCCCCAGGAGCACGTCGCGCAGGATCCCGCCCCCCAGGGCGGTCATCATGCCGAGGGTCAGGACGCCCACCAGGTCGAGCCGGGCCACCCGGATGGCGATCAGGGCGCCGTTGAGTGCGAAGGCGAACGTGCCGGCGAGGTCGAGGGCCAGGAAGAGGGGAGACGGGGTGCCCATCGGACAGGTGTAGCACCCCCGCCTGCACATCGCGGCTCTGTCTTGATGACGCCCGGGTGCGCGGGTCCGGGTAGCATCCCGCCGAGTGAGCGTCGAGACGAACCCCAGCCCTCCGCCCGCCATGGGTGCCGTCCGGCAGCTCGACGTGGTGTTGAAGGGCCTGCTGCTCCTGATGCTGGCCTTCACCGTGATCGACCCCGCCTGGGCCAACCTGGAGGGGAAGGCCGCGGAGCTCCGCTCCATCACCTACCCGATGCTGGCCTTCACGGTGCCGGCCCTGTGGTGGGCCTTCTACCGGGACCGGGCGGCGTTCCCGTGGCTCCCCGACCTGCTGGTCACGATCACCTGCTTCTCCGACATCCTGGGCAACCGCCTGGACCTCTACGACAAGATCGTCTGGTTCGACGACTGGATGCACTTCTTCAACCTGGTGCTCATCGGTGCGGCCGCGGTCATGTTGACCCTGCCCCACGGCACCAGCCTGATGCGGTGCCTCGAGCGCTCCCTGGCGATCGGGTCGACGGGCGCGATCGCCTGGGAGATCGGTGAGTACTTCGCCTTCATCAGCGGTTCGGAGGAGCGTCGGTTCGCCTACGTCGACACCCTCGGCGACCTCGGCCTCGGGGTCGCCGGCGCCGTGGTGGGCGCCGTGGTGGTGCACCGGACCTGGCAGCGCGGGATCGCCCTGCCCGACGGTCCCGTGGTGGAGCTCGTAGGTTCACCCTCGGGCACCGCTACCAACGGGTAATCTCGCGCGGTGACCTCCCTGCAACGCCTCGTCAACCGCGCCCTGCACCGGGTCCACGCGCTGGTCGAGTGGTACGGCGCCATCGCGCCGGGCACAGATCGGGGCGACGAGTTCGGCTCACTCGGGCTGGGGAGCTGTCTGGCGTTCCCGCCCGGCTCGCTGATGGGGGTGGGCTCCATCCACATCGGGGAGCGGACCCTGGTGGGCAGGGGCTGCACCCTCTCGGTCGGCTACACCGAGGACGACCGCAACCGGCCCGCCCGGGGCCTGGTGATCGGGGACCGGTGCGTCATCGGCGCCCGCTCGACCCTCACCGCCCACGAGTCCATCGTGCTGGGCGACGACGTGTGGCTCGGGCAGGACGTCTTCGTCTCCGACGCCTCGCACGGATACCAGGACCCCGAGACCCCGATCGGGATGCAGCTGGGCGCACACCAGCCGGTGCGGATCGGGTCCGGAAGCTGGATCGGCCACGGCGCCATCGTGCTGCCCGGGACCGAGATCGGTCGCAACGTCGTGGTGGGGGCGGGCTCGGTGGTCCGCGGGACCGTGCCGGACCACTGCGTCGTGGTCGGCGTCCCGGCTCGGGTGGTGCGACGCCACGAGCCCGGACTGGGCTGGGTCAGCGCCGACGGGTCCGGCGACGTGCGCCCCGCCCTCTCCGCCGACGAGGTCGCGACGGCCCTGGCCACCCTGGAGGAGACCCACCCCGCGCGGACCCAGCTGAGGGACCGGCTACGAGCCCTGGCCGGCTGAGGGGTCGAGCACGGTGCGGACGCCGCCCTCCCGGCGCGGATCCGCCGCCGCCAGGAGCCGACCGTCCGGGTGGGCGAGGGTCGCGCCGACCCCGCCGAAGTACATCGAGAGCGCCGACTCGACCTGCACCTCCTCCTGAGGGGTCCCAGCCCGGTGCACGTGCACCCGGGGGTGGTTGACCGCCTCCTGGAGGCCCATGCCGCCGACGAAGCCGGCCAGCACCTGGACCACGGCGGTCGAGATCCGACTCGCGCCGGGGGAGCCGATGGCGAGGACCGAGCCGTCGTCGTGCCGGGCGACGGTGGGGGCCATGTTGGACTGGAGCCGGGTGCCCGGTGGTGCCGCGTGCAGCCCGCGCACGTTCAGCTCCTGCTCGCCGAGGCTGTTGTTGAGCCAGATGCCGGTCCCCTCCGCGACCATCCCGGAGAAGTAGCCGGAGGAGACGGTGACCGCGCACGCCCGGCCCTCGCTGTCGGCCGTCGAGACGTGGGCGGTCGAGCCCGAGCCGAGCACCTCCGGGCCACCGCCGTCGAGCAGGGCCAGAAGCTCCTGCGCCGCGGCCTCGGGGTCCTCGGCACGGTCGAGGTGGGTGTGCCGGTGGCCCAGCACGGCCCGTTGCACGCGGACCAGTCGGGCGACCTCGGCCTCGTCCCAGCCGCCGTGCGGGTGCCCGTCGAGGAGGCGCAGCATCGCGGCGACGCAGACGCCGCCGACCGACGGTGAGGGGGTGGTCGAGAGCACCCACGGCCCGGTCCGCTGCAGGATCGACGTCCTGATCACGGGCCGGTAGGAGGCGAGGTCCTCGGGTCCGAGGAGACCGCCCCGAGCACGGACATCGGCGCCGATGGCACGGCCGAGGTCGCCGGAGTTGAGGGCGTGGGGTCCGACCCTGGCCACGTGCTCGAGGGAGTCGACGAGTCCCGGCACCACGAGCGGGTCGGTGGTCACGTTGCCCTGCACGTCGTGGATCGCCGCGGCACTGACCGGGTCCCAGCCGAAGATGCTCTGGTGGACGTGCTCCAGGTAGTAGCGGGAGGCCGCACCGAGCCGGAAGCCGCCGCGGGCGACCTCCACCGCCGGCGCCACGACCTCCGCCCAGGGAAGTGCCCCTTCGCGAGCGTGCGCCTCGCCCAGCGCGAGCACCGCCCCATGGGTGGCCACCGAGCCCGGCCCGATGGTGATGTCGGTGCCACCGCCGTACTGGGTGTGGATGTCCCAGGTGGCGGTGCCTGCGGGGGCGCGGAGGCCGCGGCCGGGCATGTCCATCCAGCCGTCCACCGTGTAGGCGGCCGTGTCACCGGGGGGCTGCACCGTGACGAACCCGCCGGAGCTGAGGGAGACGAGGCCGACCTCGTTGACCATCGTGACCAGGACGGCAGCCACGGCCGCGTCGATCGCGTTCCCGCCGGCGCGCACCACCTGCTCCCCGGCGTCCGCCGAGGCTTCGTTGGGAGCGGCGATCGCGACGTCGGTCATGGCAGCACGCTAGCCGTGGGCTCGGGCACTGGGCCGAACCACCGGTTGCAGGCGGGTCCGGCACAGGTGAGCAGGGCGCTGCGGCGGCGGTCCAGCTCGGCCCGGACCTCGACGTAGGCCGGGTCGTCGGCCCGGTTGACCAGCTGGAAGGGGTCCTCGTCGAGGTCGTGCAGCACGGAGCCGCTTCCGTCCTCCCGGGCAGCGTAGAGGTAGCGCGAGGTACGGACCCCCCGCAGGTCCCACCCGTCTCCGTCGCTGCGGCCGGTCTGCACCAGGACCGTGTCCCGCCGGAGCCCCGCAGGTCCGGGCCAGGACCCCGACGTCGGCTCCGGGGCCGAGGATGACGGGTCACGGAGCAGCGGGGCGAGGGAGACGCCGTCCTGGAGACGTCGGGGGGTCACCCCGCTCAGGTCCGCGAACGTGGCCGGCAGGTCGACGAGAGTCACCGGTGCCTCGGAGGTGGAGCCGGCCGGGACGCCGGGGCCCGCGACCAGCAGCGGCACCTGCAGGGCCTCCTCGAGGAGCAGGTTCTTCCCCACGCGCCGGTGCTCGCCGAGCAGGTAGCCGTTGTCGGAGGTGAAGAAGAGGTAGGTGTTCTCCCACTCGTCGGTCTCCTTCAGCGTCCGCACCAGACTGGCGACCGCCCGGTCGACCGCCTGCAGGCTGCGGACCCGGGCCCGGAACTCCGCGCGCAGGTGGCCCGGGCGGCGCTGCGGCCGCCGCACGTCGACCCGGCCTCGGGCATCGACCTGGTCCCGGTTGAAGCTCGGCTTGTCGAAGACCGGGGGCCGGAGCCCGGAGAACCGGCCTCGGTCCCGCGGTGCCGCCGGGGGAGGGGTGCGGCGGCCGGTCTCGTCGAAGCGGTAGTGGGGCGCCAGGTGCCAGGACATGACCAGGAACGGCTCGTCGGCCGCCGAGAACTCCTCGACCATGCGGTTGGTTGCCTCCTCGATGACCTCGGTCACGTAGGAGTCCCGGTAGTGCTGCTCGTCGGTCCCGTCGTGGAGGCTGAAGTCCCGGTAGTCGTAGATGCCTCGGGTCAGTGCCGACCAGCGGCTCCACCCGGGCTGGGCGCCGTCTCCGGCGGCGTACTTGTTCAGGTACTTGCCGACGAAGCCGGTCCGGTAGCCGGCGCTGCGGAACCAGTCGCCCAGGGTCCGCGCGGGGTCCAGGGACCCGACGCCTCCGTGCGGCCCGTTGTTGTGACGCACCCCGTTGTTCTGCGCGTACTGCCCGGTGAGGAGCTCGGCGCGCGCCGGGCAGCACAGCGGGTGGGGCGAGAGGGCGTCGGTGAACTCCAGCCCGCCGTCGCGGAGGGCCTCGCGCGTCAGCGGCATCCACCGGAGCTCGGCGTCGCTCTGGTCATCGGTCAGGACCAGCACGATGTTGGGGCGGTCGTCCCGCGGGACGCCCCCGGACTCGGGGCGCTCAGCACTCGTGCGGTCGGTGAGGGTCACGGTGCCCAGGCCGGCCAGCAGGACGAGGACGGCACCGGTCGCGACGTGCTTCCAGGGTCTGGGCATGACGACGTGGAGCTCCCCGCCTCCGAGTGGGTCCGGACGACCCGTGCGGCAGCCGGGCCGGAGACGCCAACCATACGGTGACCCCGCTAGAGTGGCTCCATCGTTCGCCCGGATCCGAAGGAATGCCCCACAGCTCATGGACGGCCCTCAAAGTAGCCATCCCTTCCCGCCCTCCGTCGCGAGCCGCACCACACGGGTCGGACTCGCCGCGCATCCGCTCGGGGGTGCCGACCGGTGACGCCGTGGATCCTCCTCGCCGTCTCCCTGCTGCTGATGGGCGCCTGTGGGCTCTTCGTGGCCGCCGAGTTCTCCCTGGTCACGGTGGACCGCAGCGAGGTCGACCGGCTGGTGGAGCAGGGCGACCAGGGCGCCGCCGGGGTCCAGCAGGCGCTGCGCACCCTCTCCACCCAGCTCTCCGGGGCACAGGTGGGGATCACGATCACCAACCTCGCCATCGGCTTCCTCGCCGAGCCGGCGGTCGCGCAGCTGGTCGACGGTCCGTTGCTCGCCCTGGGGACGCCGGAGTCGTGGGTGACCCCCCTGGCGGTGGCGCTGGGGCTGGTGCTCTCGACCTTCTTCACCATGCTCGTCGGTGAGCTGGTGCCCAAGAACCTCGCCATCGCGGTCCCGCTGGCCACCGCGCGCGCCACCCAGGGCTTCATGCGGGGCTTCACCAAGGTGATGGCCTGGCCGATCCGTGGGCTCAACGAGTCCGCCAACTCGCTCGTGCGCAGGCTCGGGGTGGAGCCTCAAGAGGAGCTCCGCTCGGCGCGGAGCAGCCAGGAGCTGGCCTCGCTCGTGCAGCGCTCGGCCGACGAAGGCACCCTCGACGCCGAGACCGCCGAGCTGATGGAGCGGTCCGTGGAGTTCGGCACCCGGACGGCGGGCGAGATCATGACTCCCCGGGTGCGCACCACCAGCATCGACGTGGGGGACCGTGCCGCCGAGGTGATCGCGCTGGCCCGCCAGACCGGCCACTCCCGGTTCCCGGTGCTCGACGGCGAGGACACGGTCGTGGGGACGGTGCACGTCAAGCACGCCGTCGCCCTCCCGGTGCACGAGCGACCGACCACGCGGGTGAAGCACATCATGGTCAAGCCGATCGTGGTGCCCGACTCCCTGCGACTCGACCCGCTGCTGGCCCTGCTCCGCCAGGACGGCTTCCAGATGGCCGTGGTCCTCGACGAGTACGGCGGCCAGGCCGGCATCGTGACCCTCGAGGACGTGGTGGAGGAGATCGTCGGCGACATCTCCGACGAGCACGACCGCCTCGGTGACCGCGCCCGGCGCCGACGGGACGGGACCTGGTCCCTCTCCGGGCTGCTGCGACCTGACGAGGTCGAGGACGCGACCGGGATCGAGCTGCCCGAGCACGAGGACTACGACACCGTCGCCGGCCTGGTCGTGCGCGAGCTGGGCCGGGTCCCCTCGGCGGGAGACACGGTGCACCTGGCGGTCCCGGTGCGGGACGGGGAGGGCGACCTGCAGGAGCGGACGGTCACGCTGACCGTGGAGCGGATGGAGGGGCTTCGGGTGGACCGCGTCTCCCTGACACCCCCGTCGCCGGTCGGCTCCTTGCCGTCCCCGGCGGGCGCCACCGAGGGAGGTGCCTCGTGAGCGATCTCGTCGCCATCCTCCTGGCCGTCCTGCTGCTGGCCCTCAACGCCTTCTTCGTCGGGGCGGAGTTCGCCCTCATCTCGGCCCGACGCAGCCAGATCCAGCCGCGCGCGGAGGCGGGCTCGGCGATGGCCCGGACCACCCTGCGGGCCATGGAGCAGATCTCCGTGGTGATGGCGGGCGCCCAGCTCGGCATCACCATCTGCTCCCTGGGTCTGGGCGCCGTGGGGGAGCCCGCGGTCGCCCATCTGTTGGAGCCGGGCTTCGCCCGGCTGGGCGTCCCGGAGAGCCTGGTCCACCCGATCTCGTTCGTGATCGCCATGACGCTCGTGGTCTACCTGCACGTGGTGCTGGGCGAGATGGTGCCCAAGAACCTGGCGATCGCCGGTCCCGAGCGCTCCGCGCTGGTCCTGGGCCCGCCGATGATGGTGGTGGTGGCCCTGCTGCGACCGGTGATCGTGACGATCAACGCGTGCGCCAACGCCATCCTCCGCATGCTGCGGATCGAGCCGAGGGACGAGGTCGCCTCCACCTACACCCGCGAGCAGGTGGCCGCCCTGGTGGAGGAGTCACGCGGGGAGGGCCTGATCGAGGCCGACGAGTACAGTCGTCTCGCCGGGGCCCTGGGCTTCACCGAGAAGTCGGTGGGCTCGGTCCTGATGCCGACGCAGAGCCTGACCACGGTCCCCCGGGGGAGCACCGTGGCGACGGTCGAGGAGGTGTGCGCCGCGACCGGCTACTCACGGTTCCCGGTCGCGAGTGAGGACGGCGAGCTCCTGGGCTACCTGCACATCAAGGACGTGCTGGAGTCCGACGAGGCACGCCGCCAGCGGGTGGTGGACGACAAGTGGATCCGGCCCTTCGCCACCGTCCGGCCCGAGGTGCCGCTGCACACGGCGCTCGAGTCGCTGCAACGGCGTGGCGCCCACATGGGCCGGGTCATCGCTCCCGACGGCTCCCTGCTCGGACTCGTGACGCTCGAGGACGTGCTGGAGGAGCTGGTGGGGGAGATCCGCGACGCGGCTCACCACGACGAGCCGGTGTGAGCGCCGGTCAGGATCCGCTCGCTAGGGTTCACCGCGTGTGGACGGTCCCGAACATTCTCAGCATGCTGAGGCTGGCCAGCATCCCCCTCTTCCTGTGGCTGGTCCTGGGTCCCGAGGCGGACGGCTGGGCGCTGGGGCTCCTCATGCTCTCGGGCGTCACCGACTACCTGGACGGCTACCTCGCCCGGGTGCTCGACCAGCGCTCCGCGCTCGGTGAGCTGCTGGACCCCATCGCCGACCGTCTCTACATCCTGGCTGTGGTCGTGGGGCTCGCCCTGCGCGACGTCATCCCCTGGTGGGTGGCGCTCGCCCTGCCGCTGCGCGACCTGGCGCTGTGGGGCCTGGTCCCGCTGCTGCGGACCAGGGGCTACACCGCGCTGCCGGTCCACTTCCTCGGCAAGGCGGCGACCTTCAACCTGCTCTACGCGTTCCCCCTGCTCCTCCTCGGCGAGGGGGACGGGGTGGTGTCCACCCTCGCCAACGTCTTCGGCTGGGCGTTCGCACTGTGGGGGATCGGGCTCTACTGGTGGGCCGGGCTGCTCTACGCCTGGCAGGTGCGCACCCTGCTGCTGACCACCCCGCCGCTCCCACGTGAGGAGAGGCACCTGTGACCGGCCCGACGAAGAGGGCCGCGGGTGCCGCCGGCACCCCGGAGGACCCCGGGCCGGCGGCGCTTCCCCAGCACGTGACGCTGCCGCTGCTGTCGCTGATCACCGAGCAGTCGATGGACCAGGACTACCAGCACGCCGCCGCGCGACGGAAGCAGCAGCCCGTCGGGGACGACGACGAGGAGCGACGTCGGCGGCAGCGCCTGGTGACCGGCGCGGTGGTCGCCGTCTTCGGCGTCCTCGTCGCCGTCGCGGCTGTGCAGACCTCGCGCAACGCCGACGTCGACGCGCTGGGCCGGGCCAGTCTCGTCTCCCGGATCCAGGACGGCCGGACCGAGGTGCGCGGCCTGCAGGACCTGGCCGGAGAGCTGAGGGCGAGCAACGCCGCGGCCGAGGAGGGTCTGCGCGAGCTGCGGGAGAGCGAGGCCGAGGTCAGCCAGCGCGTCAGCCGCCTCGGCGTGCGGACCGGCTACCTCGCGGTGCGGGGCGCCGGCGTGCGGGTGACGGTCGACTCGGCGACGGGCGCGGTCGGCGACGACGTGCTCAAGGACGACGATCTCCTCTTCCTGGTCGACGGGCTGTGGGCTGCGGGGGCAGAGGCGATCGCCATCAACGGGCAGCGGCTGACCACCCTCTCCTCGATCCAGAACTCGGCGTCCGCCATCCACGTCAACGTGCGGCCCCTGACACCGCCGTACGTCGTCTCGGCCATCGGGAACCCGGAGACCCTGGAGGCGCGCCTGCTGCGCACCACGCACGGCGGAGTCTTCTACGCCCTGGCGCGTTCGTTGGAGTTCAGGTTCGAGATCGAGGATGATGACGACATCGAACTGCCGGCAGCCCGCGTGCGTCCACTGCCGCACGCCCGCGAGAGCGCCTCAGGGCCCTCCGAGAAGATGAAGGAGTTGGGACCGTGATCGCCGCACTCGGGCTGCTGCTCGGCATCCTCGCGGGCCTGTTGCTCCAGCCGGACATCCCGCAGGGGCTGGAGCAGTACCTGCCCATCGCCGTGGTGGCGGCACTGGACGCGGTCTTCGGCGGGCTGCGCGCGTTCCTCGACGGCATCTTCGACGACAAGGTCTTCGTCGTCTCGTTCGTCAGCAACGTCATCCTGGCCGCCAGCATCGTCTTCGTCGGCGACAAGCTGGGGGTCGGTAGCCAGCTGCAGACCGGAGTCATCGTCGTGCTGGGCATCCGGATCTTCTCCAACTCAGCGGCGATCCGCCGCCACCTGTTCCATGCCTGAGCCGGGCGGAGGCCGCCAGCGGCTGCGCAGCGCGCTGAGCCGCCCCTCCCGCTCCCAGGTGGTGGTGGCCGTCCTGCTCGCGGTCCTCGGGTTCGCCGCGGTCGCCCAGGTGCGCAGCACCGAGCTCGACGACACCTATGCGGGCCGGCGCGAGGAGGACCTGATCGAGATGCTCAACGGCCTGACGGGCACCTCGGACCGGGCACGGCGGGAGATCGCGCGGCTGGAGGGTGAGCGCCGCAACCTGCAGACCGACTCCAACGCCCGGCAGGCGGCGCTCGAGCAGTCCGCGGAGAAGCTGAAGACGCTCAACATCCTCGCCGGGCTCGTCCCCGTCAGTGGCCCCGGGCTGCGCATCACCATCACGGAGGACGTGACCCCGGTGCGGATCGACCGGCTGCTCGACATGGTCCAGGAGCTCCGCACCGCCGGTGCGGAGGCGATCGAGTTCAACGACACCGTGCGGCTCGTGGCGCAGAGCTCGTTCGAGGAGGTCGACGGCGTCGTCCAGGTGGACGGCGTGGCGCTCGAGCCCCCCTACGTGATCGAGGCGATCGGCGAGCCGGGGACGCTCGCGGGTGGGGTGAACTTCCCCAGTGGCCCGATCGCGGCGCTGCGTGGGCAGGACGGCGCGGACGTGGACATCGACGAGCCCGGCCAGGTCGTGATCGAGTCGGTGCGCGACCTGCCGAAGGCCGGCTTCGCGGAGCCCGCCCAGGGGCAGTAGCCTCGACGACCACCGCCTTCGGGTCCGTCGAGGATCCGCGAGCAAGAGGAGACGCATGTACCCGGAGGACCTGAAGTACAGCTCGGAGCACGAGTGGGTGCGGAGCTCGGAGGAGGCCGCCCCGGTGCGGGTGGGGATCACCCAGTTCGCCCAGGACGCGCTCGGAGACATCGTCTACGTCTCGCTGCCCGAGGTCGGCGACCTGGTCACCGCGGGGGACACCTGCGGCGAGCTCGAGTCGACGAAGTCGGTCAGCGACATCTACGCCCCCGTCAGCGGCGAGGTGGTGGCGCGCAACGAGTCGCTCGACGCCACACCCGAGCTGGTCAACAGCGACCCCTACGCCGGCGGGTGGCTCTTCGACGTCGCCCCCAGCGACCCGAGCGAGCTCGATGCCCTGATGGACTCCACCAGCTACCAGCAGAGCCTCGACCCCAGTTGAGCCTCCTGCGGTTGCGCAAACTGGTAGTTTCATAGGAACCTTCACCCTCAGTCGGGCCTTGAGAGTTATGGCCCCTCATCCGGCCCCGGACACGGAAGCGGAGGACACATGCCGTTCTGCACGGCCTGCGGAAAGCCCAACCCCGACGACGCACGGTTCTGCGCGCAGTGCGGCTCTCGGCTCACGGGCGGAGCGGGTGAGGAGCCCCAGGACTCCGGCGCGACGGACTCCACGGCGACGATCTCGATCCCGCACGAGCGGGCCGAGAGCTCGGACCGGGCACTCAGCCCGGTCGACGCGGCCGCCGTCGACGCCCTTCCGACCGGATCGGCCCTCCTCGTGGTGCAGCGTGGTCCGGGTGCGGGGAGCCGTTTCCTGCTGGACACCGACATGGTCGCCGCCGGTCGCCACCCCGACTCCGAGATCTTCCTGGACGACGTCACGGTCTCGCGTCGGCACGCGGAGTTCCGCCGCGACGGAGACACCTTCCGGGTCAGCGACGTCGGCAGCCTCAACGGCACCTACGTCAACCGGGACCGGATCGACTCGGTGGAGCTGACGGACGGTGACGAGGTGCAGATCGGCAAGTACCGACTTGTCTTCTTCGCCGGTCACGTGACCGGCTGAGGCGGGACGGCGTGGTCTCCCCAGCCTCCCCAGCTTCCTCCCCGCGTCCCTCCCCCCGGGGGCGGATGAACATCGGGCAGGTGCTCGACGTCCTCCGTCCCGACTTCCCCGGGATCACGATCCCCAAGATCCGGTTCCTCGAGGACAAGGGCCTGATCAAGCCCGAGCGCACCCCGGCGGGCTACCGCAAGTTCTCGCACGAGGACGTCGAGCGCCTGCGCTACGTCCTGCGGATGCAGCGCGACCACTACCTGCCGCTGAAGGTCATCGGGGAGCACCTCGACGCGATCGACCGCGGACTCGAGCCGCCGCCCATCGAGGCGGTGGTGCCGACCGTCCCCAAGGTGGCGCTCTCCAGCGACGGACTGCCGTCGCCGGAGTCCTTCTCCCGGCGCTCGGACGTGCGGCTCTCCCGCCGCGAGCTCGTCAAGATCGCCGAGATCACCGACGAGATGCTGGGGCAGCTCGAGCAGTTCGGGCTGATCACGCCGCGAGCCGGCACCGGTCACTACGACACGGACGCGCTGGTGATCGCGCGCACCGCCCGGGAGCTGGCGGACTTCGGGTTCGAGCCGCGACACCTGCGGGCCTTCAAGACCTCGGCCGACCGCGAGGTCGGCCTGGTGGAGCAGGTCGTGGCGCCGCTCAAGCGCGGACGTGACGCCGCCGCGCAGGCCCGGGCCGAGGAGGCCGTCAGCGAGATCGCGACGCTCTCGGTGCGTCTGCACGCGACCCTGGTCAAGAACGGGCTGCGGGGATCCTGACCCGTCTTCGCCGTCGGAGTAGGGTGACGGTGTGCGCGAGGTAGACGTCATCGGAGTCCGGGTCGAGATGCCCTCGAACCAACCCATCGTGCTGCTGCGCGAAGTGGCTGGCGACCGCTACCTCCCCATCTGGATCGGGGCGGTGGAGGCGACGGCGATCGCCTTCGCCCAGCAGGGCGTCGTCCCGCCGCGTCCCCTCACGCACGACCTGATGAAGGACGTCCTCGACGCGACCGGCGCACCGCTCGCCGAGGTGCGGATCACCGAGGTGCGTGACAACGTCTTCTACGCGGTCCTGGTCTTCGACTCCGGCGCCGAGGTGAGTGCGCGTCCGTCCGACTCCATCGCCCTGGCGCTGCGCACCGGCACCCGGATCGTGGTGGACGAGGGGGTCCTCGAGGAGGCCGGGCTCGCCGTCCCGGCCGAGCAGGAGGACGAGGTGGAGCGCTTCCGGGAGTTCCTGGACCAGGTCACGCCCGAGGATTTCGAAGCACCCTGACGCTGTCGCGTCCATCACCCTCATCCTGAGGTTGAGGGTTGCGACACACCGCGTGGCGCGTTGACCGCCCGGGAGTGGAGGCTTACCTTGGACTGTCTTCGTTGTAACTCCAACGTTGTGGTTGCCCTCAAGCATCCGCACACGTCCTTCCCCCAAGGGAGTTACGCTGAGCGGAGTAGACGACGGAGGGTCCCCAGTGGGCGTTGACGAGAACCAGCAGGGCAAGGTGGACGGCCTCGAGGCCGAGCGCGCCGCCGAGGTGGCCGAGGAGCAGGGTCTCCTCTTCACCGACGACGTGTCCCCGCTGCCCAGCGACGCCGGCTACCGCGGCCCGACGGCCTGCAACGCGGCAGGGATCACCTACCGCCAGCTCGACTACTGGGCCCGCACCGGGCTCGTGGAGCCCACCGTCCGCGGCGCCACCGGGTCGGGCTCGCAGCGGCTCTACTCCTTCCGCGACATCCTGCTCCTCAAGGTCGTCAAGCGGCTCCTGGACGCCGGCATCTCGCTCCAGCAGATCCGCACCGCGGTCCAGCACCTGCGGGCTCGCGGCACCGACGACCTCACGCGCGTCACGCTGATGAGCGACGGCGCCTCGGTCTACGAGTGCACCAGCAACGACGAGGTCATCGACCTCCTCCAGGGCGGCCAGGGCGTGTTCGGTATCGCCATCGGCGGTGTCTGGCGCGAGATCGAGGGCACCCTCTCGGAGCTCCCCAGCGAGCGGGCAGCCTCGGACTCCGGGCCGCTGCCCGGCGACGAGCTGGCCGCTCGTCGTGCTGCCCGCCGCACCGGCTGAGACGGTCGCCCGTCGTCCCTGCGGGTGATAGGTTCGTGGCCGCTGACGATCCCGCGCGGGAGAGTCCTGGTGGTACCCGCACCAGCGCCGAAGGGGCAATTCCTCCCCGGAACCTCTCAGGCACCAAGGACCGCGTGGTCAGGCAGCTCTGAAGCGTTGCGAGCACCGGGCGTGACAGAGGGGGAGGACGACCAGTCCTCGTCCGACCCTGGAGCGTGACATGTCCGACCAGACCACCCCGTCCTCCCTCTCGGGGACCGCTCCCTTCGTGGAGCGCCACATCGGCACCCGTCAGGACGACGTGACGGCGATGCTGAAGGTGCTGGGCCACGAGTCGCTCGAGAGCCTGATGGACGCCGCCGTCCCGCCGGCCATCCGCTCCGTCGAGCCGCTGCGGCTGCCCGAGCCGCTCACCGAGGCGGCGGCCGCGGCCGAGCTGCGGAGTCTCGCCTCCGCCAACCGGGTCGCCGAGAGCATGATCGGGCTGGGCTACCACGGCACCGTGACGCCCGCCGTCATCCGGCGCAACGTGCTGGAGGACCCCGCCTGGTACACCGCCTACACGCCGTACCAGCCGGAGATCTCCCAGGGCCGGCTGGAGGCTCTGCTCAACTTCCAGACCGTGATCGCCGAGCTGACCGGCCTGCCGACCGCCAATGCCTCGCTCCTCGACGAGGGGACGGCGGTGGCGGAGGCGATGACCCTGGTCCGGCGGGCCCAGCGCAAGGTGCGCGGTCCCTTCGTGGTCGACGCGGACGCACTGCCCCAGACGTGCGAGGTGGTGCGGACCCGGGCCCGGGCCATGGGCATCGAGGTGATCGTCGCCGACCTCGCCGGCGGACTGCCCGAGGGGGAGCTGAGCGGAGTGCTGGTGCAGTACCCCGGAGCCTCCGGACGGGTGCTCGACCCGCGTCCGCTGCTCCAGGAGGCCCACGAGCGTGGCGCCCTGGGTGTGGTGGCGGCCGACCTGCTGGCGCTCACCCTGCTGGAGGCTCCCGGCGAGCTGGGTGCGGACGTCGTGGTGGGCTCCTCGCAACGCTTCGGCGTTCCCCTCTTCTACGGCGGTCCGCACGCCGGGTACATGGCGGTCCGTGCGGGCCTCGAGCGGCACCTGCCCGGCCGCCTGGTGGGCGTCTCGGTGGATGCCGAAGGCCGCCCGGCCTACCGGCTGGCGCTGCAGACCCGCGAGCAGCACATCCGACGCGACAAGGCGACCTCCAACATCTGCACCGCGCAGGTGCTGCTGGCCGTGGTGGCCGGCATGTACGCGGTCTACCACGGGCCGGACGGCCTGCGGGAGATCGCTCGGCGTGTGCACGGCCATGCGGTCTCGCTGGCTGCCTCGCTGAGGTCCGCCGGCCTGGAGGTGGAGCACGCGGAGTTCTTCGACACGCTCTCGGTGCGGGTGCCCGACGCCGCCGAGCGGATCGTCGGGCGGGCCCGCGAGCTGGGGCTGCACCTGCGCCTGGTGGATCGGGACAGGGTCGGGATCTCCACCTCGGAGACGACCACGGAGGCGACCCTGGGCAAGGTGCGGCAGGCCTTCGGCCTCGGGCCCGAGCAGGCCGCGGACGTCGTCGGCGCCGAGGCGCTGCCCGAGTCGCTCCGCCGCCAGACGCCCTACCTCACCCACGCGGTCTTCGGCACGCACCGCAGCGAGACGCAGATGCTGCGCTACCTGCGCAGGCTCTCGGCCCGCGACTACGCGCTGGACCGCGGGATGATCCCGCTCGGGTCGTGCACCATGAAGCTCAACGCGACCACCGAGATGGAGCCGATCAGCCTGCCCGGCTTCGCGGACCTGCACCCGTTCGCACCGGCGCAGGACGCGGCCGGCTACCACCGCCTGGTCTCCGACCTGGAGTCGTGGCTCGCGGAGGTGACCGGCTACGACCAGGTGTCGGTGCAGCCCAACGCGGGCTCGCAGGGCGAGCTCGCTGGGCTGCTCGCCATCCGCGGCTACCACGAGGCGAACCACGACGGATCGGCTCCGGTCCGCGACGTCTGCCTCATCCCGTCCTCGGCCCACGGCACCAACGCCGCCTCGGCGGTGATGGCCGGGATGCGGGTCGTGGTGGTCAAGGCGGGGGACGACGGGTCGGTCGACCTCGACGACCTGCGGGTCAAGTGCGAGGAGCACGCCGCGACCCTGGCCGCGATCATGGTCACCTACCCCTCCACGCACGGCGCCTACGAGGACACCATCACCGAGCTCTGCGACGTGGTGCACGAGCACGGCGGCCAGGTCTACGTCGACGGCGCCAACCTCAACGCGCTGCTCGGCTACGCCCGGCCCGGCGAGTTCGGCGGGGACGTCTCCCACCTCAACCTGCACAAGACCTTCTGCATCCCGCACGGCGGTGGCGGGCCCGGGGTCGGACCGGTGGCGGTGCGAGCCCACCTCGCCCCCTACCTGCCCTCCCACCCCGACCACCCGGTCGCCTCCCGGCGCGAGGGCATCGGACCGATCAGTGCGGCCCCCTACGGGTCGGCCGGGATCCTCCCGATCTCCTGGGCCTACGTGCGGATGATGGGGGCCGAGGGCCTGACCAGGGCCACCGCCCACGCCGTGCTGGCGGCCAACTACGTCGCCGCCCGCCTGGAGGAGCACTTCCCGGTGCTCTACCGCGGCCACTCGGGCCTGGTGGCCCACGAGTGCATCCTCGACCTCCGGCCGCTCACGCGCGAGACAGGGGTGACGGTGGACGACGTCGCCAAGCGCCTCGTGGACTACGGGTTCCACGCCCCGACCATGTCGTTCCCGGTCGCGGGCACGCTGATGGTGGAGCCGACCGAGTCCGAGGACCTCGCGGAGATCGACCGCTTCGTCGAGGCGATGATCGCGATCCGCGCCGAGATCGACCGGGTGGCTCGCGGCGAGTGGAGCCCGGAGGAGTCGCCGCTGCGCAGGGCCCCGCACACCTCCGCCGCGGTGGTGGGGGAGTGGGACCGTCCCTACCCCCGCGAGCTCGGGGCCCTCCCGACCGGACCGGACCCCGACAAGTACTGGCCTCCCGTGGCCCGGATCGACCAGGCCTATGGTGATCGGAACCTGGTCTGCTCCTGTCCGCCTCCGGAGGCCTTCACCGAATGATCGAACGTCGCCAGAGCTGCCTGGACCTCGCGCAGTCGCGGGGCCGGCTCTCCTCGGTCCTGGGCGCGGTCTTCGACCGCTACGGAGTGGTCTGGGCCGGTGCCTCGGGGGAGGGCGCCGGGCTCGACGGGCAGTACCGCATCGGCTCCATCACCAAGACGATGACCGCGGTGCTGGTGATGCAGGCGCGCGACGCGGGGCTCCTGGACCTCGACGACCCGGTCGGGCGCCACCTCGGCGCCGTCGGCTACGCGGAGGCGACGCTGCGCCAGCTGCTGAGCCACACCGCGGGCATCCAGAGCGAGCCGTGCGGTCCCTGGTGGGAGCGCAACCGGGGGAGTGACTTCGCCGCGCTGGCGGCGGCGAACGACGGGTCGTGCCGGGTCGCCCGGCCCGGTGAGCTCTTCCACTACTCCAACCTGGGCTACGCGCTGCTGGGCGAGGTCCTGGTGCGTGCCACCGGGACCTCCTGGCGGCAGCTGGTCGTGGAAAGGCTGCTCATCCCCCTGGGGATGACCCAGACGTCCTACCTGCCGCGCCCCAACGCGCAGCCCGGCTGGAGCGTCGACCACTTCACCGGCGTACGCCGGCTCGAGCCCCTCACCAACACCGGGGCGATGGCGCCGGCCGGACAGCTCTGGTCGACGGTGGCCGACCTGGTCCTGTGGGGGCAGTTCCTCTCCGGTGCCAGGCCGGACATGCTCGACCCCGGCTCCCTCGCGGAGATGCTGCGGCCGGTGACCGAGGACTACGGCCTCGGCGCCCGTCTGCTCACCTCCACCGGCGGGATCCTGGTGGGGCACAACGGGTCGATGCCCGGCTACCTCGCGGCTCTCTACGTCGACCCCGGCTCGGGGATCGGTGCCACGGTGCTGACCAACGCCACGACCGGCATCGACCAGGCGCAGACGGTGCTCGACCTCATCGACGGGGACTTCGTCGACGAGGTGATCGAGCCGTGGGTCCCCACCGCGGAGGTCCCGTCCCTCCTCGCGGGGATCCCGGGGCTCTGGTTCTGGGGCAACACCGCGATCGAGGTGACCTGGCGCAACCAGCGCCTGGAGCTGCGCTCGATGACGCCTCCGGGCGGGCTGGACCGCTTCGAGCTGCGGGAGGGCGCTCTGGTGGGCGTCGAGGGCTACCACCGCGGTGAGACCCTCCACGTGGTCCGCAGGGACGACGGAGAGGTCTCACACCTCGAGGCCGCCACCTTCGTCTACACCCGGACGCCGTACGGCCTGGACTAGCCTGCCGCGATGAGCGGGACCGACCCACGGCAGCACCCGGCACACGGGACCTACGCGCTCCGACGGGCGGTCGGCTCGCTCCCCGCCAGGATCACAGGGCCTGCGAGACGCTCGACATGTTGAAGTCGGGCACCCGCAGCGCCGGCATCGCGGTGCGGCTGAAGTAGTCCTCACCCCACTCACGGCTGAACGCGGGCACGGTGGCGCTCGCGGCGGTGAAGCGGGAGAGCAGGTCGACCGGGCTCTCGTTGAACCGGAAGTTGTTGACCGCTCCGGTGATCTCCCCGTCCTCGACCAGGTAGACCCCGTCTCGGGTCAGCCCGGTGAGCAGCAGCCGCTGAGGGTCCACCTCCCGGATGTACCACAGGCAGGTCAGCAGGAGTCCCCGCTCGGTCCCGGCCACCAGGTCGCCCACGCTGCCGGCGCCTCCGTCGACCTCCAGGACCAGGTTGTCGATCCCCGGTGTCGTCGGCTGCCCGGTGAGGGTCGCGGAGTGCCGGGTCTGGACCAGCGCCGCCAGCCGCCCGTCCTCCACCCAGGGCGAACGGGCGAGGGACAGGCCGTTGTCGAAGACGGAGGAGGTGTTGCTCGAGGCGGGCGCCACCACGAACGGCGCGCACTCCAGCCCGGGGTAGGCGGGGTCGGAGAGGAGCCGCACCCCTGGAGCCACGATCTGCTCGCCGATCCGGGTGCCGCCCTCCCGTCGGCTGAAGACGGACTGGCCCTCGTGAGCCACCCGTGCGCCCGCGCTCCAGTAGGCGTCGATCATCAGGTCGGCGACCGCGGTGGGCGGCAGGATCGTGTCGTAGCGTCCGGCGGGGAGGTCCACCCGGCGTCGGGCCCACTCCAGGCGGGTCGCGAGCTCGGCGTCGAGCCGCAGGGCGTCGACGTCGGTGAAGTCGCGGGTCGCGCCTCCCACCCAGGCGCTGCGCGACAGGTCCGCGCTCTTGCCGGTGCAGCCGTAGTGGCCGGTGGGCTGGACGTGGCGCAGCCGGAGACCGGTGGAGGAGCCCAGGTAGGTCGTCGTCATCTCGTGGCTGACGAACCCGTAGAGGATGCGCTGGTCGGAGGATGCCATGCCGAAGGCCTCGCCCAGTGCCGGGGCGAAGGCACCGTAGACCCCGGCGTCGGTGCCTGGAGCCGCCTCGTCCCAGTCGGGGGAGACGGCCCCGGAGGCGAGGGATCCGGCGTCCTCCGCCGGCCCCGAGTCGCGCGCTGCCGCGTCGGCGGCAGCCACCAGGGCAGTGACCTGGTCGGACGAGGTGGCCGTGGAGGACGCGGAGCCGGTCGCCGTCCCGGACCCGGACCGGACGAAGGAGATCACCGTGACCTGGACCCGGTGCATCACCCCGTTGGTCGTCAGCGTGTTGTTCGCCCAGCGCAGGTTGGCGCTGGTGGTGTCCTGGACGAGGACCGTGCAGTCGTCCGCCGTCGACGCGGCGAGTGCCGTCTCGACGAGCTGCTGGGGGCTGGGGGAGAGGGTCATGCGCCGGCCTCCTCGGAGGTGTTCAGGATCCGCACGCCCCGGAAGAGCGCGCTCGGGCACCCGTGACTGACCGCAGCGACCTGCCCGGGCTGGGCCTTGCCGCAGTTGAAGGCGCCGCCCAGCTGCCAGGTCTCTGGTCCGCCGACCGCCTCCATCGATCCCCAGAAGTCGGTGGTGGTGGCCTGGTAGGCGACGTCGCGCACCTGGCCGGCCACGCGGCCCCCCTCGATGCGGAAGAAGCGCTGACCAGTGAACTGGAAGTTGAACCGCTGCATGTCGATCGACCAGCTGCGGTCCCCGACGACGTAGAGACCGTGCTCGACACCGGCGATGAGCTCGTCGGTGGAGGGACCGTCCGTCGCGGGCTGAAGGGAGACGTTGGCCATCCGCTGGATGGGGACGTGGCCGGGGGAGTCGGCGTAGGCGCACCCGTTGGACCGGCCCTCGTTCAGCTCCGGCTTGGCCCGGGCCATGGCCCGGTCCAGCTGGTAGCCGACCAGGATGCCGTCGCGGACGATGTCCCACGACTGGGTCTGCACGCCTTCGTCGTCGTACCCGGTGGTGGCGAGACCGTGCTCGACGGTCCGGTCGCCGGTCACCTGCATCACCGGGGAGCCGTAGACCAGGGAGCCGAGGCGGTCGTAGGTGGCGAAGGAGGTGCCCGCATAGCTCGCCTCGTAGCCCAGCGCCCGGTCGAGCTCGGTGGCGTGCCCGATCGACTCGTGGATGGTGAGCCACAGGTTGGAGGGGTCGATGACCAGGTCGTAGGTGCCGGGCTCGACGCTCGGCGCACGCAGCTTCTCACCGAGCAGGTCGGGGACCTCGGCGAGCTCGGAGTCCCAGTCCCAGGTGCCCCCGGTGAGGTACTCCCACCCGCGACCGACCGGCGGTGCCAGGGTGCTCATCGAGTCGAAGGTGCCGGAGCGGTCGTCCGAGCCCATCGCCTCGAACGTCGGCATCACCCTGACCCGTTGCTGGGTGGTCCGGGTGCCGCTCAGGTCGGCGTAGTACTTGTGCTCCAGCACCTGCTGGAGGCCGGCGGCGGCATGCTCCACGACAGGGTGCCGGGTGAGGCGGGCGGTCCAGTCGCGCAGCACGTCGACCTTCTCCCGGGTCGGCACGGTGAACGGGTCGATCTCGTAGGAGGAGCTCCAGGTGACGTCGGCGTGCACCGGCTCGGGCGCGAGCTCGACGGGGGCGGAGGTCATGGTGGCGGCGAGCTCGGCCACGGCCAGCGCCTGCTCGGTGACCCGGCGCACCTCCGGGGCCGTCAGGGAGACGCCGCTGGCGAAGCCCCAGGCTCCGCGGTGCACGACGCGCACCGCGAAGCCGAGGTCCTCCACGTCGCTGGCCCCCTGCAGGGCGGCGTCGCGCACCGACAGGTGCTGGTAGCGGTTCCGCTCCAGGCGGAAGTCGGCGTGGCTGGCTCCCCGGTCCGCGGCGAGCTCCAGCGCGACCCGGCCGAGCTGGTGCAGGGGCAGGCTCACGAACGTCGGATCGATCTCCCGATGGTCCATGGGGCGACCCTAGTGCCCCCGGTAGGGTCTCGCCCATGACCGCACCGGCCTGGCTCGGCATCGGGGCCCAACGCTCGGGGACGACCTGGTTCACCGACCTCCTCTGCCAGCACCCCGGGGTCGGGCTGGGCGTGAACGGCAAGAAGGAGCAGCACCTCCTGCACAAGGTGGGCGACGGGGTCGAGCCCCCCTCGGCGTACGCTGCTCTCTTCCCCGCGGACGGCCTGGCCCGGGGGGAGTGGACCCCGCAGTACCTGCGCCACTCGTCCGCCCCGTTCACCGCCGCCCGGGTCCTGGGCCCCGAGGCGCCGGTCCTGGCGATACTCCGCGACCCCGTCGAGCGCTTCCTCTCCGCGATGCGGCTCGCCGCCACCCGTGCGAAGTCGCCGTGGCCCTACCCGGTGCCGATCACGGTGCAGACCTTCAGCGGCTTCTACGCCGACCAGCTGGCGATGTGGGCCCACGCGGTGGGCCGTGAGCGGATGGTGGTGATGGTCTACGAGCAGGTCCGGCGCGACCCCCAGGCCGCCGTCGGGGCGGTCTGGGCCCGCTTGGCTCTCCCACCCGTTCCGCTCCAGGACGTGGACCGGCCGTCGAGATCCAGCAGCAACGCAGAGTGGAGCCCACCGGAGGGACTGGTGGAGTCGCTCAGGGTGCTCTACCGCCCCCAGGTCGCCCGCCTGGCCGACGAGTGGGAGCTCGACGTCTCGGACTGGACGACGACCACCGGGGCCTGACCGCGGGCGGCGACGCCCCGTGCGACACCGCGTGCGCGGGCTACACCCCCACCGTGGAGAGCGTGGAGCCGGCGCGGCCCTTGTGGACACGTAGCTGGGCGGGGATCCGCTCGCGCATCTCCGTCACGTGGCTCACCACACCGATGACCCGGCCCCGGTCGCGCAGCGCGTCGAGGGTGTCCAGCACGTCGTCGAGGGTGTCGGCGTCGAGCGAGCCGAAGCCCTCGTCGACGAAGAGGGTGTCGAGGTCGGCCCCGCCCGCCTCCTCGGTGATGACGTCTGCCAGCCCGAGTGCGAGGGCCAGCGAGACGACGAACGTCTCGCCCCCCGAGAGGGTGGCCGGGTCGCGCGCCTCACCGGACCAGTCGTCGCGGACCAGCAGGCCCAGCCCTCCCCGGGTCTCCCGGTTGCCCCGCCGGCCGGTGTGCTCGAGGGAGTACCGCCGGTCGCTCATCCCGGTCAGGCGGGCGTTGGCGGCGGCCACCACCTGGGAGAGCCGGTAGGCCAGCACGTAGGCGGCGAGCCGCATCTGCAGCCGGTTGTCGACCGACTTGCCCTCGACGAACGCAGCGAGATCGGCCACCGTGCGGTGCTCCTCGCGCAGCGGACGCCAGGCCGTCAGCAGGTCGTGCAGGTCCGTGACCAGGACGCCGATCCGCTCGGCCCGGATCCGGTCCGCGTCGTGGCGGGCGCGCAGCCGGTGCAGCTCCTCGCGGAGCTCCTCGTGCCGCCTCGCCAGCGCCTCGAGATCGGGGGCCTCCTCCTCGGCGAGGGCGACCACGTCAGGCTCGGCCAGCACCGCGAGGCACCGGGTCCGCTCGTCGCGGTAGTGCTCGACCTCGGTGCGCAGCCGCTCCACCGCGACCGGATCCCGGTGACCGGACCGCGCTCGGTCCACCTGGTCGAAGCCGTGCTCCGCCAGGCAGCGGGCGAGCGCCTCCTCCTGCTCGGTGGCTCGCCGTCCCGCCTGGGCCGCCAGGGTCTCGGCCTCGACCGCCCGGGCGACGAGCCGGTCGAGGTCCTGCACCTGGGCGATCAGGGCGCCGACGTCCGGGAGGCCGGTGCCCGCGAGCACCTCCTCGCGTGCCCGGGTGACCTCGGCCAGCTCCCGCTGCAATCCGTCGCGGCGCTCCATGAGCCGTGAGACCTCGGCGGTGGCGACGTCCAGCTCTGCCCGGGCACCTTCGAGACGGGCCTCGAGGTCGGAGAGCCCGGAGCGCAGCTCCTCGGCGCGCTCGCTGGCCTCCTCAGCCTCGGCGAGGGCAGCCGCGCTGGCCTCCCACGCCTCCGAGAGGCGCCCTGCGTCGTCGTCGCCGGCGACCGCACGCACCACCTCGAGCTGCGTGCGGAGCTGCTGGACCTGCTCGTCGTGGACGAGCTGGGTGGCCTTCGCGTCGTCCACCTCGCGGAGGGCGAGGCGCTCCGCCTCCGCGTCGGGGGCACCGGGCGAGGCGGCGGCCGGACTCGGGTGGCTGCACGAGCCGCAGACCGGGCAGGAACCGCCGACCGCGAGCGCCCCGGCGATCTCCGCTGCCATGCCCTGCAGGCGCGCCTCGCGCAGGTCCAGCCAGGTCTCGGTCAGCTCCTGGGTGCGGGCGACGCTGCCGCGGCGCGCCTCCTCGGCGGACTCCAGGTGCTGTTGGAGGACCTCGACCCGCGCATGGGCCGCGACGCGCGCGCGCAGCGCCTCCACCTCACGCCGACGAGCCTGTGTCGACCCCGCGAGCGCGGCGCTGGAGGCCAGCGCCACCCGCAGCCGCTCGATCCGGGGCGGCACCGCGGCCACCTGCTCCTCGCGCTCGCGCCGGGACCCGACCGCCGCCGCGAGCGCGTCGTCGGCCTCCGCCGCGGCGCCGGCCAACGAGCCGATCCGCTCGTCGTGTCGCCGGAGGGGGGCAAGGGCCTCGAGCCGGGACCGCACGGTCTCCCGGAGTGCGGAGAGCGGCGCGTCGGCGCCCACCGGCTGTGCCACGGACAGGGACGATCGGGTGCCCGGGTCTGCGAACGCCTCGGTCACCTCGTCGCGCAGCGCCTGGAGGCGCAGCCGCGCGGCGCTCGCCTCCCAGGTGACCCGTTCGGTGGCCTCGGCGAGCGGGATCACCGCCGCGGCGCGCAGCGCGACCTCAAGCTCCCGGGTGCGTCGCTCGTGCGCGTCCTGGGACTCCAGCAGCCGCAGGTGGGCCGAACGCGCGGCGTCCCGGCGGGCCAGGAGGTGGCTGGTCCGGGTGGCCGCGTCGAGCTCCTGGCGTGCCTGCTCCTCGGCGTGGCTGGCAGCGGGCACCAGGCCTGCGCCCTCCTGGAGCCGCTCCTCCGCCGAGGCGCGCAGGCCGTCGGCCCAGGAACCCAGGGAGCCGTCGGCGGCGGGGGCCTCCATCGCGTCGAAGTCCCACTCGGCGGCCGGGGGCTCACCAGCGGCCTCGGAGAGCCGGTTGACGCGTGCCACGACCTCGTCGTGCTGACGGCGCGACCGCCGGTGCAGCTGGAGTCTCCGGTCACGGAGCCACCCCTCGACGCGGGAGAAGCGCCCGGTGTGGAAGAGCTGCTGGAGCACCGCCTGGCGCTCGTCGGCGCGGGCACGGAGGAAGGCCTGGAAGCCACCCTGGGGCAGCATCGCCACCTGGCAGAACTGCGGCATGGTCATGCCGACGAGACCGATGACGAGGTCGCCGACCTCGTCGAGGCGACTGGAGAGCAGCACCTCCGCGCCGTCGACCAGCTCGGTCATGGTCACCGAGGCCTGCTGCTGCGTGGTCCCGGTACCGCGCTGCTTCGGTCGCTGCCAGGCCGGGGAGCGGACGAGGCGGAAGCGCCTGCCGGCCAGCGTGGCCTCGAGCGTGACCTGCGGGGCGACGTGGGCGGGGGCCTGGTCGGCGCGCAGGCGCTTGGCGACGCTCCGGTCGCCCGGCACGTCGCCGTAGAGCGCGAAGCAGACCGCGTCGAGGACGCTGGTCTTGCCCGCCCCGGTGGCGCCGGTCAGCAGGAAGAGACCGGAGGCGCTGAGCGCGTCGAAGTCGACCGCGGCGGTGTCGACGAAGGGGCCGAACGCGGTGACGGAGAGGTGGTGGAGCCGCATCAGCTCTCCCCGCCCGCGGTGACGAGGGTGTCGGCGACGTCGTCGCGGGACGCCTCGCACGCCTCGCGCAGCAGCCGGGCCTCGTCCTCGTCGGCCGGCTCGCCGCGCAGCTCCTCCACGAAGGCCAGGGCGATCGCGTGGTCGCTGAGCCCGGCGGTGCGCGCCTGCGGCGTCGGGCTCCCGTCGGTGCCTCCGGCGAAGCCGAGCACCAAGGTGTGGGGGAACCGGGTGCGCAGCTGGTCCATGGCGCGCAGCGGGCGCACCGGGTCGGTCAGGGTCGCCTGGACCCAGGACCCTTCGTGCTCGGCGAGAGCCGGCTCGGTGAGGAGCTGGGCGAGCTCGCCCTCGAGACGGACCAGGCGACGCGGCGTGGGGGCTGGGACGAACTCCGATCCCACGATCCCGTCGGCTCCGAGGTCGACCAGCCAGCACCCCTTGACCTGGTCGGCCTCGGAGAACGAGTAGGCCAGGGGGGAGCCGCTGTAGCGCACGGAGTCGCTCAGCTGCTGCGCCCCGTGCAGGTGACCGAGGGCGGTGTAGGTGATGGAGTCGAAGAGCGAGCTGGAGACCATGGAGACGCCACCGACGCTGATGTCCCGCTCGGAGTCGGACGGGGCGCAGCCGGCCACGAAGGCGTGCGCCAGGACCACCGACCGACTGGTGGGCGGGCGCGTCTCGAGGTCGGCGCGGACCCGCCGCATCGCCTCGGCGAGAGCCGCCTCGTGGCTGCGCCGCTCGAGCGCCCAGGGCCCACGCAGGGCATCGGGGTCCAGGTAGGGGATGCCGTAGACCAGGACGGGACCGTGCTCGTCCGCCAGCTCGACCGGCGTGCCCACGGTGGCTGCGTCGGTGCGGATGTGGACCCCGGCGGCATCGATCAGCCGGGACCCGAAGCCGAGCCGCAGCGCCGAGTCGTGGTTGCCGCTGGTGACCACGACCTTGGCGCGGGACGCGGCGAGGCGCGCGAAGGTGTCGTCGGCGAGCCGGACGGCGTCGACGTGGGGCAGCGCCCGGTCGTAGACGTCGCCAGCGACCACGACGAGGTCGACCTCACGGGACTCCACGACCTCGACCAGGTGGTCGACGAAGGCGCGCTGGTGCTCGAGCATCCCCTCACGGTGGAAGGAGCGCCCGAGGTGCCAGTCGGAGGTGTGGAGGATGCGCACGGGACGAACCTAGAGCGGTCCACCGACAGGGTGGCGCACCCACGCCGCAAGGGAGCCTCAGGCGTACTGGACGGCCCGGCCCGGGCGGGTGAATCCGTAGAGCGTCAGGCCGGCACGCCGCGCCAGGTCGACCGAGAGGCTGGTGGGCGCGCCGACGGCGACCAGGGCCCCGGTCCCCACCGCCACCGCCTTCTGGACCAGCTCGAAGCCGGCCCTGCCGCTGACCACCAGCACCGCCGCCGCCGGGTCCTCCCCGCCCAGCAGGCGGGCGCCGGTGACCTTGTCCACCGCGTTGTGGCGACCGACGTCCTCGCGCACGACCAGGCAGTCCCCGTCGGCGGTGAAGAGCCCGGCCGCGTGCGAGCCTCCTGTGCGGTCGAAGAGCGACTGCCGCTCCCGCAGCAGGTCGGGCAGCCGGCGCACGACCCCGGGGGAGGGGAGGGGGCCGTCCCAGCGGGTGCCCTCGGGGGCCTTGAGCGCCTCCTCGACGCTCTCCTTGCCGCAGACGCCGCACGCGGAGGTGGCCTGGCCGGGGTGCAGGTGGGCGTGGGCGGGCAGCGTGGGCGGGACCCCCGCCAGGGTGAGGGTCACCACGTTGAACTCCTGCTCGTGGCTCAGGGAGCGGTCGGTGCAGTAGGCCACCCGCTCCAGAGCCCCCGGGAGCAGGATCCCCTCGTGCCTGGCCCAGCCCGCGGCGAGCTCGAAGTCGTGCCCGGGTGTCCGCATGGTCAGCCAGGCCCTCTCGGCGGGTCGTCCCGGCCAGCCCAGACGCAGCTCGAGCGGCTCCTCGGTCACCACCCGGTCCTCCCTGGCACGCTCCGCGGGCCGGTCGTCGGAGAGGGTGTGCTCGGTCACCCGGATCCGGACACTGGGACCCGGGCGCCGGGGGAGACCGTCGGGGAGAGCCGGCACGGCCGGGGACCCCTCAGCCCTTCCCGAAGGCGTGCCGCACCGCGATGCGCCGGCAGAGCTCGTCGACGAGGTCCACCACGTTGCGTCGCACGGTGGGGTCGAGCGAGCCGTCCTCGGTGAGCAGCCGCGCACGCTCCGCCCACTCCGAGGACAGGTGCGTGAGGGGGAAGAACGAGCGGACAGCCGTGCCGAGCACCCAGCCCGCGTGCGCCTCGGGCAAGGCGGGCAGCGCCGCGAGGAACCGGTCGGCGTACTCCTCGGTGAGCTGCTCCTGGCCGACACGCCACATCCCCAGACCGGCGGCCTCGAGCTCGTAGTTGGAGACGTCGGCCTGCCCGGTGAACCGCTCCCAGGCCCAGGACTTGGCCTCGGCTGTGGGCAACGAGGCCTGCGCGCGGGCGTGCTCGACCCGGGAGCGCGCCGTGGGCTCCTGCGCCAGTGCCTCGTCGAGCTCCGCCACGTCGGTGGCACCCAGCGTCGCGAGCCTGACCAGCAGTGCCCACCTGAGGTCGGCGTCGAGGTCGAGACCGTCGGGGAGGTCGCCCGCGAGCCACGCGCGGAGCCGGGCCTCGTCCGTGGCGGTGGAGACGGTGGACTGGAAGGCTGCCAGCTGGAGGGTGCTTCCGGGCTCCGCGGTCTCGGTGCGCGCCCGCATCACCGCGTGGATCCGAGCGACGGCGGCCTCGGGGTCGTCGCTGAGGCCCGCGGCCCGGCTGATCGCCCAGGGCATGGTGTAGTGCAGCGCGTCGTCGTTCTCTTCCGTCGCCATGCCGGCCTCGACGAGGTCGAGGACGTCGGCGGGAGGGAGCAGCCCCTGGTGGAAGGTGCTGCGGACGCTGTTCCAGACCCCGGCGCGCAGCCGCTGGTCGTCGAGCCGCGGGAGGCGGCTCTTGAGCGACTGCACGCTCTCGGCGTCGAGCAGGGTGACCGCCCAGGTCTCCTCGAAGGGGTCCAGCACGACGGCGCTGCCGACCTTCGGCGCGAGGACCTGGTCGAGCGGGGTCTCGGCGCCTTCGACGCGGACCGGATGAGCCTCCCACCCGGCGGAGTCGATCACGGCGAGGCGGAACGTGTGGGTCCGGTCCGCGGGGTGCTCGGCCGGGGGCGTGCGGCGCAGGGTCCAGCCCTCGCCGACCTCCAGGGCGTCGGGCCCGGCCGTGCGCAGCCAGGCGTCGGTGAAGCCGCTGAGGTCGCTCGCACCCGCGCGCTCCCACGAGCCGAAGAGGTCGTGCATGGTGGCGTTGCCGAAGCGGTGGGAGTCGAAGTGGTCGATCACGCCACGGAAGAAGACCTCGTCGCCCAGCGTCGCGTTGAGCTGCTTGAGGATGCTGGAGCCCTTGGTGTAGGAGATCCCGTCGAAGTCCTGCAGCGCGGCGGTCGCGTCGACGGCCCCGTTGCCGGCGACCGGGTGGGTGCTGGGTCGCTGGTCGGCGACCAGGCCCCACTGACGTCGCGCGTAGGCGTTGTGGGTCCAGGCGTCGTCGTACTCGGTGACGTCGGCGGTCACCCGGTTGCCCATGTACTCGGCGAAGGACTCGTTGAGCCACAGGTCGTCCCACCACTTCGGGGTGGTGATGTTGCCGAACCACTGGTGCGCCATCTCGTGGGCGACCGTCGTGGCCCGCTGGATGCGCAGGCCTCGGGTGACCTTGCTGGAGAAGACCATCGAGTCGCGGAAGGTGATGCAGCCGGGGTTCTCCATCGCGCCGGCGTTGAACTCCGGGACGAAGGCCTGGTGGTAGGCGCCGAAGGGGTAGCGGATCCCGAAGAGGCGGTGGAACTCGTCGAAGCACGACCGGGTGAGGGTGAAGAGCTCGTCGGCGTCCTTCTCCAGGTCGGCCGCAAGGCTCTGGCGGGCGCTGAGCCCCAGCGGGATCCCGTCGTGCTGGTCCGCGAGCAGGTGGTAGGGACCGGCGACGAGGGTCACGAAGTAGGTGGAGAGCGGGGGAGTGGTGGTCAGCTCCCACCTCCCGGGCTCCACCTGCTCGGCGGCACCGTTGCCGAAGACCTTCCAGTCGGTCGGGGCGGTCACGTGGAAGGTGAACGGCGCCTTCAGGTCAGGCTGGTCGAAGCAGGCGAAGATGCTCGGCGCGGCGTCCATGAAGGACATCCCGTAGACGTAGCGGCGCCCGTCGGCCGGGTCCACGGAGTGATGGAGACCCTCACCGTCGTTGCGGAAGGCCATCACCGCCTCGACCTCCAGCTCGTGGTGCCCTGCCTGGGTCTCCAGGGGGAACCGGCCGCGATCGAGCAGTCCGGGGTCCAGCGGGCTCCCGTTGAGGCGGATCCGGAGAAGGCGCTGGGGCTTGAGGTCGAGGAACGTCGGACCGCCCTCGCTCCGGAACCGGATCAGGGTGCGGGAGGCGAACGTCAGCTCGTCGCTCGCCAGGTCGAGGGTGACGTCGTACGAGGTGACGTCGAGCAGCTCGTAGCGCCGTTGGGCCTCGACGTGCTGCAGGCTCTGGTGAGTGGTCACCCGGTCGAGCGTAGTCCCGGCCCCCTCGACCTGTGGTGACCAGTGGGCGCGACGAGGGGGGCACAGAACCTATGCTCGGGCGATGACCGAGCTGCCGACCACCCCGCCCGCACCCGAGGACTCGCACCGCGCCGTCACGCTCTCCCGGATCGGGGAGCGGAGGTACCGCGCCGACAACGGACGTGGGGGAGAGACGTTCATGGGCGCGGGAGGTCTCGATCCCGACTTCACGCCGGTCGAGCTGCTGCTGGCCGCCATCGCGGGCTGCAGCGCCGTCGACGTGGACATCATCACCGGCCGCCGCTCACCCGCGACCTCCTTCGAGGTCACGTGCGAGGGGGAGAAGGTGCGCGAGGACGACGGCAACCGGCTCCGGGACCTCCGGGTGACCTTCGACCTGACGTTCCCCGACGACGAGGCCGGACGCAGCGCCCGCGCCGAGATGGAGACGGCACTCAGGCTGACCCGCGACCGGCTCTGCAGCGTCAGCCGGACCGTGGCCCTCGGCACGCCCGTGGAGTTCCGTGACGCGGGCGCCTGAGCGGGCGCACGGTCTCACGGGTGCGTGCCTGGCCCGCGCCCCGGCGGCTCAGTCCGTGACGACCGAGGTGATGGTGACGGGCTCGGCCGGGGGCCCGTCGTAGCCACCGGTGGCGGTGCCCTGCGCCGCGACGTCGCGGATCACCTTGAGACCCTGCTCGTCGATCTCCCCGAAGACCGTGTAGTCCGAAGGAAGCTCGGTGTCCTCGTAGACGATGAAGAACTGGGAGCCGCCGCTGTCAGGCTGGCCCGTGTTGGCCATCGCCAGCACACCGGCGGGATAGCCGTCCTGGGCGCGCTCCAGCTCGTCGGGGATGGTGTAGCCGGGACCGCCGGTGCCGGAGGCGGTGGGGTCCCCGCACTGCAGCACGAACAGTCCGGAGGGCTGTCCCGGGGCAGCGGTGGTGAGCCGGTGGCACTCGGTGTCGTCGTAGAAGCCCTGCTCGGCGAGGGAGAGGAAGCTCTGCACGGTGCAGGGAGCCGCCTCAGCGTCCAGGACCGCGCCGATGCTGCCCACGCTCGTCTCCAGTGTCACCGGGAGCTCGCCGGCCAGCTCCGTGGTCTCTGCGGGGGGCGTGACCTCCCGGGAGGGCTCGCGCCCGTCGGAGACGAAGGCGCACTCGGTGCCGTCCGTCGCAGCCGGCTCCTCCTCCTCGCCGCACGCGGCGAGGAGGGGGAGCAGCAGGACGGACGCCACCAGGGCCAGGCCGGTGCGTGTCATCGAAGGCATGCCCCGATGCTAGAGGGGGCAGGCCCACAAAGGGTCAGGGGAGGGCGACGAGGAAGCCCGACTCCTGCGCCGAGGGCAGGTCGGCACCGCGGCGGCGGAGCTTCTTGACGCAGCCCTTCTGCTTGCCGATCTGGCGCATCCCGTTGAGGTCACCGGCACCGTAGACGTAGGGGCCCTCGACACCGGTCGCCATGATCTGGGTCGGGTCGGCGACGTGGCCCAGGCCGACGACGTGTCCCAGCTCGTGCAGGATCACGTCGTACGCCTTCATGAAGGGCCAGCCACCGGGGGTCAGCGCGTCGAAGGTGGCACCACCCTTGGTGATCTTGCCCAGCTTGCCTCGCTTGTCGCGTCCCCAGACGGCGTCCTGCGACCCGCCCCAGGCGTGGGCGCTCGAGAAGTCGAGGCTGGTCTGCTCGGGCCGGGCCCAGGCCACCACGATGTCGGTGTCGCGCTCCCACCGGCCGGTGCCGGGCAGGCCGCGGTAGATGGCCTCGGTGTAGCCCTTGAACTTGAACCGCATGCCCGTGGCGGCACCCATGGCCGCGAAGGCCTGGTGGATGGCGTCCTCGGTCCCGGCCGGCGCCTGTGCCACGTTGACCCGGTAGCTGATCGACTGGCAGGGGTTCCAGCGGAGGCGGGTCGAGGGGTTGAGGTAGGACCAGCTGTCGGGGCTGCCGGCCGGGACGAAGTCGGGGATCACGTTGACGCGCTGCGTCTTGGACTTCGCACCCGGGCTGCGCTTCTTCTTCTTGGTGACGACCCGCGACTTCATGGAGTACAGCCAGTGCGTCGGCACCTGGATGGCGTAGTCGCCCTTGCGGTTCGTCTTGGCGCTCGCGACGTTCTTCCACCCGTCGGCGTGCTTCATCTGCAGCACGACCTTGCGCTTGAGCTTGCCCTTGTCCTTGACCGTGCCGGTCACCGCGGCCAGGCCCTGGATCGGGACGGTCCCGGCGCTCCACGTGGCACGCACCTTGGTCCGGTTCTTCTTGCCCTTCTTCTTGTTCTTCTTCTTCTTCGGGCGTGCGGCGTCCTGCTGGTCGGCCGCGACGGCACCGGAGGAGGTCGAGGGCGACGGTGAGGGAGCGCGCTCCGCGCTGGCGACAGAGCCGGCGGCGGCCGGCGCCAGAAGACCGGCGAGGAGGGCGAGGGAAATGAGCAGGTGACGCACGGATGACTCCCGGAAACGGCTGGAATGGGGCTCAATCAGACCACACGGCGAGCGCTCCGACGAGAACCCACGCGCGTGGCGCTCCTGCCCGTGGCGAGGTGGTCTAGCACCGGGCCCCGGAAAGCTGGGGGTGTCGATCCAAGTGTTCCCGGCGTACGCTCCGAAGGACGACCAACGGCAGGGGCATCGTCATGTGCACGAGCATCAGGTTCTCCGACGGAAGCGGCAATCTCTACCTCGCCCGCAACCTTGATTGGACGAGCGGCTACGGCGAGCGAGTGGTGGTGACACCCACCGCGTACGCCCCGAGCTCTCCGTTCGGCGCGGTGCCGCGCATCCGGCACGCCGTCATCGGCATGGGGATCGTGGAGGAGGAGACGCCGCTGTACTTCGACTGCGGCAACGACGCGGGGCTGGCGGTGGCGGGCCTCAACTTCCCGGGCTACGCGAGCTACGCGACGGAGCCGGTCGCAGGTGCGACGAACGTCGCCGCCTTCGAGTTCCCGCTCTGGGTGGCCTCCCAGTTCACCAGCGTCGACGAGGTCGAGGCGGCGCTTCGTGACGCGGTCATCGTCGACAAGCCGATCAACGACAAGTACCCGAGCTCGCTGCTGCACTGGATCATCGGCGACGCGGCGCGCGCCATCGTCGTCGAGGCCACGAGCGAGGGCGTGCAGGTCTTCGACGACGACGTCGACGTCCTGGCCAACCAGCCGGGGTTCTCGTGGCACCACGAGAACCTGCGCAACTACCTCAACACGGCGCCAGACTTTCCCGAGGAGATGCCGCTCGGACGGGCGCACCTGGGGCCGTTCGGGTCGGGCTCGCACATGCGGGGGATCCCGGGGGACTACTACTCGCCGTCCCGGTTCGTGCGGGCCGCCTACGTCAACGCTCACTACCCGGACAAGGGGAGCGAGGAGGAGAACGTCAGCAGGGCGTTCCACACGCTGCAGCAGGTCGCGATGGTGGACGGCAGCGCAGCGATGGCCTCGGGGGAGTTCGAGAAGACCATCTACACCGGGCTCTACTCGGGGCGGACTCGGACGTACTACTGGAACAGCTACGACGACCCGGCGATCCAGAGCGTTGCGATGGCCGACCACGCGCCCGACGGAAGCAAGCTCGTCGTCGTCTGAGCGGTCAAGATCACGATTGGGTCACAGTCGGTCAGCGATCCACAGCACATATATCCTTATACGTTGCGCAGTCCTAGGTTGCGAGAAGGCGTGGGCGGTGCCGCGTCACGATCCTCGGGAGTGCGCATGAAGAAGCAGATCAAGGCCGCCATCACAGGTCTTCTGGCCGCTGTCACGGTGTCCGGGGGACTGCTCGCCCTGGCGCCGGGCGCCCAGGCCGCAGACGTGGCGTGCCGGAACTACAGCTCGTCGACGAGCACGTGCGTGAACACCCAGCTCGTGGTCGCAGGTCAGAGCCACAGCGTCGACTGGTACCTGCCCCAGGGCAGCGCCTCGGCACTGATGGTGCTCAACCACGGCTTCAGCCGCGGCTGCGGCAACCTGCGCGGCACCAGCAAGGCGATCGCCGAGAAGGGCGTGATGGTCCTGTGCGTCAACGGCGACATGACCGCCGGCAACCCGGCGCTCGCTGCCGCCCTGGGAGACGTGATGACTCGGCGCGCCCTGACTCCGCCGGCGGGTCGGTCCCTGCCCCAGCGCTACATCGTCGGCGGCCACTCGGCCGGAGGACACTTCGCCAGCGAGCTCGGCCGTCGCCTCGACGCCAACGGCTACCGCGACTTCGCGGGCGCCATCCTGTTCGACCCCGTCGCTGCGGGAGGCTTCACCGCGAACGTGCAGGCCATCTCGGACGCGGGTGCTCGTCCGGTCCTGGCCGTCACCGCCCGCCCGAGCGTGACCAACCTCTTCAACAACTCCGCCGAGGCTCTGGTCGGCCTGGCCAACCCCTACGTGGGCATCCAGCTCGTGTGGAGTCGGTACACCCTCGGCGTCCCGACGGGCGGCAGCTGCCACATCGACGTCGAGGGGGAGAACAGCGACGCGATCGGCGTGCTCGGCGCCGGCTGTGCCGCCAACGCCACGCAGACCGCCCGGCTGCGTGACTTCGCCTCGGCCTGGGCCAAGGACCTCGCCCACGGGACCCGCACCTCGGCGTACTACTGCGCGGATGCCGACGTGGTGTCGACCTGCGGCACCAAGGTCAGGTCGCTGGTCGATCTCCGCCTCCCGCTGGCCGCACCGATCCGGTGAGGGAGTGACGATCGCTTTCGAGAGGTCGAGAGGGGCTCAGTCAACATAGTGAATGACATAATGTAGATTATCGGCACTATACGCACGGGCCGGAGCGGGGCGCCGATCCTCGAGCCCGAACCAACAGTCGGCGACTTCGGCGCCCCTACTTGATGGCGATGGGATTGAGCATGGAGCCGACGCCGTGGGTGATCACCAGGGGCGGTGCGACGAGCAGGAATTCGTAGGTGCCGTCGGCGGCACAGTCGGCTGCGAGCTCATCGAGCTCCCACAGCTCACCGAGGGTGATGCCGAGGTCGACGAGGCCGGCTCGGTGCACGGGCAGCGGCGTGTCGCTCGGATCCTCGTTCGGCATGACCTCGAGACCGACGGTGTCGGCTGCCACCGCGGCGATGTCGTGACGACGCAGCCAGGCGATGCTCTCCTGCCCCAGTCCCGGCTCGCCACCCACGAGCCAGGCTTCCTTGTCTGCGGCCGTCTCGGCCCGCCACCACTTGGCGAGGTAGCCCGTGCGCAGCAGCACGATGTCCCCCGTCCTCAGCTCGACCTGCTGGGCCGCGGCGACCTCGTCGAGCAGGTCGGGGCCGAGGGCGAAACCGGCCTCGAGCCAGGTCGCGCCAAGATGTCTTGCGACGTCCAGCAACACGCCACGCCCGACGAAGCTCTTCCGCTGGTGCTCGATGCCCAGGCGGCGTGCGCCACCGTGCGCCGTGGTGTTTCCACACCAGTAGCCGTTGTAGTGCGTGTCCTCCACGGCGACGTGCGCCAACCCGTCCCACTGCGTCGAGCTCTGGGTGCACATGTCGAGGTTGTCGTCGTTCCAGGTGAAGCCGGGCGCCTGCTCGTTCCAGGGGGTGCCGGAGACGATGTCGGACCCCGACATCGAGAAGTAGTGCTTCGGGGTTGCCCGCCCGGGAAAGACCGGTGCTGCGGCGTCGATCGGAATCGCCAGTGAGAACACCTTGCCGCGACTCACAGAGGAAGCAGCCTGCTGGACGGCCGCCTCGGTGATGAGATTCGCGGTCCCACGCTGGTCGTCGTCGCCCCAGCGACCCCAGTTGTTCACCGGTCCTGGCGTGTACCCCCCGCGGACCTTCCCCTCCTCGTCCACCGAGTACGCGGGCGGTGTCCACGACTTCGCGTACGTGCCGCTCTGCTGACGTCCCATCTCACTCCCCCATTCATCGCCGCTCGCCGGCGAATGTGTCCTGCGTCACAACCTACTAGTAGGTCGATCCAGCAGGGCAAGGCCAGCCCGCGCCGGCGTTGATGTTCATCAACTAGCGCTTGCTGGGGCGCACGGACGTGATCGCCGGTCGTCATAGCTCGTCGCCTCGCGCCTGTGCCTGCCCGCTGAGGACGGGGCGGGCAGACTTGCGGGATGTTCCACCGACATCCCTTCCTCAGCCTCCTCAGCGGTGGCTACCTGGTCTTCGTCGCCTGGCTGACCCTGACGCCCCAACCGATCGGCGACCGTGAGACCAGGCTGGTGAACCGGGTGCTCGACGCCCTGCACCGTCGCGGGGTCGCCGAGTCGCTCGACTACTCCCGCGTCGAGTTCCTGGCCAACATCGCCCTCTTCGTGCCCATCGGGATGTTCCTGCTTCTCCTCTTCGGCGCCGGGGGTTGGTGGTTGGCGGCTATCGGCTCGCTCGTCCTCACGGCCTTCATCGAAACTGCCCAGCGGCAGATTCCTGGTCGTGTCCCGGACGAGCGCGACATCCTGGCCAACACGGCCGGCGGTCTGATCGGCATCGCCCTGACGCTGGTGCTCGTGCTCCCAGCGACCCTGCGACGCCGACGACATCGACAGGCACGACGCCAGGCCCGGTACGACGCGCGCAGCCACTCGAGCCGGAGGTCGTGAGCGCTTCGTCCACGATGTCGCAACCGGAGAGGATGTGGTGAAGTAGCAGGATGCGTCACACACCGTCCTTCCTGATGAATGAACCCGACGAGGTCAAGCGGCTGATCAGGAGACACCCCTGGGCGACCTTCGTGTCGTCGGTGAACGGCGAGCTCGTCGCCTCCCACTACCCCGTCATGCTCGACGAGACGGCTTCTGAAGGCTCGAACATCACCATCCTGAGTCACTTCGGGAGACCCGACGACGAGCTGCACGAGCTCGGTCAGCACCAGGTGCTCGTCATCATCCAGGGCCCGCACGACTACGTCTCGCCGAGCTGGTACCCGCCCGGCGAGGTGATCCCGACGTGGAACCACGTCACGGCACACCTCTACGGCACGCCAGAGATCCTGACGGACGCAGAGAACTACGCCGCTCTGCGGCAGCTCACCGAGCACTTCGAACGCCACTACCCGCACGGTCGCAGCTTGGACGAGGACGAGGCGGGCACCCGGAGAGCCGCACGAGGCACCCGGGGGCTGAGGATGGAAGTCGTCCGGTTCGATGCCCGCGCCAAGCTGAGCCAGAACAAGCCCCCGGAGGTCGTCGCCGACATCATCGATCAGCTCGACGACAGCAATCCCGAGCTCGCCGAGGAGATGCGCCGGCACCCTCGGTAGCCGGGCACCGCGCGCCCGCTCCCCTGACTCAGCGAGCGGTCAAGGGGCGGGTCCGGACTGTTCCGCGAGGCGGGCGAAGGTCTCCGCCTCGGTCGCGACCATCTCCCGGGTCTTGCGTCCGAGGAGCCGCTCCACCACCCGGCTCAGCGGGCCGGACCACTCGAGCACCAGCTCGAGCGTGGAGCCGTCGCCGTCGTCGCGCACCGAGTGCACTGCTCGGGTGCGGACGCCGGGGCTGGCTGAGACCCAGGTGAACGACGTCCCCGGATCCCACTGCGTGACCGTCCAGAGCGCCCGGGGCAACCCGGGCTGACGCACTTCGAACTTCGATCCCACGCCGACGGGCCCCTCGCCCAGGGGACGCACCGAGTCGACGGTGGAGAGTCGCTCTCCCCAGCGCTCGATCTCGCTCGCGACCAGCCACACGCGGTGGGCGGGCGCGGCAGACGCTGCCGAGGCGCGGATCACTCCACCATGATGCTCGTCCGGCCCCCGACGCACCAGGGCGAGACAGCAGGCCTCCGAGGTGCCCCCGTCGCTACTCTCCCCTCCATGACCGTGCGCACCTCTGCCGCCCCCGTGGCCGCCCTCGTCCTGGCGCTCCTCGCCTCCGCCCCGTCGACCGCCACGGCGGTGCCCGACCAGGAGTCATCCGAGGTTGCGTCTGCTTCTGCTGCTTCGGCCCAGGCGGCCGGGAAGTGCCTGCGGGAGGCGCTGAGCAAGAAGAAGCCCATCCGCGCCCGCAGCGGGGCCAAGCTCGGCACGGTCCAGGCGTTCGGGTCCCGCAACGGGGACGAGCTCGGTTTCTGCATCCGGATCACCCCCGTGCCGAGGCTGCGCAGCAACTCGACGATGGCCGGCTTCAAGTGGAAGGACTACGACGCCGAGGGAAACCTCGGCTCGAGCGGTGGGATCGGTGGTCCCGGCTACTGGCGTGACCCCTTCTTCCTGGAGGGGAACATCTACGAGATCGGCAGCGTGGTGAAGGGGGTGGCCGAGATCAAGGTGGCCGGCGGCCCCTCGGGCAAGGTCAAGCTGAAGGCGACGCTGCGCTGAAGGCGAGCCCTGGTCTGAGAGCCCTGGGCTGAGCATCCCCAGGTGGGCGGCGCCTCAGACTCCGACGTACGCGGCGAGGTGCTCGCCGGTCAGCGTCTTCCTCGTGGCCACCAGGTCCGCCGGCGTGCCCTCGAAGACGATCTGCCCACCGTCGTGACCTGCCCCCGGGCCCAGGTCGATGAGCCAGTCGGCGTGCGCCATCACAGCCTGGTGGTGCTCGATCACGATCACCGACTTGCCCGAGTCCACCAGCCGGTCCAGCAGGCCCAGCAGGTTCTCCACGTCGGCCAGGTGCAGGCCCGTGGTGGGCTCGTCCAGGACGTAGACGTCTCCCTTCTCAGCCATCTGGGTGGCGAGCTTGAGTCGCTGGCGCTCTCCCCCGGAGAGCGTGGTGAGGGGCTGCCCCAGCCTGACATAACCAAGGCCCACGTCGTGGAGCCGCTCGAGGAGCTTGTGGGCGGCCGGCACCCTCGCCTCGCCTGCGGCGAAGAAGCCGAGCGCCTCGGAGACCGACATCGCCAGGACCTCGGCGATGTCGCGCCCGCCCAGCTTGTAGTCGAGCACGGCCGCTTGGAACCGCTTGCCGCCGCACTCCTCACAGGTGGTGGCGACGGTCTCCATCACGCCCAGCTCGGTGTAGACGACTCCCGCGCCCTTGCAGGTGGAGCAGGCCCCCTCGGAGTTGGCGCTGAAGAGCGCCGGCTTGACCCCGTTGGCCTTGGCGAACGCTTTCCTGATCGGCTCGAGCAGCCCTGTGTAGGTGGCGGGGTTGCTCCGCCGCGAGCCCTTGATGGCGCCTTGGTCGATCACCACGACGCCGTCCCGCGGCGCGACGGACCCCTGGACCAGCGAGCTCTTCCCCGAGCCGGCGACCCCGGTCAGGACGCAGAGCACCCCGAGCGGCACGTCGACGTCGACACCCTGCAGGTTGTGGGTGGACGCACCCCTCACCTCCAGCGCGCCGGTGGGGCTGCGGACCGACTCCTTGAGCCGAGCCCGGTCGTCCAGGTGTCGTCCGGTGATCGTGCCGCTCCCCCGCAGTCCGTCCACGGACCCCTCGAAGCAGATGGTGCCCCCGTCGTCGCCGGCCCCGGGCCCGAGGTCGATCACGTGGTCGGCGATCGCGATCGTCTCCGGCTTGTGCTCGACGACCAGGACGGTGTTGCCCTTGTCGCGCAGCTGCAGCAGCAGCCGGTTCATCCGCTCGATGTCATGCGGGTGCAGGCCGATGGTCGGCTCGTCGAAGACGTACGTGACGTCGGTCAGGGACGAGCCGAGGTGTCGGATCATCTTCGTCCGCTGGGACTCTCCCCCGGAGAGGGTGCCCGCCGGACGGTCCAGGGAGAGGTAGCCGAGGCCGATCGCGACGAACGAGTCCAGCAGGTGGCTCAGCCCCGCGAGCAGCGGTGCCACGGCCGGCTCGTCCAGCCCTTCCACCCACTGGGCCAGGTCGCTGATCTGCATCCGGCACAGCTCGGCGATGTTCTTGCCGCGGATCCGCGAGGAGCGTGCCTCCGGGCTCAACCGCGTCCCCTCGCACTCCGGGCACACCTGGAAGGTCACGGCCCGCTCGACGAAGCGGCGCACGTGGGGTTGCATCGCCTCGGGGTCCTTGGAGAGCATCGACTTCTGGATCTTGGGGATGATCCCCTCGAAGGTCAGGTTGACCCCCTCGACCTTGACCTTGGTCGGCTCCGCGTAGAGCATCGTGTCGAGCTGCTTGGCGGTGAACGCGGCGATCGGCTTCCCCATCGGGAGCCCGACGCCCTCGAAGAGCCGGCCGTACCAGCCGTCCATGGAGTAGCCCGGCACCGTGATCGCTCCCTCGCTCAGCGACTTGGAGTCGTCGTAGAGCGCGCTCCGGTCGATGTCGCTGACGTGGCCCATGCCCTCGCACCGGGGACACATCCCGCCCAGGTAGACCGCGTCACGCACCACCTTCTTCTCGACCCGACCGCCCTTCTCCGTGGTCATCACTCCCCCGGCGCGGCGAGTCGGCACGTTGAAGGAGAACGCCGGCGGCGGTCCGACGTAGGGGTCGCCCAGGCGGCTGAACAGGATCCGTAGCAGTGCGTAGGCATCGGTCGCGGTGCCGACCGTGGAGCGTGGGTTGGCACCCATCCGCTCCTGGTCGACGATGATCGCCGTGGTCAGGCCCTCCAGGTGCTCCACGTCGGGTCTCGCCAAGGTCGGCATGAACCCCTGGACGAAGGCGCTGTAGGTCTCGTTGATCAGGCGCTGGGACTCGGCCGCGATGGTGGCGAAGACGAGCGAGCTCTTGCCGGAGCCGGAGACCCCGGTGAAGACGGTCAGGCGCCGCTTCGCGATCTCGACGCTGACGTCGCGCAGGTTGTTCTCCCGCGCTCCGTGCACCCGGATCAGGTCGTGGGTGTCCGCCGGGTGCGGCTTGTCGGGCGTGCGGCGCTCGTCCATGACAGGAAACTAGCGGAGCGCGCCCGAGCAGGCACCGCCTTCTCCCTCACGTGCGTCGCAGGGCAGCGATCGAGGCGCCCACCACCAGGAACACCCAGGTCGTGAGGATGTAGGGCCACGTGTAGTGCGGGAACGTGGTGAGGTCGTTCATGGCCAGGGTGACCACCGCGGTCACGACGGTGCCCACAACGGCGTAGCACCAGGACGTCACGCTGCTGTGGTGGAAGACGACCGCCAGCGCGATCGCCGTCAGCACACCGGCGTATCCGGCCAGCCCCTCCTCGATGGTGCTCGCGCTCTCCCCCAGCGCCAGCGCGCAGGCACTCCCGACCACGCTCCCCATCACGGCGGCCAGCCCGACCTGCCAGGAGGCGATGAAGAGCCCGACGAGGATCAGTGCCCCGCCCCACACGCTGTTGACCAGCACCACCTCGGAGACGTTCGTCAGCACCGAGCGCAGCAACGCGTCACCCGTCCCGTCGGTCACGTGCTTCGTCGAGGAGGTCACGTGCACGGAGGTGGACGCCGCGTAGAGGATCGAGGCGACGGTGCAGAACGGCGCGGTGGTCGAGGGCAGGTTGAACGCCTTGAGCGCCGGGGTCGCCAGCAGCCACCCGAACAGGGCGGTGGCGGGGGCACAGAGCAGCGCTCCCACCACCGTCAGCACGTACGACCACGCCTGTCCCCCGCACGCGGCGAAGACCGCCGCCCCGACCAGGCAGCCGTTGAACCCCTGCATCCCGAGCGCGACGTTGTCCGGCGCGACCCGCATGGCGCACCCGGCGAGCGTGGAGATCACCGTGCCGACTGCTGCCAGCAGCGCCATCTGCCAGTCCGCCACCAGGAACGCCGCCAGGATGAGCAGGCCCGTCCACGGGTTGGCCTGGAAGAAGATCTGCGAGACGCCCTGGCACAGGGAGCGCCAGGTCACCCCCTTGAGGCTGGTGGCCACGTCGGCCGAGGCGTTGATCCCTGACATCTCATCTCCTAGGAATGTGCGGACGTGCCGTGTGCCCTGGGCTGGGGCTCAGGACTTGCGGATCTCCGGAGCCTCCGTCCCGGTCAGCCGGAGTCGCAGCGCCCGCCAGGCGGCGGTGTTGGCCCGCGCGACCGCCATCGCGTCGTCGCCCACGATCCGTGCCCACACCCCCGCGTCGTCGGGCAGGGCGCTGACGCCCACGTGCAGGACGTCGCCGAACTCCGGGACGATCGCGGAGTGGACGAGCTCGGCGAGCTCGGCCACCGGCACCGTCGGGGTGAAGACGTAGAGCATCGAGAGCACGTCACGGTCGCCGAGCACCGCGGACCCGCCGGTCGCGCCGTCGACGGGGGTCAGACGCACCCGGTCGAGGGCGACCACCCGGCCGTCGGGTCGATGCACCTCGAAGTCGGCGGCCAGCACGGTGTAGCGGTGCCGCTCGCCACGACCCAACCTGCCGGCGATGACCGTCTCCCCCGCGAGCAGTGTGCCCGACTCGGAGAGGCGCACCCGGGTGCGCTGGTAGAGGCGTGCCTGGGCGAAGGCGACAATCGGGTCCGGGAGGTACTCCACGTAGGCACCGGGCTGCACGTCGAGGTTGACCTGGGCCACCGCGTAGTCGTGCTCCATCTTGAGCACCTTGGTGTAGGCCGAGGTGGTCACGTAGGCCGAGGAGTCGGCGCCGAACGTGAGATCCGTGCGCAGCCTGTCCCCCTGGATGATCCCGGCGCCGGTCGACATCAGGTAGGTGTAGGGCATGTCGGGTCGCAGCGGGTCGTAGTAGAGCGGGTGCATGATCTGCAGCGGCGACTTCTGGTAGTGCTGGACCAGCTGCGTGACCCCGCCCCGGCGGGCGAACTCGAGCTGGAGGAGACCGATCTTTCCTGGGCTGCCGGCCGGCAGGGTGTCCGGCACCCCGCTGTGACGGGCGACCGAGGAGGGGACGCGCTCGGGCTCGTAGTGGAGGGGCTGGAGCCGGGGGCCGCCGTAGCGGACGGCGGCGTCCCGAACTTGGCTCGTGGTCACGGGCTCACGTCACCAGGGCACCGGTACGCCGGTGCCAGCAGGCCAGGATCTGGTCCTGGAGCTCGTCGATGCCCTCGCCGGTCAGCGAGTTGGTCAGCACCACCGGCTTGTCGTCACGGACGCGGTGGGCGTCGGACTCCATGACCTGAAGGTCGGTGCGCACGTACTGGGCGATGTCGATCTTGTTGATCACCAGGATGTCGGACTCGGTGATGCCCGGGCCGCGCTTGCGGGGCATCTTCTCCCCCTCCGCGGTGTCGAGGACGAAGACGAAGACGTCCGCCAGTGCCGGTGAGAAGGTCAGGGTGAGGTTGTCCCCCCCGGACTCGTAGATCAACGTGTCGACCTCGGGGAACCGCTCGGTCATCTCCGCGCCCGCCGCGAGGTTCATGGTGGGGTCGTCGCGCACCGCTGTGTGCGGGCAGGCGCCGGTCTCGACGCCCACCACCCGCTCCGGGTCCAGAATGCCCGCGAGCTCCCGGCGTACGTGCTGCGCGTCCTCCTGGGTGTAGATGTCGTTGGTGATGACGGCAGGCTGTCGGCCTGCGGCGATCAGTCTCGGGACGAGCGCCTCGGTGAGCGCGGTCTTGCCGGACCCGACGGGCCCGCCGATCCCGATCCTCAGGATGTTCTCGGTCATGCCGACCTCTCGTTGCTGTCGTGGTTGTCGTGGTTGTCTCAGCTGGCGAAGAGCCGTGCCTCCGCGCGCTCGTGCTGCGCCGACATCACGTCGGCCATGGGGACGAAGCCGCCCATGTCAGCCAGGGGCCGGCACACCGCCTCCTCCGCCGCCTGGGCGATGTCGGGTGCGACGGCGTGCAGCACCACCTGCATGTGCCGGTGGTCGGTGAGCCGGAGCCGCAGAGCGGCCCCCAGGAAGCTCACGGCGAAGGCCGACATGTCGGAGACGGCCGCCTGCCGGCCGTCGACCCCCGCCGCCAGGTAGGCGACCGCGGAGGCCACCGGCTGGCAGCCGGGTGTCTCCTTGGCCTTGACCAGGCGCGCCCACTCGACGAGCGCCGGGCCCCCGAAGGTCTCCAGCGTGATGTCGGTGAGCTGGTGGCCGCTGCGGACCGACGCCTTGCGCATCTCGGTGTTGAGCTTGGCGGCGTGCAGCATCTGGTCGACCAGCACCACCCGCCTCCAGTCGCCCTCGCAGGCCGCGTCGTGCGCCCGGACGAGGGCGGTCGCGTCGCCCGGGCCGACGGAGTGCAGCAGCAGCCCTCGCAGCAGCCCCTCCACTCCGTCCGGCTCCACCATCCCGGCCTGGCTGAAGCCCTCCAGCCCGTGCGACATGGTGTAGAAGCCGCTGGGGAAGGCAGAGTCGGCGAGCTGGAGGCTCGCCAGCAGGCTGGTGGTCGTCGCCGTGGTCCGGGGCTCGGTCACTGGGTCCTCAGGCCAGGTAGAAGAGCTGGTTCATGGGCAGGCTCTGTGCCGGCTCGATGTGCGCCGGCTGGCCGTCGAAGGTGACCTTGTAGGTCTCGGGGTCCACCTCGATGACCGGCGTCCGGTCGTTGAGCACCATGTGGTCCTTGCCGATGCCCCGGCAACGCTTCACCGGCAGCACCTGGCTCTCCAGGCCGAGCTGCTCGGGGACGCCGTTGTCCACCGCCGCCTGCGACATGAAGGTCACCCGGGTGCTCTGCAGCGCCTTGCCGTACATCCCGAACATGGGCCGGTAGTAGACCGGCTGCGGGGTGGGCAGGGAGGAGTTGGGGTCGCCCATCAGGGCCCAGTTGATGAGCCCGCCCTTGATCACCATCTTGGGCTTCACCGCGAAGGAGTCGACCCGCCACAGCACGATGTCGGCGATCTTCCCGTCCTCCAGCGAGCCTACGTAGTCGGAGATGCCCTGGGTGATCGCGGGGTTGATCGTGACCTTGGCCAGGTAGCGCAGCACGCGGAAGTTGTCGTTGTCCTCGGCGTCCTCGGGGAGCTTCCCCCGCTTGTCCTTGTTGTGGTGCGCGGTCTGGAAAGCCCGCGTCACGCTCTCACCGATCCTGCCCATCGCCTGGGAGTCCGAGGAGAACATCGAGAGCACGCCCTCGTCGTGCAGGACGGTCTCGGCTGAGATCGTCTCGGCCCGAACGCGGGAGTCTGCGAAGGCGACGTCCTCCGGGATGTCGTGCGAGAGGTGGTGGCAGACCATCACCATGTCGAGCAGCTCGTCGACCGAGTTCACCGTGTAGGGCAGCGTCGGGTTGGTCGAGGAAGGCAGCACGTTGGGATAGCTGGCGGCCCTCATGATGTCGGGTGCGTGCCCTCCCCCGGCTCCCTCGGTGTGGTACGTGTGGATGGTGCGGCCGTTGATCGCCGACATGGTGTCCTCCACGAACCCCGCCTCGTTGAGGCTGTCGGTGTGGACCGAGACCTGCACGTCGTACTCGTCGGCCACCGTGAGGGCGTTGCTCAACGCCGCCGGCGTGGTCCCCCAGTCCTCGTGCACCTTCAGCGAGGAGGCGCCTGCCTCGATCTGCTCGACCAGCGCACCGGGCAGCGACCCGTTGCCCTTCCCGTGGAAGCCCATGTTGACCGGCACGTCCTCGGCCGCCTCCAGCATCCGGTGGATGTGCCACGCGCCGGGCGTGGTGGTCACGCCGTTGGTGGCGTCGGTCGGGCCGGTGCCACCACCGAAGAGGGTCGTGATGCCGTTGGACAGCGCGTGGATGGCCTGCTGCGGCGAGATGTAGTGGACGTGACTGTCGATGGCCCCCGCCGTCGCGATCAGATGCTCCCCCGCGATCACCTCGGTGACCGCACCCACCACCAGCCGCGGGTCGACGTTCTTCTGCAGGTGCGGGTTGCCCGACTTGCCGATCCCGACGATCCTGCCGTCCTTGACACCGATGTCGCCCTTGACCACGCCCAGGACGGGGTCCAGGACGACGGCGTTGGTGATGACGAGGTCGAGGCCGCCACGAGCGCTGGTGGTCTGGGGATCGGCCGCCATCCCGTCCCGAGCGGTCTTGCCGCCGCCGTAGACGACCTCGTCGCCGTAGCTCCCCTCGCTGTAGTCCATCTCGATCTCGATCACCAGGTTGGAGTCGGCGAGGGTGAGTCGGTCCCCGGTCGTGGGACCGAAGAGGTCGGTGTACTGCTTGCGCGAGATGGTGGCCATCAGCTCTTGCCCTTCGTCTTCTTGGTGGAGCGCTGGTTGCTGCTGCTGCTGGACCCGCCGGATCCCTTGCCTGACGCCCGCGCCGTCGGCTTGCCGTTCTTGAAGCCACGCTCGGTCATCCGGGTCATCGCGTCCGCGCGGGTCTGCTCGGCGTCGAGGCCGCCGTCGACGAGGCTGTTGAAGCCGATGACGCGGCGTGCCCCTGCGTAGGCGGTGAGCCTCACCTCGCGGGTGTCCCCCGGCTCGAAGCGGACGCCGGTCCCGGCAGGGATGTCCAGGTGCATGCCGTAGGCGAGCTCGCGCTCGAACATCAGGGCGCGGTTGGCCTCGAAGAAGTGGAAGTGGGAGCCGACCTGGATCCCCCGGTCGCCGGTGTTGGTGACGTTGAGGGTGACGGTCGGTCGTCCGGCGTTGATCTCGATGTCGTCGCCGGTGTGGTGGTACTTCGGGCTGCCTAGCATGGCTGTGCCTCCAAGCTCTCGGATGTGTTCCTCGTGTGCTGCGCGGGGGGCCTCGGGGCACCGTGTGCGTGCCCGTGGCCGTGGTCTCCTTCGTGGCCGTCCGGCCCGTGGGAGTGGGCGTAGCCGTGCCCGTGGTCTGCGAGGAGACCGGCGTCGATCCCGTCGTGGCCGTGGTCGAGCAGGTGCAGGGCCACCGCCACGCGCTGCCGCACGACCTGGCTGGCGGCCGCGACGGACAGGAGCGGGCCGTGGAAGCTGACGCTGTCGAGCTCGCCGCCGACCTGGCACGACCCGGCGAACCCCGCCGGGACGACCTCCACCTCCGCCATCCCTAGGCGTCGGCAGCGCTCCACGGCGTGCTCGAGGTCCGCTCGGTCGCGCACGCAAGCCACCTCGACCTCGGTCGCGGCCCCGTGCGTACGCACGAGGTGCCCCAGCCGATACAGCTCGGCGTCGTCAAAGGGATTGCTGGCGTGTGCGGCGATCAGCACTCCGGCCTGGGGACGCAGGCCGGCCGTCTCGCGGACGGCCCGCCGCAGGTGTGCCACGAGGTGGTCGGCGGTGCCGAACCCGTCGCAGAGTGCCAGCCGTCCGGCCCCGGGTCCGGAGGCCAGCCAGTTGAGCGTCTTGGCGGTGTCGGCCACCATGCCCGGGTCGCGTCCCCAGGTCATCGGCAGCACCAGGACCGGCCTCTCCCCCGCCGTGAGGAGCCGCGTGACCTCGTGGTGGAGCGGCCCTCCCGCTGCGGAGACGACCGATCCGGGTCGCGCCGCGGCGAGTTGCCCCACGACGCTCTCCCCGGCGGCCTCGTGGCCGGTCACCAGCACCAGAGCGGGAGCCTGTCCGCCCGCCTCCATGATCAGGCCGCCACGGGATCGTGGCAGGACACGAGCTTGCTTCCGTCGGCGAACGTGGCCTCGACCTGCAGGAGCGAGAGACGCTGCCGCACGCCGTCCATGCAGTCCGCCTCCGAGACGACGTGCTTGCCGAGCTCCATGCACTCGGCGACCGACTTCCCGTCCCGCGCGGCCTCCAGGATGGCCTCACAGATCAGCGCCTGCGCCTCGCTGATGTTGAGCTTGGTGCCCCGGTCTCGGCGTCGCCGGGCGATCTCGGCGACCTGGTAGATGTACAGCTTGTCAATTTCCTTGGGGGTGAGGTCCATGGGAGGAAATGCCTTTCGAGAAGCGCGGATGAATCCCTGCGCGACATTCCTTTCGAAGCCGTGCAGTCCACCATGACCCACCTGAGAATCGGTGCAAGAGTGCAAGCGGAACACCGTTGCGCACTGCTCCGACCAAGGCGATCATCGTGCCTTCGTAACTGGTCTACGGTCATTTCTCCCGCCGAGGAAGGGCCCAATTCCCCTGCCGGCAGGGACCTTCGGGGACGGGTCACCGGGCCGATGGGCCCTGTTGTGCTCCGATCCACGCAACGTACGGTCCTGACATGGCGGACGACGACCAGCACCCCTCGTCCCGGCACGCCCCGGGACGCAGCAGCGCACGCGCCGGGAAGCCTTCCGACCACGGTCCGCCCGACCACGCCCCGCACGGGGCGACGCCGCGCCCGGACTACCTCCACGCGATCTCCATCGCGACCGTGGTCGTCGGGGCCTTCTTCGGGGTCGCGATCCGCGAGGGATTGTCACTCACCATCCCCGAGGTCGACCGGGTGCCCGTGGTCATCCCGGTCGTCAACGTGATCGGCGCCTTCGTCCTCGGCCTGCTCTACGAGGGTCTGGCCCGTGCCGCACCGCCCAAGCAGGTCGTCGGTCGACTGAAGCTGCTGCTCGGGACCGGTTTCTGCGGAGGCCTCACCACCTACAGCTCGCTGGCCACCGACACCGCGGTGCTCTTCGACGACTCGCGACTCGGCATGGGCGCCTTCTACGCCCTCGGCACCGTCGCCCTCGGCGCCGCCGCGACCTTCCTCGGCATCCTGGCCGCCTCCCTGGTGGAGCGACCCACGCAACCCGCGGACGGCAGGTCATGACGCCGGGGCTCTTCGTGTTGCTCGTCCTCGCCGGCGGCGTGGGGGCGGGCGTGCGGTTCGTCGTCGACGGGGCGCTCCGGGCGCGCCTGACGAGCAGGTTCTCCTGGCCCACGGCGCTGATCAACATGTCCGGGTCCCTGCTCCTGGGACTGCTGACCGGTCTGGTGGCCGGCGGGCTGGCCTCGACCGAGGCGAGCGCCGTGCTGGGCACCGGCTTCCTCGGGGGGTACACGACCTTCAGCACCGCCAGCTACGAGACCGTGCAGCTGGTGAGGAACAGGGACTACGCGACAGCCGCCGCCTACGGCTTCGGGGTGCTCGTGGTGAGCGTCGCCCTGGCGCTTCTCGGCTACCGATGGGGTGCGTCCTACTGATCCACGAGTACTTCGACGATATTCCGACGAGGAGTGGTGCGAGTGGACACGCTGTGGCTGGCCCTCGGGATCGTGGTCCTCACCGCCACCCTGCTCGACGTGTTCCTCACCGCCCTGAACTTCGACGAGGCAGGCTTCATCACCGGGCGCGTGACCGCCGCGCAGTGGCGGGTGCTGCGTCGGGTGACCCGCCGCCTCCCGCGCCGGTGGCGCGCCGTGGGCCTGCGGCAGGTGACCGGTCTGCAGCTGGTCATCGTGGTGGTCGTCTGGCTGTTCGGCGTCATCGTCGGCTTCGGCCTGATCTACCGCGCGAAGATGACGGACTCGGCGTTCTCCGTCTCCGGGACCGGAGCGAGCCTCGACCTCTTCGACGCGATGTACTTCAGCGCCGCCCAGCTGGCCACCGTCGGTGGTTCGGCACTCACTGCGGAGACTGACCTGCTGCGTTTCCTCAGCATCGCCGAGTCACTGACCGGAGTCGTGCTGATCTCCCTCACGCTGACGTTCCTGCTGGGCGTCTACGACGTGATCGGCAGCCTCAACGTCCTGTGCCGGCAGTTCTCCAGCACCGAACGGGGGGCGGGGTCCCCCGTGGCGAGTCTCGCGCCCTACTTCAGGGAGGGAGAGCCCCACGGGCTGGACGGGCATCTCGACGACATCGCGGACGCCTTCACCTCCTACATGGACGGCCTGCGGCTGCACCACGCCGCCTACTACTTCCAGAGTGGCCGCGACCAGTTCGCCCTCCCCTACGCGCTCAGGATGCTGGGCGGGACGATCAGCGCACTGCGGTGGGGCATGCCGGGCGGGCACCCTGCGTCGTCGGAGCCGACGCTCACGACCCTGACCTTCCACTACCTCGAGTTCGGGGACTACCTCCAGACCCGGCTGGGCTGGTCGGACATCCACGTCCCCGAGGTGGTCTCCCGCGACGTCTTCCTCGCTCATCTGCCGACCGCTGCCGCGCCGTCCTCGGCCCGTGACGCCTGGGTCACGCAGTTCGTCGAGCTCGAGCTCGCCCTCACGCCCCTGGCCGGGGCTGACCCGCTCGCCGACGCCGAGGACGCGTACGCGCGCTACTCCGCATGGCTCCCCTTCGCCTATCGCGCCCGTCAGATGGTCCTCGCGGTGAGCACCGACCTCGACTACCAGCCGCTGATCGTCGCCGACGAGCCTGTCTCGGTCCTCCGCTCCCGCGACGCCTCCGCGCTGGCGAGCGTCGAGGAGGTGCCGGGAGCCACGCCCTGGGCGGTCCGCGACGCGTCCGGCGCCGCTGCCCCCTGGTACACCCGCTGGCGAAGCCTGCTGGCGAGCCGCACGGGCGAGGTCGACCCCGGTCATGCGCGCCGCCGCATGGCCAGCAGGGCCGTGCTGGCCGCGGCCGCCGCCTTCACCACGGTCCATCTGCTCTTCGAGGCCCTCGGCGAGACGGCGCTCCCCCCGGCGATCTTCGGGGGGTTCGTGGCCATGCTGAGCGCCGGCATCAGTGTCGACAAGACGCTGCGGGGCCGCCAGCTCACCTCGCTGCTGGTGGTCGTGCCGATCGGCCTGGTGCTGCTCCTCGGGGCGCTGGTGGCCGACTCGCCCCTCGGGGGTGGGCTGCTCCTCGTGCTCGTCGCCTTCGCCGGAGTGGCCGCGGCCAGGTTCGGCGGGCGGTGGGGGGCTCTGGGACGGGTCACCTTCATGGCCTACTACTTCGCGCTCATCCTCCAGCTCCAGCTCGAGGACGTGCTCTGGTACACCGCTGCGGCCGTCGTGGGTGTGGTCTGGGCCTACCTGCTCACCTACGTGTTCCTGCCCGATCGCCCCCGAGCGGTGCTGCGCAGCGGCGTCGACGCCTTCGGGAACGAGATGGTGACCATGGTGAGCACCTTGGTGGACGCGGTCTCCTGGGCCCGCTGGGACCCGGAAGTCCGTCGGCGCGCAGCCCACGACCTGCAGCGGATGCACCGCGGCGCAGCCTTCCTGGCCGGTCAGCTGAACGGCGAGCCGGACGCCACCGGGATCGACGAGGCCCATGGATCCAGGTTGCGCCTGAGGGTCTTCGACGCCGAGCTCGCGGCGGTGAACCTCCAGCATGCCGCCCGGGACGTGACCGGCACGACCACGTCGCTGGAGATGCGGGCGCGGCTCGCCGGGCGCCTCGAGCTCCTCAAGACGCACCTGCAGAGCAGCGTCCGGCTGCTGCACGACGGGAACGGCGCGGCAGCACCCGCGCCGCGGGGAGCTCCGCCCGCCCTGCCGCCATGGGAGGAGGAGCCACCGCCCGGCCACTGGCCGCCGGCCGCCCGGCGCCTCTTCCGGGCCGCCGAGGAGTTCCACCGCGCCGTCGCAGCCCTGACCGGGTGGGAGTCCGGGCGCGATGGTGACACGCAGCGACCGGTGGACCCGTTGGAGCCGCTCGACCCGCTCGACCCGTACGACGAGGCGGAGGCAGCGGCTCTGGGCGCGCTGGACCAGTCCTCTCCGGTCCCGTCCGCCAACCGGTCGACCGGCCGGGTGGCGCCGCCGGTGCGACGCGGCGTGCAGGCCGCCGTCGCCACGGGGGCGTCGCTGGCACTGGCCGAGGCGTTCTACGAGACTCACCAGTACTGGGCGCCCCTGGCGGCGTTCCAGGTCCTGGGAGGAACCGACGGCGAGACGTTCGTCAAAGGCCTCCAGCGGATCGGTGGGACGGTCGCCGGTGCGGCTGTGGGTTTCGGCCTCGCGATCGGAACCGGAGCCCCGAGCTGGGTGATGGTCCCCGTGCTGGCCCTGGCCGTCTACGCCTCGGTCTACTACCGCCCTGTCTCCGCGGCTCGGGCCACCTTCTGGACGACCCTCATCTTCGCCTCGATCTACGAGTTCCTGGGCCACCTCACCACCCTCACCCTGGAGATCCGGGTCCTGGAGACGCTCGTCGGAGCCGCGATCGCGCTGCTGGTGGCCTGGCGGGTGCTGCCGACCCATACCCGGCGCCAGCTCAACAGGGACTTCTCCACGCTGGTCGCAGACGTGCAGGTGGTGATAGCCGGAAGCCTGGAGCGGCTGAACGGCAGCACGGAGATCTCCGTCGGGGCGATCCAGCACCGGCTCCTCGTGATCGACCAGCACGTCAGGGCGATCAACTCCACCGCGGCGCCGCTGAGGAGCTCGGGGGGCGCACTCGACGTGGGGGCGATCGAGGCGCAGCTCACCGCGGTCTGGTCCCTGACCTACTCCACGAGGCGCCTGGTGAGGGCCGCTGCCGAGGCCGTCTCGCAGGGCGCCGACGTCTCGGGAGGCGACTGGGCCACGCTGCGTCGCGTCCTGGACCAGAACCTGGGGGCCCTCAGCGCGGCACTGGCGGACCGGGTGCCGGGTGCCGTGGAGAGCGCGCTGCCGGGTGTCGACGACGCCGCCGCCGCGACCTCACCGGTGGTGGACGAGATCGTCGCCCACGTGGAGCACGTCAACCAGACGGTGATCGCGCTGCTCGGCGACATCTCTCCGGACCTGGTGGACGACCGGCGGGCTCCGACCTCCGGAGCCTCGCCGGCCTGATCGTGACTCCGCACTCCCCCACGGGCAGGGCGCCGGGAACGACCGACCGGCCGGCCCCTGGGGGACCAGCCGGTGGGTGGTGCGCAGCGGTCAGGCGGACTCCTCGAGCATGGTGCGCAGGTTGGCCTCCTCCTCGGCCGAGAGGTTCGTCTCGATCAGCTCACCGTGGATCCCCTGCTCCCGCAGGGACTCGTGGACCCGGTCGAGCACCGCACCCGAGGTCAGCACGAAGAGCGCCGAGGTCCCGGGGGTGACCTTCTCGCGCACCGAGTCGATGAAGTCGTCGTCGATCCCGATGTCGGTCAGCGAGCCGACGAGGGCCCCCGAGGCGGCGCCCACCACCAGCCCGATCAACGGGACGAAGAAGATGACACCGAAGACCAGGCCCCAGAACATCCCGCCGAGGATGCCGGGTGCCATCAGGTCGTTGGCCTGACGCGTCTTGGGCTTCTTCTTGCCTTCGGGCCACGACACCGTCGCCGCGTCCAGCACCTGCACCAGCTCCTTCTTCTGCAGGGCCAGCAGAGCCTCCTCGGCCACTTGTGCCCCGTCGGGACTGTCGAACTTCCACACTGTGAGAGTTGCCACGTCGTGCTCCTGCCTCGTCGTCGGTCGGGCCCAGGCGGCGTGCCTCGCTCCCAGGCGCCTCTGAGGCGAACGTAGTGCTGCGCGGATCCGCTATCCACGGTCAAAGGACCCGCGCGCCGGGCCTTATGGCCCGGTCACCTGGCGCGTCCACGGCTTGGGTTATCTCATATCTGAGATACCGTGAAGCCATGACGCAGGACTACCTCGGGCGCATCGGAAACATCATTCGCGACGCCCGCAAGCACCGTGGACTCACGCAGCAACAGCTGGCGGAGACCCTGGGCACCAGCCAGAGCGCGATCAACCGCATCGAGAAGGGGCACCAGAACCTCTCGCTGGAGATGTTGGCACGCATCGGCAGCGCGCTCGACTCCGAGATCGTCGCTGTCGGCGCCGGTCCCACCCACCTCCGGGTCACCGGGCCGACCACGCTCTCCGGGCAGATCGACGTGAAGACCTCCAAGAACGCCGGGGTCGCGCTGCTGTGCGCCTCGCTGCTCAACCGGGGCCGCACCACGTTGCGCAAGGTGGCTCGGATCGAGGAGGTCAACCGGCTCCTGGAGGTCCTCCAGTCGCTCGGTGTCCAGACCCGCTGGCTCAACGACGAGAACGACCTGGAGATCGTCCCGCCGGCCGAGCTCGACCTGAGCGCGATCGACGAGGAGGCTGCCCGCCGTACCCGCTCGGTGATCATGTTCCTCGGTCCGCTGCTCCACCAGGCGAGCTCGTTCGACCTGCCCTACGCCGGAGGTTGCAACCTCGGGACCCGGACGGTCGAGCCCCACATGTCGGCCCTGCGACCCTTCGGCCTCGAGGTGAAGGCCAGCGACGGCGCCTACCACGCCCAGGTCAACCGGGCCATCGTGCCCGAGCGCCCGATCGTGCTCACCGAGCGTGGCGACACGGTCACCGAGAACGCGTTGATGGCCGCGGCGCTCCATCCCGGACGGACGGTCATCCGCAACGCCTCCTCCAACTACATGGTCCAGGACCTCTGCTTCTACCTGCAGAAGCTCGGGGTCGAGGTCGAGGGCGTCGGCACCACCACCCTGACGGTCAGCGGGGTGGAGCGCATCGACGTGGATGTCGACTACTCCCCCAGCGAGGACCCGATCGAGGCGATGTCCCTGCTCGCCGCCGCCATCGTCACCAGCTCCGAGATCACCATCAACCGGGCGCCGATCGAGTTCCTCGAGATCGAGCTGGCGCTGCTGGAGGAGATGGGGTTCCAGTACTCCCGCTCCGAGGAGTACGTCGCCAACAACGGCCACACCCGGCTCGTCGACCTCACCACCCGTCAGTCGGAGCTGCGCGCTCCGCTCGACAAGGTGCACCCGATGCCCTTCCCGGGCCTCAACATCGACAACCTCCCCTTCTTCGCCGTGATCGGGGCCGTGGCCCAGGGGCAGACCCTGCTGCACGACTGGGTCTACGAGAACCGCGCCATCTACCTCACCGAGCTCAACAAGCTCGGCGCGGACGTGAAGCTGCTGGACCCGCACCGGGTGATGATCGAGGGGCCCACCCGCTTCTCGGGCACCGAGATCGTCTGTCCGCCCGCCCTACGTCCTGCGGTGGTGATCCTGCTGGCGATGCTCGCCTCGAAGGGGACCTCCGTGCTGCGCTCGACCTACGTGATCCACCGTGGCTACGAGGACCTCGCCGAGCGGCTCAACACGCTGGGCGCCAACATCGAGCCGTTCCGCGACATCTGAGCACGGCCCGGGACCCGGGTCGTGGATACTGCACGGGTGATCGGACCAGCCACCGGGATGCCCTTCCTCGACGAGGGTGCGCCGATGTTGGCGTTCGCTCACCGGGGAGGCTCCTACCACCCGGAGCTGGAGGGCCTGGAGAACACCCTGGCCGCCTTCACCCACGCGGTCGAGCTCGGCTACCGCTACCTCGAGACCGACGTCCACGTGACGCGCGACGGGGTGCTCCTGGCCTTCCACGACTCCGTGCTCGACCGCGTCACGGACCGGACCGGGGAGGTCGCCCAGAGCACCCACGCCGAGGTGCGGGACGCGCTCATCGCCGAGCGCGAGCGCATCCCGACCCTGGGCGAGCTCCTCGCCGCCTTCCCGCAGGTCCGTTTCAACATCGACCTCAAGGCCGACGGCGCCGTCGAGCCCCTGGCCCGCCTCATCGAGGAGGAGCGGGCCTGGGACAGGGTCCTGGTCGGCTCGTTCTCGGCGCGCCGCCTCCGGGCCTTCCGCCGGCTCGCCGGCCCCCGGGTCGCCACCTCCGCCCACCCCTGGGAGGTCGTCGCCTTCCGGCTGCTGCCGAGCGCGAGGCTGGCACGCCGGTTCGTCGGCAGCGGGTGCCGCGCGCTGCAGGTGCCGCACACCCGAGGGCGCCTCACCGTCGTCACCCCCGGCCTGGTGCGTCGCGCCCACGCCGCCGGACTCCACGTGCATGTGTGGACGATCGACGACCCCCGCGAGATGGCGGTCCTGCTGGACCGTGGCGTCGACGGGCTCATGACCGACCGCACCGACATCCTCCGGGACGTCCTGCGGCAACGCACGCTGTGGAGGGAGAGCTAGATGACACACGAGGCCGCGTCTGCGACCGGGGTCGCTGAGCGGGGGCTGACCTGGCCGGTGGTCGCCTGGAGCCTCTGGGACTGGGGGTCAGCCGCGTTCAACGCGGTCATCACGACCTTCGTCTTCAGCGTCTACATCACCTCCGACTCCTTCGGTGACGGGGCGAGCGGGAAGTTCGGCTTGGCGATGGCCACCTCCGGCATCCTGATCGCCCTCTTCGCGCCGGTCAGCGGGCTTCGTGCCGACCGGTCGGGACGGCGTACCTTCTGGCTCGCGGTCAACACCGGTCTCGTCGTGCTGGCGTCGCTGGGGATGTTCTTCGTCAAGCCCTCCCCCGACTACCTGTGGCTCGGCCTGCTGCTGCTCGCCGCCGGGAACGTCTTCTTCGAGTTCGCCCAGGTCAACTACAACGCCATGCTCAACCAGATCTCCACCCCTCAGACGGTGGGCCGGGTCTCGGGGCTCGGCTGGGGGCTGGGCTACCTCGGCGGGATCGTGCTCCTGCTCGTCGTCTACTTCGGCCTGATCGACCCCGAGGTGGGGCTGTTCGGGATCACCGACGACGAGGGCATGGACGTGCGCGTCGCGATGCTCTTCTGCGCGGCCTGGACTGTCCTCTTCAGCCTGCCGGTCATCCTCACCCTGCGTGACGAGACGACGGCACGCGCGGAGGTCGCCAAGGTGGGGATCGTCGACTCCTACCGACAGGTCTTGCGGACCGTCCGCGACCTGTGGCGCGACGACCGCAACACGGCGCGCTTCCTCATCGCCTCCGCCGTCTTCCGCGACGGGCTGGCGGGAGTCTTCACCTTCGGTGGCGTCCTGGCCGCGGGCGCCTTCGGCTTCTCCCCGGGCGACGTCATCATCTTCGGAGTGGCCGCCAACGTCGTGGCGGGGATCGCCACCATCGCCTCCGGAGCCCTCGACGACCGGCTGGGGCCCAAGCGGGTGATCGTGATCTCCCTGAGCTTCATGCTGGTGGCGGGCGCGTGCGTCTTCGCCTTCCAGGAGGGCGGCACCACGATGTTCTGGATCTTCGGACTGATCCTGTGCATCTTCGTGGGGCCCGCGCAGTCGGCTTCGCGCACCTTCCTCTCCCGACTGATCCCCGAGGGTGAGGAGGGCGAGATCTTCGGCCTCTACGCAACGACCGGGCGGGCGGTCAGCTTCATGGCGCCGGCGGCGTGGTCGCTCTCCATCGCCGTGGGCGCGGCGCTCACCGGGGTGACCGACTCCGACGACGCGATGCACTGGGGCATCCTCGGGATCCTGGCCGTGCTGGCGGCGGGTCTGGCCCTCCTGATCCCGGTCTCAAGCGGGATTCGCAGGGACTCCGCCCTCGTCACCCACGCGCCCCTGCCCTGACCGTCACCCTCGTGACCATCGTCATGCCCCACTTTGGGTATGTTGGACACGTGGAATCTTCTGCGGCTGGCTACCGTTGAAGAAGAAACGACGGCCGACGCCCTCCCCTTGAGCGTCGGGGAACCTGGTTCCTGCCGTCTCACGCCCGTCAACCGCGGGCTGGACACATGACTTTTCTGGAGGTGGCTCAATGGCGGAGCGCACATTGCGGGGCGCACGGCTCGGTGGGCAGAGTTTCGAGGACGAGCGCGGGATCGAGTTCGCCGCACGTCAGCAGGTCGGCTACCGGTGCCAGCACGGTCACGAGTTCGAGATCACCATGTCGGACGAGGCGGAGATCCCGGCCAACTGGGAGTGTCCGCGCTGCGGCGCCGAGGCGCTGAGCACCGCGGGGATCCTGCCCGAGGAGAAGGTCGAGAAGCCCGCCCGTACCCACTGGGACATGCTGCTGGAGCGCCGGTCGGAGAAGGAACTCGAGGAGATCCTCAAGGAGCGGCTCGATCTCCTGCGCGGCGGCGAGATCGGCCCCGCCCACCTGCACCGGGCCAACGCCAAGAAGCGGGTCCGCTCCGCCTGACCACGGTGCGGCCCGGCGGTCGCCCCACCAGCTCAGGGATCGATCACCTCACCCCGGACGACGGGCCCCTCGGGCCCGTGTCCGGGGTGTCGTGCGTCTCGGACCGGTCCGGCCGGCGTCTCCGCCACGGTCACGGAGAGTGCCAGGAACCGGCGCCCCAGGGCGGCGAGGAGGACCTTGCGGGCCACGGGCCGGGTCAGGGGCAGGATGAGCAGCACGCCGATGGCGTCGCTGACGAAGCCGGGCGCGAGCATCAGCGCCCCGCCCAGCACGATGAGCGCGGCGTCGGCGAGCTCGGTGGCGGGCATCCGGCCGGCGGAGAGGGTCGAGGTGAGCGCACGCCAGGCCCGCGCCCCCTCCCGCTTGATCAGCCACCCGCCGAGCAGGCTCATCAGCACCAGCAGCCCGATCGTCCACCAGGCACCGATCACCCGCCCCACCCGGATGAGCGTCCACAGCTCGGCGAGCGGAAGGACGACCAGGAGGACGAAGAGGACCCATAGCGGAACGCGACGACCGGAGCTCATGCCTCCATCATGCAGAACGACGCCCAAGACGGCCCCGCAGCTGGTCCCGCCGCTCCTGCAGGCCCCAGACCGTGATCCGGCGCAGCGACTCGGTGGCGACCGCACGGCTCATCTTGGAGTCGCCGCGCTCGCGCTCCACGAACTCGATCGGCACCTCGACCACCTTGAGGCCCCGGCGCATCGTCCGGTAGGCCATGTCGGTCTGGAAGACGTACCCGGTCGAGCGGACCGAGTCCAGGTCGATGGCCTCCAGGGTCTCGCGACGGAAGAGCCGGTACCCGGCGGTCGCGTCCCGCACCGGCATCCCGAGCAGGATGCGGGTGTAGAGGTTGCCGGCCCGAGAGAGCACCTCACGGCCCTTCGACCAGTTGACGATCGACCCACCCGGGATCCAGCGGGAGCCGATCACGAGATCGGCCCCGTCCGCCAGGGCGTCCATCAGCCGCTCCAGCTGCTCGGGCTGGTGCGAGCCGTCGGCGTCCATCTCGCCGATCACGTCGAAGCCCATGTCGAGGGCGACCCGGAAGCCGTGGAGGTACGCGGCCCCCAGACCCGCCTTCTCCGTGCGGTGGAGGACGTGCACGTGGTCGTCGTGGGCCGCCATCTCCTCGACCATCCGGCCGGTGCCGTCCGGAGAGCCGTCGTCCACGACCAGGACGTGGACCTCCGGCTGGGCCTTGCGCAGACGCTGGATGATCCACTCGATGTTGGCCGCCTCGTTGTAGGTCGGCACGACCATCACGGTTCGACCGAGACGGGACGGATTCACTCAGGTCTCCTCAGCTCACGGAAGGGTCGGCGGAGCGCCCGGGCGAGCATAGGGCATCCGGCCGTCGCCTGGCACCGCTCACGCACGCCACCACGGACAAGAGCACGGCGACCCGTCCGGGCCACGGACCCATGGCGACCGCGGGCGTCGTCCGGTCGATCAGGGGGACGTCCTGGACCAGCACGCTCGTGGTCTGCGGAGGCGCCTCGTCGACGACCTCCCCGTCCGGGCCGATGATCCCGCTCAGGCCGTTGGTGGCGGCGACGGCGACCGCGCGGCCCGTCTCGAGCGCCCGGAGTCGGGTGATCTCGAACTGCTGCTCGATCTGCGGGGTCCTGATGAACATCGCGTTGCTGCTCTGGACCACCAGCAGGCGCGCCCCCCGGCGCAGCTGGGCGTGGATGGCGTCGTCATAGGCCACGTCGAAGCAGATGGCGTCGGCCACCTGGGTCTCCCCCACCGTCAAGGGCGTGTCCCGGGTGCCGCTCATCATGTCGCGGGCGACGAGCCGGAGCTTGCCGAAGTTCCCGGTGAAGACGGTGTCGCGCCACGGGATGTACTCACCGAACGGGACCGGGTGACGCTTGGTGTAGCGATCGCCTCCGCCGGTTCCCGGCGACCAGACGATGCCCTGGTTGAGCACGGCGTCCGGCTCCTCGGCATCGGTCATGGCGCCGACCAGGACCGGGGCGCCGACCGCCTGCACGGCGCGCTCGATCCCCGTCCTGACCTCGACGTCGCGGAACGGGTCGACCGCGGTGGAGTTCTCCGGCCAGAGCACGAGGTCCGGTGGTGCCTCCTCCCCCGCGGCGACCCGCTCCCCCAGCGCCACCGTGGCCTCGACGTGGTTGCGTGTGACGTCCCGGTGGACCGAGACCAGGTCGTCCCCGCTGCCCGGCACGTCGCCCTGCACCACGGCCACGCGGAGCGAGCCCTCCGGCTGGGCCTGCCACGGCACGGCCACGCCCCACAGCGAGGCGCCGGCCAGCGTGAGTCCCACCAGCGCCACCTTGGGCAGGGACGGCCTCGTCGCCCAGCACCAGGCGAGGGCACAGCCGATGCCGGCCACGAGCAGGCTGACTCCGGTGAAGCCGAACCACGGCAGCGCCGCGGCCCACCAGGTGTCGGCGACGGCGTAGGAGAGGCGGCCCCACGGCAGTCCGCCGAAGGGCCAGGCTCCCCGGACCGTCTCCACCGCGACCCAGCACAGGGCCGAGAGGAGCGGCCACCACCGGAGCCGGCCGACCAGGGCGAGAGCGCTCCCGAGCGGCGCCATGACCAGTGCCTGTGCGGCCGAGAGCGCCAGCCAGGCGTCCCAGCCCACCGCGCGCATCCACCACAGGAGCACGAAGAAGTAGGCGCAGCCGAAGGCCAGACCGGGGAGCCACGCCCTCCTCGCGGACATGCCACGGACGGCGAGCACCAGACCGGCCACGGCGAGCGGAGCCAGCAGGGCCAGGCCCAGGGGCTCGGAGGCGAGAGCCAGGAGGAGCCCCGCTCCACCGGCCAGGAGCGAGCGGCGCAGCACGTGGTCAACCTACCCGGTGCGGGCAACGAGCCCGGAGGTCGACGGGCAGGAGGACGGAAGGAGCAGCAGCGCTTCGGACCGACGCGACGACCACTGGAGGTGACCGGCGAGAAGTTGTCTAAGGGACTGCTGCTCCTCCCGTGCCCACCCTCGCAGCGGCGGGACCGACCTCCGTGAACCAGGTGGGTCGGATGGTGGTGCCCCACCCGCCAACCCGCTCACCCGGACGTCGGTCCGCCGCGCACGATCTGCACAGGCGGACACCGCACTCTGCGGCGGATCGGAGGTCGCTGTCAACCGGTTCCCGCAGATTGTGCGGGACACGCCGGGGAGTGCCGCGACACGCCGCCCGGGCCCGGCAGGCTCAGGTCTGCGTCGGCGCAGGCACCACCACGGTGCCGACGGCGGTGGTCGCGACCAGGGGCTCGCGGAGGGCGCGAGCCGCACCGGGGGCACCGGCGGAGCCGTCGCCCCGCGCCACGACGCGCAGCTCGAACTCCATCTCCCGTGACCTCCGGCCGGCGCGGACCAGCCGGCACCGGATCTCCACCACGTCGCCGGCGCGCACCGGGGCGAGGAACTGCACGTCGGAGTAGGAGGCGAACAGGCCCTCGTCACCGTCGGTGCGGATGCACATCTCGGTGGCCACGTCGCCGAAGAGGCTCAGGGAGTAGGCGCCGTCCACCAGGTTGCCGGCGTAGTGGGCGTGCGAGTAGGGCACGTAGCGACGATGGATCACCAGCTCACCGACGAGGTCGTCGGGGGTGCGGTGCTCGGTCATGGTGCGGTCCTTCCTGTGGCGGGCTCCCGGCTGGGCCTGCCAGCCAGGCGGTGCACCAGGAAGGACGCCACCTCCCCCGGTGTGGTGCCCCGGGAGAAGACCCGGTCCACGCCCAGGGCGTCGGCCATCTTCTCGTCGAACCTGGGACCTCCCACGACCAGCACCGGGCGCCGGTGCTCGGGGAACGCCTCGCGGAAGGCGGCGGACATCTCGCGGGTGTTGAGCAGGTGCGCGTCGCGCTGCGTGACCACCTGGGAGACCAGGACGGCGTCGGCCTGCTCGGTGCGTGCGGTCTCGACCAGCTCGGGCACCGAGACCTGAGCCCCGAGGTTCACCACCTTCATCTCCCGGTGGTACTCGAGCCCCTTCTCCCCCGCGAAGCCCTTGATGTTGAGGATCGCGTCGATGCCGACCGTGTGCGCGTCGGTGCCGATGCACGCCCCGACGACGACGAGGCGCCGTTGCAGGGCGCGTTTGATCCCGGCGTTGATCTCCGCCGGGGTGAGCAGGGGGTAGTCCCGCGCGACGACCTCCACCTGGTCGGTGTCGACCAGGTGGTTCACCCGCCCGTAGACGACGAAGAACGTGTAGCCGTCGCCCACGGGCCGGGCGTGCACCACCATCGCGGGCTCCATCCCCATCCGGTTGGCCAGCTGCTCGGCGGCCCCCTCCGCGACCTTGGAGTGGCTCATGGGCAGCGTGAAGGAGAGCTGGGCCATGCCGTCGCCCGTGGTGTCGCCGTACGGTCGGATGATCACGAGGACTCCTCAAGGAGCTCGGTGGCGGGGTTGTAGTAGGCGCCCGACTTGGCCGCCACCCCGTCGAGCCCCCGCCCGCGGTCGGGGGGCCGGCGCATCAGGCCGAACGTGCCGTCGGCGATCGCGTCGAGGAGGCCACGGGCACTGTCCTGCCCCGGGCCCTGCTCCCCCACGATGCGCTCGAGCAGCGTCACCGACTCGGCCAGCACCTCCCGGGCCCGCCGGGCGATGAAGCCGTCCGGGGCCGGGACGAAGTCCTCGTGGAGGTTGCCGGCCGCGTTCAGCACGTAGCGGACGTTCTCCAGGGCCAGGTCGCGATCGGAGAGCCAAGGGGTGACGACGGCCTCCGTCATCATGCCGACCAGCAGGATGCCCTGTCCGGTGAGGGCGCCGGCCAGGTTGAAGAAACCGTCCAGGAGGTACCCGCGGAAGACGTCGCCGGTCATGTGCCGCGTCGGGGGCATCCACTTCAGCGGAGCGTCCGGGAAGAGCTCGCGCGCCAGCAGGGCGTGCGCCAGCTCGAGGCGGAAGGAGTCGGGGACCTCCGGGTCGATCTCGAAGGCGTGGCCCAGGCCCAGCTGCCAGTCCTCGAGGCCCGCCTCCTTGGCGAAGAACTCGTTGAGGAGCTGGCTGGTGGTGACGGTGTGGGCTGCCTCGACGGCGTCCGCCGTGGTGAGGTAGTTGTCCTCGCCGGTGTTGATGATGATGCCGGCCCGCGCGTGCACCTGGCGACTGAAGCGCTGGTCCACGAAGGTGCGGATCGGGTTGATGTCGCGGAAGAGGATCCCGTACATCGAGTCGTTCAGCATCATGTCGAGCCGCTCCAGCCCGGCGAGGGCCGCGATCTCGGGCATGCACAGCCCCGAGGCGTAGTTGGTGAGGCGGACGTAACGGCCGAGCTCCCGGCTCGTCTCGTCGAGCGCCGCCCGCATCAGCCGGAAGTTCTCCTGGGTGGCATAGGTGCCCGCGAACCCCTCCCGGGTCGCCCCCTCCGGCACGTAGTCGAGGAGCGACTGGCCGGTGCTGCGGATCACCGCGATCACGTCGGCACCCGCCCGCGCGGCCGCCTGGGCCTGCGGGATGTCCTCGTGGATGTCGCCGGTGGCCACGATCAGGTAGATCCAGGGCGTACGCGGGGCGTCGCCCACCTCGGCGACCAGCCGCTCACGCTCGGCGCGGCGCTCGTCGAGGCGGCGTACGCCGTGCCCGACGGCGAGCCGGGCGGCGCGCCTGGCGAGCGCGGCCTCCTCGCCCTGGGGCACCCGGAACCGGACCGAGCCGGCCCCGGCCCGGCGGGCCAGCGTGGCCAGGTCGGGCGCCTCTCCGCGGGCGAGCGCGTCCCAGACCGGCAGGCTGATCCCGTGCGCCAGACCGCCCTCGTCGTGCAGGTCGGCGCGGACCGCGTCGGTGAGCCGGTTGACCCACGGGATGCCGTCCGGGTCGGCGCCGTCGAGCCCGGCGAGGCGGAGCGTGGCTCGCTCCACCGAGACCGTGGTGTGCCGGCGCGCCAGGTCGACGATCGGCTGCCCGGCACGGGCGGCGAGCTGACGCGCCCGGGCCACCTGCTCGTCGGGGAGCGAGAGGCGGGGGGTGCGGCTCCGGGTCTCAGGGGCGGCTGTCACCGGAGCCTGCTCTCGAAGAGGGCGCGGACGCCGGCGTGCCTGCGCACGAGCTCGAGGGCGTAGTCGGCGTGCCCCGGCACGTAGCCGTTGCCGACCAGCATGGTGACGTCGGCGGCCAGCCCCTCCGCGCCGAGGGCCGCCGCGGAGAACGACGTGGCCATCGAGAAGAAGACGACCGTGCCGCGGTCGGCGGTCGCGAGCACCGCGCCGCCCTCGGACCCGGGGACGTCGACGCAGACGACGGTGACGTCGGCCGGGCCGCCCGCGGCCAGCACCGCCTTCCGCAGCGCGGCGGGGTCACGCGCGTCCGCGACCACCACCTCGTCTGCCAGCCCCGCCCGGCGCAGCACCTCGGCCTCGGCCTCGTGGGGCACGACGCCGATCGTGCGGCGGGCTCCGGCCTCGCCCGCGGCCGCGAGGCTGAGGCTCCCGGACTTCCCGGCCGCACCGATGACGGCGACCGTCGGGGCGTCGTACCCCGCGACCACGCGCCGGGTCAGGGCCGGGGCCCCGCACACGTCCATCACCGCCAGGGCGAGGGGGGTGGACATGTCGTCGGGGAGCACGGCGGCGACGGAGCGGCCGAAGAGCACCGCGTAGCCGTCGCAGGGAACCTGCTCGCCCTCGCCGTCCCATCGGGTCAGCCCGTCCTCGATGACCAGGGGGGTCAGCGACAGGGAGACGAGGGTGGCCACCCGGTCCCCCACCCGGAGGCCGAGCGGGGAGAGCGCCCCGACCTCCTCGACCGTCCCGATCAGCATGCCGCCCGACCCGGTCTCCGGGTTCTGCATCTTGCCGCGCGCCCCGACGATCTCGAGCACCTCGGCGCGCACCGCGGCGCCGTCCCCGCGGTGCTTCTGCTCGAGCTGGCGGAAGGAGGCCGCGTCGAGGTTGAGGCGCTCGACCCGCACCCTGACCTCGTCCGGCCACAGCTCATGACGGGTGTCGAGGCGTCGCGCCGCCTGTGGCAGCACCCCGGCCCCGTCCAGCACCCGGTGGAGTCCGACCGGATCACTTCCTCCTACCGACAGGGTCAGCACCGCCAATTCCTCTCTCGAACTGGTCGCGATCAGGAGAATCTCCTGCGGGATCATGGACGCACCGCATGTTCTCCTCGTACTCTGACAGAAATGCGACGTGGGTCACAACAGGCACGCCGCCATCCGACGTCCCCCGTCGCCCGAGGAGGGCCATGAGCATCGAGACCACGGTCGTCCCCAGCGCCGCTCAGCCGTACCTCTACCGCCGCGCCGAGCTGGTGGAGCCGGACTGGACCCGCTTCCCGGGATGGTCCTCGGTGACCGCCGCGGAGTGGGGGTCCGTCCAGTGGCAGCGGGCCCACTGCGTGAAGAGCGTCCGCCAGCTGCGCGAGCTGATGGGCGACCTGCTCGACGACCGGCTCTACGCCGACCTCGAGCGCGACCAGGCCGAGCGGGCGACCATGTCGATGCTGGTCCCGCCGCAGATGATGAACACGATGGTGCCCGACTCGGCGCCCGCCGGCCCGGGCTCGCTCACCGAGGCGTTCTACGCCGACCCGGTGCGCCGCTACATGCTCCCGCTCTTCTCCGACCGGCGCACCGACTGGCCCTCGCACCCGCACGCGTCCCGGGACTCGCTGCACGAGCACGACATGTGGGCCACCGAGGGGCTGACCCACCGCTACCCCACCAAGGTGCTCGCCGAGCTGCTCCCCACCTGTCCGCAGTACTGCGGCCACTGCACCCGGATGGACCTGGTCGGCAACTCCACCCCCGTGATCGAGAAGCTCAAGTTCGTGGCCAAGCCGAACGACCGCCTCGCGGACATGCTCGACTACCTCCGCCGCACTCCTCAGGTGCGCGATGTCGTCGTCTCCGGCGGCGACGTGGCCAACATGCCGTGGCCGCGCCTGGAGTCCTTCCTCACCGAGCTGCTGGCGATCGAGAACATCCGCGACATCCGGCTCGCCACCAAGGCGCTCATCGGCCTGCCCCAGCACTGGCTCCAACCCGACGTCGTCGAGGGCGTCGCCCGGGTAGCGGGGCTGGCGCGCTCTCGTGGGGTCTCGCTGGCGATGCACACGCACGCGAACCACGCGAGCTCGATCACCCCGCTGGTGGCCGACGCCTCGCGCGCCATGCTCGACGCGGGGCTGCGCGACGTGCGCAACCAGGGCGTGCTCCTCAACGGCGTCAACGCCGACCCGCACACCCTGCTCGACCTCTGCTTCCGGCTGCTCGACGGTGCCCAGGTCACGCCGTACTACTTCTACCTGTGCGACATGATCCCGTTCTCGGAGCACTGGCGGGTCTCCGTCGCCGAGGCCCAGCGCCTCCAGCACCACCTGATGGGCTACCTGCCCGGCTTCGCCACCCCGCGGATCGTCTGCGACGTCCCCTTCGTGGGGAAGCGCTGGGTGCACCAGCTCGCCGACTACGACACCGAGCGCGGCATCTCCTCCTGGACGAAGAACTACCGGACGTCGATCGAGGCCTCCGACCCCGAGGCCCTCTCCCGACACTACGAGTACTACGACCCGATCCACACGCTCCCGCCCACGGGGCAGCAGTGGTGGGAGGAGCACGGACGCCTCGAGGAGAGCAGCCTGCGGGCGGCCGAGGTCGCCGAGGCGTCGCGGCGCACCGCGGCCCTCCAGGCCCGCTGAGCGGGGCTGTGGATCCCCGCACAGGCGGGGAACCACAGGGTTCGTGGCCTCTGTTTGCCCCACGAACCCCATGAAGACCGTGCCACCCCTTCTCCACAGACCAGCCGACACTCGCCCTCCTCCACAACCCGCAGCATCTCCCCGTGGTGACCGGCGCAGCGGCACCAGGCTGGCGGCATGGCGCTCCCCCAGCTCGTTGACCTGACCGACCTCGTGGTGCTGCGCAGAGACGCGCTCGCGCAGGGCTACACCGACACCCACATCCGCTCCCTGGTGCGCTCCGGTGTCTGGCACCGCGTGCGCCGAGGCGCCTATGTCGAGGGCGAGGTGTGGCGCTCCCTCTCCGACGTCGACCAGTACCGACTGCGTGCGCGAGCGGTGCTGCGGACCGCACACGAGACCGCTGTGCTGACCCACGTGACGGCCGCCCTGGAGTGGGGCGCGCCGGTGTGGGGCATGCCTCTCGAGCACGTGCACGTCACCCGGACGGACGGCGCCGGCGGTCGGCGCGAGGCTGGCGTCGTGCACCACAGAGGCGCCATGCCCGCCTCGCAGTCATCCACGGTGAACGGCGTCCCGGTCAGCTCACCCGCCCGCTGTGCCGTCGAGATCATCACCCTCGCCTCTGTGGAACAGGCTCTGGTGACGGTCAACGGCCTGCTGCACGCCGGACTGGCCAAACCGGCGGAGATCGCCGCCCTGGCCCACGAACACCGGTTCTGGCCCTCCACCCTCAACGCCAACCTGGTGACCCGACTGGCCGATCCTCGGCTGGAGTCGCCGGGCGAGACACGGACGGCGTACTTCTTGTGGGCCCACCACCTACCCCGACCGGTTCCGCAGTACGAGATCCGGGACTCCACCGGCCGCTTCGTCGCCCGCGTGGACTTCGCCCTCCCGGAGCACGAGGTCTTCCTGGAGTTCGACGGCCTGGCGAAGTATCGCGACCATCGGCGCCCCGGCGAGTCGCTCGAGGACTACCTCCTACGGGAGAAGCACCGGGAGGAACGGATCTGCCAGCTCACCGGCTGGACCTGCGTGCGCATCCGGTGGACGGACCTGGACCACCCCGCCGATCTGGCTTCCCGGATCCGTCAGGTACTAGCCCGTCGAGCCCCTGCCGGTCGCGTCGACTGACGCGCCTGGTGGGGCTTCCACGGGGTTCGTGGGGCATGCATGCGCCACGAACCCTGTGGATCCCCGGTTGAGCGGGGATCCACGGCAGCAGCGCCCCTACTCCCCCGCGAGGGGGCGGTTCTCGTACGGCGTGGAGAGCACGATGGTGGTGCGGGTGCTGACGTTGGCCGCGGCGCGGATCCGGGCGAGCAGCTCCTCGAGGTCGGCGGGCGTGCCGACGCGCACCTTGAGGATGTAGGACTCGTCCCCCGCCACCGACCAGCACGACTCCACGGCGCCGATCCCCGCGACCCGGTCCGGGTAGTCGTCGGGCTGGGTGGGGTCGAGCGGCGTGATGGAGATGAACGCCGTCAAGGGGCGGCCCAGCTGCTGGTGGTCGACCGTCGCCCCGTAGCCCAGGATGAGGCCGCGCTGCTCGAGCCTCTTCACCCGCTGGTGGACGGCTGAGGTGGAGAGACCGGTGGCCTTCCCCAGATCGGTGTAGGACATCCGGCCGTCGGCCGCCAGCAGACTGAGGATCTTGCGGTCGGTGGACTCGACCTCCGAGGTGTTCACGCGCCGACCCTAGGGGAATGCCATCGGGTCGAGGCAGGTGTTCAGCACGTGGCACCCGCCGCTGCATGCCCACCTCTATCGCACCGCACCGGCCCTGCGGCGACGGTTCCACACCCTCTGGACGCGACCTCAACCGGAAACGCGCTGTTACGGGCGTGACACGCGGGGCGCCACGGGACGAAACACGGCCTCACGAAAATCGACCACGTCCCCCAGGGGCACCCCTTTCCGGAAGTACGGCTGGTGCTCCCGGAATCCATGCCCGTCGGTCAGCGCCGGGCAGTCCGACGAGAGGGTCGTACGCCGTGAACTCCAGAACCCCCCGCACCATCACCGCCGCGCTCAGCGCGGTCGCCCTGGCCGGCGCCCTGGCCGGCTGTGGCGCCAAGGCCGGCGAGACCGCCGAGGCCGGCGACTCCTGCGTCAAGACCGACGGTGACAGCATCAAGATCGGGTTCCTCAACTCGCTCTCGGGCACCATGGCGATCAGCGAGACGACGGTCTTCAAGTCGCTCTCGATGGCCGCCGACGAGATCAACGCCGACGGTGGCGTCCTGGGCAAGAAGCTGGAGATCGTCAGTGAGGACGGGCAGTCCGAGCCGACGGTCTTCGCCGAGAAGGCGACCAAGCTGATCGACCAGGACTGCGTGGCGGCGGTCTTCGGCGGATGGACCTCCAGCTCGCGCAAGGCGATGCTGCCGGTCTTCGAGGGCAAGAACGCGCTGCTCTTCTACCCGGTCCAGTACGAGGGGCTCGAGGCCTCCAAGAACATCTTCTACACCGGAGCCACGACCAACCAGCAGATCATCCCCGGCCTCGACTACCTCAAGGACGAGAAGGGGATCAAGTCCATCTTCCTGGTGGGCTCCGACTACGTCTTCCCGCGGACGGCGAACGCGATCATCAAGGCGTACGCCGAGGAGCACGACATCGAGGTCCTCGGGGAGGAGTACCAGCCGCTCGGCTCCACCAGCTTCGGCACGGTGGTCGACAAGGTGAAGTCCGCCGGCGCGGACGCCGTCTTCAACACGCTCAACGGGGACTCCAACGTGGCGTTCTTCAAGGAGTACAAGGGCAAGGGACTGACCGCCGAGGCGATGCCGGTGGTCTCGGTCTCGATCGCCGAGGAGGAGGTCCCGGGCGTCGGCGTCGACAACCTGGTCGGCCAGTACACCGCGTGGAACTACTACCAGACCATCGACACCCCGGTGAACGAGGAGTTCGTCACGGCGTTCAAGGAGGCCAACGGCGCCGAGGCCGTCACCTCCGACCCGATGGAGGCCGCCTACACCTCCCTCCACCTGTGGAAGGGGATGGTCGAGAAGGCCGACTCCTTCGCGGTCGACGACGTCGTCGAGGCCGCCGGCGGCGTGAGCTACGAGGCACCCGAGGGCACCGTCACCGTCAACGGCGACAACCACCACATCGCCAAGACCGCCCTGGTCGGACAGATCCGCAAGGACGGCCTGATCGAGACGGTCTGGAGCTCCGACGGCCCGATCGAGCCGGACCCGTTCCTCGAGGGCTACTCCTGGTGGGAGGGCGAGTGAGGGCCTGAGGCCCCCCCGGCCGGGGCGCGGACCACCGGTCCGCGCCCCGGCACCCCGTCCCGACGACCGGAGCCTTCGGCTCCTGAAGAGGAGGCACGTCTCGTGGAGGTGTTCCTTTCCCAGGTCTTCACCGGCCTCTCGGCCGGTGCGGTCCTGCTGCTCATCGCCGTCGGCCTGACACTCACGTTCGGGCAGATGGGCGTCATCAACATGGCCCACGGCGAGTTCCTGATGGCCGGGGCCTACACCGCCTACGTGATCAACGTGCTGATCGGCGACGCCGGGCTCGGCCTGCTGGTGGCCCTCCCGGTCGGGTTCCTGGTCGGCGGGCTCCTCGGGGTCGTCCTGGAGGCGGGGGTCATCCGCTGGATGTACCACCGCCCGCTCGACACCCTGCTCGTCACCTACGGCGTCGGCCTGGTCCTGCAGCAGGTCGCCCGCGACATCTTCGGCGCCCCCGCCAAGGACGTCCCGGCGCCCTCCTGGCTCGGCGGCTCCGTGCCCGTCCTCGGCTACGACTTCCCGATGACGCGCCTCTTCCTGCTCCTCCTCTCGGTGGGCTGCCTGCTCGCCGTCCTGGCGGTCCTGAAGCGCACCGCGCTGGGCCGCCAGGTCCGCGCCACCGTCGACAACCGCGACCTGGCCGAGACGCTCGGCATCTCGACGCGGCGCACCGACCGCATCACCTTCTTCCTCGGCTCCGGGCTCGCCGGCGTGGCGGGTGTCGCGCTCACCCTGCTGGGCTCCACCGGTCCCACCATCGGGGCCTCCTACATCGTGGAGGCCTTCCTGGTCGTCGTGGTCGGCGGCATCGGACAGCTCAAGGGGACGGTGATCGCGGCGTTCTCGATCGGCGTCCTCCAGGCGTTCCTCGAGTACGCCACCTCGGGCAGCATCGCCAAGGTCGTGGTCTTCCTGGCCATCGTGGTCTTCCTGCAGGTGCGCCCGCAGGGGATCTTCGCGGTGCGGACGAGGAGCCTGGCATGAGCCGCCGGACGAGGCTACTCACGCTGCTGGCCTGGGCCGCGCTGGCCGGGGCCCTGCTGGGTCTGGCCCCCGCCCTGCTCAGCGACTTCCGGCTGGGCCTGCTGGCCAAGTACTGCTGCTACGCGATCGCCGCCGTCGGGATCGGCCTCGCCTGGGGACGCGGCGGGATGCTCGTCCTGGGCCAGGGCCTCTACTTCGGGCTCGGCGCCTACGCGATGGCGATGCACCTGAAGCTGACCGACGCGGGACCGGGCAACGTGCCCGACTTCATGGTGCTCTACGCCGGTGGCGAGATGCCGTGGTGGTGGGAGCCGTTCCGGAGCCCGGCCGTCACCCTGCTGGCCATCGTGCTGCTGCCGGTGGTGGTGGCCGGGGTGCTGGGCGCCGCGATCTTCAAGCGCCGGGTCAAGGGCGCCTACTTCGCGATCCTCTCCCAAGCCCTCACCGCCGCCTTCGCCATCCTGCTCATCGGCCAGGTCAAGACCACCGGCGGCTTCAACGGCCTCAACAACTTCCAGAGCTTCTTCGGCTACTCCCTCTACGACCCGGTCAACAAGCGGATGCTCTACTTCCTGGCGGCCGGGACGCTGCTCGCCGCGGTCGCGCTGATGAGCCAGCTCTACCGGAGCCGCTTCGGTGAGCTCCTGGTCGCCACCCGGGACGCCGAGGAGCGGGTCCGCTTCCTCGGACACGACCCGGCCAACGTCAAGCTGGTCGCCTACGTGGTGGCCGCGGTGCTGGCCAGCGTCGGCGGTGCCCTCTTCGTGCCCATCGTGGGGATCATCTCCCCCGAGGACGTCGGCGTCGGTGCCTCGATCGCGCTGGTGGCCGGGGTGGCTCTCGGGGGGCGTGCCTCGCTGATGGGTCCCGCGCTGGGCGCGCTGCTCGTGGGCTACGCCGAGACCACGCTGTCGGAGTCGTTCCCCGGGTCGTGGTCCTACTTCCAGGGGGGCCTCTTCATCCTCGTGGTGCTGCTGCTCCCCGGCGGCCTGGCCCAGCTCCTCTCCCGGGCCGGCGCGCTGCGGGGACGGCCGGGCCCGACCGGGCGCCGGAGGCTCGCGAAGGGCGAGGCACGCGAGTCCTCCGGGCAGACACCCGAGAGCACCGACGACGCCCCCCAGGAGGTCAGGGCATGAGCACCAGCAGGCGCGACTACCTGGAGGTCCGCGGCATCAGGGTCGAGTTCGACGGCTTCGTGGCCGTCGACGGGGTCGACCTGACCCTCCTCCAGGGGCAGGTCCACTTCCTGATCGGTCCCAACGGGGCCGGCAAGACCACGGTGGTCGACGCGCTGACCGGCCTGGTCAAGGCCACCGGGCTGGCGTCGTACGACAACCAGAACCTCCTCGACAAGCCGTCGCACGCGATCGTCCGGCTCGGTGTCGGGCGGACCTTCCAGACCGCGACGGTCTTCGAGGAGCTGACGGTCCTGCAGAACCTCGACATCGCCGGCGGCGTGCACCGGCGCACCCGCTCGCTGCTTCGGCGGCGCCGCGAGGTCCCCGAGTTCGTCCACTCCGCCCTGGAGACGATCGGCCTCACCGAGCTCGCGGACCGACCAGCCGGCGTGCTCTCCCACGGTCAGAAGCAGTGGCTCGAGATCGGGATGCTGCTGGTGCAGGACGCCCGGGTGATGCTGCTCGACGAGCCGGTCGCCGGGATGTCCGCCGAGGAGCGCAAGGCGACCGGTGAGCTGCTGCACCGCATCGGCAAGGAACGCACCATCGTGGTGATCGAGCACGACATGGACTTCGTCCGGGACTTCGCCGACGTCGTCACCGTGATGAGCGGAGGACGGGTGCTGGCCCACGGCACCGTCGCGGAGATCCGCGCCAACCCCGAGGTCCAGCGCGTCTACCTCGGCCACACCGTGGAAGGAGCAGCGTGATGCTCGAGCTCAAGGACGTGGTCGCGGCCTACGGCCGGACCGAGGTGCTGCACGGGGTCTCGGTGAGCGTGCCGACCGGAGGCGCCGCCTCGGTGATCGGCCACAACGGTGCCGGCAAGACCTCGCTGCTGCGGGCGGCGGTGGGGCTCCTCCCCGTCCGCTCCGGCCAGGTCCTCCTCGACGGGGAGGACGTCACCCGCCTCCGTCCCCACCAGCGGGTACGCCGGGGCATCGGCTACGTGCCGCAGGGTCAGCAGTCCTTCGGTCAGATGACCACCCTGGAGAACCTGCAGCTGGTGGCCGGGCGCGACCGCGCGGCCATCGACGAGGTGCTGGACACCTTCCCTGCCCTGACCGGGCTGCTGTCGCGGCGCGCGGGCCTGCTCTCAGGCGGCCAGCGCCAGCAGCTCTCGATCGCCCGCACGCTGCTGACCCGGCCCAGGATGCTCATCCTCGACGAGCCGACCGAGGGCATCCAGCCCAACGTGGTCGCCGAGATCGAACGGGTCATCATCGACCTGACCACCCGGGGCGACCTCTCGGTCCTCCTCGTCGAGCAGCACGTGGGCTTCGCCCTGCGCGCCACCCAGGACTACTACGTCCTGGCCAGCGGGCGGATGGTGGCGCACGGGGCGGCCGGCCTCGAGGCGGCGGACGACGTGCGCTCGGTCATGGCGGTCTGACCCGTGCACCTGACACCTGCCGACACCGAGAAGCTCCTGCTCTCCGTGGCGGGCATGGTCGCCCGCGACCGGCTCGCCCGGGGGGTCCTGCTCAACCATCCCGAGGCCGTGGCACTGCTGGCCACCTGGGTGCTGGAGAGAGCTCGTGAGGGCCGGTCGGTGGCCGACCTGATGGCCGCGGGCCGCGACGTCCTGACCCGCGACCAGGTCATGCCCGGCGTCGCCGAGATGCTCCACGACGTCCAGGTCGAGGCGACCTTCCCCGACGGCCGCAAGCTCGTCACGCTGCACGACCCGATCAGCTAGGAGAGTCATGTCGACATCAGCAGAGGGCCCCGGGGCCCTGCGCCCCGCGGCCGGGACGGTCGTGCTCAACGCGGACCGCGGAGCCGACGAGCGGCTGAGCCTGGTCGTCCTCAACACCGGCGACCGGCCGGTGCAGATCGGGTCCCACCTCCACCTGCCCGACGCCAACGCCGCCCTGGAGTTCGACCGGGAGGCCGCCCACGGGTTCCGGCTCGACATCCCCTCGGGGACCTCGCGACGCTTCGAGCCCGGGGCGTCCCGCTCGGTCGACCTGGTGGCCCTGCGCGGCCTGCGGATCGTGCCGGGCCTCCAGCGGGGCAAGGACGGCGGCGCACTCGATGGTTGAGATCAGCCGGGCCCAGTACGCCGCCCTCTACGGCCCGACCACCGGCGACCAGCTGCGGCTCGGCGACACCGACCTGTGGATCGAGGTCGAGCGCGACCTCACCTTCGGCGGTGAGGAGGCGGTCTTCGGCGGCGGGAAGTCGATCCGGGAGTCGATGGCGCAATCCACCCGGAGTCGGGCCACGGGGGTGCCCGACACGGTGATCACCAACGTCGTGGTCCTCGACCACTGGGGCGTGGTGCGGGCCGACGTGGGGATCCGGGACGGCCGGATCGTCGCCCTGGGCCGGGCCGGGAACCCCGACATCGCCGACGGAGTCCACCCCGACCTGGTGATCGGGCCCTCCACCGACATCGTCTCCGGCGAGGGGAGGATCCTCACCGCGGGCGCGGTCGACGTCCACGTCCACTTCCTCTCCACCTCCCAGGTGCACGAGGCGCTGGCCACCGGCACGACCACGGTGGGGGGCGGCGGCACCGGTCCCTCGGAAGGGTCCAAGGCCACCACCGTGACCCCCGGGTCCTGGCACCTGCGCACGGTCCACCGCGCGCTGGACCGGCTGCCGGTCAACGTGCTGCTGATGGGGAAGGGCAACACCGTCAGTGCCGCGGGGCTGCGGGAGCAGGCGCTCGGCGGTGCGGCGGCCTACAAGGTGCACGAGGACTGGGGCTCCACCCCGGCGGCGATCGACGCCGCGCTGCGGGCCGCCGAGGAGCACGGCCTGCAGGTCACCCTCCACTCCGACAGCCTCAACGAGGCCGGCTTCCTGGAGTCCACCCTCGCCGCGATCGACGGCCGCGGCATCCACGCCTTCCACGCCGAGGGCGCCGGCGGGGGCCACGCCCCCGACATCATGAAGGTCGCCTCACTCCCCCACGTGATCCCCGGTTCGACCAACCCGACGCTGCCCCACACCGTCAACACCGTGGCCGAGCACCTCGACATGCTGATGGTCTGCCACCACCTCAACCCGCGCGTCCCGGAGGACCTGGCCTTCGCGGAGTCCCGGATCCGGGCGACCACCATCGCCGCGGAGGACGTCCTGCACGACATGGGGGCCATGTCGATCACCTCCAGCGACGCTCAGGCGATGGGGCGGATCGGGGAGGTCGTCTGTCGCACCTGGCAGGTGGCCCACGTGATGAAGCTGCGGCGCGGGAGCCTCGGGGAGTCGATGCCGGCTGACAACGAGCGGGCGCGCCGCTACGTCGCCAAGTACACCATCAACCCGGCGATCGCCCACGGGATCGACTCCGAGGTGGGCTCCGTCGAGGTCGGGAAGATGGCCGACCTCGTCCTCTGGGACCCCCGGTTCTTCGGCATCCGGCCCGAGCTCGTCATCAAGGGCGGGGCGCTGGTCAGGGCCGCCCTGGGCGACCCCAACGCCTCCATCCCCACGCCGCAGCCCGTGCTGCTACGACCCACGCTCGTGGACGGTGACGGGAGCGACCACGCGGTCACGTTCGTCTCGCCGGCGGCGCTCGCCGACGGGCTGAAGGGGCGGCTCGGCCTCTCCCGCAGGCTGGTCGGGATCGCTGACACCCGTGGCGTGGGCAAGGCCGAGATGGTGAACAACGACGTGCGTCCCCGCATCGACATCGATCCCGAGACCTTCGCGATCGACGTGGACGGCGAGCGGGTGGAGCCCGCGCCCGCCGAGCGGCTCCCCCTGGCCCAGCTCTACTCCCTGTTCTGAGCCATGGACCCCATCCTCCCGCCCCGTTCCCCGGGCGCCGTAGGCACCGTCTCCCCGACCTCCGCGACCGTCTCCCTGCTGCTGGCCGACGCCCGGCTCCCGGTCGGGGGGCACACCCAGTCAGGGGGCCTCGAGCCGGCGCTGAACCACGGGATGAGCCCGGAAGCGGTGCCCGGCTACTGCCGGACCCGGCTGGCGACCGTCGTCCTGACGGAGGCGGCCACGGCCGTCGTCGCGGCGCACGCCCTGCGTCACGGCGGGGACCTGACGGCCGTGCACGCGCACTGGGCGGCGCGCACGCCCGCCGAGGCCCAGCGGGCGACGGCGCTCGAGTTGGGACGCGGGCTGCTCCGACTCGCCCAGCGGGTGTGGCCGGACCACCCGGTGCTGACCCCGTGGTCGGTGCCGACCGCCCGCCCCCTCGTCCTCGGCGCCCTCGCCGTGGCCGGCGGGGTGGCGTCGGCCGACCTGGCCCGGGTGGTCGGCTACGACGACGTGCAGACCGTGATCGCCGCCGGTCTCAAGCTCTCACCCGGCGACCCGCTGCAGAGCGTCGCGTGGACGTGGGAGCTGCTGCCGGCCGTGGACGCCCTGGTCAGTTCCGTGGCCGGCCTGACCGAGGCTGCCGACATCCCGTCCAGCAGCGCCCCCCAGATCGAGGAGTGGGCACAGGCCCACTCCCGCACCACCAGGAGGTTGTTCCGTGCCTGAGCCCCGCAAGACCCTGAGACTCGGCGTGTGCGGCCCGGTGGGGACCGGCAAGAGCTCCCTGATCGCCATGCTCTGCCGGGAGCTGGCCGGGACCCACGCGCTCGCGGTGGTCACCAACGACATCTACACCGACGAGGACGCCCGCTTCCTGCGATCCGCCGGCGTGCTCGACCCCGAGCGGATCGTCGGGGTGGAGACGGGAGCCTGCCCGCACACCGCGATCCGCGACGACATCAGCGCGAACCTGACGACGGTGGAGGACCTGGAGGCGCGGTTCGCCCCGCTCGACCTCGTGCTGGTCGAGTCCGGCGGGGACAACCTCACCGCGACCTTCTCCCCCGCCCTGGTCGACGTCCAGATCTTCGTGCTCGACGTGGCCGGCGGCGGCGACGTCGCCCGCAAGGGAGGTCCCGGCATCGAGCGCGCCGACCTGCTGGTCGTCAACAAGACCGATCTCGCCCCGCACGTGGGCGTCGACCTGGGGCGGATGGTCTCCGACGCTCTGGAGGCCCGGCGCGGCAGCCCCGTGGTGGCCCTCTCCAGGCACGACGCGGAGTCTGTCTCGGCCGTGACCGCCTGGGTGCTGGCCCAGCTGGCGCGACTGCGGACCGGGGTGCTTGAACCGCAGGACCCCGGTCCGATGGCAGCCCACTCCCACCCTCACGACGACGCCCACCACCACACCCACGACCACGACCAGCCCCGTGCCGCCTCCCCCGTCTGAGCGCCTCCTGAGCCGGTCCGCTCCCCAGACGACCCGCCTGGCTGCGTTCGCGGACACCCGCGGGGAGGCCGGGGGTCGTGGGCGGGCCTCGGTCCGGATGGGCGGTGGCCTCTTCCGGGTGGCGGTCCTGGACCGCGACGTGGCCCGGGTCCACGTGGCTCTCGTCCCGACCACGGCGCTGCTGCTGGCCGGGGACCGGGTGCGGCTCGAGGTGGAGGTCGGCCCCCGGTGCCTGCTGGAGATCACCGAGCCTGCCGGCACCGTGGCCTACGACATGGACGGCCAGGGCGCGACCTGGGAGGTGGACGTGCGCATCCGCGCGGGAGGGGCGCTGGTGTGGCAGGCGCCCGAGTTCGTGGTCAGCCAAGGAGCCCGGGTGGATCGCACGACCTCGGTGGCGCTCGAGGGCACCGCCTCGTGCCTGTGGCGGGAGACGCTGGTGCTCGGCCGCACCGGTGAGGCGCCGGGACACCTGACGAGCAGCACCCACGTCATCCGTGACGGTCTGCCCGTCCTCGTCGAGCAGCTGACGGCCGACCCGTCGGCCCAGGTGCCGGGCGTCCTGGGCCACCACCGCGTCGTCGACCAGATCCTCGACCTGCGACACCCGCATCCCCTCGGGGACCCAGCCGAGGCCAGGCCGGCGGACGACGAGGAGTCCGGGGCGATGCGCCTGGGGGCCGGTGGACTCCTGTACCGGCGGCTCGCGAGAGCCGCCCACGAAGGGTCCCTGGACCCCACCTGGGTGAGGCTCGCCGACGAGCACCGAGAGCGCCGGACAGCGCCTCTGGCAGGATCGGCCGGGTGACCGACTCGAAGCGCCTGATGCTGCTGGACACCGCCTCGCTCTACTTCCGCGCGTTCTTCGGGGTGCCCGAGATCAAGGCGCCCGACGGCACGAACGTCAACGCCGTGCGCGGCCTTCTCGACTTCATCGCCCGCCTGGTCACCGACTACCACCCCACCGACCTGGTCTGCTGCTGGGACGACGACTGGCGGCCCCAGTGGCGGGTCGACCTGCTGCCCACCTACAAGGCGCACCGGGTGGTGGCCGAGCGCGAGCAGTCGCCCGACGTGGAGGAGGTCCCGGACCCGCTCGAGGCACAGATCCCGATCATCCGCGAGGTGCTCGCGGCACTCGGCATCACAGTGGTCGGGGCGGCCCATCACGAGGCCGACGACGTGATCGGCACCCTGGCCACCGGCGCGGGGATGCCGGTCGACATCGTCACCGGTGACCGGGACCTCTTCCAGCTGATCGACGACGAGGCCGAGGTCCGGGTGCTCTACACCGCCCGGGGCGTGGGCAAGCACGAGCGGGTGACGAACTCGGTGGTCCAGGAGAAGTACGGGGTGGACGCCCGCCAGTACGCCGACTTCGCCACCCTGCGCGGTGACGCCTCCGACGGCCTTCCGGGGGTGCCGGGCGTCGGTGACAAGACCGCCGCGACCCTGCTTGGCCGCTTCGGGGACATCCAGGGCATCCGGGCCGCCGCCGAGGAGCCCGACGCCGACCTCGCCCCCGGGCCTCGCCGCAAGATCAAGGATGCCGCGGACTACCTCGCCGTCGCGCCCCGGGTGGTCGCCGTGGTCCGCGACCTGGATCTCGGCGAGGTCGACACCGAGCTTCCGCGCACCCCGGCGGACCCCGACGCGGTGGTCGCTCTGGCGGCCTCCTGGAACCTCGAGGGAGCCCTCGCCCGAGCCGTCACCGCCCTCTCCGAGCGCTGACCCGCCGGCGCCCGCCCGGACGGACTCCTTTGGCGGGGGTTCCTAGGGTGGCTCCATGACTCGTATCGCTGTCGTCGGGGGCCACGGCCAGGTGGCCCGTCGCCTGCACCCGCTCCTCGTCGAGGCCGGCCACCAACCCGTCGCGCTGGTCCGCAAGGAGGAGTACCGCGACGAGCTCGAGGCGCAGGGTGCCGAGGTGCGTCTGCTGGACATCGAGTCCGCTGCCGCCACGGAGTTCGCTCGCGCCTTCGACGGCTGCCACGCGGTGGTCTTCGCCGCCGGCGGGGGCCCGGACGGCAACATCGAGCGGAAGCGGAGCGTCGACCTCGAGGGCTCGCTCAAGTCGATCGAGGGGGCGCGCCAGGCTGGGATCACCCGCTTCGTCCAGGTCTCCGCGATCTCGGTCGACGACCCCCTCCCCGAGGACACGGCCCCCGTGTGGCGCGCCTACGTGGAGGCCAAGCGGGACGCCGACGCGGCGCTGCGCGAGAGCGGGCTCGACTGGACCATCCTGCGACCCGGAGCGCTCCTCGACGACGACCCGACCGGCCACGTGCGGCTGGCCCCGAAGGTCGAGCCCGGCAGCGTCCCCCGCGGCGACGTGGCGGCCGTGCTCGCCGCCGTCCTCGACACCGGCGCCGGCATCGGAGCCACCTGGGAGCTGGTCTCCGGGGAGACCCCCGTCGCGGAGGCGGTGGCGACCGCGCCTACTCGGTGAGCGCGGAGTAGGCCACCACCCCGCGGCGCAGCCGGTCGACGGTCTGCCGGGCGACCTTGCGCAACGGGGAGTCCGCCGCGGCGTCGGCCACCTGCCCGGCCAGGTCCAGCAGCTGCTTCATCCAGCGCACGAAGTCGCCGGCGGCCAGGTCCACGGCGCCGAGGACCTCGTCCAGCTCGTCCCCCTCGGCCCAGCGGTACGCCGCCCAGGCGAAGCCGAGGTCCGGCTCACGCAGGAAGTCGAGCCGGTGGTCCTTCTCCAGGGCGTCGAGCTGCGCCCACAGGCGCACCATCTCGCCGATCACGTCGCGGGCCTGGCCCGCCGGAAGCCTCGGTGGCGAGGCGTCGTCCGCCCGCCGCGTCTCGTAGACCAGGACGGAGAGCACGGCGGCCAGCTCCGAGGGGTCCAGGTCGTCCCACAGACCCAGGCGCAGCGACTCCGCGGCCACCAGGTCCATGTCGGTGTAGATCCGGCGGAGCCGGCCCCCGCGCTCGGTCACGGTGTCGCCGTCCAAGTAGTCGAGCGCCACCAGCACCTCGCAGACACGGTCGAAGACGCGAGCCACGGTGTTGGTCCGCTGCTCCACCCGGCGGCGCAGCGTCGCGGAGTCACGGGAGAGCTTGAACCACCGCTCCGCCCAGCGGGCGTGGTCCTCGCGCTCCGGGCACTGGTGGCACGGGTGCTCCTTCAGGCGGCGCCGCAGGTCGTCGATACGCCGCTCCGCGGCCGACTGACCGGGGGCCGCTCCCCCCGCAGACCGCCGCCGCGCGGGCGGGGGTGGCGTGAGGTCGTGGGTGCGGGCCCGCAGGGCGCTGGCCAGGTCCCGCCGCATCTGGGGGTTGCGACCGTTGAAAGCGCGGGGCACGCGGACGCGGGTCACCGGCTCGACGGGTGAGGGGAAGTCGATCGGGGAGAGCCTGCGGGCCTGACGCTCCGCGGTCACCACGTAGGGCCGGGGCTCGTCGGGGTTGCCCAGGCCGGGGTCCACCACCACGGCGAACCCGGAGAACTTCCCGGCGGGCACCACGATGACGTCGCCCGGCTTGAGCCGCTGCAGCGAGGTCAGCGCCTCGTCGCGCTGGCTCGACCTGCGCTCCCGCGCGGCGGCCTTCTCCTCGTCGGAGATCTGGCGGCGCAGCGCTGCGTACTCCATGAAGTCGCCCAGGTGACAGGTGGCCGACTCGGCGTACCCGTCCAGCGCCTCCTCGGCCTTGTGCAGCTGGCGGGCGAGCCCGACCACCGCACGATCGGCCTGGAACTGGGCGAACGACATCTCCAGCAGCTCACGGGCGCGTTCGCGGCCGAACTGGTGGACCAGGTTGACGGCCATGTTGTAGGAGGGCCGGAACGACGAGCGGAGCGGGTAGGTGCGGGTGGAGGCGAGGCCGGCCAGCTCCCGGGGGTCCGTCCCGGGCTGCCACAGGACCACCGCGTGGCCCTCCACGTCCAGGCCGCGGCGCCCCGCGCGCCCGGTCAGCTGGGTGTACTCCCCCGGGGTGATGTCGGCGTGATTCTCCCCGTTCCACTTCGACAGCTTCTCGATGACCACGGTCCGGGCCGGCATGTTGATGCCGAGCGCCAGTGTCTCGGTGGCGAAGACGACCTTGCAGAGCCCGCGGACGAAGAGCTCCTCCACGCACTGCTTGAAGGTGGGGAGCATGCCGGCGTGGTGGGAGGCCACGCCGCGGGTGAGACCCTCGAGGAACTCGTGGTAGCCGAGCACCTGCAGGTCCTCGTCGGGCAGGTGCCGGCAACGCTCCTCGACGAAGGCGAAGATCTCCTCGCGCTCCGCCGGCGTCGTGAGCCGCACGTTGGCGGAGAGGCACTGGGTGACGGCGGCGTCGCAGCCGACGCGGCTGAAGATGAAGACGATGGCCGGCAGCATGCCCCGGCGCTCCAGCTGGTCGATCACGTCCACCCGGCTGGGGATCCAGACCCGGCGCCCGTTGCCCACGTTCCTGGGGTTCTTCGACGAGCCCGGCTTCCCCTTCCGGGGCGACCGGCGGTCGCGCATGAGCCGGGTGCTGGCCCAGTCGTCGCGGGCGACCTTCAGCAGCTCCTCGTTGACCGGCGCCCCCTCCTTGACGAAGCCGGCGCTGGCGTCGACGTCGGAGCTGGCGAAGAGGTCGAGGATGCGTCGCCCCACCATGACGTGCTGGAAGAGCGGGACCGGACGACGCTCCTCCACGATCGTGGCGGTGTCGCCCCGCACGGTGGCCAGCCACTCACCGAACTCCTCGGCGTTGGAGACCGTGGCGGAGAGCGAGACCACCGAGACCGACTCCGGCAGGTGGATGATCACCTCCTCCCAGACCGCGCCCCGGGCGCGGTCCGCCAGGTAGTGCACCTCGTCCATCACCACGAAGCCCAGCCCGGCCAGGGTGTGCGACCCGGCGTAGAGCATGTTGCGGAGGACCTCGGTGGTCATCACGACCACCGGCGCCTCCCCGTTGACGGTGTGGTCGCCGGTCAGCAGCCCCACGTTGCCGGCGCCGTGCCGCTCCACCAGGTCGTGGTACTTCTGGTTGGAGAGCGCCTTGATCGGGGTGGTGTAGAAGCACTTGCGGCCGGTGGAGAGCGCCAGGTGCACCGCGAACTCGCCGACCACGGTCTTGCCCGAGCCCGTCGGGGCGGCCACCAGGACCCCCCGGCCCTCCTCGATCTCACGACAGGCGCGCAGCTGGAAGTCGTCGAGGCCGAAGGGGTAGCTTCCGGCGAACTCGGCGAGGACGGGGTGCTGGCGCTGCTTGCGGTAGGCGGCGTACGCCTCGGAGGGACTGGTCATGACCACACCTTCAGCGCCGCGGGGACGCACTCGATCGTCAGGGGTAGCGGGCCGAGGCGCTCACCGTCCGCGTAGGCGACGATGCCCGGCGCGGCGATGGTCACCTTCCGGACCCGGTGGTGCTCGTACTGCGGAAGGGTCACGTGGCTGCCGGTGAGGAGGCGCGGGTAGCTCCGGACCAGGGCGGTGCGGCTCATCGGGCGGATGATCACCACGTCGAGCAGCCCGTCGTCGAGCAGGGCCCCCTCGGTGATCCTCAGCCCGCCCCCGAAGGAGGGACCGTTGCCCACCGCGACCAGCATGGCGTCCACCTTGCGTGCCACGCCGTCCAGGTCGAGCCGGTAGGTGAGGGGTCGGAAGCTCCTGAGCTCGGCCAGGGTCGCGAGACCGTAGCGCGCCTGGCCCCACGGCCGGCGCATCGTGCCGGCACGCTCGTGGACGACCGCGTCGAAGCCGGCCGCCAGCACGGTCGCGAAGAAGCGACCACCGGATCTCGCCACGTCGACGGTGCGGGTCCGGTTGGCCACGACCCGGTCGGCGGCCGCCTCGGGATCGTCGCGCGGGAGGCTGAAGTAGCCGGCCACGTCGTTGCTGCTCCCGGTCGGGACCAGGCCGATCGGCACGTCGGTCCCTGCCACCGCCTGCAGCCCGAGGTGGAAGATCCCGTCACCGCCGCAGACCACCACTCCGTCGACGCCGTCCGCGACGCTCTGCCGAGCCAGGTCGAGCGTCTCGTCGCAGTCGCGGCCGACGAGGTCGCGGACCACGAGGCCGCTGTCGCGCAGCCGCGCCACGGCCCGCGGTCCGTGGGAGCGCGCACGTCCCCGACCCGCGACGGGGTCGGTGAGGAACGCGATCTCTCGGCGGCTTCGGGTCACCCCTCGACCCTAGCGACCGGTCGAACCACGTCGCGGAGACTGGGCCCCGATGCGCAGGTGGGCGGCGAACCTCTCCGGCGAACCCCCGACGGCTCGCGCCAACCTGGCGAGGGACTCCAGGACGAGGTCGGCGTCGAACCGCGTGCCCGGGACGGCCAGGGTGAGCCGGCCGACCCGGTGGCCGAGCAGCACCTGCCCGTGCTGCCACGCCTGGTGGGCCCGGGCCCGCCGGTCGTTCGCGACCACCGGCGCCGGATAGGCCTCGTCGACGGCCAGCAGGTCGCAGTGGAGGGAGTCTCGCTCAGGGGTGGTGAGCTCCCCGGCGACCAGGTGACCGGTCCGCAGCCCCACCTCGGGGGTCCAGGTGACCTCGCGGGTGCCCAGCCACTCGGGGAGGTCGAAGGGGTCGACGTCGACGATCTCGGGGGGTTGCACGGGACCCACCCTCTCAGAGGGGTGAAGCCTCGTCGTCGGCCCACGTCGGCTCGGCCGCCGTGCGCCGCGCCCGCACCCGGTCGAGGGTCCGGGCCACCACCTCGGCGACCACGAAGAGAAGCAGCATCGGGATGGCGAGCGCGAGCATCGAGAAGGGGTCGGTGGAGGGCGTCGCGATCGCTGCGAAGACGAAGGTCCCGACGATGATCCAAGGGCGGAACCGTCCGATCGCCGCCCCGCTCACCACTCCGGCGAGGTTGAGCATGATCACGAAGAGCGGGATCTCGAAGGCGACGCCGAAGACGAGCAGCATCCGGCTCAGGAAGGAGAAGTAGGTGCCGAACTCGACCAGGCTCTGCAGCTGGTCGGGGGTGAAGCCGATCAGCACCTCGAGCCCCTTCGGCAGCACGTAGTAGCCGGTCGCCACCCCGGCCAGGAAGAGCGGACCCGCCACCGCCGCGAAGATCCGCGACCAGCGCCGCTCGTCTCGGTGGAGCCCGGGGAGGATGAAGCCCCAGATCTGGGAGAGCCAGTAGGGGCTGGAGATGACGATCGCCGCGACCCCGCAGAGCTTCAGCTGGAGCAGCAGGGGCCCCGTCGCACCCTCCACGTAGGCCATCGTCTGGACGTCCTCATCCAGCTGGGCCCGGGCGCTGTTGTAGGGGTCGAGCACCAGGCCGAGAAGCTCCTCGTAGAAGAAGAGCGCGGCCACGAAGACCGTGACCAGGACCAGGGCGGCACGGAGCACCCGCGCCCTGAGCTCGCGGAAGTGGTCGCTCAGCGGCATCCGGCCGTCCGGGCCCACCGGGTGCTGAGGGGTGCCCCGCAGGACGGCGAGCGACGCTCTCAGCATCACCCGGCTCAGAGGGTGTCGTCGCGGCGCGGCTCGTCGTGGCCGGCGCGGGCCTGACGAGCCTCGAGCTCACGCTGCTCGGGGGTCTTGTCGTCGTCGTCCATCAGGCCCTTGGTCTCCGCCTTGAAGATCCGCAGGGCGCGACCGCTCCCCCGAGCCAGCTCGGGGAGCTTGGAGGCACCGAAGAGGAGGACGATGACAGCCAGGATGATGAGCAGCTCGGTCGGGCCGAGACCGGCGATCTGCGCGTTCAGGTTCATGTCGTTCCTCGGGTGGGCGGGTGGGAGGCTTCCATGCTACTTCGGCAATGTTTCGTAGAGCGCCAGGGCGTCGCGGGCGGCCTCCCGGCACGCCTCGGCCAGCTCGGGGGGTGCCACCACCTCCGCGTGCGGGGCCAGCCGGAGCACCAGGCGGGTCAGCCAGCGTGCGTCGCCGACGAGCAGCTCGACCTCGAGCCGCCCGTCGTCGAGGTGACGGACCTCCTCCACGGGGAAGTACTCCGGCACCCAGTGGGCGCCGGGTCCCAGTCGGAGGGTGACCCGCTGCCCGGCCCGGGCGTGCTCGAAGAGCGCCTCGGAGAGGTCCGTGGGCGCCTCGTCGTGCCGCGCCGCGGGCTCCTCGAGGACCTCGAGGGCGTGGATCCGGTCGAGACGGAAGACCCGCCGCCCCTCGGCGGAGCGGCACCAGCCCTCCAGGTAGTCGAACCCGTCGGCACGCCAGAGCCGCACCGGGTCGACCACCCGCTCACCCGCCTCGTCGCGGGTGGGCACCCAGTAGGTCAGCCGCACCTGCCGCTGGGCGGCCAGCGCCCGCTCGAGCGACGCGCGGATCTCCGCCACCCCCTGGTCGGTGTGGTCCAGCTCGACCTGCCGGTGGGCACTCCCGTCGGCGGCGGCCTGCTCGAGCTTGGCCAGGGTCCGGTCGACGACCTCCCGGGTGGGACCGGGCGAGCTGTCCCGCACCGCCCGCAGCGCCACGATCAGGGCGGTGGCCTCGGTGGGGCTGAGCCGGAGCGGGCGGGAGAGGTAGTCGGCGTTCGAGACCCGGATGACGCCGTCCGCCCCCTCACCCTCGAGGGCGTCGAGGTCGACGTCGATGAGGTCGTCGGGGTAGCCCCCGGGCAGGCCGCACATCAGGAGGACCTTGAGGTCGCGCACCACCTGCGAGGTGGTGGTCCCCAGGGCCTGGGCCGCGTCCTCGAGCCGCACGGAGCCGCGGGCGTGCAGGAACGGCACCAGGGTGAGCAGGCGGGCGACCTGCTCCCGGGCCCCGCTGCCTGCCGAGCTCATGCCGCTCCCCCGCTCCGCGCCAGTCCGGCCAGCCGGTCGCGGACCTGCTCCCTGAGGGATTCCGGTGACTCCACGCAGGCGTTCGCACCGTAGGTCAGCACCTCGTCGGCCACCGCGCGGGGGCTCCCGAGGAGGCGGAGCCGGTCCCACTGCGAGGTGCGGTCGGGTCCGGGCACGTCGTTCTCGACCGCCTCGGCCATCCTGCGCAGGCCGTGCCCGGTGCCGGCCCGCACCAGGACGGTGAGGGGCTCGTTCTCGGGCGCCGGGACCAGGCGGGTGGTCACGGCACGGATGTCGGTGCCCGCGGGGACGTCGTAGCCGCCGGGCGGACCGACCAGGCGGGCCCGGCCCGCGATCCTGGAGAGCCGGAACACCCGCTCCCCGCGGCGGTCGGTGTCGAACCCCACCGCGTACCAGCGGCCGGAGTAGCGGACCACGCCCCAGGGCTGCAGGTGCCGGGTGGTCGGCTCCCTCTCGCCGGCGCGCCGGTAGTCGAAGACGACCGCGCGACGTTCCTGCGTCGCCTGCCAGAACGCGTCGAACGTCGGCTCGTCGGCCCCGATGTGGGGCTCCACGATGTCGAGCGCGCCCACGTCGACCGGCACGTTGGCTGCCGCCAGCTTGCGCAGCGCCTCGGTCGTGGCCTCGGCCAGGGTCGCGTGCTGCCAGACCTTGCCGGCGAGCCCCACCACGGCCGCCTCGTCGGCGTCGAGACTGATCTCGGGGAGGGCGAGCTCGTCGGGACGGATCCGGTAGCCGACCTCGTCATCGAAGTAGGCGTCCAGCGTGCCGACCTCGACCGGGACCCCCAGGCTGCGCAGCTCCTCCTTGTCGCGGTCGAACATCCGCTCGAAGGCCTCCTCGCCCTGGCCCGGGTAGAGGATCTCCCGGATCCGCGACTTGGGGACGAAGCGCTGCTGCACCAGCAGCATGATCAGCAGGTTGAGCAACCGCTCGCTCTTCCGGTTGGTCACCGACGCCCCGCCCCCTCCCCCTCGTCCTCTCCGCCGGCCGGGTCAGCCCGCGGCGAGGATGTCGACCACGAAGTAGAGGGTGTCGGTCCCCTTGATCCCGGCGTCCGGCTGTCCCTTCTTGCCGTAGCCCAGCGCCGGCGGGATCGCGACGATGACGCGGGAGCCGACCGTCTCGCCGACGAGCGCCTGGTCCCAGCCCTCCACGACCGCGCCGACCCCGATCTGGAAGGGGACGGGCTCCCCCTTGGAGTAGGACTCGTCGAAGGGCTTCTTGCCCTTGTAGACCTGACCGAGGTAGTTGGCGTAGACCGTCTGGCCCTTCTTGACGACCGGGCCGTCGCCCTTGACCGACTTGGTCACCCAGAGCTTGCCGTTGGGGGCGGGCGCGCCGCTGAAGTCGAAGCCGGTGATCAGACCGTCCTTCTCGACCAGCTCGGGCGCCCACTTCGCGGGGGCGCGGTCCTCACCCTGAGGACCGTCCAGCACCTTGGTGACCAGCTCGGTCACGAAGAGCACACCGTCCTTGTTGCCGATCCCGAGCTGGGAGTTGCCGGCCTCCCCGTAGGCGTCCTCGGCGGAGGCGGCGACGGCGACGGTCGAGCCGATCTTCTGGCCGACGAGGCTCGCGCGCAGGCCGGGCAGCAGGGTGTCGTCGATGGTGATCATCTGGGGCTGGCCCTGCTCGTAGGAGTTGTACGCCTCCTCCTTGTCGAAGCCGTTGCCGATCCAGATGTGGGCGACCACCATGTCTCCGCTCTCGGTCTCCTCGCCGTCGCCCTCGACGAGCACGTCGGTCTCGACCTCGTCGGGGCCGAGCTGCTCGTTCCAGGTCACGTCGGGAGCCTTCCCGGACTCCGCCGAGATGGTCACCGCCTCCAGGCCGGCGCCGGAGCCGGCGTCGTCGCCGGAGTCACTTCCGCAGGCGGCGAGCGCGAGGAGGCTCAGGGCGAGGGTGGAGGCTGCCAGGGCACGACGAGGCACAGGGGTCAACTTTCGCGAGGTGATAGGAGCGCGGCCACCATATAGGGGGTACCTGAGAAACGACCGAACTCCCTCACATGCCGTCGATGAGCCGCTGCACCCGCTCGTCGTGGGACCGGAAGGGATCCTTGCAGAGCACGGTCCGCTGCGCCTGGTCGTTGAGCTTGAGGTGGACCCAGTCGACGGTGAAGTCGCGGCGCCGCTCCTGGGCGGTCCGGATGAACTCCCCGCGCAGCCGGGCGCGGGTGTTCTGAGGCGGCACGGACTTGGCCTCGAAGATCTTCAGGTCGGTGGTGACCCGCGCGACGGCTCCGCGCTTCTCGAGGAGGTAGTAGAGACCACGGCCTCGGTGGATGTCGTGGTAGGCGAGGTCGAGCTGGGCGATCCTGGCGTGCCCCAGGGGCAGCCCGTGCTTGTGGCGGTACCGCTCGATGAGCTTCCACTTGATGACCCAGTCCAGCTCACGGTCGACGAGGCCGAGGTCCTCGGACTCCACCGCCTTGAGCCCCCGCTCCCACAGGTCGAGGGTCCGCTCGATCAGCGGCGTGGAGATCCCCCGCCGGTCCACGAACTCCCGCGCCTTGCCGAGGTACTCGGCCTGGATCTCCAGTGCGCTGGCCTCCCGCCCGTTGGCCAGCCGCACCTTGCGCCGGCCCGTCATGTCGTGGGAGATCTCCCGGATGGCACGGATCGGGTTCTCCATGGTGAGGTCGCGCATCACCACGCCCTCCTCGATCATCCGCAGCACCAGGTCGCACGAGGCGAGCTTGAGCATGGTGGTGGTCTCGCTCATGTTGGAGTCGCCGACGATCACGTGCAGCCGGCGGTACTTCTCCGCGTCCGCGTGCGGCTCGTCGCGGGTGTTGATGATCGGCCTGCTCCGGGTGGTGGCGCTGGAGACGCCCTCCCAGATGTGCTCGGCCCGCTGGGAGACGGCGTACGACGCCCCACGTGGCGTCTGGCTCACCTTCCCTGCCCCCACCAGGATCTGCCGGGTGACCAGGAACGGGATGAGCACCTCGGCGAGCCGGCTGAACTCCCCCGCACGTCCCACGAGGTAGTTCTCGTGGCACCCGTAGGAGTTGCCCGCCGAGTCGGTGTTGTTCTTGAACAGGTAGATGTCCCCGGAGATGCCCTCGTCGTGGAGGCGTTGCTCGGCGTCGAGCAGCAGCCCCTCCAGGATCCGCTCCCCGGCCTTGTCGTGGGTGACCAGCTCGGTGATGTCGTCGCACTCGGGCGTCGCGTACTCCGGGTGGCTGCCGACGTCGAGGTAGAGGCGCGAGCCGTTGCGGAGGAAGACGTTGCTGCTGCGTCCCCACGAGACGACCTTGCGGAAGAGGTAGCGGGCCACCTCGTCGGGACTGAGGCGGCGCTGACCCTTGAACGTGCACGTGACGCCGTACTCGTTCTCGATCCCGAAGATCCGACGGTCCATGAACCCACCCTAGGGGCAGGCACCAGGCCTGGCCCCGAACCTGGCCCCGAACCCGGCCCGCAATCTGCTCGGGCACCGCGTCGGAGGGTGCGACCATGGGGCGTGCGCCCAGCCGCCCTCGCCCTCGTCCCGCTCGTCCTCGCGGGGCTGCTCTCGGCCTGCCAGGACTCCGGGACGCAGGCGCAGGACCGGCCCCCCACCGAGGCGCCGGTCCGGAGCCAGGCCCCCGATGCCACGCCCTCCGCTGCGCCGTCCGAGCAGCCGACCACGCAGCCGGCACCTCGGCCACGGCTGGTACGACCAGGGGACCTGGACCCTCGGACGGCGATGCGGGTCGTGCGGCACCTGGCGGGGCGGATCGGCCCCCGTCCCGCCACCGGAGCCGCCTTCGAGCAGGCGGCGCGGTGGGTGGCCGCGGAGCTCGACGAGGCCGGGTGGCAGACCAGGACGACCCGGTTCGCCGTGCCGTCAGGAGACTCCTGGGGCGTGCCCGTCCCGGCCGGTCGCTCGGCCAACGTGGTGGCCACCCGGCCGGGCTTCTCCCCCGAGGAGCCGCACCTGCTCGTGGGGGCCCACCTCGACACGGTGCCCGTCGCGGCCGGCGCCGAGGACAACGCCTCCGGGGTAGGGGTGCTCGTCGCGGTGGCGCAGGCGCTCTCGGGGACCCGCGGCCGGTTGCCGGTCGTGCTGGTGGCCTTCGGTGCCGAGGAGCCGCGCGGCCCCGGCGACGACGATCACCACTACGGGTCCCGGCACTACGTGAGCACCATGTCGGCCCCCCAGCGCCGAGCCCTGCGCGGCATGGTGTCGCTGGACCGGGTCGGTGTGGGCGTCCGGGTCCCCGTCTGCAGCGCCCAGGACCCCGACCGCCTTCGTGCCCAGGTCCTGGCGGGCGCAGCGCGTGCGAGAGTGCCGGTGACGCCGTGCCAGGAGAACAGGGCCAGTGACCACTGGTCGTTCGTCCGGGCGGGTCTGCCCGGGGTACGCCTGGGGAGCACCCCGTACGCCGGCTACCACAGCGCCGCCGACACCCCCGAGGTGGTGGACCCCGCCCAGCTGGTGCGCACAGGACGTGTCGCCCTGGCCTGGCTCGGCCGGGTCACCTGAGCGCGAAGGGGCCGGTGCTCGCCCGCCACACGTCGCCCAGGATCTCCGCGGCCTCCGACGGCCCTGCCGGTCGGGGGGCGAAGCCCTCCCCCATCCGGTAGGGCAGCAGCTCGACGCCCTTGAGCTCCTCGCCCCAGAAGACCGCCTCCAGCAGCACGCCCTGCTGGGTCTGGGTCATGAAGTCCATGTCGAAGACGAAGTTGCCCAGGGAGTGGGCGAGCAGGCGGCCTCGGTGCCACTGGAGGCCCTGCACCCAGTGCGGGTGGCCGCCCACCACCAGGTCGGCCCCGGCCTCGATGAGCTGGCGTCCGACCTCGCGCTGCACCGGCTCGGCCCGGTGGGTGTACTGGGTGCCCCAGTGCGGAAGCACCACGACCACGTCGACCCGGCGGTCCAGCCGCCGGACACCGGCCAGCACGCGGTCGAGATCGGCCCGCACCAGCGGACCGGTGCGAGGAGGCATGCGCACCGAGGAGGCTCCGGGGGTCTTCCGGGTGGCTGCGGGGGTCTCCCCGATCGCGTTGAAGCCGAGGAGCCCGAACCGGACCCCGCCGCGGTCCAGGATGGCGGGGGCCGCGGCCCGCGCGAGGTCCTGGCCCGCGCCGAAGGGGACCACCGAGGAGTCCCGGAGCCGGGAGACGGTCTCCACGAGCGCGGCGGGACCGTAGTCGCCGGTGTGGTTGTTGGCCAGGGAGACGGCATCGAACCCGGCCGACTCCAGGATCCCCAGCACTGACGGCTCCGCGCCGAAGGAGTCGCCGCCCTGGGTCGGTGAGCCGGCTCGGGACAGGGTGCCCTCGAGGTTCGCCACCGTCAGGTCTGCCTGCGCCAGGCGGGAGGAGAGCGGTGCCAGGGCGGCCGCCGGGTCGGTGACCCCTCGGGTGAGCATCACGTCCCCAGCCACCGTCAGGGTGACCGGACGCCCCGGAGCCTCGGGCGCGATCACCTGGAGGGGGTACCGGCCCGGGTCGCGCAGCGGGTCGATCCCGGCGACCACCGCGGTGCGCACCCGCGCGTCGACCGCCCGGGCCGGCACCACCCCCAGCGCCCTGGGATCTGCCAGGACCCGGCGCACCTCGGCGCTCGCGGGCGCAGACGTGTCGCGGGCCGTGACCAGTCGCCGCGCCCGGGCCAGGCCGAGGCGAGGTCGCGGACGGGTGGCGTGCCCGATCACCACCAGTGGCTCGCGGTGCCCGGGCTCCGCCGAGGAGCGAGGCCGAGGCGCCGCGTCGCGCGGTGGCCTGTCACCGGGACCGGACAGGTCGGAGCAGGCGGGGAGGACGAGCAGGCAGACCAGGGCGACCGCACCTGCCCTCCCCGCGCATCTCACGCCAGAGGGTCCAGGGGATCCACGGGCGGCCGCGGACCCGGCTCGTCCTCCTGCGGGCGCACCGGGGAGGCAGCAGGATCCCCCGGTGCGGTCGGTGGGGACGCCGGAGCCGCGCTCGGAGGCGCAAGAGGCGGCGACACAGGGGCTGGTGCGGAGGCGGGCTGCTCGGCCTCCGCTCGGGTCGCGTCCTGCTCGGGACCCGGCGTCGCGGCCCGCTCCCCCAGGACCGCGTTCAGGCGGTCGCCACGCACCCGGTGGAACTTGCGCATCTGCGTGCGGCTCCGGTCGAGCACCGCGACCTCCAGGTCGCTCACCGGGATCACCCGGTCGGTGGACTCGGAGTGTCCCAGGGCCGCCACCGCGAGGCGGATCGCCTCGTCGAGGCCGAGTCCTGGGCTGTAGTGCTCCTTGAGGTGCGCCGCCACCACGTCGGCAGCGCCGCCCATCACGGCGAAGCCGTGCTCGTCGGCCACCTGGCCGTCGTAGGTGAGCCGGTAGATCTGGTCGTCCTCGGCGGCGTCGCCGATCTCGGCGACGAAGAGCTCCACCTCGTAGGGCTTCTCGCCGCCACTGCTGAAGATGGTGCCCAGGGTCTGCGCGTAGGCGTTGGCCAGCCCCCGGCAGGTCACGTCGCGGCGGTCGTAGGAGTAGCCGCGGATGTCGGCGAGCCGCACCCCCGCGATCCGGAGGTTCTCGAACTCGTTGTAGCGACCCACCGCGGCGAAGGCGATGCGGTCGTAGATCTCGGAGACCTTGTGCAGCGCCTGGGAGGGGTTCTCGGAGACGAAGAGCACCCCGTCGGCGTACTGCACCACGACCACCGACCGACCGCGTGCGATCCCCTTGCGGGCGAAGTCGGCACGGTCCTTCATCTGCTGCTCGGGCGAGACGTAGAACGGCATGCTCATCGGATCTGGTCCTCCTGGACGTCTGGGGTACGGCGGATCACGTGAGCGAGGCAGCGGGACCGTCGGGCCGGAGCATCCGGCTCGCCACGATCCGGTCGGCGACGGCGGCCACCTCGTCGTCGGCCAGGCGGCGGCCGCCGTCGGCGGTGATCACGTGGACGACCGGGAAGATGCGCCGCGCGAGGTCGGGTCCACCCGTGGCGGAGTCGTCGTCGGCGGCGTCGTAGAGCGCCTGGACGACCGCGGTCACGCAGCCCTCGGCGTCGAGATCCTCGCGGTAGAGCTTCTTGAGGGACCCGCGGGCGAAGAGGGAGCCGGAGCCGACGGCGTGGAAGGCCGTCTCCTCGTAGCGCCCGCCGGTCACGTCGTAGGAGAAGATCCGGCCCTGGCCGGCCGCGACGTCGAAGCCGGCGAAGAGCGGCACGACGGCCAGGCCCTGCATGGCCATGCCCAGGTTGGAGCGGATCAGTGCGGCGAGCCGGTTGGCCTTGCCGTCCATGGAGAGCGTGGTGCCCTCGATCTTCTCGTAGTGCTCCAGCTCCGTCTGGAACAGGCGCACCATCTCCACCGCCAGGCCCGCCGTGCCGGCGATCCCGACGCACGAGAACTCGTCGGCGGGGAAGACCTTCTCGATGTCGCGCTGGGCGATGATGTTGCCCATGGTGGCGCGCCGGTCGCCCGCCATCATCACGCCGCCGGGGAAGGTGGCCGCGACGATGGTGGTCCCGTGCGGGGCCAGCTGGGAGGCGTCGACGGGCGGCAGCGCCCGACGCGACGGCAGCAGCTCGGGGGCCTCCTCCGCGAGGAAGTCCGCGAAGGACGAGGAGCCGGGCTGCAGGTAGGCCGGGCGCAGGCGGGGGGTCCCGTCGCTCACCTACTCGCCGCCCTTCTGGATGAAGGACTTCACGAAGTCCTCGGCGTTGGTCTCCAGCACGTCGTCGATCTCGTCGAGGATCGCGTCGACGTCGTCGTCGAGGGCGTCCTTGCGCTCGGCGACGTCGTTCTCCACGACCTCCTCGCCGAGCTCCTCCTCCTGGGAGGACTTCCGCGGCTGCTTCTGCTCCTGGGACATGTCAGCGACCCTATCGGTAGGGCCCGCACGAGGCGGGCGACTTAGGTGGTCAGGGCGACGAAGAGCTGCTCGGCGGTGTCGCAGCGGTCCAGCAGCGCCCCGACGTGCGCGCGGGTGCCGCGCAGCGGGTCGACGGTCGGGATGCGCTGCAGGGACTCCCGGCCGGGGAGGTCGAAGATGACCGAGTCCCAGGAGGCGGCGGCGATGTCGGCCGGGTACTTCTCCAGGCACCTGCCGCGGAAGTAGGCACGGGTGTCGGTGGGGGGCTCGTGCATCGCGGCCTCGACCGTCGCGTCGTCGAGGAGGCGTTCGACCCGCCCGGCTCGCACGAGCCGCTGGTAGAGGCCCTTCTCCGGCCGGATGTCGGAGTACTGCAGGTCGATCAGCTGCAGCTTCGCGTCGTCCCAGTCGAGCCCGTCACGGTCGCGGTACTGGGTGAGCAGCTTGAGCTTGGCCACCCAGTCCAGCTCGGCGGCACAGAGGAAGGGGTCGCGCTCCAGACGGTCGAGGACCGACTCCCAGCGCAGCAGCACGTCGGCGGTCTGGGGGTCGTCGGCGCCACCGGTGCTCTCGACGTACTTGCGGGTCATCTCCAGGTACTCCCACTGCAGCTGCACGGCGGTCAGCCGCCGCCCGTCCGCCAGGGTGAGGAGGTGGGCCAGCGACGGGTCGTGCGAGACCGCGCGCAGGGAGGAGACCGGGTTGTGCACGGTCAGGTCGGCACTGATGAACCGGTCCTCGATCATGGCCAGGACCAGCGAGGTGGTGCCGACCTTGAGATAGGTGGAGACCTCGGCGAGGTTGGCGTCGCCGATGATCACGTGGAGGCGGCGGTACTTCTCAGGGTCGGCGTGCGGCTCGTCCCGGGTGTTGATGATCGGCCGCTTGAGCGTGGTCTCCAGGCCGACCTCCACCTCGAAGAAGTCGGCTCGCTGGCTCACCTGGAAGCCGTGCTCCCGCCCCTCCTGTCCCAGTCCGACCCGGCCCGCCCCGCAGACGACCTGGCGGCTGACGAAGAACGGGACCAGGTGCCGGACGATCTCCTGGAACGGCGTCGAGCGTCGCATCAGGTAGTTCTCGTGGGCCCCGTAGGAGGCGCCCTTGTTGTCGGTGTTGTTCTTGTAGAGCAGGATCTGGGGCGCCCCCGGCAGCTGACGTGCGAGCGCCGCGGCGTCGAGCATCACCAGCTCTCCCGCCTTGTCCCAGCGGACGACGTCCAGGGGGGTGGTGACCTCGGGCGTGGAGTACTCCGGGTGGGCGTGGTCCACGTAGAGCCGGGCGCCGTTGGTCAGGATCACGTTGGCCAGGCCCAGGTCCTCGTCGGTGAGCTGGCTGACGTCGGCGACCTGGCGGGACATGTCGTAGCCGCGGGCGTCACGCAGCGGGGACTCCTCCTCGAAGTCCCACCGCGCGCGACGCGCCTTCAGCGTCGCGGTGGCGTAGGCGTTCACCACCTGCGAGGAGGCCACCATCGGGTTGGCCTGCGGGTGGCCGGCGACCGAGATGCCGTACTCGATCTCCGTCCCCATCACGCGTCGCACGCTCATGTGCCCACCGTACGTCTCAGGGGTGACGGCTCTGCCAGGCGTGGGCCAGGTTGACGGCCACGATGGCCGCCAGGGTCACCAGCAGGGCGAACCCCTGGCCGTGGATGCCCAGGACGATGCCCAGGGGGATGAAGGAGACCAGCGAGACGATCGCCAGGGCGAGCTGCCGCGGCCCGGCGTCGTCCTGCCTGCGCTGGGTCCGGTCGCGCTGCTGCCGCTCGAGCTCGGACCGCTGTCGCACCACCTGCTCGATCCGGTCGGCGAAGCCGTCGACCAGCTCCGGCTCCAGGGCGGGTCCGAGGTCCTGCCGCACCCTCAGGACGGCCTCGCTCTCGGCCCGCTCGAGGTGCTCCCCCGGGGCACTCACAGGTACTGCCCGGTGTTGGAGACGGTGTCGATCGAGCGCCCGGGCTCAGTGCCCTGCTTGCCGGTGATCAGGGTCCTGATGAAGACGATCCGCTCCCCCTTCTTGCCGGAGATGCGAGCCCAGTCGTCGGGGTTCGTGGTGTTGGGCAGGTCCTCGTTCTCCTTGAACTCGTCGACGCAGGCCTGGAGCAGGTGCTGGACCCGCAGGCCGCGCTGGTCGAGGTCGAGGAGGTCCTTGATCGCCATCTTCTTCGCGCGGTCGACGATGTTCTGGATCATCGCCCCGGAGTTGAAGTCCTTGAAGTACAGGACCTCCTTGTCGCCGTTGGCGTAGGTGACCTCCAGGAACCGGTTCTCCTCCGACTCGGTGTACATCCGCTCCACCGTCGCCCGGATCATGGCGTTGACGCAGGCGTCACGGTCGCCGCCGAACTCCGCGAGGTCGTCGGCGTGCAGCGGCAGGTCGGGGGTGAGGTACTTGGAGAAGATGTCGCGGGCCGACTCGGCGTCGGGACGCTCGATCTTGATCTTCACGTCGAGGCGCCCGGGCCGCAGGATGGCGGGGTCGATCATGTCCTCGCGGTTCGAGGCGCCGATGACCAGCACGTTCTCCAGCGTCTCGACGCCGTCGATCTCGCTGAGGAGCTGCGGCACGATGGTGTTCTCCACGTCGGAGGAGACACCCGAGCCCCGGGTCCGGAAGAGGGAGTCCATCTCGTCGAAGAAGACGATGACCGGCGTGCCCATGCTCGCCTTCTCCCGGGCTCGCTGGAAGACCAGCCGGATGTGCCTCTCGGTCTCGCCGACGTACTTGTTGAGCAGCTCGGGGCCCTTGATGTTGAGGAAGTAGGACTTGCCCTCGGCACCGGTCTTGGCGGCGACCTTCTTGGCCAGCGAGTTGGCCACCGCCTTGGCGATGAGCGTCTTGCCGCACCCGGGCGGTCCGTAGAGCAGCACGCCCTTCGGGGGCTTGAGCTTGTGCTCGAGGAACAGGTCGGGGTGGAGATAGGGCAGCTCGACGGCGTCCCTGATCGCGTCGATCTGGCTGACCAGCCCGCCGATCGACTCGTAGGCGATGTCCGGGACCTCCTCTAGGACCAGCTCCTCGACCTCCGACTTGGGCACCTTCTCGTAGGCGTAGCCGGACCGGCTGTCGAGCAGCAGCGAGTCGCCCGCCCGCAGGTGGATCTCCAACAGGGGCTGCGCGAGCCTCACCACCCGCTCCTCGTCGGCGTTGCCGATCACCAACGCGCGGGTGCCGTCCTCGAGGAGCTCCTTGAGCATCACCACCTCGCCCACCTGCTCGAAGCCGTGGGCGGCGACCACGTTGAGGGCCTCGTTGAGCATGACCTCCTGGCCGCGGACCAGGTCGTCGACCTCCACCGACGGGCTCACGTTGACCCGGAGCTTGCGGCCGCCGGTGAAGACGTCGACGGAGCCGTCGGCGTTCCTCGTCAGGAAGGTCCCGAAGCCGGCGGGCGGCTGGGCGAGGCGGTCCACCTCCTCCTTGAGCTTCATGATCTGGTCGCGCGCCTCGCGCAGGGTGTGGGCCAGCCGCTCGTTCTGGCTGGTCACCGCGGCCAGTGAGCGCTCCGTCTCGGCCAGCCGGAGCTCGAGCCCGCGGCCCTGGCCCGGCGTCTCGGCCAGCCTGCGGCGCAGCTCGGCGACCTCCTGCTCGAGCGCCCGTGCGTGCCTGACCTGCTCCTCGGGGCCCAGCCCCGGTGCACCTTCCGAGTACGACATGGCGTCACCTCCTGCTCAGTGACACTACCCATGCCGCCAGGGATCGGAAGTCCATATCCAGATGTGTCGGTGAGGATCCGGGGCCCGCCACTCACGGGGAGGGCCGTGTGGACGCCGACGGCCTCACTCCTCGAGGGGCTCCTCGACCGGCTGCGGCGGCAGGTCGGCGGGGCGAGGACCGGTGTAGTCGACCCCGTAGGCGCCCGGCGCGGGTCGCCGCTTCTTCTTCGGCGGTCGCTCCCCCGGCGCCATCCGCCGGGCGGTGACCAGGAAGGCTGTGTGCCCGATCATCTTGTGCCCCGGTCGCACCGCGAGCCCCTCCACGTGCCAGTCGCGGACCAGGGACTCCCACGCCTGCGGCTCGGTGAACTCCCCGTGCGCCCGCAGCGTCTCCACGACCTTGGAGAGCTGGGTCGTGGTGGCCACGTAGGCGCAGACGATCCCGCCCGGCACGAGCGCCCCGGCCACGGCGTCGACGCACTCCCAGGGCGCCAGCATGTCCAGGATGATGCGGTCGACCTTCTCCTCCGGGGCGGCGGTCGCGGCCGGGAGCTCGTCGGCGAGGTCGCCGAGGCGGAGGTCCCAGGCCGGGTGCGGCCCACCGAAGAACTGCTCCACGTTGCGCCGGGCGACCTGCGCGAACTCCTCCCGTCGCTCCCAGCTGATGACGCGTCCGTGCGGGCCCACCGCGCGGAGCAGCGAACAGGTCAGGGCGCCGGAACCGGCTCCCGCCTCGACCACCCGGGCGCCGGGGAAGATGTCGGCGGAGGAGACGATCTGCGCCGCGTCCTTCGGATAGACCACGGCCGCGCCGCGGGGCATCGAGACGACGAACTCGGAGAGCAGGGGCCGGAACACCAGGTACTCCCCGCCGGCCGAGGAGGTGACCGTGAAGCCCTCCTCGCGCCCGATCAGGTCGTCGTGCTCGAGGTGTCCGCGGTTGGAGAAGAACCGCTTCCCCGGGACCAGCTCGAAGTTGTGGCGGCGTCCCTTCTGGTCCAGCAGCCGGACCCACTCGCCCGCCCGCAGGGGGCCGCGGTGGACGCCCGAGAAGGCCTCGTGCGGGACGTCTGGGGTGCGTGGGGCCTGGGATTCCGACATGGCCGGAACCTTAGTGCGCCACCTCGCGGAAGGCGCGATCGACGTCCGCTGCGGAGAGCACACCATGGAGGGCACCGTCCGGACCGACCAGCAGGTACTCCGGGAACGGGTGGCGCGAGATCGCCGACACCAGCTCCTCGCCGGCGATCTCCACCGGCAGCGACATCCCCTCCTCCATGCTGCGGGCGAGGCTGGAGACCGGGATCCAGGCACGCCGCTCCTGCGGGGTGGCCAGGAGCGCGGCCTCGCTCACGATGCAGAGCGGCCGCCCGTCCGGCGAGACGGCCACGATGGCGCCCGCGCGGGCGGCCTGCGCCAACCGCACCGCCTCGCCGACCGGCAGCTCGGGTGCGACGGTGAGCGCGCGACGGGCCAGCGGACGGGCTGCCAGGGCGGGGAGCCGCCGGCGCAGCCGTGCCTGGAGCAGGGTCGCGGTGGCGCCCGCCCACAGGAAGCCGCCCAGCAGGAGGACGAGGAGGTAGTCGAAGAGCCCCGGCGCCACCCCCAGGACCTCCGACTGCACCAGGGGCCACGCCAGCACCAGCACGGCGACGACGCGTCCGCCCCAGGCGGCGGCCACAGTGCCGCGGTGGACGCTGCCGCTGAGCCGCCACACCAGGGACTTCAGGACCCGGCCGCCGTCCAACGGCAGACCCGGCACCAGGTTGAGGACGCCCAGGAGCAGGTTCGCGCCGGCCAGGCCCTCCACGGCGATCCGGAGCAGCCCGTCGGGCGTGACGAACCAGAGACCCACACCCGCCGCACCGACGGCCAGGGAGGTGAGAGGACCCACCACCGCGATCCAGAACTCCTCGCGCGGCGTCCGGGCCTCCCGGTCGACGGCGGTCATCCCGCCCAGGAAGTGGAGGGTGATCGAGCTCACCGGGTAGCCCAGGCGACGGGCCATCAGGGCGTGCGAGGCCTCGTGCATGAGGATGGAGAGGTAGAAGACCACGGCGAAGGCCGCCCCTGCCACGTACTTCCACGGGCCGAGCCCCGGCTCCACCTGCTCCACCCGGGGGGCCACCATCACCGCGATCAGGGCCGCAATCACGAACCAGGACGTGCTGACCAACACGTCCGCACCGGCGACCGTGCCGATCCGGAGGGTGCCCCGGGGGCGTGTCCGGGCGCGCTCGTCCCCGTCGGGGCGGCCTGGGGAAGGGTCGTACACGTCCCGACCCTAGCCGAGGGGTCGACGACCCACGTCCTGTCGGAGCTCTCGCCTAGGGTCGAACCCATGACCAGCATCCCTCTCCGGCCGACGCCGGGAGGTGACGTCCCGACCCTGGTCGACGGCGTGCGGGTCCTGGGCACGCTCTCCCCCAGCCGCGCCGGCGACTTCACGTCCTGCCCGCTCCGCTACCGGTTCCGCACCGTCGACCGGCTCCCCGAGGAGCCGTCGGCGGAGGCGACCCGGGGCACGGTCGTGCACCGGGTTCTGGAGCTGCTCTTCGACCTCCCCCCGCAGGAGCGCACGCCCGCGCGGGCGACCGCGATGCTGGCGCCGGCCTGGTCGGAGCTGCGCGAGCAGGAGCCCGGGCTGGACGCCCTCTTCGGCCTGGAGCCCGGCTCGGAGTCCGGCCCGGCGCTCGAGGCGTGGCTCGAGAGCTGCGCCGAGGTCCTGTCCCGCTGGTTCCGGCTCGAGGACCCCCAGCGGCTGGAGCCGGCGGAGCGCGAGGCGTACGTCGAGACGGTGCTCGACTCCGGCCTCCTGCTGCGCGGCTACATCGACCGCCTCGACGTCTCCGCCGACGGGCGGATCCGGGTGGTGGACTACAAGACCGGTCGGGCCCCGGACGAGCGGTACGAGGCGTCGGCGCTGTTCCAGCTCAAGTTCTACGCGCTCGTGCTCTGGCGCGCCCGGGGGGTGCTGCCCAGCGTCCTCCAGCTGGTCTACCTCGGCGACGGCCAGATCCTGCGCTACCAGCCCGACGAGGCCGACCTGATCGCCACCGAGCGCAAGGTCCTCGCCGTCTGGCAGGCGATCCTGGAGGCGACCCGCACCGGCGACTGGCGTCCCCGTCGCGGACCCCTGTGCCGTTGGTGCAGCCACCAGGACCTCTGCCCCGAGTTCGGGGGCACGCCGCCACCCGTCCCGGTCGAGGCCCTCAGGAGATCGCAGCCTCCTCCGGGGTGACTCCGTGCGGCCGGATCGTCCCGGCCGCGATCTCCTCGGCGAAGTGACAGGCCACCTTGTGAGCGCGGCCGGTGCCCTCGACGACGCGCAGCAGCGGACGCTCGGTGTCGCAGCGGGTCTCCTGCCGGAAGGGGCACCGGGTGTGGAATCGGCACCCCGGGGGCGGGTCGGCCGGTGAGGGCAGGTCCCCTTGCAGCAGGATCCGCTCCCGGCTCGCCTCCACCGTCGGGTCCGGCACCGGGACCGCCGACATCAGCGCCTTGGTGTAGGGGTGCAGCGGCTCGTCGTAGAGCTCGTCGGAGGGCGCCTGCTCGACGATCCCGCCGAGGTACATCACGGCCACCTCGTCCGAGACGTGCCGCACCACCGCGAGGTCGTGGGCGATCACCAGGTAGGTCAGACCGAGCTGCTCCTGGAGCTCCTCGAGGAGGTTGAGGACCTGGGCCTGGATGGAGACGTCGAGGGCCGAGACCGGCTCGTCGGCGATCACCAGCCGCGGCTCCAGAGCCACCGCCCGGGCGATCCCGATCCGCTGGCGCTGGCCCCCGGAGAACTCGTGGGGATACTTGCGGGCCGCGCTCGCCGGCAGGCCGACCTGGTCCAGCAGCTCACGCACCCGGGTCTTGGGGTCGAAGGCGATCGCGTGCGCGCGCAACGGCTCGGTCAGGATCGTCTCGACCGACTGTCGCGGGTTGAGGCTGGCCAGAGGGTCCTGGAAGACCATCTGCATGTCCTGACGGATCCGGCGCAGCCGCTCCCCCTTGAGGGAGGCCACGTCGGTGCCGTCGAAGAGGACGCGCCCCTCGGTCACCGGCGCCAGCCGGAGGATCGCCCGGCCCAGCGTCGACTTCCCGCAGCCGGACTCGCCCACCAGCCCGAGGGTGCGCCCCGAGGCGATCTCGAGGTCGACGCCGTCGACGGCCTTCACGGCACCGACCTGGCGGTTGAGGAGCAGCCCGTCCCGGATCGGGAAGTGCACCTTGAGCCCTTCCACACGGAGCAGCGGCTCGCTCATCGGATCTCCTCCTCGGCCGGTGCGGAGAGTGGGTTGTAGCAGCGCAGCAGCCGGTCCTCGGTGGCGAGCAGGGGCGGCGGCTCCGCCGTGCACCGTTCCACCCGGTTCTGGCAGCGCGGGGCGAAGGCACACCCCTCCGACCAGGGGATGGTCTGGGTCGGAGACCCCGGGATCGGCTGCAGGCGCGCGCCTCGGGGCGAGTCCAGCCTGGGGATGCTGGCGAGCAGCCCGCCCGTGTAGGGGTGGCGCGGCCGGGCGAAGAGCGGCGACCGCTCCGCCGACTCGACGATGCGACCGGAGTACATCACGTTGACCTGGTCGCAGAGTCCGGCCACGACACCGAGGTCGTGGGTGATCATCAGCAGGGCCGCGTCGGTCTCGGAGACCAGCTCCTTGAGCACCTCCAGCACCTGGGCCTGGATGGTCACGTCCAGGGCGGTGGTGGGCTCGTCGGCGATCAGCAGCTTGGGACCGCAGGCGAGGGCGATCGCGATGAGCACCCGCTGCCGCATCCCCCCGGAGAGCTGGTGGGGGTACTCCCCCACCCGCCGGGCCGGGTCGGGGATGCCGACCTGCTCCAGCAGCTCGACGGCCCGGGTCCGGGCCGTCCTGCGGCTCAGGTCCTGGTGCCGGCGGATCACCTCGGTCAGCTGGAGGCCGACCGGGATCACCGGGTTGAGGGAGGTCATCGGGTCCTGGAAGACCATCGCGATCTCCCGCCCGCGCAGGTGGGAGAGCTGCCGCTGCGACTGGGTGAGGAGGTTCTCGCCCTGGTAGAGCACCTCACCGCTGACGTGGACTCCTCGCGACGGCAGCAGCCCCATGACGGCCAGGGAGGTCACGGACTTGCCACTGCCGGACTCCCCCACCAGGCCGACGTGCTCGCCGGCGTGGATCTCGAAGGAGACCTCGTCGACCGCGCGGACCCGCTTCTGCCCCTTGAGGCCGAACTCGACGCTGAGGTTGCGCACCTGAAGCAGCGGCTGCTCGCCACCGGCGCGACGGGCTCCGGTCGGACGGGGGGCGGTGGTCGTGCTCATCGACGGCTCCTGGGGTCGAGTGCCTCGCGCAAGGCCTCACCGAAGAGGGTGAAGCCGAGCGCGGTGATCGCGATCGCGGCTCCGGGGAGGATCGCGAGCAGCGGCGCCACCTGGAACCTGTCCTGGGCCGCCACGAGCATCCGTCCCCACTCCGCCACCGCGGGGTCGGGCTGGCCGAGGCCGAGGAACGAGAGGGCAGCGACCTCGATGATGGCGGTGGCCAGGTTGAGGGTGGCCTGGACGATGGTCGGGCCCAGGGAGTTGGGGAGGACGTGCCCCATCACGATGCGGCGTCGCCGCAACCCGAGCGCGGAGGCGGCCAGCACGTAGTCGGAGCGGCCCTGGGCCAGCATCGACCCGCGCAGCAGACGCGCGAAGATCGGCACCTGGGCGACGCCGATCGCGATCATCACCGCGTAGGGGTTCTGCCCCAGGACGGCGGCGATGCTGACGGCGAGCAGCAGGCTGGGCACCGAGAGCATGATGTCGACCAGGCGCATCACGAAGGTGTCGATCCACCCGCCCACGCGTCCGCCCACCGACGCGGCCCCGCCGGCCAGGATGCCGAGCGCGGCACCGAAGACCAGACCGATCGCGGTGGCCACGATCCCGTAGAGGAGGGACTGCCGGGCTCCGTAGAGCATCTGGGTGTAGAGGTCGGACCCGAAACGGTCGAGGCCCAGGAGGTGGTCGTCGCTCGGGCCGGGCACGCTGGAGGGCGTCACCTGCCCGGACCACTGCGCGGTGCCGGGCTGGTACTTGGTCAGCAGCGGAGCGGCCAGCGCCACCACCACGAACGCCAGCACGATGACGGCACCCACGATCGCGCTGGGGTTGCGGCGTAGCCGTCGCCAGGCCGCGACCCAGAGGCCGACGCCGGGCTCGTCGTCGACCGCCACCAGGACGTCGTGGGTCGGCTCGGCGGGAGGGATGGGAATGGTCATTGCACACGCACCCGGGGGTCGATCACGCCGTAGGCGACGTCCACGGCGAGGTTGATCAAGGCGTAGATGACGGCGATGAAGAGGATGTAGCCCTGCAGCACCGGGTAGTCACGCTGCCCGATCGCCTCGAAGAGGTACTTTCCGATGCCGTTCCAGGCGAAGACGGTCTCGGTCAGCACCGCTCCGCTGAAGAGGAGGCCGGCCTGGAGGCCGATGGTGGTCACCACCGGCAGCAGGGCGTTGCGCAGCACGTGCCGGCGCGAGACCACCAGGGAGGCCAGGCCCTTGCTGTTCGCGGTGCGCACGTAGTCCTCGCTGAGCACGTCGGCCACGGCCGCCCGGGTGATCCGCACGATGATCGCCAGCGGGATCGTGCCCAGGGCGATCGCGGGCAGCAGGAGGTGGAGCACCGCGTCCCAGGCGGCGTCCCACTCCTGGGTCATGATCCCGTCGAGCACGTAGAAGTTGGTGATGTGGGTCGCCTCCATCCGGGCGTCCTGACGCAGGCTGGTGGGCAGGATCCCCAGCCAGTTGGCGAAGACCAGCTTGAGCAGGATGGCCAGGAAGAAGACGGGCGTGACGACGCCGACCAGCGAGCCGGAGACGATCGCGGTGTCCAGGAACCTGCCCTGGTGCCGGGCCGCGTAGTAGCCCAGCGGGATCCCGAGCACGACGGCCAGGAGCAGGGCCGCCAGGCCGAGCTCCAGGGTGCCCGGGAACTTCTCCAGGAAGCTCTCGACGACCGGCTGGCCGGTCTTGATCGAGCGCCCGAAGTCGCCGGTGAGCAGCGCCTTGACGTAGGTCAGGTACTGCTGGAGGAGCGGCTCCTCGAAGCCGTAGAGCTCGTTGACGCGCGCGATGCCCTCCGGCGTTGCTCGTTGGCCGAGCAGCGCCCGCGCGGGGTCCCCGGGCAGTGCCCGGACCCACGCGAAGAGCAGGATCGAGAGTCCGACGAGCACTGGCACCATCAGGGCCAGCCGCCGGAGGACAAAGCGCAGCATCACTCAGCCTTCCGCCCCGCAGAGCGGGGGCCAGGTGTTGTTCGTCAGTCGTCAGTCGTCAGTCGACGGTGACGGTGTTCCAGACCTCGTCGTTGACGGGGCTCTGCTGGTATCCCTCGACGTCGGCGCCGAAGGCCAGGGACGGAGCCGGGTGCGCGATCGGGATGGCCGGCAGGTACTCCATCACGTCGGCGTTGATCTCCTCGTAGAGGGGAGTCTGGTCCTCCACGGTGGGGATGCCCCGCGCCTCGGTGAGCTTGTCGAAGAGCTCCTGGTTCTTGAAGCCGAACTCGTCGCTCTCGGAGCCGAAGAAGACGCCGACGAAGTTGTCGGTGTCGTTGTAGTCGCCGGTCCAGCCGAGCAGGTGCAGCCCGTGGTTGGACGTGCCCTGGACCTTGTCGAGGTAGTCGGGGGTCCAGATGTCCGCCACCGGCTTGACCTTCAGGCCGACGGCCTCGAGCTGCGAGCGCAGGACGTTGAACGTGTCCTCCGGAGCCGGCATGTAGGGCCGCGAGACGCTCGTCGGGTAGTTGAACTCGATCGTGGTGCCGGTGGCGCCGGCATCCTCCAGGAGCTGCTCGGCCTTGTCCGGGTCGTACTCGTACTCGGTGACCTCGTCGTTCCACCCGTTCACGCTCTGCGGGATGAACTGGGTGGCGATCTCGGAGCCCTCGGGCAGCGAGGCCGCCGCGACGGCCTCCTTGTCGATCGCGTGCGCGATCGCCTGGCGGACCCGGATGTCGTCGAAGGGCTTCTGCTTCTGGTTGATGCCCAGGTAGAGGATGGTGAAGGGGTCGCGGGGCATGACCTGCATGCCCGCCTCCTCCAGCGGCTCGATGTCGGCGGGACCGATCAGGTCGGCGCCGTCCACGTCACCGTTCTGCACCGCGGTCGCGCGGGCCGCCGGGTCGTCGATCGCGACCACCTGGACGGTGTCGACCTTGGCCGTCTCGCCCCAGTAGTCGTCGTTGCGCTTGAGCGTGATGCGGTTGCCGCGGTCCCAGGAGTCGAAGACGAACGGACCGGTGCCGGTCGGGTGCGCGGTGGAGTACTCCGTGGTGTTGACGTTGGCGGCCGCGTCGTCCTGGTACTTCTCCAGGGCGGTGGGGCTCTGCATCGAGAACGCGGGCAGCGACAGGGCGGCGGTGAAGCCGGCGAACGGCTCCGTCAGCCTGACCTTGGCCTCGAGGTCGTCGGACGCCTCGCAGGACTCGTAGATCCCCTCGCCCTTCTTGTCGCCGGTCGCGAAGCCGCGGAAGAGCTTGGCGTAGTAGTAGGCGAAGTCGTCGGTCTGCACCGCCGCGGGGAAGTTGTACCAGCGGTCGAAGTTGGCGCAGACGGCCTCGGCGTTGAAGTCGGTGCCGTCGTGGAAGGTGACGCCGTCGCGGAGCTGGAAGGTGTACTCCAGCCCGTCCTCGGTGTTCTCCCAGCTCTCCGCCAGCAGCGGGGCGGGGTCCGGCGTGCCGGGCTCGGTGCCGACGAGACCCTCGAAGATCTGGCGGGCCACCCGGAAGGTCTCACCGTCCGAGGCGAAGGCGGGGTCGAGCAGCTTGGGCTCGGCCGCCCCGGCGAAGACGAAGGTGCCGCCGCCGCTTCCCTCGTTGCTCTCGTCGTCCGAGCGCTCGCTCTCGGCGCACCCCGTCAGCACCAGTGCCGCCGTCGCCAGCCCCACGGTCGCCAACCGCATTCTTCCCATGGATCTCATCTGCAACTCATCACCCTTCGCAAGTCGCGCCGGCCGAGCGGCCAGGCAGGGTCGCGACATTACTCAGAGCTGTGCGCGGCGTCACGCGGTGAAACACGCACCTGACGCAACGTTTCCAAACCGATATCAGCCAGCGAGTCCGCGAAGGTCCGTCCGGGCCCCGCCAGGATCGGCACGTGGTTGGGGACGCAGAGCACCCGGCACCCGGCGGCGACCGCGGAGCGGGCTCCGGTGTTGGAGTCCTCGATGGCCACGCAGTCGGCCGGGTCGACGGCGAGGGCTGAGGCCGCCCGCAGGTAGGGCTCGGGATGGGGCTTGCCCTGGGTGACCACGTCGCCGGTGACCACGGCGGCGAAGGTGTTCCGTGGGAGCCGTGCCAGGACCGGATCGACGAACCGCCGGTAGGACATCGTCACCAGGGCACAGGGCACGTGCGCCTCGGAGAGCTCGAGGAGGAGCTCGCGGGCGCCGGGGCGCCACGGGACCTCCTGCTCGACCCGGGCCACCACCCCGTCGAGCAGCTCCTCGACGATCTGCGCCGGCTCGAGGTCGATCCCCATGTGGGTGCGGATGTAGCGGCCGGAGTCGAGCAGGTCGTTGCCGACCAGGTTGAGGGCGTGCTCCTGGGACCAGGTCCCCCCGTGCCGCTCGGCCAGCTCGAACTCGCTGGCGATCCAGTAGGGCTCGGTGTCGACCAGCGTGCCGTCCATGTCCCACAGGACAGCCGCCAGCCGGGGCTCTCCCCCCTCAGGTTCCTGACCTGCGAAAACACCAGAATGTCCGGTACTCAGAATGCCCTCCGAAGAACTCCATGCGACGTTCCATGCGACGAACCACCTTAGAACGAAGGGGCGCGACATGCGCCAACGTCACGGTGCGACAGGCACGTCCCGACCCGTCAGACCCGTTGGGCGACACGGTCGGCGCACCTCGTCCGGGCTCCCTCAGTCCCCTGCCCGGGTCAGCTCCGCAGGCGTCCACGTCGGCCACTTCGCGGCCCCGACCAGGCGCCCGTACTCGTAGGTCGCGACGATCCGGAACGGCTTGTCGAGGCTGGAGTTGTCGTAGAACACCGCCCGGTCGACCTGGCTCCTGGCTTCGGCGATCAGCGCCCACAGGCGGTGGTAGCGGCCCCGGACCTTCTCCTCCGGCACCTGGTGCCCACCGGCCTCGGTCCTGTCCTCGACCCGTGCGACCGCGAGGTCCTCGGGAACCATGATCACGTGCATCCAGACGATGTAGCCGGCCTTGACGGCGCGGGCGACGAGCTCGACCTTGCTGGGGTGGCTGAACACGGTCTCGGTGATGAACGACTCCCGGCGGTCCATGAGCCGAAGGCGCTCCTCGGCTGCCAACCCGGAGACGGTGAGGGCCCGGAGCTTCTGCTCGTCCCGGTCTCCGGGCCACAGCTGCTCGGCCATCTTGTCGGCGTTGACGAACGGCAGGTGCGTGCGCGGGACCAGGACCTTCTCGGCCAGGGTGGACTTCCCTGCCCCGTTGGAACCAGCCAGGAGGTGCAGGACCGGGGTGCTCACCCGGCGGCGGTCTTGCGCGCGCCGGCGGTTCGCCCCTCGGGGGTCTTCCGTCCGCGGGCCTTCTTCGTCACCTGCCCGCCCCGCTCGAGGCGACGCGGCTGCTCCGCAGAGTCGACCGGGTCCTGGTGGTGGACGACGACACTCCCGTCCGGGCCCAGCTCGGAGGCCCGGGTGCGCCCCTCGGCCTCGAAGTCGGCGCGCAGGTCCAGGTTCGAGATGTCCTCGTCGATCCCCTCTCGCCAGGCCGTGCGCACGGCCGCCTGGTCGGTGTCGCTCACTTGGTCGTAGGAGAGCTGACCGGCCAGGACCCGGCTGATGTCACGCTGGGACAGAGCGCCGGAAGCCTCCAGCTCCTGCCCGAGCCGGGCCCAGTGCGCCAGCTGCTGGGCGGCGCTGCGGTGGGACCGCTCCCCCGCAGCTTGAGCCTCGGCGAACATGCCGGCGTCGAAACGGGTCGGTGTCGTCGCACCCATGGCGCTACCTCCGGGAAGAACGAGAGAACGAAAGTGTAGCAGTCTGCTACACCACCGCGTCTCTGTCCGCCCCCTAGTCCTCCGGGTCGTAGCCGAGGTTCGGCGAGAGCCAGCGCTCCGCCTCCGCCAGGGTCCAGCCCTTGCGCTCGGCGTAGTCGGCGACCTGGTCGCGGCCCAGGCGCCCCACCACGAAGTACTGGGACTGGGGGTGGGAGAAGTACCAGCCCGAGACCGCCGCCCCGGGCCACATCGCCATCGACTCGGTCAGCTTGATGCCGGTCCGCGTCTCGACGTCGAGCAGGCGCCACAGCTCGGCCTTCTCGGTGTGGTCGGGGCATGCCGGGTAGCCGGGCGCGGGACGGATCCCGGTGTAGCGCTCGGCGATCAGGTCCTCGTTGCTCAGCGACTCCGCCGGCTCGTGGCCCCAGAACTCGGTGCGGACCCGCTGGTGCAGCCGCTCGGCGAAGGCTTCGGCCAGCCGGTCGGCCAACGCCTCCAGCATGATGGCGGAGTAGTCGTCCAGCTCCTCCTTGAAGGCGAGGATGCGCTCGGCGACCCCGTGGCCGGTCGTCACCGCGAAGCCGCCGACGTGGTCGGCGAGGCCGGTCTCGCGAGGCGCCACGAAGTCGGAGAGCGCCCGGTTGGGCACCCCGCCGCGGTGCTCGCCCTGCTGCCGCAGGTGGTGCAGCACCGACAGCACCTCGGTGCGGGAGCCGTCGGTGTAGAGCTCGATGTCGTCGCCGACCGCGTTGGCAGGGAAGAAGCCGTAGACCGCGTGGGCGGTCAGCCACCCCTCCCCCACGATCCGGTCGAGCATCGTCTGCGCGTCGTCGTAGAGCCTGCGGGCGACCTCGCCGGTGGTGGGGTTGTTGAGGATGTCGGGGAACTTCCCCTTCATCTCCCAGGCGTTGAAGAACGGCTGCCAGTCGATGTACTCGCGCAGCTCGCCGAGGTCGTAGTCCTCCAGCACGTGGATGCCGGGCTGGGCCGGGGCGGGCGGCTGGTAGCCGTCCCACTCCACCGGGGTCCGGTTCGCCCGGGCCGCCTCGAGCGCCACCATCGGGCGGTCGTGCTTGGTCGCGTGGCGGGCCCGCAGCGAGTCGTAGTCGGCGGTGACCTCGGCCATCAGACGTTCACGCTGCTCGGGGTGGAGCAGCGCGGCCGCGGTGGGCACCGAGCGCGAGGCGTCCTTCACCCACACCACGGGGCCGTCGTACTTCTTGTCGACCTTGACTGCGGTGTGCGCCCGCGAGGTGGTGGCGCCGCCGATCATCAGCGGGATCTCGAAGCCGCGGCGCTGCATCTCGCCCGCGACCGTGACCATCTCGTCGAGCGAGGGGGTGATCAGGCCGGAGAGGCCGATCATGTCGGCGCCGATCTCCTCGGCGGTGTCGAGGATCTTCTGGGCCGGGACCATCACGCCGAGGTCGATCACCTCGTAGTTGTTGCACTGCAGCACCACACCGACGATGTTCTTGCCGATGTCGTGCACGTCGCCCTTGACGGTCGCCATGACGATCGTGCCGTTGGTGTCCTTGACCGTCGCGAGCGCCGGGTTGTCCAGCTTCTCCTGCTCGATGAAGGGGATCAGGTGGGCCACGGCCTTCTTCATCACCCGGGCCGACTTCACCACCTGGGGCAGGAACATCTTGCCGGCGCCGAAGAGGTCGCCGACGACGTTCATCCCGTCCATCAGCGGCCCCTCGATCACCTCGATGGGGCGTCCGCCGCGGGCGGCGATCTCCTGCCGAAGCTCCTCGGTGTCGCTCTCGGCGTAGGCGTCGATGCCCTTCACCAGGGCGTGCGTGATCCGCTCGCCCACCGGAAGGCCGCGCCACTCCTCGGCGGCCGCCTCGACCTGGTCGCCCTGCCGGTTGTGCTCCTCGGCGATCTCGAGGAGCCGCTCGGCCGCGTCGGGCCGGCGGTTGAGGACCACGTCCTCGATGCGCTCGCGCAGCTCCGGCTCGACCTGGTCGTAGACGATCAGGGCGCCGGCGTTGACGATGCCCATGTCGAGGCCAGCCTCGATGGCGTGGAGGAGGAAGACCGCGTGGATCGCCTCCCGGACCGGGTTGTTGCCGCGGAAGGAGAAGGAGACGTTGGAGATGCCCCCGGAGACGAGCGCCTGCGGCAGGGACTCCTTGATCCACCGGGCGGCCTCGATGAAGTCCAGGCCGTAGGAGGCGTGCTCCTCGATGCCGGTCGCCACGGCGAAGACGTTGGGGTCGAAGATGATGTCCTCGGGCGGGAACCCGACCTCGTCGACCAGGATCCGGTAGGCGCGCTCGCAGATCGCCTTGCGCCGGTCGAGGTTGTCGGCCTGCCCGTCCTCGTCGAAGGCCATCACGACCACGGCCGCGCCGTACTTGCGGCAGGCGCGGGCCTGCTCGACGAACGGCTCCACGCCCTCCTTCATGGAGATCGAGTTGACGATCGGCTTGCCCTGCACGCACTTGAGGCCGGCCTCGATCACCTCCCACTTCGAGGAGTCGACCATCACCGGGACCCTGCTGATGTCCGGCTCGGCGGCGAGCAGCTTGAGGAAGCGGTCCATCGCCGCGACGCCGTCGATCATCCCCTCGTCCATGTTGACGTCGATGACCTGCGCGCCGTTCTCCACCTGCTGCAGGGCCACCGACAGGGCAGTGTCGTAGTCGCCGTCCTTGATCAGCTTGCGGAAGCGCGCCGAGCCGGTGATGTTGGTGCGCTCGCCGACGTTGACGAAGAGGCTCTCGCGGGTGATCGTGAAGGGCTCCAGACCGGAGAGCCGCATCGCCGGCGCGATCTCGGGGACGACCCGCGGGGCCACCCCCTCCACCGCTGCGGAGATCGCCGCGATGTGCGCCGGTGTGGTGCCGCAGCAGCCGCCCACCAGGTTGACCAGGCCGGCCTCGGCGAACTCGCCCACCACCGCCGCGGTCTCGGCGGCCGCCTCGTCGTACTCACCGAACGCGTTGGGCAGTCCCGCGTTGGGGTAGGCCGAGACGAAGGTGTCCGCGATCCGGCTCAGCTCGGCGACGTAGGGCCGCATCTCCTTGGCACCCAGCGCGCAGTTGAGCCCGACCAGGAGCGGCTTGGCGTGCCGGACGGAGTGCCAGAACGCCTCGGTCGTCTGACCGGTCAGGGTGCGGCCGGAGGCGTCGGTGATGGTGCCCGAGATGACGACCGGCCAACGGCGTCCCTGCTCCTCGAAGAGGGTCTCCACGGCGAAGATGGCGGCCTTGGCGTTGAGCGTGTCGAAGATGGTCTCGATGAAGAGCAGGTCGGCGCCGCCGTCCAGCAGGCCCCGGGCGGCCGTGGTGTACGCCGCGACCAGCTGGTCGAAGCTGATGTTGCGCGCCCCGGGGTCGTTGACGTCCGGCGAGATCGACGCGGTACGGGTGGTCGGGCCCAGGGCTCCGGCGACGTAGCGCGGCCGACCCGGGTCGGCCGCGGTCACCGCGTCCACCGCCTCGCGGGCCAACCGGGCCGAGGCGTGGTTGAGCTCGTAGGCCAGCTCCTCCATGCCGTAGTCGCCGAGGGAGACGGCGTTGGCGTTGAAGGTGTTGGTCTCGATGATGTCGGCGCCGGCCTCGAGGTACTCACGGTGGATGGCGGCGATGAGCTCGGGCCGGGTCAGGGTGAGCAGGTCGTTGTTGCCCTGGACGTCGCAGGGCCAGTCCGCGAAGCGCTCACCCCGGTAGCCGGCCTCGTCCGGGCGGTCGCGCTGGATCGCGGTGCCCATCGCCCCGTCGACGACGAGGATCCGCTCGGTCATCGCCACCCGGAGCTCGTCGGTGGCGTCAGGGCGGTGCTGGACGAGCAGGTCTTCGGGCACGGTGCTCCTCGCGTCAGGCTTGCCGGTAGACGATCCACAGTATGGCGCGGTCCGCGGGCCGGACAGGTGTTCCGCATCCTGACATCCGCCGTGGGAGCGGGCGAAATCAGCGTCACCGCCTAGGCTGGGTGACGTGATCGAGATCGACGCCCTGACCGACCTGGTCGACCCCGTGGTGATTGCCGCCTTCGAAGGATGGAACGACGCGGGCGAGGCCGCCTCGGCGGTGGTGGCGCATCTCATCGAGGCGTGGGAGGCGACCGTCGTGGGCGCCATCGACCCGGAGGACTTCTACGACTTCCAGGTCAACCGGCCGGTCGTCGGCACGGACGAGAAGGGTCACCGCCAGCTCACCTGGCCCACCACCCGGATCGCGGTGGCCTCGCCCCCGGACCTCGAGCGTGACGTCATCCTGATCCACGGCATCGAGCCGAACATGCGCTGGCGGCAGTTCTGCGCCGAGCTGCTGGCGGCCTGCGACGACCTCGGCGGCCAGCTCGTCGTGACCCTGGGGGCCCTGCTCGCGGACACCCCCCACACGCGTCCGATCCCGGTCACCGGCACGGCCACGGAGCCCGAGCTGGTGGACCGCCTCCACCTGGAGCAGTCGTCCTACGAGGGACCGACCGGCATCGTGGGCGTCTTCCAGGACGCATGCTCCCGGCTCGACATCCCCTCGGTCTCCTACTGGGCGGCGGTGCCGCACTACGTCGCCCAGCCGCCGTGCCCCAAGGCCACGCTCGCGCTGATCGGCCAGCTCGAGGACCTGCTGGAGACCCGCATCCCGCTCGGCGACCTCCCCGAGGACGCCCGGGCCTGGGAGCGCGGGGTCGACGAGCTCGCGGAGGAGGACGAGGACATCGCCGACTACGTCCGCTCGCTGGAGGAGACCAGGGACACCACGGACCTCCCGGAGGCGTCGGGCGAGGCGATCGCGCGGGAGTTCGAGCGCTACCTCAAGCGACGCGACGACTCGGGCTGAGGCGCGCCGACCACAGCGCGAGACGGCTAGAGCGAGAGACCCAGCGCCGCGTCGAGCAGCTGGTGGACCGTGGTCGCCGCCGAGTCGTCGGTGGCGTCCGCGAGGCCGGCGGTGCCGAGGGTCGAGGAGACCCACTCGTCCACGAGCCGCACCGCCGTGGGGGCGTCCAGGTCGTGCGCCAAGGCCGCCAGGACGGCCTCGACCACGGGTGCGGCCGGCGCGCCGGCCCCCAGGGCGAGGGCCCGGCGCCAGCGCTCCAGGGTGTCCACCGCGTCCCACAGCTCGGTGTCGGTCCACTCCCAGTCGCTGCGGTAGTGGTGGCGCAGCAGCACCAGCCGGATGGCCATCGGGTCGACGTCGCTGTTGCGCAGGTGCGAGACGAAGACCAGGTTGCCGCGCGACTTCGACATCTTCTCGCCGTCGTAGGCGACCATGCCCGCGTGCGCGTAGACCTGAGCGAAGGGCTGACCCGTCGCCACGTGGGCCTCGCTGGCGCACATCTCGTGGTGGGGGAAGACCAGGTCGGAGCCGCCGGCCTGGACGTCGAACTGGCCCCCGAGGTACTCCTGCGCGATCGCGGTGCACTCGATGTGCCATCCGGGGCGCCCGGGACCGAAGGGGCTCTCCCAGGAGGGCTCGCCGGGGCGCTCGGCCAGCCAGAGCACGCAGTCGAGGGGGTCCTTCTTCCCCGGGCGCTCGGGGTCCCCGCCGCGCTCGGCGAAGGTCGTGAGCATCTCCGCGCGCTCCAGCCCCGAGACGCCCCCGAAGGCGGGGTCGGCGGTCACGGAGAAGTAGAGGTCGTCGTCGACCTGGTAGACCGAGCCGGTCCGGCGCAGCCGCTCCACGTAGTCGATGACCAGCGGGATGGACTCGACCGCGCCGACGTAGTGCTGGGGCGGCAGGACCCGGAGCGCCTCCATGTCGTGGCGGAAGAGGTCGGTCTCCCGCTCGGCCAGCGCCTGCCAGTCGATCTTGACCTTCTGCGCCCGCTCCAGGAGCGGGTCGTCGACGTCGGTGACGTTCTGCACGTAGGCGACGGGGTGACCCGCGGAGCGCCACGCCCGGTTGAGCAGGTCGAAGCCGACGTACGTCGCGGCGTGTCCCATGTGGGTCGCGTCGTAGGGGGTGATGCCGCAGACGTAGAGGCGGGCGGGCCCGTCGGGAGTGGTGGTGACCAGTGCGCCCGTGGCCGTGTCGTGCACCTGGACGGGTGGGCCCGTGACGGGCAGGACCGGAACCTCGGGGGCAGACCAGGCGCGCATGGCGGCAGCCTACCTAGAAGGGCGGCCACGGGATCGTCGGCCACCCCTCCTGGGGCAGGGGCATCGTGCCCGAGGCCAGGAGGCGGTCGGTCCGGCGGCAGGTCGCCTGCACCTCCTCGGCGGTCAGCAGGTCGAGCAACCGCTCGCCCAGGGCCCCGTCCAGCTCGTCGCGCAGGGCTGCCACCCGCTCCAGGTCGGGGCCGGGCACCGGGTCCCCTGCCCACCCCCACAGCACGGTGCGGAGCTTGTTCTCCACGTGGAAGCTGACCCCGTGGTCGACTCCGTAGCGGTGGCCCCCGGTCATGGCCAGCACGTGGCCGCCCTTGCGGTCGGCGTTGTTGATGACCACGTCGAAGATCGCCATCCGGCGCAGCGCGGTCGAGTCCTCGTGGACCAGGGAGACCGGGCGGTCGCGTCCGTCCACCCCGTCGAAGACGTGGAGGAAGCCCTCCGGCACGCGACTCTCCGGCACGATGTCGACCGCGTGCTGGTCCGGGTCCGGCTCCTGCCAGCGCTGGACCATGCCGGGCCCGTGGGGCCCGGAGCGCAGCAGGGTGTGCGGCACGACCTCCCAGCCCAGCGCGGTCGAGACGTCGTACGCCGCCACCTCACGGGCGGCCAGGGTGCCGTCGGGGAAGTCCCACAGCGGTCGCTCCCCGGCCACCGGCTTGTAGACGACGCGCACGCCGTCCACCTCGCCGACGAAGGTCGCGTTGGAGGCGGGCATCACCCGCCCGTGCAGGACGATCTCTCCCCCCTCCGGCACCAGGTCGGGTGGGTGGCCCGGAGGAGTCACGGTTCCCGGCGGCGGAACCCGTTGGCCCGGACGCAGAGGTGGCCGTCGGGGTCCACGGGGTTGCCGCAGAACGGGCACGGCGGCCGTCCGGCCTCCACCACCTGCCGGGCGCGGGCGCAGAAGGCGCGTGCCACTCCGCTGGCGATCCGGACCACGAGGAGCTCCTCCGGCTCGGGCTCCTCGAAGGACTCCTCGCCCAGTTCCTCGAGCTGTTCGGGCGAGACCACCGCGGCCTCGCTGAAGGGGAACACCTCGATCACGATGCGCTCGTCCCCCGGATCCCACGACAGCGTCATGGTGCCGGCCCGGAACTCCTCGTCGATCGGCTGCTCCAGCGGCTCGCTGTCCTCGAGGTCGACCGGCGCCACGGCCGGGATGACCGAGCCGCCGGCGGTGGCGGACATCAGCTCGTCCAGGAGCTCGTCGACGCGCTCGACCAGCGCCAGCAGCTGCTGCTTCTCCAGCGAGACGCTGACGAGCCGTGCACCCGCTCTGGCCTGGAGGAAGAAGGTCCGGTGACCGGGCTCACCGACCGTGCCGGAGACGAATCGCTCGGGAGGGTCGAAGGAGTGCACGACAGGCATGACCCCACCCTAGGGGCGGGCACCAGAGGGGGCCGACGGGCCCGCTCCCCCGCCCACCACGGCGTCCTCGGCGGGGACCTCCGCCGCGTCGCCGCGAGCCATCAGCCAGCCTAGGTCGCCGCCGTGGGTGTTGAGGCCCAGGGCGAAGGGCCGCCCCGCGGTGTAGCGCACCAGGCTCACCGAGGCCGGGTCCACGACGAGCCGCTGGAACTGGTCCAGGTGCATGCCCAGCGCATCGGCGAGGATCGCCTTGATCACGTCGCCGTGGCTCACCGCCGCCCACACGGCACCGGGCCCGTGCTCCCGCTCGACCGCGGCGTCGCGCTCACGGACCGCCGCGACGGCGCGGGCCGACATGGCCGCCATCGCCTCCCCACCGGGGAAGACCACGGCCGCCGGCTGGCGCTGGACGGTGCGCCACAGCTCCTCCTGGGCCAGCTCGGAGATCCGACGCCCCTGCCACTCGCCGTAGTCGCACTCGGTCAGGCGCTCCTCGTGGAGCAGGGCCGGCGGGCCACCCGGCGCCTCCGAGTCCTGGGTGCCCTCAGGGGCCGTCCGGGCCTGCGCGTGCGCGATCAGCTCCGCGGTCTGCACGCAGCGCTCCAGGGGGCTCGTCACGAGGGCGGCGAGCCGGACCCCCGCCAGTCGCCCGGCCGTGGCGAGCGCCTGCCGCTCGCCCTCCTCGTCGAGGCGGACGCCGGGGAGCCGACCCGCCAGCGTCCCGGAGACGTTTGCTGTGGTGCGACCGTGTCGCACCAGGATCACGGTGGCCATGGCTGGAGCCTAGTGGGGCTAGCCTCAGGGGTGTGATCGTGGACAACGCGGTGTATCGGGCGGGCCAGAGGATGGCGCACGACCTTGCGGTCGACGACGTCCTGGGTGTCGGCGCCGGCCGCCGCCCCGGAGACTTCCAGTGGGTCGGGCTCCACGAGCCCGACGACGCGGAGATGCAGAAGGTCGCCACCGCGTTCGGCCTCCATCCGCTCGCGGTGGAGGACGCGGTCAGCGCCCACCAGCGTCCCAAGCTGGAGCAGTACGAGAACATGCTCTTCCTGGTGCTCAAGACGTTGTGGTACGTCGACGAGCAGGACGCCGTGGAGACCGGCGAGATCGGGGTCTTCCTGGGTGCCGACTACGTCGTCACGGTGCGACACGGGGACGGCGCGGACCTCCAGGCCTCTCGACGCGACCTCGAGACCCGCGCCCAGGTCCTGGCCCACGGCCCCTCCGCGGTGATGTACGCGGTGTGCGACAAGGTGGTGGACGACTACGGGGCCGTCGCCTCGGAGCTGGAGATCGACGTCGACGAGGTGGAGGCGTCCGTCTTCTCCGAGGGACGGGCGGTGCGGGCAGAGGACGCGGCCCGGATCTACACGCTCAAGCGTGAGCTGGCCGAGGTGCGCCGCGCCGTCCTGCCGCTCCGGGAGCCGCTCCGTCAGCTCGCCGCCGGTCGCGTGCCGGGATTCCCGGAGGGCACGGCGCCCTACTTCCGCGACGTCGGCGACCACCTGCTCCGGGTCGGGGAGATCGTCGACACGCTCGACTCCCTGCTCTCGGGAGCGTTCGACGCCCATGTGGCCCGGATCTCGCTGCAGCAGAACGAGGACATGCGCAAGATCTCCGCGCTGGCGGCGCTGGTCGTGGTCCCGACCCTCGTGGCCGGGATCTACGGCATGAACTTCGAGCACATGCCCGAGCTGGGCTGGCGGTACGGCTACCCGCTCTCCCTGACGTTCATGCTCGTCGTCTCCACGGGACTGTTCGCCTGGTTCAAGCGCGTGGGCTGGCTGTGAGCCGTCCTCAGGGGGTGAGCACGCCCGTCGTCAGCAGGAGCAGGGTGGCTCCGCCGAGCAGCACCCGGTAGACCACGAACGGCGTGTAGGACCTCGTCGAGACGTAGCGGAGCAGCCAGGCGATGGCGGCGTAGCCGACCACGAACGAGACGACCGTGGCCAGGATGGTCGGCGCCCAGCCGTAGCTGTTGTGCCCGTGCGGGATCTCCTGGAGCTCGAAGATCCCCGCACCGACCACTGCGGGGATGGCGAGCAGGAAGGCGAACCGGGTGGCGGCCTCCCGCTCGAAGCCGAGGAAGCGGCCCATCGAGATGGTCGCCCCCGATCGCGAGACGCCGGGGATGAGGGCCAGGGCCTGGGCGCCGCCCATCAGCAGGGCGTCGCGCATGGTGAGGTTCTTGATCTTCTTGTCGTCCCGGCTGACCCGGTCGGCGATGCCCAGGATCACGCCCATCACGACGAGGGCGACACCGATGATCCACAGGTTGCGGAAGTCCCGCTCGATGACGTCCTTGAGGAGCACGCCGAGCACCACGATGGGCATGGAGCCGAAGATGATGAACCAGCCCATGCGGGTCTCGAGCGTGCCCCGGTGCTCGGGTTGGAAGATCGACCGCACCCAGCTGCTGCCGATGTTCCAGATGTCCTTGCGGAAGTAGATCAGCACGGCCAGCTCGGTGCCGATCTGGATGACGGCGGTGAAGGCCGCTCCCGGGTCGCCCCAGCCGAAGAGCTCGGGGAAGATCCTGAGGTGGGCGCTGCTCGAGATCGGGAGGAACTCGGTCAGCCCCTGGATGGTTCCGAGCACCACGGCCTTGAACAGATCCCACATGGAGGCACAGCCTAGGGCGCCGCTCCGTCCGGGCCCGCACCGCGTCCGGCGAGCCGCGCAGGCGGCCTCCCCGGGGCGTGACTAGCCTGTGCGCATGCAGCAGCGCTCGGTCGGTCGCACCGGCCTCCAGGTCTCCCGGCTCGGCCTCGGCACCATGACGTGGGGCCGCGACACCGACGAGCACGAGGCCCGCGACCAGCTCATCGCCTTCACCGAGGCCGGTGGGACCCTGCTCGACACCGCGGCCGGCTACGGCGACGGCGCGTCGGAGAGCCTGCTGGGGAGCCTGCTGGGCGACGTCGTGCGTCGCGACGAGGTGGTGCTGGCGACCAAGGCCGGCGTCTCCCGCCGCTCCGGGGAGCGCAACGTCGACACCTCCCGGGGTGCCCTGCTGACGACCCTGGACGCCTCGCTCCGACGTCTCGGCGTCGACCACGTCGATCTGTGGCAGGTCCACGTGTGGAGCGACGCCGCCCCCCTGGAGGAGACGCTGAGCGCCCTGGACACCGCGGTCTCCTCGGGCCGCGCCTCCTACGTCGGCATCTCCAACTACAACGGGTGGCAGAGCGCCCAGGCCGTCACCTGGCAGCGGGCGTGGCCCGGCCGGGCCCCGGTGGTCTCCACCCAGGTGGAGTACTCCCTGATGAGCCGCGACGTCGAGTTCGAGGTCCTGCCGGCGGCCCAGGCCCTCGGGCTCGGGGTCTTCCCCTGGTCTCCGCTGGGACGCGGTGTCCTGACCGGCAAGTACCGCACGGGCATCCCCGCCGACTCGGCCGGCGCGACCCCGCACTTCGCGGACCGGGTCGGCTCCTACCTCGACGAGCGCGGCCGTGGCATCGTCGAGGCGGTGGTCAGGGCCGGTGAGGGTCTCGGCTGGAGCCCCCTGGAGGTGGCTCTCGTCTGGGTGCGGGACCGCCCGGGCGTCACCGCCCCCTTGGTCGGTGCTCGCACCGCCGCGCAGCTCCACGACGTGCTGGGCACCGAGGAGCTGGCGTTGCCGCCCGAGATCGTCGCCGCGCTCGACGACGTGTCGGCGGACTGATGAGCCGCGCGCTGCGTCGCCCGCCACGCCCGGGGGTGGAGTGGGAGTTCGAGAGCCGGACCTACCCGCCGGAGGTCTCCCGCAACGCGGTACGACGGCTGCTGGTGGAGCGAGCCGAGCACGGCGGGTGGGAGCTGATGCGGGTCCGGATGACCCCCGACGGGACCCGCCGGGTGCTGCTGCGGCGCAAGATCATTCGTCAGGTCCGCCCGACCTTCTGGTGACGCCCACCGGCTTCGCGACGACCACCCGGTACTTCGTGTAGTGGAAGCGTCCGTTGGGGTAGACCACCCGGTCGGTGCAGCTGATCAGCACGAGCCGATGAGCACCGGTGGTGCGGAAGAAGCGCTGGGGCAGCTTGCCGGCCCGGTCGTACTTCTTCGTCTCCGACAGCTCGTACCGGTAGGTCTTCCCGCCGCTGCGCACGCTCAGGGCCTGCCCCTGCTCGGCACGGCGCAGTCCCCACAGGGCACCGGGTCGGTCGTACCAGTCCGACACGTGACCGGCGACCACGGTGGTCCCGATGGCGTCGCCGTAGCCCGCGGAACGGCGTAGCCAGGCGGTCAGCCGGACGTCGGCGGGCAGCTCCATGCGCCCGCGCGAGAGACCGGTCGGGACGACCTGCGCGCGCAGTCCGAAGCCGGACGCACGGATCGAGGCCTTCGAGACTCGTGCCGACTCCGGGTCCAGGAGGGTGCCGGAGAATCCACTGGGCACGACGGGCGGCTGGTACGACGGCTTGGCGACGGTCGTCGTCTCGGACTTCAGCCCGCACCGGGTCGTCGCCGACTCGTTGGCCGCCGTCGCCTGGGTGGTCACCTTCCAGGTGTAGACGCCGGGCGCCGCCACGCTCACCTTCGGGGTCTTCGTCCAGCCGGCGCGTGCCCGCCACGTGACGGTGCTCGCCAGGTTCGCCCGGCGGCAGGAGGCCGCCGCGCGGGAGGTGAAGGGTCCGTAGAGCCGGGCGACCGCGGGGACCGTGGTCCCGGCCGCCAGCCCCGTGACCCGGACCCGGTCGTGGAACCTCTCCCGCGGCTCGACGCGGCGCTCGGACGTCCGGGTCCGGACCCGCGGTTGGGCGGGTGCTCCGGCGTCCACCTGGACCACGGCACCGTCAGGCGGCGAGGACGTCGGGCCCCCGGTGACGTCCGCGCCCGTCGCGCGAGCCGTGTTCCGCAGGCCACCGCCCCGGAGGTCCGCGGCCGTGACCGTGTAGACGCTCGTGCAGACCACGCTGGCTCCCGGCGCGAGCTGGGTTGCCGCCTCGGGGCACGTCGGGGTCGGCAGGTCGCCGGTCCCCGTGAAGGCGTCCTCGGCGATCCCCACGCCGCTGATCGGGACATTCCCCGTGTTGGTGATGGTGAACGAGTAGGTCACCTGCTGCCCGGCCGTGGCGACGGTCGCGGGGCTGGCGGTCTTCTCCAGCACCAGCCCGGGGCTCTGGCCGGCGGTCACCGACACCGTGCTGGTGTTGTTGGTGAGGTCGGGGTCGCGGGGGAAGGAGCCGCTCCGGTCCGAGGTGGCGGTGTTGGCGAAGGTGCCTGCCTCGGGCACCCGCGCGGTGATGCGCAGCGTCGCCTGGACACCGGTCGTGGGCAGGTTGACGGGGGTCAGGTCGCCGATCGTCCAGGTGCCGGTGGTCGGGTCGTAGGCGCCCTGGGTGGCCGTGCTGTCGACATAGCTGAGTCCTGCCGGCAGCTGATCGGCGAGGCTCACGGCCTCGGCGGTGTCAGGGCCCAGGTTGCGGACACCGACGGTGAACGTCACTGTCCCGCCCACCACTGGGTTGGGATTGTCGACGGTCTTCTCCACCGCGACGTCGGCGACCGGCACGAAGAGCTCGGCGTCGTCGACGTTGTTGCCTGACTCCGGGTCCTCGACCCGGGACCCCTGGATCACGACCAGGTTGCGGTAGTGGCCCGCGGCACCGGTACTGGGCCGCACGGAGACGCGCAACGTCGCTGTCTCACCGGACTCCAGCCGCGGGATCGCCCAGATCCGCAGCCCTTCGTCGAAGGTGCCGACGTCGGCAGAGCTGTCCACGATGGTGGCGGAGATGATCGCCGGATCAGCCGCCGTGATGTCGTCGGTGGCGTTGGGGCCGTCGTTGGTCACCGTGACCGTGTAGAGCACGGTGTCCCCGGGCTGGGCCACCGCAGGCTGGACGTCCTTGTCGATCACGAGGTCGGCCTGCTCGACGAACGAGGGGGACGCGGAGTCGGAGTTGTTGGTCGGGTCCGTGTCGCGCTGGTCGAGGGCGCTCAAGGCGATCGTGTTGGTGCGCTGACCCACCTGGGTGCCGGTCGCACGGACCGTACGGGTGACGGTTGCCCCGACCGGGATGGAGTCGACGCTCCAGGTCCCGGTTGCCGGGTCGAACGTACCGTCGCCGTCGGAGGAGACGAACGTCAGCCCGTCCTCCAGCACCTCGGCGAAGACGGCGTTCGTCACGGCGGTGGCGGGCTGGTCCGCGACGGGGTTGTTGGTCGCGGTGAGGGTGAAGACGACGTCCTGTCCCAGCGGGATGTCTGTGGTCGAGCCTGGGCCCTCCGCGCGGTCCACGGACTTCGTCACGCCTACGTCGACGGCCGGGGCCAGGGTGCTCACGCTGGCGGTGGACTCGTTGTCTTCGGGGTTGGCGTCGTCCAGGTAGAGCGCGTCGACGACGGCCACGTTGATCTTCGTGCCCACCGTCTCGACACGCGCGGTGATCACGAGCTCCGCGCTGCCGCCGACCGCGAGGGTCCCCACGTCCCACCGGAGGGCCTGCACGTCCACCGTGCCCTGGGACGGCTCGGTGTCGAGGACGGTCACCCCCTCGACGCCAGTGTCGGTGACATAGACGTCCGGCACAGGGTCGGGGCCCCGGTTGGTGACGGTGACCGAGTAGGTGACGGTCTCCCCCACGACGGCTTCCTGCGGCGAGACCCCCTTCACGATCGCGAGATCCGCCTCGGGCTCGCGCACCACCACGCTGGTCGAGGCGGAGTTGTTGGCGCTGTTGACGTCGGTCGGCGAGACGGTGGCCAGGCTGGCCACGTTGGTGAACGTCCCCGGCGCGGTCGTGTCGAGCACGAAGTCGAACGTCGCGGAGCCTCCGACGGCGAGTGCCCCGACGTCCCACGTGTCGGTGGCCGGCGAGTAGGTGCCGGTACCGCCTGAGTCGGCCGGGCGGTAGAGCAGCCCCTGGGGCAAGGGATCGGAGAGGGTGATCCCGGTGCCCGGACGGGGGCCCAGATTGGTGACCGTCACGCGGAAGGTGACCGGCTCCCCAGCGGCCACCTGGTTGCGTCCCACCACCTGCTTGGTCACCGCGAGATCGAGCGCCTGGGGGTTCAAGGTCACGGTGGCGCTGTTGTTGGACTCGTCAGTGTCGAGCTGGACGAGCTCGGTCAGGCTCGCGGTGTTGGACACCGTGCTGTTGGTGTCGACCCGGGCCGTGATGGTCAGGGTGACGGCGTTCCCGACCGCCAGGGCAGGGATCGACCACCTTCCGGTGGCGGCGGAGTATGTGGAGGCCTGGGACCCCGCTGTCGACGAGGACACCAGGGTCAGCCGTCCGGCGGGCAGCTGGTCCTCGATGACGACCTCGGTCGCCGCCACCGGACCGTTGTTGGTCGCGGTGACCGTGAAGGTCACGGTGTCCCCCACCTCCGGGGCGGGGTCGTCGATCGTCTTCGTGACCGCGATGTCGGTGTTGACCCCGATCAAGGCCTGAGCCTCGGGCGACTCGACGTCCTGGCCGATCGGCGTGACACCGGTGGCGACGGCGGTGTTGACGATGTTGCCGGTCGGGCCGGCCCCCCCGGTGTCCACCCGGTAGCTTCCCGTGCAGCTCGTCGACTCACCCGGGGCCAGCACGTTCGACTCGCAGACCAGGTCGGCCGAGGCGATCAGGTCGTCGGTGACGGCGATGTTGGTCACCGTGGAGCCACCGGTGTTGGAGACGGTGTAGGAGTACTCGACCACCTGGCCGGCACTGTACGGCGGGTCCGTCACGACGTCCTTCGCCAGCGCGAGCCGGGACTCCAGCGGGACGGTCACCGTGGCCTCGGGCGAGGTGACGTCGTTCCCGCCTGGACTGACGGCGGTGGCCGTGGCGGTGTTGACCACCTCACCGGCCTCGGCATCGGCCGCGGTGACGGTGTAGGTGCCGCGGCAGACCGTGGTCGAACCCGGCGCCGGGGCGGGTGGCAGCGTGCTGCTCTCGCAGGTGATCGGTGCGGGGATACGGTCGTCGACGATCGAGAGCGTCGACAGCGTCTCGGTTCCGGCATTGGTCACCGTGTACTGGTAGGGGATCTGCGTGCCCACGGAGATCACGGCGGGCAGCGGGTCTCCGGTCCGGTCGACCTGCTTCTCGAGCTGAAGCGTGGGCAGCGGGTTGACGGTCTGCACCACGGCGTTGCGGATCAGGTGCACGTCGTTCTGGCCGCCGGTCGAACCGGAGAGACCGAACTTGTAGGTGGTGGGCAGGTCGCTCGGAGCCGGGATGTCGAGCTCGGTGATCCACGGCGAGGCAGGGTTTGACGGGTTGTACCGCACCTGGACGATCACTCGGGGGTCGGGCGCGGGGGTGACCTGGACGTTCACCTGACGCCACGAGGCCGCCAGCGTCCGTGCGCGCAGCGTCCCTCGGAGGGTGGTGCCCGGCCTGTCCGGGTCACTGGGGTTGGCCGGCGTGGTGGAGGCGAGATAGCAGTATCCCGTGGAGTCCTCCCCCGGACCCCGGACGGTGATCACGTTGGGAGCCACGGCACCCTCGGCGGTGGACGGAGAACGCTGATCGGCGGGACAACCCGCGCCGCGGTCCTCGCCGTCGTCGTAGTAGTTGCCGAAGGCGTCCAGCCCCACCCCGAGGATGCCGCCGACGATCCCGGGCTCGACCCCGGCCTCGGGTGTTCTGCGCTGGGCGTAGCCGAGGCTGCCGCCGGCACCGCCCGGATCGGTCAGGTCGGTGGAGCCGTCGACCAGGAAGAAACCGATCCCGTCGGCCCCCGTTCCCCCGTACTGGAACATGTCGAAGGTGATGGACACCCCGGCCGTCGCGGGGACCGGACTGTTGTAGAGGATGCTGCCGGCGCTCTGCAGACTCTCGTCCGTGAGCTGCAGGTAGCCGGGCGTGCCGATCGGTGGCACGCTGCCGACTCGCTGCCCCGAGCAGGTCGGTATCTGGGCGGCGCCCGACGGGGGGGCCGCCGTGGCGCCGGTGAGACAGGTCTCGCCCTGAACCGTCCAGGACGGATCGGACACTGACGAGCCGGTGAACGTCTCCGAGGCGATCGTGGTCCCGCCGGTGGGCGGGTCCGCCACCGCTGGCGTCCGCATCGCGGTGGGGGCGAGCGCCATCGCCACGGCCGTGATCACACAACTCATGGTCAGGGCGGTAGCTCGACGCAGGCGCGACATGGATCCTCCTCGGTCGGCGTCGTGCCGCCCTGTGGCGACTCGACGCGCCCTCCGAGTGTGCGGGGCAGAACCGCCCAGGGCCTAGGGCAATCCGGCCCGGGAGTCGACGACGTTCGGCCCTTGTCCCGCCGGTGCTCAGACCTCGTCGAGGAACCGGTCGAAGACGCGGGCCCCGAACTCGAGGGCGTCGACCGGGACTCGCTCGTCCACCCCGTGGAAGAGCGAGCCGAAGTCGAGGTCGGCCGGCAGCCGCAGCGGAGCGAAGCCGTAGGAGGACATGCCCAGCTTGCGGAAGTGCTTGGCGTCGGTGCCGCCACTCATCAGGTACGGCGCGACGATGCCGTCCGGGTCCTCGGCCAGGATCGACCGGGTCATCGCGTCCATCAACCGGCTCTCGGTGGGCGACTCCCAGGGCTGCTGGTGGCTGACGAACTCGCGGGTGACGTGCGGGCCGCACAGCTCGTCGAGGGTCGCGAAGAACTCGTCCTCGTAGCCGGGGAGGAACCGTCCGTCGACGTGCGCCGTGGCCTCGGTGGGGATGACGTTGACCTTGTAGCCGGCGTCGAGCATCGTCGGGTTCGCGGTGTTCCGGATCACCGCGCCGAGCATCCGGGTCGAGCTCTCGAACTCCTCGACGAGCGCCTCCGCGTTCTCCGGCGTCGCCTCGGTCCCCGCGATGTGGGCGACCGAGGCCAGCAGCACCTCCATGGCGGGGGTGAGCCGGACCGGCCACTGGTGGGCGCCGATCCGCGCGACCGCTCCTGCCAGCTCGGTGACCGCGTTGTCGTGGTTGACCATCGACCCGTGGCCCGCCGTGCCGCGGGCGCGCAGCCGCATCCAGGCCATCCCCTTCTCGGCGGCCTCGATCAGGTAGATCCGCTGCCCGCGCACCGTGGTGGTGAAGCCGCCGACCTCGCCGACCGCCTCGGTGACGCCCTCGAAGAGCTCGGGGCGGTCCCGGACCAGCACCTCCGCGCCCTGGTGACCGCCCGCCTCCTCGTCCGCGGTGAAGGCGAGCACGATCGGCCGTTCCGGGATCCGACCGGCCCGGACCCGGGCGCGCACCACGGAGAGGAGCATGGCGTCGAAGTCCTTCATGTCCACCGTGCCCCGACCCCACAGGTAGCCGTCGGCGATCTCGCCGGCGAACGGGTCGTGCGTCCAGTCCTCCGCGGCCGCCGGGACGACGTCCAGGTGGCCGTGGAGCAGCAGGGCGTCACCCTCCGAGCCGCCCCACCGGGCGACCAGCGACGTGCGCCCCGGCGCACCCTCGACGACCTCGCACGAGATGCCCACCTCGTCCAGAAGCGTGGCGACGTGCTCGGCGGCCTTCCGCTCCCCCGGCCCGGAGTCGTCCCCGTAGTTGGAGGTGTCGATCCGGACCAGGTCACGGCAGAGGTCGACCACCTCCGCGGCGGGATCGTGGTGCCGGTCCTCGTGCTGGTGCTCCTCGGGGCTGCGCATGGGCCCATCCTGACCGGCAGCCGGTCACGGACGTCAAGCCCGACCCCGATTGGGGCGATCGCAGCAGGTGTTGCTAATGTTTCCACGCACTCGTCCGGGTGGCGGAATTGGCAGACGCGCTAGCTTGAGGTGCTAGTGCCCGTATTAGGGCGTGGGGGTTCAAGTCCCCCCTCGGACACACAGGATGGGGAAGTTTCCCCGGACTTCTCGACGCGGAGGGCGGCCCACGGGCCGCCCTCATCCGTTTCCCCAAGAAAGTTGTCTGGACCACCGGGTGCAGCGACTGCGCCAGTGGAATCGACCAGCACGGTCCCCGGCGTGTCCAGCCAAGCAACTGCCGTCGGGGTGTCCATCGCACGCCGACGGGACAACCTCACCGCGTCCCTTCCGCGACTCGGAGCGGTGTCCGACGGGTCCGCGCTCGTGCGCCGCGTCGACATCGCTCCTCTGCCCGCTCCGCTTCCCGCTAACGCCGCGGGGGTGCGGTTTTCTTCCGCCCGCGTCGACAGCCACGCGCGGCTCACGGAGGCGCGGCTCTTCGCCCTTCTTGGGTGGGAGCCGAACGCGACGCTGGGCGCCCGGGTCGAAGCGCCCGGGCGCGTGGCCCTGTCCTTGGAGACGACCGGAGCGCCAACCATCGTCGCCCTCGATGACCGACGTCGGCTCTGCCTGTCCGTGGCGCTGAGGGAAGTGCTCGGCGCGGAACCAGGCTCCTCCGTCCTCATCCTGCCCTCCACCACCCCGGGCACCGCCGTCCTCGTCGGCGCCTCCGCCCTCCTCAACGCCTTAGGAGCCCCTCATGCAGCCGCATAGCCCCGACCATGTCGCCGCCATCCAGCAGATGATGGCGACGCTGCACGTGTCCCTCGCCGACCTCTCGGACGCCCTTCCGCCGCAACTGCAGGTCAACCGACCGACCATCTCGACCGTCAAGGAGTTCCACGCGGTCGTCCTGGGCCTGGCGACCGAGGGCCAGAAGCGCACTTACGGGAACCACTGGCGGAGCCTCGTAGAGGCGTACGGCGAGCGCCTCGTGCATGACCTTCGCAAGACCGAACTCGAAGGGCTGGTGCAGGCCGCCAAGAAGACCGCCCGTCGTCGAGCCAACTCCCGCGACGGACGAGGCGCCCAGGAGAACTGCGTCGCCGCCCTGCGGCACTTCTTCAAGAAGGCGGTTGACGATGAGTTGCTGCGCGACAACCCCGCGCTCAAACTGACCAAGCCGCGTCGGCACGCGAGCGACCGCAGGCCCCTCAAGCCAACTGAAATTGAGCAACTGCACCAGGTTTGCGCTACCACCGGCAACGACCCAAGCCTGGACACGTTGCTCTTCCGCTTCCACCTCGAGACCGGAGCACGGCGTGGCGGCGGGTTGGCTCTGCGGCTCATGGACCTGAACCACGAAGAGCAGACCGTGCTCCTCCGGGAGAAGGGCGAGACCCAGCGCTGGGTTCCGGTGTCCAGGACCCTTCTGCTGGCCCTGGTCGAGCACGCGCAGACACGCGGTGCGACAGACCCAGAGGACGTGGTGTTCCGCTACAAGCCCACACGGGGGGAGAACGTCGGCAAGCCGCTCACCTACCGCCGCTACGACAACCTCTACGCCCGTTGGCAGGCCGCCCTCCCCTGGGCCGACAAGGTCCACGTCTCCGGACACTGGCTTCGCCACACCGCGGTCGCGGAGGTTGAGCGCCTCGCTGGCTTCGGCGCCGCGCGCCGGTTCGCCGGTCATCGGGACGAGAGCGCTGCAACCACCCTGACCTACATCAGGTCGGACGAAGAGGCCGTGGCCGCCACCACAGCAATTCGCACGGGTGAGCCGCATCCGCTGGCACCGAAGGCCCTGCCGAGCATCCCCTCCACCCCGAACGCAGGCGAAGAGGATGCTCAGTAGAGGACTGGCGTGACCTAGGCATGGCCCCACTCGTCGGGGTCGTAGTCCGCGCGGTCCCACGGCCATGGCGGGCCCTCGGGAACGGCGGCGGCTGCGTCAAGAACTGCTCCGGCGGCCAGCGCAACCAGCACAGGCGCCCCTAGCGTCGCCTCTTGGGCGAGAAGCTGCACCGAACGCCTGACCCCGAGGTGTGCAGCGTGCTCAGGAGGCAACCGGCGCAACTCGGCCAGCAACCACATGGCAGCGGCGACGAGGGCCCCGGGCGGCACCGCAGTCGAGGTGAGCCCCGAGAGGGGGACACCCGATGCCGCTGGAGTCAGGTCGAAGGCAGGCACGTCTGCACGGTCCGGGTCCGCGAACTCGGGCTGGTCGTCGTTGTTCATCGGGCACCTTCCTGGAGACGCAGCGGCCACCACGGCGGTGTTGAGGGGAATTGCTCCGGCGGGTCCCCGCCCAGGCCCACCTGGGCCGCTGCCACGAGCAACTGGCGACCACCAGGACGCCCCACGCCCAGGGCCACCAAGTCCCGGGCCACCGTGGCCGACACAACGACCCACACCACCGCGTGGGCAGCACCAAGGCCGATGGCGCCTTCGGCCCGTTCGACCTTCCACCGCAGTGGGTCGCCCTTGCGCGCTCGCTCTACCTCAAGCAGCACGGTTTGCTCGGCTACGTCTTCCGGTCCCGCGGGGGTGACCCCCCAGGCCCCCTTGTAGGCCTCAGAGGAGGCCCAACGCTCCACGAGCAGGGCGTCAGGACGGAGGCCGTTGGTCAGGAGCCCCAGGGTCCCAGATGCATCCCCTGAACCGGACTGGATGCGGCTCCACGCGAGACCTCGCACCCGTTCGCTCCAAGCCTCGCAAGCAGCGCCGGTCGCGACCGAGAGCCGCAAGTCCGGCCATGGGGCAAGACGTCGCGCGAGCCACGCCGCGAGGTCCATCGGGGCGGCGGCATGGGCCGCACTCTCCGCGCTTGGGGAACGCTCCCGGCGGCTGGTGTGTCCAGCAGCGGCCCAACCGGTGGTGGTCAGGTGCAGCATGGGCTGTCCCCCAACGATGGTCAGCCGCGCTCGCGGCTTCCGGCGCCGGTCCTCCGGGTCCTCGGCTGCGGCGGCCGCGAGGGCGTCGTCAGGGAAGCCTTCCGCCCGGAGGGTGGCAACGAGCGCCGAGCCGTCACCGCTCGCGAGGCGCTTGACGACGGTGCCGACGGCCCCGCCATCCGCCTTCTTTGCAGACGCCACGCGTGCCGCCTGGATGAGGGCGTTCAAGTCGGGAGCGGGCGTCGTTCTCTGCGGTTCCGGGAACAGCGCCGGTTGGTTCTCGGTGCTGCTTGGCTGGTCGTTCAACTCGCCTCCTGGGCGTGTAGTGGGGAGACCCGTAGGCCCCGCTGGGGGTCTCGGGGGGCCTGCCCCCTGAGCCGTTGGGGCGGAGCTGGTGGCCAGGGGCCCGCTGCTGCGTCGCGAGGAACGAGCGCGCGGGAGCGGGGAGGCCACGAGCTGCGCCCCAACGGAGGCGGCCCGGCACACAAGAAGGTCCGTCGTGAGGAACGAGCGTCAACCATCTGTGCTGGGGTAGTCAGGGGGGTCCACTCACGTTGTTCCGAGCGAAGTGAGACGTGAGGGGGCGTCCCTGACTACCCCGGCGCAGCCGGGCCGCCCGGGGGTCCAGGGGGCTGCCCTCCTGGCGTCGCATGCGGCGGTAGCGGGGGATGCGGGGCAGCCAGCCCCGCCACAACCGGCCCAGGTTGTGAGGCGTGTGAGCGATGTGAACGGGGTTGGTTGACGAACTTCGTTGGGGCGTCACGGTCCGGCAGGCACCGCGACGTGGTGCCCGATGCCGACAAACGAAGTGAAGGGGCATCGGTCCCGAACAAGGAAGAACCGATGACCACCTCTGCACCCTCGCCCCTGATGACCCACACCGCCGCGGACTTGATGGCCGAAGACCTCCCGCCCGTTCCGATGGTGGTGGGCAACGTCATCCCCGCCGGACTGCTCCTCCTTGCCGGAGACCCGAAGGCCGGGAAGTCCCTGCTGCTGCAGGACCTGGCCCTCGCAGTCTCATCGGGCTCGGACGCATGGGGGTCTCTCGAGGTTGAGGAAGGAGACGCGCTCTACGTGGCCAACGAGGGCGGGAAGCACTCGTTCCGTGCGCGGCTGTCCACCATGCTTGGCGGTGAACCTGCGCCATCCCGGTTGCACATCGCCTACGAGAGTCGGTCGCTAGGTGGCGACCTGGAGAACCAACTTCGCACCTGGCTCAGCTCACAGGAGAGCCCACGGCTGGTCGTCATCGACACCTACGCCTCCGTGGCCCCGACCCTCCGCGGCGTGGACCGGCATCAGGAGGACTACAAGGCTCTTGCCGGTCTGGCGAGCCTGGCTCAGGAGTTCCCTGGCGTGCTCATCGTCCTGGTCCACCACACGCGGAAGGCTGAGGGTGAGGACGTGATGCACCGCATCAGCGGTAGCAATGGGATGACGGCTGCAACCGACGGCAACGCGGTCCTCAGCCGCCACACGGCCGCGCGACAGTGCGTGCTGGCCGTCCGTCCCCGGAACGCTGAGGAGTCCGACCTGACCTTGGAACGCGGCGACGACCTCCGCTGGAACGTCGTGGGAACCAACGAGCGCGCACGTCTGAGCGGCGGTCGGCAGCAGGTGCTGGACTATCTGGAACGTCAGGACCGTCCCGTGGGCCCCAAGCAGCTCGCAGCGGCTCTCGACCTCAGCGACGTGAGCGCGAGGCAATACCTCAGTCAAATGGCCGGCGTGGGACAGATAGGCAAGGCCGGGCACGGGCTCTACACCGCGTTGTGACCCGCTGAGAGGACATGACCACCGAGGTCCTCACAAGCCTCACAACCCTCACAGGGTGACGAATCTCGTCGTAGTCTCCTGGAGGTGACCAAGACTCGTCCCGAGGACCGCAACCTCGCCCCAGAGCAGTTCCCCGAGATGAACCATCGGTTCTACAGCGGCGTGATGGCTCCGCACGACTACCTCGACCGTCGGTTGCGAGGGCTGTTCTTGGCTGCGCAAGGGCCAGACCGCTTGCCAAGCTCCTTCAACGAGGAACTCGCTATCGGCGTGGTCAAGGCCAAGTGGAAGACACCGGAGGACGATGACGGCGACGAGACCCGTGACTACATCACCGCGGAGTCCACGGTGTTGCTCCATCACACCGCTGAGGCGCTCTTCCGCTTGTATCTGGCACATGTCGGTCACCCTGCCTGCCCTTGGTTAGAAGTGGCTCGTGTCCGGACGCCGGGCGAGTTCAAGGGAAAGGTCGAAAGGTTCCTCACGACACGCGGGAGCGAAGAGACGTCCGAAGCGCTCATGGACGTCTTCACCGGTCGGCCTCGACTGACTTCCTCTTCGCCAGATGAACAGTGGACCGCGGTGCAGCAAGGGGCATCGTCACTGATGGGGCACTTGGGGCGTCTTCTTCTCGACGATGGCCCCCTCTACAACTCGGCCAAGCACGGCTTGGCGGTTCGGCCAGGGGCAGCCGCGATGGCGTTCGGGGACCAGCAGACGGAACTGCCCATCAAGGCAGACGGACCCTCCATCACGCATCTGACCACTGGGGACAGCGACCGCGGCAAGCGGTGGTATGAGACGACGACCTGGGTCAACGCGGAGCAGAACCTTTCCCTAACCAGTCTGGCCCTCACGCAACTTCGGGCGCTGTGGGCGGTGGCGCGTTTCCGTTACGCCCAACAGCCCTGGGTGCCGTCCGAGGTTCGTTGGGTGACCGGGCACGCCGTCGAGGCAGTCTTGGCTCATCCACAGAAGCCGGGAGAGGTGCGCCTCACCGTTCCCTCGATGAGCATGCAACTCCTCTATCACGTGCCCACACCGAAGCGGTGAAGCGCAGTTCCGCTTAACGAAGGTGGATACAGGTAGGATGCATGGCATGACCAACCACCACGTTGGTCCGGGGAAACTTCCCCATCCAGAGTGTGTTTCTCCCCCCTCGGACACCCAAGTCATCCCCCCTCCAAGTAGATCCGGAGGGGGGATTGCTGCTTTCCGGGGCGAGACGCACCGCGGGGTCTGGCCGCGTAACGCTCAGTCACGAATCCATGGTGTCGCATGCCGAGGGTGCCTAGGAGTGTCCCCAAGGCCCGGAGCCGCTCGACGTGATCCCTGTAGGGGCCTGCTGACCCAGTTGCCGATATCGGCCGTCAGGCGGATTCGGCCTCCGTGGCTCGTAAGCGCCGCTACATTCACGCCATGAGATCTCTCCGCGCGCTGGTCGTCGCACCCTTGCTGCTCGCCGTCCTGGTCGCGTGCGGAGCCACTGACACCGGCGAGAAGGCTGACACCACTCCGAGCGACGAGCCGTCCAAGACAACCGCTGATGAAGAGCCCGACGAGGACACGGCCATCGTCAGCCAGTACGCCTCGATCGTGGCCAAGAACGAGACAGACCTTCGAGAGCAATTGTCGACCATGGGTGACTGTGACTGGTCGAGCGCCGGGTCTCTGGATCCCGAGCCCGACGGCATCGTGTGCGCCATGGGGCTACTCACCCTCTCCTACGGGGCGGAGGCCCTGAGCGTCTCGCTCGAAGGGGCGCAGAAGCCAGATGCACCCGACTACGTCGGTGCGGTGCCTAGCGAGATCGGGTCGCTCGTCGCGGACACCATCGAGTCCTCCACCACACTGGCCGAGGCCGCGAAGGCGGCCAATGACGATAGGTGCGCGCTGACCGGTGCCGGCAAGTGCATAGACCTCCGAAACCAGACCCGGCTCGCCATGGATGACGTTGTAGGTCAGTTGGACGCCTGGGGGCCGCACACCGGCTGACGCAGGTCCGTCACCGTGGCCGTGCAGGCCGGTGGAACTCAACTACGTCCAAGCCCGTACCCGCCGATGAGTCGACGCCCGGCTACGAACCGCCTCACAGCGCGACGGCAGGAACCCCGGCCACCGTGAGGCCCGCCGGGACGTCACGGATCACCGTCGCGCCCATCGCGACGGTGGCCCCTTCGGCCACGGTCACCCCCTGCCTGACGGTCGCCCCGCTGCCGACGGTCGACGCCTCGCCGAGCCGCACGTTGCCGGAGACGGCGGCATTGGGGTAGATGCTGACGTAGGGGTCGAGCACGGTGTCGTGACCCACGGCGACGCCCCGACCGACGTGCACGTGCCGCCCCACCCGGATGTTGGTCGTCACCGTCGCTCCGGCGAAGACGACGGCGCCCGGCTCCAGCGTCACGTCGACGCCGACCGTGGCGTCCGGGTGGACCAGCGTGAACGGCTCCAGGCCGACCGCGCCGGCCCGTTGGTCGACCTCGCGACGACCCGCCCCCGAGCCGAGGCCGACGAGGTAGCGCGTCGTCGGCGGCAGCGAGGCGAGCTCGGCGAACGGCCCCAGCCAGGCGGCCCCGAGCCGCGCCAGCAGGTCGGCCTCGGGCTCACGGTCGTCCAGGAACCCGCCGAAGGTCACCTTCTGAGGGTGCTCGCCCGGCACGGTGCCCCAGTCGAGACGGTGCGCCTCGAGGGCCTCGAGGAGCTCGCGGCCGTGCCCGCCCGCCCCGATGATGACTACCTGGCCCACGCCGAGGCAGTCTAGCCCCGAGTGCGCGCCGCCCTTGCCCGTCCGTGGCCCCGCAGCGGCTGACCATCGTGCCCGGGCGCACCCGTGAAAGGCTGTGGGCATGACCTTGCGTGTCGCCTTCGTGCCCGGAGCCACCCCAGACAAGTGGGCGCGGGCATGGCGGGAGCGCAGCCGTGAGCGCCTCGAGCTGATCCCGGTCGAGGAGGACGACCAGCGTGCCGTCCTCGACGACGGGAGGGCCGACATGGTCCTGGCCCGGCTGCCGGTGCCGGGGTCGGCCGACGACCTCTTCTGCATCCCCCTCTACGAGGAGCTGCCTGTCGTGGTGGTGGGCGTCGAGCACCCCGCCTCCCTCTACGAGGAGCTGACCGCCGCGGACCTCGCCGACGAGCAGTTCGTCCTCGGGGTGCCGGACGGGGTCCCGGCCACGGCCGAGCAGCTGTCGTTCCCGCCGATGACGGCCAAGGAGGCGGTCGAGGTCGCGGCGAGCGGCACGGGGGTCGTCGTTCTCCCGATGTCGGTCGCCAGGCTCCACCACCGCAAGGACGTCGTGCACCGGGTGGTCACGGACCTGCCCACGACCCGGATGGGGCTGGCGTGGCTCCGCGCGCGGGACGACGAGACCACCCAGGCGTTCGTCGGGGTGGTCCGGGGCCGCACGTCGAGGAGCTCGCGCGGCTGACTCCGCCGAAGCGCGCGCGACGCCCCACGCCGGGTCCGGGCGGCGGCATGGGCCACCATGGAGCCATGAGCGACCTACCCCGCTGGTTCACCGACACCAAGGACTCCCACTCGAAGTGGTACGTCGAGCGCTTCCGGACCATGGCCGCCGAGGGCGCGGACCTCGAGGGTGAGGCCCGACTGGTCGACGCCATGGTGCCCCGCGGCGCCCGGGTGCTGGATGCCGGCTGCGGACCTGGCCGGTTGGCCGGGGCACTCGCCCAGCGGGGCCACGTGGTCTGGGGCGTCGACGTCGACCCGGTGCTGATCGAGGCGGCCGAGGAGGACCACCCCGGCCCCACCTACCGGGTCGCCGACCTCTCCACCCTCGACCTCGGGACCGAGCCCTTCGACCTCGCCGTCTGCGCGGGCAACGTCATGCTCTTCCTCGCCCCCGGCACCGAGCGCGCCGTCCTGGAGCGGTTGCGCGCGCACCTGCGACCCGGGGGCCGGCTCGTGCTCGGCTTCCGGCGCGACCCCGACGCCTACACGTGGGACCGTCTCGACGCCGACGCGGCGGAGGTCGGGTTCACGGTCGACCACCGGTTCGGCACGTGGGACCTCGCACCGTGGACGGACGAGTCCGACTTCGCCGTCACCGTCCTGCGCCGGGTCTGACTGCCTGTGGCAGGTGAGCTGGCCCGGTTGCGACCCGAGCAGCGCGATCTGCTCGCACGCTGGCTCCCGGACGCGAGGGTTCTCGCTGATCTCAGCTGGGGTCTCGCGGAGACCAGGGTGCTCGACCTGGCCGGCGAGCACGGCCGTCTCATCGCGAAAGCAGGCGGGGTCGCGGATCACCACATCGGCCGGGAGCTCCGTGCTCACCGGGAGTGGCTGGGTCCATGGGTCGCCACCGGGCACGCCCCTTCGCTGCTGTTCGGCGACGAGAGCGCGAAGATGCTGGTCACCCGCTACCTGCCGGGCACCCTGGTGGAGGGGACCGGCGCACAGGACCGCCCCGAGACCTACCGGCAGGCGGGCTCGCTGCTCGCCGCCCTCCACGGCCAGCTCTCGGTCGTCGACCCCGAGTGGAACGACCGGTTCCGTCAGCGCACAGAACGGCACCTCGCGCGGCCTCACCGCATCGACCCCGCGATCGTCAGGAGCGTGCACGCCGAGGTGTCGACCTGGCCCGGTGGCGGTGCCCGCGTCGTGCCGACCCACGGCGACTGGCAGCCGCGCAACTGGCTGATCGACGACGGCGTCGTCAGAGTCATCGACTTCGGACGCGCCGACCTGCGCCCACCGACCGAGGACTTCGTCCGTCTCGCGAGCCAGGACTTCACCCGCGACCGCGAGCTCGAGGCGGCATTCCTCGCGGGGTACGGCAGCGACCCACGCGAACCGGAGGAATGGCGGCGCACGCGGGTGGGTGAAGCGGTGAGCACAGCGGTCTGGGCGTACGGAGTCGGCGACGAGAGGTTCGAGCGCTTCGGTCACCGACTACTGGCAGGGCTCTACGCCTAGTCGGCTCGACTCCGGGTGCCCGCCCGGAGGGACACCCGGTGAGACCTCAGGCGCGGGCCTTGATCGAGTGGGGCACGGAGAGGGTCCGCGAGATGCGCTCCTCGTCGAACCGCTCCCCCAGCCACTCGAAGAGACCGCGGAGCGCGCCCGGATCGTCGCGGTAGTCGTCGTAGTGAACCCGGTAGGCGGCGTCCCCCAGCTCGTCGGCGACCCCCAGCATCCGCTCCTCGATCACCTCGAGGCGCCCGAGCGGGTCGTCCTTGTGCCGCCAGAACGCGCTGGCCGCGACGTCGGGCAGGTGACGGGTGTTGACCACGAAGCGCGCCCCGGGGAAGACCTGGCGCAGGAAGTCGACGTACTTGGCGAGGTCCTGATCGTACCAGCGGATCTCCTTGAACCCGGTCACCCGGGTGCGCGGCTCGGGGCGCAGCAGCGTGTCCAGGACCAGGCGCCTGACGTCGCGGAGGGAGGCGTCCTCGTCGAACCCGTGGATCCCGAACCACGGGTGGGTCGACGCCTGGGCGTTGCGCGGGTTGACCCGGGCCTTCTCGACCAGCCCGCTGCGGTGGAACTCGTAGAGGTGCCGCACCGCGTGCCGGTTCTCACCGCGGATCAGGTAGCCGGGGATGGAGTTGAGGATCCCCATCAGCAGGGTCGACCCGGAGCGCCCGTAGGTCATCACGAAGACGTAGTCGAGCTGCTCGCCGTCGGCGACCCGTCTCCTCAGCCTCACGACCGCGATCCTATCCGTCGCCGTCGAGCTGCTCCTCGACCCACCGGCCGAGCACCCGGGCACTGGCCTCGACGAGGCTCGGCCACTCCGTCGCGGACTCGTCGGCGTGGTCCGAGACGTGCTTGGCCAGCCGGACCGGGACGCCCATGGCCAGCGCCGTCCAGGCCACCGCGTACCCCTCCATGTCGACGAGGTGGGCGCGCTCCGCCAGCCGGTCCCGGACCCTCGGGTCGGTGACGAAGAGGTCTCCCGTGGCCAGCACCGTCTCCCCCGGACCCACCACCAGCCGTTCCTGCGGGTCGTAGCCCAGGGCTCGCACCGCTTCTGCGTTGATCTCGTGGTTGAGGACCACACCGGGCTCGTGGAGGCCCTCCAGGCCGGGCCGCAGCGCGCCGGCGGTGCCGACGTTGAGCACGGTGAGGCCGTCGAGGTCGTCCATCCGCGACAGGGCCTGCGCGGTCCGCGCAGCGGCCGCGGTCTTGCCCAGCCCGGTCACCACGAGGGGCAGGCCCGCCGGCAGGTACGCCGCCTCCGCTCGCGTGGCAGCGACCACCAGGAACCGGCGGGCGCTCGGCGAGGAGGTCACCAGCTGCTCGTGAGGGGGCGTCCCTCGTGGAAGCCGGCGGCCGACTGCACCCCGACCACCACGCGCTCGTGCAGCTCCTCGAGCGTGCGGGCACCGGCGTAGGTGCACGCGGAACGGACTCCGCTGCAGATCTCGTCGATCAGGTCCTCGACCCCCGGACGCGCGGGGTCCAGGTACATCCGGGAGGAGGAGATCCCCTCCTCGTAGAGACCCTTGCGGGCGCGGTCGAACGCGGACTCGTGGGCGGTGCGGTGGGCCACCGCGCGCGCGGACGCCATCCCGAACGACTGCTTGAAGAGCCTGCCCTCCGCATCCTGGAGCAGGTCGCCGGGCGACTCGTGGGTCCCGGCGAACCAGGAGCCGATCATCACCGCCGAGGCCCCCGCCGCCAGGGCCAGGGCGACGTCGCGGGGGTGGCGCACGCCCCCGTCGGCCCAGACGTGCCCGCCACGTGCCCGGGCGGTCGCCGCACACTCCACCACCGCGGAGAACTGCGGCCGGCCGACGCCGGTCATCATCCTGGTCGTGCACATCGCGCCCGGGCCGACGCCGACCTTCACGATGTCGGCGCCGGCGTCGAGGAGGGCCGTGGTCCCCTCCGCCGAGACGACGTTGCCGGCGACCACGGGCACCTCGGGGCCCAGCGCGCGTACCGCCCGGAGCGCGTCCAGCATGCGCTCCTGGTGACCGTGCGCGGTGTCCACGACGAGACAGTCCACCCCCGCGGCCAGCAGGCCGGAGGCCTTCTCGGCGACGTCACCGTTGACCCCGACCGCGGCGGCCACCCGCAGCCGACCGGCGTCGTCCAGGGCCGGCGTGTAGAGGGTCGAGCGCAAGGCCCCCAGCTGGGTGACGACGCCCAGGAGCTCTCCCCGGTCGTCGACGGCCACGGCCAGCGGGGCGCGGGCGTGCTCGAGATGGTCGAAGACCTCGCGCGGGTCGGTGCCCTTCTCGACGCGCACCAGGTCGGTGCCCATCACGTCACGGACCTGGGTGAACCGGTCGACCCCGGTGCAGTCGTCCTCGACGACCACGCCGACCGGGCGCCGCCCCTCGACCACCACCGCGGCCCGGTGCGCCCGCTTGGGGATCAGCGAGAGCGCCTCGCCGACCGTCTGCTCCGGGGTCAGCTCGATCGCCGTCTCGAAGATCTGGTGACGGCTCTTGATCCAGGAGACCACCTCCGCCACGACGGGCAGCGGGATGTCCTGGGGCAGGACGGTCAGGCCGCCTCGGCGCGCCACGGTCTCGGCCATCCGGCGTCCGGCGATCGCCGTCATGTTGGAGACGACGAGCGGCAGCGTGGCGCCGGTGCCGTCGACGGTGGCGAGGTCGACGTCGAAACGGCTGGCGACCGAGGAGGCGCGGGGCACCATGAAGACGTCGCCGTAGGTCAGGTCGTGGGCCGGCGTGCGGTCGTCAAGGAATCTCACGCCGCCAAACTACCCGGATCCGGGCACTCCCCTAGGCTCCTCGCCATGCTCACCCAGCTTCCTGCCGACCTGGCGCGGCCGGTGCAGCAGCGGTTCCGGGACCTCTTCGGGCGGAGCGCCACGGTGGTGGCGCGGGCTCCCGGGCGGGTCAACCTGATCGGGGAGCACACCGACTACCACGGCGGGCTCTGCCTGCCGATCGCGCTGGAGCACGCCACCTGGGTGGCCCTGGCCCCGCGTGACGACGACCAGGTCCGCCTCCACAGCACCGCCTCGCCCGAGCCGTGGAGCGGCACGGCCGGGGACCCTGCGACCGGGTGGGCGAGCTACGTGACGAGTGCCCTGGCGGCGGTGGGAGCCGAGGGTGGTCTGGACCTCCTGGTGGACAGCTCCGTCCCGGTGGGGGCGGGGCTGTCCAGCTCGGCGGCACTGATCTGTGCGGTGGCCACCGCGCTCAGCCCCGCCCCACCCGAGGACCTGGTCGCGGGCTGCGTCGCCGCCGAGGTCGACGGGGTCGGTGCTCCCACCGGTGGGCTCGACCAGAGCGTCGTCCTGCTCGCCCGGCCGGGCCACGCCCTGCTGCTCGACTTCGGGGACGGCTCCCGGCGCCATGTGCCGTGGCGCCCCGAGCGGGCCGGCCTGGAGCTCCTGGTGGTCGACACCCGCACCCGTCACGCGCACGCCGACGGTGGCTACCGGACCCGGCGGGCGGAGGCCGAGGTGGCTCTCGCCGCCGATGACCCGCAGTCCCTCGCCGAGACCGGACGGCGCCGACGCCGGCACGTGCAGAGTGAGAACGACCGGGTGAGCCGGGTGGCGGCGGCGCTGGAGGACGAGGAGTGGGCGGAGGTGGGCCGGCTCTTCACCGCCTCCCACACCAGCCTCCGCGACGACTACGAGGTCTCCTGCCCGGAGCTGGACGAGGCGGTCGCGCGGGCACTCGCCGGGGGCGCCTGGGGTGCCCGCATGACCGGGGGCGGCTTCGGCGGCTGCGCCCTGGTCCTGTCGCCCACCGGCGCGCGGAGCCGGGTGCTGGACGAGGTGTCGGCCGGCTTCGCCGCACGGGGGTGGCAGCCGCCCCGGTGGCTCCTGGCCCACGCCTCAGGTGCCGCGGCGCGGGTGCCGCTCGCTGCCCCCTGATCAGGCACCGTTCAGGCGCTCTGGGCATCGGCCAGGCGTACCAGCGCCTCCCAGGTCCGCAGGACGTCGTCCTCACCGGTGCGCCAGCTCCCGACCGCGAGCCGGATGGCCACCCTGTCTTCGACCCGGGTGTGGCTCAGGTAGGCCTCCCCCGAGTCGTTGAGCTCCTCCATCACCCGCAGCGTCGCCTCGTCACCGGCCACCAACCGGAAGACCACGAGGCCCAGCACCGGCTCGGTGACCACCTCGAACCGCTCGTCCCCCGCCACCAGGGCCGCGAATCGGGCGGCGAGCCCCACGCCCGAGCGGATGTGCGCCTGCAAGCCTGCGCGCCCGTAGGTGCGGAGGACAGCCATCAGCTTCAGGGCGCGGAACCTGCGGCCGAGCTGGGGGTGCCAGTCCCGCAGGTCAGCCACACCCCCGGCCTCGCTCGCCGGGTTCCTCAGGTACTCGGGAAGCAGGCTGAGCGCACCGGTCAGGGCGCTCCGGTCCCGCACCCAGAAGGCGCTGCAGTCGAAGGTGGTGAGCAGCCACTTGTGGGGATTGGTGACGTAGGAGTCGGCATGCTCGCCGACGCCGGCGTGGATCCACCGGTGCTCGGGACAGACCGCCGCGACGCCCGCCCAGGCGGCGTCCACGTGCAGCCAGGCACCGTGCTCCGCGGCCACCTGCCCGACGGCCGCCACGTCGTCGACCGCGCCCGTCGAGGTGGTGCCGACGGCCGCCTGCACCATGGCCGGTACCAGACCGGCCGCGGCGTCCTCGGCCATCAGCCGGCGTAGGTCCTGGATGTCGAGCGCCTGGGTGGCGGGGTCGACCTGGACCGTGCGCAGCGACGCCTCGCCCAGACCGCTCATCATCACGGCCTTGTGCAGGGAGGAGTGCGCCTGGCTCGAGCCGTAGACCCGCAACCGGGAGCCGACCCCGTCGGAGCGCGCCGCTCCCCCGGTCGCCCGGTGCAGGGCCGCGAGCAGGGCGGTGAAGGTGGCGGTGGACGCGGTGTCCTGGATGACCCCGCCCCCGGGGCCGTCCGAGCGGAAGTCACCGGGCAGGCCCAGCGCCTCGGCCAGCCAGTCGAGGACCACCTGCTCGGCCTCGGTGAGTGCCGGGCTGGTGGCCCAGAGCATCCCCTGGGCGCCGATCCCGCTGGAGAGCAGGTCGCCCAGGACCGCGGCCGGGGAGGAGTTGGCCGGGAAGTAGGCGAAGAAGCGGGGGTGCTGCCAGTGGGTCAGGCCGGGGACCAGCACCCGGTCGAGGTCGTGCATCACCTCGGCAAAGTCCTCCCCCGTCTCGGGGAGGGAGGACGGCAGCCGGGAGGCGACCTCCCCAGGCGCGACCTGGGAGCGCACCGGGCGCCCGTCCAGGCCCTGCCAGTAGTCCGCGATCCAGTCGATCACCTCGTGACCGTGACGACGGAACTCCTCGGGAGTCATGTGCGGACTGCTCATGGCCGCAACCTAGCCTCCGCGGACGCCGTCCCGGGAGATGCACGTGCCGCCCCCCTGGCACCGGCCCCGGCACGCACACCGGGACGGGTACGGATACTCACCCGACATGCGTACCGGCCACGGTCCCGGACGGCTCCGTGCCGAGGCAGCCTGGGGGGCATGAGCAACCACACCAACGGCACGCCCCTGAAGAACACCAACGCCTTCTTCATCCAGTCCGGCATCGCCTTCGCGGTCGCGCTGGGCACGCTGGTGGGGGCGATCCTCTACCTGCCGGTCGATCCCTGGATCCGCGCCTTCCTCTGGATGGCCACCATGTTCCTGACCACCTCGACCTTCACGCTCGCCAAGTGCGTGCGCGACGCCCAAGAGTCGCAGAGCGTGGCCAGCCGGCTCGACCAGGCGCGGGTCGAGCGCATCCTGGCCGAGCACGACCCGTTCCGGGCCGTGAGCTGAGCGGCGCGTCCGGCTCGGCTACTTCAGCTCCGCGCTGGAGAGCCCGAGCACCCGACGGGCCACGATGAGCTGCTGGATCTGCTGGGTCCCCTCGAAGATGTCCAGGATCTTGGAGTCCCGGGACCACTTCTCCAGCAGCTCGGCCTCGCTGTAGCCCAGGGTGCCGGCCAGCTCGACGCAGGAGAGCGTGATGTCGGACCCGACCCGACCGGCCTTCGCCTTGGCCATCGAGGCCTCGAGCGAGTTGGGCTTGCGGTTGTCCGCCATCCACGCGGCCTGCATGGCGAGCAGGCGCGCGCCCTCCAGGTCGGCCTCCATCTGCAGGAACTTGGCCGCCGCCGCGCTCTGCACCTGGGCCGGCCGGTCGTAGTCGATGGTGATGCCGGCCTGCTCGAGGAGGTCGCGGGTCAGGTCCAGGGACGCCCGGGCGCACCCGATCGCCATCGCGGCGACCATCGGCCGGGTGTTGTCGAAGGTGGCCATCGCGCCACCGAAGCCGGCCTTCACGTCGATCTCGGGCGAGCCGAGCAGGTTCTCGGCGGGCACCCGGCAGTCGGTGAAGGTGATCACCGCGGTGTCGGAGGCCCGGATCCCCAGCTTGTGCTCGAGCCGCTCCACCCGCATCCCGGGCGTGCCCTTCTCGACGACGAACGACTTGATCGCCGCCCGGCCGAGGCTCTTGTCGAGGGTGGCCCAGACGACCACGGCCCCGGCACGCTCGCCGGAGGTGACGAAGATCTTCTCGCCGTTGAGGACGTAGTGGTCGCCGTCCAGCGTGGCGGTGGTGGTGAGGGCGGCGGAGTCGGAGCCCATGCCCGGCTCGGTGATGGCCATCGCCGCCCAGAGGCCCTTGAAGCGCTCCTGCTGCTCGGGGCTGGCCACCGAGGCGATGGCCGCGTTGCCGAGGCCCTGGCGCGGCATCGAGAGGAGAAGGGCGGTGTCGCCCCAACACATCTCGGCGATCGAGAGGATCGAGGCCAGGTTGGCGCCGTTGCGGACGCCGCCCTCCTCGTCGCCCTTCTTCTTCGCGGGGCGCGCCTCCTGGCTCACCCCCGTGGCACCGGCCCCCTCGGCCGTCCCCGACTCGGAGAGGCCGTCGATCATGGCCGCCAGCATGTCGAGCTCCTTGGGGTAGGCGTGCTCGGCGGCGTCGTACTTGCGTGAGATGGGGCGCAGCATGTTCATCGCGACCTGGTGTGCCTGGTCGATGAGCATGCGGTGCTTGCGGGGGGTCTCGAGGTTGATCATTGCGGTGCCTCGTCCTCAGACGAGGACGCCTCCTTCCATGACGCCCAGGGCCCTCAGGTCGCGGTACCACCGCTCCACCGGGTGCTCCTTGACGAAGCCGTGTCCACCGAGCAGCTGGACGCCGTCGAGGCCGATCCTCATGCCCTTCTCCGCGCAGAGGCGACGGGCCAGCGCGACCTCGCGGGCGAACTCCTTGCCCTGGGCCGCCCGCGACGCCGCACGCCAGGTCACCAGCCTCATGGCCTGGAGCTCGATCGCGATGTCGGCGACCATGAAGGCCACCGACTGCCGGTGTGCCACCGGCTCGCCGAACGCCTCCCGCTCCTTGACGTAGGGGGTCACGTAGTCCAGCACCGCCTGAGCGGTGCCCACGGCCAGCGCGCACCACGCCAGTCGGGAGAGACGGACGCACTCGGCATAGGTCGAGCCGTCCGCCTCGCCGAGGAGCTCGGCGGGGGTCTCGGTCAGCTGGAGCCGGGTCAGGCCGGCGGCTCGGACGCCCATCGACGGGTCGGCCACCACCTCGATGCCCGCGGCGCCGGACTCGACCAGGAAGAGGGCGGGCTTCCCGTCCAGCGCGGCACCCACCACGAAGAGCTCGGCCTCGGCACCCCGCGGGACCGCGGACTTCAGGCCGGTCAGCACGTAGCCCTCGCCGTCGCGCCTGGCCGTGGTCAGCGGGGCCAGGGCGTCGAAGAGGACGCGAGGCTCGGCGAGTGCCAGGGCCGCGGCTGGAACATCGTCACCGGTGAACGCCGGGAGGTAGGTCTGCTGCTGCTCCTCGCTGCCCCACAGCGACAGCGCGGTGGCGACGGCTCCGGAGGCCAGGCTCGCGACCGCGAGTCCCATGTCGCCCTTAGCGAGCGCCTCAGCGACCAGGGTCCCGGCCATCGCCGAGCGCTCCTCGGTGATACCACCCAGCGACTCCGGGACGCCCAGGATCGGCAGGCCGATCTCCAGGCTCGACCGCAGCACCCCCTCCGGCGCCGCGCACGCGTCGTCCGCGTCGGCCGCGGCGGGGCGCAGCACCTCGGAGGCGAACTCCGAGACGACGTCGACGAGCATCTGCTCGTCCTCGGTCGGGGTGAGGTCGAACCGCCCTGAGGACTGGGCGCTCGGAGGGCGCAGGCCGGCGCCCTTGCGCCCCTTGCGCGCGAAGGTGCGACCGGCGGCCGCGGCGGTCCGGAACCCCCCACGGGTGGCCGTGTAGACAGCCTGCTCGGCCGTCCGACGCAGACCCACCCGGTCCAGCAGATCGCTCTGCGCCAGCCGGCTGAGAGCGGCCACGGCGTAGCCGAGCGGCGCCCGCGTCTCGCGGGACGCCAGCCCGTTCCTGCCGCCCGGTCCGAGAACTGAGGGGACTGAGGGGAATGAGGCCATGGCGCTTACTGTAACTCCCAGTTACACACTGCGCCACAGTGCGGTGCGTGTCGCAGGTCACACGTGGGCGCTCGCTAGCATGAACGCCATGTCGCAGGCTCCGCACACTCCCCCTGGTCCGCTGCCCACAGGGGGGCGGGTCCGCCCGATCACCCGGTGGGGGGCCGAGGTGATGCACCGCCCGCAGGCGCAGGTGACGGAGTTCGACGACGCCCTGCGGGAGCTGGCCGCCGACATGGTGGCCACGATGTACGCCGCGGACGGCGTCGGGCTGGCGGCATGTCAGATCGGCGAGGACGTGGCGATGTTCGTCTTCGACTGTCCCGACGACTCGGGCGAGCACACCGCTGGCGTCGTCTGCAACCCGCGGATCACCCTGCCCGAGGGCAAGGACCGACGACTCGACGACGGGGACGAAGGCTGCCTGTCGTTCCCCGGCGCGTTCGTCGAGTGCCCACGCCCCGACTGGGCCCGGGTCGACGGCTACGGGCTCGACGGGGAGCCGGTCACCTTCGAGGGCGACGGTCTCCTCGCCCGCTGCCTGCAGCACGAGACGGACCACACCCTCGGCACCGTCTTCGGCGACCGGTTGCCCACCAAGCAACGCAAGAAGCTCCAGAAGGCGCACGACAAGGCCGCCGCGGAGTACCCCGAGGACTGGCCCGCCGAAGCCTCCTGACGCGGCCGGCAGGCCGGCTCCCGCTCGCACCCGGGCGTAAGTCCTCAAGGGACCGGGCCGAGCCCCGGCCGGCCCCCGCGAATGGGTCATTCGGCAGCGCCGGGCGACTCGGACGACGATCATGTGCGCATGGAAATGCGGCGCCGGGTCTTCGCGCGCATGTGGGCGGTGGCGGCCCTCGCCCACCTCGCCGGCAACTTCGACGACGGCGGGCTGTGGCCCTCCCCCGACCTGCTCGGCGTCTCGCTCACCCTGCTGGGGGCGGCGGCGACCGCCGTGCTGCTCGACCCGCGGGCGAAGCGGGTCCTCCTGCTCATGGGCATGGCGGTGGTCACGGCCGTGCTCGAGGCACCCGTGCTGGGCAACCACTGGCTGCTCGCGGCACTCGTCTCGGTCGGCTACCTGCTGACCGCCGGCCGCCCGGACCGGTTCGAGCCCCTGGCACGGACGGTGCTCCTCCTCTTCTACTCGTTCGCGGCCTTCGCCAAGATCAACACCGGGTTCCTCGATCCCGTCACCAGCTGTGGGACCTTCCACCTGGACGAGGCCCTGGGAGCCTTCGGGCTCCCGTCGGCCGGAACCACCGGCGCCCTGCCGCTCATGGCCGTCTGGGTCCCGGTGGCGGTGGAGGTGGCGGTCCCGCTCCTCCTGCTGATCCCCCGGACGCGACGCTTCGGCGTCCTCCTCGCCATGGCGTTCCACACGGCCCTCTCCTTCGACCTCGGCCAGCACTTCTACGACTTCACCGCGGTCCTCCTCCCGCTCTTCGCCCTGTTCCTGGCCGACCCCTTCTTCGAGCGCCTCGGCTCGGTGGGTCGTCTCCTGGGCCGGCGGCGTCGGCGCGCGCTACGGGCGGGGGCGCTCCTGGTCGGCGTCTCGGTGACCGCGGCCAACGTGCTGCCGCAGACCTCCGCCTCGCACGCCTGGCTCTCGTCGGGCAGCTTCTTGTGGTGGCTGCCCTACGTGGTACTGGTCGGCTGGGGGGCGATCGCCGCGGGACCTTCACTCCGTCCACACTGGCGGCTCGGGCCCGCGGGGATCGCGCTCGTCGCCCTGGTGGTGGCCAACGGGCTCACTCCCTACCTGGAGCTCAAGTCCGCCTACGGGTGGCACATGTACTCGAACCTCGTCCTGGTGGACGGGGAGTCCAACCACCTGCTGGTCCCCCGCAGCCTGCCCCTGCGCGACTCGCACGAGGGCATGGTCCGGGTCCTCGCCAGCAGCGACGCCGGCCTCGCCTCCTACGTCGACTCCGACTACCGACTGCCTTGGCCGTCCTTCCGGGCCTACACGCACCAGCGGCCCGAGCTCGCGGTCACCTACGAGCGCGCTGGCGGCACCGTGATCGTCCCCCGGGTGGGCGACTCCGCCCTGGCCGAGCCGATCCCCTGGTGGTGGCGGTGGATGCCGCTGCGGTCGGTCGACACCCGAGTCCCCGAGACCTGCCAGGACTCCTTCCTGCCCGCGCTCTGACTGCTGCCCCCTCCCGGAGAGGCCGGCGTGCGCCTCAGCGCTGCGCTGCCACGTAGCAGGCCACCGCGCTGGCCGCGGCGACGTTGAGCGAGTCGATCCCGGCCTGCATCGGGATGATCGCGCGGCGGTCGGCGGTGCGCTGCCAGCGCTCGGAGAGCCCCGGTCCCTCCGAGCCGAGGACCAGGGCGATCCGGTCCACCCCGGCCACGGCCTCGGGCACCGGTACGGCGTCCTCGGCGAGAGTGAGCGCGACCGTGGTGAAGCCGCGGCGCGACAGGGAGGGCAGCGCGTCGTACCAGTCGTCGAGGCGGGTCCACGGAAGGCTGAAGACTGCGCCCATGGCCACCTTCACCGCCCGGCGGTAGAACGGGTCCGCGCACCGGGGCGAGAGCAGGGCGGCGTCGAACCCCATGGCGGCGCCGGAGCGGAAGATGGCGCCGACGTTGGCGTGGTCGACCACGTCCTCCAGCACGAGAACCGAGCGGGCTCCGTGCAGCACCTCCTCGACGCTGGGCAGCGGGCGGCGGTGGAGCGAGGCGAGCGCCCCTCGGTGCACGTGGAACCCCGTGACCTGCTCGGCCAGGCGCTCGTCGACCACGTAGCAGGGCGCGGTGGAGGTGGCGAGCACGTCGCTGAGCCCGTCGAGCCACCGCGGGGCCATCAGGAACGAGCGGGGCTCGAAGCCGCCCTCCACGGCCCGGCGCACGACCTTCTCGCCCTCGGCGAGGAAGAGCCCGTGCTCGGCCTCTAGGCTCTTGCGGAGCTGGACGTCACGCAGGTCGCGGTAGTCGGCCAGTCTGGGGTCCTCCGCGGAGTCGATCTCGATCAGGGTCGCCACGGCCCTACTCTGCCGTGTGGCTCTCGGCGGCCGGATAGCGGTCGGGGTGTGCGACCGCGACCACGTCGCCGACGACGATGATCGCGGGTGGGCGGACGCCGTGGGTCGCCAGGTCGGCGGCCAGGTCCTGCAGGGTCGTGAGCACCGTGCGCTCCGCCGGCATGGTGCCCTCGACGACCACCGCGACGGGGGTGCCGGCCGGGCGGCCGCCGGCGACCAGGGCGGCCGCGATGGCTCCGGCGTTCTCCACCGCCATCAGCAGCACCACGGTGCCGCGCAGCCCGGCCACGGCGGACCACTCCACGAGCGACTCGGGGTGCCCGGGGGGCAGGTGCCCGCTGATCACCGTGAACTCGTGCGCCACCCCCCGGTGGGTCACCGGGATCTGCGAGACCCCGGGCACGGTCACCGAGGAGGAGAGCCCCGGGATCACCGTGACGGGGACGCCGGCCTCCCGGCAGGCCAGCACCTCCTCGAAGCCCCGGCCGAAGACGAAGCTGTCACCGCCCTTGAACCTGACGACCCGCTTGCCCTGCCGGGCGCGGTCGATCAGCAGCTCGTTGATCTGGTCCTGGCGGGCGCTGCGCCCGCGCGGCAGCTTCGCGACGTCGACCAGCTCGACGTGGGAACCCAGCTCGTCCAGCAGGGCACGAGGGGCCAGCCGGTCCGCCACCACGACGTCGGCGGAGGCGAGGGCGTGACGGGCCGCGATCGTGACCAGCTCGGGGTCGCCCGGGCCGCCGCCGACCAGCACCACGCCGGGGGTGCGATCCAGGGCGCCGGTGGTGTTGAGCCTGCCGTCGCGGAGCGCGTTGACGATGTCGTCGCGCAGCGCCGCGGACTGGCGGGGCTCGCGGTTCCCCAGGACGGCGACGGTCACGCTGCCGTGCCGGCCGGTCGCAGGGGTCCAGGCGGTCGCCGCCGAGGCGTCGTCGCTGCGCACGCAGAAGATCCGGCGCTCCTCCGCGGCGGCCGAGACCTGCTCGTTGGCGTGCGGGTCGTTGGTCGCGGCGATGACGTACCAGGCCTCGTCGAGGTCGGAGGGCTGGAACCGTCGCAGCTCCAAGGTGAGCTCGCCCGCCATGCCCTCGATGGCCGGCGTGACCTGCGGCGAGACGACGGTGACCAGGGCTCCCGCCCCGAGGAGGGACGGCACGCGGCGCTGGGCGACGTGTCCGCCGCCTACGACGACGACCTTCCGTCCAGTGAGGCGGAGTCCGGCGGGATATGGGGGAAAGTCGTTCACCGCCCCATTGTCCCCGTGTAGGAAGGACCGCCTCGGGTTACAGTCCGAGGCATGAGCATCGAGCGACCGATCGCCCCGAACCCGTATGACTACCTTCCCCCGGTGCCGTCCTTCACGGTCACGAGCGCCGACGTGACGGACGGAGAGCCCCTCAAGGACGACCAGGTGGCACACCTGGGCAACACGTCCCCGCAGCTGGCCTGGGAGGGCGCCCCCGAGGGCACCCGGTCCTACGTGGTGACCTGCTTCGACCCGGACGCGCCGACCCCGTCGGGCTTCTGGCACTGGGCCCTGGTCGACATCCCGGGCGACGTGACCTCCCTGGAGTCGGGCGCGGCGGGCGGCGTGCTGCCCGGCCAGTCGTTCCAGCTGCGCAACGACGGGGGCGAGGTCGGGTTCATGGGAGCCGCGCCCCCCGAGGGCGACCACCCGCACCGCTACTTCTTCGCGGTGCACGCCGTGGGTGAGGAGTCGCTGGGGATCGACGCCGACGCCTCCAACGCCGTGATGAGCTTCAACCTGGCCTTCAAGAGCCTGGGACGGGCGCTCATCCACGGGACCTACCAGCGCTGAGCCCGGCGGGACCCCGGCACGGGGATCGTGCTGGCTCAGATCCCGGAGAGGAGCTCCTCGAAGGGCGTCGGGTCCGCCAGCCGCTCCTCGACCGAACGCCCCCGACCCACCGCTGCCGGCGTACCGGCGCCCAGCACGGAGGCCAGCTCCGCGGCGGCGCGCTCGATCCGGCCTGCCAGCTGCCCTCCCGCGCCGTCGCCGAAGTCCTCGGTCGCCGCGAAGACCGCGGTGGGGACCGGCACGGCCCGCAGGTAGGAGAAGAGCGGGCGGACGGCGTGCTCGAGCACCAGCGAGTGGCGCGCGGTGCCCGCGGTGGCGCCCATCAGCACGGGCGTCCCGGTGAGCATCCCGGGCTCCAGCACGTCGAAGAAGGTCTTGAACAGCCCCGCATAGGAGGCCGAGAAGACCGGGGTGACCGCGATCAGCGCGTCCGATCCCCGGACCTTCTCGATCGCCTCTGCCAATGGCCCCGTCGCGAACCCGGTGAGCAGGTTGTCGGCGAGCGGGTGCGCCAGGTCGCGCAGCTCCACGACCTCGACCTCGGCCCCGACACCCGCCGCGGCCAAGGCCCGCGTCGTGGCCTCCGAGAGGCGGTCGGCCAGCAGCCGGGTGCTCGAGGGGACGGAGAGCCCCGCGGTGACCACCGTGATCCGGCGCGTCATGAGCGCACCGCCGCCGCCCTCGGGGAGCGGCCCGTGACGTCGTCCGCGGCCGCGTGCACGGTGGAGTCCCGGCCACCGCCCGCCGCCTGCACGCGGGAGGCGTGGGTGGGAGCGTCCGGCACGTGGTCCGGCTTGAGCGCTGCGAACTCCTTGCGAAGCACCGGCACGACCTCCTCGCCGAGCAGGTCGAGCTGCTCGAGCACCGTCTTCAGCGGGAGCCCGGCGTGGTCCATCAGCCACAGCTGGCGCTGGTAGTCGCCGGCGTACTCCCGGAACCCCAGGGTCCGCTCGATCACCTGCTGGGGGGACCCCACGGTCAACGGGGTCTGGCTGGTGAAGTCCTCCAGCGACGGGCCGTGGCCGTAGACCGGCGCGTTGTCGAAGTACGGGCGGAACTCGCGGACGGCGTCCTGGCTGTTCCTGCGCATGAAGGCCTGACCGCCCAGCCCCACGATCGCCTGGTCGGCCGACCCGTGACCGTAGTGCTCGAAGCGCCGACGGTAGAGGCCGACCATCTGGGCGGTGTGGGAGGAGGGCCAGAAGATGTGGTTGTGGAAGAAGCCGTCGCCGTAGTACGCGGCCTGCTCGGCGATCTCAGGGCTGCGGATGGACCCGTGCCAGACGAAGGGGGCCACCCCGTCGAGCGGACGCGGCGTGGAGGTGAAGCCCTGCAGCGGGGTGCGGTGCTTGCCCTCCCAGGTCACCACGTCCTCGTGCCAGAGCCGGCGCAGCAGCGCGTAGTTCTCGATGGCGAGCTCGATGCCGTCCCGGATGTCCTTGCCGAACCAGGGGTAGACCGGCCCGGTGTTGCCCCGCCCGAGCATCAGGTCCATCCGGCCGTCGGCCAGGTGCTGCAGCTGGGCGTAGTCCTCGGCGATGCGCACGGGGTCCGTGGTGGTGATCAGGGTGGTCGACGTCGAGAGGATCAGCCGCTCGGTCAGGGCCGCCACGTAGGCCATGGTGGTGGTCGGCGAGGAGGCGGCGAAGGGCGGGTTGTGGTGTTGACCGAAGGCCATCACGTCCAGCCCGACCTCCTCGGCCTTGCGGGCGATGGCCACCGTGGCCTTGATCCGCTCGTGCTCGCTGGGGCTGCGCCCCGTGGTCGGGTCCGTCGTGACGTCGCCGACGGTGAAGATGCCGAACTGCATCGCTGCTCCCTTAGTTGAATGTCGAACTAGATCGCACAACGGATGCGACACCCGGTTTGTTCCGCCGGCGCGCCGCTGGCGACGACTCCCCCAGGTCCGCACACCTCGCGCCGCGCCGGATGGGAGACTCCCGGCATGCACGCCGTACCCCCGGGACCTGCCGTCGACATCCTCGGCCATCCCTACGAGGTGGAGACCCTCGAGCTGGGTCACGACGACGAGGGACCGGTCGTGGCCACGCTGGTCAAGCGCCCCACCCACGGCCCCACCAACTGCGCCGTGCTCCACCTCCACGGGTTCGCCGACTACTTCTTCCAGACCGAGTACGCCGAGTGGTGGACCGAGCGGGGCTACACCTTCTACGCCCTCGACCTGCGCAAGTACGGCCGGTCCCTGCAGGGACACCAGACCCCCAACTACGTCAGCGACCTGGCCGAGTACTTCCCGGAGGTGGACGAGGCCTTCCGCCGCATCACCGAGCGCGACGGCCACGCGGCGGTGGTCGGCTCGGCCCACTCGACCGGCGGCCTCACGCTCCCCCTGTGGGCCCATGAGCGCCGGCCCCGTCTCGCGGGCATGGTGCTCAACTCACCGTGGCTCGACCTCCAGGGACCGTGGTGGATGCGCACCCTCGGGACCGAGGTCGTCCGCCGGCTCGGAGAGGTCGTCCCCCGGGTCGTCGTGCCCCGGACGGTCAGCGGCCTCTATGCCCGCTCCCTCCACCTGGACCACGACGGCGACTGGTCGTTCGACCTCACCTGGAAGCCGCTCGAGTCCTGGCCGGTGCGGACCGGGTGGCTGCGGGCGATCCGTGAGGGTCACGCCGCCGTCCACCGCGGCCTGGACGTCGGGTGCCCCACGCTGGTGATCTCCTCGGCGCGGACCGGTCGCGCCCTGGTGATGGACGAGGAGGTGCACACCACCGACATCGTCCTCGACGTGGAGCAGATCCGCCGCTGGGCCCCCGCGCTCGGCACCCACGTGACCAGCGTGGCCGTGGAGGGCGCCCGGCACGACGTCGTGCTCTCCCGCCCCGGTCCCCGGGCCGAGGTCTACCGGACCCTGGACACCTGGCTCGGCGCCTGGGTGGAGGCCGCGGCCGAGGGGCCCTCCGCCTAGCGCCTCCTCGCCCCGCGGGAGGCCGGGCCGTTCCGGGCTCAGCGCAGCAGGAAGACGCCCAGCGCGACCAGGCCGACCACCACGATGGTGGCCCGCAACCACAGGTCGGGCAGCCGGCGGCCGATTCCCGCCCCGAGCTGCCCGCCGACCACGGAGCCCGCCGCGATCAGCGCCACCACCTGCCAGTCGACCGGCGCGACGACGGCGAAGACCAGGCCTGACACCCCGTTGACCAGGGCACCGAGGATGTTCTTGATGCCGTTGAGGGTCTGCAGCGCCTCGTCCATGCCGATGCCGAGGATGGCCATCAGCAGGACGCCCTGCGCCGCACCGAAGTAGCCCCCGTAGACCCCGGCGAGCGCGATCGCGGGCCAGACCCACCAGGCCCCGTGGTGAGGGAGCCCACCGGTCGCGACGTGACGCGCAGCGACCCGCCGCGAGATCCTCGGACCCAGGACGACCAGCACGATGCCGAGCAGCACCAGGGCGGGCACGATCGCCTCGAATGCCCCCTCCGGCAGGAGCAGCAGCAGCACCGCACCCAGCACCCCGCCGACGGCCGAGGCGGAGGCGAGGCGGAGCACGCGGGCGCGCTGCCCCACGAGCTCCCGGCGGTAGCCCACGGCGCCCGAGATCGAGCCGGGCACCAGCCCGATGGTGTTCGAGACGTTCGCGGTGACCGGAGGGACACCGAACGCCAGGAGGGTCGGGAACGTGATGAGCGTTCCCGACCCCACCAGCGTGTTGATGGTTCCGGCGCAGACGCCGGCGACGGCGACCAGCACCGCCTCGAGGAGCGTCACCTCGCCGGCGGCTCCTGCGCCGGGTCGGCACCGGTGCCAGGCGCGGGGCCTGTCTGTCCGGCGCCGGTCGGCGTCGTGGACGCCTCCTGGGCGGCGGCGATCGCCTCCTCCACGGCGCGGCTCGAGGAGCTCGCCCCGGTCTCGGCACTGGAGCGTGGCAGCTGCGGCTCGGTGGGGCCCATGTCGACCCGCTTGGTCGGGGTCGCGTCGCGCGGGATGCCCGCCATGTCCGTCATCGTCGAGCCCAGGCCCTCGAGGGCCTTGCCGATCTCGGACGGGACGATCCAGACCTTGTTGGCGTCGCCCTCGGCGATCTTGGGCATCATCTGCAGGTACTGGTAGGCCAGCAGCGACTGGTCGGGGCGGCCGTCGTGGATGGCCTGGAAGACCGTCTGGATGGCCTGGCCCTCACCCTGCGCGCGCAGGATGGCGGCCTCGCGGTCGGCCTGGGCACGGAGGATCTGCGACTCTCGGTCACCCTCGGCCGAGAGGATGGACGCCTGCTTGGACCCCTCGGCGGTGAGGATCGCCGACTGGCGCTCCCCCTCGGCGGTGAGGATGGCGGCCCGCTTGTCGCGGTCGGCGCGCATCTGCTTCTCCATCGAGTCCTTGATGGAGGGCGGCGGGTCGATCCCCTTGATCTCGACCCGACCGACCCGGATGCCCCAGCGGCCGGTGGCCTCGTCGAGGACCCCGCGCAGACCCGAGTTGATCTGCTCGCGGCTGGTCAGCGTCTCCTCGAGGTCCATGCCACCCACGATGTTGCGCAGGGTGGTCATGGTCAGCTGCTCCACGGCCTGGATGTAGTTGGCGATCTCGTAGGTCGCCGCGACCGGATCGGTGACCTGGAAGTAGATGACGGTGTCGATGGAGACCACGAGGTTGTCCTCCGTGATCACCGGCTGCGGCGGGAAGCTCACCACCTGCTCGCGCAGGTCGATCAGGTAGCGGACCCGGTCGATGAAGGGGACCACGATGTTGAGACCGGCCGGCAGCGTCTGCTTGTACTTGCCGAACCGCTCCACGATGCCGGCGCGCGCCTGCGGCACGATGCGCACCGTCTTGGCGAGCACCACGACCACGAAGACGAGCAGCAGTGCGAGCAGGACGAGGAAGATCTCCATCGGCCCTCCGTTCCGAAGTAGGGATGCGGGTGTGTCAGGGGTCGAGCCGGGGAACCGGGTGGACGAAGGCGGTGGCCCCTCGGATCTCGAGGACCTCGACCGTCTCCCCGGCAGGGATGGTGAGGGTGTCGTCGTAGGGGGAGGCGGACCAGATCTCTCCCCCGACCTTGATCCTGCCCACCCGGAGGCCCGAGATCTCCTCGGTCACCTCGGCCTGACGGCCCACCAGCTTGCCGTGCCCCAGCTGCAGCTCGGGTCCGCCGTGGACCCGGGCGACGAGCGAGGGGCGCAGCAGCAGCAGGGCGGCCAAGGAGGTCGCGGCGGCCGCGATCACCTGGATCGCGACGTGCAGGTCGAGGACGGCGGCCAGCATGCCGACCAGCGCACCCGTCGCCAGCATGATGAGGATGAGGTCCAGGCTGAACATCTCGGCGACGCCGAGCAGCACGGCGACCCCCAGCCACGTCTCCCACGCGTGCTCGCGCAACCAGTCCATGCGGCGATCCTATCGGTCGCAGGACCGTCAGGTGGCCAGTCCGGGCGGCCTCCCACCGCTTGTCGCCGAGCCAGAGGCCCGTCGAGATGGCAGCATCCCCCCATGACGACTGCTCCCTACCTCCGTTCCCGCCGCTCGCTGCGGCCCGCCGGACTCGCCGCCCTCGCTCTGACGGCCGGGCTGCTGCTCGCCGGCTGCGGCGACGAGGACCCTGCCGACGAGACCGCCGCGACCGACTCCGCCTCCCCCAGCCCCTCCGCCAGCCCCACCCCCAGCGAGGAGCCGAGCGAGACCGCCGACGCCAGCCCCTCGGACCTCGCGTTCAGCTACTTCGTCGTGGAGACGCGTGCCGGTCTGCGGCTGGCCGGCGAGTCGCAGCCGGCTGACGGGGACCCCGCCGTCGCCGCACTCGAGGCCATGGTCGCCGGCCCCCTGGACCCCGACTACGCCACCACGTGGAACCCCGCCACCCAGGTGCTGGCGGCCTCCTTGGGCGCCGATGGCGTGATCACGGTCGACCTCTCGGCCGAGGCGCGGGAAGCGGACGTCGGCGCCCCCGGAGCCGCCGCCATGGCCCAGCAGCTGGTCTGGACCGCCACCGAGGCGTTGGCCCCCGAGGCGTCCGTACGCCTCCTGATCGACGGCGAGCCGGCCGGGGAGCTGTGGGGATCGGTCTCCTGGGACGAGCCGGTCGCCCGGGCGGCCGACGAGGACGTCAGGGCGCCGGTCAGCATCGTCTCGCCGGTCGAGGGCGCCACGGTGCCCTCGCCGGCCTCCGTCAACGGGGAGGCCAGCGCCGTCGAGGCCAACGTCCCGTGGCGGGTGCTCGACGCGCAGGGCAAGGAGGTCGAGTCCGGGTTCACCACCGCGGAGGAGGCGATGACCTTCGCGCCCTTCTACTTCGACGTGAAGCTGAGGCCCGGCACCTACGTCGTGGAGGTCTCCGAGGACGACCCGTCCGGGGGCGAGGGCGGCGAGCCGTACCGGGAGACCAAGACCATCACCGTGGAGTAGCCGTTCAGAGACTGCGACGGGCGGCGCGCCGGCGCGCGGCGTACCGCCCGTCCTCGACCCGCAGGACCAGGGGCATGCCGTAGGTCTCCGAGAGCGCCTCGGCGGTCACGACCCGCTCCAGCGGGCCCTGCGCCACGACCCGGCCCTCGCGCAGCATGAGCGCGTGGGTGAAACCGGGGGGGATCTCCTCCACGTGGTGGGAGACGAGCACGGTGGCCGGGGAGTCCGGGTCCATCGCCAACGACGAGAGCGTCGAGACGAGGTCCTCGCGGCCACCCAGGTCCAGCCCGGCCGCCGGCTCGTCCAGCAGCAGCAGCTCGGGATCGGTCATCAGCGCCCGGGCGATCTGGACGCGCTTGCGCTCGCCCTCGCTCAGGGTGCCGAAGGTCCGCTCGGCCAGGTGGCGTGCCCCGACCTCGTCGAGGAGCGAGCCGGCCCGGTCGTGGTCCAGCTCCTCGTAGGACTCGCGCCAGCGTCCGAGGACGCCGTACGACGCGGAGACCACCACGTCACGCACCAGCTCGCCCCGCGGGACCCGGTCGGCCAGAGCGGCACTGGTCAACCCGATACGGGTGCGGAGCTCGAAGACGTCGACGGTGCCCAGCACCTCCTCCAGGATGCCGGCGACCCCCGACGTGGGGTGCATCTGCGCGGCCGCGACCTGCAACAAGGTGGTCTTGCCCGCCCCGTTCGGCCCGAGGACGACCCAGCGCTCGTCCTCCTCCACCGACCAGGTCACCCCGTCGAGCAGGGTGGCGGAGCCACGCCGCACCGAGACGTCGGCGAACTCCAGCACGGCAACCATGCCGCTCACCCTATCCAGAGCGTTCGCAGGCCCGGCGGTAGCCTCACTGCCCGTGAGCAACCCCCTCCCGGAGTCCGCCGTCCTGGCCTGGTGGGGCACGGCCTGGCTGCGTGGGGAGGTGCTGACCGACCACCTCCTCGACGCCATGGCCGCCCAGGGCTCGGCGCACACCGTGGTGACCGGCCCGGGCCCGGACGCCCCCGACCACGTGGGCCCCGGGCCGCTCGACCTGCTCGCGGCGCTGCGCCGCGCCGGCGCCACCCAGCTCGGGCTCGCGCTCCCGATCGACGGTGACCCGCTCGGCCTGGGGGGTCCCCCGTCGTTCAACTTCGCGGCGCTCGAGGCCGGGGAGGCCGTGGTCGCCCCGCAGGCGGGGCTGGGGGCCGTGCCGCACGTCGTCGGCTCGGGCGTGACCTGGACGGTCGTCCCGGCCTCCCGCCGTTCACTGCCGGACGTCGGCGAGGCCGACCGAGGACTCCGTCGCGCGGTGCTCGAGGTCGCGCAGGCGCTCGCAGAGCTCGACGTGGCCAGGTGGCGGCCCGAGGTGGCGGACGCGATCATGGACCTGCACCACGTCCCGGCCCTCGAGCCGCCCCCCGGGGTGCCGCCGCGCTGCGCCGGCCTCGCGGCCCGGGCGCTGCAGTGCTCGGCGATCGTCGAGCTGGCCGCTGACGACCACGGGGCCTCGGTGAGCGCGGCCGAGATGGTCCGCCGGGAGACCGCCCTGGAGCCGCTCGAGCGGGCGGCTCGTCGCGCCCTCGTCGCCGCCTGCTCCCCGGAGGTCTGGCCCGAGGGCTGATCCCGGCAGGCCGCCCGGGCGCGCGGCGCAGTAGCCTCGGCACTGCCATGGACCAGGACGCCCCGAAGACCCTGCTCATCACCCTCACCGGCAAGGACCGGCCCGGCGTGACCGCGGCCGTCTTCTCCCGTCTCGCCCAGGCCGGGGTCGAGGTCCTGGACGTCGAGCAGATCGTGCTGCGCCGCCGTCTCGTGCTCGGGCTCCTGGTGACCGCCCCCCACGACTGGCGGAGGGTCAGCGACCAGGTGCACCGCATCGGCGAGGAGCTCGACGTCCAGGTGGAGGTCGAGCGGGGCACCGGCGACAACCGGGTGCGCGCCGCCGGGCGCAGCCACGTCACCGTCATCGGCTCGCCGTTGCGCGCTGCTGCGATGGCGGCGATCACCGGGCGGATCGCCGACAGCGGTGCCAACATCGACCGCATCGAGCGGATGGCCCGCTACCCCGTCACCGCGATCGACCTCCACGTCTCGGGGGTCTCCCCGGACCGACTGCGGAGCCTGCTGGCCATCGAGGCCGCGAGCCAGGGAGTGGACGTCGCCGTCCAGCCCGCCAACCTGCTGCGGCGCAGCATGCGCCTGATCGTCATGGACGTCGACTCCACCCTCGTGCAGGGCGAGGTGATCGAGATGCTGGCGGCACACGCGGGCGTCGAGGACGAGGTGGCGCGGGTCACGGAGTCGGCGATGCGCGGCGAGATCGACTTCGCCGAGTCGCTGCACCACCGGGTGGCCCTGCTGGAGGGGCTGCCCGCCAGCGCCCTGGACGACGTGTACCGGGACCTGGTGCTCGCCCCGGGCGCCCGCACCATGGTGCGGACGCTGAGGCGTCTGGGCTATCGCTTCGCGATCGTGTCGGGCGGGTTCAGCCAGGTCACCGACCGGCTCGCCGCCGACCTCGACATCGACTTCGCGCGGGCCAACGAGCTGGAGATCGTCGACGGCCGCCTGACCGGTCGGATCGTGGGTCCGGTGGTCGACCGGGCCGGCAAGGCCGCGGCGCTGCGTGAGTTCGCCGCCTCGTGCGGGGTGCCCCAGGAGGCGGTCATCGCCATCGGCGACGGGGCCAACGACCTCGACATGCTCAACGAGGCCGGCCTGGGGATCGCCTACAACGCCAAGCCCGTGGTGCGGGACGCGGCCGACACCTCCGTCAACGTCCCCTACCTGGACGCCATCATCTACCTGCTGGGCATCTCACGCGAGGAGGTCGAGGCCGCCGACGCGGAGGCCGGGATCGTCACGCCGGCGCCCCCCGTCTGAGGTCAGCGACCCGGGCCGCGGGCCCGGCGGCCGACCACGCAGGTGGCGTCCAGCACGTCGTCCAGCACGATCTCGGGTGCGAACCCGCGCCAGAGCATCCGGGCAGCGGTCTGCTCCGCCTCGGCGCGGCTCGCCTCCACGATCACCACCCCGGTGGGCGAGAGCAGCGGGACGGCCGCCGCCACCACCCGGTCCTGCACCCGGGTGCCGTCGGGCCCGCCGTCCAGCGCCAGGACAGGCTCGTGCAGGCGGGCCTCGACCGGCATCATCGCCAGCTGCGAGGTGGGCACGTACGGCGCGTTGGCGACCACCACGTCGACCCTGCCGACCAGCTGGTCCGGGACCCCGGAGGCGACGTCGCCCACGGTCACCTGGCCGCCGTAGCGCTCGAGGTTCTCCCGGGCACAGGAGACGGCCCGCTCGTCCACGTCCGAGGCGAGCACCGAGACGTCCGCGCGTCCGGCGGCCACCGCGGTGGCCACGGCCGCCGCCCCGCAGCACAGCTCGACCAGCAGGCCGTGGCGCGGCAGGTGCGCCAGGGCCTGCTCGAGGAGGAGCTGGGTGCGTCGCCGCGGGACGAAGACCCCCGGGTGGACCGCGACACGCAGCCCGGCGAACTCCGCCCAGCCGAGGATGTGCTCGAGCGGCTCCCCGGCCATCCGGTCCATCACCGCCATCTCCAGCTCGTCTCCCGACAGCTGGGCGAGGAGCAGCTCGGCCTCCTCCTCCGCGAAGACCGACCCCGAGGAGCGCAGGAGGGCGGCGATCTCGTCCCGCGAGGTCGCCTCAGGACCGTCCGGCACGGAACCCGACCAGACCAGCGCCCGCCACGTCGAGACCCGACCACTCCCCGGGCACCGCGAAGACGGTGGCCGTGGCAGGGGGGTAGCCGCGGGCCATCTCCCGGGTGAGCCCCGGGTCGGCGACCCCGTCCGAGAGCACCTGAGCCAGGTAGGCGACGGTCGGGTTGTGGCCCAGGACCAGCAAGGACCTCGTGCCGGGCGGCACCCCCCGGACGAGGTCGAGCGTGGTCTCCGGTCCTGCGGCGTAGAGCGAGTCGTCGTACTCCGGCTCGAGGGACCACTGCGCCGCGGCTGCCGTCGCCGCCCAGGTCTGCCTGGTGCGCACGACGCCGGAGACGAGGGCGTGATCGGGGGCGAAGCCCTGCTCCGCCAGCCATCGACCCGCCTGCTCGGCCTCGGCCCGGCCCCGGGAGGTCAGCTCCCTCGCGGCATCGGAGGGCCCGGTCTGCTCCGCGGTGGCGTGCCGCATCAGCACCAGGCGCCTCGATTCGCTGTTCACCCGCCCACCCTGTCAGCCGGATCCGACCGGCGCCAGCGCGGGGGCGAGCCGGTGCGAGGAAGCCCCAGCGGCGCCGTCACATGCCCATGGCATGGAAGCCTCCGTCGACGTGGACGATCTCCCCCGTGGTGGCCGGGAAGAAGTCCGAGAGGAGCGCCACGACCGCCCGCGCCGTCGGGGTGTGGTCCGACTCGTCCCATCCGAGCGGCGCCCGGTCCTTCCACGCCGACTCGAGGTCGCCGAAGCCGGGGATCGCCCTGGCCGCGAGCGTCTTGAGCGGGCCTGCCGCCACCAGGTTGCACCTGATCCCCTCGGGGCCCAGGTCCCGGGCCAGGTAGCGCGAGGTCGACTCCAGCCCGGCCTTCGCCACCCCCATCCAGTCGTAGGCCGGCCACGCGGTGGTGGCGTCGAAGGTGAGGCCGACCAGCGAGGAGCCGGCACCCATGAGCGGTCGGCAGGCGACCGCCAGCGACTTCAGGGAGTACGCCGAGACCTGGACGGCCTGCGCGACGTCCTCCCACGGACCGTCGAGGAAGCGACCCCCGAGCAGGGTCTCCGGGTTCCCGTAGGCGATCGAGTGGACCACGCCGTCCAGGCCGTCCACGTGCTCGCGCACCTGTGCCTCGAGTCCGGCCAGGTGCCCGGGGTCGGTCACGTCGAGCTCGAGCACCGGAGGCTTGGTGGGCAGCCGGCCGGCGATCCGCCGGGTGATCCCCAGCGCCCGGCCGAAGTTGGAGATCAGGACCGTGGCCCCCTGCTCCTGGGCCACCCTGGCCGTCGCGAACCCGATGGAGCTCTCCATGGTGACTCCCGCCACCAGGATCCGCTTGCCGTCCAGGATGCCCATCACGTCCACCTCATGTCTCGTCGCTGTCTGTCTCCGGTGCGCGGGAGATGCGCTCAGTGCCCCATGCCCAGTCCGCCGTCGACCGGGATGACCGCGCCGGTCACGTACGCCGCGCCCGGCGAGGCCAGCCACGTCACCGCGGACGCGACCTCCTCCGGCGTGGCGTAGCGACCCAGGGGCACCTGGGCCCGGATCGCCTCCCGCTGGTCCTCGGAGAGGGACGCCGTCATGTCGGTCTCCACGAAACCCGGCGCCACCACGTTGGTGGTGATGCCACGGCTGCCGAGCTCACGCGCCAGGGAACGGGCCAGTCCGACGAGCCCGGCCTTGGAGGCCGCGTAGTTGGTCTGCCCCGCCGAGCCCAGGAGCCCCACCACCGACGAGATCAGCACGATGCGCCCGCGGCGCATCCGGAGCATGCCCTTGGCTGCACGCTTGGCCAGCCGGAAGGAGCCGGTGAGGTTGGTCTCGATGACCGAGGACCAGTCGTCCTCGCTCATGCGCAGGAGGAGGGTGTCCGCCGTGATGCCGGCGTTGGCGACGAGCACCTCCACCGGGCCATGGGCCTGCTCGACCGCCGCGAACGCGGCCTCCACCGCGGCCGGGTCGGTGATGTCGCAGCGCACGTCGAGGGCGCCGACGGGCGCCCCGCCGCTTCGCGTCGTCACGGCGACCCGGTCGCCGGCGGCGAGGAACGCCTCGGCGACGGCTCGGCCGATGCCGCGATTTCCGCCGGTGACCAGCACCGACCTGGGTTCGAGGGACTCAGGGCTCACGTGCCCCGACGCTAGTGATTACCGCGGGGTACGCGAAAAGTCCTACTCGTCCTCGAGCCGGAAGCCGACCTTGAGGCCCACCTGGAAGTGCTCGACCTGACCGTCCTTGGCCTGGCCGCGGACCTGGGTCACCTCGAACCAGTCGATGTGCCGCAGCGTCTTGCCGGCCCGCTCGATGCCGTTGCGGATGGCTGCGTCGATCCCCTCGGGAGAGGTGCCGACGATCTCGGTGACTCGGTAGGTGCGATTCGACATGGCGCGACTGTAGCCCTGACCGGGCGTGCCTGGCGCCACCCAGCCCGACGTAGGATCGTCCCCATGGCCACGCGCAAGGACCCCTCCGGCCAGGGTCCCGTCCGGATCACCACCGCTGCCGCGAGCCGCGACGCGGACATCTCCGCCCGGCAGCGGCGCTACGTGATCTCGATGGCCATCAGGGTGGTCTGCTTCCTGGCCGCGGTCGCCGTCGGTCCCGGCTGGGTGCGCTGGGTGCTGGTCGCCGCCGCCGTGCTCCTCCCCTACGTGGCGGTGGTCCTGGCCAACGCCACCGACACCCGTGACGACACCTTCGCCCTCGACACCGCCCGACCCCAGCACGAGCTGCCCCCGGGCAAGGGCGCTCCCGGTCCCGGCGGGACCGAGGAGGGCTCCGGATGAGCGCGGTCGACACCTGCTCCGCCAAGGGGTGCGCCGAGGCGGCCGTCTGGTCCCTGGAGTGGAACAACCCCCGGCTGCACACTCCCGAGCGCCGCAAGACATGGCTGGCCTGCGAGGCGCACCGCGAGCACCTCTCCACCTTCCTGGGGGCCCGCTCCTTCCTGCGCGACGTGGTGCCGCACCGGCCGGCCCCGGCCGGCTCCGGGGACTGATCAGCCGCCGATCGCCGACATGGGGCGGTCGGGCTGGAGGAACGTCGGGTCGTCGATCCCGTGCCCGGGACGCTTGCCCCGCACCGCCTCGATCCAGCGGAGCGCGATCTCCTCGTCGTCCGCGCCGTCGCGCAGGGCCTTGCGGAGGTCCGACTCCTCGCGTGCGAAGAGGCAGTTGCGGACCTGGCCGTCAGCGGTGAGCCGGACCCGGTCGCAGTCGCCGCAGAACGGACGGGTCACCGACGCGATCACCCCGACGGTCGCAGGACCGCCGTCGACCCGGAACAGCTCGGCGGGCGCACTGCCGCGGGGCTCGACGGCGGGCTCGAGGTCGAACTCCGCCTCCAGGGCGGCGAGGATCTCGTCGGCGGTCACCATCGAGTCGCGGTGCCAGCCGTGCTGGGCGTCCAGGGGCATCTGCTCGATGAACCGCAGCGCGTAGCCCTGGTCCAGGCACCAGCGCAACAGCTCCGGCGCCTGGTCGTCGTTGACCCCGCGCAGCAGCACGGCGTTGATCTTCACCGGCACGAGTCCCGCCGCGTGGGCAGCTGTCAGCCCCGACAGCACGTCGTCGAGCCGGTCCCGCCTGGTGATCTGGTGGAACGTCTCGGGACGCACGCTGTCCAGGCTCACGTTCACCCGGTCGAGCCCGGCCTCCGCCAGGGCCGGGGCCACCCGCTGCAGGCCCAGCCCGTTGGTGGTGAGCGAGGTCTCCACCCCGCCGAGCGCGTGGGTCCGGCGGACGATGTCGACCAGACCCCGGCGGATCAGCGGCTCGCCACCGGTGAACCTGACCGACCTGATCCCGAGCCGCCGGACTCCGACGGTGATCAGCCGGACCATCTCGTCGTCGGTGAGCGTCTCCTCGGTGGGCATCCAGTCGAGGCCCTCGGCCGGCATGCAGTAGGTGCACCGCAGGTTGCACCGGTCGGTCAGCGAGACGCGCAGGTCGGTGGCCACGCGACCGTGGAGGTCCTGCAGTACCTGCACCATTCACCCAGCATAGGGCCAGCCCCCCTCGGCGTTTCGCCCGCCGGATAACCTCGGGGCGTGAGTCGTTGGGGTTTCGTGGCCAGCCGACGGTGGGCCGTCTTCTTTCTCGCCGTGCTGATCCTCTCCTGGTTGGCCTGGCAGCTGGGCCAGTGGCAGTTCAACCGCCTCGAGGACCGCCGGGACCGCAACGAGATCATCGAGCGCAACGAGAGCCTGCCCCCGGCGCCGGTGCAGGACGTGCTGAAGGTCGGCAGCGCACCGGCAGCGAGTGAGGAGTGGCGCCTCGTGGAGGCGACCGGCACCTACGCCGAGCAGGACACGGTGATCGTGCGCTACCGCACCCGTGACGGGGCCTCCGGGGTCAACGCGGTGGTGCCCCTGGTGCTCTCCGACGGCACCGCGCTCCTGGTCGACCGGGGCTGGTGGCCGACGCCCAACCGTGGCGAGGTGCCCGACGACCTCCCGAGTCCCCCCTCGGGCGAGGTGACCATCACCGGCTGGGTCCGCCAGGACGCCTCCGGGGACAGCGCCCGGGTGACGGAGCAGCGGACCAGGGCGATCAGCAGCTCGGAGATCGGCGCCGCGCTCGACCTCGACGTCCTGGGTGGGTTCGTCGCCCTCGACGAGGAGACTCCCCCGCCGGACGAGCCGCTCCACCCGACCGAGCTGCCCGAGCTCGACGACGGCCCGCACTTCTTCTACGGCCTGCAGTGGTGGTTCTTCGGAGGCCTGGCCATCTTCGGCTTCTTCTACCTGATGTACGACGAGTGGCGCGACCGTCGACGTCCCGCGCGTGGCTCCGGGCCCTCCCCCGCGGAGCGGCAGCCCGACTCCCCCGAGGGTGTGAAGGCCGAGGTCTGACCCCGGTCTCCTCGGCTCCGAGCCGCTCGGCCTCGGTGTGGCCGCGCGCTCACCGACGGGCGCGCACCTTGACCCTCGCCCTGGTCCGGGAAGCCCTCTCCGCCACCAGCTCGGACACCTCGCCCCCGGCGTAGCGGAAGATGAGCACACCGGGGCGTCTGGGCCGCCAGGTCAGGCGACCGACGTGACTCCCGCCGTCGCGTGGACGCAGCCACACGGTCCCGACCTTCCGAGTCCGCTTCGCGCCCGCGGCGCGGAAGGTGGCCGTCACCAGGCGGCGCGTCCCGGACTGGGTTCCGCTGAGCCTGACCCGCCAGGTCCTCATGCGGGTGGGGATCTGTGGCTTCGCCGGTCCCGTCGCCTTCAGCCGCGTCCGGTACGTCGCGGCCGTGGGAGGCGGCGTGGGAGCAGGGCTGTGAGGCGGGGAGGCAGACGGGGCGCTCGTGGGGATGACGGTGGGGATGACGGTGGGGGCGGCAGACGGGGAGGCCGGCTCAGACGGCACAGGGACGCCCCGGGTCCACAGGGCGACCGTGTCGCGGTCGAACGAGGAGAAGACGAGCTCGGGCGCGCCGTCGCCGTCGAGGTCCTCCACGACGCCCCCTCCGGACTGGCCGAACTCCTCACCCGGCGCCGTCAGCGTGTGCAGGACGGTGTCCTGGGCCGCGCCGGGACGCTGCTCGATCCAGAACAGCCGGCGATCGCCGTCGCCCGAGACCGCGAGGTCGATGTCCCCGTCCCCGTCCACGTCTCCGTACCCGAAGACGCCCGGGGCGGCCTGCCCAGCGGCCGACCTCGAGGTGATGTGGTCGGTCGGGTGGATCGCCACGGGCGAGTTGCGGACGTTGAAGGCGGGGTCGCAGCCGGTCGGGTCGGCCGCCGGAGTCTCCGGGACGGAAAGCTCCTTGACCGTCCAGGGAGCCGTGAGGTCGGCCCCCGGCACGAACTCCATCACCTTCTCCGGGACATCGATCGCGCCCGGGATCACCGTGGCGAGGAACCGTTGGACGAAGCACCGGCCCTGGTGGTTGGTCCCGATCCAGGAGACCTCGCCGGGCCTTCGGAACCCCGGCACCGGACGGATCTGGAAGCCGAAGCCGGCCTGACCGAACGTCGCGATCGGGTGCTTGGTGAAGTGGGACGCGGTCAGGCCCGAGGAGGCGTCCCCGGACTGGCGGAACCACATGAAGGAGGCGGCGTCGCCGTCGGTGTAGCTGAGATTGAAGTACTGGGAGGAGACGATGTCCTGGCGCCCGTCGCCGTCGACGTCGGCCACGGTGGGAAGACTGCCGCCGGACCCTTCGGCCAGGGTCACGGGGGCGGCGAAGCGCGCCTCGCCGAGACCGCGGAGGTACTGCAGGCGCACCGTGTCGTCGCCCTGGTCGTCGGCGACCATCCCCGCCTCGGCCGTGGTCACCAGGTCGCGCACGCCGTCGCCGTCGAGGTCGACCACCTCCACACCGTGGTACGACGGCCCCTGCCCCGTCACCAGGTCGTGACGGGTGAAGCCTCGCGCGTTCCCTGCCGCATCGACTCCGAGGTTCTTCCACCAGGTGATGGCACTGCGCGCCTGTGCACCACCGTCGTTGCCCGGGTTGGTGTCGAAGAAGTAGCCCGAGGGGACCACCAGGTCGTTGAGCCCGTCGCCGTCGACGTCAGCGACCGTCGGGCGGTTGGGGAAGATGATCTCCTCGTCCTCGCCGAAGACCTCCACCTTGTGCCACTGCGCCAGGTCCCTCCCCGGCCGGTAGACCTGGAGCGTGCCACCCCCGGCGGGGACGCCGTTCGCGAGCTCTCCGTAGCCGGCGGTGACGATGTTCCGCTCGCCGGGGAACACCTCACCGACGGAGGTGAACGCCGCGCCCCTCACCCCGGTGTCCACGTCATGACGGACGAAGGTCGGGCCGCTCGTACCGGCCCGCGCCTCGAGCGGCAGGAGCGGCAGGGCCACGACCGTGGCCGCCCCCAGTGCCATGACGGCGGTGAGGGCAAGGCCTCGGGTTGCTGAACTCATCACGGATCCTCCCCTGGGGGAGACGCGGCGCGCACCGCGTCCGCGCGAGAATATATCCTATCGTCAGCACGCGCCTGGCTCGACGGCTCAGGAGGCGGCAGGCGCGCCCCGCTCCGAGAAGTACTGGGTCCGGTAGAGGTCCGCGTAGAGCCCTCCGGCCGTGAGCAGCTCCTCGTGGGTGCCGGCGGCCACCACCTGTCCGTCGTCGACGACCAGGATCTGGTCCGCCTCCCGCACGGTCGAGAGCCGGTGGGCGATGACCAGGGAGGTGCGGCCCTCCAGCGCCACTTGGAGGGCGCGCTGCACGGCGGCCTCGGACTCGCTGTCGAGGTGGGCGGTGGCCTCGTCCAGCACCACGATCGAGGGGGCCTTGAGCAGCAGCCGGGCGATCGCCAGGCGCTGGCGCTCGCCACCGGAGAGCCGGTAGCCCCGGTCCCCCACCACGGTGTCGAGCCCTTCGGGAAGGCTGCGCACCAGCGTCTGAACCTGGGCCGCGGCCAGCGCGTCCCACAGCTGCCGGTCGTCGGCGCCCGGGCGGGCGTAGAGGAGGTTGGCCCGGATGGTGTCGTGGAACATGTGGGAGTCCTGGGTGACGTAGCCGACCGCGTCCTCGAGGGACTCCAGGGTGACGTCGCGGACGTCGTGGCCGCCCACCCGGACGGCTCCCGAGGTGACGTCGTAGAGCCGGGCGACCAGGTGCGTGATGGTGGTCTTGCCCGCACCCGACGGCCCGACGAGCGCCACCATCTGGCCCGGCTCCGCGGTGAACGAGACGCCCTTGAGCACCAGCGACCCGGCGGGCCCCTCGGCGCGGGCCACACCCTCCAGCGAGGCGAGGGAGACCTCCTCCGCGCGCGGGTAGCGGAAGGTCACGTCGTCGAACTCGACGCGGGCCGCGCTCGCCGGCAGCGCCACCGCGTCCGGCTTCTCCTGGATCGTGGAGGGCAGGTCCAGCACCTCCAGCACCCGGTCGAAGGAGACCAGGGCCGTCATCACGTCGACGCGCACGTTGCTGAGGCTCTGCAGCGGCCCCAGCAGACGCAGGAGCAGCGTGGCCAGGGCCAGCACGGTGCCGATGCTCAGCGTCCCCGAGATGGCCAGCCGACCGCCCACGCCGTAGACCAGGGCGGTGGCCAGCGCGGGGACCAGGAGCATCACGGCGACGAAGACCCGGGTGACCAGCGAGATCCGGATCCCGAGGTCGCGGACCCGGGCCGCCCTGTCGGCGAAGAGCCGGTCCTCGTCCGACCGGCGGCCGAAGAGCTTGAGGAGCATCGCGCCGCCGACGTTGAACCGCTCGGTCATCGCGTTCCCCATCTCGGCGTTGCCGTCCATCTGCTCACGCGTCAGTCCGGCGAGGCGGTTCCCGACCCACCTGGAGGCGCCGAGCAGGAGGGGGAAGAGCAGCAGGCAGAGCAGGGTGACCTGCCAGCTGAGTGCCAGCATGGCCACGCTGACCACGACGACCGAGACCGAGCTGGAGACCACGGTCGAGAGCGTGGAGGTGAAGGCGCGCTGGGCGCCGATCACGTCGTTGTTGAGGCGGGAGACGAGCGCCCCCGTCTGCGTGCGGGTGAAGAAGGCGAGCGACTGCCGCTGGACGTGCCCGAAGACCTGGGTACGCAGGTCGTAGATCAGCCCCTCGCCGATCCGCGAGGAGAGGTAGCCGCCGACCACCGAGAGGACCGCCCCCACGACCGCCACCCCCGCCATCGCCAGCGCGAGCCAGCCCACCAGCGAGGCGTCGCCCCGGGTGATGCCGTCGTCGACGAGCTTGCGGACCAGCAGCGGGGTGGCCACGACCAGGGCGGCGTCCACGGAGGTGACCGCGAGGAAGAACCCGATCGTCCGGGCGTGCGGGCGTGCGAAGCCGAGGATCCGCCGCATCGTCCGGCGGTCGACCTGCTGGCTCGCCACACTCCGGTCGCTGCGCATGTGGCGCCACGCCGGGCCCATCCCCATCTGCAAGGACACCGTGGTCCTCCTCTCCTGTCCGGGCGCCATCGGCGCCCACCGCCGGGGTCAGGCTCCGCCGGCGACCTCACGGAAGCGCCGTACCTGTGCCTCGCGCTCGAGCCGACGCTGCTCCTCCAGCGACCGTCCGGCGGCGCCCTGGAGGAGTGCCTTCGTCTCCCGCACGGCACCGACCATCGGTGCCGTCAGCGAGCCCACCAGCTGCTCCACGGTGTCGTCCAGCCGGTCCCCCGGGACGACGGCCTGGGCCAAGCCGATCCGGGCGGCCTCCTGGGCGTCCACCATCCGTGCCGTGGCGCAGATCTCGAGGGCCCTGCCGTACCCAACCGCCTCGACCAGCGGCTTTGTTCCCGTCAGGTCCGGGACGAGGCCCAGTGCCGACTCCTTCATGCAGAACTGGGCGTCGTCGGCGGCGACGATCAGGTCGCACGAGAGCGCGAGCTGGAAGCCGGCGCCCACGGCGTAGCCGCGCACCTTGGCCACCGAGACGAACCGCGGGTCGCGCAGGAAGGTGAAGCCCTCCTGGTAGGCCCCGATGGTGTCGGCGACCTCCTGGTCCGAGAGGGCCAGCAGCCCGGCCACCGTCTCGTCCCCCGCCCCCGCGGCACGCGGGTCGAGCATCGCGCGGTCCAGGCCGGCGGAGAAGGTCGCTCCCGCCCCCGTCACCACGACGACGCGCACCTCGTCGGGGAGCGACCTGCCCAGGTCGCCCAGTGCCCGCCACATCGCCGGGGTCTGCGCGTTGCGCACCTCGGGTCGGTCCAGCGTGATGGTCGCCAGGGCGCCGTCCAGGTCGTAGCGGAGGCCCACGGCGCGCAAATCGTCTGAAGTCATGCCCTGATCCTAGGTTACTCACCGGTACAGGGGTTCGAATGCTCGTTCCTCCTCGCGCCCGTCCCGCACGACGAGGCAGGTGGCCTCCGGGATCTCGCGCCAGGCGCCCACCAGATCCTCCAGCGGCTCGGAGACCACGATCCGCGCGTCCTCGGAGAGCTCGTGCAGGATGGGATGGTCGGGGTACTGCCGCTGGAGAGTGGCGATGTCGGCGCTGTGGAACAGCGTCCGGGACCTGCCCTCGCTGGAGTAGCGGAACGCCCAGAGGGTCTCTCCATCGGTGGTCGCCACGGTCATCTGGACCGGGTGCTGGACGCCCCTGCGTCTCGCCGTCTCCTCGATGAGGCCCACCGCTCTCGCCACGGCGCTCGGTGGGTCCTGCTCCAGGCCCAGGGTGAGGGCGAGGTAGAAGAAGAGCTCGGAGTCGGTGGACCCGGCGATCAGCCCGAACAGGTCAGGCTCGACGGCGAGGGTCAGGTCGCGCTTGAGCGCCCCGAACTCCGCGATCCTCCCGTTGTGCATCCACAGCCACCGCCCGTGGCGGAACGGGTGGCAGTTGGTCTGCTGGACCGGGCTTCCGCTGGTGGCACGGACGTGGGCGAACATCCGCCCCGACTCCACCTGGGCGGCGAGCTCGCGCAGGTTCAGGTCGTTCCAGGCCGGCTCCGTGCTGCGATACCGCCCCGGGGTCCCGCGAGCGCCGTACCAGCCGATCCCGAACCCGTCCCCGTTGACCGACTCCGCGCCCATCCGGGAGTGCTTGCTCTGCACCACCAGGGAGTTCTCGGGCTTGAAGAGCAGGTCCTCCACGAGCAGCGGAGAACCGGTGTACGCGAGCCAACGACACATCTCTGCTCCTCACGGTACGGCCATGCCTGCCACCCACCATGCCGTCTGTGGAGTCGCAGCGCACCACCGCGCACGAGTGGACCGCCGGCTCGGCACCTCCCTCGCGGCGGCGACCGGACGACGTCAGGCGAGCGCGACGAGGTCGGCGTAGCCGTCGTTCCAGAGGTCCTCGTCGCCGTCGGGCAGCAGGAGCACGCGGTCCGGCTCGAGGGCCCGGACCGCACCCTCGTCGTGGGTGACCAGGACGATGGCGCCCTCGTAGGAGCGGATCGCCGCCAGCACCTCCTCGCGGGAGGCCGGGTCGAGGTTGTTGGTCGGTTCGTCGAGCAGCAGCACGTTGGCGCTGGAGACCACCAGGCTGGCCAGCGCCAGCCGGGTCTTCTCCCCGCCCGAGAGCACCTTGGCCGGCTTGTGCGCGTCCTCACCGGAGAAGAGGAAGGAGCCCAGCACCGAGCGGGCCTCCACGTCGGTCAGCTGCGGGGCGGCCGACTGCATGTTCTCCAGCACCGTCCGCTCGGTGTCCAGGGTCTCGTGCTCCTGGGCGTAGTAGCCGATCTTCAGGCCGTGCCCGGGGAGGAGCTCCCCGGTGTCGGAGGCGTCGACCCCGGCCAGGATGCGCAGCATCGTGGTCTTGCCCGCGCCGTTGAGCCCCAGGATGACGACCCGCGACCCCTTGTCGATCGCCAGGTCGACATCGGTGAAGACCTCCAGCGAGCCGTAGGACTTCGAGAGCTCCCGGGCCATGAGCGGCGTCTTGCCGCACGGGGCCGGGGCCGGGAACTTGATCCGCGCGACCTTGTCGGACTGCCGCTCGCCCTCGAGACCGGCGACCATCTTCTCGGCCCGCTTGAGCATCGACTGGGCGGCGCTGGCCTTGCTCGCCTTGGCGCGCATCCGGTTGGCCTGGTCGGTGAGCGTCTTCGCCTTCGACTCCGCGTTGGCGCGCTCGCGCTTGCGGCGCCGCTCATCGGTCTCGCGCTGGGTCAGGTAGGCCTTCCAGCCCATGTTGTAGACGTCGATGGTGGCCCGGTTGGCGTCCAGGTGGAGCACCTTGTTGACGCAGGCCTCGAGCAGCTCGTTGTCGTGGCTGATCACGATCAGGCCGCCCTTGTGGGCCTTGAGGAACTCGCGCAGCCAGACGATCGAGTCGGCGTCGAGGTGGTTGGTCGGCTCGTCGAGGAGCAGGGTCTCGGCCCCGGAGAAGAGGATGCGGGCGAGCTCGACCCGCCGGCGCTGTCCACCGCTGAGCGTCTTGAGCGGCTGGGCGAGGATCCGCTCCTCGATCCCCAGGCTGCTCGCGATGGTGGCCGCCTCGGACTCCGCGGCGTAGCCCCCGCCCGCGTGGAGCTCGTTGTCGGCTCGCGAGTAGCGCTTCATCGCCCGCTCACGCACCGCGTCGTCGTCGCTGCCCATCTCCTCCTCGGCGCTCCGGAGACGCCGTACGACGTCGTCGAGGCCGCGCGCCGAGAGGATGCGGTCCCGCGCCAGCACCTCGGGGTCGCCGATCCTCGGATCCTGGGGGAGGTAGCCCACCTCGCCGGTGGTGTGGACGCTGCCCGAGGCCGGCTGCGCCTCCCCCGCGAGGATCTTGGTGAGGGTGGTCTTGCCGGCGCCGTTGCGTCCGACGAGGCCGACCTTGTCGCCGGTCGCGACCCTGAAGCTGACGTCCTCCATGAGGAGCCGCGCGCCGGCGCGCACCTCGAGGTGTTGGGCGTTGATCATGAGGGTAGTAAGTGTACGGAGCCGAGCCGGTTCAGCGTGAGTCGGCGCCGTTGCGCTGCCCTGAGGAAGGACCCCCGCCATGCGTTTCAACCCCAAGGCCGACATCAGCCGCGGCTCCGTCAGGGACGCCGGCGGCAGGTCCGGGGGCAGGTCCGGCGGCGGCAGCTCCATGCGGCTCCCCATGCCGGGCGGCGCCAAGGCGGGTGGCGGCATCGGGGGCCTGCTGGTCGTCGTGCTCTTCCTGGTGCTGACCCAGTGCGTCGGTGGCGACCCCCAGGGCGGGACCGGCGGCACCGCCTTCGACACCGGGACCGGGTCCCAGGGCCTGCCTGCCGGGCTCGAGTCCGACAGCGACCGCTACGACGACTGCCGCACCGGCGCCGATGCGGAGAACGACGTCGACTGCGCCCGCAAGGCGGTGGCGCTCTCGCTGGAGCAGTACTGGACCGCCGCTCTGCCCGAGCAGGCAGGCACGGCACTGGCCCCTGCCCGGATCAACACCTTCAGCGGGGCCGTCAGCACCGCCTGCGGCCAGGCCTCCTCGCAGGTCGGGCCCTTCTACTGCCCCGCCGACCAGCAGATCTACCTCGACACCACCTTCTTCGACGACGTCCTCGAAGGGCAGCTCGGCGGGCAGGGCGGCGACTTCGTGGAGCCCTACGTGCTGGCCCACGAGTACGGTCACCACATCCAGAACCTGCTCGGCACCATGGGGCGGGTCCGCACCCAGCAGGGCCCCCGCAGCGACGCGGTCCGGCTGGAGCTCCAGGCGGACTGCTACGCAGGCATGTGGACCCGTGCGGCCGAAGGCACCAGCGACGACAGCGGCGTCGCCATCTTCGCCGAGGTCGACGACGACGACGTCGCGGAGGCGCTGGACTCCGCCAAGGCCGTGGGCGACGACCGGATCCAGCAGCGCTCCGGCGGACGAGTCGACCCCGAGGGCTGGACCCACGGCTCGGCCGAGCAGCGGCAGCGCTGGTTCCGCGTGGGCTACGAGGGCGGCGACCTGAAGGCGTGCGACACCTTCGCCACCGACGACCTCTGAGCCGGCGACCGGCCCGTCCTCAGCGTGCGCCCTCCTCCAGCAGCGCCTCGACCTGCACCAGCTGGCGCTGCATGGCCCTCAGGTACGGCGCGACGCTCGGGTGGCGGTACTTCCCCGCCAGCGCGCCCTCGCCGCCCGCGACCCGGGCGAGCGCCCAGTCCGCGCGGGTGAGGACGGTGTACACCGAGGTCACCCGCGCCCCGAGCAGCACCTGCTCGCGGCTGGCCAGCCCCGGAGGCAGACCCGCCACGTAGGCCTCGAGCAACGGCTCGAACGCCTCACGCGTCGAGAGGGAGAGATATCCCAGGTCCGCCCCGACCGGCCCCCGACCCAGGGTGGACCAGTCGATGGCGAGCACGTGGTCGTCCACGTGTCCCAGCAGGTTCGACGGGACGGGGTCACCGTGCTGCAGCACCTGGGGAAGGGCGCCGACCCGCTCGACCAGTGCCTCCCGGCGACGCCAGAGGTGGTCGGTGAGGTCGGCCACCGGCGTACGCGCGAGGGTCGTCCAGCCGCCGCGCCGGGCGACCTCGTCGAGCCGGGCTGAGAGCTGCGCGCGCGCCAGCCACGGCAGCGCCGAGGCGCTCGCCGCGGCGAACCTGCCCAGGCACCGCGCCAGGTAGAGCCCCGAGGTGCCGGCGTCCTCGACCCGGCGGTGCACCAGCGTCACCCCCTCCTCGTCCTCCTCCACCCGGACGACCTCCGGCTCCCTCAGCCCGGGGGTGCGCCTCACGACACCGGAGACCGCCACCTCGGCGGCGCGACGCCAGTAGGCCGGGTGATCGGGGCGCAGGCAGGCCGGCGGGTCGTGGGGCGTGGGCGCGACCAACCGCTTGACCACGACGTCCTGCCCGTCCTCGTGCGCCGCCCACACGCCGTACGTCGACGGACCGGCTCCGGGGAGGCGCTGCCACCCGGGCTCGGGTTGCCACATGGCGCCATCCTGGCAGAGCGAGGCCCCGGGCTCAGGCGTTCCGCACCGTCACGCGCGCCGCGGACGCGTCCACGAGGGCCTGGTCGAGCACCGCACGGCGGGGGTCGGGCACGGGGAGCCACTCCCCCACCACCCGCAGACCTGCGAGCCGCGGGTCGGCGAGGACCTGCGCGACGGCCTCACGGTCGCCCCCGACCACCACCGGGGCCGGCCGGAGGATCCTGGCGGCGTGGTCCGCGGCGGCCTCGTAGGCGGCGCGGGCCTGGTTGTCACGGCGGCGGGCGAAGCGCTGCTGGCTCTGTCCACCGGCCTTCGTCCGCCCCTGCACGTGCCGCTGCCCGATCTTGTGCTCCACCATCGTGGAGCCTGCCACCCGGGCGACGGCGAAGCCGCCCTTGCGCACCAGGAGGACCCCCCACTCCTCCGGCGGCCGCAGCCTGGCCACGAAGGCGTCGACCGCGGCCGGACCCTCGAAGCGGCGGGAGAACGGCAGCGACGCCTCGAAGAGCGAGCCGTCTCCTCCGGTGCCGGCGAGGACGCCGTCGGTGGCGGTGAGGCTCACGCCGTCGTGCCGCTGCGCGAAGTTGTCGACCCACTTGGCCACGCGTGCGGGTGGCACCGACACGACAGGCACGACGTGCACTCTATCCGGACCAATTTGCCCGGTTTCCGAGGTACGCACCGTTCGGCGTCACTAACGTGCCCGATGTCTCCCCCGCGAGCCTCCTGAGGACCCCATGAGCCCGGCAACGCACTCGGTCGCCACGGCGGCGCCCCCGTCGTCCGGGGCGGTCACTGCGCACCGCCTCACGACCGTCCTGTTCGCGCTCACGTCCTTCACCGGCGCGGCCCTGCTCTTCGTGGTCCAGCCGATGGTGGCCAGGCTGGTGCTGCCCAGCTTCGGCGGCTCCGCGTCCGTCTGGAGCACCAGCAGCCTCTTCTTCCAGGTCCTCCTGCTCCTGGGCTACCTCTACGTCCACGTATCGACCGGACGGCTCGGCTCCCGCCGCCAGCCGCTGCTCCACCTCGGGGTGCTCCTCCTCCCCGTCGTCGCCCTGCCCGTCGCCCTGCCCGCCGATGCCGCCCCCGACGCGGACGTGGCGCCGGCGCTCTGGCTGCTGTGGGTGCTCCTGCTGGTGGTGGGCCTTCCCTTCGCCGTCATCTCGACCACCGGCCCGCTGCTCCAGCGGTGGTACTCCTGGACCGGCGCGGCCCGTGCCGAGGACCCCTACTTCCTCTTCGCCACCAGCAACCTGGGCAGCTTCGGCGGCCTCCTGGCCTACCCCTTCGTGGTCGAGCCGCTGCTCACCCTGCGGGAGCAGCGGCTCGGCTGGTCAGGCGCCTTCCTGGCGTTCATCCTGCTCATGGGGCTGTGCGGCGTCGTGGCCTGGCGGAGCAACCGCGAAGCGGGTGTCCGCCCAGTCGCGGCGACCGACGCCGACGTCTCGACACCGACCCGCGAGGTGGCTACCGAGGTCGCGGGCCCGGACGAGGCGGGGGTCCGGGTGCTGTCGGCGGGGACGGTGCTGATCTGGCTGGCCCTCGCCTTCCTGCCGTCCACCCTGATGCTGGGCGTGACGGCACACATCTCCACCGACGTGGCGGCCATCCCGTTGATGTGGGTGGTGCCCCTGGCCATCTACCTGGCCACCTTCGTCATCGCCTTCGCGAAGTCGGGCCGATCGCCGAGCGCCGTCGCCACCACCCTCGCGACCGCAGCCGCCACCTTCGCCGCAGTGCTCCACGTCACGCCCACCAGCAGCCACCCGATGTGGCTCCTCCTGACGGTCGACCTGGTCCTGCTCGGCGCGGCTGCCTACGCCGCCCACCGGGCGTTGGCGGCCCGCCGGCCCCATCCTCGTCTGCTCACCCACTTCTACCTGGTGGTCGCGGGAGGGGGCGCCCTGGGCGGCCTGCTCAACGGACTGGTCGCGCCGATGTACTTCTCCCGCGTCTGGGAGTACCCGCTGGTCCTGCTGGGCGTGCTGCTCCTCGGCGCGAGACGGGTGCGCGCCTACCCCCACACGCTCCGGCGCTTCGGCGCCCCGATCCTGCTGACGCTGGAGGTCGTGCTGTTCCTGCTCCTGGTGCTGGTCGGGGTGGGGCTGGGCGCCGACTGGGTGGCACGGGGAGGGGCCCTGGCGATCGCAGCAGGAGTCCTGTGGGTCTTCCTCTCCCTGCTGGGCGGGCGCCGTCCACTGGCGATGGTGACGGCCCTGGGGCTCACCCTCGCCAGCGTCTCTCTCCTGGCGGAGGATCCGCTCTACCAGGACCGGACCTTCTACGGCAGCTACCGCGTCGTCGAGGCCGACGACCAGCACGTCTTCAGCCACGGGACCACCGTGCACGGGACCCAGTTCACCGACGACCGGCGACGGGAGCCGACCAGCTACTACTCCCGCCAGGGACCGGTCGGCGACGTCTTCAGCCTCGGCGCCCCGCAGCACACCGGCGTCGTCGGCCTGGGGGTCGGCACGATGGCGGCCCACGTGGCACGCGGGCAGCGGATGACCTTCGTCGAGATCGACGAGGAGGTCGTGCGGGTGGCGCAGGACCCCGAGCTCTTCACCTACCTCGCCGACACCACCGCCGAGGTCGAGACGCTGGTGGACGACGGACGTCTCGCGCTCGCCCGGATGGAGCCGGGGACCTTCAACACCCTGGTCCTGGACGCCTTCTCCTCCGACGCCATCCCGGTCCACCTGCTCACCGAGGAGGCCTTCGAGCTCTACGGCCGGGTCCTGGCCGACGACGGCGTGCTGCTGGTGCACATCTCCAACCGGGTCTTCGACCTCGAGCCCGTCGTCGCACACAACGCAGCCCAGCTGGGCTGGGAGGTCGCCGTCGGGACCGGCGAGGGAAGCGACGACGCGACCGGGGTCTCCTCGGTGTGGATGGCGCTGAGCCCGGACGAGGCCCCGATCGGCGAGCTGCTCTCGATGCCCCGCTGGCGGAGCGCCGGTCCTGACCGTCAGGCCTGGACGGACGACTTCTCCTCAGTCCTCACTGTCCTGCAGTGAGCTCGCCCGCTGGGATCCCTCGGCGGTGTGCAGCACCGTGAGGTGCTCGACCACCTCGGTCTCCGAGACGTCGACCCGGCTGGTCACCACGAGCGCCCGCGGAGCACCGCGACCGTCGAGAACGATGCCCAGCGCACCCGCCTCGGGCACCGGCTCCTCGGAGTCCCGGAAGACTTCGACCGGCGTCCGCAGTGAGGTGGCCGAGCCGTCGAGGAGGCCGGCGAGGCCGGCGTCGGCCTCGTCGGGGGTCTCCCCCAGACTCCAGACCGGCGGCGGCACCGAGGCGAGCACCGTGGGCCCGAAGTAGCCGGGCAGGTGGGTCAGCTTCGCGTGGAACCGTGCGACGTTCCAGAAGTCCTCGACGCCGAGGTCCCGCTTGCCGACGGCCGGCTCGACGTACTCGTCCACGTCGTCGTCCTCAGACGTTGAAGCCGAGGGCGCGGAGCTGCTCACGACCGTCGTCGGTGATCTTGTCGGGGCCCCACGGCGGCATCCAGACCCAGTTGATGGCGACGTCGCTGACCAGGCCCTCCAGCGCCTGTCGGGTCTGGTCCTGGATGACGTCGGTGAGCGGGCAGGCCGCGGAGGTGAGCGTCATGTCGATCACGCAGTTGGAGCCCTCGTCGACGTGCACGCCGTAGACGAGCCCCAGGTCGACCACGTTGATGCCGAGCTCGGGGTCGACCACGTCCTTCATCGCCTCGGTCACGTCCTCGACCGACGCGGCGGTGGTGCCGGAGGCGAGGCCCGCGACGTCGACCTCGGGGAGGTCGGAGTGGGCGGTGTGCTGCTCGTTCATGCTGTCTCCTGAGCGTTGTGGTTGCCGAGCACCTGGGTGGTCGCGTCCTTCCAGGCCATCCATGAGAGGAGCGCGCACTTGACGCGCGCCGGGAACTTCGCGACCCCGGCAAAGGCGATCCCGTCCTCGAGGACCTCCTCGTCGGGCTCGACCTGCCCCTTGCCCTGCATCAGGGCGAGGAACTCCTGGTGGACGGTCATCGCCTCCTCGACCGGGCGTCCGATCACCAGGTCGGTCATCACCGAGGTCGAGGCCTGGGAGATGGAGCATCCCAGGGCGTCGTACGAGACGTCGGCGACACGGCCGTCCTCGAGGTGGACCCGCAGGGTCACCTCGTCGCCGCAGGTCGGGTTGACGTGGTGCACCTCGGCCTCGAAGGGCTCCCTGAGGCCGGCGTGGTGCGGGTTCTTGTAGTGGTCCAGGATGATCTCCTGGTAGAGCGAGTCGAGCTCCGCGGACACGTGGATCACCCCACCTTGAAGTACGAACGGGTGTAGTGGAGGCCCTCCACCAGGGCGTCGATCTCGGCCGGTGTCGTGTAGAGGTACGACGACATCCGGGTCGAGCTCTGCACGCCGAAGCGGGCGTGCGCCGGCTTGGCGCAGTGGTGCCCGGCCCGCACCGCGATGCCACGGGTGTCCAGGACCTGGGCGACGTCGTGCGGATGCACCCCGGCCAGCTCGAAGGCGACGGCCCCGCCCCGGGAGACGGCGTCCTGGGGACCCAGCACGGTGAGACCGGGAACCGAGAGGAGACCCTCGAGGGCATAGCCGGTGATCGCCTGCTCGTGGGCGTGGATCGCCTCCATGCCCACCGCGCCCAGGTACTCCACCGCCGCCCCCAGGCCGACCGCCTCGACGATCGGCGGCGTGCCGGCCTCGAACTTGGCCGGGATGGGCGCGTAGGTGGAGCGTTCCATGCTGACGGTGGCGATCATCTCGCCGCCGCCGAGGAACGGCGGCAGGCTCTCCAGCACCTCGCGACGACCCCAGAGCACGCCGATGCCGGTCGGCCCCACGACCTTGTGGCCGGTGAAGGCGACGAAGTCGGCGCCGGAGGCCACGACGTCCACAGGCAGCTGCGGGGCCGCCTGGGAGGCGTCGACCACCACCAGGGCGCCCACCGCCTTGGCCCGGGCCGCGATCTCGGCGACCGGGTTGATGGTGCCGAGCATGTTGGAGACCCAGGTGAGGGAGACCACCTTGGTCCGCTCGGTGATCAGGTCGTCGATCCCCGTCAGGTCGAGACGGCCGTCGTCGGTCAGGCCGAACCACCGCAGGGTGGCGCCGGTCCGCTCGGCGAGCAGCTGCCAGGGCACGATGTTGGAGTGGTGCTCCATCTCGGTGATCACGATCTCGTCACCCTCGCCGACCGTCAGCGGGCCCCTCGCCCAGGCCAGCGTGTTGGCCACCAGGTTGAGAGCCTCGGAGGCGTTCTTGGTGAAGATCACCTCGTCGCGCGACGGCGCCTTGATGAAGGCCGCCACCTTGTCCCGCGCGCCCTCGAAGGCCTCGGTGGACTCGGCGCCCAGCTCGTGCATGGCGCGGGAGATGTTCGCGTTGTGCCGCTCGAGGTGGTCGACCATCGTGTCGATGACGACCTGCGGCTTCTGCGAGGTGTTGGCGCTGTCGAGGTAGACCAGCGGCTGCCCACCCGCGACCGTGCGCTCGAGGATCGGGAAGTCCTTCCGGATGACCTCGAGCTCGGGGAGCAGACCGGGAAGCGTCATGCTCAGACCGCGGCCTTCGTGTACTTGTCGTAGCCCTCGGCCTCGAGCTGGTCGGCCAGCTCCGGACCGCCCTGCTCCGCGATCCGGCCCGCCACGAAGACGTGCACGAAGTCGGGCTTGATGTAGCGCAGGATCCGCGTGTAGTGGGTGATCAGCAGGACGCCCTTGTCACCCTTGGCGGAGAAGCGGTTGACCCCGTCCGAGACGACCTTGAGGGCGTCGATGTCGAGGCCGGAGTCGGTCTCGTCGAGCACCGCCACCTTGGGGTCGAGCAGCTCCAGCTGCGCGATCTCGTGCCGCTTCTTCTCGCCGCCCGAGAAGCCCTCGTTGACCGAGCGCGAGGCGAAGGACGGGTCGAGGTCGAGCGCCTTCAGCGAGGCGTTGACGTCCTTCACCCAGGTCCTCAGCTTCGGGGCCTCGCCGTCGATGGCCGTCTTGGCGGTGCGCAGGAAGTTCGACACCGAGACGCCCGGCACCTCCACGGGGTACTGCATGGCCAGGAAGAGCCCGGCGCGAGCCCGCTCGTCGACCGACATGCTCAGCACGTCGTCGCCGTCGAGGGTCACGGTGCCCCCGGTGACGGTGTACTTGGGGTGCCCGGCGATCGAGTACGCCAGGGTCGACTTTCCGGAGCCGTTCGGTCCCATGATCGCGTGCGTCTCGCCGTCGTTGATCGTCAGCGTGACGCCCTTGAGGATCTCCTTGGGACCGTCCTCGGTCTCCACGGAGACGTGCAGGTCCTTGATCACCAGTGTGCTCATCGTGTGTGTCTCTCTACTCTCTGCGGAAGTCGGTGGGGTCAAGACGGCGTGACGCCGTTGAGGGGGGTGGTCACGTCCACGTAGAGGTCGTCGCCGCGGACCTCGACCGGGAACGTGGAGACCGGCTCGCTGGCCGGCGGCACGGTGGGCTTCCCCGTGCGCAGGTCGAAGGAGGAGCCGTGCAGCCAGCACTCGATCGCGCAGTCCGCCACCTCCCCCTCGGAGAGGGCGACGTGTCCGTGGGAGCAGACGTCCTGGATCGCGAAGAACTCCTCGCCCTGCCGGACCACGGCCACCTCGACGTCGTCGAGCGTCACGGCCAGCGCGCGGTCCTGCTCGACCTCGGCGACGGCGCAGGCGCGCTCGAAGGTCATCAGAAGTGCTTCCCGGTGACGTTCTTGGCGAGCTCGGCCTCGACGATGGCGACGAGCCGCTCCTCGATCTCGGGGACGTCGACCTTGCGGATCAGGTCGTTGAAGAACCCGTGGACGACCAGGCGCCGGGCCTCGGACTCCTCGATCCCGCGCGAGCGCAGGTAGAAGAGCTGGTTGTCGTCGAAGCGACCGGTGGCCGACGCGTGACCGGCGCCCTCGATCTCGCCGGTCTCGATCTCCAGGTTGGGCACCGAGTCGGCCTGACAGCCGTCGGTGAGCACCAGGTTGCGGTTCTCCTCGTAGGTCTCGATCCCCTCGGCGACCTTGCGGATCAGCACGTTGCCCACCCAGACCGTGTGCGCCTTGGCGCCCTGGAGCGCACCCTTGTAGACCACGTTGCTCTTGGTGCGGGGCGCGGTGTGGTCGGCGAAGAGCCGGTGCTCGAGGTGCTGGCCGGCATCGGCGAAGTAGAGGCCGAGCATCTCCGCGGAGCCGCCGGGGCCGTCGTAGGTGACGTTGGCGTCCATCCGGACGACGTCGCCGCCGAACGTCAGGGCGGCGTGCTTGTAGGAGGCGTCGCGGCCCACCCGCGCCTGGGTGTGGGTGAGGTGGACGGCGTCGTCGGCCCAGTCCTGGACCGAGACGACGGTGACCTGGGCACCGTCACCGACGACGACCTCGACGACCTGCGCCAGCGCCGCGCTGCCGCTGTGGTTGAGCACGACCGTGGCACGCGAGTGCCGGCCGAAGCGGAGGGCGACGTGAGCGGCGTCCTGCCCCTCGACACCGGTGCCACGCACCTGCACCACGACGGGCTCGGAGACCTCGGCCTCGGCGGGGACGTCGACGAGCAGGGTCCGCGGGACCTCCGCCAGCACGCGCGCCGTGAAGCGGCTGTTCGGCACCAGTCCGGAGGCGCCCCGCAGGTCGCGGGCCTCCTGACCCTCCACCAGCTCGACCCGGACGGGGGCCGGGGCGTTCCACTCGGTGGCGGTGGTGGGCGCGGCGAACACGGCGTCGCCGTGCAGGTCGCGCAGTCGCTTCAGCGGGGTGAAGCGCCAGATCTCCTCGCGCCCGGTCGGCACGGGGTGGTCGGACACATCGAAGGAGCCCTCGGGGTGCAGGTGGCTCTCCACCTTCTCCATCTCGAGGGCGGACGCCACCCCTTCTCGGGCGGTCTCGGTCACGGTCACAGGTCTGCTTTCTACGTCGGTGCGGGATCAGGCGGGAGGGGGGGCGGTCAGCCGACCGCGCCCTCCATCTGCAGCTCGATCAGGCGGTTGAGCTCCAGGGCGTACTCCATCGGAAGCTCCTTGGCGATGGGCTCGACGAAGCCGCGGACGATCATCGCCATGGCCTCGTCCTGCTCCATGCCTCGCGACATCAGGTAGAAGAGCTGGTCGTCGGAGACCTTGGAGACGCTCGCCTCGTGGCCCATCGAGACGTCGTCCTCGCGGATGTCGACGTAGGGATAGGTGTCGGAGCGGCTGATCTGGTCGACCAGCAGCGCGTCACACAGCACGTTGGACTTCGAGCCGTGCGCGCCCTCGTTGATCTGGATCAGGCCGCGGTACGACGTCCGGCCACCGCCACGGGCCACCGACTTGCTGAGGATGGAGCTGGAGGTGTTGGGCGCGGCGTGGACCATCTTGGCCCCGGCGTCCTGGTGCTGACCCTCGCCCGCGAACGCGATCGAGAGGGTCTCGCCCTTCGCGTGCTCGCCCATCAGGTAGATGGCCGGGTACTTCATCGTCACCTTCGAGCCGATGTTGCCGTCGACCCACTCCATCGTGGCGCCGGCCTCGCAGGTGGCGCGCTTGGTGACGAGGTTGTAGACGTTGTTCGACCAGTTCTGGATGGTCGTGTAGCGGCAGCGGCCACCCTTCTTGACGATGATCTCCACGACGGCGGAGTGCAGCGAGTCCGAGCTGTAGATCGGCGCCGTGCAGCCCTCGACGTAGTGCACGTAGGCGTCCTCGTCGACGATGATGAGGGTCCGCTCGAACTGGCCCATGTTCTCGGTGTTGATCCGGAAGTAGGCCTGCAGCGGGATGTCGACGTGCACGCCCTTCGGCACGTAGATGAAGGAGCCGCCGGACCACACCGAGGTGTTGAGGGCGGAGAACTTGTTGTCGCCGACCGGGATGACGGTGCCGAAGTACTCCCGGAAGAGCTCCTCGTGCTCGCGCAGCGCGGTGTCGGTGTCGACGAAGATGACGCCCTGCTCCTCGAGGTCCTCGCGGATCGAGTGGTAGACCACCTCGGACTCGTACTGGGCGGCCACGCCGGAGACCAGGCGCTGCTTCTCCGCCTCGGGGATGCCGAGCTTGTCGTAGGTGTTCTTGATGTCCTCGGGCAGGTCGTCCCAGGTGGCGGCCTGCTTCTCGCTGGAGCGGACGAAGTACTTGATGTTGTCGAAGTCGATGGTCGACAGGTCGGAGCCCCAGGTCGGCATCGGCTTGCGGTGGAAGAGCTTGAGGCCCTTCAGGCGCTGGTCGAGCATCCACTGCGGCTCGGACTTCTTGGCCGAGATGTCGCGCACGACGTCCTCGTTGAGGCCCCTTCTGGCGGTCGAGCCGGCGGCGTCGCTGTCGGCCCAGCCGAACTCGTAGCGCCCGATGCCCTTCAGCTCGGGGTTGAGCTCTTCGATGGAGGTCATGTCAGCCTTCCTTGCTCTTGGGGATGCAGGTGGTGCAGACACCGTCGCCGTGCGCGATGGTGGCAAGTCTCTGGACGTGCGTGCCGAGGACCTTGCTGATCGCCTCGGTCTCGGCCTCGCACAGCTGGGGGAACTCGTGGGCCACGTGGGCCACCGGGCAGTGCTGCTGGCACAGCTGGTCGCCCGAGCCCGCCATGGGCAGCTCGCGGACGTTGGCGGCGTACCCCTCGGCGGAGAAGACCCTGGCGAGGGCCTCAGCCGGCCTCAGTCCCGGCTCCGCGGTGACCACGGCCTGGTAGCCGCGCTCGATGAACCCGGCACGCCGGCGGGCGAAGTCCCGGACCGCCCCGTCGCCGCCGGTCTCCGCCAGGTAGCGGAGGGCCTGGGCTGCGAGGTCGTCGTACTGCTGGTCGAACTGGTCGCGTCCACTCTCGGTCAACACGAAGAAGCGCGCAGGTCTTCCCCGACCCCGCTGCCCACCGGACCGCGGCTGGCGGGTCTCGACGACGCCCTCCTGGACGAGCTGGTCCAGGTGGCGCCGGACGGCGGCGGGGGTGAGCTCCAGCCTGGCCGCCAACGAGGCCGCGGTGGACGGACCGTCCTCGAGGATCGACCGGATCACCCGGGCCCGGGTGGGCGCGTCCGTCACGCCGCCGGAGGCCGGGAGCAGGGCGCGGTCGAATTCCACAACGCAATTGTTACGTTATTGCTGAGACGCTTTCAAAGAAGGTCACCCTAAGTGACCCCCGCCACACCGCCGGCTCCGCCAGCGCCCACCCGGGCGGGCCCGCGGGTCCAGGGCTCCCCCGGGCCGAAAGGCCCGTGCTCCGGAGCGGAAACGGGCTGGTCCCCGGCCGCCGACTCGTCCACCATGAAAGCTGGGTGAGAGGGAGAGGCCCATGGCGGACGACCGCGCGACACCTTCCCGGGAACCGCTCCGGTGACCCGCGCCTCCCTGCTCTGGGTCGCGCAGCAGGCCGCCTTGGTCACCTGCGGCGTGCTGGTCTACTTCGCGGTCCGCGGGCTCACCGCGGGGGCCGTGCAGGAGGCCGACGCCAACGCCTACGACATCCTCGCGCTCGAGGAGCGCCTCGGGCTCCACGTCGAGGCCCGCCTGCAGGACCTGGTCGCCCCCTGGGCCTCGGTGCGGGCGCTTGCCAACTGGGTCTACATCTGGGGGCACTGGCCCGTCATCGTCCTCACGATGATCTGGCTGGCCTTCCGGCACCGCGGCGTCTTCCTGCGCCTGCGCGACGGGATGCTGATCTCCGGTGCCCTCGGGATGGTGGTCGTCGCCCTCCACCCCGTCACGCCGCCGCGGCTGCTCAACCTCGGCATGGCGGACACGGTGACCGAGGAGTCCCGGGCGTACCGGGTCCTCCAGCCGCCGGCCTTCACCAACCAGTACGCCGCCATGCCCAGCCTGCACTCGGGCTGGGACCTGCTGGTCGGCATCGCCATCGTGACGGCGGGCACCACGCTGTGGCTGCGGGGCATCGGGTTCGCCCTGCCGGTCCTGATGGGCCTGGCCGTGGTCGCCACCGCCAACCACTACGTGCTCGACGTGGTGGCGGGGGTGACGCTCGCGCTCCTCGGGCACGGCGCCGCGCTCAGGCTGGAGGGACGCCGACATCGCCGACGGACCCAGCCGGTGGAGGCGAGCACGTGAGACGCCCGGTCGGCCACGCCCGGGGGCCCCGGCCGACCCGCACGTGCCCCGCCCGCGGGTCGCTTCCTAGACTGGACGAGTGCCCCCCTCCTCCCCCGCTGTCGAGGTCGACGGCCTGGTCATGAGGTATGGCGACAAGACGGCCGTCGACGGCCTGTCGCTCCGGGTGGAGCGCGGGACCATCACAGCCGTGCTCGGACCCAACGGCGCCGGCAAGACCACGACCCTCGAGACCTGCGAGGGCTACCGGCGCGCGCAGGAGGGACGGGTCCGCGTGCTGGGCCTGGACCCCTACCGGGACCGGCGGGAGCTGCTCCCGCGCATCGGGGTGATGCTCCAGTCCGGCGGGGCCTGGTCCGGGGTGCGTGCCATGGAGATGCTGCGCCACGTCGCCGCGCTGCACCGGGACCCGATGGACGTCGAGGCGCTCGCCGAGCGGGTCGGCCTCGGTGACTGCGGCCGCACGCCGTACCGACGCCTCTCCGGTGGTCAGCAGCAGCGCCTCGGCCTGGCCATGGCCCTGGTGGGGCGGCCCGAGCTCGTCTTCGTCGACGAGCCGACGGCCGGCATGGACCCGCAGGCGCGGCGCAACACCTGGGACCTGCTGGACGAGCTGAGGGCGCAGGGGGTCACGGTCGTGCTGACCACCCACCACATGGAGGAGGCCGAGCACCTCGCCGACCAGGTGCACATCGTCGACCGGGGCGTCCTGGTCTCCTCCGGGAGCCCCCTGGAGCTGATGCGCGGCGGCCGCACGACCATCCGGCTGGTGGTCACCCGTCCCTTCCCGGACGGCGCGCCGGAGTCGCTCCGCAACGAGCTCGGCACGGAGACCGACGTGCGCCAGCTCGGGCCCTTGAGCATGTCCGTCTCGGGCACCGCCGACTCGCGCACGCTCGGCGTGGTGGCGCGCTGGTGCGAGACCCACGAGGTGCTCCCCGAGTCCCTGACCCTGGGCCAGCGCACCTTGGAGGACGTCTTCCTCGAGCTGACCGGGCGGGGGCTCACCTGATGAGCACCCTCGACCTCCGTCCTGCCCCGGGGGCGGCACCCCTGTGGCGCCAGGTCCTCGCCCAGGCGCGGATGGAGTCGCGCCTCATGCTGCGCAACGGCGAGCAGCTGCTGCTGGCCCTGGTGATCCCGATCCTGGTCCTGGTGGGCGGGGTCCGCGCCGCCGGCCGGTTCGACCTGGACTTCGACGGTCCGGTCATCGACGTGCTCACCCCCGGGGTGCTCGCCCTCGCCGTCATGTCCACCTCCTTCACCTCGGTGGCCATCGCCACCGGGTTCGAACGGCGCTACGGGCTGATCAAGCGCCTCGGCGCCTCCCCGCTCCCCCGGCACGGCCTGCTGCTGGGCAAGGTCGGGGCGGTGCTCCTGGTCCAGGCCCTGCAGCTGATCGTCCTGGTCGCGGTCGCGCTGGGCATCGGCTGGGAGCCCGACCTGTCGCGGTGGTGGGCGGCCCTGCTGCTCCTCCTCCTGGGCACCGCGGCCTTCACCTCGCTGGGCCTGCTGGTGGCCGGCACCCTCCGCGCCGAGGCCACCCTGGCGGCGGCCAACCTGATCTACCTGCTGCTGCTCACCGGGGGTGCCGTCCTCCTTCCGGCCGCCACGTACGGTGGATTCGGCCAGGTGGCCTCGTGGCTGCCCTCCGGGGCACTCGGCGAGGGGATGCGCGCCGCCCTCGTGGACGGCCGTGCGGACGCCTCGGCCATGCTCGTCCTGGTGGCCTGGGCGGCGTTGGGCGCCGCGGCCACCGCACGCACCTTCAAGTGGGAGTGACCGAATGATCCTGGGCCGTCTCGCCCCCTGGCTGTGGCCGCTGGCGATCGCCAACCTGCTGGCCAACATCGGCATCGTCGTCACCGGGGCTGCCGTGCGCCTGACCGGCTCCGGGCTGGGCTGCCCCACCTGGCCGCGCTGCACCGACGACTCCTACGTCGCCCACGGCGAGCTGGGCCTGCACGGCGCCATCGAGTTCGGCAACCGACTGCTCACGTTCGTGCTCGCCGCGGTGGCGGTGCTGACCTTCCTCGCCGCCCTCGGCGCCGGCCAGCGCCGCGCCACCCGGCTCTCCTTCGTCGTCGGTCTCTCCATCCCCCTGCAGGCGGTGATCGGCGGGATCACCGTGCTCACCGACCTCAACCCGTGGGTCGTCTCGTTCCACTTCCTCGCCTCGATGCTCATCATCATGCTCTGCGTCGCCCTGCTCGACGAGCTGCGCAGCCCGGCACGCGGCCTGGCGCCGTTGCCGCTGCGGGTGCTCGCCCTGGCCAACCTCGCCGTGGGATGGGTGGTGCTCTACCTCGGCACCGTGGTCACCGGTGCCGGCCCGCACGCCGGCGACGACGCGGCGCGGCGCAACGGGCTGGACCCCGCGGCGGCGTCCCAGTGGCACGCCGTCTCGGTCTATCTGCTGGTCGCGCTCACCGTCGCCCTCCTGGTCGCCGCCTGGCGGAGCGGCAACCGGTGGCTGACCCTGGTCACCGGTCTGGTCCTCGTCATCGAGGCCGCTCAGGGAGTGCTCGGCTGGGTGCAGTACTGGCTGGACCTGCCCATCGCGCTGGTGGCGCTGCACATGCTGGGTGCCGGCCTGCTGGCCGCCGGCCTCGCCCGCGTGGCCCTCGGGGTGCTGCCGCACCACGCGTCGGCCGAGCCCGACCCGGAGGCCGGCCGGCAGACCGAGCCCGCCACGCGCCTCGGCTGAACCCGGCGCGGCGGGCCCGGTGACAGTGACGGAGCGAGCGTCAGCCGAGCAGCGGGTCGAGCGCCACCGCGACGAAGAGCAGCGACAGGTAGAGGTTGGAGTTGTGGAACAGCCGCATCGGTGAGATGTCGGTGAGCCGGTCGGAGACCTTGGCCCGGTTCCACATCCGGTGCGCCTCGAGGAGGAAGACCCCTCCGAGCACCCCCGCGACGACGGGGTAGACCACTCCGGTCCCGGCCACCGGCCACAGCAGCAGCGAGGTCGCCACCATCACCCAGCTGTAGAGGACGATCTGACGACCGACCTCGGCGGCCGGCTTGACCACCGGGAGCATGGGCACGTCGACGTTCGCGTAGTCCTCGCGGTAGCGCAGCGCCAGCGCCCACGTGTGGGGCGGCGTCCAGAAGAAGACGACCATGAAGAGCACCACCGGCGCCCAGGCGAGCTCGCCGGTGACCGCGGTCCAGCCGATGATGGTCGGGAAGCAGCCGGCGATCCCGCCCCAGACGATGTTCTGGGTGGTGCGCCGCTTGAGGATCATCGTGTAGACGATCACGTAGAAGGCGTTGGCCAGCAGGGAGAGCCCCGCGGAGAGCCAGTTGACCCAGGTGGCGAGGACGACCGTGGAGAGCGCCGCGAGCACGGTCGCGAAGACCAGCGCGGCGCCCGGCGTCACCACGTGCCTGGGGAGCGCCCGGCGCCGGGTCCGGCGCATCTGCTCGTCGATGTCGCGGTCGTACACGCAGTTGTAGGCCGACGCCGAGCCTGCGCTCAGCGCGCCGCCGACGACCGTCGCCAGGACCAGCCCCAGCGGAGGGACCCCCCGGGCCGCGAAGAACATCACCGGCACGGTGGTGAGCAGCAGGAGCTCGATCACCCGCGGCTTGGTGAGGCCCACGTAGGCGGCCACCACGTCCCGGATGCCGGCGCGGGACGGGTGCGGGTCCTCGGTGGGGCCGTCCGGCCCCGTCGTCTCCCGCCCTGGCCCGACGGGGTCAGCACCGTCGCCGGTGGCGCCGCCGACCGTGAGGCCGTCGGTCGCTGGGGGTCCGGACTGCTCGGCGGAGGCCGAGTGGCCAACGTGCGTCACGGAGATGAACCTCGAAACAGTGGGGTACAGGCGACGTGGAGTCTATCTCGCCCGCTGAGTAGGCTCACCCTTGGCCGTCGATGCGCAAGAGATCGTGAAGGGATGGATGTGACCACACCGACCAGGAGATCCGCCACGCTGGAGTGGACCGAGACAGACCAGAGGGCCGTGGACACCGTCCGGGTGCTGGCCATGGACGCGGTCCAGAAGGTGGGGAACGGTCACCCCGGCACGGCGTTGAGCCTCGCCCCCGTCGCCTACCTCCTCTTCCAGAAGGTCATGCGCCACGACCCCGCGGACCCCGACTGGGTGGCGCGCGACCGCTTCATCCTCTCCTGTGGGCACACCAGCCTGACCCTCTACATCCAGCTCTACCTGGCGGGCTTCGGGCTGGAGCTCGACGACCTCAAGGCGCTGCGCACCTGGGGCTCCAAGACCCCCGGCCACCCGGAGTTCGGCCACACCGCCGGTGTCGAGACCACCACCGGCCCGCTCGGCCAGGGCGTCGCCAACGCGGTCGGGATGGCGATGGCCGCTCGACGTCAGCGCGGCATGCTCGACCCGGAGGCACCGGAGGGCGAGTCGCTCTTCGACCACCACATCTACTGCCTCGCCTCCGACGGCGACCTCCAGGAAGGCGTCTCCGCCGAGGCCTCCTCGATCGCCGGCCACCAGCGGCTGGGCAACCTCACGCTGATCTGGGACGACAACCAGATCTCCATCGAGGACGACACCGACATCGCGTTCACCGAGGACGTCGCCGCCAGGTACGAGGCCTACGGCTGGCACGTCCAGACCGTCGACTGGGCGGGCGACCGCGCCGACACCGACGCCTACACCGAGGACGTGCAGGCCCTCCACGACGCGCTGATGGCAGCACGCGAGGTGACCGACCGCCCGTCCTTCATCCGGCTGCGCACCATGATCGCCTGGCCGGCACCGAAGGCCCGCGGCACCGGAGCCGCCCACGGCTCCGCGCTGGGCCTGGAGGAGGTCGCGGCGACCAAGGAGATCCTCGGGTTCGACCCGGCGAAGACGTTCGAGGTCCCCGAGGAGGTGCTCGCCCACACCCGCCGGGCGCTGGAGCGTGGCAAGGCCGCCGGCCACGAGTGGGACGAGAAGTACGCCACGTGGTCCGAGGCCAACCCGGAGCGTGCCGCCCTGCTGCACCGCACCAAGGGGCGAGCCCTGCCCGAGGGCTGGGACGCCGACCTGCCGACCTTCCCGGCCGACGAGAAGGGTGTCGCCACCCGGAAGGCCTCCGGCGAGGTGATCAACGCGATCGCCGGCGCCCTCCCCGAGCTGTGGGGCGGCTCGGCCGACCTGGCCGAGTCCAACAACACCACCATCAAGGGCGCGGACTCCTTCGTCCCGGCCGAGCACAGCACCAGCACCTGGGCCGGCAACCCCTACGGCCGGGTGCTCCACTTCGGCATCCGTGAGCACGCCATGGGCGCGATCATGAACGGCATCACCCTGCACGGCGGGACCCGCGTCTTCGGCGGCACCTTCCTGCAGTTCGCCGACTACATGCGCCCCGCGGTCCGGCTCGCCGCCCTGATGCAGGCGCCGGTCATCTACGTCTGGACCCACGACTCCATCGGTCTCGGCGAGGACGGCCCCACCCACCAGCCCGTGGAGCACCTCGCGGCGCTGCGCGCCATCCCCGGCCTGGACGTCGTCCGCCCGGCGGACGCCAACGAGACGGCCGCAGCCTGGAAAGCCGTGCTGGAGCAGACCGACCGGCCGGCCGGCCTCTGCCTCTCCCGCCAGAACGTCCCGACGTTCCCCCGCGGCGAGGAAGCCGGGTCGGGCGTGCGCTGGGGCTCCACCGACGACGTCGCCAAGGGCGGCTACGTGCTGCTGGACGCGGAGGGCGGAGAGCCCGACGTGGTGCTCGTCGGCACCGGGTCCGAGGTGCAGCTGGCGGTGCGGGCTCGCGAGCTCCTCGCCGAGCAGGGCGTGCGGGCCCGGGTCGTCTCGATGCCGTGCCTGGAGTGGTTCAACGCCCAGACGCAGGCCTACCGGGACCAGGTCATCCCGCCGATCGTCAAGGCACGGGTGAGCGTCGAGGCCGGCATCGCGCAGGGCTGGCGCGAGGTCGTCGGCGACGCGGGCCGCATCGTCTCGGTCGAGCAGTACGGCGCCAGCGCCGACTACGCCCGTATCTTCGAGGAGTACGGCATCACGGCCCGGGCCGTGGTCACCGCCGCGCTCGACAGCATCGCCGCCGCAGGGGCCTGACAGCTCTGACACCCCGGCACGGACCAGCGACCACGCACTGGAGGCACATCACATGTCCGAACGTCTGAAGTCACTCGCCGAGGCCGGGGTGTCGATCTGGCTCGACGACCTCTCCCGGGAGCGTCTCGAGACCGGGACCCTGGCCGCCCTGGTCAAGGAGTCCTCGGTCACCGGGGTCACCACCAACCCGTCCATCTTCGCGACCGCGCTGGCGGACGGCCAGCGCTACGACGACGCCGTCCGGCGGCTGGCCGCCGACGGGGCCGACGTGGAGGCGGCCGTCTTCGCCCTCACCACCGGGGACGTGCGGGACGCCTGCGACGTGCTGCACCCCGCCTGGGAGGCCAGCGACGGGGTGGACGGGCGGGTCTCCATCGAGGTCTCACCCACCCTGGCGTTCGACACCGACGCCACCGTGGCCTCGGCCAAGGAGCTGTGGAGCGAGATCGACCGGGAGAACCTCCTGGTCAAGATCCCCGCCACCACCGAGGGCGGCCCGGCGATCACCGCCGTGCTGGGCGAGGGCATCAGCGTCAACGTGACGCTGATCTTCGGCCTCTCCCGCTACCAGGACGTGATGGAGGCCTACGTCTCCGGGCTCGAGCTCGCCCGGGACAACGGCCACGACCTGTCCCGGATCCACTCGGTCGCCTCCTTCTTCGTCTCCCGGGTCGACACCGAGATCGACAAGCGGCTGGAGGCCTCGGGAGCCGACGCCTCGCTCGCCGGCCGGGCCGGGGTGGCCAACGCGCGGCTCGCCTTCAAGGCCTACCAGGAGTTCTTCAGCGGTGAGCGCTGGGCCGCCCTGGAGGCCGCCGGGGCGCGCCCGCAGCGTCCCCTCTGGGCGTCCACGGGCGTGAAGAACCCCGACTACCGCGACACCATGTACGTCACCGACCTCGTGGTCTCCGGCACCGTCAACACCATGCCGGAGAAGACGATGCTGGCCTTCGCCGACCACGGCGAGGTGCACGGCGACCAGGTGACGACCCGCTACGAGGACGCCGAGGCCACCATGGCCGCCCTCGCGGAGGCGGGGATCGACTACGACGACGTGATCTCGGTGTTGGAGCAGGAGGGCGTCGACAAGTTCGTCGCCTCGTGGCAGGAGCTGCTGGACACGGTCCGGGGTCAGCTCGACGAGGCTGGTCGAGCGTGACGGGCGGCGCCGGCGGTGACGCGGTGATCTCGCTCGGCCTCGAGCTGGCCCACCCCGAGGCGTTCGACGCGGTCCTCGGCGACCTCGTCGCCGGCAAGGTGGCCAGTCGCCTCGCCGCTCAGGACCCGACCCTGTGGGGGGAGGCTGCCGAGGAGGAGGCGGCCAAGCGCCTCGCCTGGGTGGACCTGCCGGTCACCTCGCGTCCGGTCGTCGCCGAGGTGGAGGCGCTCCGCGACGAGCTGCGCGGCCGCGGGGTCGACCGGGTGGTCCTGTGCGGCATGGGCGGCTCGTCACTGGCCCCCGAGGTGATCTGCGCCGCCGCCGGCGTCGACCTCACGGTCGTGGACTCCTCCGACCCCGACTTCGTCCGTCGCGCCCTGGAGACCGACATCGGGCGCACCGTCGTCGTGGTCAGCTCCAAGTCGGGCGGGACGGTCGAGACCGACAGCCAGCGGCGAGCATTCGAGAAGGCCTTCGAGGACGCAGGGATCGACCCGGCCGAGCGCATGGTCGTGGTGACCGACCCCGGCTCTCCCCTCGACCTCGCCTCCGCCGAGGCCGGCTACCGGGTCTTCCGCGCCGATCCGGACGTGGGCGGCCGCTTCTCGGCGCTGACGGCCTTCGGACTGGTGCCGAGCGCCCTCGCGGGCGCCGACGTCGGCTCGCTGCTGGCCGAGGCCGCGGCGCTGCGTCCCGAGCTCGCGACCGACGACCCTGCCAACCCGGCGCTTCGCCTGGGCGCCCTCCTGGGTCTGACCGCGACGCGCGGGGTGGACAAGCTGGTCCTCGCCGACGGGGGCTCCTCCTACCCGGGCTTCGGCGACTGGGCCGAGCAGCTGGTGGCCGAGTCGACCGGCAAGGACGGGAAGGGGATCCTCCCGGTGGTGGTGGAGGGGAGGCAGGCCCCCAACTGGGTGCCGTCGACCGAGGACTCGCTGCTGGTCGGCTTCGGCCCCGCGCCGGCTGAGTCGTCCCCGGCCTCCGGGTGGTCGGCCTCCGTCGACGGGCCGTTGGGCGCCCAGCTGCTGCTGTGGGAGTCCGCCACCGCCGTGGCCGGCGGGGTGCTCGGGATCAACCCCTTCGACCAGCCCGACGTGGAGAGTGCCAAGTCGGCTGCGCGCGAGATGCTCGAGGGCTCCTCGGACTCCCCCGCGCCCGTCTTCGTGGCAGGGCCGGTGACGGTCTTCGCCTCCCCGGGATGGCTGCCGGAGGGGACCAGCACGGTGTCCGAGGCGGTGAGCGCGCTGCTCGACCGGGTGGATCCCGAGCACGGCTACCTGGCCGTCCAGGCCTACCTGGATCGCCACCGCGACGGCGTCCTCCTCCCCGTGCGCCCCGCGCTGGCGACCCGGACCGGCCGCCCTGTGACCTTCGGCTGGGGTCCGCGCTTCCTGCACTCCACCGGGCAGTACCACAAGGGCGGACCGGCCACCGGGGCCTTCCTCCAGATCACGGCCCAGCCCGAGGCCGACCTGTCGGTGCCGGGACGGCCCTTCACCTTCCACGAGTTCCTGCTCGCGCAGGCGGTCGGCGACGGGCAGGTGCTCGCCGGCAAGGGCTCCCCGGTGCTCCGTCTGCACCTGGCCTCCCCCGCGGAGCTCGACTCCCTGGTGAGCGAGCTGGCACCGTCGTGAGCACGGAGCGGCGCAACCCGCTGCGTGACCCACGAGACCGGAGGCTCCCGCGGATCGCCGGACCGTGCAGCATGGTGCTCTTCGGCGTCACCGGCGACCTGTCGCGCAAGAAGATCATGCCGGCGGTCTACGACCTGGCCAACCGCGGGCTCCTGCCTCCCGGCTTCAGCCTCGTGGGCTTCGCGCGCCGCGAGTGGGAGGACCAGGACTTCGCCCAGATCGTCCGGGACGCGGTCCGCCAGCACGCCCGCACGGAGTTCCGTCAGGAGGTGTGGGACCAGCTCGCCGACGGCTTCCGCTTCGTCCCCGGCGAGTTCGACGACGACGTGGCCTTCGACCTCCTGCGCAACACCCTCCAGCAGCTCGACCAGGAGCGCGGGACGGGCGGCAACCACGCCTTCTACCTCGCGATCCCCCCCAGCCTCTTCGGCGACGTCGTCGCCCAGCTGCAGGAGCACGGGCTCGCCGAGAGCACGAGCTCGTGGCGCCGGGTGGTGGTGGAGAAGCCGTTCGGTCATGACCTCGACTCAGCCCGTGAGCTCAACGACGTGCTCGACGGCGTCTTCCCGTCCGGCTCGATCTTCCGCATCGACCACTACCTGGGCAAGGAGACCGTCCAGAACATCCTGGCCATGCGGTTCGCCAACGCGATGTTCGAGCCGCTGTGGAACTCCCACTACGTCGACCACGTGCAGATCACCATGGCCGAGGACATCGGGATCGGTGGCCGGGCGGGCTACTACGACGGGATCGGCGCAGCACGCGACGTCATCCAGAACCACCTCCTCCAGCTCATGGCCCTGGTCGCGATGGAGGAGCCGAACTCGTTCGAGGCGGAGTCCCTGCGGATCGAGAAGGAGAAGCTGCTGGCCTCGGTCGTCCTGCCCGACTCGCTGGCCCGCTCCACCGCCCGGGGACAGTACGTCGAGGGCTGGGCCGGTGGGGAGAAGGTCCGAGGCTTCCTGGAGGAGGACGGCATCCCCCCGGACTCGACCACGGAGACCTACGCGGCCGTCACGCTGCACGTGGAGAACCGTCGCTGGGCCGGGGTCCCGTTCTACCTGCGGGCGGGCAAGCGGCTCGGACGGCGGGTGACCGAGGTGGCCGTGGTCTTCAAGGGAGTGCCGCACGTGCCCTTCGGCCAGGACTCCAGCGAGGAGCTGACCCAGAACGCCCTGGTCATCCGGGTGCAGCCGGACGAGGGCCTGACGGTCCGCTTCGGCTCCAAGGTCCCCGGGACGTCGATGGAGATCCGCGACGTGTCCATGGACTTCGCCTACGGAGGCACGTTCACCGAGTCCTCGCCCGAGGCCTACGAGCGACTGATCCTCGACGTCCTGCTCGGCGATCCCCCGCTCTTCCCCCGTCACGAGGAGGTCGAGCTGTCGTGGAAGATCCTGGACCCGATCATCCGGTCCTGGGCCCGCAAGGGCGCTCCCGAGCCGTACGAGTCGGGGACCTGGGGCCCGCACTCGGCGGACGAGATGCTGGCGCGTGACGGACGAACCTGGAGGCGACCGTGATCGAGCTCGAGGAGACCACCGCGTCCGCCATCTCCGCGGAGCTCATGCGCCAGCGCGCCCGATCGGGGAGCCCGGCCATGGGCATGGTGATGACCCTGATCGTGGTGGCCCCGGAGGACCACGCCGAGCAGGCGATGAAGGACGCCCAGCAGGCCTCCCACGAGCACCCCGCACGGGTGCTGGGCATGATCCTCGGGAGCACCCGTGGTCCCTCCCGGGTCGACGCCCGGCTGGGCGTCGGTGCCGGGTGGAGCGGGGAGACGGCGTTGATCCGCCTCTCCGGTGAGGTCGTGGAGCACGACGAGTCGGTGGTGCTGCCCCTCCTCCTCCCGGACTCCCCCGTAGCCGTGTGGTGGCCCGTCGACGCGCCGTCCGACCCGGCGGGCGACCGGCTCGGGGCCCTCGCCCAGCGCCGGATCACCGACGCCGCCGCGGTGAGCCGGGGCAAGCAGCGCGCCCTCGCCGAGCAGTGCGCCGCCTACACGCGCGGCAACACCGACCTCGCGTGGACCAGGCTCACACCGTGGCGGGCGCTGCTGGCCGCCGCCCTGGACCAGTTCCCGGCGACGGTCACCGCGGCGTCGGTGACCTCCGAGAGGATCAGCCCCTCGGCCGACCTGATGGCCGCCTGGCTCTCGAGCCGGCTCAAGGTCGACGTCAGCCGCCACCGGTCCCAGGGACCCGGGATCACCGAGGTCGTGCTGGAGACGCGCCAGGGCGCCGTGCGGATCACCCGGCCCGACGGCAAGCACGGCACGCTCTCCTCGCCCGGCTCCCCCGACCGGCCCGTCGCGCTCCCGCTGCGTCCGGTGCCGGAGCTGCTCGCCGAGGAGCTGCGCAGGCTCGACGAGGACGAGGTCTACGCCGAGACGGTGGCCCATCTCGTGGAGAAGGAGGCCCGGAGGTGACCTCGCACGAGGAGGTGGTGGTGGCCGACGACGCCGCCTCGCTGGCCGGAGAGGTGGCGAGCCGGCTGCTCGCCCGGCTCGAGGAGCTGCAGGCAGCCGGACGCGAGCCGCAGGTGTGCCTGACGGGGGGCGGCATCGCCGACCTGGTCCACCGTGAGGTGGCACGGCGGGCCGACGCCCCGGTCGACTGGCCCCGGGTCTCGTTCTGGTGGGGAGACGAGAGGTTCGTCGCGAGCGGGTCGGAGGACCGCAACGTCCTCCAGGCGCGCCACGCCATGCTCGACCACCTCCCCGTCGATCCACGGCGGGTGCACGCGGTCCCGTCCGCCGACGACGTCCCCGACGCGGGCGGCGCGGCCGACGCCTACGCCGCCGTGCTCGACCAGCTCGGCCCGGAGGGCTTCGACCTGGTGATGCTGGGGGTGGGACCTGACGGCCACGTCGCGTCGCTCTTCCCGGGCCACCAGAGCCTGGGGTCCCGGGGGCGCAGCACCGTGCCGGTCACCGACTCCCCCAAGCCGCCGCCGCAGCGGGTCTCCCTCACCTTCGAGGCGCTCAACCGCGCGGACGCGGTCTGGTTCCTGGCCAACGGGGAGTCGAAGGCCGAGGCCGTGGCTGCGGCCCGGCGCCCGGGTCCGCTGGCCGAGTGCCCCGCCCGTGGCGTGCGGGGACGTGCGGAGACGCTGTGGATGCTGGACGCGGCCGCGGCGGCCTCGCTCGGCTGAGTCCCGTCCTGCGCCGAGCCACCCTGCGCGCCGGCCCACCCCGGCCGGCGGACGGGAGGGACCGGGCGACTGCGGTCAGAAGATGACGTCGCCGGACTTGCGTCGGCTGCGCAACAGCTGGACGGCCTCGTTGAGGATGTCGGCGGCCTCCGCGTCGGAACGCCGCTCCTTCACGTAGGCGAGGTGGGTCTTGTAGGGCTCGATCTTGGGCGCGGGCGGCGGGTTGTCCCGGTCCATGCTGGCGGGCAGCCCGCACTTGGGGCAGTCCCATGCCTCGGGCGCGATCGCCTCGACGGCGAAGGTCACCACCGAGCGGTGGCCGTGCGAGCAGAAGTACGTGACCGCCTGGCGCGGCGCAGCCTCCCCCCGCTCGGCCTCTCCCATCGGCCCTGCCCCGACCCGACTACCCCGGATCGCGCTTCCTCCACCAGCCATCTCTGTCCCTCCCAGAAAAGAAATGAAGACCTTTTTTACATTCTCAGGATCCGTACGCCATGAGCAACCCGAGCGCCACGATGCAGGCGAACCAGACGACGCCGACACCGACGGTGAACCGGTCCAGGTTCCGCTCGGCGACCGACGAGCCGCCGAGAGTGCTGGACATGCCGCCCCCGAACATGTCGGAGAGGCCGCCCCCACGCCCCTTGTGCAGCAGCACCAGGAGGATGAGGATCAGGCTCGTCAGGATGAGCAGGGACTGAAAGAGCAGAATCACGAGGGCAGCCTACGTCACGTCGGGGGTGGTCAGAGGACTGGCATGTCGTGGAAACGGCAGATGCCGCCGAACTCGTCGGCCTGCAGGCTCGCCCCACCGACCAGGGCACCGTCCACGTCGGGCTTCTCCATGATGCCGGCCACGTTGGCCGCCTTCACCGATCCCCCGTAGAGGATCCGGCAGCCGTCCGCAGCCTCGTCCCCGTGGTGCCCGCGGATCCAGCCGCGGATGGCCCCGCAGACCTCCTGGGCGTCCTCGGGCGTGGCCACCTCGCCGGTCCCGATGGCCCAGACGGGCTCGTAGGCCACGACGAGACCGGCGACCTGCTCGGCGGTGAGCCCGGCGAGCGACCCCTCCACCTGGCCGAGCGTGTGCTCGACCTGCCGGCCCGCCTGCCGGACCTCGAGCCCCTCGCCGACGCAGACGATGGGCGTCATCCCCGCCTCCAGCGCCCGGTGGGCCTTCGCGTTGACGATCTCGTCGGACTCGTGGTGGTCCGCTCGACGCTCCGAGTGGCCGACCACGACGTAGGAGCAGCCCAGCTTGGCCAGCATCCCCGCCGAGATGTCCCCGGTGTGGGCACCGCTCTCGTGGACCGAGACGTCCTGGGCGCCGTACTTGACCAGCAGCCGGTCGCCGTCCACCAGGGTCTGCACGGAGCGCAGATCGGTGAAGGGCGGGACCACGACGACCTCGACCCGAGCGAAGTCGTGCTTCTTGTCCGACAGGGTCCAGGCGAGCTTCTGGACCAGGACCACCGCCTCCTGGTGGTTGAGGTTCATCTTCCAGTTCCCCGCCATGAGCGGGGTGCGGGTGGGAGCCATCAGCTGTGGGGTTCCTTCTCGTCGGTCAGCGTTCGAGCACGGAGATGCCGGGGAGCTCCTTGCCCTCGAGGTACTCGAGGCTGGCCCCCCCGCCGGTGGAGATGTGGCCGAAGGCGCTCTCGTCGAAGCCCAGGGCGCGGACGGCGGCGGCGGAGTCGCCGCCGCCGACGACCGAGAGGCCGTCGACCCTGGTGAGCGCCTCGGCCACCGTGCGGGTCCCCTCGGCGAAGGCCGGCACCTCGAAGACGCCCATGGGACCGTTCCAGAAGACCGTCCGCGCGTCGGCCAGCGCCGCGGCGAAGGCCGCCGCGGACTCCGGACCGATGTCGAGGCCCAACGCGTCGGCCGGGATCCCGGAGGCCGGCACCACGACCGGCTGGGGCTCACGGTCGCCGGAGGGGAAGGCGGTGTCCACCACGATGTCGGTGGGCAGCAGGATCTCGACCCCGCGGTCGGCGGCCTCGGCGAGATAGCGCCGGCAGGTGTCGAGCTGGTCCTCCTCCAGCAGGCTCTTGCCGACCTCGTGGCCCTGGGCCTTGAGGAAGGTGAAGACCATGCCGCCACCGATCAGCAGCTTGTCGGCCTTGCCGAGGAGGTTCGCGATGACGCCCAGCTTGTCCGAGACCTTGGACCCGCCCAGCACGACCACGTAGGGACGCGCGGGCTCCACGGTCAGCCTGCGCAGCACCTCGATCTCGGCTTCCACCAGCCCGCCCATGGCGCTCGGCAGACGGGTCGCGACGTCGTAGACGCTCGCCTGCTTGCGGTGCACCACCCCGAAGCCGTCCGAGACGAAGGCGTCCGCCAGGCTCGCGAGCTCGTCGGCGAAGCCGCCGCGGACCGCGTCGTCCTTGCTGGTCTCGCCCTCGTTGAACCGGATGTTCTCCAGCAGGGCCACGTCGCCGTCACCGAGCGAGGCGACCACGCGCCGCGCGCTCGGGCCGACCGTGTCCTCGGCGAAGGAGACGGTCCGGCCGAGCAGTTCGCCCAGCCTGGTGGCCACCGGAGCCAGCGAGTACGCCGGGTCGGGCGCCCCCTTGGGACGGCCGAGGTGCGCCACCACCACGACCCGTGCCCCGGCGTCGGAGAGCTTGCGGATCGTGGGCACGCTGGCCCGGATCCGGCCGTCGTCGGCGATCCGTCCTCCGTCGAGGGGGACGTTGAGGTCCGAACGGACCAGAACCCGTCTGCCTCGCAGGTCGCCCAGCGTCTCGAGTCCCGACACGGTCAGAGGGTGCTGCCGACGTGGTCGATCAGGTCGACGAGCCGGTTGGAGTAGCCCCACTCGTTGTCGTACCAGCCGATCACCTTGACCTGGTTGCCGATGACCTTGGTCAGGGGCGCGTCGAAGATGCACGAGGCCGGGTCGGTGACGATGTCCGAGGAGACGATCGGATCGGTGGAGTAGCGAAGGTAGCGCCCGTCGGCAGCCTTCTGGATCGCGGCGTTGACCTCCTCGACGCTGGTCTCGCGGCCGGCCTCGAAGGTCAGGTCGGTGGCCGAGCCGGTCGGGACCGGGACGCGCAGCGCGAAGCCGTCGAGCTTGCCCTTCAGCTCGGGCAGCACCAGGGCGATCGCCTTGGCGGCACCGGTCGAGGTCGGGACGATGTTGAGCGCGGCGGCACGGGCGCGACGCAGGTCCTTGTGGATGTTGTCCTGCAGGTTCTGGTCGGCCGTGTAGGCGTGGATCGTGGTCATCAGGCCCTTGACGATGCCGAACTCCTCGTGGAGCGCCTTGGCCATCGGGGCGAGGCAGTTGGTCGTGCACGAGGCGTTGGAGATCACGTGGTGCTTGGCACCGTCGTAGTCCTCATGGTTGACGCCCATCACGACGGTGATGTCCTCGTTCTTGGCGGGCGCCGAGATGATGACCTTCTTGGCGCCGGCGTCGATGTGCGCCCTGGCCTGCGTGGCGTCGGTGAAGAACCCGGTGGACTCCACGACGACGTCCACCCCGAGGTCGCCCCACTTCAGGTCGGCGGGGTTCCGCTCGGCGAAGGCGGCGATCTCCTGGTCGCCCACGTGGATGGCGGACTCCGAGGAGGAGACGTCGGCGTCCAGCCGGCCGAGGATGGAGTCGTACTTGAGCAGGTGCGCGAGCGAGGCGTTGTCCGTCAGGTCGTTGACACCGACGATCTCGATGTCGGCACCCGAGGCGCGCACGGCGCGGAAGAAGTTGCGGCCGATCCGGCCGAAGCCGTTGATTCCCACACGGACAGTCACGATTGACTCCTGGAGTAGCGATGGTCGACGAGCGTCCTCGACCCTATCGCGACCCCACCAGCCGCCTCCCAGGGCCATCCCCGGTGGACCGTGCTACTCCCCCGTGACGCCCCGCGGCCCCGGGGCAGGACTCGGTGGGTGACGCCTCAGACTTCCTCGGCCAGCATGTCGGGGGTCAGGGATGCCTCGGTGTCGGGGATGCCCAGCTCCTCGGCACGCTTGTCGGCCATCGCCAGGAGCCGCCGGATCCTGCCGGCGATCGCGTCCTTGGTCAGCACCGGCTCGTGCAGCTGGCCGAGCTCCTCCAAGGACGCCTGCTTGTGCTCGAGGCGCAGGTGACCGGCCAGCTTCAGGTGGTCGGGCACCTCGTCCCCGAGGATCTCCAGGGCCCGCTCCACCCGGGCGCCGGCGGCGACGGCGGCGCGTGCCGAGCGGCGCAGGTTGGCGTCGTCGAAGTTCGCCAGCCGGTTGGCGGTCGCGCGGACCTCCCGGCGCATGCGCCGCTCCTCCCACGCCATCAGCGTCTCGTGGGCGCCCAGCCGGGTGAGCAGGGCGCCGATGGCGTCGCCGTCACGGATCACCACACGGTCCACCCCACGGACCTCGCGCGCCTTGGCGGAGATGCCGAGCCTCCGGGCCACCCCCACCAGGGCCAGGGCGGCCTCGGGGCCCGGGCAGGTGACCTCGAGCGAGGAGGAACGACCCGGCTCGGTGAGGGACCCGTGCGCCAGGAAGGCACCGCGCCACGCCGCGACCGCGTCGCAGCCGCCGCCGGAGACCACCGCGGGAGGAAGGCCCCGGACCGGTCGGCCGCGCGGGTCGAGCAACCCCGTCTGCCTGGCCAGCGCCTCGCCGTCCTTCACCACGCGCACCAGGTAGCGGCTGCCCTTGCGGAGGCCGTTGCCCTGGACCATCACCACGTCCGACTGGTGGCCGTAGACCTCGGAGACGTCGCGGCGCAGCCGGCGGGCGGCCGCACCGGTGTCGAGCTCCGCCTCGACCACGATCCTCCCGCTGACGATGTGGAGGCCACCGGCGAACCTCAGCATCGAGGCCACCTCGGCCTTGCGACAGCAGGTCTTGGTGATCGAGGTGTTGGCCAGCTCCGCCTTCACCTGTGCCGTCATCGCCATGGCCCTGATCCTGCCACGTGGGTCAACGACGCGTCGGCGACTCCCCCACTCAGGCCAGCACCGCGCGCAGCGCCTCCGCGAGGCGCACGGGGTCGTGTGCGCTGCTCCCGGGTGCCGAGGCGACGTCCGCGACCACCAGCTCACCGCCCAGGGCGCGCACCGCCTCGGCGAGGTCCTGGCCCGACGAGCGGACCGCGGACGTGTCGGCCAGCACGGTGTGGACGCGCAGCTCGGGAGCCAGGTCGCGCAGCACCGAGAGGTGGTCGGCAGGGCTGAAGCCGCCGGTCTCCCCCACCTGGGCCTCCAGATTGAGCACCACGACCAGGCGCGCTCCCCGCGAGACGATCGCCCGGCGCAGCTCGGGCAGGAGCAGGTGCGGGATCACCGAGGTGAACCAGGAGCCCGGCCCCAGCACCACCCAGTCGGCGTCCTCGACGGCACGCAGCGCCTCGGGACAGGCCGGGGGCTCCGGCGGCGTCAGCGCCACGGAGCTGATCCTTCCGCGAGCCGTGGCGACCTCGACCTGCCCCGTGGCGACCTCCGGGCCCGAAGGCCCCTCGACCTTGGCCGTGATGTCGATCGGGACGGTCGACATCGGCAGCACCCGCCCCCGGGCGCCGAGGAGGCGCCCCACCATGTCCAGGCCCGCGACGGCGTCGCCGAGCAGGTCCCACAGGCCGACGATCAGCAGGTTGCCGAGCGCGTGGCCGCCCAGCTCGCCCTCCCCGGCGAAGCGGTGCTGGAGGACCCGCATCCAGGTGCGCCCCCAGTCGTCGTCCCCGCACAGGGCGGAGAGGGCCATCCGCAGGTCGCCGGGCGGCAGGACGTCGAACTCACGGCGCAGCCGCCCCGAGGAGCCCCCGTCGTCGGCGACGGTGACGACCGCCGTCACCTCGCGTGCCACCTCCCGCAGCGCCGAGAGACTCGCGTGCAGCCCGTGTCCACCGCCCAGGGCGACGACGGAGGTGTCGAGCCGCACCTCACTCCCGCCCGAGGTCACGGTGCATGGCCCGGACGTCGTACCCGGCCGCCGAGAGCCGGGCGACCACCTCCTCGGTCATGGCCACGCTGCGGTGCTTGCCGCCGGTGCAGCCGACCGCGATGGTCATGAACCGCTTCCCCTCGCGCTGGTAGCCGGTCGCGGCGATCTCCAGCACCGGCAGGTAGCCGGCCAGGAACTCGGCCGCCCCGGGCTGGTTGCGCACGAAGTCGGCGACCGGCGCGTCGCGCCCGTTCTGCGGCCGCAGCTCGGGGATCCAGTGCGGGTTGGGCAGGAACCGCATGTCGGCGACGAAGTCGGCGTCGACCGGGATGCCGTACTTGAAGCCGAAGCTCACCACCTGCACCTTCAGCCGCCGCGCCTCCGGGGAGCCGAAGTGCCCGGCGATCCGGTCGGTCAGCTGATGCACGTTGAGGGCGGTGGTGTCGATGACGAGGTCCGCCCCGCCGCGGATCTCCTCCAGCACCTTCCGCTCGCGGCTCAGCCCGTCGATCAGCCGGCCGCTCCCCTGCAGCGGGTGCGGGCGCCGGACCGCCTCCTGGCGCCGCACCAGCACGTCGTCGCTGGCGTCCAGGTAGACCAGGCTGGTCGGCCGTCCGGTGGCCTGCTGGTGCCGGTTGGCGGCGAGGCTGGTGAAGAACGACCCCGACCGGACGTCGACCACGACGGCGATCGGCTGACTGGTGCCCCGGCTGTCGTCGACCAGCCGCACCACGTCGCGGACCAGGGTGGGAGGGAGGTTGTCGACCACGAAGTAACCGAGGTCCTCCAGCTCCTTGGCCGCGGTGCTGCGCCCTGCGCCCGTCATGCCGGTGATGATCACCAGCTCGGCTGGCTGCTTCATCAGTCCTCCTCGATCTCGCCGGTGGCCGTGTTGATCCGTGGTCCCGCGCTGCGTCCCGGCGCCGCCGCGACGGCCTCCTTGATCGCCGTGGCGGTCGCCGGGCCGATCCCGGGCACCTGGGCGATCTGTCCCACGTCGGCCTCGCGCAGCTTCTTCAACGAGCCGAAGTGTCGCAGCAGCGCCTTGCGGCGCACCTCTCCGAGCCCGGGGACGTCGTCGAGGACACTCTCCACCATCGTCGCGGACCGTCGTGCCCGGTGGTGGGTGATGGCGAACCGGTGCGCCTCGTCCCGGATCCGCTGCAGCAGGTAGAGGCCCTCGCTGGTGCGCGGCAGGATCAGCGGGTCCTCCTCGTTCGGGACCCAGACCTCCTCGAGGCGTTTGGCGAGGCCGCAGACCGGGATGTCGTCGATGCCGAGCTCGGCCAGCGCCTGCTGGGCGGCGCTCACCTGCGGTGGACCGCCGTCGACGACCACCAGTCCGGGCGTGTACGCGAACTTGCGAGGACGGCCGGTGTCGGGGTCCACCAGCATCGGCCCGGAGTCGGTCACCACCTCCGTGGAGCGCGCCTGCTCGTCGAGGAGCCGGCGGAACCGGCGGGTGATCACCTCGTGCATGGAGGCCACGTCGTTCTGCCCCTCGACGCCGCGGATCACGAACCGGCGGTACTCCCCCTTGCGCGGCAGCCCGTCCTCGAAGACCACCATCGAGGCGACCACCTCGGTCCCCTGCAGGTTGGAGACGTCGTAGCACTCGATCCGCAGCGGGGCCTCGTCCAGCCCGAGGGCCTTCTGGATCTCTTCCAGGGCCAGGTTGCGGGTCGTCAGGTCGCTGGCCCGCTTCGTCTTGTGCAGGGCCAGGGACTGGGCGGCGTTGCGGGCCACGGTCTCCATCAGCGACCTCTTGTCGCCGCGCTGCGGCACCCGCACGCTGACCCGGCTGCCGCGCAGCGAGCTCAGCAGCTCCTCCATGGTCGCCGCGTCCTCCGGCAGCTCGGGGACCAGGACCTCGCGCGGGATCGACTCCGAATCCCCTCCGTAGAGCTGGAGGAGGAACTCCTCGACCAGATGGGCGGTGTCGCCCTCCGCCATCCGGTCCGCCACCCAGCCGCGCTGGCCGCGGATGCGACCGCCCCGCACGTGGAAGACCTGGACGGCGACCTCGAGGGGGTCCTCCGCCAGCGCGACCACGTCGGCGTCGGTGCCGTCGCCCAGCACGACGGCCTGCTTCTCCAGTGCCTTGTTGAGGGCACCCAGGTCGTCACGCAGGCGTGCCGCCTTCTCGAAGTCCATGGCCTCGGAGGCGGCGTACATCTCCCTCTCGACCCGCTTGACGAAGGCCGTCGTGCTGCCGGCCATGAAGTCGCAGAAGTCGTCGACGATGCGGCGGTGCTCCTCGGCACTGACCGCGCCCACGCACGGCGCGCTGCACTTGTCGATGTAGCCCAGCAGGCACGGCCTGCCGATCTGGGCGGACCTCTTGAAGACCCCGGCACTGCACGAGCGCATCGGGAAGACCCGGAGCAGCAGGTCCACGGTCTCCCGGATCGCCCAGGCATGCCCGTAGGGACCGAAGTAGCGGGTCCCCTTCCGTTTCGCGCCCCGACCCACCATCACCCGGGGGTACTCCTCCCCCACGGTGACGGCCAACCAGGGGTAGGACTTGTCGTCGCGGTACTTCACGTTGAACCGCGGGTCGAACTCCTTGATCCAGGAGTACTCCAGCTGGAGCGCCTCGACCTCGGTGCGAACCACCGTCCAGTCGACGCTCGCCCCGGTGGTCACCATCGAGGCGGTGCGCGGATGGAGGTTGCCGATGTCCTGGAAGTAGGAGGAGAGCCGCGACCGGAGGTTCTTGGCCTTGCCGACGTAGATCACGCGGCCACGCTTGTCCCGGAACCGGTAGACCCCCGGCTGCGTCGGGATCGTCCCCGTCGCGGGACGGTACGACGCGGGTTGAGCCATGCGCCAAGCCTACGGTCAGGCCATGGTGATGGTGTCCCCGGTGACGGTGATCGCCACCTCGGGCAGGGCGGTCTTGGCGGGCCCGTCGAGCACGGAGCCGTCCTCGAGCGAGAAGCTGCTGCCGTGGCAGGTGCACGGGATGTGTCCGTCGCTGCTCGAGGAGACCTCGCAGCCCTGGTGGGGGCAGACCGACGAGAAGCACTTGAAGGTGCCCTCGGTGGGCTGCGTGACCACGACCTTGCGGTCGGGGAAGACGGCGCAGGCGCCGACCGCCACGTCGGCGGTGGCAGCGATGACCTCCCCTGTCTCCGCCTTCGGCGCCGCGACGACGGGCTCGTCGCCGGAGTCGTCCCCGCACGCCGCCAGCAACGGGACCCCCACGCCGGCGACCACGGCGCCGGTGAGTGCGCGACGTCTGCTGAGACCTTCGGTGCTCAAGGCGGCTCCTGGGGGACGGGGAAGAGGGCACTGGGAGGGTAGCGCCGCCGGAAAAACGAGTCGGGGCGAGGAGGCGACGCGGCGAGATCCTCGGCCTGCTCCCCTACTAATGTCGAGTGAGTTACTCTCCTTTCATGCCGTGTCACGACCCCTTCGGGCTCACCCTCACCACGAGCCCCGAGGCTGCCGCCGCCTGGTCCGACGGCCTGCTGCGCCTGCTCAAGCTGGAGCAGGGCGGCGCCGAGCTGGTCTCGCAGTCCCTGGCGCTCGACCCCACCTTCGCGCTGGCCCACTCGACCCTGGCGCTGCTCGGCCACGAGATGTGCCTGCCCGTCGACCTGCCGGCCCGGCTCCGGGACGCCGAGCTGCACGCGCGCCGGGCCACCGACCGGGAGCGCTCGCACGTCCACAGCGTGCTGCAGCACGTCTCCGGCAACCCCGCCCCGCTGGTCCGCCACCTCTCGGAGCACCCCCGGGACGCGCTGCTCCTCAGCTCCGCGGTCCCCACGATCGCCTTCGCCGGGGTGACCGAGGTGCCCGCCGAGGCCTGGGCCCTGGTGGAGGACGCCGCTCCGGCGTACGGCGACCACTGGTGGAGCCAGGGCCTGCTCGCGTTCGTGCGGCAGGAGCAGCGCCGTTTCGACGAGGCGATGGAGCTCGCCTGCAGCTCGCTGGCCGTGGAGCCGTCGGCCGGCCACTCGGCACACGCCCGGGCCCACGCCCACTACGAGACCGGCGACCACCGCGACGGACTCGCCTGGATGGACGCCTGGGTCTCGGGCCCCGGGACCGGCGCGGTCGGGCTGAGTCACTTCTCGTGGCACGCGGCCCTGCACGAGCTCAGCCTCGGCGACCTCGCGGCGGTGCGCCGCCGGCACGACACGCAGCTGGGCCCGGACCGGACCCTGGGATGCCGCGCCCTGGTCGACACCGGCTCGCTCCTCTTCCGGTGGGCCCTGACCGCCGAGGGCGAGGCGGTGCCCGGGCTGGACGACGTCGTCGCCTCGGTCGGCCACGACATGCTCCGGCGACCCCCCACCCCCTTCGTGGCCATGCACGCGGCCGTCGTGCTGCTCGCCACCGAGGACGTTGCCGGGCTCCGCGCGCTCGCCCGGCACAGCGAGCGCCACGCGCACCCGGTCCACCGCGAGGTGGTGGCCCCGGTGGCGCACGCGCTCGTGGTCCTCGCCAGAGGTCTGCCCGGGCTCGCCGCCGACTGTCTCGAGGCCGTCTCGGACCGCACGTGGCGCCTCGGCGGCTCGGACGCCCAGCGGGAGGTCCTCGAGGAGATCAGGATCGCCGCCCTCCTGAAGGCCGGCCGCCTCGAGGAGGCCGGCCAGGTACTGGACGCCCGCCTGGACCGGCGGGAGTCCCCCCGGGACCGGGCGTGGCGGAGCCGGTGCCTGCGCCCGGGTGTCCCCCGCGCCGCCGCACCCGCCTGAGGCTCGGCCCCGCACCCTGAGATCGGGCGCCTGAGCCTCCTCAGCGACGCAGGACGCCCTCCAGCAGGGGGGCCAGGAACCGCCCGGTGTGACTCTCCGGGTTGGCGGCCACGTCCTCCGGGGTGCCCTCGGCCACCACGATCCCCCCGCGGGAGCCGCCCTCGGGACCCATGTCGACGATCCAGTCGGCGGTCTTGATCACGTCGAGGTTGTGCTCGATGACCAGGACGCTGTTGCCCTGGTCGACGAGGCGGCCCAGCACCAGCAGCAGCTTGCGGATGTCCTCGAAGTGGAGACCCGTGGTGGGTTCGTCGAGGACGTAGAGGGTGCGACCCGTGGAGCGCTTCTGCAGCTCGCTGGCCAGCTTGACCCGCTGCGCCTCGCCACCGGAGAGCGTGGTCGCCGGCTGCCCCAGGCGCACGTAGCCGAGCCCCACCTCGGTCAGCGTCTTCATGTGCCGGGCGATCGGGGGCACCGCCGCGAAGAACTCCGAGGCCTCCTCGATCGGCATGTCGAGCACGTCGGCGATCGTCTTGCCCTTGTAGTGCACCTCCAGCGTCTCCCGGTTGTAGCGGGCGCCGTGGCACACCTCGCAGGGCACGTAGACGTCGGGGAGGAAGTTCATCTCGATCTTGATCGTGCCGTCGCCCTGGCACGCCTCGCAGCGCCCACCCTTGACGTTGAAGGAGAAGCGCCCCTGGAGGTAGCCGCGCATCTTGGCCTCCGGGGTCTGCGCGAAGAGCTTCCGCACGTGGTCGAAGACTCCCGTGTAGGTGGCCGGGTTGCTGCGCGGGGTGCGCCCGATCGGCGACTGGTCGACGTGGATGACCTTGTCGACCTGGTCGACCCCGGTGATCGTGCGGTGACGCCCCGGGACGGTCCGGGCGTTGTAGATCTGCTTGGCCAGCGACGTGTAGAGGATGTCGTTGACCAGGGTCGACTTCCCTGAGCCGGAGACGCCGGTGACGGCCACGAACATGCCGAGCGGGAAGGCGACGTCGACGTTGCGGAGGTTGTTCTCCTTCGCTCCCTTCACGACGAGCTCGCGTCCCTTGGTGCGGGGTCGCCGGACGTCGGGGACGGGGATCTCCCGCCGACCGGAGAGGTACGCCCCGGTCGAGGAGTCGGGGTGGGTGAGGAGGTCGGCGACCGAGCCCGAGTGGACCACCTGGCCACCGTGCTCACCGGCCCCGGGACCGATGTCGACCACCCAGTCGGCCGCCCTGATGGTGTCCTCGTCGTGCTCCACCACGATCAGGGTGTTGCCGAGGTCGCGGAGCCGGACCAGCGTCTCGATCAGCCGCATGTTGTCGCGCTGGTGCAGGCCGATGGAGGGCTCGTCGAGAACGTAGAGCACGCCCACCAGGCCGGCGCCGATCTGGGTGGCGAGCCGGATGCGCTGCGCCTCCCCGCCCGAGAGCGAGCCGGAGGGGCGGCTCAGCGAGAGGTAGTCGAGCCCCACGTCCAGCAGGAACTGGAGGCGCTCCTGGATCTCCTTGAGCACCCGCTCGGCGATCTGGCGCTCGCGCTCGCTCAGCTCGACCGAGCGGAGGAAGTCGGCGGTCTCGTTGATCGGCAGGGCGCAGAGATCGGCGATCGAGAGTCCGCCCACCGTCACCGCCATCGAGACCGGCTTGAGCCGGCTGCCCTGGCACGCCGGGCACGGCACCTCGCGCATGAAGCCCTCGAAGCGCTCGCGGCTGGTGTCGGTCTCCGCGTCCTGGTGGCGCCGCTCGATGTACTGGCCGACGCCCTCGAACTCGGCGTAGTAGGAGCGCTGGCGCCCGTAGCGGTTGCGGGTCACCACGTGCACCTTGGTCGGGTGCCCGCGGAGGATCGCCTTGCGCGCCTTGGCCGGCAGCTCCTCCCACGGCGTGTTGAGGTCGAAGCCGAGCTCGTCGCCCAGGGCCCCCATCAGCCGCAGGAAGTAGTCGGCCACGTGGGCGCCGCTCCACGGCTGGATGGCCCCCTCCCCCAGGGTGGCCTGCGGGTCGGGCACCACCAGCTCGGGGTCGACCTCCATCCGGGTGCCGATGCCGTGGCACTCCGGGCAGGCGCCGAAGGGCGAGTTGAAGGAGAAGGAGCGCGGCTGGAGGTCGTCGGTGTCGATGGCGTGGTCGTTGGGGCAGGCCATCCGCTCCGAGAAGCGGACCTCACGCTCGGGGTCCTTCTCGTCGAGGTCGACGAAGTCGAGCACCACCAGGCCGTCGGCGAGCTGGAGGGCGGTCTCCACCGAGTCGGTCAGCCGTCGCTTGGAGGACTCCTTGACGGCGAGCCGGTCGATGACCACCTCGATGTTGTGCTTGCGCTGCTTGTCGAGCGTGGGGGGCGCGTCGAGCGGGTGGGTCTCCCCGTCCACCCGGGCACGGCTGAAGCCCTGGGACTGCAGGGCGCGGAAGAGCTCGACGTACTCGCCCTTGCGACCACGGACGACCGGGGCCAGGACCTGGAACCGGCGGCCCTCCTCCATGGCGAGCACCCGGTCCACGATCTGCTGCGGGGTCTGCCGCTCGATCGGCGCCCCGCAGGTGGGGCAGTGCGGGCGCCCTGCCCGCGCGTAGAGGAGCCGGAGGTAGTCGTAGACCTCCGTGATCGTGCCGACCGTCGACCGCGGGTTCTTGGAGGTCGACTTCTGGTCGATCGAGACCGCGGGCGAGAGCCCCTCGATGAAGTCGACGTCCGGCTTGTCCATCTGCCCGAGGAACTGCCGGGCATAGGCGGAGAGCGACTCGACGTAGCGCCGTTGCCCCTCGGCGAAGATCGTGTCGAACGCCAGGGACGACTTCCCGGAGCCGGAGAGACCCGTGAAGACGATCAGGGAGTCGCGCGGGAGATCCAGCGAGACGTCCTTGAGGTTGTGCTCCCGGGCACCCCGGATGATGAGCTGGTCGGTCACAGAAGGATCCCCACACGTCGTTCGAACACGTGTTCGCCATGTTACCAAGCGGGGCCAAGCGCGGGCAGGCGTGGCCGCCCCTGGGTGTTCAATGTCACCATGACCGCGCTGGAGCTCCTGCAGGACGAGACCGTCGCCCTCGTGCGCACCGTCGACTCGCTCGAGGGGCGGGCGCTGGCGGAGCCGTCCGCGCTGCCCGGCTGGAGCCGGGCGCACGTGGTCGCGCACCTCGCGCTCAACGCCGAGGGGCTCGCCCGCGCGGTCGAGGGGATCAGGCGGGGGCAGGCCGTCCCGCAGTACGCCTCGTCCGCGGCGCGGGACGCGGAGATCGACGAGCTCGCCCCGGGACCTCCCGCCGAGCTGCGCGAACGGTTCCTGGCCAGCATCACCGTGCTGGCAGACGCGCTCGAGGCGGTCCGCGGGGACGAGCACGAGGCGGAGCTGGAGTGGGCCCCCGGAGGCCCCAGGTTCACCGTGGCGCAGGTACCGGCGAAGCGGCTCACCGAGGTGGCCCTCCACCACGTGGACCTGGCCGCGGGCCGCGATCCGGGGGACGTCCCGGTCGAGGTGGCGGGGGCGATCGTCGACGTGCTGGTGCCGCGCCTGCGCCGGCTCGCGCCCCTGACGGTCCGGGCCACCGACCTCGACCGCAGCTGGTCGGCGGGCCAGGGCGGTCAGGTCGTCTCCGGGAGGGCCGCGGAGCTGACGTGGTGGCTGAGCGGACGCGGGGCCGGCGAGGGGCTCTCCGCCCCCGACGGCCTGCCTCCCCTGCCACCCTGGTGACCACCGCTGACACATCGACCCAGGAGGAACCATGGACCACTCCCCCGGCACGCGCCCCGAGGCCGAGTACACCGGCCAGGTGGCTCCCGGCGGTCCCCCGCAGACCCGGGAGCTCAGGCACCTGTCGATCACCAAGGTGGCCGTGGACCCGGAGATGAGCAACAACTGCTACCTGCTGCGGTGCCGCGCCACCGGCACCCAGCTCCTGGTCGACGCGGCGGCCGAGGCGGACCGGCTGCTCGGGTTGGTGGGCGACGACGGTCTGGACGCGGTGGTGACCACCCACCAGCACTGGGACCACCACCGGGCCCTCCCCGAGGTGGTCGCCGCCACCGGCGCGCGGGTCCTGGTCGGGGCCCCGGACGCGCCGGCGGTCACCGAGCAGACGGGGGTCGCCGTCGACCGGAGGCTGGGCGACGGAGACTGCGTGGAGGTCGGCCAGGTCGTGCTGCAGGTGGTCTCGGTCGCCGGGCACACCCCGGGCTCGGTCTGCCTGCGCTACGACGACCCCGACGGCCATCCCCACCTCTTCACCGGTGACTGCCTCTTCCCCGGTGGCGTCGGCTCGACGTTCGGGAACGACGAGGCCTTCGCCCAGCTGCTGGGCGACGTGGAGAACAAGCTCTTCGGGCGCCTGCCCGACTCCACCTGGTTCTACCCCGGGCACGGGGACGACGGCCGCCTGGGCGAGGAGAGGCCCCACCTCCCGGAGTGGCGGGCTCGCGGCTGGTGAGGCCGGGCCCGGCGCCGGGTCACACCGCTCCTAGTACCGTCATCGCATGGCAACGCGCGAGCTGACCGGTCAGGACTTCGAGTCGACGGTGACGGCGGAGGGCATCGTGCTGGTCGACTTCTGGGCCGCGTGGTGCGGTCCGTGCCGCCAGTTCGCCCCCGTCTTCGAGCAGGCCTCGGAGCGGCACCCGGACATCGTCTTCGGCAAGGTGGACACCGAGGCCGAGCAGGAGCTGGCGGCCATGGCCCAGATCAGCTCCATCCCCACGCTGATGGCGTTCCGCGACGGCGTCCTGGTCTTCTCCCAGCCCGGGGCGCTGCCGCCGGCCTCCCTGGAGCAGCTGATCGACGGGGTCCGGGGTCTGGACATGGAGGACATCCGTCGCCAGCTCGCCCAGGTCGAGTCCGGCGAGCTCGACCTCGACACCTTCGCCGCCGAGCACGCCGCAGGCGGCTTCGTCCTGGACGTCCGTGAGGACGACGAGTTCCGGGACGGCCACGTGCCCGGTGCCCACCACGTGCCGATGGACGAGGTCCCCCAGCGCCTCGGGGAGCTCCCGGAGGGCCAGCGGGTGCTGGTCATCTGCCGCAGCGGCGCTCGCAGCCGCCAGGTCGTGGAGTTCCTCCGCGCCCAGGGCGTGGACGCGGCGAACGTGGCCGAGGGCACCTCGGGCTGGGCGGCGCGAGGCTGGCCGCTCGAGCGCTGACCCCGGGGCTACCCTGCTCTGGTGCTCATCTCCGACGCTCACCGGATGCTCTTCATCCACGTCCCCAAGACCGGAGGGGTGACGGTCGAGACGGTGGTGCGTGAAGGCGCTCACGACCTGCGCGACCTCGGACCCCGACGACACCCTCGGCTGCGCTGGGTGCTCCAGCAGGAGCCCGGCCTCGCCGACTACTGGACCTTCGGCTTCGTCCGCAACCCGTGGAGCCGCATGGTGTCGTGGTGGTCGATGATCGACCGCTGGAACCACCGGCTGGGACCGGCCTCCGGGAAGCCCCAGGTGGAGCAGGACGGACCGCGCGGCGGGAACCCGCTGTGGCGCGCCGTGGCGAAGTACGCCGACTTCGAGGAGTTCATCCTCCGCGGCACGGTCGAGCACGAGCGGCTCGCGACCCCGCAGGTGGACTTCCTGCACACCCGCACCCGCCGCGCCGACCACGTCGGACGCACCGAGCGCCTCGCCGCCGACCTGGCCGTGGTCCAGCGGCGGCTCGGGCTCCCGGTCAGCGAGCCGCCCCGCCGCAACACCTGGAGCGTGGGGCCGTGGCAGGACTTCTACGACGACCGGACGAGGCAGCGGGTCGCCGAGGTCTACGCCCGGGACCTCGCCGAGTTCGGCTACACCTTCGACTGAGGCCCCGAGGTCGCGGTGCTCCCGTAGCCCCCGCGGTAGTAGAGCAGCGCGTCGGTGTCCCGGTCGACCTGGAGGTGGTGGACCCGCCCGATGACGACGTGGTGGTCGCCTCCGTCGTGGACCGCCTCGACCGTGCAGTCGAGGTGCGCGACGATCCCGTCGAGCACCGGGCTGCCCGTCTGCGCCGAGGGCTCCCAGCCGACCTGCGCGAACTTGTCGATCCCGCGACTCGCCATCACGTGGGAGACGTCCGCCTGGTCCGCCGCGAGGACGTTGACGCAGAAGGCGCCGGACCGGGCGATCAGTGGCCAGGCGCGCGACGCACGCGAGGGGCAGAAGAGCACCAGGGGCGGGTCCAGGGACAGGCTGGTGAAGCTCTGGCAGGTCAGGCCGACCGGGACGCCCCCACTGGTCCCCGTGACCACGGTGACCCCGCTCGCGAAGCGGCCCAGCACGTCACGGAAGTGGGCGAGGTCCCTTCCTTCCGCGGAGCCCGGGTAGAGATCGTCGTCCGGCTGCCACCTGGGCTGCTCGTACGTCGTCATGGCCCCCATTCTTCCGGGTCGACGGTTGCGCCCCGCGCGCCGGCTCGCCCTCGCGCGGGGGGCCGTGGAGCCAGACCGCCAGGCGGCCGTCGCGGCTGATCGCCTGGAGCCGCTTCTCGGTCTCCCGGCGCGCGTGCTCGGGGACCACCAGCAGCAGCTGGTCCCCGGGTCGCAGCGAGGTGTGCCGGTCCGGGGTGCTCACCTGGCTGTCGCGGGCCACGAGCGCCAGGACCGCCGCGGGGGGCAGGCGCAGGTCGTCCGCGAAGACCCCCGCCAGCCGGGAGCCCTGAGGCACCTCGAACTGGAGCAGGCTGGCGTCCAGGGACGCGAGGGGGGCCGACTCGACCTCGATCTCCTGGGCGCGCTCGACCACCACGCCCACCCGCCGGGCCAGCCAGGGAAGCGACGGCGCCTGGATGAGGACGAACGTGGTGACCAGCAGGAAGACCACGTCGAAGATGCGCTCGGCCTCCGGCAGACCCTGGGTGATCGGGATGGTCGCCAGCACGATGGGCACCGCGCCGCGGAGCCCGGCCCAGGAGATGAAGACCTGGTGCCCCCACGGGACCCGCCACCACACCGCGCAGAGCGCCACCGAGAGCGGCCTGGCGACGAAGGCCAGCCCCACCCCCACGATCAGGGCCGGGACGAGCGCGTCCCCCAGCCGGGACGGGCTGGCCAGCAGGCCGAGCAGCACGAAGAGACCGATCTGCGCCAGCCAGCCCATCCCGTCGGCGAAGCCGGCCGTGACCTGACGGTGCGGCAGGCTGGCGTTGCCGAGCCACAGCCCGGCCACGTAGATCGCCATCAGGCCGCTGCCGCCGAGGAGCCCCGCGGTAGCGAAGGCGAGGAACATGATGGCGAACGTGGCCAGCGGGTAGAGACCCGCGGCGGGCAGCGCGCTGCGCGAGAGGAGCCACTGGCCGCACCAGGCCACCACCAGTCCCGTGACCAGGCCGACGAGCAGCTGGAAGACGACGAGGCCCGCGATCTCCAGGCCCTGGGCGTCGTACCACGCGTCGCTGGCGACCACCGTGACCAGGATGATCACCGGGGGGTCGTTGAACCCGGACTCGGCCTCGAGGGTGGCGCGGATCCGCGGCCGGACCGGCAGTCGCCGCATGATGGAGAAGGTGGCCGCGGCGTCGGTGGAGCCCACCACCGCTCCCAGCAGCAGGGCGGTCCGCACGTCGACGTCGATCGCGACGTAGGCGATGCTCGCGGTGACGAGGACGCTGACCGCCACGCCCAGGGTGGCGAGCAGGGCGGAGAGACCCACCACCGGACGGATCACCTCCCACCGGGTGCTGAACCCGCCCTCGGCCAGGATCACCGCGAGCGCCAGGGTGCTGAGCACCATGGTGAGCTCGAGGTCCTCGAACTGCAGGCCCAGCCCGGACTCACCGATGGCCAGGCCGATGACCAGGTAGAGCAGGAGGCTCGGCAGCCCGGCCCGTGCCGAGATCCGCACAGCCGCCACCCCGGTGAGGAGGACGAGACTGGCGGCGCCGATGGTCAGGTTGAGGTCCATGCTGCCGGAGATGATTCCTTCTTCCGGCCCCCCGGCCCATGGGATCCGGTCCCCACATCCGGGGCCGCGTGGACACGCGGGCGGAGCTCGGTGGAGGCTTGCGCCATGCCGCCGTCCCGCCCGCTCTCCCTCGCTGCGCGGGTGATGGTCATCAACGCGGCGCTCCTCGCGCTCGGCGTGACGGTGCTGGCCCTCTCCCCCGCCTCCGTCTCCTCCCACGTGCGGGGGTCCGAGGTCGCGGCGCTCCTGGTGGGACTCGCCGTCCTGGTCGCCGTGGGGTCGTTCCTGGTCAGCCGGGCCCTCGCCCCGCTCGACCGGCTGCTGGAGCACCTGGACCACGCCCGCTCCAGCGAGCCCCTGGAACGCCTGCCCGAGGGCGGCCGGGGCCTCGCCGGGCGCCTCTCGCACTCGGTCAACGGCCTGTTCGACCGGATCGAGGAGAGCCGGCGCGAGAGCGCGGTCGCGGGTCTGGCCGCCCAGGAGGCGGAGCGGAGCAGGATCGCGCAGGAGCTGCACGACGGGGTCGGTCAGTCGATGACGGCGGTGCTGCTGGAGCTGACCGCGCTCTCCGCGGACGCGCCCCCCGAGGCGCAGGACCGGCTGGAGCGGCTCCGGGAGCAGGTCAGGGCCAGCCTCGACGAGGTGCGCTCGGTCGCCCGGCACCTGCGTCCGCACGTGCTCGAGGACCTGGGGCTGCGCAGCGCCCTCGCGGCGCTCACCAACGACCTGTTCGGCACCGGGGACGTCCTCGTCCGTCGTGGCGTGCTGCCGGGGATGCCGCCGCTCGGCGAGGAGGTCGAGCTCGTCGTCTTCCGGGTGGCGCAGGAGGCGCTCACCAACGTCGCGCGGCACGCCGGGGCCAGGACGGTGGAGCTCCACCTGGGCCTCCAGGGCAACCTGCTGGAGCTCTCGGTCGCCGACGACGGACGGGGCGCGAGAGGGCGGCCGGAGGGCGTCGGGACGCGGGGGATGCGCGAGCGCGCGGCCCTCGTCGGTGGCACCCTCGACGTCTCTGCCCGCGACGGCGGCGGCACCACGGTGACGCTTCGGGTGCCGCTGCCGTGACAGGGGATGCCCGCCCGGCCCGGGTGCTGCTCGCCGACGACCACGCCCTGGTCCGGCGCGGGGTGCGGATGATCCTGGACGCGGAGCCGGACCTCGAGGTCGTCGCCGAGGCGGCCGACGGGGCCGAGGCCGTGGCGGCGGCCCGCCAGCAGCCCCTCGACCTGGTGGTGCTGGACGTCGCGATGCCCCGCCTCACCGGGCTCCAGGCGGCGCGGGAGATCTCCCGCCGGACCTCCCCGCCGCCGATCCTGCTGCTCTCGATGCACGACAACGAGCAGTACTTCTTCGAGTCCCTCCGCGTCGGCGCCTGCGGCTACGTGCTCAAGTCGGTCGCCGACCGCGACCTCGTCGCGGCCTGCCGTGCCGCCCTGCGCGGGGAGTCGTTCCTCTACCCCCAGGCCGAGAGTGTGCTGGTCCGCGACTACCTGGAGCGACTGCGCCGCGGCGAGCGGCTCCCGCGCGCGGTGCTGACCGCGCGGGAGGACCAGGTGGTGAAGCTCATCGCCGAGGGGCACTCGTCGCGCGACATCGCGAGGCTGCTCACGATCAGCGTCCGGACCGTCGAGCGGCACCGCGAGAACATCCTGGGCAAGCTCGGGATGCGGGACCGCACGGAGCTCACCCGCTACGCGATCAGAGTCGGGCTGATCGAGCCCTGATCGAACCCTGGGGGCGCGCGGCTAGCATCCGCGGCGTGCCGTTCCTCCGTCGCCAGCTCGTGACCGCCGCCCTCACCACGAACGCGCTCCGGCCGCCGAGGGGCTTCCGCCGCGGAGTAGGTGCCTTCCTGGCCGGCTGGTTGACGACCGAGCTGGCACCGCACCTGATGGCCTGGACGGCGGCGGACTCCGCTCTGCACGTGGCGCGACACCGGGCGCGACAGCAACAGGGCCGCGGAGCACCGGTCGACCGCGCCGGCCTGGTGCTGGCCGGGGCCTCCCTGCTGGGCATGGCCCGCCTGGTCCAGGTCAGCACCCGCACCCGGGGCGAGTGCGAGGAGGCGCTGGTCGAGGGCCTGGGCGTGGACTACGTCGAGCAGCTCGACGCGCCGCCCACCCCGGCCGAGCTGGCCACTCCCTGGCGCTCGGTGCTGACCCCGTTCCGGATGGGGGACGCCCGGGTGCGGGTCGACCGCGACATCGCCTACGTGGAGGGAGGGCGTCGCGGCCACCTGGACCTCTACCGCCCGGTGAGCCCGGCCGACCTCTCCGGCGCCCCGGTGCTGGTCCAGGTCCACGGAGGGGGCTGGACGGTCGGGCGCAAGGACCAGCAAGGGGTGCCGCTGATGCAGCACCTGGCCGCGAAGGGCTGGGTCTGCGTCGCGGTGAACTACCGGCTGGCGCCCCGCCACCCCTTCCCGGCGCAGGTGGTCGACGTGAAGAGGGCGGTCGCCTGGGTCCGCGAGCACGTCGCGGAGTACGGCGGGGACCCCGACTACCTCGTCGTCACCGGCGGCTCGGCGGGCGGCCACCTCGCCGCCCTCACCGCCCTCACCCCCGCGGACCCCGCCTTCCAGCCGGGCTTCGAGGAGGCGGACACGAGCGTCCGGGCCGCGGTGCCGGTCTACGGCGTCTACGACTTCGCCGGCGCGACCGGCCTGCGCAGCGCGGCGCTGATGCGCGACCTCTTCCTCGCCCCCCGGGTCCTGCGCCGGCGCTTCCGCGACGACCCCGACGCGTTCGAGGCCGCCTCCCCCGTCCTGCGGATCACCCCTCAGGCCCCCGACTTCTTCGTCATCCACGGCCGGCGCGACTCGCTGGTCGACGTCGGCCAGGCGAGGGCGTTCGTGGAGGCGCTGCGCCGCGACGCTTCCGCCTCGGTCGTCTACGCCGAGCTCTCGGGGGCCCAGCACGCCTTCGACGTCTTCCACTCCATCCGCTCCGCACACGTGGTGCGGGCCGTCGAGCGGTACCTGTCCTGGCACTGGAACCGGTACCGCCTCGGGCTCCCGGTGGAAGCGTCGTGAAGGATGTGCCGGTGACCTCGAACCCGATGCCCGACCAGCTGCTCGCGATCGCACGTGAGGTGAAGGGCTTCATGCCCGAGGAGGAGGGCCTCCTGCTCCACCGCCGCGCGCTCCGGCAGCTGGCCAGCGGCCCCGCGCTCGAGGTCGGGAGCTACTGCGGGAAGTCGGCGGTCTATCTCGGTGCGGCCGCGCGCCAGGTCGGCGGGACCGTCTTCACCGTCGACCACCACCACGGCAGCGAGGAGAACCAGGCCGGGTGGGAGCACCACGACCCCGAGGTGGTCGACCCCGCGACCGGCCGGATGGACACGCTGCCCTTCCTGCGGCGCACCCTGGAGCGCGCCGGGCTCGAGGACCACGTGGTCGCGGTCGTCGGCCAGTCCCGCACGGTCTCCCGGCACTGGGCCACCCCGCTGTCGCTCCTCTTCATCGACGGGGGCCATGCCGAGGAGCATGCCCAGAACGACTACGCGGGGTGGGCGCCGTGGGTCCAGCCCGGCGGACTGCTGGTGATCCACGACGTCTTCCCCGACCCGGCCGACGGCGGGCAGCCGCCGTACCACGTGTTCCTGCGCGCCCTGGAGAGCGGCGACTTCACCGAGGTCGAGGCACTGGGGTCCATGCGCGTGCTGGAGCGCACCTCAGGCGCGGCCGGCACGCTCCGCGGCCTCGGCTGAGGCGCACCCGCACTCGAGCCCGAGCTCGCTGAACCGCGGCAGCGTCGTGCCCCGCATGATGTCGGAACCGGGGGTCGTGGCGGAGAGCTGGTCCGCGGCGAGGATCACCGCGGCGGCGGTGTAGGTGGTGTGCTCCCCCGGCCAGTTGACCTCGTCCGGGTAGACGTAGCCGGTCCAGTAGCGCCCCTGGTCGTCCCGGAGGTGCTGCATGTCGGCGAAGAGCCGCAGGGCGCGCTCGCGGTCGCCCAACGCCTCCAGGGCCATCACCAGCTCACAGGTCTCCGCACCGGTCACCCACGGGTTGGTCGAGACGCAGCGGATGCCGAGGTCGGGCACCACGAACCTGTCCCACTGGCTCGCCACGAGGTCGTGACCGGACTCGCCGCGGACCGCTCCCCCGAGGACCGGGTAGTACCAGTCCATCGAGAACTCGGACTTGTCGAGGAAGCGGTCCCGGTGCTCGCGCAGCGCGTGGGCGAGGCGGCCCCCGGCGAGCTCCCACCCGGGCTGCGGGCAGCCGACCAGCTCGGCGAGAGCCACGCCGGCGGCCAGCGCGTGGTGGATGCTCGACGAGCCGGCCACGAGAGCCTCGCGGTTGACCTCGGCGGGACGGTCGTCCTCCCACGCCTGCGACCAGGCGACGCCGCCGAAGGGGAGCTGCAGGGAGACGACCCAGTCGAGGCCGCGCTGCACGGCGGGCCAGTAGCGGCGGACGAACGCGGGGTCGCGCCGGACCAGCCAGTGGTGCCAGACCCCGACCGCGAGGTACGCGGACATGTTGGTCTCCCCGCTGGCGTCGACCACCACGCCGTCGACCACCTTCATCGGCCAGGAGCCGTCCTCCCGCTGGAGGTCCAGGGTCCACTCGTAGGCGCGCTCGGCTGCCTCGACCTCGCCACCCACCAGGAGCGCCATGGCGGCCTCCACGTGGTTCCAGACGTCGGTCTTGTCACCGGGCGTCCAGGGGATCGCCCCGCTGGGCTCCTGCATCGCCGCGATCGTGGCCGCGGTCTCGGCGATCTGGTGGGCCGTCAGGATGCCGGGGACTGCGGGGATCTCAGCCGACATCGGGCTTCGTGAAGTAGAGCACCATGCTCTTGCCGATCACCGGGTCCAGCACCCGTCCCGCCAGCTTCAGCACCTTCGGCTGCTTCATGATCTCCCAGACCAGCAGCTTGTGGTACGCCTTGGCCAGCGGGTGGTCGTCGTTGTGCACGCCGACCGCGCACTTGATCCACCAGTACGGCGAGTGGAGGCCGTGGGCGTAGGCGATGCCGTCGTGACGCAGGCCGGCCTTGGTGATCTTGTCCACCAGCTCCTTGTCGGTGTAGATCCGGATGTGTCCGCCGGGGGTGTTGTGGTAGTCGTCGGAGAGCTTCCAGTTGATCACCTCGGGCAGCCACCGGGGCACGGAGACGGCCAGCGTGCCGCCGGGGCGCAGCACGCGCACCAGCTCGTCGATCGCGGCGATGTCGGCCGGGATGTGCTCGAGCACCTCCGCGGCGACCACGCGGTCGAACTCCCCGTCGCCGAAGGGCAGCGCGAGCGCGTCGCCCTCCTTGACGTCGGCCTCGGCGCCCTCCGGCACCTCGCCCTCCTGCTTCATCGCGACGAAGAGGTCCCGCACGCCCGCCAGCTCGTCGGCGTCCTGGTCGAAGGCGATGACGTCGGCACCGCGGCGATACATCTCGAAGGCGTGCCGGCCGGCGCCGCACCCCATGTCGAGCACCCGGTCCCCCGGCCTGAGGCCCAGACGGTCGAAGTCAACGGTCAGCACGTGTAGCCCTTTCGGTGGCCTGCTCGGCGCGGTAGTCGTCGATCACTTCCTGGTAGGCGTCGGCGGTCGCCTGGGCGACCGCCCGCCAGCTGAAGAGCTCCATCACGCGGCGGCGCGCGGCCGCACCCATCCGCTCCCGGCGGGCGGGGTCGTCCAGCAGCGAGCCCAGCGCCACCACCAGCTCACCCACGTCGCCGGGGGTGACCAGGTCGGCGCACCGGCCGTCGGTGCCGACGACCTCCGGGATCGCGCCCGCCCGGGAGACCACCAGCGGAGTCGCGCAGGCCATCAGCTCGGCCGTGGGGAGCGAGAAGCCCTCGTAGAGGGACGGCACGCAGGCGACCTCGGCCGACCCCATGATCTCCACGAGCTCGGCGTCGGAGACCCCGTGGACGAACGTGACGGAGTCCTTGATGGCCAGCTTGTCGATGAGCTGCTCGGTGCGGCCCCCGGGGGTCGGCTTGGTGACCAGCAGCAGCTCGACGTCGCGCTCGGTGCGGAGCTTGGCGAAGGCCTCCAGCAGGGTGGCGATCCCCTTCATGGGCGCGTCCGCGCTCGCCATGGCCAGGATGCGTCCGGGGACCCGGGGGGCGGTCGGCGGGACGAACACGTCGTCGACGCCGAGCAGGATGACCTGGAGGCGGTCGGGGTCGATCCCGAAGTCGCGCACGATGTCGCGCTTGGACGACTCCGAGGGGGTCAGGATCTTCCGGGCCTGCCGAGCCACCTTGACCTGCATGCGCAGGAACCCGTACCACCGGCGCAGCGACAGCTTCTTGCGCAGCGTGGGGGCGGCCTCCAGGTCGATGCGCCGGTCGAAGGTGATCGGGTGGTGCAGCGTGGTGAGGAGCGGCAGCCCCATCTTCTCGATCTCCAGCATCCCGTACCCGAGGACCTGGTTGTCGTGGACCACGTCGAAGTCGTCGACCCGGTCGCGCAGCAGCCGGGCCACCCGGGTGCTGAACGTCTTCGGCTCGGGGAACCCGGCGGTGCACATGGTGAGGAACTCCTCGACGTCCACCCGGTCGCGGAACTCCCGCAGCCTGGGGACCCGGAACGGGTCCGGCTCGCGGTAGAGGTCCAGCGAGGGGACCTTCGTCAACCGCACGCCCTCGTCGAGGATCGGGTAGGGCTGACCGGAGAAGACCTCCACGTCGTGGCCGAGGGCGACCAGCTCCCGGCTGAGGTGCCGGATGTAGATGCCCTGACCACCGCAGTGTGGCTTGCTCCGGTAGGACAGCAGTGCAACTCGCATCGCCCGAGCCTTCCTACGACAGGTGAAACGAGTTTGTATCACGTCCCACGGTGGGTACCGCCCGCCCCGAGTCAACGGACCGCCGTCCCTGCCTGTTCCGGTGGGGTATGAGTCCTGGGTCACACCCGCGGGTGCCCCATGAGGAGCGTGGGGGCTCCCCGGTCAGGCCTCGCTGGAGTGGCCGGGGAAGACGCGTGCGTGCGGGTCGAGCGCGACGGCCGCGTTGTTGACCGCGGTGGCGGCCTCGCCGAAGCCCACGGCGATCAGTCGCACCTTGCCCGGGTACTCGGTGATGTCGCCGGCCGCGAAGACCCGCGGCAGGTTCGTCCTCATCGCGGGGTCGACCACGATGTGACGCTTCTGCGTCTCGAGGCCCCATTCCTGCAGCGGCCCCAGGTCGGCGAGGAAGCCCAGCGCGGCCACCACCGCCTGGCAGGGCACCCGGCGGACCTCGCCGCCGTCGACGGTGATCTCCACCTCCTCGAGGCGGTCGGCACCGCTAAGAGCGGTCACCTGGGCCTTGGTCACCAGCTCGACCCGGGAGGCACGGACCTGGTCCACGGTCCGCTCGTGGGCACGGAAGGCGTCGCGCCGGTGCACCAGGCTCACCGAGCGTGCCACCGGCTCGAGGTGGAGCGCCCAGTCGAAGGCGCTGTCGCCACCGCCGACGATGACCACGTCCTTGTCCCGGTAGGGCTCGAAGCTCGGCACGAAGAACTCCAGCCCCCGACCGATCCACCCGTCGCCCGCAGGCAGGGGCCGTGGGCTGAACTTCCCGATCCCGGCGGTGATCAAGGCGGCCCCGGCGCGCACCGTGGTGCCGTCGTCGAGGCCCACCAGGACGTGGTCGCCCTCGTGCTCGAGGGTCACCGCGGTCCGCTCCAGCAGGTACGTCGGCGACGCCGTGGCGGCCTGCTCGACGAGACCGGCCACCAGGTCGCGGCCCTTGACCCGGGGGAAGCCCGCCACGTCGAGGATCGCCTTCTCCGGGTACATCGCGGTCACCTGGCCGCCGAGCTCCGGCAGCGAGTCGACCACGGCCACCCGGAGTCCGCGGAACCCCGCATAGTAGGTGGAGAAGAGGCCGGTGGGCCCTGCCCCCAGCACCACCAGGTCGGTCTCGACGAGGCTCACGTGACGTCCTTTCGGCCGGCGACGACCCCTCCCCCGGGGCCTTTGATGATCAGGTATAGCACCCCGGCGACGCTCCGGCCGGGCAACGAGGCTGCGACGGGGCGGCGCAGTAGCCTCTCGCCATGCCCGGCCGCGCTGACAAGTCGACCCCCCGACCCCGAGGGGAATCCGCGACCCACTCCCAGATGCTGCGCGCCGTACGCACCCATCCCTCGGCGGGCCTGCTGGCCGCCCAGCTGGCTGCCGTGCTGCTGTATCCGTTCTTCGACCACACGGTGGTCGGCCGCGCACTGCTCGGCGTGATCAACATGGTCGTCGTGCTGGCGGCGGTGATGGCGGTGCGCCGCACCCCCGCCTTCGGCTGGATCGTGCTCGTGCTCGGCCTTCCCGCCCTGGTGCTCACCGTGCTCGAGGCGAACCTGCCCGACAACGACGTGGTGGTGCTGTCCTCGGCGGCCCTGCACGCGCCGTTCTACCTCTACGTCTCCTACGCGATGGTGCGCTACCTCTACGAGGACGACCGGGTCACCCGCGACGAGCTCTTCGCCACCGGAGCCGCCTTCACCGTGGTGGCCTGGGCCTTCGCCTACGTCTTCGCCGCGGTGCAGGTGATCTGGCCCGGCTCGTTCGCCGGAGCCAGCGGGGAGGACCTCCCTTGGTTCGACCTGCTCTTCCTCTCCTTCACCAACCTGACCAGCGTGGGGCTCTCGGACGTGCTGCCGGTGCTCGACCACGCCCGGTCAGTGGTGATGGTCGAGCAGGTGGTCGGCGTGCTCTACATCGCGCTGGTGGTCTCCCGGCTGGTCGGCCTGACCGTGGCGCGCGCCCGCAGCACGTCCTGAGATCCGGACAGGTCAGTCGCGGCAGGCAGCCCGGGACGGTCAGTCGAGGCAGAACTCGTTGCCCTCGGGGTCGGCCATCACCAGGTAGCCGTCGCTGCCCGGCTCCGCGCCCGGCTCGGAGCGCCGGAGCCGGGAGGCGCCGAGCCCCACCAACCGGGTGCACTCGGCCTCCAGGGCGTCGAGCGCGGCTTCGCCCGTGAGCCCCGGTGCGGCACGCAGGTCCAGGTGGACCCGGTTCTTCACCGTCTTGGCCTCGGGGACCTGCTGGAAGAAGACCCTGGGCCCGGGCTCGCCCTCCAGCGGGATGATCGCCGACTTCGAGTTGCGTGCCTCCGGGGGCACTCCCCAGGCCTCCAACGCCTGGTCCCAGTCCGCGAACGGCGGCGGGGGCGGCTGGAGCCGGTAGCCGAGGGCCTCGGCCCAGAACCGGGCGAGGCGGTCGGGGTCGTGCGCGTCGAAGGTCACCTGGAACTCGCGGGTGCCGCTCATCTCGTCGCCTCCATCATCTGGCGGAGCTCCTTCTTGAGCTCGCTGATCTCGTCGCGCAGGCGCGCGGCAACTTCGAACTGGAGCTCGGCCGCCGCCGACCTCATCTGCTCGGTGAGCTGCTGGATCAGCTCGGCCAGGTCGGTCGAGGGGATCCCCGCGGTGTCGGGAAGGCTCTCGTGCAGCTCGGCGGTCTTGAGCTTGGACAGGCCGGGAACGGGCGACTTCTTCGACTTGTCGCCCCGCGCCCCGGTGCCCTGCCAGGTGGCCAGCAGCTCGGCGGTGTTCTCGTCCTCGCGGGCCAGCATCTCGGTGATGTCGGCGATCTTCTTGCGCAGCGGCTGCGGGTCGACCCCGTGCTCCCGGTTGTAGGCCACCTGCTTCTCGCGACGCCGGTTGGTCTCCTCGATTGCCGACTCCATCGAGGGGGTGATCTTGTCCGCATACATGTGCACCTGGCCCGAGACGTTGCGCGCGGCTCGTCCGATGGTCTGGATGAGCGACTTGTCGGAGCGCAGGAAGCCCTCCTTGTCGGCGTCCAGGATGGCCACCAGCGAGACCTCGGGCAGGTCGAGCCCCTCGCGGAGCAGGTTGATGCCGACCAGGACGTCGTACTCCCCCATCCGCAGCTCCCGCAGCAGCTCGATCCGCCGCAGGGTGTCGACCTCGGAGTGGAGATACCTGGTGCGGATCCCCGCCTCGAGCAGGTAGTCGGTGAGGTCCTCGGACATCTTCTTGGTCAGGGTGGTCACCAGGACCCGCTCGTTCTTGGCGGTCCGCTCGCGGATCTCGTGGATCAGGTCGTCGATCTGGCCCTTGGTGGGCTTCACCACCACCTCGGGGTCGATCAGGCCGGTGGGGCGGATGATCTGCTCCACCGCGTTCTCCACCCCGCCGACCCGGTCGAGCTCGTAGTTCCCCGGGGTGGCCGACAGGTAGACGGTCTGCCCGATCCGCTCGAGGAACTCCTCCCACTTGAGCGGGCGGTTGTCCATCGCGCTCGGCAGCCGGAAGCCGTGGTCGACCAGGTTGCGCTTGCGTGACATGTCGCCCTCGTACATCCCACCGATCTGCGGGATCGCCACGTGGGACTCGTCCACGACGAGCAGGAAGTCCTCCGGGAAGTAGTCGAGCAGGCAGTTGGGCGCCGACCCGGGCTCACGTCCGTCGATGTGCATGGAGTAGTTCTCGATGCCCGAGCACGACCCCACCTGGCGCATCATCTCCACGTCGTAGGTGGTGCGCATCCTCAGCCGCTGCGCCTCGAGGAGCTTGCCCTGCCGCTCGAAGGTCCGCAGCTGCTCCTCGAGCTCGTGCTCGATGCCGCGGATCGCCCGCTCCATCCGCTCCGGGCCGGCCACGTAGTGGGTCGCGGGGAAGACGTAGAGCTCCTCGTCCTCGGTCAGCACCTCGCCGGTGACCGGGTGCAGGGTCATCAGGCGCTCGATCTCGTCGCCGAAGAACTCCACGCGCACCGCCATCTCCTCGTAGACCGGGAAGATCTCCAGCGTGTCCCCGCGCACCCGGAAGGTGCCGCGGGTGAAGCTCATGTCGTTGCGGGTGTACTGGATGTTGACCAGCTGGCGCAGGATCTGGTCCCGGTCCCGCTCCTGGCCCACCTTGAGCCGCAGCATGCGGTCCACGTACTCCTGGGGCGTGCCCAGACCGTAGATGCACGAGACGGTGGAGACGACGATGACGTCGCGACGGGTGAGCAGGGAGTTGGTCGCGGAGTGGCGGAGCCGCTCCACCTCCTCGTTGATGGAGGAGTCCTTCTCGATGTAGGTGTCGGTCTGCGGGACGTAGGCCTCGGGCTGGTAGTAGTCGTAGTAGGAGACGAAGTACTCGATGGCGTTGTGCGGGAAGAGCTGTCGCAGCTCGTTGGCGAACTGCGCGGCCAGCGTCTTGTTGGGCTGGAGCACCAGCATGGGACGTTGGACCTGCTCGGCCACCCACGCCACCGTGGCCGTCTTGCCGGTGCCCGTGGCGCCCAGCAGCACCACGTCCTTGACACCCGCGTCGAGCCTCTTGCTGATCTCCGCGATGGCGGTGGGCTGGTCACCGGAGGGTGTGTAGTCGGACTCCACCCGGAACGGGGCCACCCGACGCTCGAGGTCAGTCACTGGACGCATGCGACGAGCCTACGGGCAGCCTCCGACAACCCCGAGGGACGAGCGGGAGGCCGGGGCCGGGGGCACGGCCGGGCCGTGGGGGGAGGCGCTCGCTACCCTGAGCACGTGAGTCGTCACTCCAGCACCGATCACGTCCTGCGCACCGTGCGCCGCGCACTGTTCACCGTCGTCGGGACCCCGTTCCTGCTGGCGGTGGCGCTGACACTCGTGGACTCCTACCGGCGCCGGGGCAAGAAGCCGAAGCCGTTCCCCCGCACCGCGCCCCGGTCGGTGACCGTGGGCGACGGGACGATCACCACCTACATGTACGGCCAGGACCTGTACGACGACATGCTCGCCGCCATCGACTCGGCCGAGCGGATGGTCCTCTTCGAGACCTACATGTGGAAGGCCGACGAGGTCGGCGAGGCCTTCAAGCGGGCCCTCGTGGCGGCCGCGGAGCGCGGCGTGGAGGTCTACTGCATCTACGACGCCTTCGCCAACCTGGTCGTCTCGCCCCGCTTCAAGCGCTTCCCGCGGAGCCTGAAGGTCCTCCGCTACCCGGTCTACAACGCCGGCCTCCGGTTCTGGGACATCAGCCGCTACGGCCGTGACCACCGCAAGATCCTGGTCGTCGACGACAAGGTCGGGTTCGTCGGCGGCTACAACATCGGGACGCCGTACGCCACCGAGTGGCGTGACACCCACATCGCCGTCACCGGCCCCGCGGTCTGGGACCTCCAGCGGGCCTTCGCCGACTTCTGGAACCTGCACCGCCGCAACCGGCTCCGCCCCAGCGAGCCGCCGCTCCTGCTGGAGGCGAGCTCGGCCTGGGAGCCGCGGATCCGCCTCTCCCGCAACATCCCGCGCCTGTGGATGTTCCCGATCCGGTCGATGTACCTCGAGGCGATCAACCGGGCCGGCCAGAACATCTGGATGACGCACGCCTACTTCATCCCCGACCAGGACTTTGTGGACGCCCTGGTGCTGGCGGCACGCCGAGGCGTCGACGTCCGCATCCTGCTCCCCCTGAAGTCCAACCACATCGTCGCCGACTGGATCTCGCGCGGCTACTACTCCCAGCTCCTCGCGGCCGGCGTCCGGATCCTGCGCTACAAGGACGCCATGGTGCACGCCAAGACCTCGACGATCGACGGCCAGTGGACGACCGTCGGGACCGCGAACGTCGACCGTCTCAGCCTCACCGGCAACTACGAGATCAACGTGGAGCTGATCGACGAGCAGATGGCCGCGGTGATGGAGGAGATCTTCGAGCTCGACCAGTCCAACGCCCTCGAGCTGACCCACCAGGAGTGGGAGGCCAGGGACCTGCACCGCAAGTTCACCGAGTTCGTGCTGGCGCCGCTGCGGCCGCTGCTCTGAACCGGCCGACGAGTCAGGTCAGCGTCTGGTCACCGGGCGGGCCGGCAGGTGCGTCCGGGGCGCCATCCGCGGGCCACGCCGCGGCCGGTGCCCGGCAGCCATCGAGAGATAGGCGACCACCCGCCCTCGCTGCGGACGCCAGGGCTCCAGGAAGCGCGCCATCTCCTCGTCGGTGAAGGGCGAGCGCGCCACCGCCCAACCGACGTCCTTCGCGACGTGATAGTCCCCGAAGCTCACCGCGTCGGGGTCCCCCAGCACCCGCGCGCGCACCTCGGCGCTGGTCCACACCCCGATGCCTGGCTGGCTGCGCAGCCCCCGGTCCAGCGCCGCGGCACCCTGGCCGGCCAGCCGCTCGAGCGACTCCGCGACCCGAGCCGCGCCGACCAGCGTCCGCGAGCGGGCCGGGTCGACGTGGAGCTCCAACCACTCCCAGGACGCGATGGTCCGGATCCGCCCGGCCGCCGGCTGCACCCACAGGTCGTGCTCGGGCCCCGGGCCGGGCGCCGGCTCGCCGAACCGGCGCACCAGTCGGCGGAACCCGGTGAACGCCTCCTGGCCGGTGACCTTCTGCTCGATGATCGAGGGCACCAGCGACTCCATGACCAGTCCGGTGCGCGAGAGCCGCCAGTGCGGGTTGCGCCGCTGCCCCTGCGCCACCAGCGGGTGTCGCGCCTCGAAGGCGGTGAGGTCGTCGTCGGCGCCCAGGAGCGCGGGCAGAGCCTCGAGCCCCCACTCGGCTCCGGGACCCCAGGCCTGGCCCCACATCTCGCCCTCGGCGGGCCGGGGCTCGATCCGCAGGGTGACCGGGCCGGACGGTGACCGCATGGCCCGCCAGGTCGACCCACCCACCTGCCGGTGGGTGGGATCCCCGGCACCGCGCCGGTGCTGGCCCAGGATCCGGTCGGCCGGACAGGGCCAGGCCGGCCGCCAGCGCCGTTCCAGGGGTCCGCTCACCCCACGAAGGTAGCGCGCCGCAAGCCGCGGACATGCGCGAGCGTGGGCGGCGGGCCTACGGTGGAACGATGACCTCCCCCGAGAACCGACGCGCCCTGGAGGAGTCGGTCACGCGTGACCTGGCCGGTCGGATGACCTACGCCGACTACCTCCACCTCGACGAGCTGCTCGGCGCCCAGGTCCCGCTCGCGCAGCCGCCCCAGCACGACGAGCTGCTCTTCATCGTCCAGCACCAGACGACCGAGCTGTGGCTCAAGCTGCTGGTCCACGAGCTGCGCTCGGCGCGCGACCTGGTGGCCCAGGACGCGCTCGCCCCGGCGCTCAAGCGCCTGGCCAGGGTCAAGCACGTGCAGCACACCCTCACCGAGCAGTGGTCGGTGCTGGCCACCCTGACCCCCAGCGAGTACGTGCAGATCCGTCCGTTCCTGGCGACCTCGTCGGGGTTCCAGTCCGCGCAGTACCGCGAGGTCGAGTTCCTGCTCGGCAACAAGGACCCGGCGATGGTCGAGGTCTTCGCGCACGACGCCGCGGCGCAGGAGACCCTCGGCAGGCTCCTGCGCGAGCCCTCCCTCTACGACGCGTTCCTCGCCTACCTCGCCAGGCACGGGCACCCCGTCCCGGACGAGGTGCTCGCCCGCGACCGATCGGTGCCGCACCGCTCCCACCCGGGCATCGTGGAGGTCTTCCTGGCCGTCTACGACGACCCGGCGCGCCACTGGGGTGTCTACGAGGCCTGCGAGGAGCTGGTGGACATCGAGGACGCCTTCCAGCAGTGGCGCTTCCGCCACCTGCAGGTCGTGCAGCGCACCATCGGCCACCGCACCGGCACGGGCGGTTCCTCCGGGGTGGACTTCCTCAGGCGGGCGCTCGACCTCACCTTCTTCCCCGAGCTCTACGAGGTCCGCAGCCGGGTCGGGGCCTGAGCGGTGCTGCTCGACCGCGTCGTCCGCGCGTCGGCCGAGGTCGCGACGACCCGCTCCCGCAAGGCCAAGGTGCTGACGCTGGCCGCGGTGCTGGCGGAGGCTGAGCACGACGAGAGCGACGTGGTGGCCGGCTATCTCTCCGGCCGGGTGCTGCAGCGCCGCACCGGGCTGGGCTGGCGCAGCCTCGCCACGCTGCCGCCCGCGGCGCCGGAGCCCCGCCTGGAGGTGCGCGAGGTCCACGAGGCCCTGGAGCGGCTCTCGGAGCTGGCCGGCGCCGGCTCCCAGAGCGCCCGGAGCGAGGCCGTCGACCTCCTCTTCGGCGCGGCGACGGCGCCCGAGCAGGAGTGGCTCCGCGCCGTGCTGACCGGCCAGGTGCGGCAGGGCGCCCTGGACGCGCTGCTGCAGGAGGCGGTGGCCCGCGCCGCCGACGTCCCGCTGGCGCTGGTGCGCCGGGCCGCGATGCTCTCGGGCAGCACCGTCTCGGTGGTCGGCACCGCCCTGCGCGACGGCGCCGAGGCGCTGGCGGCGATCGGGCTCACCGTGGGCCGTCCGGTGCTCCCCATGCTGGCCTCGACCGCGCCCGACGTGGCCGCCGCGATGGCGAAGGCCGGGGCGGGGACGCCCTCGGCCGACGGGGCGGGCGCCGAGGTGGCGGTCGACACCAAGCTGGACGGCATCCGGATCCAGGTGCACCGGAGCGGGGAGGAGATCGGGATCTGGACGCGCTCGCTCGACGACATCACCGCGCGCCTCCCCGAGGTGGTGCAGGTCGTCGCCGAGCTGCCGGTCTCCACCGTCGTGCTGGACGGCGAGGCCCTCCTCGTCGGCCCCGACGGCCGCCCCCGCGCCTTCCAGGAGACCGCGTCCCGGGTCGCCCGCAGCGCCGACGACGTCGCGATCACCGCCTACTTCTTCGACCTGCTCCACGTGGACGGCCGGGACCTGCTCGAGGCACCGGCGCGCGAGCGGTGGCGGCTGCTGGACGAGCTCGTGCCGGAGGGATCCCGGACGCCCCGGGTGGTCACCCGGCAGCAGTCGGAGGCGGAGGAGTTCCTGCGCGACGCGCTCGCCGCGGGACACGAGGGCGTGGTGGTCAAGGACGCCGACGCCCCCTACGAGGCCGGGCGGCGCGGCGCGGCCTGGGTGAAGGTGAAGCCCGTCCACACCCTCGACCTGGTCGTGGTCGGCGTCGAGTGGGGATCGGGCCGGCGGCACGGGCTGCTCTCCAACATCCACCTGGCGGCGCGCTCGGGTGACGACTTCGTGATGCTCGGCAAGACCTTCAAGGGGATGACCGACCAGACCCTGGCCTGGCAGACCGAGCGCTTCACCGAGCTCGCCGTCTCCCCCGTGGACGAGTCCCCCCACGTCGTCTCCGTCCGACCCGAGCAGGTAGTCGAGATCGCCTTCGACGGGGTCCAGCGCTCCTCCCGCTACCCCGGGGGTGTGGCGCTCCGCTTCGCCCGGGTGGTGCGCTACCGCCACGACAAGACCGCACGCGAGGCCGACACCCTGGAGACGGTCCGCCAGCACCTGGCGTGAGTCCGCCGCCGACTCCATCACACGTGTGTCACACAGTGTTGCAGTTCAACTAGACTCGACGCATGAGCGAACCGGCAAACCCTGCGCGCCCCGTGCGGCGCAGCGCCGCCGCGGCGCGCCGGCGGCTCCGCACGCAGGAGATCCTGGCGGCGACCCGCGCTCTCTTCGACGAGCGCGGGGTCCGCGACGCCCAGATCGAGGACATCGCGAGCGCCGTCGGGATCAACCGGGCGATCGTCTACCGCCACTTCAGCGGCAAGGAGGAGCTCTTCGCCCTCACCCTGGTGGGCTACCTCGAGGAGCTCCGGGAGTGCCTGGACGCCGCGGACGTGCGTGAAGAGCCGTGCGCCCGGCGTCTGGTGGCCCTGGTGGGCACCTTCGCCGACTACGGGATCTCGCACCCCGCCTTCGTCGACTGCGCGCAGTCCCTGATGGGCCGGACCGGGCCCGAGCTCCTCGACGAGGTCAGCGAGGAGACCGCCCTCAAGCTCGGGCGCGCGATCTCCGGCTGCCTGGTGCTGCTCACCCGGGTGCTCGACGACGGGGTCGCCAACGGTGAGTTCAAGGTCAGCGACCCGCACGTGCTCGCCAACACGCTCTATGCCAGCGGTCTGGGCGCCCTGCAGCTCGCCCGGGTGGGGATCCTGGTGCGCGAGATCGCCCCGGGCACCCCCGCCACCGCCCAGATCTCCGCCCAGCAGGTCAAGGAGTACCTGGTGAGCTCGGCACTCGCCGTGGCCGTGCACGGCCTCGGCGTCCAGGCCTGACCGACGGCCTGCGGCGCGACGCCGCCCGCGTGCCCGAGGGGAAGGGTGTCCATGAGGTAGGGTGGCGGCGCATTCGAGGCAGCGTTCGGGGCATGGCTCTGCGCTGGGGGCAGATCAACGAGGGACGTGTCTGATGTCGTCGCAGGAGGCAGCGCCGGAGGGCCGCGTGGCTGCGCGGACCCAGGACGACGCCACGACCCTGTCCTCGTGGGACGACCCCGCGTCGCGGGCCCGGCACCGTGCGGTGGCCGACCGGATCATCGCGATCGCCAACCCCAAGAACACGCTCGACCTGGGCTGCGGCCCCGGCCTCCTCGTCCAGGCGCTGGCCGAGAAGGGCGTGGACGCGCGCGGCACCGACGAGGACGAGACGCGCCTGTCCGGCGCCCACCCCGAGGTCCGCGACCGCCTGGAGGTCGCCCCGTGGACCGGTGCCCTGACCGGACGCTACGACCTCGTCTCCTGCCTCGACCTGGTGGAGCGGCTCGAGCCCCGTCTCGCGCAGAGCGTGATCGACGCCGCGTGCTCGGTCACCGACCGGGTCGTCTTCTCCTCCTCCCCCGACTCCTACGGCGACCCGCTGCACGTCAACGTGCACCCGGTCTGGGACTGGGCCGCCGCCTTCGCCGAGCAGGGCTTCTACCGGCGCACCGACGTCAACCTGGAGCTGGTCGCCGGGCACGCCGTGCTCTTCGAGCGCGCCGACCTCCAGCCGCGTGACATCGTCCACCGCTACGAGGCGACCGTGGTGCCGCTGGACATGGAGCTGCGCGAGCGCCGCGAGACCCTGCTGCGCCTGCAGCGCGCGGGCGGCTCCGGGGACGAGCTCGTCAAGCTCCGCGAGGAGCTCCGCCAGGCCCAGCACGAGGTGCTCACCACCCGCGACCACATCATCGGCCTGGAGGCCGAGAACACCCGCCTCCGTATCGACAAGGCCAGGCTGGAGAGCCGGCTGGCCGCCCAGCAGACCCGGGTGCAGAAGCTGAGGGGCCGCCTCGCCAACCAGCAGCGCCGGGCACGCCGCGCCGAGCGGAAGCTGGAGCAGGTCCGCAGCTCGCGCGCCTGGCGCCTCGGGCGCCGGCTCACCCGCACCAAGACGCCCGAGCTCTGAGGAACGCATGCCCGCCCCCCTCTTCTCGATCGTCACCCCCGTCTACGCGCCGCCGCTCGACGTGCTCGCCGAGACCGTCGAGTCCGTGCTCGCCCAGGAGCACCAGGACTGGGAGTGGATCCTGGTCGACGACTGCTCCCCCGACCCGGGCGTCCTCTCGCTCCTGCGCGAGCACGCGGCGCGTGACCCCCGCCTGGTGCTCGTCGAGCGGGAGACCAACGGACACATCGTGCAGGCCTCCAACGACGGGATCCGTCGGGCCCGCGGCGAGTTCATCGTGCTGCTGGACCACGACGACCTGCTGACCCCCGACGCCCTGGCTCGCAACGCCGAGGCGATCGCGGCCCGCGACGACGTCGACTACCTCTACTCCGACGAGGACAAGGTCGACGACACGGGTCGCCACTACGACACCTTCCTCAAGCCCGACTGGTCCCCCGAGCGGCTCCGCGGCCAGATGTACACCAGCCATCTCTCCGTCCTGCGCACCACGCTGGTGCGCGAGGTCGGCGGGTTCCGCGAGGGGTACGACGGCTCCCAGGACCACGACCTGGTCCTGCGCGTCACCGAGCGGGCGCGCCGGGTGGTGCACATCCCCGAGGTCCTCTACCACTGGCGGGTGGTGCCCGGCTCCGCCGCGGCGGACGCCAACGCCAAGCCCTACGCGTGGGTGGCCGGGCGTCAGGCCGTGCAGGACCACGTGGACCGGCTCGGTCTGCACGCCGACGTCGACTTCGGGCCCCACCCCGGGCACTACCTGCTCCGGCGCCGGCTCGACCCCTCCCTGCGGGTCAGCCTGGTGATCCCGACCATCGGCAAGGCCGGGATGGTCTGGGGGGTCAACAAGGTCTTCGTGGTGGAGGCCGTGCGGACCGTCCTGGAGCACACCCGGCACGAGAACCTGGAGATCGTGGTCGTCTACGACCCGCCCACCCCGCCCGCCGTGCTCGACAAGCTCCGCGAGCTCGCCGGCGAGAAGCTCCTCCTCGTCCCGTTCACCGAGTCCTTCAACTACAGCCGCAAGATGAACCTGGGCGTGCTCCACTCCACCGGCGAGCGTCTGGTGCTGCTCAACGACGACGTCTCGGTCCGCTCGGACTGCTGGCTCGAGGACCTCGTGGCTCCCCTCTCCGAGCCGGGCGTGGGGATGACCGGTGCCAAGCTCTACTTCAGCAACGGCACGATCCAGCACGCCGGGCACTCCTACAACGGCGGGCACTACCTGCACCCCTACACCGGCAGTCCGGGAGACTCCCCGGGCCGGTTCGGCGCGCTGGTGATCAACCGGGAGGCCAGCGGCGTGACCGCGGCCTGCGCCGCGATGCGACGCGACACCTACTTCGAGGTGGGCGGGTTCACCGAGACCCTCCCCCTCAACTTCAACGACGTCGACCTCTGCTACAAGGTCCGCCACCACAACTACCGGATCGTGTGGGTGGCGACCTGCGAGCTCTTCCACTTCGAGTCCCGCACCCGGCAGCGGGTCGTGGAGGCGTGGGAGAAGACGGCGGCGGTGGCGCGGTGGGGCAAGCCGGTCAACGACCCATACCTGCCAGAGCCGAAGGCCGCCACGTCGCGACCCAAGCCGGCCGACGACGTGGAGAGCGCCGAGCCGGTCGCGGGCTAGTCGCCCGGACCTGGCTCAGTCGAGCGCGTCCTTGTGGCGCAGGATGTTGCCCAGGACGCCGTTGACGAACGTGGGCGACTCGTCGGTCGAGAGCTCACGGACCAGCGCCATGGCCTCGCTGACGGCGACCGGGTCCGGCACGTCGTCGGCGTGCAGGAGCTCGTAGACGCCGATCCGCAGGACGTTGCGGTCCACCGCCGGCATGCGCACCAGGGTCCACCCCTCGGCGTAGCGGCTGAGGATCTCGTCGATCCTGGCGCGGTTCTCCCAGACGCCTCGCACCAGCGTGCTGGTGTAGTCGTTGGTGGGGCCCTCGCCCTCGGCGATGGCGCGATCCAGCGCCTCCACCGGGGACTCCGAGCGGAGCTCGGAGGCGAAGAGGATGTCCAGTGCCCGCTTGCGGGCCTTGCTACGCGCAGCCATCAGGGGCGTTCCCGTCCTCCGGACCGCTCTCAGCCCTTGACCCGGCCGAGGTAGGAGGAGTCCCGGGTGTCGACCTTGACCTTCTCGCCGCCGGTGATGAAGAGCGGCACCTGGATGACGTGACCCGTCTCCAGGGTCGCGGGCTTGGTGCCGCCGGTCGAGCGGTCGCCCTGCAGGCCCGGCTCGGTCTCGGCGATCAGCAGCTCGACGGAGGCGGGCAGCTCGATGTAGAGCACCCGGCCGTCGTTGGTCGCGACGATGGCGTCCTGGTTCTCCAGCATGAAGTTCTTCGCGTCCCCGACCACCTCCGGGGAGACCTCGAGCTGCTCGTAGCTCTGGGTGTCCATGAAGACGTAGGAGGTGCCGTCGTTGTAGAGGTACTGCATCGTCCGCTTGTCGACGTTGGCGGTCTCCACCTTGGTGCCGGCGTTGAAGGTCTTGTCGACCGACTTGCCCGACTCCACGTTCTTCAGCTTGGTCCGCACGAACGCCGGGCCCTTGCCGGGCTTGACGTGCTGGAACTCCACGACGGACCACAGCTGTCCGTCGATGTTGAGCACCATGCCGTTCTTCAGGTCGTTCGTCGTTGCCATGCGCGCGTGTCAGCCTTCGTCGTAGAGGGGTCAGCCGGTTGAGTCTATCGCCCTCGGTGGGGCGCGGAGGAAATCAGGGGGCGGGCAGGGCTGCGAGGGTCCGCAGCGCCTCCCGGTAGCCCTCGACGCCACGACCCACGATCGTGGCCGCCGCGTGGGGCTCCACGAAGGAGGTGTGCCGGAACTCCTCGGGACGGCTCCTGGGGTCCGAGAGGTGCACCTCCACCAGGGGCGCCTCCAGCTGCGCGCACGCGTCGTAGAGGGCCAGCGAGTAGTGGGTCCAGGCCCCCGCGTTGAGGACGACGGGGAGGCGGTCGTCGGCGGCCTGGTTGAGCCAGTCGAGGAGCACCCCCTCGTGGTTGGTCTGGCGCACCTCGACCGCGAGACCGAGCTCGACGCCCCAGCCCCGGCAGAGCTCGACGAGCTCCGCGTGGGTGGTGGTGCCGTAGATCTCCGGCTGGCGCCGGCCGAGGCGGCCCAGGTTGGGACCGTTGAGCACCAGGACCCGGCGAGGCTCCCCCGCCTGGCTCACGCGCCGGCTCCGGTCATCACGTCGTACGCCGCCCGCAGGTGCTCCTCGTCGGGCCCGGCGAGGATGCGCGGCCGGGCGATGTCGTCGAGCACCACCAGCCGCAGCTGGGACCCGCGCGACTTCTTGTCGACCGCCATGGCGGCCCGTAGCTCCTCGAAGGAGGCACCGTCCCAGGTGACCGGCAGCCCCACCCGCTCCAGGACCGTCCGGTGCCGGCGCGCCACCTGCTCGGACAGGCTCCCGGCCCGCAGGGCCACCTCCGCCACGAAGACGCAGCCGATCGCCACCGCCTCGCCGTGGCGCACCGCGTAGCCGGAGGCGCGCTCGATGGCGTGAGCCATGGTGTGGCCGTAGTTGAGCACCTCGCGCCCGGGATGACCGCCCGAGCCGCCGGTCTCCTTGAGGTCGTCGACCACCACGTCGATCTTGACCCGGATGGCCCGCTCGATCAGCTCGCGGAGCACCGGCGAGCCGGCGACCAGCTCGGCGGGGTCACTGGTCTCCACCAGCTCCAGGATCCTGGGATCGGCGATCAGGCCGCACTTGACGACCTCGCCCAGTCCGGCCACCAGCTCGGCCCGGGGAAGGGTCTCCAGGAACCGGAGGTCGCAGAGCACCCCGCTGGGCTCGTGGAACGCCCCGACCAGGTTCTTGCCGGCACCGGTGTTGATCCCGGTCTTCCCGCCGACCGCGGCGTCGACCATGCCCAGCACCGTGGTGGGGAGGTGGATCACCCGGACTCCCCGCAGCCAGGTCGCCGCGACGAACCCGCCGAGGTCGGTGGTGGCCCCGCCGCCCAGGGTCACGACCGCGTCGGAGCGGGTGAAGCCGGCCTCACCCAGCGCCTCCCAGCAGTCCGCCGCCACCGCCGCGGTCTTGCTCTGCTCCCCGTCGGGGAGGCCGAGCGCCAGCACGTCGTAGCGCGCGGCGAGGACGTCGGCGACCGGCTGTGCCAGGGCGCCGAGCTCGCCGGCGTAGAGCACGGCCACCCGCTCCACCTGCTCACCCAGGAGGTCCGGCAGGCGCGCGGCCAGGTCGTGGCCCACCAGCACGTCGTAGGGCGAGGCTCCGCCCACGTGCAGCACGGTCTCGTCAGGTCCGGTGCTCACGCGAGCGCCTCCATGATCTCGTCGGCCACTTCGCGGGCGGAGCGCCCGTCCGTGTTGACGGTGAGGGTGGCCACCGAGGCGTAGAGCGGAGCCCGCTCGTCGAGCAGTGCCTTGACCCGGGCCCGGACGTTGCCGAGCAGCAGAGGCCGCGCCGAGCCAAGTCCGACCCGCTTGACGGCGTCGGAGAGGCCCACCTCCAAGAAGACCACCCGGTGTGCCGCGAGCAGCTCCCGGGTGAGCGGGTCGAGCACCGCTCCCCCCCCGAGGGCCAGCACCCCGGTGTGCTCGCGCAGCGCGCGCGCCACCGCCGCCGACTCGAGCCGACGGAAGTGCTCCTCCCCGGAGTCCACGAAGATGTCGGAGATCGACCGCCCCTCGGCGGCCTCGACGTCGTCGTCGGTGTCACGGGCCGGCACCTGCCAGGCCTCGGCGAGCAGCCTCGCCACCGTGGACTTCCCGGCGCCCATGGGACCCACCAGGACCACCCGCGGCCCCGGAGCGGCCTCGCCGACCTCGCCCTGCCCGGTCACCGGAACCGCAGGGTGTCGAGGTAGGACTGCGCGTTGCGCCGGGTCTCGGCCACCGAGTCTCCCCCGAACTTCTCGACCACCGCGTCGGCGAGGACGAGGGCCACCATCGCCTCCGCCACGATGCCGGCGGCGGGCACGGCGCAGACGTCGGAGCGCTGGTGGTGGGCCACCGCCTCCTCACCGGTCGAGACGTCGACCGTGCGCAGAGCGCGGGGCACGGTCGCGATCGGCTTCATCGCGGCGCGCACCCGGAGCACCTCGCCGGTCGTCATGCCCCCCTCGACGCCGCCGGAGCGGCCGGAGGTGCGCCGAAGCCCGTCGGGGGTCGGCACGATCTCGTCGTGGGCCAGGGACCCCGGGGTGGCGGCCAGCTCGAAGCCGTCGCCCACCTCGACGCCCTTGATCGCCTGGATGCCCATCAGCGCCCCGGCCAGCCGGCTGTCGAGCCGGCGGTCCCAGTGCACGTGGGATCCCAGGCCAGGCGGCAGGCCGTGCACGACGACCTCCACCACGCCGCCGAGGGTGTCACCGTCCTTGTGGGCCTGGTCGATGGCCGCGACCATGGCCGCCGAGGCCTCGGGATCCAGGCAGCGCACCGGGTCGGCGTCGAGACGCACGACGTCGTCGGCCCCGGGGAGCAGGCCCGAGGGGGCGGACACCCCGCCGAGCTCGACCACGTGCGAGACCACCTCGGCACCCACCGACTGGCGCAGGAAGTTCGTCGCCACCCGGCCCAGCGCCACCCGCGCGGCCGTCTCGCGCGCGGAGGCCCGCTCGAGGACGGGACGGGCCTCGTCGAAGTCGTACTTCTGCATGCCGGCCAGGTCGGCGTGACCGGGCCGCGGGCGGGTCAGCGGCGCGTTGCGGGCCAGCGCCGCGAGCTCGTCCGGGTCGACCGGGTCGGCCGCCATCACCTGCTCCCACTTGGGCCACTCGCTGTTGCCGACCTCGATGGCCACCGGCCCACCCTGGGTCGCCCCGTGCCGCACACCGCCGAGGATGCGCACGACGTCCTGCTCGAACTTCATCCGGGCCCCGCGCCCGTAGCCCAGGCGGCGCCGGGCCAACGACTCGGAGATGTCGCCGGTCGTCACCTGGACGTGAGCCGGGAGGCCCTCCAGGATCGCGACCAGCGCCGGTCCGTGGGACTCGCCTGCCGTGAGCCATCTCAACATGCGCGCAGTCTTTCACGAGGCTGCCGGCGGCTGATCAGGCCCAGCGCCCGACGAGATGTGACCACACCCAGGGCCCGGTCAGCACGCCGACGAGCGCGCCCAGCACCATGAAGGGGCCGAAGGGCAGCCCTTTGCGCTCGGTCAGCCCGAACATGGCCAGCAGTCCGCCGCCGACACCGCCGAGCAGGAACCCCGCGTAGAGCCCGGAGAGCAGCTCCCCCCAGCCCAGGTAGCCGAGGGCCAGGCCCAGGACGCCGGAGAGCCGGACGTCGCCGTAGCCCAGGCCGCGGGGGTGGACGAACCAGAGCATGAAGTAGAAGAGCCCGGCCACCAGCCACCCCGACCCCGCCCGGACCAGGTCGCCGGAGTCGGCGGAGAGCAGGGCCGCGAGCAGCACGCCGAGGACGAGCAGCACGTAGGTCCTGGAGATCACCCAGGTGGGGAGCAGCCGGGTCCGCCAGTCGACCACGGAGAGCGCCACCAGCACCGGGATCAGCGGCAGCAGGAAGAGCAGCGACCAGGCCCAGCCCGTCGTCGCCCCCACGGCGGCTCCGGCGGCGCCGGAGACCAGCGCGCAGCGCAGGGCGAGGCCGGGCGACGCGGCGATGTCGGCGTACGCCTCCTTCGGCGCCGCCGCCGCGGGCTGGACCTGGCCCCGCTCCCCCTCGTCGACCGCCGTGTCGTCGACCGGTGCGTCGTCCGGCTCCGGGATCCGGGAGACCAGGGTGGGCACCAGGAGCCCGCCCAGCCCCGAGACCGCGAGCCCGACCAGGACGGGGCCCATCACCTGGCGCCCCCGGAGCCGGCCCGGGCAGCCAGCGCCCGCTCCCCCGCCTCGCGCATCGCCGCCAGGGGCGCGTCACGCTCGGTGAACAGGCTGAACTGGAGCGCGGCCTGGTGCACCAGGAGGTCGAGCCCCGAGACGACGACCCCGCCGGCGGAGCGGGCCAGGGGGGTGGGCCACGGGTCGTAGAGCACGTCGAAGAGGCACGGGACCCCTGCGAGCCTGGCCACCACCTCGGGCGTCTGGGCGGCGGCCGGGATGGTCGAGACCACGATGTCCGGGTCCGACGCACCGTCGCTGCCGACCGTGCCGAGGGGCACGACCGTGACCCGGGGGGCGGCCGGGTGACGCCGGACGGCCTCGGCGGCGGCGGCCGCGCGGCCGGGGCTGCGCACCGCGAACCTGATCTCCACCACACCCAGCTCGGCCATCGCCAGGCCGGCGGAGGTGGCGGTGGCTCCCCCACCGAGCACGAGCGCGGTCGTCAGGTCGGCCGTCGTCCGCTCGCGCACCGCCGCGACCGCGCCCGGCAGGTCGGTGTTGTCACCGATCACCTCGGGCCCGAGCACCAGGGTGTTCACGACTCCGGAGAGGCGCGCCCGGGAGGTCAGCCGATCCGCGCGCGCGTGCGCCTCGAGCTTGAGCGGCATCGTCACCGAGAGGCCGCGCCAGCTCGCGTCCAGCCCCTCGACGAAGGAGCTCAGCCGGCCGGCCGGTACCCGGTGCGCCTGGTAGTCCCAGTCGAGGCCCACCTCGGCGTACCCCGCCCGGTGGAGCACCGGGGAGAGCGAGTGCTCGATCGGGTCGCCGAGGACGCCGCACCTGCGCGAGGACGACGACATCGCCTCAGCACGCGTCCGAGGTCTCGCAGTACGCCAGGTACTCGTTCTTGAACTGCAGGAACTCGTCGTAGGAGTCGGTGAACTTCGTCTCGCCGGTGCGGAGGTCGACGGTGACGTAGTAGTACCAGGGGCCGTCCTCGGGGTTCGCCGCCGCCTCGATCGCGTCGTCACCCGGCGCCTCGATCGGGGTGGGCGGCAGCCCCGGGTAGAGCCGGGTGTTGTACGGCGTGTCCACGGCGAGCTCCTCGGTGGTCAGCGCCGTCGTCCCGGACTTGCCGATGCCGTAGGCGTTGGCGGCGTCCACCTGGAGCAGGCCGTTGGTGCCGCCCTTGTCCCCTGGTCCGTCGAGCCTGTTGTAGATCACCCGAGCCACCTTGGGCATGTCGTCACCGCGACCCTCGGCCTCGACGAGCGAGGCGATGATCATCAGCTCGGCGGGAGTCTTGCCCAGCTCGGCCGCGCGCGCCTCCAGGCCGGCCTCGTCGGCGGCCTGCCGCCACCTGGCCACCATCTTGGCCAGGATGTCGGCGGGCTTGTCCTTGGGACCGATCTCGTAGGTCGCCGGGAAGAGGTAGCCCTCCGCGTTGCCGCCCGCGTAGTCGGGCAGCCCCAGGGCCTGCGGATCGGCCAGCGCCTTCTCGTAGCGCTTGCGGTTGAACCGGGTCTGCTCGACGAGGATGTCGACGATGTCGACGACGCGCATCCCCTCGGGGATGGTGACGGTCGACTTCACCTGGTTGGCGGGGTCCACCAGCAGGTCGAGGGCGTCGGCCGCCCTCATCTCCTCCGCGAGCTCGTAGGAGCCCGGCTGGATCTTGTTGGAGTCGGGGTTGGCACTGGCCGCGTCGATGAAGGCCTGCACCGAGGCCACCACTCCGGCGTCCTTGAGGTTCCGCCCGATCTCGGCGACCACGTCGCCCGGCTCCACCTCGAACATCACCGCCCCCTCGCCGGGTCCGGGATAGTCCTCCACCGACCCGAACTGGTCGGAGACGAACTGCACCCCCTTGTCGACGGCCAGGTAGAGACCACCGACGACGAGGGCGAGCACCACCAGCACCACCAGGCAGCCGCCCGGGCCCCGCTGCTTCTTGCGCGCACCGCCCGCCACGTAGCCACCCTGCTCGTGCTCGAGCCGCAGCAGCGTCTCCTCGTGCTCACTCATCGTTGACCTCGACGATCTCTCCGGGAGCGGTTCCGGTGCTTCGCTCCGTGTCCAACGCGTGTTGCAGGATCACGACGGCCGCGACCTGGTCGACCACGGCGCGGCGCTTGCTGCCCTTGCTGCCGCGCTCGCGCAGCATCGACTCCGCGCTCACCGTGGTCAGGCGCTCATCACACAGTCTCACGGGCACGGGAGCAACCCGACGAGCGAGGGCCCGGGCGAAGTCGCGGGCCTTGGCCGCCGCGGGGCCCTCCGCGCCGGACAGCGAGCGGGGCAGTCCCACGACGATCTCGACGGCCTCCTCCTCCGCGAGGATGCGGGCCAGCCGGCGCAGGTCGCCGCGGCCGCGCGGCACGGTCTCGACCGGCGTGGCCAGGAACCCGGACGGGTCGCTCCTGGCGACGCCGATCCGGGCGTCTCCCGGGTCGATCCCGAGGCGCACACCGTGGCGCACGTCAGCTCCCGCTGACGGCTCGCGCCACCTCGGCCGGGACAGCCGCCACCGCCGCGTCGACTCCCGACACCTCGGTCCCACCGCCCTGCGCCAGGTCGGCCTTGCCGCCGCCCCGGCCGCCGACGTGCGGGCCGAGCGCCCGCACCAGCTCGTGGGCGGAGAGGCCACGCTCGCGAGCGGCCTCGTTGGTGGCGGCGACCACGGAGACCTTGCCGTCCGCCGCGCCGACCAGTACCACCACACCCGGCCGGTCCCCGGCCAGGCGGGCACGCACGTCGACCGCGAGGGTGCGGACGTCGCCGCCGGCCGCGCCGTCGAGGCGCCCGGCGACCACGGCCACCCCGGCGACGTCCTGGGCTGCCTCCGCGAGCGCGGCCCCACCGGCGAGCAGCTGGCTCAGGCGTGCCCGCTCCAGCTCCTTCTCGGTCGACCGGACCCGCTCGACCAGGTCGCGCACCCGGCCCACCACGTCGTCCGGCTGTGCCTTGAGCAGGGTCGTCAGCTCGCCGACCACGTCCCGCTCCCGAGCGAGGTAGGCGAAGCCCTCCACACCCGTGAACGCCTCGATCCGCCGGTTCCCCGAGCCGACCGACGACTCCCCGGTGATCACCACCGTGCCGATCTGCGAGCTGTGCTCGACGTGCGTGCCTCCGCAGAGCTCGCGCGACCAGGGACCGCCGATCTCCACCACCCGCACCTGCTGGTCGTCGTAGGTCTCCCCGAAGAGGGCGATCGCGCCCCACTCCTTGGCCTCGGCCAGCGTCATGTACTGCCACGCCACCGGCAGGTCGGCGCGGAGCGCCTGGTTGGAGACCGTCTCGATGTCGCGGACCTGCTCGCGCGAGAGCCCGGCGGTCCACCCGAAGTCCAGACGCAGGTAGCCGGGACGGTTGTAGGAGCCCGACTGCAGCGCCGAGGGGCCGAGCACCTCGCGCAGGGCCGCGTGCACCACGTGGGTGCCGGAGTGGGCCTGCCGGGCACCCGTGCGCCACTCCGGGTCCACCTTGGCGTGCAGCAGCGAGGCGTCCGCGGGCAGCTCGCCCTCCAAGACCCTGACCTGGTGCACGACGAGACCCCGGACGGGGCGCTGCACGTCGACGACCTCGAGCACGCCGCCGTCGAGCTCGATGCGGCCCGCGTCGGCGGCCTGGCCGCCGGACTCGGCGTAGAAGGGGGTGCGGTCGAGCACCAGCTCCCCGACCTCTCCGGTGGTGAGCGCGTTGACCGGCCTGCCCTCACGGAGCAGGGCCAGCGGACGCGACTCGGTCTCGAGGGTCTCGTAGGCCAGCCACTCGGTCGGGCCGTGCGCGTCCAGGACCGCCCGGTAGGCGGCGGTGTCGGCGTGCTGACCCCGCTTGGCCCGGGCGTCGGCCTTGGCCCTGGCCCGCTGCTCGGCCATCAGGTTGCGGAAACCCTCCTCGTCGACCTGGAGCCCCTGCTCGGAGGCCATCTCGAGGGTCAGGTCGATGGGGAAGCCGTAGGTGTCGTGCAGGGAGAAGGCCTGGTCGCCCGAGAGGGTCCGGCCACCGGCGGACTTCACCTCGGTCGCCGCCTGGTCGAAGATCTGCGTCCCCGACCGGAGGGTCTTGCGGAACGCGTCCTCCTCGGTGTACGCCACCCGGGAGATCCGCTCCCAGTCGTCGTGCAGCTCGCGGTAGGTCTCCGCCATCCGGTCACGGGAGACCGGCAGCAGCTCCGGGAGCGCGCGGTCCTCGTACCCCAGCAGCCGCATCGACCGCACCGCGCGGCGCAGCAGCCGGCGCAGGACGTAGCCACGGCCCTCGTTGCCCGGGGTGACCCCGTCGCTGATGAGCATCATCGAGGAACGGACGTGGTCGGCGACGACCCGGAACCGGACGTCGTCGCCGGGGTCGGCGCCGTAGCGGCGGCCGGTCAGCTCCATGGCCTTCTCGATCACCGGGAACATGACGTCGATCTCGTACATGTTCTGCTTGCCCTGGAGCAGGAAGGCCACGCGCTCCAGACCCATCCCGGTGTCGATGTTCTTCATCGGGAGCGAGCCCGCGATGTCGAAGTCGCTCTTGGAGCGGACCGCCGAGAGCTCGTCCTGCATGAAGACCAGGTTCCAGATCTCGAGGAGGCGGTCCTCGAGCGCCACCGGCATGTCCGGGCCCAGGGTGGCCGAGTCGAAGTCGGGGCCGAACTCGGGTCCCCGGTCGTAGAGGATCTCCGAGCACGGCCCGCCGGGCCCGGGGACCCCCATGGACCAGTAGTTCTCCCGCGGGCCGAGCTTGATGATCCGGTGCTCGGGGAGACCGGTGACCTTGGACCACAGGGCCACGGCCTCGTCGTCTCCGGCCAGCACCGACGGGTAGAGCCGGGACTCCTCCAGCCCGAAGCCACCGTCGGCGACCGGCTTGGTGATCAGGTCCCAGGCGAGGCGGATGGCCCCTTCCTTGAAGTAGTCGCCGAAGGAGAAGTTCCCGCACATCTCGAAGAAGGTGCCGTGCCGGGTGGTCTTGCCGACGTCCTCGATGTCGGGGGTCCGCACGCACTTCTGCACGCTGGTCGCCCGCTGGTAGGGCGGGGTCTCCTGCCCCAGGAAGTAGGGCTTGAAGGGGACCATCCCGGCATTGACGAAGAGCAGGTTGGGGTCGTCGAGCAGCAGCGAGGCCGACGGCACCACGGTGTGGGGCCCGACGGTCGCGTCGCCCTCGAAGTGCGCCAGGAATCGGCGGCGGATCTCGGCGGTCTCCATCAGGTGGCGTCTCTCGTGTCGTTGGTCGGTGCGAGCTGCTGCTCGGTCGGTGCAGGGTTCTGCTGGGTGGCGCCCCCGGTGGCCAGCACCGGCGGTGGCGGGGCGGCCGTGGCGAGCTGCGGTGCCACCGGCGGTGCCAGGCCGAGACGCTGCCGGAGCTCCGTCTCACGCTCGGTCCGGGCCGAGTGGAGCTCCTCGCCTGCGACCCGGGCGGCGTGGGTCAGTCCGAGCCACCGGTTCCTGAGCCCCTCGGCGCTGACGCTGTCGAGGGCTCTGCGCGCCTTGTTCACGGCGTAGACGCCGGCTCCCGCGCCCGCGACGAACCAGAGGCTGCGACTCATGCCGCGTCACCTCGCTCGCGTGCGTAGTACTGCCGCAGGGCCTCCTTCACGTCGGCGCGACGCTGGCGTGCCGCCCGTCTCGTCTCCCGGCGCATCTCGGCACGGAGCCGGTCGCGCACCTCCGGGGAGAGCACGCGGCGTACGCCGTGCGCCCAGGAGGCGGCCTTGACCACGGACTCGCGCACCACCAGGTCGGCGAAGAGCCGGCCCTCGATCCGGCCGGCCGCGGGCGAGGTGCTGGTCGGGGGCTCCACGCCCACGTCGGTGATGACGAACTCGGCCGTGCCCGGACGTCGCGCCGCAGCGGCACCGGCCCGCTCCAGCTCCTCGAGGCGGGCCAGCAGGAGGGCCTGCTGGTCCGCGGCACGGGCCAGGGCACCGGCGGTCTGCCGCCTGGTCCGGCGCAGGGAGACCGCGAGCGCGACCACGAGCACCACCAGCGCGGCGGCACCGATCAGCGCGAGGGTCGTGGGCTCGTTCACAGAGGGGAACCCTACCTGCCGCCCCGGTCTCCGCGGACGAGGCTGCGGATCCGCTGCCAGCGCTCCTTGACCGCCGACTCGGCCCCGAGGCTGGTGGGCTGGTAGTACCTCGACTCGAGGACCACGTCCGGGGCGTACTGCTGCCGTGCGACGCCGTACGGCTCGTCGTGCGGGTAGGTGTACCCCCCGCCGTGCCCGAGCGTCTTGGCACCGCCGTAGTGGGCGTCGCGCAGGTGCGGCGGCACCGAGCCGATCCTGCCCGCGCGCACGTCGGCGCTCGCGGCGTCGATCGCCTTGATCACCGCGTTGGACTTGGGCGCGACGGTGAGCGCGATGGTGGCCTGGGCGAGGTTGAGCCGCGCCTCGGGCATCCCGATCAGCTGCACCGCCTGGGCCGCGGCCACCGCCGTGGTCAGGGCCGTGGGGTCGGCGAGGCCGATGTCCTCGCTGGCGAGGATCACCAGGCGCCGGGCGATGAAGCGCGGGTCCTCCCCCGCCTCGACCATCCGCGCGAGGTAGTGCAGCGCGGCGTCCACGTCGGAGCCGCGGACCGACTTGATGAACGCGGAGGTGACGTCGTAGTGCTGGTCGCCCTGCCGGTCGTAGCGCACGGCCGCGCGGTCGACCGCGGTCTCGGCCAGCTCCAGGTCGATCAGCCGGGCGCCCGACCCGCCCACCGACGCGGCGGCGCCCGCCGCTGCCTCGAGGTAGGTCAGGGCGCGCCGTGCGTCGCCTCCGGCCAGTCGCACCAGGTGGTCGCGGGCGTCGTCGGCGAGCTCGAACTCTCCGGCGAGGCCGCGCTCGTCCTCGAGCGCCTGGTCGACCACCTGGCCCACGCCCTCGTCGCTGAGCGACTCCAGCCTCAGCAGCAGGCTGCGCGACAGCAGCGGGGAGATGACGGAGAAGAACGGGTTCTCGGTGGTGGCCGCGACCAGGGTGACCCAGCGGTTCTCCACCCCCGGCAGGAGGGCGTCCTGCTGGGCCTTGGTGAACCGGTGCACCTCGTCCACGAAGAGCACCGTCTCCCGTCCGCCCCGGGAGAGCTCGGCGCGGGCCGCGTCGATGGCCGCACGGACCTCCTTGACCCCCGCGGCCACCGCGGAGACCTCGACGAAGCGCCGGTCGGTCTGCAGGCTCACGATGCCGGCGATCGTGGTCTTGCCGGTCCCGGGCGGGCCCCACAGGAGCAGCGACATCGACTGGTCGCCCTCGACGAGACGCCGCAGCGGCGAGCCGGGCGCCCGGAGCTGGTCCTGCCCCACCAGCTCGTCGAGCGTCCGCGGCCGCATCCGCACGGCCAGCGGCGCCGAGGCGTGCGTGTTCGCCCCCAGCGACCCGGCTCCCGGGTCGGGGGCGTCGAAGAGTCCGGGCTCGGACGACGGGGCAGCCACGCCCCCAGCCTAGGCGGCCGGTCCGGCAGACCGGCTCCTCACCTGGCGACGAAGAGGTCCTTGTAGTTCGGGGAGCCGATCGAGGCGTCCCCCGACGGGTTGCCGATCTTCTCCCCGAACGCGAAGAGCTCGTTGCGGTGGTCGACCGGGATGAGGGGGAGGAACTCGGTCATCACCCGCGCGTCCAGCTCGCCCCACGCGGCGTCCTGCTCGTCGTGCGGGAGCGTGGCGATCCGGTCCATCTCGCGGTCGACGGACTCCTCGGCGAAGCGTGCGGTGTTGTAGACCGAGTCGGAGGCCAGCAGGGGCCGCAGCAGCGCGGATCCGGTGGGCCAGTCGGCGCAGAGGGTCACGCCGCGCAGGTTGAGCTGCTTGTTGGTGTCGTCCTTGGGGTCCGACCACACGTTGTACGGCGACTGCCGCACGGGGATCGCCCGCACCTTGAACCCGGCCTCCTTCAGCCCGCGGGTGACCTCGCCCTGCACCTCCCTGGCCAGCGGGTCGACGTCGTAGTAGATCATCGTGATCTCGTACTCGCCGGGCTGGTAGCCCGCCTCGGCCAGCAGCTCCTTGGCGCGCTCCGGGTCGGTCCGGATGGGACCTCCCTCGGGCACGTGGTCGCGCCGTCCGGCGGTCCACTGCGGGAGGAGCGAGGCGGCGTGCACCCGCGTCGCGCCGGGGACCTCCCCGGAGGCCAGCCAGGCGTCCTCGTAGGGGTAGGCGTAGGCCAGCGCCCGGCGCACCTCGGGCTCGGTGACCTTCGTGTAGTCCGGGGCCAGCGTGGTGACGCAGGGCGACGGCTGCTGGACCAGCCGGCCGCCGAGCTCCGTCACCGCCTGCTCGTAGTGCTCCTGGCCCAGTGCCAGGGAGATCGCCGTCTGGGACTCGGGGCTGCCCGCGAGCATGACCTGGTCCACCTGCGCCTGGTCCTGGTCGAAGCGGAAGACCCACTTGTCGACGTACTGGTGGCGTGCCGGGTCGCTGGCGGGGTTCCACTGCTCGTTGCGGATCAGCACCAGCTCCTTGCCGGGCTTGAAGCTCTCCACCTTGTAGGGGCCGTTGGAGAGGGGGTCCTGCCCGTAGGCGGGCGGCTTGGACGCGTTCCCCTCGGGGGCGGGACCCATGGCCATGAAGGCGCCCCAGTGGTCCATCTCCGGGAACGGCTCCGACATCCGGATCACCACGTCGGAGCCCTCGACCGAGACCGCGGGGAACGCCTCGCCCTTGCCGTCCTTGCCCTTGCCCTTGCCCTTGCCCTTGCCGGTGTCGGCGTCGGCGTACGGGCCGGCGTACTTCTCCGCCCCCTCGAAGTACTTCACCGAGTACTCCGCACCGGGCCCCAGCGGGAACGCCTTGGTGTCCAGGGAGCGCTTGATGCCGAAGGCGACCTCCTGGGGGGTGATGAGCTTGCCGTCCTCCCAGGTCGCGTCGTCGCGGATGGTGAAGCGCCACTGCGTGAAGTCGTCGTTGGGCTGTCCGAGGTCGACCGCAAGGTCCGGCACCAGGATCGGGCGACCGTCCTCGCCGCGCGCGTACTGGGTCAGCGACCGGTGGGTCAGCGCCTGCTGGATGGCGCGGCCGCTGCCCTGCCAGCCGGCGGTGGCGTCCAGGGTGGTGGGCCCGGGCTCGCCGGGGACGTGGACGGTGATGGTGCCGCCCGGGGTCGCCCCGTCGACGTCCGGCGCCGGGCCCTGGCGGTCGGCGTCCCGGGTGACCGCGGCGGTCCCGGCGTCGCCCCCGGCCCCCTCGGGACCGTCGGTGGCGTCACCGGAGCAGGCCGGGGCGAGCAGCAGCACGGCGGCACAGGCGACCCATCCGAGCGACCTGGTCCGCTTCATGCTGTCGAGCCTTTCCACACGAGTGCGTGCCGAGGAGAAGGCGCCTGGCACGACGGCGCGGTTGGGACTCTAGGCGACCACTGGGTCACCTGGGATCACCCGGCGATAACGATCGGGTCTCGCCGAGGGGGCCCACGACATCACTCCCCCGGGGTCTCCGGAGCACTCTCCTCCTCGGGCGTCGCGTCCACACCGGCCTCGGCGCGCTGCTGCGGCGTGATGGGCGCGGGAGCCGCGGTCAGCGGGTCGTAGCCGCCACCCGACTTCGGGAAGGCGATGACGTCGCGGATCGAGTCGCTCCCGGCGAGCATCGCCGCGATCCGGTCCATCCCCACCGCGATGCCGCCGTGCGGCGGCGCGCCGTACTTGAACGCGTCGAGCAGGAAGCCGAACTTCTCCTGGGCCTCCTCCTCGCCGATCCCCATCACCGCGAAGACCCGCTTCTGCACGTCCTCGCGGTGGATACGGATGGAGCCGCCGCCCAGCTCGCTGCCGTTGCAGACGATGTCGTAGGCGTAGGCCAGCGCCGCACCGGGGTCGGTGTCGAAGGTGTCGAGGTACTCCGGCTTCGGGCTGGTGAACGCGTGGTGGACCGCGGTCCAGGCGCCGGTGCCGACCGCCACGTCACCGCTGGCCACGGCGTCGGAGGCCGGCTCGAAGAGCGGCGCGTCGACCACCCAGGTGAAGGCGAAGCGCGACTCGTCGATCAGGGCGCCGCGACGGCCGATCTCCAGCCGTGCGGCGCCGAGCAGCGCCCGGCTCGGCTTGGGGGCCCCGGCGGCGAAGAAGATGCAGTCGCCGGGCGAGGCGCCCACGTGCGCGGCCAGCCCGGCCGCCTCGGTCTCCGACAGGTTCTTGGCCACCGGACCGGTCAGCGAGCCGTCCTCCTGGACCAGCACGTAGGCCAACCCCTTGGCGCCCCGCTGCTTGGCCCACTCCTGCCAGGCGTCCAGCTTCTTGCGCGGCTGCGACGCCCCACCGGGCATCACCACGGCGCCGACGTACGGCGCCTGGAAGACCCGGAAGGTGGTGTCGGCGAAGAAGTCGGTGCACTCCACCAGCTCCTGGCCCATCCGCAGGTCGGGCTTGTCGGAGCCGAAGCGGCGCATCGCCTCCTCGTAGGTCATCCGCGGGATCGGCCGGCTGATCGTGTGGCCGGCCTCCGCCCACATCGCCTCGAGCACGTCCTCCATCAGGCGGATGACGTCCTCCTGGTCCACGAAGCTCATCTCGATGTCGAGCTGGGTGAACTCGGGCTGCCGGTCGGCGCGGAAGTCCTCGTCGCGGTAGCACCGGGCGATCTGGTAGTACCGCTCGATCCCGCCCACCATCAGCAGCTGCTTGAAGAGCTGCGGGCTCTGCGGCAGGGCGTACCAGCTGCCGGGCGAGAGCCGGGCGGGCACCAGGAAGTCGCGCGCGCCCTCCGGCGTGGAGCGGGTCAGCGTGGGGGTCTCCACCTCGACGAAGTCGTGCCCCTCGAGGACCGCACGGGCGGCGCGGTTGATCCGGCTGCGCAGCCGGATGGCGGCGGCCGGCCCGGAGCGGCGCAGGTCGAGGTAGCGGTGCTTGAGGCGCACCTCCTCGCCCACGTCGCCGCCCTTGTGCGAGCCCGCGTCATCGATCGGGAAGGGCAGCGGGGCCGCGGCTGAGAGCACCTCGACGCCCTCGGTGCCGGGCAGCGCCACGACCTCGATCTCGCCGGTGGGGATGGAGGCGTTGGCGTTGCCCTCGGGCCGGGTGCCGACCTCGCCGGTGACCTTGAGGCAGTACTCGTTGCGCAGGCTGTGGGCCACGGCCTCGTCGCGCACCACGACCTGGACCACTCCGCTGGCGTCGCGCAGGTCCAGGAAGGCGACGCCTCCGTGGTCGCGGCGCCGCGCCACCCAGCCGGCGAGGGTCACGGTCTCGCCGACGTGCTCGGGTCGCAGGCTGCCGGCGTCATGGGTGCGGATCACGGGGTGGTCTCCTCGGTGGTGGGGGTCAGGACCCGCGGTCGCAGGTCCTCGACGGGCGGGGTCCAGGCGGCCGGGTCCGCGGCCACCTGCTCCCCGGTGCGGATGTCCTTGACAGTGTGGTCGCCGTCCTCGCCCGGGAACCAGACCCAGGGGATGCCGCGCCGTTCCGCGAAGCGGATCTGCTTGCCGAACTTCTGGGCCGCCGGCGCGACCTCGCAGGGGACGCCGCTGCGCCGCAGCGCGGCCGCCACCTGGGTGGACCGGCTGCGGGAGTCCTCGTCGCTCACGGCCACCAGGACGGCGCTCGGCACCGGACGGGAGCCGGCCAGCACCCCGTCCGCGATCAACGGCAGGAGGCTGCGGGAGACGCCGAAGGAGACGCCGACGCCTGGGTACGTCGTCTTGCCGTCGGTGGCGAGGGCGTCGTAGCGCCCGCCGCCGCCGACCGACTTCAGGCGCTCGTAGCCGGTCATGAAGATCTCGACCACGGTGCCGGTGTAGTAGTCGAGGCCGCGGGCGATGCGGAGGTTCGCCTCGACCGTGACCGACGGGGCGTCGACGAGCGCACACCCCTCGACCACCGCGGCGAGCTCGGCCAGCCCCTCGTCCAGCAGCTCGTCGCTCACCCCGAGGGCGCGCACCCGCTCCACGAACGAGGTGTCGGCGACCCGGATCGTGGCGAGCTCCAGGCAGCGTGCGGCCTGCTCGGGGGTGGCACCCGCCTGCTCGACCAGCAGGCGCGCCACCTCCTCGGCGGGGAGCTTGTCGAGCTTGTCGATCACCTTGATGGCGGCGGTGACGTCGTCGAGGCCGAGGCCCCGGTAGAAGCCCTGGATCAGCTTCCGGTTGTTGAACTGGAACGAGACGGGCGGCACGGGAAGCCGGTCCAGCGCGTCGACCATGACGGACATGACCTCGACGTCGTGGTGGAACGGGAGCGTGTCCTTGCCGACGATGTCGACGTCGGCCTGGGTGAACTGGCGGTACCGGCCCTCCTGCGGGCGCTCGCCGCGCCACGCCGGCTGGATCTGGAACCGGCGGAACGGGAACTCCAGGTGGCCCGCGTGCTCCAGGACGTAGCGGGCGAACGGCACGGTGAGGTCGAAGTGCATGCCGAGACCGGTGTCGTCCGCGGCGTCGTCGGCCTGGAGCCGCCGCAGCACGTAGATCTCCTTGTCGATCTCGCCGCCCTTGGCGAGCCTGTCCAGCGGCTCGACGACGCGGGTCTCGATGTTGGCGAAGCCGTGCAGCTCGAAGGTCGAGGAGAGCGAGGCGATGACGTCGCGCTCCACGACCCGCTGGGCCGGGAGCAGCTCGGGGAAGCCGCTGAGCGGGGTGATCCGCGCCATCTCAGAGCCCCCGCGTGACGGGCGAGGAGGTGCCCTGGTCGAGCAGCTCGCGCAGGTAGGGGTTGGTCGCGCGCTCGCGCCCGATCGAGGTCTGCTCGCCGTGGCCCGGGAGCACCACGATGTCGTCGGCCAGCGGCAGCACCTTCTGGGTCAGGCTGCGCAGCATCGTCGGGTGGTCGCCCCCGGGCAGGTCGGTGCGGCCGATGGAGCCCGCGAAGAGCAGGTCTCCGGAGAACATCACCTCGGAGACCTCCGGCTGGCCGGCGGCCTCGCCGTACGGCGTCCGGAAGGTCACCGACCCCTCGGTGTGGCCGGGCGTGTGGTCGACGAGGAAGGTCAGGCCGGCGATCTCGAGGCTCTGCTGGTCGCTGAGCTCGCGGACGTCGTCGGGCTCGGCCCACTCGTACTTCCCGCCGAGGAGCATCTGGGTCGTCTCCCGCGACATGCCGGCCATCGGGTCGGCGAGCAGGTGACGGTCGCGGGGGTGGATCCAGGCGGTGGCGTCGTAGGTGCCGGCCACCGGGGCCACGCACCACATGTGGTCGACGTGCCCGTGGGTGACCAGCACGGCCACCGGCTTGAGGCGGTTCTCGCGGACGACCTGGTCGACGCCGGCGGCCGCGTCCTTGCCAGGATCGACCACCACGCACTCGTTGCCGGGACCGGTGGAGACGACATAGCAGTTGGTTCCCCAGGGGCCTGCGGGGAAGCCGGCGATGAACACGGTGATGGACCTTCGATCGACTCAGGAGCGGTTGTCGGTCAGCAGCCTACCGAGGCCCAGCCCGGCATTGACTAGCATGGGCGACCATGAGCGCGAGCAAGCAGTCCGAGTGGGGCCGGGTGGCCGAGGACGGCACCGTCTACGTCAAGACCGCCACGGGTGAACGGGCGGTGGGGTCCTACCCCGCCGGCACCCCCGAGGAGGCGTTGGCGTTCTTCACCGAGCGCTTCGCCGCCCTCGAGTTCGAGGTGGGGCTGCTGGCGCAGCGGATCGCCGCGGGCAAGGTCTCGCCCGAGGAGGCGACCGCCGCGGTCAAGACGGTGCGCGCCCAGGTGACCGAGGCCAACGCGGTGGGCGACCTCGACTCGCTGGCGGGCAAGCTGGACGCCCTGGGCCCGGTGATCGCCGCCCAGCGCGAGGCCCGCAAGGCCGAGAAGGCCCAGCGGACCGCGGAGTCCAAGGCCCGCAAGGAGCAGATCGTCGCCGAGGCCGAGAAGCTCGCCGACAGCAGCGACTGGCGCAACGGCGCCAACCGGCTCCGCGACCTCCTCGAGGAGTGGAAGGCCCTCCCCCGCCTCGACAAGGCCACCGACGACGCGTTGTGGCGCCGCTTCTCGTCGGCCCGCACCACCTACACCCGCCACCGCAAGAGCCACTTCGCCGAGCAGCACGAGAAGCGCGACGCGGCCCGCGTCATCAAGGAGCGGCTGGTCAAGGACGCCGAGGCCCTCGCCGACTCCACCGACTGGGGACCGACCTCCGGACGGTTCCGCGACCTGATGCGCGACTGGAAGGCCGCCGGCCCGGCGCCCCGCGAGGTCGACGACAAGCTCTGGAAGCGCTTCCGGGGTGCTCAGGACACCTTCTTCGGCAACCGCGACGCCGCCAACGCCGCGACCGACGCGGAGTTCACCAAGAACGCCGAGGTGAAGGAGGCGCTCCTGGTGGAGGCCGAGGCACTGCTGCCCGTCACCGACCTGGACGCCGCCAAGGCCGCCTTCCGCGCCCTCGCCGAGCGCTGGGACGAGGCCGGCAAGGTTCCCCGTGAGCGGATCAAGGACCTCGAGGGCCGGATGCGCAAGGTGGAGCAGGCGATCCGCGGCGTCGAGGACGACCAGTGGCGCAAGTCCGACCCCGAGAAGTCGGCGCGGGCCGACGACATGATCGGCAAGCTGCAGACCGCCATCGACGACCTCGAGGCCAAGCTGGAGAAGGCCCGGACGGCCGGCAACGACAAGCAGGTGCGCGACCTGGAGGAGAACCTCGCCTCGCGGCGCGCGTTCCTGGAGGCGGCGCGGCGCGCGGCGGAGGAGTTCTCCGGCTGAGGCTACGGCCGCCGGACGCCTACTGGGTGACCCGGTAGGCGTCGAAGACGCCCGGCACGCCACGCACCGCGCGCAGCACGCTGTCGAGGTGCGTGGCGTCGGCCATCTCGAAGGTGAACCGGCTCTTCGACACGCGGTCGCGGGTCGTCTGCAGGGTCGCGCTCAGGATGTTGACGTGGGTGTCCGCCAGCGCCATCGTGATGTCGGAGAGCAGCCTGGCCCGGTCCAGCGCCTCGACCTGGATGTTGACCAGGAAGGTGGAGTGCGCCGTCGGGGCCCAGTCGACCTCGACGAGCCGTTCCGGCTGGCTCTGCAGGCTCTCGGCGTTGGTGCAGTCCTTGCGGTGGACCGAGACGCCGCCGCCCTTGGTCACGAAGCCGATGATCGGGTCGGGCGGCACCGGCGTGCAGCACTTGGCGAGCTTGACCCAGACGTCACCGCTGCCCTGGACGACCACGCCGCTGTCCCCGGCGGACGCGGCCTTCTCGGGACGGCGCCGGCGACCGGTGATGGTGACACCCTCGGCGAGGTCCTCCGCGGCCCCGTCGTCGCCACCGTGCAGCTCGATCACCCGGCGTACCACGGCCTGGGCCGACAGGTTGCCCTCGCCCACGGCCGCGTAGAGCGCGGAGACGTCGGGCAGCTTGTAGTGGGTCGCCGCCTCGGTGAGGGACTCGTGCGACAGCAGGCGCTTGAGGGGCAGGCCCTCCTTGCGCATCAGCCGGGCGATCTGCTCCTTGCCGCGCTCGGTGGCCTCCTCACGCCGCTCCTTGGTGAACCACTGGCGGATCTTGGAACGGGCCCGCTGGGACTTCACGAAGTTGAGCCAGTCCAGCGACGGAGCGGCCGTGGGCGCCTTGGAGGTGAAGACCTCGACCACGTCGCCGTTGTCCAGGGTCGACTCCAGCGGGACCAGCCGGCCGTTGACCCGGGCACCGATGGTGTGGTGGCCGACCTCGGTGTGGACGGCGTAGGCGAAGTCGATCGGGGTCGACCCGGTGGGCAGGGCGATCACGTCGCCACGCGGGGTGAAGACGTAGACCTCCGCCCGGTTGATCTCGAAGCGCAGGGACTCCAGGAACTCCCCCGGATCCTCGACGTCGCTCTGCCAGTCCATCAGCTGGCGCAGCCACTGCATGTCGTCGAGGTCGCCGCGCTTGTCGGTGTCGACCCCGTCGCGCGAGTTCTCCTTGTACTTCCAGTGCGCCGCGACGCCGTACTCGGCACGACGGTGCATCGCGAACGTGCGGATCTGCACCTCGACGGGCTTGCCCGCGGGCCCGATCACGGTGGTGTGCAGCGACTGGTACATGTTGAACTTGGGCATCGCCACGTAGTCCTTGAACCGCCCCAGGACCGGGTTCCACCGGGAGTGGAGGACGCCGAGCACGGAGTAGCACTCGCGGTCCTCCTCGACGAGGATGCGGATGCCGACCAGGTCGTAGATGTCGGAGAACTCGCGGCCGCCGACGATCATCTTCTGGTAGATCGAGTAGTAGTGCTTGGGACGGCCGGTGACCTTCGCCTTGATCCTGGCGTTCTTCAGGTCTTCCTTGACCTGGGCGATGACCTCGGCCAGGAACTGGTCGCGCGACGGCGCCCGCTCCGCCACCATCCTGACGATCTCGTCGTAGATCTTGGGATGCAGCGTCGCGAAGGCGAGGTCCTCCAGCTCCCACTTGAGGGTGTTCATGCCGAGCCGGTGGGCCAGCGGCGCGTAGATGTCGAGGGTCTCGCGGGCGGTCCGCTCCTGGCTGGCCTGGGGCACGTAGCGCAGGGTCCGCATGTTGTGCAGCCGGTCGGCGAGCTTGATCACCAGCACCCGGATGTCGCGCGACATCGCGACGATCATCTTGCGGATCGTCTCGGCCTGGGCGGCGTCGCCGTACTTGACCTTGTCGAGCTTGGTCACGCCGTCGACCAGCACCGCCACCTCGTCACCGAAGTCGGAGCGCAGCTCGTCGAGGGTGTAAGGCGTGTCCTCGACCGTGTCGTGGAGCAGTGCCGCGACCAGCGTCGGCTCGGTCATGCCGATGTCGGCCAGGATCGTGGTGACCGCCAGCGGATGCGTGATGTAGGGGTCGCCGCTCTTGCGGGTCTGGGTGCCGTGCATCTTCTCGGCCGTCAGGTAGGCGCGCTCGAGCAGCGCCAGGTCGGCCTTGGGGTGGTTGGCCCTGACGGCACGGAAGAGCGGCTCGAGCACCGGGTTCCCCGGCTGGCTCCTGGTGCCGATCCGGGCCAGTCGGGCGCGCATCGAGCGGGCCGAGACGGGGAGCTCGGTGCTTGCCGGCTCCTGGGTCGTCCCGGTCTCTTCGCTCACGCCCGTCAGTCTAGTCCGCTGGTCCGGCTCAGACCGTCTGCAGGACGGTCAGCGGCAGGTCACCGCAGGCGGCCCGGCCGTCGAGGAAGCCGAGCTCCATCAGGACGGCGACGCCGACCACCTCTCCGCCGCACGACTCGACCAGTCGACTGGTCGCCGCCATGGTGCCCCCGGTGGCCAGCACGTCGTCGACCAGGAGCACCCGGTCGCCGGGCGAGATCGCGTCCTGGTGCACCTCGAGGGTGGCGGAGCCGTACTCGAGGTCGAAGGTCTCCTGGTGGGTGCTGCGCGGCAGCTTGCCGGCCTTGCGCACCGGGACGAAGCCGGCGCCCAGGGCCAGGGCGACGGGGGCGGCGAGGATGAAGCCACGCGCCTCCATGCCCGCGACCTTGTCGACGACCACGTGACCCGAGGGGTCCTGCCCGGCCGCGGCGAGCGCGGTCACGATCAGCTCGAAGGCCGTGTGGTCGGCCAGGAGCGGGGTGATGTCCTTGAAGACGACGCCGGGGGTGGGGAAGTCGGGCACGTCGACGACCAGGCGGGCCATCGCGGCGCGTGCCTCGGCGAGGACGGTCGACTCCACGTCAGGCGCCCGGAGCGGTGGGGCCGCCCGTGGCGTCGTCGGGACCGCTCTCCTCGACCATCGAGGGTTGGATCGCGGCCACGGCACCGCGGGCGACCTCGACCACCACGCCGGGCGCGATCTCGGCCCGGATCCGGTCGTCGTGCGTCTCCTGGACGGTGGCGAAGAGGCCCGAGCTCAGCAGGACCCGGTCACCGGGGGCGAGCGCGGCCTGCAGCTTCGCGACCTCCTTCTGGCGTCGGCTGGCCGGGCGCACGATCAGCAGCCAGAACACCAGGGCGATGGCGACCAGGGGCAGGAACTCCACGAAAAGACCTCTCGACGGGGGTGGGTGTGCGCCGCGAGTCTACGTCGGCCCTAGTCGTCGAAGAGACCCTCGTCGGCCGGGAGCGGTCCGGCCGCGGGCACGGGGAGCCCCAGGTGCCGCCACGCGGCCGCGGTGGCCACCCGTCCCCGCGGAGTCCGCGCGAGGAAGCCGTTGCGCACCAGGAAGGGCTCGGCGACCTCCTCCACGGTCTCGCGCTCCTCCCCCACCGCGACCGCCAGGGTGGAGACCCCGACCGGGCCACCGCCGAAGCGGCGGCAGAGCACGTCCAGCACGGCCCGGTCGAGCCGGTCCAGCCCGAGCTCGTCGACCTCGTAGAGGTCCAGGGCCGCCCGCGCCACCTCGCGGGTCAGCACCCCGTCGGCCCGCACCTGCGCGTAGTCGCGGACCCGGCGCAGCAGCCGGTTGGCGATCCGCGGCGTGCCACGCGAGCGGGAGGCGATCTCGGCCGATCCACCTTCGGTCAGGTGGACGTCCAGCAGGCCCGCCGAGCGGTGGACGATCTGGTCCAGCTCGGCGGGCTCGTAGTACTCCAGGTGGGCGGTGAAGCCGAACCGGTCGCGGAGCGGACCCGGCAGCAGGCCGGCGCGCGTGGTCGCCCCCACCAGGGTGAAGGTCGGGATCTCCAGCGGGATCGCGGTGGCGCCCGGACCCTTGCCGATGATCACGTCGACCCGGAAGTCCTCCATGGCCATGTAGAGCATCTCCTCGGCCGGCCGGGACATCCGGTGGATCTCGTCGACGAAGAGGACGTCTCCCTCGTTGACCGCGCTCAGGATGGCCGCGAGGTCGCCGGCATGGGTGATCGCCGGCCCGCTCGTCAGTCGCAGGGGCACCGTCATCTCGGCGGCGATGATCATGGCCAGGGTGGTCTTGCCCAGGCCCGGCGGTCCGGAGAGCAGCACGTGGTCCGGTGCCCGCCCGCGCTGCCGCGCCGCCTCGAGGACGAGCCCGAGCTGGTCCTTGACCCGGGTCTGCCCGACCACCTCGTCGAGCGCGCGCGGGCGGAGTGCGGCCTCCACGGCCCGCTCGTCCCCGTCCGCCTCCGCCGCGGTCAGCGAGCGGAGGTGGGCGTCCTCGCTGAGCGAGAGGAGCTCCTCGGGATCCATCTCAGGCCCGGCTCAGGGTCTGGAGCGCCGCCCTCAGCAGCGCCGGGACGTCGGGTGCGGCGCCCGCGTCACCGGAGACGGCCTCGACCGCCTTCTCGGCCTCCCGGGCCGACCAGCCGAGCCCGACCAGGCCCTGCTGCACCTGGTCGCGCCACGGGGCGCCGCCGGGCAGGGCGCCGGGAGCCCGGCCGGCACCGGAAGGGGCTCCGAGCCGGTCCCGCAGCTCCAGGATGATCCGCTGGGCCCCCTTCTGCCCGATCCCGGGGACCTTGGTGAGGGTCTTGACGTCCTCGGAGGCCACCGCGGAACGCAGCACGTCGGGGCTGAGCACCGCCAGGATGGCCTGGGCCAGCTTGGGTCCCACGCCGCTGGCCGTCTGGACCAGCTCGAAGCAGGCCTTCTCGTCGTCGTCGGCGAAGCCGAAGAGCGTGAGCGACTCCTCGCGGACGACCATGCTGGTCGGCAGGGTCGCCTCGTGCCCCGGGCGCAGCGTGGCCAGCGTGGCGGGGGTGCACATCAGCTCGAGCCCCACCCCGCCCACCTCCAGCACCGCGGAGGAGAGCGTGAGGGCGGCCACCCGGCCACGGACGAAGGCGATCATGCAGGTCTCCTGGTGGTGGTACGACGGAGGGCGACCGCCTGGGCGGCCGCGGCGGCCTCGAGCCGGGACTGGGCGCCACCGCGCCAGATGTGGGTGATGGCCAGGGCCAGGGCGTCGGCGGCGTCGGCGGGCTTCGGGGGCGCGGCGAGCCGCAGGATCCGGGTCACCATCGCGGCCACCTGCGCCTTGTCGGCACGACCGCTGCCGGAGACGGCTGCCTTCACCTCGCTCGGCGTGTGCAGGGCGACCGGGAGGCCGCGCCGCGCCGCCGCGACCAGGGCGATCCCGCTGGCCTGCGCGGTGCCCATGATCGTGCTCGAGTCGGACCGGGCGAAGACCCGCTCCACGGCCACGGCGTCCGGCCGGTACTCGTCGAGCCAGGCGTCGATGCCCTTCTCGATCGTCACCAGCCGCTCGGCGACCGGCAGCGAGGCGCTGGTGCGGATCACGTTGACGTCGACCAGGCTCAGCGGCCGGCCGACCTCGCCCTCGACCATGCCGATGCCGCACCGGGTCAGGCCGGGGTCGATCCCCAGGACACGCATCGCCACCCTCTCGTCCGAACGTGTGTTCGCACGACACGCTATCCCGTGGCCGCCGCGCTCCGGCGGCGACACGCAGGCAGCACCCCGGCGCCGGGGCTCAGCCCTCCAGCTGCGCCATGACGTCGTCGGGGACGTCGAAGTTGGCGAAGACGTTCTGCACGTCGTCGAGGTCCTCCAGCGCCTCGACGAGGCGGAAGACCTTCGCCGCGGCGTCGGCGTCCACCGGGATCTCCATGCTCGGGACGAACTCCACCTCGGCCGAGTCGTAGTCGATGCCCGCCGCCTGGAGCGAGGTGCGCACGCCGACCACGTCGGTGGCCTCGGAGATCACCTGGAAGGCCTCCTCGAGGTCGTTGACGTCCTCGGCGCCGGCCTCCAGGGTCGCCTCGAGGACGTCGTCCTCGGTGATCTCGCGGCTCTCCTGGCCCTTGGGCAGCATGACCACGCCCTTGCGGGTGAAGAGGCGGGAGACCGAGCCGGGGTCGGCCATGGTGCCGCCGTTGCGGGTGACCGCGGTGCGGACCTCCATCGCGGCGCGGTTGCGGTTGTCGGTGAGGCACTCGACGAGCAGCGCGACGCCCTGCGGGCCGTAGACCTCGTACATGATGGTCTGGTACTCCGCTCCCCCGGCCTCGGCACCCGAGCCGCGCTTGACGGCACGGTCGATGTTGTCGTTGGGGACCGAGGACTTCTTGGCCTTCTGGATCGCGTCGTAGAGGGTGGGGTTGCCCCCGGGGTCACCGCCGCCCTGCCGGGCCGCGACCTCGATGTTCTTGATCAGCTTCGCGAAGAGCTTGCCCCGCTTCGCGTCGATGGCGGCCTTCTTGTGCTTCGTGGTCGCCCATTTGGAGTGGCCTGACATGAGTCCCTCTATCAGTCTCGAGTACGGCTTCTCGGGTGCAGCCCTGGATTCGGTACGCCGTCAGACCGAACGCACCAGGTCCACGAACATCCCGTGGACCCGGCCGTCGCTGCCGACCTCGGGATGGAACGAGGTCGCCATCAGCGGGCCTTGGCGGACGGCCACGATCCTACCCAGGGCCGGACCGGAGCCGATCCGTGCCAGGACCTCGACGTCGTCCTCGACGCTCTCGACCCAGGGTGCCCGGATGAAGACGGCCCGGACCGGGTCGTCCAGCCCGGCCACCTCGAGGTGCTCCTCGAAGGAGTCGACCTGGCGCCCGAAGGCGTTGCGGCGCACCGTGATGTGCAGGCCGCCGATCGTCTCCTGGCCCGCGGCGCCGTCCTCGATCCGGTCGGCGAGCATGATCATGCCGGCGCAGGTCCCGAGGACGGGGAGGCCGTCACGGACCGCGTCGCGCAGCGGCCCCAGCATGTCGAAGAGGGCGGCGAGCTTGATCATGGTCGTCGACTCGCCACCCGGGACGACCAGCCCGTCGCAGGCGGCGAGCTCGGCGGGGCGGCGGACGGGGACGGGGTCGGCCCCGAGCGAGCGGAGCGCCGCGAGATGCTCGGGGACGTCTCCCTGCAGCGCCAGCACGCCGATGGTGGGAGTCACGGTCGCCGATCCTAGGACCAGCGAGACTAGGCGGCGCGGGGTCGGTCGCCTCCTCAGTTCACCGGTCGCGGATCACCAGCCGCGCTCGGCCAGCCGGTGCGGCTGGGGGATCTCGTCGACGTTGATGCCGACCATCGCCTCCCCCAGCCCGCGAGAGACCTTGGCCACCACGTCGGGGTCGTCGTAGAAGGTGGCCGCCTTCACGATCGCCTCGGCACGCCGCGCCGGGTTGCCGGACTTGAAGATGCCCGAGCCGACGAAGACGCCCTGAGCGCCGAGCTGCCTCATCATCGCCGCGTCCGCGGGGGTGGCGATGCCGCCGGCGGTGAAGAGCACCACGGGGAGCGTCCCGGTGGCGGCGACCTCCTGGACGAGCTGGTAGGGCGCCTGCAGCTCCTTGGCGGCCACAAAGAGCTCGTCGGGCTCGAGGGCGTGGAGCCTGCCGAGCTCGGCGCGGATCGTGCGCATGTGGGTGACGGCGTTCGACACGTCGCCCGTCCCGGCCTCGCCCTTCGAGCGGATCATCGCGGCGCCCTCGGTGATCCGTCGCAGCGCCTCCCCGAGGTTGGTGGCTCCGCAGACGAAGGGGACGGTGAAGGACCACTTGTCGATGTGGTGGGCGTAGTCGGCCGGGGTGAGGACCTCGGACTCGTCGATGTAGTCGACCCCCAGGCTCTGCAGGACCTGCGCCTCGGCGAAGTGGCCGATCCGGGCCTTGGCCATCACCGGGATCGAGACGGCCTCCTTGATGCCCTCGATCATGTCGGGGTCGCTCATCCGCGAGACGCCGCCCTGAGCCCGGATGTCGGCCGGGACCCGCTCCAGCGCCATCACCGCGACGGCGCCGGCGTCCTCGGCGATCTTCGCCTGGTCGGGGGTGACGACGTCCATGATGACGCCGCCCTTCAGCATCTCGGCCATGCCGCGCTTGACGCGCGAGGTGCCGGTGTCGCCGGACGTGGTGCGGGTCAGGTCAGCCATGGCCGCATCGTAGGGCCCCCCGCAGGGCGCCGACGGCCCGTCCCAAGGCGGCCCGCACCCTCCGTCGCGGGTCCCAGGACCTGGTCAGGGCAGGTCGTACCAGGGCGAGGCCTCGGTGTCGTCGTCGCGGAAGGGCCGGCCCCCGCCGAAGAAGTCGGTCACCTGTGTCCCCTCCAGCACCCGGAAGTCCCCGGGACGGCGGTGGAGGTGCGCCCGCAGCCCGTCCAGCCCGTCCTGGCTCACCGAGGCGACGAGCAGCACGTTGCCCGGTCGTCGGCCGCGCAGGGTGGCGGGCTCCACGTGGAGCGTGGCCGCCTCGAAGACGCTCCGGGCGGCGGCGACCACCCGGCGGGTCCAGGCGAAGGGCGCACGGTCGACCAGGTTGAACAGGAGCAGCCCTCCCTCCTCCAGCACCCTGGCCACCTCCGCGAAGGCCTCGCGGGTCACCAGGTCGCCGGGGACCCGTCCTCGGGCGAACGCGTCGACGAGCACCACCTCGAAGGCACCGTCGCGCAGGGCGCCCAGCCCGGCGCGACCGTCGACGGGACGCACCTTGATGCCGCTGCGCGCCGGGAGCGGCAGCTCCGCGCGCACCTGGTCGGTCATCGCCGCGTCCGGCTCCAGCACCACCTGCGCCGAGTGCGGTCGGGTGGCCGCGACGTAGCGCGGCAGGCTCATGGCCGCACCGCCCACGTGGACCACCCGGACCGGCTCCCCCGGCGGCCGGCACGCGTCGAGCACGTCCCCCAACCGACGCACGTAGTCGAAGGCGAGGTGCCGGGGGTCGTCGAGGTCGACGTAGGACTGGGCGTGTCCGTCGGCGCGCAGCACGAACGCGGAGCGGCGCTCGGTCGGCACGATCTCCGGCCGGTCGCCCTGGCCGGTCACGCGCTCAGCCGGCCTCGGGGGTGGCGTTCGCCTTCGCCAGCGCCTGGCGCCGGACGCTGAGGATCCGCTGCAGGACGGTGACGGTGCTCAGCGCACCCAGCAGCACCAGACCCCAGGCGAAGACCCGCGGGTCGCCGGCGACCTCGGCGACTACCGCCGAGAGGCCCAGCAGGGCCAGCCGGTCGGCACGCTCCATCAGCCCGACGCGAGCGGTGTAGCCCACGGACTCGGCGCGGGCGCGGGCGTAGGAGATGGTGACGCCGGTGACCAGGCACCACAGGGCTGCCGCCTCCCCCAGCACCAGGTCGCCGGGGCCGGCGAAGTAGAGCATCACCGAGCCGAAGACGACCGCGTCGGCGATCCGGTCCAGGGTGGAGTCGAGGAACGCGCCGAAGTCGCTGGAGCGACCGCTGAGGCGGGCCATCGTGCCGTCCAGCAGGTCGAAGAGCGCGAAGACGGTGACCAGCACGAGCGCGATCATCAGCTCACCCCGCGGCGCGAACCAGAGGGCGGCGGCGCAGGTGCAGATGGTGCCGATCACCGTGATGGCGTCGGGACTCAACCCGATCCGCAGCAGGACGCGGGCGATGGGCGCGATGAGGACCTTCGTGACGAGGCCCCGGATGTGTTCCAGCATGGCGGGAGCAGGCTACCGGTCCGCGAGCGCGGTGCAGACCTCGGCCACGGCGGTCGGGACGCCCGCGACGTACCACTCGACACCTGCGGCGCGGACGCGACGCGTCTGCCCGCCGACCGAGCGGATCAGCGCGGCGCCGGGAAGCTCGTCCCAGGGCGGTACCGAGTGCTGGCACAGCACGTGCAGCCCTCCGGTGGCCACCGCCATCGCGTCCATCGTCCCCGAGCCGAGCATCCGCAGGGTCGCCGCCCCGTGGGCCGCCCGTCCGAAGGCCTCCCCGACGGGACCGCCGTAGAACGGGGGGTGCAGGTAGGTGGTGAGGCACGACTCGGCGAGCGGCCGGTCCTCCAACGGCGCCAGCGGACGGCCCGACGCGGTGGCCGGCACGCCAGGCCCGCCCACGTACGTCGTGTCGCTGGCCTGGTGGCGCACGGCACCGAGCAGGAGCTCGTCGCCCTCGACCAGGGCGAGCGCGGAGCACCACCAGTCGAGGCCGGCGGTGAAGTTGTAGGTGCCGTCGACGGGGTCGATGATCCAGGTGCGGCCGCTGGAGCCGGTGTGGTCGGCCCCCTCCTCCCCCAGGATCGAGTCGTCGGGCCGGAGCAGCCTCAGCATCTCGACCACGAGCGCCTCGGCGGCCCGGTCGGCGGCGGTGACCACGTCGGAGAGGGACGTCTTGAACTCCACGGCCACGCCGTCTCGCCGCATCCTGGCCGCCAGGGAGGCCGCGTCACGGACCACCGCCGCCGCGAGCGCGGCATCGTCCGGTCCCGTGGCGTCGCTCACGCGTCGTCCCAGGCCTCGGCGAGCAGGTGCCGGGTGTCCTCCAGCAGCTGAGGCAGCGTCTTGGTGCCCCCCACGACGGTGATGAAGTTGGCGTCCCCGGTCCACCGCGGCACCACGTGCTGGTGCAGGTGGTCGGCGAGCGAGCCTCCCGCGGAGCGTCCGAGGTTGAGCCCGATGTTGAACGCGTCCGGGGCGCTGACCGCCCGGATCGCGCGGATCGCCTGCTGCGTCATCGCCATCAGGTCGGCCGACTCCTCGGCCGTCAGCTCCTCCAGGCCCGCCACGTGCCGGTAGGGCACCACCATGAGGTGTCCGGGGTTGTAGGGGTGCAGGTTGAGCACCGCGTAGGTCGCCGCCCCCCGGGCGACGACCAGGCCCTCGTCGGCGGGCAGGTCCGGGATGGTGCAGAACGGGCACCCACGGTCGTCGGTGGGTGCGTCGGACCGGATGTAGGCCATCCGGTGCGGCGTCCAGATCCGCTCCAGGCCGTCGGACACGTCGCTCAGACCTGCTCGCGGGAGGAGACGGCGGAGGCTACCCGCTCGATCGCCTCCTCCAACGGGACCCCGTTGTCCTGCCGGCCGTCGCGGTAGCGGAAGGAGACGGCGCCCGCCTCGACGTCCTGGTCCCCGGCGATCACCATGAACGGGACCTTCTGCAGCTGGGCGTTGCGGATCTTCTTCTGCATCCGGTCGTCGGAGTCGTCGACCTCGACCCGCAGCCCGAGCGACCGCATCCGGCGGGCCACGTCGAAGAGGTAGTCGTGGTGCCGCTCGGCGATCGGGATCGCCTCGACCTGGACCGGCGCGAGCCAGGGCGGGAAGGCGCCGGCGTAGTGCTCGACCAGGACGCCGAGGAACCGCTCGATCGACCCGAACTTGGCGGAGTGGATCATCACCGGCTGCTGGCGCGACCCGTCGGCGGCGACGTACTCGAGGTTGAAGCGGTCGGCCGAGGGCTGGTTGAAGTCGTACTGCACGGTGCCCATCTGCCAGGTCCGCCCGATCGCGTCACGCGCTTGGACGGAGATCTTGGGACCGTAGTAGGCCGCGCCGCCGGGGTCCGGCACGAGATCGAGTCCCGTGCGCACCGCGACGTCCTCGAGGACCTTCGTCGCGGTCGCCCAGTCCTCGTCGGAGCCGATGAACTTGTCCTTGCCGGCGTCGCGGGTGGAGAGCTCGAGGTAGAAGTCGTCGAGGCCGAAGTCGCGGAGCACGCTCAGCATGAAGCCCAGCAGGTGCTCGACCTCCTCCGGCGCCTGTTCGGGGGTGCAGTAGGAGTGGGAGTCGTCCTGGGCGAAGCCACGCACCCGGGTGAGGCCGTGGACCACGCCGGACTTCTCGTGCCGGTAGACGCTGCCGAACTCGAAGAGCCGCAGCGGCAGCTCCCGGTAGGAGCGCTGCCGCGAGCGGTAGATGAGGTTGTGCATGGGGCAGTTCATCGCCTTGAGGCGGTAGTCCATGCCGTCGACGTCGAGGGCCGGGAACATCCCCTCCCCGTAGTAGGGCAGGTGCCCGGAGGTGTGGAAGAGCCCCTCCTTGGCGATGTGCGGGGTGCCGACGTAGTCGAAGCCCTCCTCGATGTGCCGCTGGCGGACGTAGTCCTCCATCGCCCGCTTGATCACGCCGCCCTTGGGGTGGAAGACCGGCAGCCCGGAGCCGATCTCGTCGGGGAAGCTGAAGAGGTCCAGGTCGCGCCCGAGCTTGCGGTGGTCGCGCCGCTCCGCCTCCTCGATCCGGTGCAGGTGGGCCTCGAGCGCCTCCTTCGACTCCCACGCCGTGCCGTAGATCCGCTGGAGCTGCTTGTTCTTCTCGTCGCCGCGCCAGTAGGCCGCGGCCGAGCGCATCAGCTTGAACGCCGGGATCCGCTTGGTGGTGGGCAGGTGCGGGCCGCGGCACAGGTCGGACCACGCCACGTCGCCGTTGCGGCGCACGTTGTCGTAGATGGTCAGCTCGCCGCCGCCCACCTCGACCGAGGCTCCCTCGACGGCCTCGGCGGTGGCTCCGGTCGCGGCACCGGCACCCTTGAGGCCGATCAGCTCGATCTTGTAGGGCTCGTCCTGCAGCTCGTCCAGGGCGGCGGCGTCGGTGGTGACCCGTCGCTCGAAGCGCTGCCCCTCCTTGATGATCTTGCGCATCGCGGTCTCGATCTTGGCGAGGTCCTCGGGCACGAAGGGGGTCTCGACGTCGAAGTCGTAGTAGAAGCCGTTCTCCACCGGCGGACCGATGCCGAGCTTGGCCTCGGGGAAGAGCTGCTGGACCGCCTGGGCCATCACGTGGGCGGTGGAGTGACGCAGGATGTCGCGCCCGTCGGCGCTGTCGATGGCGACCGACTCGACCTCGTCCCCGTCGGCGAGCGGGGTGGCCAGGTCTCGCAGGTCCCCCCCGATCCGGGCGGCGATGACCTCGGGGTCGTCGGAGAAGAGCTCCCACGCCTTCGTGCCCGTGGCGGTGGTCCGCTCCTGACGCTCTCCGGCGTGGACGCGGACGACCTTGATCTCGGGCACGGGTGACTCCTGCTGTCGACGGGTTCGGACTGCCCCCGATGCTATCGGCCGCCCGTCGCGGCGCCGGACTCGCACGGGAGACGTGGGAGTCGCGAGCGGCGTATCGTCGAGAACTGCAGCGGATCCACCCGCCCCGGCACCGGTCGAGGCGCTGACAGGCAGAGCCGGACCAGTTCGGGCACGTCGCGACGCGGCCGGGCGGGAGGAGGCCCCGTGCCCACGACACCACCACCGGAGGGGCCCGAGGGGCCGGCACCCGGCGCCGCCGTGGGACGCCCCGCCGCCCAGCTCGCCCTCCCCCGGGGACTGGTCGTGCTCCTGGGTGTGGCCGCCGCCTTCCTCGCCATCTCCGGCATGCGCGCCTCGGCCGGCCTCATCGGTCCCGCCTTCCTGGCACTGATCCTCACCATCGCCGTCCACCCGCTGCGGGTCAGGCTCGACCGTCACCTGTGGGGCTGGCTCACCACGGTGCTCTGCGTGCTGCTGGTCGCCACCGGGATCCTGGCGCTCGCCGTGGCGCTGGTGGTGGCGACGGCACGGTTCGCGACCCTGCTCCCGCGGTACGAGGACGAGTTCCGGCGCCTCGTCTCGGACGGGGTCGCTCTCCTCGACCGGCTCGGGGTCTCCTCGGAGCAGATCCGGCGCCTCGCCGACGGGCTGGACCTGGGCAGGTTCGTGGGACTGGCCACCGACGCACTCTCCGACGTGTTCGGGCTGCTCTCCGGCCTGGTCCTGCTGCTGACGCTGGTGCTCTTCATGACCGTCGACGGGAGGACCTTCCCGTGCCGGTTGGCGGCCGTCGGCCGGGAGCGCCCACACCTCGTCGCCGCCCTGGGCAGCTTCGCCCGCGACACCCGGCAGTACCTCCTGGTCTCCACGGTCTTCGGCGTGGTCGTCGCCGTCCTGGACGCGGTCGCCCTGGAGCTCCTCGGTGTCCCCGCGCCCCTGCTGTGGGGGCTGCTGGCCTTCCTGACGAGCTACATCCCGCACATCGGCTTCCTCATCGGGCTGGTGCCGCCCGCCGTCCTCGCGCTGCTCGAGGGCGGCCCCGGCCTCCTCCTGTGGGTGGTCCTGGTCTACGTCGCGGTGAACTTCACCATCCAGTCGGTGGTCCATCCCCGGGTCGTCGGGAACACGGTCGGCCTGACCACGACCCTGACCTTCCTCTCGTTGGTCTTCTGGGCCTCCGTGATCGGCCCGATCGGGGCGATCCTGGCGGTCCCGCTCTCGATCCTGGTCCGGTGCCTGCTGGTCGACGCGGACCCCGCCAACCGCTGGCTCTCGCCCCTGGTGGCCGGCCGGGAAGCCCCCTGAGCTCCCACTCCGCAGCCCCGTCCCGGCCCGCGAGTCACCTCAGCCGGTCGTCGACGCCGGCCGCAGCGGCACGCGCACGGTCACGGTGGTCCCCTGGTCGGGAGCGCTGGCGAGCCTGATCTCGCCCCCGTGAGCCTCGACGATCCGCCGGGTGATCGACAGGCCGACACCGAGTCCCTGGATGGCCCGGTCCCGCGCGGTGGTGGTGCGGTAGAAGCGTTCGAATGCCCGGTCCCGCTCGATGCGCGACATGCCCACGCCGGTGTCGACGACCCGAAGGGTCAGCGTGTCATCCGATCGCTCGAGGGCGACCTCGACCCTGCCGCCGTGGGGGGTGTGCTTGACGGCGTTGGAGACGAGGTTGTCGACCACCTGCGCCCAGGCGTCGGGGTCCAGGTGCGCCTCCACGCGCTCGTCGACCTCGGCCGTCAGCTCGACCCCGGCGCAGACGGCGCTCGCGAGGTGCTTGTCCAGGGTCTGGTGGAGCAGGCGGGAGGCGTCGGTCGGCCTGAGCCGGATCTCCGGCCGGTCGGCGTCGGAGGCTTGGAGCAGCTGGGAGATGCGGGAGAGCAGCACCCCGGCGTTGCGCTGGGCGATGGTCAGCATCTTGGCGACCTGCTCCTGCGCGGGGTCCAGCTCGTCCGCGATCAGCTCGTGGTAGCCGATGATGGAGGTCAGCGGCGTGCGCAGCTCGTGGGAGACGGTGGTGAGGAACTCGTCGCGCACCCGGACCGCCTCGACGATGTCGGTGACGTCCCAGCCCACCACGACGGCGCCGAGACGGTCGCCGTCCCTGCGGACCATCTGCCGGGCCGAGACCATCACGGCCACCTGGTCGCCGGGCGGCCCGAACCAGTAGGTCTGGGCGGAGACCTCCTCGCCCCGCTGGGCGCGGGTCACCGCGCTCTGGTCCGCGGGCACGCGAGTCACCCGGTCCTCCTGGTAGAGGTGCTCCCCTTGCCCGTCCCAGGAGTCCGTGAGCCGCACGCCGGCCCGGGCGGCCAGCTCGTGGGCGGAGGAGTTCTCCAGGATCACCTCGCCGTCCCGGTCGTACCCGACGATGCCCGCGTCGACCGAGTCGAGGATGGCCTGCACCAGCAGCAGCCGGTCGTGCGCCAGCTCGAGCGTGCTCTCCAGCAGGGCGGACTGCTCCTCCAGGACCTGCCGCTTGCGCGTGAGCCGTCCCGCCAGGTAGTGGGCGCCCAGGCACAGGCCGACGGCGACCGTCACCGGCATCACCAGCTGCACCCAGGCCACGCTGGTGCTGGGCACGAAGGGCGCCTGCAGGTAGTCGACGCACTCGAGGACGGCGACGGAGAGGATCGCCAGGCCGGTGCCGACGCGGCCGAACTCGAAGACGAGCCAGAGCGCCGGGACCAGTCCCAGCAGCACGACCGAAGGCAGCAGCGTCACGGTCCGGAGCTCGATGAGGGCGACCGCGACCAACGAGAGCAGCGGCATGACCGTCTGCCAGCGATGTGCCAGGTCCGGCCAGGGGACGACGCCCGCGGCGAAGGTCACCGCTGCCATCAGCGTCATGCCCGCGACCACGGACGTCGAGGCGTCGGTCGCCGGCCCACCCACCAGCAGGCCGAGCCCGACGATCACGGTCAGGCACAGGGTGGGCAGCTGCCACGCCAAGGGCGGCGGGAGTCGCACGCCGGGCCGTGACGTCTGGTTCATAGCGCTGGCGTTCTCCCATGCCGAGTCGAAGGAGACGACCCCGCCGCTCGCAGGGGGTCGCTGCCGCGGACAGTACGTCGCGCTCGTGGCATGCGAGCGGCGCCCGCGGAGGCGGCAGGAAGAGGCCGCGCAACCCGGACAGGACCCTGCGCGAATCGGATAGGGCGCTCCGCCCAAGGCCCGAGTCCGGCGCCTATAGGATGCGGCGGATGGAACACGAGGCCGACGTCGCGCAGGACGGCTCCGCGTTCCGGACGACCGACCCGGCCAAGGCGGAGGCCGAGGTGGCTGCGCGGTACCGCGTCCCGACACGTCTCGTGCTGCCGGCCAAGGACCAGCGCGACTTCGACATGAGCCTCACCGAGGCGCGCATGGCGACGGCCACGGTGGGCGTGCTGTCGTTCGGCGCCCCGACTCGGGTCCTCACCGAGGCCACGAGCGGCTACCACGTCAACCTGACGCTGCGCGGTCGTGCCGCAGGGGCGACCAACGGCGGCCCACCGGTCACGGCGACCGCCGGCGAGGGACTGGTCTACGGACCCGACACGGTGACCGACGCCTACGCGTTCCGCGACTGCCGGGTGCTGACGCTCTTCCTCTCCCAGCAGGCCGTCGAGCAGCAGCTCGAGGCACTGCTGGGGCACAGCCTGCGCGCGCCGCTGTCTCCGCAGCTCAAGGCCGACTCCCAGGGGCTGGTGCAGGCGCTCGTCCCGGCCACGCAGCTCGCGTTGATGCACGTGGACCGTGGGACGGTGCCGAGCGTGCGCACCCAGCGCCACGTCGAGGCGCTCCTCGTGAGCAGCTTCCTGATCGGCCAGCGCCATCACTACAGCGAGGAGCTGGAGCAGCCGGGTCCTTGCCCCAGCAAGACACCCGTCGAGCGGGCCGCCGACCTGCTGGAGGAGCGACCCGAGCACCCGTGGACGACCGTCGCCCTGGCCACCGAGGTGCACCTGAGCGTCCGGGCGCTGCAGGACGGCTTCAAGCGGCACTTCGACACTCCCCCGATGTCCTACCTGCGCGGGGTCCGGCTCCGTCGGACGCACGCCGCCCTCTCGGCGGCTAGGCCGGGTGAGACCACGGTGCAGGAGGTGGCGATGCGCCACGGCATCCTCCACCTGGGGCGGTTCTCCGTCGCCTACCGCGAGCAGTTCGGCGAGAGCCCCTCGGTGACGCTGGCCCGGCCGGTCGACTAGCCCGGAGGACGCCGCCTCCGTGGGAGCATCGCCGAGTCGCTCGCAGGCGATTCCGCAGGCGCCCTCGCGCTCCTAGCATGGGCAGGTGGGAGTGACCGTCGTGAGCGCTCGCCGGGTCGACCAGCTGCTGTGCGTCCTGGTCATCGTCGTGCTGTCGGTCATCATCTCCTCCGACCAGGGCGAGGCGGGTCCCGTCAACCCGCTGGCCTACGTGTGGGCGTGGGGCCTGGGCCTGCTGATGCTGGTCCGCCGGGGCCATCCGCTGCTCGTCCTCTTCCTCACGGTGGTCGGCTTCTTCACCTACTACGCAGCGGGTTTCCCAGCCCTGGGCGTCGCGGTCCCGATCGCCGCCGCGCTCTTCTCCGCGGCCGAGACGGGTCACACCCGCGCCGCGCTGGTCACCGGCGTCGTCGCCCTCGCCGGTGCGACCGCCTATCGACTCGTCGACGGGCAGAGCGTCGCCTACGTGCTGGGCTACGAGCTGGCAGCCCACCTGGCGCTGATCGCCGCGGTGGTGGCACTCGGGCACAGCGCCAGGACCGCGCGGCAGCTCCGTCGGCGGACCGACGAGGTGACCCGGCTGCTGGACCGGCAACGGTTGATGGACGCCGACGCGCGCACGACGGAGGACCGCCTGTCGCTCGCCCGGGACCTGCACGACTCGATCGGCCACTCCCTCACGCTCGCCGCCATGCACGCCGGCCTGGCCCAGGAGCGCCACTCGAAGCCCGCCCAGCGGGAGCAGTCCCTCGCCCTGGTGCGCACGGCCGTCTCCGACGCGTTGTCGCACCTACGACGGACGGTGCGGGTGCTCAGGGAGGGCGGCGCCTCCCAGACCACCCCCGGCCTGCACGACCTGGAGAGCCTGGTCCGGGCAGCGGACTCGGCGGGCTACGACGTCCGGCTCGAGGTCGACCGGCTGGAGCTCGCCCCGGAGGTGGAGACCGCCGCGTTCCGACTGGTCCAGGAGTCCGTCACCAACGTGCTGCGGCACTCCAGCGGTCGCAGGATCGACGTCCGGGTCAGCCAGCCGGTGCCGGGGACCCTGGAGGTCCGGGTCTCCGACGACGGGCGGAACGACGGGGCCCCCGCACTGGTGCCCGGCCACGGGCTCAGCGGAATGCGCGAGCGGGTCGCGACGCTGGGCGGCACCATGCGCGTCGACGCCGACCACCAGGGCTGGGTCGTCCGGGCGCTGCTGCCCCAGGTGCCGTCGCCATGATCGGGGTCCTGCTGGTCGACGACCAGCACCTGCTGCGCGCGGGCCTGCGCGCCATCCTGGAGTCGGCCGACGACCTGGAGGTCGTCGGTGAGGTCCGTCACGGCCGTGAGGCGCTCGAGCTGGGGCGGCAGCTCCGTCCGGCGGTGGTGCTCATGGACCTCCAGATGCCGGTGATGAACGGGCACGAGGCGATCCGCGCGATCCGCGCCGACCCTGCGCTCGCTCGGACGCCCGTGCTCGTCCTGACGACCTTCGACGACGACGACGACGTGGTGGAGGCCCTCGCGGCCGGCGCCGACGGCTACCTCCTGAAGGACCTCGACGCCGAGGACCTCAGGCGCGCGGTCCGCCACGCGGCCGCCGGGAGGGCGGAGGTGGACCCGGGGGTACTGCGCCAGATGATGGACCGGATCGCCCGGATGCCCACGCTCCGTCACCGGGGCGAGGAGCTCGAGGGACTCACCGAGCGTGAGCTGGAGATCCTCACGCACGTCGGGAGGGGGCTGACCAACGACGAGATCGGCCGCGCCCTCTTCCTGAGTCCCGAGACGGCCCGCACGTACGTCAGCCGCCTGCTCACCAAGCTGGGAGCCAGGGACAGGGCCCAGCTGATCGTGCTCGCCCATCGCGCGGGCCTGGTGGACCCCACGGCCCGGTGAGGATGCCTCGCGAGACCGACGCCCGGTGTCAGCCGCGCCGGTCCTCGCTCGGGTCCGCGCCGTCCCGGCTCGCGGCCACGTCGTCGCGGACGAACGTGGCCAGCTCCGCGGCGAGCCGGTCGGGCTGGTCGATCGGGACCAGCGTGTAGCTGTCGCCCACCTCGACCAGCCGGCCCTGCGGGAAGAGGGCGGCCAGCCGGGGGCCGTGCTCCCGAGGCATCAACCGGTCCTCGAGCGACCACAGCACCAGCACCGGACGCGGGAAGGAGGAGAGCCTGGCCGTGAGGTCGGTCAGCTCGCTGCGGGTGGGCGTCGACCTCGCGAAGGTGCCCAGGTCGCGTCGGATCTCCCGGTGCCGCTGCGCCGGCCGGAACCACTGGTCCATCACGTCGGCGGGCACCGGCCGCTTGCTCATCCAGCCCCATCCGCCGGGCGCCCGGCGGAACCAGTGGAACCGTTGGAGCTGCATCGCCAGCCACAGCATCCCGGGCACCCGCGCACTGAGGGCGATGGCCTTCCCGGGGCGGCCCGGCGGGAAGTTGTCGAACGCCTCGCACGCCACCAGAGCGGCCCCCGCGAGCCGGTCGGTGGGCCCGTCGGCGAGCAGGAACTGGGCACCTCCCCAGTCGTTGAGGACGAGGGTCACCTCGCGCAGGTCCAGCGCCTCCAGGAGCTCGCCCACGAGCGCGGCGACCCCGCGATGGGTGACCAGCTCCCGCTGCTGCATCGGCCGGGCATGGCTGCCGAGAGGCAACGTGGGCACCACGCACCGGAAGCCGGTGCCGAGCCTCTCCACCACGCCGGCCCAGAGGCTGGCGTCCATGTTGACCCCGTGCAGGAGGACGAGGACGGGCCCCGGTCCCCCGGTGTCGAGGTAGTCGATCTCCCCCGCGGTGAGCTTCACACGCATGGGCTCATCCCTTCTTCGTGGTCGGTGGCGTGGTGCCCTCCCGGTAGGCACGAGGGTGTGCGAGCCCGCCCGCGCCCGGCGTCAGACATGGTCCCGACCGCTGGTCACGACGCCGCCCCGACCGTCTCCCGGCGCCGGCCCGGGTCCGCCGGGCCGGGCCGCCCCTCGACGTGCAGCTCGGGGAGGAGGCGATCCAGCCACCGGGGCAGCCACCAGTTGCGGTCACCGAGCAGCTCCATCAACGACGGCACGAGGACCAGCCGCACCAGCGTCGCGTCGACCAGGACGGCGAAGGCCAGACCGAAGCCGAACAGCTGGAGCTCCCGGCTCGAGCCCAGGACGAAGCTGCCGAAGACGCAGACCATGATCGCGGCGGCCGCGGTGATCACCCGCGCCGTGCGCGCCAGGCCCTGGGCGACCGCGTCGGCGTTGTCTCCGCTGCGCACGTACTCCTCCCTGATCCGGGAGAGCAGGAACACCTCGTAGTCCATGGAGAGGCCGAAGACGATCGCGATCAGCATCATCGGCACCCAGGCCTCCACGGGGGCGCTGGCGCCGAGGTCCAGGAGCTCGACCCCCCATCCCCACTGGAAGACCGCCACGACGGCACCGAAGGCGGCACCGATGGAGAGCAGGTTGGCCACGACGGCCTTGACCGCCACCGCGACCCCTCGGAAGACGGCCATCAGGAGCACCATGGCCAGCCCGAGGACCACGCCGAGGAAGAGCGGCAGCCGTTGTGAGGTGTAGTCGGCGAAGTCGACGGCGGCCGCGGTGGTCCCCCCGACCACCACCTCCGTCTCTCCCTCCTCCGTGGCGGGGACAACCTCGTCCCGCAGCCGGTGGACGAGGTCGGTGGTCCACTCGTCTCGCGGCCCGGTCGACGGGACGACCTGGAGCAGGCCGATCTCGCCGCTCTCGTCCATCGTCGGGCCCTGGACGTCGTGCACGCCGGGGGTCTGCGCGACCCGCTCACCCAGGCGCGCGAGCACCTCCGCTCCGTCACCCCCCGGCACGCGTGCCGCGAGCACGAGGGGTCCACTCGATCCGGGACCGAACCCCTCCGCCATCAGGTCGTAGGCCCGCCGGGCGGTGTCGGACTCGGGCTTGGTCCCGGCGTCGGAGAAGCCGAGGCGCATGTCGAGCACCGGGGCGCTCATCACGGCGAGCAGGACGACCGACGCGAGCGCCCAGGCCGCGGGGTGCCGCTGCACCTGGCGGCTCCAGCGCCGGGCGAGGGCGCCCTCCTCGCGGCCGGCATGTCCGCGCCGGTGCACGGAGAGCCTGTCGATGCGTCGTCCGACGACGGCCAGCAACGCGGGCAGCAGGGTCATCGCCGCCAGCATCGTGAGCAGCACGGCACCCGCGATGCCCAGCGCCACACCGGTGATGAGCTTGAGGTCCATGAGCACCAGCCCCAGCGAGGCGATCACCACCGTGAGGCCGGCGAACAGGACCGCACGTCCCGCCGTGGTCTGCGCGGTGACCACCGCATCGACCGGGCTCTGACCCGCGCCGAGCGCCTCCCGGTACCTGGTGACCACCAGGAGGGCGTAGTCGATGCCCACACCGATGGCGATCATCGCCGCGACCGGGGCGGCGAAGCTCGGCATCTCGACCCACCGGGCTCCCAGGCCGACCACGGCCACCCCACTGAGGGCCCCCATCACGCCGACGAGGATGGGCAGGGCCATCGCGAAGACCGATCCGAAGGCGAAGAGCAGCACGACGACGGCGGCCACGATGCCCACCAGCTCGCTGGGCGGCCCGGACTCGCTCTCCTGCTCCACCGTCAGGCCGCCGATCTCGACGGCGAGCGTGTCGTGGCGGTCGCGGACCTCGGCAAGCCGCTCCTGGACCTCCGCCACCTCCTCGGCGGGCAGGCTCGGCAGCTCGACCGAGAGGTAGCCGATGGATCCGTCGCGGGAGAGCTGTCGCGCGCCCTCGGGCGAGTAAGGGCTGACCACCCTGGCCTGCGGCACCGCCTCGCTCACCTCGTCGGCGAGGCGGTCGACCGAGGCCGAGAGGTCATCCTCGGTCCCGCCCTCCTCGGTCCCGCCCTCCTCGGCACGGAAGACGAGCTGGGCCTGGTTGCCGGTCCGGAAGTCGAAGCCTCCCTCGCGCATCAGCTCGGCCGCCCGGTGGCTCTCGGAGCCCGGCAGGTCGTAGTCGTCGCTCACGTCGCCTCCGACGAAGGTGGACAGCGCCATCAGCGCCACCACGAGGGCGAGCCACCCGCTCACCACCGCGAGTCGCCACCGTTGGCACCACAACGCCAGTCGTCTCATCACCGCAGCTCCTCCGTTCCCCGCCTCACCGGCGTCCGCTCCTCGATCAACTTCCGGGGAGGTGTGCGCCCCGGAGTGGTTGATCGACGCTAGGGCGCCACCGGCCGCGTCCGCCGTCCCCCGACGTGGTCGATCGGGTCGCCTGCGGGCGTGCGTGTCGTCTCCTGTCGCGGACCACCCGGAGGCAAGCAGTCGGCGAGGCGCTGTCAGCTGCACCGGGCGGCGTACACGCCGTCGAGCCTGACGGCGCCGGCTCCGTGGAGGCCACCTCGGGCACGGACCCGCCCGGACGGCTCAGGCCAGGGGAATCTCCCGCAGCTGACGGCGCGAGCTGATCTCCAGCTTGCGGAAGATGCTGCGCAGGTGTGCCTCCACCGTGCGAGGACTCAGGAACAGCTGCGTGGCCACTTCCCGGGAGGTGGCCCCGGTCGCCACCTGTCGCGCGATCTGCAGCTCCTGCGCCGTGAGGCCGTCGACGGGGTGGGCGGTGCGCTTGCGCGGCCGTTCCCCCGTCGCTCGCAGCTCGCGAGCCGCACGTGTCGCGAAGGCCTCCGCGCCCATGTCCGACAGCATCTGATGGGCGGTACGGAGCTGCTCGCGAGCGTCCTTCCGCCGCTCCTCGCGACGGAGCCACTCGCCGTAGACGAGATGGGTGCGGGCGAGATGAGCGGTCATCCGGGAGCGGGCGAGCCTGGCGATCGCCTCGCGGTAGTGCTTCTCGGCCTCAGCGCCGCTGCTCGTGAGCGCGCGCGACCTGGCCGTCAGGCCAAGCGCCCACTCCGTGCCACTGGCGCGGGCACGTTCGTCGAGCTGCCCGAGTGCGTCGGTCGCGAGCTCCAGGTCGCCGGCTCGCGCGGCCGCCTCGACGAGCTCGGGCAAGGCCATGCTGCTGTGCCCCAGCTCGCGGGACTCGCACGCCTGCGCCGCCGCCTTCGACGCGGCCGGATAGTCGCCCAGGCCGTTGTGCAGCACCGAGAGGATGTAGTTGGCCAGCATGGCCTCGGTGCCCCCCGTCCGGTCCTTCGTCTGCGCCGCGATGTCGCCGTGGAGTGCGACGGTCTCGGCTTCGCGCCCGCGCCAGGCAGCCAGCATGAGCCGATCGAGGCGAAGGGGCGTCCCCCCGATGGCCTGGGTGATCGCCGCCTGCTCGGCGGCAAGCTCGTCGGCCTGGGACAGCTCCCCGGCGAGCACCAGTGCCATGGACCGGATCAGGAGCGCGGCGGGGAGCGCGAAGATGGCGCCGGAGTCGCGGGCGAGCCGGAGGTTGCGGCTGGTGAGCACCTCGACGAGGTCGTCGTCGAACAGCACCATGGCGGTACGACTGGCGAACCACCACAGCTGGCTCTCGCTGACGTTCACCGACGTGGCACGGGAGACGTCCCCGCGGAAGGCCTCCAACGCCCGGCGCAGCTCCGGAACGCCCGACTCGATGCCTTGGGTGTAGGTACGTGCCAGCCCGTCCAGCAACAGGTCCAGCGGCCGCGGCGGCACCGGGGCCGCGGGTGCGGCGAGGGCCGCCTCGGCGACGTCGCGGAAGCCTCGCCCGTCCTGCGGGCCGATGATGATCGCCGCGTTGAGGGCGTGCAGGTAGGCGCCGCGCGCCATGCCGGCGTCGAGGGGGGCCAGCGCGGTGGCGGCTTCCAGCATGACCGCGGGAACCTCGCGCCCGAGCGACCGGTGGAACGCGATCTGGGCTCGCACGAGCTTGACCTGGGCGTCCTGCATCGGGGCGAGCGGCCTGGACTCCGCGACGGCCAGCAGCTGCAGCGCGGCATCCCACGCACCAGCCTCCTGCTTGAGCGCCGCGGCCCGCAACGCGCGGCGCGCGCGGTCCTCCGGCTCGGGAGTCAGCTCGGCCGCACGTTCCAGGAACGCCGCGGCCGCGGCCACGCCGCCGCGGGCCTGCGCCCGTCCGGCCGCGCGCTCGAGCTGCAGGGCGGCCTCCTCGTCGGTGGACATCACGGCCTGGGCACGGTGCCAGGCGTGCCGGTCGGGATCGACCTGCGGGTCCGTTGCCGCGGCCAGTGCGTGGTGGGCGCGGCGGCGGTCCGAGGGCGCAGCGGCCGCGTAGATCGCCGAACGGACGAGCGGGTGCCGGAACCGCACGCGGGTGCCGAGCTCCAGCAGGCCCGCGTCCTCGGCAGGAGCGACCGCCTCGCGGACGATGCCCAGCTGATCCGCCGCGCGCCACAGCAGCGCCGGCTCACCAGTGGGCTCCGCCGCTGCTGTGAGAAGCAGCAGCTGCGTCTCGGCGGGGAGGTGCTTCGACCTGCGCGAGAAGCTCTCCTCGAGGCGGCGCGGAATGTCCTGGGCGTGTGGCGTCGCGAAGCCCCCCGCCAGAGCCGCCGGCTGCGCGCTCCCGGGCAGCTCCATCAACGCGAGCGGGTTGCCTCGTGCCTCGGCGACGATCCGGTCGCGCACGCCGTCGTCCACCGACGTTCCGATCGCGGCAGACAGCACCTGACGCGCATCGCGGTCGGTGAGCCCGGTGACGCGCATCTCCGGCAGTCCGATGAACGGCTGCGCGTCTCCCCCGGGTTCCCGGACGGCGAAGAGCAGCACCACGCGCTCCGCCTGCATCCTCCGGGCCACGAAGGCGAGGACCTGGGCCGAAGCCTGGTCCAACCACTGCGCATCGTCGACGAGACACACCAACGGCTTCGCCTCGGCGACCTCGGCCAAGAGGTTGAGCGTCGCCAGACCCACCAGGAACCGGTCCGGGGCGTCGCCCACCTCGAGCCCGAAAGCCACGCCGAGGGCTGACTGCTGAGGGGCAGGCAACGAGTCGGCGCGGGCCAGCAAGGGGGCGCACAGCTGGTGCAGCCCGGCGAACGCGAACTGCGTCTCCGACTCGGACCCGACCGAGGACGTCACCTGCATCCCCGCGGCGTCCGCGACATCGCGCGCGTGTCGCAGGAGCTCGGTCTTGCCGATCCCCGCCTCGCCACGCACCGCGAGCACAGCGCTCCGACCACCCCGCGCCCGGTCGAGCAGCTGGTCGATCGTCGTGAGCTCCGCGCGTCGGCCCACGAGTCTCACGAGACATACTCCTGTCGGCTGGGCGGTGGAGCCCGTGATTTTCACAGAGGCGGGGCTGTCGCGCAACGCATGGGAAGCGCAGGTGGACGCTCCCACCCGAGTCGTCACCGACGCCTCGCGTCGCGCGCCCGGCGCGCAGCCACCTCGTATCCCGGCCCTCGGCTCGGCGGTCAGCGTCTGCTCGTACGTGCAGGAGATCTTGTGCTCGACGCCCGCCTGGAAGTCCTGGGCGTTTGCGCGGAACAGCATCTCCAGCCGCACCGGGTGCGTCTCGTCTCCTGTGGCGCACAACGTCCCGGACGCGGCGGGGTCGCAGCCATGAGGGCGGTGGCGGGCGGCGCAACACCTTTTCGCAGGTGGCGCAATCGGCGCGTGACGTGCGTTCGCCATCCTGTGAGAGATCGATCCCTCGCACGAGATCTGAGGAGGACTCATGCAAGCCGTCGTCGTCGTGGGGAATCCCAGGCCGGAGTCCCGCACCAGACGGGCGGGCGAGCTGCTCGTGTCGGCGCTCGACCTCCCGTGCGACACGATCGAGCTCTCAGCCCTCGGGCCGGGGCTCCTCGGCTGGGGTGACCCGGCGGTGGCTCGCGCTGTCGAGAAGGTGAAAGAGAGCAGCCTCGTGGTCTTTGCCTCGCCCACGTTCAAGGCGTCCTACACGGGGCTGCTCAAGCTGTTCCTCGACCAGTTCGAGGGGGGCACGGGGCTCGCCGGCCAGGTCGCCGTCCCGCTCATGCTGGGCGCCGGACCGGAGCACACCCTGGCACCCGAGCACACCCTCAAGCCGGTTCTCGTGGAGCTGGGGGCGACCTGCCCTACCGCGTCGCTCTACCAGCTGGACAAGACCTTCGACACCGACGACTCACTCGCCCGGTGGACCGACCGCTGGGCCCCGCTCGTCACCGCCTGCATGAAGGAGCTCGCTCGATGAACACCACGATGACCGACGCCCTCGCCCTGCGCACCGCGTTCTCGGGCTTTCCGTGTGGGGTCGCAGCGCTGGCGGCCAGCACTGACGACGAGCTCCACGTCCTGGTCGCCTCCTCCTTCACGGTCGGCGTCTCGCAGGAGCCGCCGCTCGTGCTCTTCGCCGTGCAGCGGACCTCCAGCACCTGGCCGGCACTGGCGAGAGCCGACGCCATCGGCGTCTCGATCCTCGGTGCGAGTCACGCCGAGCAGACTCGACAGCTCGCCTCGAAGGACAAGGCCCGCCGCTTCGACGGCATCGGCACCGTGGTGCGCGAGAGCGGCGCAGTCCTGCTGCAGAACGCACCGATCTGGCTCGAGTGCTCGATCGAGCACCTCTACCCCGCGGGCGACCACGACATCGTCGTGCTGCGGGTCCGGTCCTTCCAGAGCGACTTCTCCCACGCGCCCCTGGTCTGGCACCGGTCCTCGTTCACCACCCTGGCGAGCTGACGCCTACGAGGACGGGTGCTCCGCGTACGCGGGCATCCAGCGCAGCAGCATCCCGGAACCGACCAGACCGACCGCGCCGAGCAGGACAGCCGCGAAACCGGGTCCAGCGGTCGCGGTCGCGGCCGCGATCAGCACCGGCGCGAGGGCACTGGCCCCGTCGGAGAAGAGCCGCCACACGCCCAGAAAGGACGCTGTCTGTCCTCTCAACGCGGCCAGGTCCGAGCCGAGGGTCATCATGATCCCGCCGCCCAGACTGTTGGCCAGCGCGATGATGGCGGTGACGGCGAAGAAGGCACCCGTGCTGTGGGCCAACGCCAGGCCGGCCGTTCCGACCGCCATGCCGGCGGTCACCGGAACGGCGACCCAGATCCGTCCGAAGCGGTCGGCGATGTGGCCACCGACGTAGAACAGGGCCACCTCGACCAGGCCACTGACACCCATGGCGATCGCGATGACCGCGGCGTCCAGCCCGATGTGCAGCCCCCACAACGGCACGATGATGGGGCGCGCCATCCGCAGCATCATCAGCGTGCTGATGCCGACTCCCAGCCGCAGGAACACCCCGGAGCTGCCTCGGAAGACCGCCAGCGTGTTGTGCTCGTGGTTGCGCGCGTCGCGGCTGCCCGGTCTGTCCACCTCGGGAGCGAGGAAGAGGAAGAGCATCACCGCGGCCGTCGTCACCACTTGGATCCAGTAGGCGGCGAAGACCCCGATCACGCCGAGCAGGGCGGCCGTCAGGAACGGCCCCACGGCCATGCCGGTGCGCACCATGCCGGCCAGCATGGCCAGCGCTCGACCCCGGAACTCCGCCGGCACCGTGTCGGTGACCAGGGCATGGCGGGCGAGCATGAACACCGAGGAGGCGACGCCCATCAGGAGTCCGCCGCCCGCCAGCACGATCAGGTCGCCGGAGACAGCCACGGCCAACGTGACCACGACGGTGAGGAGCCCCGCCCACAGCATCGCGAGTCGCTCTCCGTAGCGTCCGACCAGCATCCCGGCCGGGGCGTCGCCGAGCAGCCGGCCGACCAGGGGCAGACCAGCCACGAAGCCGGCCAGGGTCAGATCGGCCCCGAGCTCGTGCGCGGTGATCGCGATCATCGGGGTGACCGCCCCGTTGCCGATGGAGTAGATGGCAGCAGGCAGGTAGACGGGCGCCGCAAGGGCGGCCAGCGGCTTGGGTGTGAGCGCCTCCGCGACGCTCATCGGCCCGCGGGCAGGAGAGCGACGAGCTCCGCGGCGTCGACGCTCCCGGCGGGCAGCCGCTCGCGGGCCAGTCGCGAGGTGGTCCGTTGCACGAGCTCGTTGACGGGTGTCGGCACACCGTGCAGGCGACCCAGGAGCACGATCTCGCCGGAGAGATAGTCGATCTCGACGTTGCCCACTCCCCTGGCGACACTCTGCCAGGTCGAGCTGCCGCTCACTCCCTGCTCCCGACTCGCTCGGCGCTTGATGTGGTCGCCGCGTCGCTCGAGGTCTGACTCCGCGGTCACCGACTCGATGCCGGCCGCCTCCAGAACAGCCTCACCCTCCTGACGGGCCAGTCGGAGGAGCTCGTCGGCGGCCGGACTGTCGGCGAAGCTCGCGTCCACACCGTTGGCCAGGTTGGAGATCAGCTTGCGGTACTTGTAGGCCATCACGTTGGGGCGCGAGCTGGCGATGAAGCCGGCCTTGACCAGGTCCTGCGCGATCGACTCGGTCAGGTCGTCGGAGCCCCGCGGGTACCGTCCGACCTCGAGGATCCCGGGAACGGTCGCAGAGTCCTGCACCACCACGCCGGGCTCGAGGTGGCTGGCGGGAAGCACCAGGCAGATGGAGAGGACCTGGGGAAAGACGCGGAGGATCGCCGCCTCGTTCGCGACTCCGTTCTGGGCCGCCACGACCGGGATCGTCGCCGGAGCGTGGGCCTGGAGATCTGCCAGCGCAGTGGCGGTCTGCTGCGACTTCACGCAGAGCAGCACCACCGAGTCCTCCCGCCAGACGACCTCACTGGCGTCGAGGGCCACCGGGACGGCGAGCTGGATCGGCCCTTCCTCGGTGTCGAGAGTCAGCCCGTGCCGCCGCATGACCGCCAGGTGCTCGCCCCGGGCGACCAGTGTCGTGTCGATACCTGCGCGGAACAGGTTGCCGCCGATTACCCCGCCGACGGCGCCGGCGCCGTAGATCACATAGTGCATGGGAAGGACGCTATGCCTTGACGATTGCAGGCGAATTGCGCCACCACAAGGAGTTTTTCGCGGCTGAATGCTCTGCCGCAACGCCGCAGGTCACTGGACGAAACACTCGCGGGTCATGCTCTTGCTGCGTCACTGCGAAGACCCGCCCATCCCGGCTCCCCGAGGAGTGACACCGTGGCCAAGAGCTTTTCCGACTTCGAAGCGGAGCGGCGAGCGCACATGCGCCGAGCGCGGGAGCGAGCACGCTCGTCGTCCGAGATCCGCGCAGCCTCCGTCGTCGGGGCCCACAGTGCCCTCTTCACGAGCCTGCGACGAGGCTCGATCCAGACCCACGACCGGCTGGAGGAGGAGTCACTCATCCCGCTGCTCTCGGCGAGCCGCAACTCCATCCGGGGCGCCCTCAAGCTGCTTGCCGCCGAAGGCCTCGTGACCCGGACGCCCCGCCGCGGCACAGCGGTCGTGGCCAGGCCACTCGATGTGCCGCTCGACCTCGGCTCGGGCTGGGGGCCGGACGCGGCGGCGGGCGACTACCGGATCGTGGTGACCGACCAACGCTGGGTAGCCGCGACCCCTGTCTCCCGGCACTACCTGCAGACCGCGGACGACCCCATCCACCAGACCGAGGTCGTCAACACGTTCCGCGGAGTGCCGTCGATGCTCTACACCCGGTTCGTCCGCGCGGACGGCTCCGAGCGTCCGCTGATCGCCGGGCCGGACGACGGCGGCTTCCGCGACCTTTTCGCCCGTACCTACGGCTCTCCCCTGGCCCGGGTGGAGTGCTGGGTCGAGGCCAAAGCGGCCTCGCGACAGACCGCGGCGTCTCTCGAGGTCATGGCCGGCACCCCCCTCATCGTGAAGTCTCGTGTCCTCAAGGACTCCGACGGTGTGCCGCGTGAGTACAGCATCAGCCACTACCCGGCCTCCCGCGTCAACATGTCGGCTCACGGTGTCGAGAAGGCCGCCGCGGCCGGACACGTCGACGACGCTCCTCCCGGCGCTGTCGAGGTCGAGGCGCTCCGGCGGCCGGCGCCGGCGCCGGCGGAGCTCCGGCGCCGCTCGGCGCTCGACCTCCACACCGAGCTCCGCAGCGCCCTCCGGCACGACCTGCTGACGGTGGGTGAGCTGGCGGACGAGGAGGCCCTCACCGTCTCGTTCGGCACCAGCCCGGACGTCGTGCGTGCGGCGCTGAGGCATCTTGCCACCGAAGGGATCGTCCAGCAGGGAGACGATGTCGGTGCGGCCGTGGAGAGAGGGATCTCCACCCTGAGCCTGGCTTCGGGCAGTCCCTACCGCGCCAGCGAGCAGGCACTCTTCCGAAGCGAGGTCCTGTCGTCCGCGCGGGTTCCCGCCCCGCCGTTCCTCGAGGAGATCCTCAGCACCGCGGCTGGCCGCGTCCACCGGGACGAGCACGTGAGCTATCGGGACGGTCGCCCGATGATGATCTTCGCGCGCTACTCCGACGGCCGGCTGCCGGCTCCGAGACCGCTCACCAGCGAGACCAAGGACTCCGACTTCAGCTCCCTGTTCACCGCTTCCTACGGACTGCCCCCGGGGAGGATCGACTCGTGGGTGCACGCCCTGCGGGCCGACGACCAGATCGCACGTCGTCTCAGCGTGGCGCCGGGGACTCTCGTCCTCCTGGTGGAGCGCCTCACGCACGACAGCCTGGGAACGGTGCGCGAGCTCAGCCACAGCTACATCGTGTCCGGCCCGGTGTCGCTCCAGATCGACCACGCCGTCAGCCCGGACCCACCCTCGGCCTGAACCGACCACGCCGTCTCAGGACAGGGCGTCTCAGGACAGGCGCAGGTCGGCCGCGGGCAGGCCCAGTTCGGCGAAGGCCCCCCGCGTGATCGGGCTGCGGGGTGCGCCAGCCCGACGCCCAGAGCGAGCAGCAGCCCCACCGTCGCGAAGCCCTCAACGACCGGCGGCCACGCTCGCGCTCCTGCCGGGCTCCCTGCCGCCGTAGGTCAGGATCGCGGCCACCACCGCGAAGATGCTCAGGAGCCCGGTCGCCAGGGTGAAGGCGGGCCGGGACGCCGAGGACTCACCTACCCCACCGATCGCGTCGGACCCGGCGAGGAGGGTGATCGTGGCGATCACCATGGCCGTGGCCAGGGCATTCGACCCGTTCATGATCGTGGCCCGCAGGCCTTGCGCGATCCCTCGGCGGTTGGCGGGCACCCCCATCAGGAGCCGGGCGGACAGGGATGCCTGGTAGAGGCCCTGACCGAGCCCGCTGAGGAGCAAGCCCCCGACGAGCGCCCAGTGCGGGGAGTCGAAGGCGAGCACGCCCGTGATGACCACGGTGCCTGCGGCGGTGCCGACCGCACCGACCGTGTTGGCGGTACGGACGGAGACCCTCCGTTGCACCAGCCCCGCACTCAGAGAGCCCAGCAGCATCGCGCCTCCCATCGGCAGCAGGTAGAGGCCGGCGATCGCGGCTGACGTGCCGGCCACGACCTGCAGGTAGAGGGTCGCGACGACGATGAGACCGGTCGACGGGATCGCCGCGCAGAAGGAAGCCAGGTAGATCCGTCCTCGGACGCCCGCGACGATCCCGGGATCCACCAGCGGGTGCCGACTGCGTCGTTCGACGGCCACGAAACCGCCGAGCAGGAGCACCGCGGCGACCAGGCACCCGAGCGCCCAACGCTGGTCGGCGCCCTCGCCGGCGAGCAGCTGCACCGAGACGATCAACGCGGCGATCCCCCCGATGGAGGTCACCGTACCGAGGAGATCGAGGCTGAACCTCGAGACCGGTGGGGCATGGACGTGCTTGAGGGACTCCCACCCCACGGCGCCGGCTGCGAGGCCCAGCACGAAGGCCAACCAGAAGATGGAGCGCCAGCCGAACTGGTCGATGAGCAGCCCGCCGACCATCGGGCCCACCAGGGTGGAGACGCCCGCCATCGCCATGAAGACGCCGAGTGCCATGGGGAGGCGTGAGGGTGGGAAGACGTCGGAGATGACGGCGGAGGACGTCGACATCGAGCAGGCAGCCGCGAGTCCCTGCAGGACTCGCAGCCAGATCAGCAGCAGGTCGTTGTCGACGAAGACACACGCCACCGCGGCAAGCGTGAAGACGACGATGCCGCCCATGTAGAACCACCGCCGCCCCCACTCGTCACTGAGCTTCGCGAAGAGGAGGGTGGTCGCGGAGTTGGCCAGGAGGAACCCGAGCAGCATCCAGGACGCCGTCGCCACACCACCGTCGAGATCCCGCGCCATCGCCGGGATCGCGACGTTCAGGGCCGAGTAAGTGCCGAAGATCAGGAAGTTGTTGAGCGTGCAGGTCGCCAGGACTCCCAGCTCGACCCGCCGGCCCATCCCCCGGTCGGTGACCGGGCTGGTCGCCGGGCGATCCGATCGCAGGTCCGTCATGGCCGCCCCCCGGTCGGCCACCGGGTGCTCCCGGGATCCCGTCCACAGTGCGATCGCCCATCGTGACGGGGGCTTCCCACGGCCTCTCACTTCCTCTGCATGTTCGACGGGCGTAGCGCCAGCTGGCACTCGGTGGACCGGATGCCCTGGAGGGGCCGCCGCTGGCCTGACAGCCCCTCCAGCGCTGGTCAGACGAAGGTGAGGTTGCCGAAGTCGTTCTGGTTCTCCGAGCGGTACGCCCAGCCCTCCAGGTCGCCGGAGACGACCTGGGTGGGCTGGATGGCGCAGACGAAGATCTCGACAGCAGCCTCCACGAGGATCTTCTGCGCCTCGTTCCAGTACCGACCCGCCTCCTCGCTCAGCTGGTCGGGCAGAGCCCTGGCGGCGTCGACCTCCTGCCAGAACTGCTTGTTCAGGTCGTCGTCCCACCGCGAGGGGCTCGAGGGGTCGTCACCCGGCTTGAAGAACGTGGTGCACGCGTACTCGGGGGTCTGCACCTGGCTGCGGTTGCGGTAGATGATCGCCTGCTTGCTCGCCTCGGCCCGGGCCGTGCCGAAGTCGGGGGCCGCGAGCTGCTCGATCTCCACGTTGAAACCGGCCTCCTCGGCGTAGGACTTGATCAGCAGGCACAGGTTGACCAGGTCCTGGTTGGCTGTGGACACGCTGAGCGTGAAGTCGACCGAGTCCAGACCGGCCTCGGCCAGGAGCCCCTTGGCCTTCTCCACGCTGTACTCCATCCGCGGGATGCCATCGGTGCTGTAGCCCTTGGTCGCCGGGTTGATGTTGCCGACGATGGGCACGGCTCGGCCCGCGTAGACCTCCTTCATGATCTGCTCGTAGGGGATCGCCAGCTGGAACGCCTGTCGCACGGTGACGTCGTCGAACGGCGCCTTGTTGGTCACCAGGGTGACGTCGACGTACTCGATCGGGTTGGCGACCTCCGGGACAGTGAGGCTGTCGTCCTGTGCGAGCTTGGCCTGGTCGTTGGGAAGGATGTCCTCGGCCAGCGCCACGTCGCCGGACCTCACCAGACTGGCGCGCGTACCCGCGTCCGTCACCACCCGCAGCGTCACCTGCTTGATCGCGGGCTCCCCGTAGGCGTAGTGGGGATTGGCCACCAGGACCATCTCCTGGTCGGCCACCATGGACTTCATGTAGTAGGGCCCCAGACCCCAGCCGCCGTTCTGGGCCGACCAGGACATGGCATAGGGATCGTCCGTGGTCTTGTGCGCGTCCAGGATCGTCTTGGAGTAGATGTGACCCTGCAGGTTGGCCAGCAGCCCGAGGAACGTGAGCCCGAAGCCGGCGGTGGGGATCTCGATGGCGACCGTGAGCTCGTCCACCTTCTTGACCGCCTCCGGACCCTTGAACTCGCCCCACGAGGCCTTCGCGTAGGTCTCCGAGGCCCACTTGCGCTCGAAGGAGTAGAGGACGTCGTCCGCGGTGATCGGATTGCCTTCCACGTCCTTGAAGTCGGGACGGAGGTGGAAGGTGTAGACCAGACCGTCCTCGGAGACCTCGTAGGACTCCGCGACGTAGCCGACGTACTCGTTGAAGTCCTGCACGACCGTCCCGTCGAGCACGCTGTCCACGTAGGGGTTGCGGACGAGTCCGGCCTGCAGGTTGGCGTTGAGCTCGAACGCCTGCAGGGACAGGCCGTTCCCGTCCAGCACACCGTTGAGCGACGCCGCCAGCGCCGAGACGGCGACCACGATGCCCGTGGAGGACTTTCCGGAGCCCCCGGCCGCAGGGCTGTCGGACTGGTCCGAGCAGGCCGCGAGCGTCGCCACGGCGGCCACGCCCAGGGCGCCCAGGAGGAACCCCCGACGGGCGAGGGCCGGCGGGCCGCTCCCCCGGTCGGGCTGTTGGCCGAGGGGCCTGTCACGGTTGATCACGGAAACCTCCAGGGGTTGATCGCAGGGGGACATGAGTCGGTGCGACGCTGCACCTGATGAGGTCATCGGACGGCAGGACCACGACTGAGGCGCGTGAGCAGACCGGCCACGGAGGCGGCGGCGATCACCGCGAGCATGAGCGCGAGGGCCGGGAAGAAGGTCGGCCACCAGCTTCCCAGCATGACTCCGGAGACGCCGGAGGAGATCATGTTGCCCCACTCCGGGGTGGGGGGGTTGAGACCGACTCCCAGGAAGCCCAGGGAGGCGAGCACGATGACCGAGTAGCCGAACACCGTGGAGCAGTTCTCGACCGCCGGCCGCACGGAGTTCGGGAGGACGTGCCGCACGGTGACCTGGCCGGGGCGCAGGCCGGCGATCAGGCCTGCCTCGACGTATGCGTCGTTGCGCACCTTCAGCACCTCGGCCCGGGTCAGGCGAGCCTGGACCGGCACCATGATGAAGGTCAGGGCGATCGCCAGGCTCGTCAGCGTGGCGTTCATCAGGCCCACGATCACCACGCCGATGACCAGCGGCGGGATGGCGTCGGCGAGGTCGAGGAACCGCGTCACACCGCGCCCGGCGACACCGATGGCACCTCTCCTGGACTCGCTGGTGCCGATCAGCAGCCCGATGACCAGTCCGGCCACCGTCGAGACCACCGTGACTGCCAGGGCGAGTCCGATGTCGATCTGCGCCCCTGCGATCGTGCGGGAGAAGACATCCATGCCGGTGGCGTCGGTGCCGAACCAGTGGTCACCGCTCGGCGGCTGAAGGGCGCCGGTGATGACCTTCTCCGGGTCGTGGGGTGTCAGGAGGTGGCCGACGAGGACGAAGAAGAGCAGGGCGCCGGCGGAGACCAACGAGACCACCGGGAGCTGCCGCACAGTGCTGAGAACCTTCATCAGGAATCCACCCTCACTCCGGGACGACGACGGGGATCGAGCAGCATGTTGACCATGTCGACGGCGAAGAACGCGACGAGACAGAGCGCGGCGATGACGATCAGGAAACCCTGGAGTCCCGGGAAGTCCAGGGCGTTGACCGCATCGATGGAGAACTGCCCGACCCCGCCGAATCCGAAGAGCCGCTCGAGCACGATGACCCCGCCGAGCAACGCTCCGAACTTGTTGCCCAGGGTGACGACCGAGCCAGCGGCGGACCGGCGCAGCACGCTGCGGAAGACCGAGGACCGCGTGGCGCCGGAGGCGATCTTGAAGAGGGTGGGCGGCTCCGCCACCTGCTCCTCGATGCCCAGGCTCAGCTGGCGCCACAGCCCCGAGCCATGGATGAAGACGAGCACGCCGACCGGCAGCACGTAGTGGCCGATCATCTGCATGGTCAGGTCGAGCTTGCCCGTGAGGAGCGTGTCGAGCAGCGGGAAGCCCGTCACCAGCGGTTGGGTCGTGCCCGGGTCCAGCCGGCCGACCGGCGCGGGAGCGATCGGAATGAGCACGAAGAAGACCACGATCGCCAAGATGGCCACCGCGAAGTCCGGGAGCGCACCTGTGAGGTTGCGGTACAGGTCGAGGACCCGACGCACGGTCCTGTTGCTGGTCGACAGCCAGACGTAGGCCAGCGCCAGGGCGACGAGGGCCGATCCCCCCAGTCCCAGGAAGATCAGCTCCAGGGTGGCCGGCAGACGGTCCATGATCTCTGTCCACACCGGCCGCGAGGTGGAGGTCGAGGTCCCGAGGTCGAGCTGGACGACGTTGAGCATGAACTCCCGCGCCTGGCTCCAGAGCGACCCGTCGAGGCCCATCGCCTCTGCCATCCGGTCGTAGTCGGCCTGGCTGAAGCCGTTGGAGAGGTCGATCCGTGCCAGGACGGGGTCGCCTGGGACGAGGCGCACCATCAGGAACGCCGCGAAGGAGAAGATCAGCAGGTGGAGGGGGAGCACGAGGCTCCGGGTGATCCACCACCGGTTGCGGGACAAGTACGCTCTCATGCCCTGACGCCTCTCGGCTCGTCGTGCGACGCGGTTGTCCGTGCCAGTGGCCCGACCAGCCAGTCCCCGCCACGCGCGAGCGACGTCACTGTCGCGGCGACGGCGCAGCACGTGAGCAGGACGCAGGCGCTGCGGAACGCGGTGACCAGGTCGTCGTCGGCACCCGCGACCACGTCGTAGCTGTGGTGCCCGGCGGCAGCCAGGCCCGCCGAGACCATGAGAAGGACCACGGCGGATCCCATCGTCTGGGCGCCGTTGAACAGCACCGAGCGCACTCCGTTGGCGATCCCTCTCCGCCCGGCCGGAAGACCCGCCATGATGGCCGCCGTGTTGGGTGCGGTGAAGATGCCGTTGCCGGCACCGGCCAGCACGAGCCCGGCGTAGAACCAGGCGCCGGGAGCCTGACCGCCCATCGAGGCGAGGAGCACGAGGTAGCCCAGCGCGGAGGTCAAGCAGCCCGCGGAGGAGACGGCGCGAGGCGCGAAGGTGCGGGCGAGCCAGCCCGCCACTGGACTCGTGACCACGATCGCCGCCGCGAGCACCGCGACCGCAGCGCCGGCGTCGAGCGCCGACGCCCCACGGATGACCTGCTGGTACAGCACCACCAGCAGCAAGGCGCCCGCCTGCGGGAAGGACATCAGGAAGGCGGTGGCGTAGGCGAGCGCGCGAGCGCGGTCGGTGACCACCGCGAGGTCGATCAGCGGCGTCGCCGCCCTTGCGACGTGCGCGAGAAAGAGGGCGAGGAGCCCCATCCCCGCTGCCCCGGAGACGAGTGCCGCAGCCGCCCAGCCCGGGACCGAGATCCTGTTCATCGCGAGGACGACGCAGGCGAGCCCCGCGGCCGCAAGTGCGGCTCCCGTGAGGTCGAGCCTGTCGCCGGCGAGGGGACGCCGGGCGTCGCGACGCAGCACCTTGGCTGCGAGCGCCACGGCGACCAGGCCGAAGGGGACGTTGACGAGGAAGAGACTGCGCCAGCCGGAGGCCTCCAGCAGCCACCCCCCGGCCATCGGGCCGAGGATCATGGCTGCGGAGGCCATCATGATGTTGACGCTCAGCCCGAGTGCGAGACGGTCGCTGGGGAAGGCGTCGGAGATGAGCGCGTTGGCGTTGGGGATGATCGCCGCAGCCGCCACCCCCTGCACCACGCGCAGGGCGACCAGCGAGACGATGTCACCGCACAGGGACGCGACCAGGCTCGCCACGATCATCAGCACCAGGCCCCAGATGTAGAGCCGTCGCCGGCCGTACATGTCGCCCATCCGGGAGAAGACGAGGACGCCCGCGGTCAGCGACAGCAGGTAGCCGAGCAGCACCCAGTCGGCCGCGGCAGCGGTGACGCCCAGCTCCTCCGACATCGCCGGGAGCGCCACGCTCACCGAGGAGCTGTTGAGGAACATGAGCAGGCTGCCCAACGTGGTGACGGTCACCACCGCCCACGGGTGGGCGTGGGGATGCTCGGGACCCACCCACGCGGCCGTGGTCCGGGAGGGGTCGAGGTCGGCGGCGACGGACGCGGTCATGAGGCCGTGCCGACCATCACGTTCGCGGGCCCTCGGCGGTGGGCGTCGATGAGCGCGCGGGTGTAGGCGTGCTGCGGGTCGGTGATCACGTCCCTGGTCGGGGCGTGCTCGACGACCTGCCCGTGCCGCATCACCAGGAGGGTGCTCGAGATGAAGGCGGTGGCCGGCAGCCCGTGCGAGACGAAGCCGAGGCCGACCGAGTGGGTCTCGCAGTAGTCGCGGATCATGTTGAGGACAGCGCCTTGGACCGAGACGTCGAGAGCGGAGACGATCTCGTCGCACAGCAGGATGCGGGGCCGGACCACCAGGGAGCGCGCGAGGGCGAACCGTTGGCGCTGTCCCCCCGAGATCTGGCCCGGGTAGCGGTCCAGGAACGCCGGGTCGAGCTGCAGGACCTTGAGGACGTCGAGGATCTCCTGCTGGGCCTCCTCGCCCTCGATCCCGCGGAGGATCCGCAGCGGGGTCGCCACGGCGTCGCGCAGCTTCCGGCGCGGGTCGAAGCTGGAGAACGTGTCCTGGGCGACCAGCTGGACGGTGCCGCGGAACATCCGCATGCCGGAGCGGCTCGACATCAGTCGCGAGATGGGGGTGCCGTCCAGGAGGACGGTCCCCTCGGTGGGCGTGTCGAGTCCGACGAGCAGGCGGGCGAGGGTGGACTTCCCCGAACCCGACTCCCCCACGATCCCCAGGCTGGTGCGCGTGTCGATCTCGAGGCTGAGGGGCTCGACCGCCACATGCCTGCGCGAGCCGCGTCCGAAGACCCGGGTGAGGTTCTCGGCCTGCAGCGTGACGACGGGCGGCAAGGGGGCGGGCGTCGGCTCCGGGACGGTCGCCAGGGAAGCACTCACGCCGAGACCGCCTCGCTGGCGGCGTGGAGGGAGGCCATCTCCAGGTCCGCCAGCATGGCCTCGTCGAGGGTGGGCAACCGGTCGAGGTCCACCGACTCGAGGGTCGGCACGCACCGGGTGAGCGCCAGGGAGTAGGGGTGCTTGGCCTGCTCCTCGATCCGGGAGGCGTCACAGACGTCCACCACCTCGCCCTGGTACATCACGATGACCTTGTCGACGTAGACCCGCACGAGGTCGATGTCGTGGGTGACGATCAGCAGGCTCGCTCCGGTGCGCTCGGTCATCGACCGCAGGAGGTCCATGACGTCGCGCGACACCGAGGCGTCCAGGGCGCTGGTCGGCTCGTCGGCCAGCAGGAGCTTGGGCTCCGAGCACATCGCGAGCGCGAGCATGACGCGCTGGCGCATGCCACCGGAGAGCTCGTAGGGGCGCAGACGCAGCACCCGGTCGGTGTCGTGGAGACCGACGCTGACGAGCCAGTCGGCCGCCTTCCGCTTCGCCTCCTTCCTGCTGATCTTGGACAGCCCCCGCATGACGTCGACGAACTGGCTGCCGACCGTGGCGACCGGGTCGAGCGAGGTCATGGCGTTCTGGAAGACCATCGACATGCCGGGGGTGCGATGGGGCACCGGCGCGGTGGTGGTGCGCTCGATCGGGACGCCGTCGAAGACGAACTCCTCGAAGGCGTAGGTCGCCCCTGCAGCGGTGAGGAGCCCGGCGATCGCCAGAGCGAGTGTGGTCTTGCCCGATCCGGACTCCCCGACGATCGCCACGTGCTCTCCACGGGCGATGCCGAAGGTCGCGTGCTCGACCGCCGGACCCCGCGCCCCGTGCTCTCCGGCGTAGAAGACCGACGCGTCCTTCACGACCAGCAGGTCGTCTGTACGTGTGTTCACAGCTACTCCTTGCGTCGAGGTGCGTCGAGGTGGCGTCGGCGGCGGTGCGAGTCCTGGGTCACGCGGTGGGTGTCGACTCGTCGGACTGTCGAGAACAATCAAGTCGCCGGTTGTTTCGTCGGCCGCAGGTGGCCAAGAAATCTGTATTGCGCCACATGTCGACGATGTGTCCGACGAGGCAGGCACGGCGCCTCAGAACTCCAGGAGGTTGTCCCGGAACTGGTCGAAGCTGTACTCCTCGCGAACCAGGCCGCGTCGTTGCAGGGCGGGCGTGAGTCCGTCGGCCAGCTCGGCGATGAAGCGCCGATTGAGGTCGAAGCCGGCGAAGAGGAACCCGTCGCCGCCGACCTCAGCCATCACCTCGTCCATCTGTGCTGCGACGGTGTCGGGCGAGCCCACGAGCTCCAGACCCCCCAAGCCCTTGTTCGCGATCTGGCGCGGGGTCTTCCCGATGGCCTGCGTGAGCATCTGCTGGTGTCCGTTGGTGGTGGTGCCCTCCGGGATCACCTCGTCGAGGTCCCACTGCGAGAAGTCGATCATCGAGTGGCGTGACAGGTGGAGCAGCGACAGCTCGGGGTGCGCCTCGGCGAAGGCCTGCTGCCGTTCCCGCTTGGCGACCGCCTCCTCGTCCGTCTCGGCGACCACCGGGGAGACGAGGAACAGGACCTTCGCGTCCTCGGGATTCCGCCCGTGCCCGACGGCCTGGGCGCGGACGTCGTCACGGAAGGCCTTCATCTTCTCCGGGCCACCCTCGACGCCGCAGATGATGGCGTTGGCAGCGCGGGAGGCGAAGCGACGCCCCGAGGGCGATCCGCCCGCCTGGACGAAGGTCGGCAGCCCCTGCGGCGACTGCGGTGCGTTGAGCGGACCGCGGGAGGAGAAGTACTTCCCCCGGAAGTCGACCGTGTGCACCTTGGTGAAGTCGCCCCACGTCCCGCTCTCCTCGTCCAGCACGACCGCGTCCGGCTCCCAGGAGGTCCACAGCTTGCAGGCCAGGTCGAAGAACTCCTCGGCCATCTCGTAGCGCTCGTCGTGGTCGAGCCAGCCGTCGAGCCCGTAGTTCTTGGCGGCGTTGTCGTTGGAGCCGGTGACGATGTTCCACCCCGTGCGCCCCTGCGACATGTGGTCCAGGGTGTTGATCTTGCGCGCCAGGCCGTAGGGGTGGTGCTCGGAGACCGAGAGCGTCGGCACGATCCCGATCTTCCTGGTGTGCCAGCTCATCAACGGAGCCAGCACGCTCGGGTCCATCTTCGGGGTCGCGGTGGCCGACTTCAGGTACGCCTCGGAGGTACCGCCGTAGGTGTCCGGCACGTAGGAGGAGTCCTCGATGATGATGAAGTCGAACCTGGCCCGCTCCAGGGACTGGGCCAGGTCGATCCACAGCTGCGGGTCCCACCAGTCCCTGCCCCCACGCCCCGACCAGGTCCTGTTCCAGGACTTCACACCGAAACCGCCGGCGCCGAACCACGCCAGGTGGAAGGGATTGGCCGTCATGGGCACTGCCTCTCGTTGCCGTCCTGGATTGCTGCCGAACCTAGGGCGGCGTTGTCACGGCTCCGATAAGCAAGCGGTACGTCTCCATTACGCCGCCCGGCTTCCCGGGTCCTCGCCCGGTCAGAATTCGAGGAGGTTCTCGCGGAAGGTGTCGAACGAGTACTCCTCGCGCACCAGGCCGCGTCGCTGCAGCGCCGGCACCAGGCCGTCGGCCACCTCGGCGATGGTGCGGCGGTTGAGGTCGCGGGACGCGAGCAGGAAGCCGTCACCGCCGACCTCCTGCATGGCCTCGTCGAGCTGGGCGGCCACCGTCTCCGGCGTCCCCACGAGCTCGAAGTTGCCGAGGCCGAATCCCTCTCTGAGGATCTGGCGCGGGGTCTTGCCGATCATCTGCGTCAGCTGCTGCTGGTGTCCGTTGGTGGTGGTGCCCTCGGGGATGGGCTCGTCGAGGTCCCACTGGGAGAAGTCGATCCGGGAGTGGCGTGAGAGGTGCAGGAGGCCCAGCTCGGGGTGCGCCTCGGCGAACTCGGACTGGCGGTGCCGCTTGGCCCAGGCCTCCTCGTCGGTCTCGGCCAGCACGGGCGAGATCAGGTAGAGCACCTTCGCGTCGTCCGGGTTGCGACCTGCCTCGGCCGCCATCACCCGCACGTCGTCGCGAAACTCCTTCATCTTGGCCGGGCCGCCCTCGACGCCGCAGATGAGGGCGTTGGAGGTGCGGGCGCCGAACCGCTTGCCGCGCGGCGACCCGCCGGCCTGGACGAAGGTCGGCAGGCCCTGCGGCGACTGCGGTGCGTTGAGGGGGCCGCGGGAGGAGAAGTACTTCCCCCGGAAGTCGACCGTGTGCACCTTGGTGAAGTCGCCCCAGGTCCCGCTCTCCTCGTCCAGCACGACCGCGTCCGGCTCCCAGGAGGTCCACAGCTTGCAGGCGAGGTCGTAGAACTCGTCGGCCATGTCGTAGCGCTCGTCGTGGTCGAGCCAGTCGTCGAGGCCGTAGTTCTTGGCGGCGTTGTCGTTGGAGCCGGTGACGATGTTCCACCCGGTGCGCCCCTGCGACATGTGGTCCAGGGTGTTGATCTTGCGCGCCAGGCCGTAGGGGTGGTGCTCGGAGACCGACAGGGTTGGCACGATCCCGATCTTCTTGGTGTGCCAGCTCATCAGCGGCGCGAGCACGCTCGGGTCCATCTTGGGCGTCGCGGTGGCCGACTTCAGGTAGGCCTCGGAGGTACCGCCGTAGGTGTCGGGCACGTAGGAGGAGTCCTCGATGATGATGAAGTCGAACCTGGCCCGCTCCAGGGACTGGGCCAGCTCGATCCACAGCTGCGGGTCCCACCAGTCCTTGCCCCCGCGCCCCGACCAGGTCCTGTTCCAGGACTTCACACCGAATCCGTCCGCCCCGAACCAGGCCAGGTGGAAAGGGTTCGCGCCGCTCATGTCGTCTCCTGTCGTCGTGGTGTGGGCTGCTCAGAAGGCGAGCAGGTTCTCCTTGAAGGTCGTGTGCTCGTACGACGTCCGCACCAGGCCACGGCGCTGCAGCTCGGGGGCGACGCCGGAGCAGACCGCGTCGATGTAGCGCCGGCTGTGGGGGGCCGCGAGGAAGAGGAAGCCGTCGCCGCCGACCTCCTCCATCAGGGCCTCCATCTGGTCGGCCACCGTCTTGGGGGTGCCGACGACCTGCGGTCCCAGCTGGGCACGCTCGGAGAGGGACTGGCGCAGCGTCTTGCCCTTGTTCCGCTCCATCAGGTCCTGCAGGACCGACTGGTGCCCGTTCGTGGTGAGGTCCTGGGGGAAGGGCGCGTCGAGGTCGTACTGGGAGAAGTCGATCTCGGTGACGGCGGACGTCATCGCGAGCACCCTCTCGATGGAGAGCGGGTCCTCCATGCCGAAGAGCCGGTGGTGCTGCTCGCGGGCCTCCTCCTCGGTCTCGCCGATGACCGGAGCGAGGTGGAAGAGGACCTTGATGTCGTCGGGGTCGCGTCCGAACTTCTCCGCGCGGGCACGGACGTCCTCGCGGTACTCCTTCATCTTCGACACGATCGGCTGGGTCACGACGATCGCGTTCGCGTGCTTGGCCGCGAAGTCCCGCCCACGCGGGGAGCCACCGGCCTGGCAGAGCGGAAGGACCCCCTGGGGGCCGGCGGGCATGTTGAGCGGCCCCCGCACCTTGAAGTACTTCCCGACGTGGTGGAGGGGGTGGACCTTGGTGTGGTCGGCGTAGTGGCCGGTCTCCCGGTTCATCACGACCGCGTCAGGCTCCCAGGACCCCCAGAGGCTCTTCACGATCTCGACGTGCTCCTCCGCCATGTCGTAGCGCTCGTCATGCGGCAGGAGCTGGTCGATGCCGTAGTTCTGCGCGGCGACGTCCTCCGAGGAAGTGACCACGTTCCATCCCACGCGTCCACCGGTGAGGTGGTCCATCGTGGCCATCGCCCGGGCCAGGATGAAGGGCGGGTAGAACGACGTCGAGCCGGTGGCGATGAGGCCGATGTGCTTGGTCTCCCGCGCCAGCACGGGCAACAGGGGGAAGGGGTCGAGCTTCGGCGAGTGCAGGCCGTGCTTGAGGTCCAGCTCCTGGGTGCCGCCCATGGCGTCGGAGACCATGGTGGAGTCCTCGAACATGATGAAGTCGAAGCCGGCCCGCTCCATCTGCTTGATCATCGAGATGTGGTACTCCCCCGTCATCCACTCGGTGCCCGACGTGCCGCCCCAGGGCGATCGCCAGGCCGGGGGGTTGAAGGAGGTGAACCAGGCCAGGTGGAACGGCTTCGCTGCCATGTGGTGCCTTTCGGAAGTCAGGGGGCGCGGCGCGGCGCGGTTGCCGGCCTCGGGTGGAGCCGGGAACGGGTGTGCTCAGGAGGCGCGGCCCCCGACGGGGAGGTCGATGCCCAGCGCGGCGGCCAGGGTGCCGGGGCTCTCCGGGGCGGCGAGCCCGAGGCCGGAGACCGCCTCGATCGCCTTCTCCACGGCGGCCGGGTCCACGAGGAGGGCGGTGCCGGCGGCGTCCTCCCGGGCCGCCCTGGAGAGGGCGTCCGCCACGTCGGGCAGGCCCAGCTGGCCCGCCACGGCGCCGGCGATCAGCACCTCGACCCCGCTGGAGGCCTCCCTGGCCGCCTCCCGGGCGGCCGCCACCAGCGCAGAGGTCGACACGTCCTCGGTGGGCGCGATGATCGCCACGTCGACGTAGGGCGCCAGCGTGGCGGCCTCCCCGAGCGTGCCGACCCGGGTGAGGACCACCGGCCTGCGTTGCGGGGTCGGGGGGGTGTCGAGCGGGCCGGCGACCCGGAAGGAGGTCGAGCGGTAGTCGATGGGATGGATGCGTGAGTCGTCCTTGAAGTCACCCGCGGCCTTGTCGGGCCACTGGGCGCCCTCCTCCCAGCTGTCCCACAGCTCCAGGTCGATCTCGAGGAACTCCGTGGCGCGGTGCAGCTCCTCGCCGCGACCCAGCGTCGAGCGCCAGGCGAAGGTCGCGACCTCGCTCGGCCCGGTCGTGGTGCGCGCCAGCCAGCCGCTGCGGCCCTGGGCGAGATGGTCGAGCGTCGCCAGGCGTCGAGCGGAGTGGAAGGGGAAGCCGTAGAGGGCGGTGTCGCTGGCGATCACGCCGATCGTGGTGGTGGCGGCAGCGATCCGGCTGGCGACGCTGGTGGACTCGAAGGGGGTCGAGGCCGCGCCGGTGTCCGCCGCGTCCAGGACGCCCACCGCCGCGACCCCGGAGGCCTCCAGGCGTTGCGCGGCGGTGACGACCTCGTCGAGGGTGCTCTCGCTGGTCAGGGTGAGGAATGCGGTGACGATCACGGGTTCTCCTCAGAAGGCCATCAGGTTGTCGCGGAAGTGCTCGTGCTCGTACGCCGTGCGCGTCAGGCCGCGCTTCTGGAGCCCGGGAACGAGTCCGTCGCAGATCTCGCTGACGTAGCGTCGGGGGAAGTAGGAGTTGACGAAGAGGAAGCCGTCTCCGCCGACCTCCTGCATGACCTCGTCCATGTGCGCGGCCACGCTGTCGGGCGTTCCCACATACATCTTCGAGCCCGAGTTGAGCGGGTTGCCGGTGATGACGTCGCGCAGGACCTTGCCCTCCCACTTGGCCACCATGGACTGGTGCCCGTTGCTCTCCAGCCTGGTCGGGAGGGGTTCGTCCAGGGCGAACTGCGAGAAGTCGATCCCGGACTGCCGCGACAGCGAGGCGAGCTGGTACTGGACCTCGTCGTCGTCGATCTCCTGGGAGGCGGCGTAGCGCAGCTGCGCCATCTCCACGGTCTCGTCGATGATCGGCGAGACCAGGAAGAAGACCTTGACGGAGTCGGGGTCCCGACCGGCCGCCACCGCGTGCTCGCGGATGGCCTCCCGCTGGCGCTTCATGTCGGCAGGGTCGTTGGCCGCCGTGATGACGGTCTCGGCCCAGGTGCCGGCGAAGCGGTGGCCCCGGCCCGAGCCGCCCGCCTGGCAGATCACCGGACTGCCCTGCGGCATGGGAGGCGCGGAGAGCGGCCCCCGCACCTGGTAGTGGGTGCCGCGGTGGTGGAGCGGGTGGACCTTGGCGCCGTCGGCGAAGATGCCGTTCTCGCGGTCGAGGACCAGGGCGTCGTCGTCCCAGCCGGTCCACAGACCGCGGCAGACCTCCATGAACTCGTCGGCCATGTCGTAGCGCTCGTCGTGCGGCCACTGCTTGTCCCGGCCGTAGTTCTGGGCGCCGCCGTCGTTGGAGCCCGTCACGACGTTCCAGCCGATCCGCCCGTCGGAGACGTGGTCGAGGGTGTTGAAGGAGCGCGCCAGCATGAACGGCTGGTACTCGGTGGTGGAGCAGGTGACCACGATGCCGAGGCGCTCGGTCGCCTCGATCAGGAAGGGCGCGAGCACCGTCGGGTCGAGCTTGGGCGTGTCCACCGAGTGCCGCAGGTAGGCGTCGTGGCTGCCCTGGTAGGTGTAGGGGACGTTCGAGGAGTCCTCGAGCATCAGGTAGTCGAACCCGGCCCGCTCCATGGCCTGCGCGAGGAAGACCCCCGTGTCGGGCTTGGTGAAGCGGGCCACGTCGGAACCGTGCCACCGGTGCTTCCACGCCTTGGGGCCGAAGCCCTTGGAGAAGAACCACGCGAGGTGGAACATCTGCGCGCTCATCAGAACGCCAACAGGTTGTCGCGGAAGAGGGTGTGCTCGTAGGCGGTGCGGGTCAGGCCGCGTCGCTGCAGCGCAGGCACCAGACCGTCGGTGATCTCGGTGATGTAGCGGCGCGAGTGGTAGCTGTCCATGATCAGGAAGCCGTCGCCACCGACCTCCTGCATGACCTCGTCCATCTCGGCGGCGACCGAGTCGGCGGTGCCGGCCAGCGGCACGCACTCGAGCGCCCGGTTGTAGCGGAGCACGTCGCGCAGCATCTTGCCCTCCAACTGTCGCGCGCTGGACTGGTGCCCGTTGCTCTCCAGCCGCGGGATCGGTTGGTCGAGGTCGAACTGGGAGAAGTCGATCCCGGTCCCCCGGGAGAGCGCAGCCAGGCCGAACTCCCAGTCGCTCTCGGCGTCGTCGAAGCGCTGCTGCTGACGTTCCTGGGCGCGGGCGGCCGTCTCGTCGATGATCGGCGAGATCAGGAACATCAGCTTGATCTGGTCGGGGTCGCGACCCTGGTCGGCGGCCTGGGAGCGGATATCGTCGCGGAACTTCTTCATCGCCTCGATCCCTCGCGGCGCGGCGATGATCGTCTCGGCCCAGGTGCCGGCGAAGCGCTGCCCGCGCGGGGACCCGCCGGCCTGGCACAGCACCGGGCTGCCCTGCGGCATCGGCGGCGCCGAGAGCGGTCCACGGACCTTGTAGTACTTCCCGTGGTGGTCGATCGGGTGGACCTTGCTCCCGTCGGCGAAGACGCCGTTCTCCAGGTCGAGCACCAGCGCGTCGTCGTCCCACGACCTCCACAGGCGATGGCAGACGTCGAGGAACTCGTCAGCCATGTCGTAGCGCTCGTCGTGGGGCCACTGCTTGTCCCGGTTGTAGTTCTGCGCGCCTCCGTCGTTGGAGCCGGTGACGATGTTCCACCCGATGCGGCCGTCGGAGACGTGGTCGAGCGCGTTGAACTTCCGCGCCAGCATGAACGGGTGGTACTCGGTCGTCGAGCAGGTGACCACGCAGCCCAGGTGGCGGGTGTTCATCGTGACGAACGGCGCCAGCACGGTGGGGTCGAGCTTCGGGGTGTCGACGGAGTGCCGGAGGTAGGCGTCGTGGCTGCCCTGGTAGGTGTAGGGGACGTTCGAGGAGTCCTCGATCATCAGGTAGTCGAACCCGGCCCGCTCCATGGCCTGGGCGAGGAAGACGGCGTTGTCGGGCTTGGTGAAGTTGCGCACCGCCGTGTCCGGCCCTGCCCAGCGGTGCTTCCAGGCCTTGGGCCCGAAGCCCTTGGAGTAGAACCATCCGAGGTGGAACATGTCCGCCGGCATCGGCCCACGCTTCCCTTCATCGCGATCTGTGACGCTTGGTCCTCACACGCTAGGAACGGCGTATTTCGTCCACGTCCGGCGGCGGTGAAGGCTTCTTTACGCCGGTTGGCCGTCAGCGCCTCGCCTCGTACTCGAGCGTCATGCCCCGGGCCGGGAGCCACCCCAGGGGCCCTCGTCATGACTCCTCCTCGTCCGGGCGCTGGTGGAGAGCGCCCGCCGCCGCGGGCGGCGCGGGGTCGACGTACCTGGGGAGCCAGTGCCACAGCATCCAGCTGCCCAGCAGGCCGATCCCGCCCAACGCACCGGCGGCGAACCCGAGGGAGACCAGGAGGGTTCCGCCGGAGACGATCAGGGGCGCGGCGGCGCCGCCGGCGTCGTTGACCAGACGCCAGAGGCCGAGGAACTCCGAGGTCCGTCCCGGCGGGGCGAGGTCCGAACCGAGGGTCATCATGATCCCGCCGCCGAACCCGTTGACCACCGCGAGCACGACCGCCACGACCCAGTAGGTGAGGCTGTCGTGCGCCACGAGCAGCAGGATGTGACCGACCGCGATGCCGGCGGTCACCGGGACCGCGACCCACATCCGGCCGAAGCGGTCCGCGATCTGTCCGGACGAGTAGACCAGGACCAGCTGGAGCAGCCCCGAGACCCCGACCGCGAGGGCGATCTGCGACGCGGGGATCCCGATCATCAGGCCCCACAGCGGGATGAGGATCACCATGGTGGTGCGCAGGAGCATGAGGATCGCCATCGCCCCGCCGACCCGGAGCAGGACCTCGCGGTGGGCCCGGAACATGGGCCACAGCCCGACCGTCCGCTGCTCGAGCCCGTGGTCGGGCGTGAGCGGCACCTCCGGGTCCCGGGCGACGCAGAGGTAGACGATCACGATCGCGCAGGCGACCGCCTGGACCCAGAACGCCGAGAGGGAGCCGAAGCTCGTGGTCAGGGCGGCCGTGGTGAACGGCCCGATGGTCACCCCGGCGCGGTGGGTCCCGGCCAGCAACGCCAGGGCGCGCGCCCGGTACCCCGGCTCCACCAGCTCGGTGAGCAGGGTGTGCCGGGCCAGGAGGAAGATCGAGGAGGCCGCGCCCATGACGAGTGCCGCCACCATCAGCACCGCCAGGTTCTGGGCCAGGACCACCACCAGGCTGCACACCGCGGTGACGCCGGCCGCCAGCAGCATCCCGCGCTTCTCCCCCACCCGCGCGACGAGCGCACCCGCCGGGCCGTCCCCTGCCAGCACGCCGACCGCGGGAAGACCCGCCACGAAGGCGGCCGTCGCGAAGCTGGCCCCGAGGTCGTGGGCCGCGATCGCCATCATCGGCATGACCGCCCCCTGCCCGATCGCGAAGATCGTGGCCGGGACGTAGACCGGCCCGGCGAAGCCGCGCAGGACCGAGCGGGCCGGGCGCGCGGCGGGCGGGTCCTGGAGCGCGGTCACAGCGGGAGCTGCTGCGCGCCGGGCTGCAGGGTGTGGCGCGGGTCGAGCGGTGCGCTGAGTCCGTAGTGACCGGGCAGGGAGTCCGACTCGTACGAGGTGCGGGCGAGTCCGCGCTCCTGGAGGATCGGCACCACGTCGTTGACGAAGCTCTCCATCGTCGGCCCCACGGTGGGAGCCACGAGCGAGAAACCGTCGCAGGCTCCCGTCTCGAACCACAGCTGCATCTCGTCGGCCACCTCGACCGCGGTGCCCACCGAGACGAACTGCATGTTGACCAGGCCGCCCACGAAGGAGCGGTAGGCGAGGTCCCCGAGGGCGACGTTCTCCTCCCTGGCCACCCGCTTCCACATCGTGGCCAGTCCCACCGAGGCCGACCTCACCTCCGGCAGGTCGTCGAGGGGCACCGGCCCCTCCGGGTCGTATCCCGACAGGTCGCACTCGAAGATCCGCGACAGGTGGGCGATCACGTCGGCGCCCTCGGCGTGGTAGTCGTCGAGCAGGTCCTTGAGCTCGTGGGCCTCCTGGGTGGTCTGCCCGAGGAAGGGGGCGATGCCCATGATCACCTTGATGCCGTCGGGGTCCCTCCCGTAGGCGGCCGCGCGGCGCTTGATGTCCGCGTGGTACTCGCGCCCGCGCTCGACCGTGGTACCCGCCGCGTAGATGGCGTCGGCCCACCGCGCCGCCAGGTCGCGGCCCTCGGCCGACTGCCCGGCCTGGACGATGACGGGCCGGCCGAACGGCGGTCGGTGCACGTCGAGAGTCCCCTCCACCTGGAAGTGCTCGCCCTCGTGACGCAGCAGTCGGCCGGGCGCGTCGGCGGTCGGGGCGTAGTCCCAGAGCTTGGTGATGACCTCGAGGTACTCCCGGTAGCGGGAGTAGCGCACCTCACGCGGCTTCTCCTTGGCCAGGTTGAAGTTGCGCGCCATGTCGTCGCCCTGCGAGGCCACGAAGTTGAGCCCCAGCCGGCCGCCGCTCAGGTTCGCGACCGAGGCGCCGCGGCGCGCGACCTCGAACGGCTCGGTGTAGCTCGTCGACATCGTCGCGATGAGACCCAGGTGCGTCGTCCGTGCCGCCAGGTAGCCCGCCATCTCGATGGCGTCCAGCCGCGTCGACGTCGTGGACTCGTTGCCCCAGGTGTGCATGGGCGTGTCGGCGATGAAGCCCTGGTCGAAGAAGCCCTTCTCCGCCCACTCGCAGGCGTGCAGGTAGGCCTCGAGGTTGGGGATCGCCGAGACGTCCGCATCGGGGTGGCGCCACGAGCCCGAGTGACGCCCGTACTCGGTCAGGTTGATGCTCAGGTGGATCTGCTTGGTCACGTCGGCTCTTCTCAGGAAGGAATGGGGACCCGCCGCGACCGAGGCTAGGAACGGCCTGTTACGCGGGTTCCACCTCCAGGTGAAGGACCCATTGCGCCAGCCGCCGCCGCCTCGGCGTCTGAGGACGACGTCACTGCGGGTGCGGGACGGCATCACTCTGGGAGGCGGTCCGGGCGGCGCAATCCCCGCGCAACGGAGGGACGACCTGATGGCAACCGCTGCCGTCTTGGATCGTCGTCCATGACGGTGCTTGCGAAGACGACGCTCGGGGATGGTCTGACGGTTTCCGCGCAGGGCTATGGCGCGATGTCTCTCACCGATGCCTATGGGCCGGTGAGCGACGACGACGCCCTGGAGACGGTCCGCCGAGCGGTGGACGAAGGAGTCACCTTCTTCGACACCGCCGACGTGTATGGCGAGGGGCGGAGCGAGACGATCCTTGCCCGCCTGCTGGTGAACCGGCGCGACGAGGTCCAGGTGGCGACGAAGTTCGGCATCGTGCGACGTCCGGGCTCCGACGGCCGCGCGATCCGCGGCGACCGCGCTTACGTCCGTCAGCAGGTCGAGGGCAGCCTGAGACGTCTCGGCACCGATCGGATCGACCTCTACTACCAGCACCGGGTGGACCCCACGGTGCCGATCGAGGAGACGGTCGGCGCGATGGCCGAGCTGGTTGAGGAGGGGAAGGTGCTCCACCTGGGTCTCTCCGAGGCCACGGGAGCGGAGATCCGCCGGGCTGCGGCCGTCCATCCCATCGCCGCCGTTCAGTCCGAGTGGAGTGTCATCAGCCGCGACGTGGAGGACAAGGTCATCCCCGCCATGCTCGAGCACGGGATCGGGTTCGTGGCGTTCTCGCCGCTCGGGCGCCAGTGGCTCACCGACCGGTTCGACGCTGCTGGGATGACGGGCTCCGACATGCGCCGCCGCTTCCCCCGCTTCGACACTGCGGCACTCGCCGCCAACCGACCGCTTCTCGAGGCGCTCGTGCGGATCGCCGAGGAGCAGCGGGTCACTCCGGCCCAGCTCGCGCTGGGCTGGCTCTACGAGAGGGGACACGCCCTGTGCCTTCCTGTGGTGCCCATCCCGGGCACCCGCTTCGCGGGCCGTGTCGAGGAGAACGCCGCCGCGGTCGGAATGCGACTCGAGGACGTCGTCATGAAGAACCTGGACACGCTCGCCGACCAGGTCACCGGCCACCGCTCCGCCCAGCCGGACTGGGTCTCGGGGCAGCGCGAGTGAGCCGCGGCGCCCGTCGCGGAGCCGGCGGGCGCGGTCGAGTCAGCTGGTCGACGCCTCGGAGTCGAGTCGGGCGCCCGACTCCCCCACGCCCATCAGGCCGTTGGCACGCGCCCACGCGCGCGTGGCCGAGACGTCGCGGCGCAGCTGACGCACCAACGTCGGGGAGTCGATGTACCGATGCTGCGGGCGCAGTCGCAGGTGCAGCTCGACCCGCACCGACCGCCCGTAGAGGTCGCCGCTGAAGTCGAGGAGGTACGCCTCCAGGACGCGTACGCCGTCCCTCCCGTAGTAGGTCGGCCGGTGGCCGACCGAGACGGCCGAGATGAAGGTCGGGCCGCCGGACTCCGGGTCGATCTGCACCGTGCCGGCATAGACGCCGTCGAGCCGGACGGCATCGACGTCCAGCACGTTGGCCGTGGGGAAGCCGAGCGTGCGACCGCGCTGGTCCCCCCGCTCGACAACCCCTTCCACGACCAGGACCGCTCCCTCGTCGTCGAGCACGTCGTCGTGGTCCGGCCTGCGGCGTGATCTGGAACCTGTGGACATCCGGTCCTCCGTCTCTGTTCGGCGCCCGACGCACGGCCGGGCCCTCTCGCAGCCACTCTGGGCGCTCGGGATTACCCGGTGATGAACCAGCATTTGCCGCCCCATTGCGCCGGTCGTCGTTGCCGCGGCGGGCACTCTCCGCCCAGACTCGGGAGGGGGCACGCGCAGTCACGATGAGGACCGAGGGGCTCTACCAACTCTTGCTCGCCCGCAGATCGCCCAGCGGCTGAGAGCTGTGCTGGATGCGAGGATCAGCCGGTGGACTGGGGACATCTGGCGCTTGGTCTGGTCGCGGGACTGGTGATCGCGACGCTCACCGCACCTGTGGGTGTCTCCGGTGCCGTCTTCTTGTTGCCGGTCCAGATGGACTTGCTGAAGATCCCAAGCCCTGCGGTGACGCCGACCAACCTGCTCTACAACGTGGTGTCCGGCCCAGGGGCACTCCTGCGCTACCGGGCGCAGGGTCAGCGCCCTGGCGCGCTGACTCGGTACATGCTGGTGGGCACGGTGCCGGGCGTGATCGTCGGCGCGCTCGTGCGGGTCTATGTGATCCCCGATGTCCGGACCTTCCGCTTGGTGGCAGCGGCGGTCCTGCTGCCCGTGGGACTGTGGCTGATCTGGCGCACCGTGTGGCCTGCTTCGACCCCGCGGAAGGCCGATCCCCCGCTTCACCTGATCGCCTGGCTCGGCCTGGCGGTGGGCGTCGTCGGTGGCGTGTACGGGATCGGCGGCGGGTCGATCCTGGCGCCGATCCTGGTCGCGCGCGGCCTGCCGGTCGCGAGGGTGGCGCCCGCGGCACTGGCCTCGACGTTCGTGACCTCGATCGTCGGCGCGGTCGCGTTCGCGGTCATCGCGGTGCGCACCGACGGCTCGGTGGCACCGGACTGGGCAGTGGGGATCGCCTGCGGCCTCGGCGGGTTGGCTGGCGGCTATCTGGGTGCGCGCTGGCACAGCCGGATGCCGGACCGGGTGCTGGCGTTGATGCTCGGTGTCACCGCTACGGCGCTGGCGATCGCGTACGCGCTCCAGTCCCGTTGACGCTGTGGGCCTGGCGGGGTGCTTCCTCGGCTCGTGGGAGATCAGAAGCCCAACAGCTTGCCGAACCCCGAGAAGAACGTGTTGAACACCTTGGCGACAGGGGTGCTCGGCCCGTCGGCGCTGGACTTCTGCCAGAAGAGTGGATCGTGACCGGTGAACTCGTCGTCGACGAGCGGGGTCTTGCCCCGCAGGTAGGGCCAGAACACCTCGGTCCGGTTGACGCCCACGGTCAGGCGGGAGTCGAACCCCATCACCAGGTGCTGCTCCATCCTGGTGGACCTGCCGCGCGGGTTCATGGCCGCGACGTCGCCGACGCCCTGGACGATCAGGCTGCCGGTGCCGGTGAACATGATGTAGCGCACCTGCCACGTCGCGAAGGACTGGATGCCCCACCGCCAGCGCGTCTGCAAGCCTGGTGTGCCGATCACCCCCACGACGTGCTTCGGATGCATCACGAGACCCGGATGGTCCTGGAAGTCGATGCGCATCAGGTACGAGTCGGGATCATCGGGCGACGCCAGCGTCGCGGACGTGACGTCTCCGTCGCCAGTGATCCGGCTCAGGAAGTAGAGCCCGGCCGCGAAACTGATGAACGGCGCCGTCGGGTCGTAGAGGAGCCGGCTGCGTATCTTGCCCTGCACCGGCCGCACAAACTCCGACCGCGCGGACAACACTTCACCGGCGTCCAGCTCGATCGGCAGGGTCCGCTGGGCCGCGGTGGTGCGAAGGTCGGCAGTCGCGTTCTCAGCTCCGGCCGCCAGGTGGATCGGCGTGTGCACGCGATTCACCACCGGCATCAGCACGAAGTAGCTGAAGGTGCGCAAGGCTCCGGGCAGGACGACCACGAGCAGGGCGACGGCAGCCAGCCACCTCCACGATTGGAGCCACTGGTTGAGGACCCATCCCACCCCGGATCCCTGGGCCTGCTCCAAGCTCTCCTCTTCGGCCTTCTTCTGGCCCAGCTCCGACTCCTTGTTGTCGATCTCCCTCTCGACCAGGGAGTTCTCACCGCCGACGCCCAGTCGATCCAGCTTCTGCTCAGGGCTCAGGGCGGGGTCGGCAAGGATCGCGGCGTCGTCCTCAGCCCGGCCGAGTGTTCCTTCGAGGGTGTCGAGTGCTTCGTCCGCCTTCGCGACCGCGGCCTCAGCTGACCTGCACGCGTTGCCCGGGGTGAGCCACGCGATGACCTCGCGCACGAAGCCGCAGAGCTCTTGCTGGTCGTCACGCAGCCGGTCGATCTCTGCCTTCTTCGTCGCGACGTTGCGGCGCCCTTCCTCGATCTCGACGCCGATCTTGCCCTCCAGCGACTCGACCGCCTCGCTTCGGCCCTCCGCGGCAGTCCGCCGCAGCTCCGCAAGGTCGTCCTCGAGAGCTGATCGTTCCTCTGCCACCTTCTCGAGTCGCTCATGGTCTGCCACGGCCTCGCGCAGACTGGGAACCAGCACCTGGACGAGCAGGTAGGCGAGGAACAGCGACACCACCAGCGCCCCGAGCAGACCCAGCTTCCTCAGGGCGAACCCGAGAACAGCCGATATCAGGCGCACGAGCGCGATCCTAGGGGTCTCCTGCACGATTCGGCTTCGCGCTCGGCCGGGGGTTGTGCCTGACTTGTCCGTCTTCGCACGACGGGGGCGAGTCCGATCTCGCCCTGAAGGCGTCGGTGGTTGAACCAGTCGAGTACTCCGCGACGCGATTTCGAGGTCGTCGACACTTCTCGGCGGCTGGAGGCATCCGGCCACCGGATTCCAAGTGCCGGAACTGGCCAGTGAGGGTTTCAATCCGATGCGACATCGGAACGAGAACGGCCTCTGGCCGCGTTTCCACAGGACAGGCTGTTCGAGGTGGGCGATACTGGGTTCGCATTTTGAGCGGCACCCTCGCCCAACGCGCGCCGCTGCGCCGAACTTCTGTATCTTCGCAGGTCAGAGGCGATATGTCTCAACGACAGGCTCGGACACGTCCGGACAGATTCGGACCCCGTTGTTCCTCGTTGTTCCTCGTATGTTCCTCGAAATCGAGCTTGAAGGGACCGAAGTGACCAGGAAGAGCGCGAGCATGACGCGGGGGTTCGGCCGCGTCGAGCGGCTCTCGTCCGGCCGGTATCGAGCCGCCTACACCGGGCCCGACCGGAGGCTCTATCGCGCACCGGAGACGTTCGCAGCGAAGGACGATGCCATCGCGTGGCTGACGGCGCGACGCGCCGAGATCAACCTTGAGCTCTGGGCACCGGAAGCCGCCGCGCGTGCGGCCCGGCAGAAGGAGATCCCGACCCTGCGTGTGTACGCCGATGAGTGGCTCGAGACGAGGAAGACGCAAGGCCGCGCGCTGCGGCCTACGACGAGGCAGCAGTACCGGATGCTGCTCGACACGTTCATCTACCCGACATTCGGCGACGAGCGCATCGACCGGATCACGGCCGAGGACGTCAACGCCTGGTACGACACTCTCGCGCCCGGACGAGAGACCGCCCGAGCCCAGTCCTACAGCCTGCTCCGCACGGTCTTCACCAGCGCCGCCTCGGAGCGCCCGCATCCTCTCGTGCCCTACAACCCGGCCCAGATCCGCGGAGCCGGCAGCGCGAAGCGCGCCCACCACGTCCAGCCGGCCAGCCTCGAGGAGCTCAAGACGATCGTCGAGGAACTGCCCGAGCGGTACAAGCTCATGGCGCTCCTCGCCGCGTGGTGCGCCATGCGCTTCGGCGAGCTGACCGAGCTCCGCCGCGGCGACATCGACCTGCGCACCGGACGCGTGAAGGTCCGCCGTGGAGTGGTGCGAGTCGACGGCGAGTTCATCATCGGTCCACCCAAGACCGACGCCGGCGTACGCGACATCGCCATCCCTCCCCACCTGCTGCCGCTCGTGACGGACCACCTCTCCGACCACACCGCACCCGGCCGTGACTCATTGCTCTTCCCGGCCGCGGGCGACAGCAACCGCCACATGGCCCCGGCGACCCTCTACAAGGTCTACTACCCGGCCCGCGAGTCAGCCGGCCGTCCAGACCTCCGCTGGCACGACCTACGGCACACCGGCGCTGTGCTGGCCGCGCAGACCGGTGCCACGCTGGCGGAACTCATGGGTCGCCTCGGCCACTCGACCCCAGGGGCAGCGATGCGCTACCAGCACGCGGCTGCCGACCGCGATACCGAGATCGCTCGGCGCCTGTCGGAACTGGCTGGCTCATAGGCGGGGAATGATGCTCCCTGCACACGTTGACGGGTTCGCCGTCGCCCCAAACTCCGTGTCCGGTGGGGCTGTGGCAGGCTCGCGGCGTGCGCGAAGAGAAGGGAAGCGGTCAGCCCGAGGTCGCGGTCGTCGTCGTCCTGGTGCAGGGGCAGGCGCTCTTGGTACGCACCCGCCGATTCCCCGAGTTCTGGCAGCCGCCGGGCGGGCTCATTGAGCGCTCCGATGCGACACCGAAGGACGCTGCACTCCGCGAACTCCGAGAGGAACTGGGGCTACAGCTGGAGGCGGAGCAATTGCAGCTGATTGCCCAGGTTCCAGCGGATGCGTCATCTGGGCTTGTTGCGTTCTTTGCAACGACGCTAACGGAAGTTCCAGGCCTCGATGTGTCTCGTGACGAGATCATTGACCTCGCATGGTGTAGCAGCGACCGCATAGATGAACTGCCAACGATGCGCGCCACGTCAACCTTCTTCGCACGGTACGGCGCACGCCTGCGCTGGTACGCCGCATGAACAAAGAATGGAGGATCCATTGAGCCCCGACTTGGCCGAAACTCCGGTAGGGACCCTTACCGACGAGGCCATCATTGAGCACGCCGAGCACGGATCTCTTATCAGCGCTGGCTTCGACCCCAACCGCGTCAAGCAAGCATGCTATGAGCTTCGCGCATCAAACATCTACTACGACCTCGCTCATCCCGAACGCCCCATTGTCGCAGAGGAGGGGCAGAGCATTTTGATCAAGCCCCGACAGATATTGGTGTTCATCACTGAGGAAGTCCTCGATCTGCCGTCGTCAGTTCTTGGTCGGGTTCTTAGCAAGGGTCAACTGTTCAGTCTCGGTATCGTGCCCGTAAACACTTACGCCGACCCGGGCTTCAGCGGGCGCCTCGGAATCGTCATGGTCAACTCCTCCAACGACTACCTTGCCATCCCACCCGGCGAGCCGATTGCCAAAATCGAGTTCGTTAAGTTGGCTGCTCCAGTTAGCAAGCCCTATCGAGGACAACATGGGTATGAGACCGAGATCTGGCCGATCAAGCACCAGTTCAAGCTGACCGACGACCAGATCAGGAATGACCCGCGAATCGGGACACCAGTCGAGGAGCTATCGCGAGCCTACGGACCAGACTTTGCCCGATTGATCGAGCGTGTCTACCGTTGGGAGCGTCGCCTCCTCATCGCGTCAGGCGTCTACTTCATGGTTCTGATGGGTGTGGTAGCGCTGGCCTACACCCGCTCCGAACGCGTTGACGTAGTGCTCGCTGTCGGCCTGGGTGTTGTCAGCAACTTGGCGTTCAGCCTAGTTGTCTGGTTCGCGACGAACATTCGACGAAAGTGACCGAATTGAGTGGCCCAATGGTCGCCATCCTTGGCAACATCGCGTCCGGCAAGACCACCCTGGCTCGGGCGGTTGGCCCCCTGCTCGGCCTAGAGCCGATTTTCGAGAACCCCGAGCTGAACCCATTTCTGCCGAGGCTCTCTTCACAGCCAGAGCGGTGGTGCCTGGCGAACCAGTTCTGGTACTTGAATCACGCCATCGCTGCGAGGTCGGGATGCCCTGCGTCCGGCGGCATCATGGACCATTCCGTCGAGGAAGTCGTCGACATACACTCGCCCGTCTTCACGCGCCAGCGATGGCTCACCGAAGACGAGATGGCGTTGCTCACGGTGACCTCGGCAACGTTGCAGGACGTCACTCATAGCATCGACCTCTTCGTCGTTCTTGAACTCTCGATCGAGGAGACCCTGGAACGATTTCGTCGCCGCGGGCGCCCAGCGGACAGCGCGCCAACCCCGGAGTACCTGGCCGCCGTGTCGAGGCAACGCGAACTTTTCCTAGAACGAGGGCGCGTGCCTGTGTGTCGCGTCCAGTCTGGCGACATCGACTTTCGCAAATCTGCCGGTGCCAGTATCGCAGCCGCCGAGATCAGCAATGCGATCGAGCGGTTGAGCGTCGAGTGAAGTAGTTGCGGACCATGTAGCCACCTTCGGCTCGGTGGTGCGGGGGGCGGCGTGCCGGGCCAGGATCTGCGCGTCTCGGAGCGTGCCCCATTCGTTTCGCACCAAGCGAACCATCGGCGCACCTGGTGCGAGTGGAGGTGATGAGTTGGTCCGCTGTAACGGGCTTAGAGCAAGACCGCGGCCAGTTGGGCCGGGGTCACGTCGTTGGTTGAAACGCAGAAGAGCCCCGAGTGATCGGGCATGGTCGTCTCCGCGGCGAGGCCGGGGTTGGCTGGCTGCACCCGCCGCCGATGGCGACGAGACCAGTAGATGCACGATAGAACCGCGAGAGCGCGCGGGGACAGGCCCGGCGGAAAGCCCTGTTGCGCAGCGCCGATCCCCGCGCTTACACGGCAGGCCATGGCAACGCGCCACACCTCAGGCGCGACTACACCGCCGCTACTCGCTTGTAGAAGAAGAACGCCGGCGGTTCCGCGAAGGGCGGAACCCACTGCGTGCCCAGGAGCGGCGGCAGGGGCTGACCGTCGGCTAGCACCGTGAACCCCCGCCCGAAATAGAAGGTACGGAGCTGCGTCACGTCGCTGTCGCGGGAGACGTTGCCGAACCACACGCGCACTCCGCGCTCAGCCAGCTTGAACTCCATGGCCTCGAGTAGAACGGTGGCCATTCTCTGACCGCGAAACGCTTTCACCACCGCGATCATGTCGAGCTCGGAATGCCTATCCAGCGCAGGCCCGAACTTGTCCTGTCCCATGCCGGTCAGGGCCGCACCCGCTGCGACCTGAGCACGGCATGTGAGGGCGGCGGCGATGATCGCCCCGTCGTACTCGCCGTCGTCCCAGCGGATGAACGGCACCAGTGGCTGATAGGCCTCGTCCATGGCAGTAGCCGGGACGGCTGTGGGTGCGATGTCCGCTATGTGCTGGGCGAGGAACTCGCGGACCTCCAGTCGCTCCTCGTCCGTTGTCGCGTACTCGATCTCCATACGACGACGCTACCGAAGCCGTTTGGTACCCACGTGACGGCGGCCGGCTTCGTACAGCTGGGCGGCCGTCGGCGTCATCACGATGTGAGTGACCGGCTCGACCCCCGTCGGGCAAGCCTGACACATGTCGAGCTCTGGCCGCGGATGGCAGCTCCCCAACCCCGCTCCAGTCAGCCACCCATGGATGCGGTCGGTAGGCAACGACGCTGTCGGTGATCGTCTCGAGGTTGGTGGTGTGCCTTGGACGCCTCTCCACGCAAGCCTGGGCGAGCCCAACGGCGAACTCGACGTCGCTCTGATCGAACGCGCCTGCGCCGAGTCCGTCGCAGAACGCACCGACCAGGACTGGAAGCGGACGAATGGGTTCGCGGCCGCAGACCTCACCCGCGGCGCGCCTACCCATCGCGGACTGCGGCGCATCGCTCGCACAGGTCACCGCAACGTCGGTTCCGGCGTGCCCTCGAAGGTGCGGGCACGTGTCGAGGTGCACGGGGCGGAGCGCTGGCCATCGCATTCAGCCGCGACGACGCGATGCCGGGTGGAGGCAAACAACGCACCCAGGTTCCGATCGTCGACATTGAGGCGGCGGGCTTGGACTTCCTAGCGCTCCTGCTCTCTGCACAACGCAGCCTCGGGGTCGTAGGCGACTAAGCAGCCCGCCTGACCGTGCACCTGCCGAGCGAGATCTTCCACCGCTCGGACTACAGCGTGAGAGGCCACTTCGTGTCCTGAGATGAGCAGCGCGTTACGGTTACCGACCCGTCAACGGTCCTGTTCTCGGCGCCGTCGGTCGCAGACAGAGGATCGCCTCCTGGGTCAACGTGGTCAGCGAGGCGGTGAACCCGGGGGTCTCCCTGCAGCTTGGATGCGGTTGCCCTCGATACGGCCTTGTGGCTCGACCAGTAGGCCGAGAGCATGAGTTATGCCAAACAAGGAGGGTCGTGAGAACGCCGCCGCAAACGCCGCCGCCTGCAGCCTGACTGCGAGGCTGAAGACGCCCATCACGGTAAAGCGGTGGGATGACGGCAGCAGGGACCGGATGCACGACTTCTACCTGACGGGCGCTGGTCGCATGATCGCCCTGGAGGTCACCACACTCGCGGACGGCAACCGTGTGGGCCGCGATGTGCGTTGGGCGCGCGAGGCCCCAGATGGACTGGTCGTCGTTGACCGGCTGACCGGGTGCTGGACGGCGACGCACGAGGGCCAGAGCGAGGCATCGAATGTGGTCCGCGAACTTCGCACCCACCTACCGACACTAGAAGCTCTCGGCGTCGTTCGCGTCGATACACGCAGGTGGCAGCAGGACTGGATGATCCCTGAGGCAAGTCGCCCGCCGACGTACGAACCGCTCCGCGCCCTGCACTCGGTGGGCATCGGGCTAATCTCATCAATCACTGAAGCCTCCGATGCGCTACTGAGTGATTTCGGCGGCAAGGTTCAGGTTCTCCGGGGCTTCGGCACGACCCGCTCCGCGGTGCGTAACTTTCCCGTCGACGTCATCCATGAACAGCTGCGCGACGAAGCTCTGCACCGCGCTGACGTCGAGAAGCTCCTGAACGTCGAGGACGCGACCTCGCGGCACCTGTGGCTGTGGGTCGAAGTCACCGAAGGCCTGGCGATGCTCCGCTCATTCGAAGCTGAAGGACTCCCCGACCTGAACCTGGAAATCGACGGTCTCGACGGCGTGTGGCTCGGCACCAGCCCTCACCCGGAGGTCGTCACGGGGTACTGCTGGCAACGTGGCATGGGATGGGACGAGTTCTCCTGCCCACGGGAAGAGGCAGTCCCGGAGTCGAGCCAGCCTCCGAGGGGTGCTTGAACAGAGGGGCTCAGGTGCCTTACTTGTCGGCCTCGACCGCGGTCATATCGCGAGCGTGAACATGCTGGACGCTTGTCGGGTCGAGCGTCAGGTAAAGCTCGTCGGAGCGCATACCGACTGCACCGTTGTCGACGCAGTGCTCGTGGTCGACGAAGACGACCCAGTTCTCCGACGTCGGGTCGACGCTGCTGGCGAACCGGATAGCGTCGGGGCGCAGCTCCTCGGGCCCGCGCAGGAGGAACTGAGCGAAGAGCTGGGTTGGCATGTAGTGCCGTCCGATGACCTCCGGCTTGTGCTGACGCAGCGTCCGGGCGAATCGGATGAGGAACACGATGGCGTCGAAGGTGTCGGCAGCTCCCGGAGCGAAGTGCGAGGGACGGTCGGGGAGGTCCATGACGTCGAGGTGGTATAGGTCGCGGGACGCCGCGAAGCGGCCACCCCAGAGCTCGACATCTGCTCCTAGGTGGTTGGCCACTTCAATGACGGCCCCGCGCAAGGTCGTGGAGCCGTAGAAGACGGACTGACCCTTGGAGTTCAGCCGGCCAACGCCGGCGTCGTACTGCCCAGGTGCACTACCCAAGTCAGCACCGGTTCGCCACGGCCTATCCGATGAGCCTTTGCGGCAACGCCAGAGCGGTGGAGCTGGGGTCGCAGTCTTGAACAATCCTTCGACCTGGGCGACACGCTCGATCCGCCCGAACAGGTCCAGGTACTTCGCCGGGAGTTGCTCGAACAGGTCAGGGACAAGGTCGTCGACCCTTGCCTGCTTCATGAAGTTGCGCCACGCGCCCTCGTCCCAGTCGTACAGGCTTGCCAGGACGTGCCGGCGCAGGACGTACCCGTAGGGCACGGCATTTCTCTCGGCGACGAATCGCACCAGCGGCGTCAAGACCCTGTCGTCGACGGCACCGTAGAGGACCTCATACTCCAGGATGTCCTGGATGTCTTCGCAGGGGAGGTTCCACTCGCCGTTCTCGCGGTACGCCCCGGACTCCTCGATGCTCACGTAGAAGTTGTCGACGGCTTCGTCGATAACGTGCCTTAGGTCCTCGAACGTCACGCACTCGGCTGACGCTGCGCAGAAGCTGCACGTCCCGATAGCCGCTTCGTCGCGCACGGCCGCATCCAGCGCGGTGTCACTGATGCATCCCCGGCACACGAGCGTGCGAGGTTCGTTGAGCTCCTCGGACGCCAGCTCCAGTTCCTCGATGCCTTCGTGGTAGCTCAACCCCGGACGTGCCGGAGGGGTCGCGTGCGTCACCGGTGCTGCTCCTCCGCGTTGGGGCTCACACGGACGAGCGTGTCAGACAGCCCTGTGTCGCGCGAGGACCGGTCGCCAGCCCGCCCTACCGTAGATCGGGGGTGCCGGCGACTCGATCTACGCTCGCATCTGCACGAAGGATGCCATCGTCACCGTGCTGACCGGCTCCACTCATAGTGGCATCGACCACGCCATAGCAGCCAAGGCACTACGCCAAGCGCTGGGTGCCCGACCCGCCGCAGCGACTGCCGAGCGCGCCCTACGCGAGCTGCTCGCGGTCAAGGGTGACGTCGAGTACGGCACCAACCTCATCACCGGCGCGAAGGCCGAGCCGCTGGTACGGAGAGCCGACTCGTTGGTCGAGCTGGCGACCGAGATCGTCGGCTAGGCGGATAGAAGAAACACGTCCTGGCAGGCTCTCGGACGATGAGTTCTCCGTTCATCCGGACTCTGGGGCAGCGCGAGTACTTCTGGCGAGTCGGCGGGCCCCCGCGTGCGATCGCGGATGGCCGTCGTCCATCACGGTCACCGCCGGGCCGAGGGGATGCGGCGCAGTGCGGCTTCGAGTTCGTCGAGTCGTAGCCGGATGGAGCGGCGCCCGCATTGGTAGGCGGGGATGGTGCCGTCGCTGATGCGGCGTCGGATGGTCCTGGTGGACAGGGACATGATCTCGGCGGCTTCGTCGAGGCTGACGTAGACGGGGAGTTCTCGCTTCCTAGTCACGGGGCTTCTCCTGGCTGGGCGTGTGGATCGAGCGGCTGCTCGTGGTGGCGGAGCTGAGGAATCGGCGGGTTTCGGCGACGGTGATGTAGAGGCGGCCGCAGCCGTTGAAGCGGGCCCAGCGGGGGCCGACGCCGCGTTGGCGCCAGTCGCGGACGGTGCGTTGGGGGGGTGCGGATGAGGTCGCAGAACTCTTCGAAGGTGATGAGTCCTCGGTCGTCCCAGTCGTCGGGGATCTGGATGGGTTGCATGGAGCGTCCTTCCGGGAGAACGGGGGTGTCGTCTGGACGAGTGGGGGCGGTGTGCGACGTGCTCGCTCAGGGGTGGACAGGAAGGTGCTCAGGGTGCCTCAAGGGCGTCACCACCTCCGTCTCCCCTGGTGTGGTGAGCGGGCGGGGGGACGCAGTGTTTGTGCAGGTCAGAGGGCATCCCCCCGAAAGTTCTGAACTTCGCTTATGGAGCCCCGGTGCGGGGCTTCTCAGAGGCCGATCCCGGGCCCGCGCTCAGTTCGTTCGGGGTGGTGAGGGAAGTGGTGAGCAGGCTGTCGGCGCCGTGACGTGCGGTCGTCGGGCTCGGCGTGGTGTCGGAGAGTGGCAGCCTGAATCGCTGCCTGGGTGATCTGTGGTCCAAAGCGGTCGATGTCGTCGGCGGCGCGGGTGGCCGCGTGGGCGGGTCCGAGGTCGGCGCGGTCGCGGTTGAAGACGTTGATCCATTGGGCGCGGGCGTCGGCGACGGAGTCGGCGACGATGTGGGCGACGATGTGGGCGGTGTTGCGGTGCCGGCCGCGGGTCATGCCGACGTACGCCGACGCGGCGCCGGTGGTCTCGCCGATGAGCAGGTGCGCGTGGTCGACGGTGTCGCCCTGGGCGCCGTGCACGGTGGTGGCGAAGGCGAGCTCGACGTGGCGTCGGCCGTACTCGGCGGGCAGCCTCCGCTCGCCGCACCGGCCGCGGACGAGGAGGGAGCCGTCGTCGCCCACGGCTGCGACGGTCCAGGTGTCGCGGTTGGCAACGCCCAGGTCGCGGTCGTTGCGGCGGGTTGCGACGCGGTCGCCTTGGCTGAGTTGTTCGCCGGCGGACGTTGTCAGGGTCGCCGATTCGGCCCACTCGACGGCGCCCTCGTCGGCGTGCCGCAGGTCGCGGATGGCGGCGTTGAGCAGGCTCACCTGCTCGCGGGTATCGGCGATGAGCAAGGGAGCCGCACGCAGGTCGCCTGCGGCTGCCTCTGTGACGGCCGAGGCGCTCGACCTCGGTCGGGTGGATGACGATCTCGCCGCGGTCGACGAGAGTGTCAAAGACGTCGCCGCTGCGGTCGCCGGTGCGCATCTGGAGGGTGAGGTCGGCGTAGGTGTCGTCGAGGAAGCGGTGGACGGTGTCGAGCTCGACGCAGGCTTCGTCCGGCGCCCAGCGGATGGCGAGGTCGAAGGCGCCGCCGCGGCCGACGGAGGGCAGCTGGTGTCGGTCGCCGACGAGCGCGACGCGGGCGCCGGAGTCGTCGGCGACGATGAGCAGTGCGCGCATGACGTCCTGGTCCAGCATGCCGGCTTCGTCGACGAGCAGGAGGTCACCCGGGAGGAGCCGCGCGACTGCGTTCGGGCTCGTGCGGTCGTGAGCATCGACGCGGTGCCAGCATCCGTCGTCGTCCCAACGGAAGCCGTGCTGGTGCACGAGCCAGGCGGCCGAGAAGGCGCCGCAGCCGACCTGCTCGCCCGCGACCTGCGCGGCCTTGAGGGTCGGGGTGACCACGACCAGTCGGTGCCCTTCGCTGTCGAGACGGTCGCTGGCGGCCGCGAGGGTGGTGGTCTTGCCGGTGCCGGCCGCGCCCTCGACGACGACCAGTCGGGCCGTGCCGAGGAGTGCGCCGACGACGTCTCGCTGGCCTTGGTCGAGCTGTCGTCGGTCGATGACGGATCCGACCTGGGCTGGCGTCCCGGGGTGCTCGGAGCGGGCGACCAGGCGGGCGACGATGTCGGACTCCACTGCGAGGACCTCGCGGGAGGTGAATGCGCGGACGTGGTCGGGGACATCGTCGCGCCGCAGGAGCGGGCGCGACGCCGCGACCGCGCGAGCGGTGAGGTCCTCCCCCAGCTCGCGTCGTACGGCGCCGTCGGCGATCACGCCGACGTCTGCGACGATCCGCTCGCACTCGCCGCGGAGGTCGGCGGCGTTCCAGCTGGAGCGTCGGGCTCCGAGCCGCACCAGCGCGAGCTCGGCCACGGCGTCGCGGTTGATGCGCGCGATCGGCGTCGCGACCGGGATTGACGCGACCGGGTCGGTGGGTGGAATCGGAGGATCGAAGCCGAGGCCGCGCAGCTCGTCGATCCACCGCTGCGCGAGGTCGGCCCCTGACGCCGGCACCACCTTGTCGGGACGCGCCTCCGCCCAGGCTCGGCGATCCCATGCTTGTCGCTGGCTCGGTCCGGGCTCCTGGTCGGGGTGAGCCGCGCGCCACGCCGCTTCGTACTTGTCGACGTTGCGGTTGATCTGCGCGGCCCGGGCGCTGAACCTGCCGGCGTACGGCGCGAGCTCGGTGATCTCGCCGGAGCTGGCGTCGAGGGTGTAGCCGTGCGCGGCGAGAGAGCGCCGGAGCTCGGGGTCACAGGCGACGGCGGCGTGCCCGATCCCGTTGATCGCCTCGATGCTGTCGAGGACGCCGACGGAGTGCAGGCCGCGCCAGGCGCCGTGGGCGAACACACGCGCGTTGATCTGCAGGTGGAGGTGGCGGTGCGGGTCGCCGGCGCGTGAGGTGTGGTGGCGGATGACGGCTGCCTCGATCCGCTCGACCGGCACCTGGACCTGTCGACCGCGTGGCCCGATGCGAGTTGTGGCGTGGTCGGCGACCCAGCCGATGATCTCGGCGGCGGCGCGCTCCTGGGCGGCGTCGTACGCGTCGGCGATCGCGGGGTGGATCGCGGCGGCGAGCGACCACGTCTTCGGCCCGTTGACCACGACCTCGACGAACCGGAGTCCGTGCTCGTCGCCGCGGAGCCGACCCTTGGGCGTACCGGTCTTGACGTCGTACCCGGCGACCCAGCGTTCGTAGCTGTCGCCGTCGAGCACCCCTGCTACTTGGGCACCAGCGGTCGGTGTCGCGACGTAGTGGGTGGCGAGTCCGGTGCCCTCGGTCAGGTAGTAGTCGTCGACGCGAGACCGGTCGGCCTCAACGTAGGAGCGTGCGGCGACAGCGGCGCCGCGGTAGAACTTCACCCCACCGTGCACTCCCCCACTCACCGCCCGTCACTGCTCGTCACTTAGCCTGCAAATGGCGCTCGGCCCGCCCCTGAGGGACGGGCCGAGCTGGTTGATCTACGGACCTTCGTAGCATGCGTGCCGCTCGGTCTGAAGGTCTTCCACCGGCTGGTGGGGGGTGGTCTTGCCCGGGTTTCACGGACAGTTACTTGATGATGCTGCGTAGGCACGGGGTGGGACGTAGCCCAAGGATGAGTGCATCCGGTGGGTGTTGTACTCCCAGATGTAGCTGAACAGTCGGGCTCGGGTTTCCTTGCGGGTGAACGGGGTGCCTTTGGGGTAGATCTCCTCGTTCTTGAACGAGGAGAACCAGGACTCCATGACGGCGTTGTCGTAGCAGGACTTGCGTTCCCCGATCGACACCCTCAGGCCGGCAGCTGCGGCGTTGTCGAGCCAGTCCCAGGCGGTGAACTGGTACCCGCGGTCGGAGTGGATTACGCACCCGCGGGCGGGTCGGCGGATCTTGAGCGCGTCGTTGAGCGCGTAGAGCACGGTACGGGGCGACTCCCGTGGCGAGGTGGCCCAGCTGAGAACCTCACGGTTGAACGCATCGAGCACGACTGCGGCCCACAGCCACCCCTCCCCGGTGCGGATCTGGGTCACGTCGGTGAACCACAGCGTGTTTGGGACGTCGGCCTGAAACCTGCGGCGGACCAGGTCGACGACCTCGGGGCGACGTGAGACCGGCGCGGCCCGGGGGCGCGACTTGATCTTGCAGCGGGCCGCGGTGATGCCGTGCAGGCGCATCAGCCGGGCCACCCGGTGCCGGCCCACGTGGTGCTCGCGGGCCAGCAGCTCGCGGTACACCCGAGGTGATCCGTAGTAGCCGAAGCGGGCGTGGATGGCCCGGATCTCCTCGAGCAGGACCCGGTCGGTCTGCGCCCGGACAGAAGGCTGGGTGAGCCGGCTGGCCCAGGCGTAGTAACCGGACCTGGACACCCCCAGGACACGGCACAGCAGGCTGATCTTGGCTTCTGGATCGGCAGCCTTCTCAGCGCGGATGTAGGCGTAGACCTCTACTGGTCCGCCCGACGCGCGAAGAAGGCCAGCGCTTTTCCCAGGATTTCCAGCTCCTCGTCCTTGCGAGCCAGCTCCTTCTCAAGCTGCCGGATCCGGTCCTTGTCCGGCTGCGGCACCGGCGAGGGCGACTGTTGCCCGGAACGGCCGTCGCGCTTGTCAGCGGCCCGGACCCAGTTCGAGATCGACGTCGCTGCCAGATTGAACTCCTTGGCCAGATCGCTGAACGAGCGCCCGCGACGATGCAGCTCGACGATCTGGTCCTTGAACTCCTGCGAATAGGTCGTCATCTAGACACCTCTCCGTGGTCTTTCGACCACTGTGACGGTGTCCACGAGACCGGGGGAAGACCAGGGCGCTTCTTTGGACTCGTCAGTCGTCGTCACGAGAAGTTCGAGCGGTCGAGGTCGGACTTTCGTTATGGGCAGGGGATGTGCCGAGGAGATCCTTTTCGATGCCTTGGCCGGAAGGGCTTCAGTGGGTCGTCCAGGAGTGGGTGCCACCCTCGATCAACACCCGGATGCCGTGAGCTGCCGACATGTCCCTGGTGCGCAAGATGGTATTGAGGGACCGGCCGTCGACGTCATCGAACACCGCGATCCGGGCAAGGCGAACCCCGGGCATGAGGTCCTTGACCGCGTCGTAAAACGCACGCTGGCGCCATCTGGGGGAACCGACTCCACTGAAGTCGCCGGGTGCTGATGGCGGGCCGAAGAAGCCAGGGGCGGAGTCGTTGGTCCACCGCCGGCCCGAGACGAACGTTCGCGCGAGTCTTGCCTCATGCACGCGGCTGTAGTCGCGATAGGCGTGGACCCAGGGCAGGGCATCTGCCCAGGGGAAGGAGAGGGTGCCGACCCGGTACCGGTTGAAGTGTTGCTCTTCATCGAGCTCGATGAGGAGGGGACCTGACTCGGTGGCGACCGCGAGATCAAATGCGCCGGGTCGGGCCCGGTGGAGGTGTTCGGGGGTGCACCGCCGAGGCGCACGTACACCTCCTCGATCCGAGTGACGAAGGAGTCGGGAATATCGGCGAGGCGGGGTCGAGGGGGCAGTGGGGCCGGAGGCAGACCGGCGACAGACAGGAGATTCTCTAACGTCCTGGCGCGTGCGCCCGTCCGGGTCATCGGCCTATTCAGATCCGATCGGATTGTGCGCTTCGAGTGCAGCGGCGACGGCCTCGAACTCGGCCAGCGCCGCCGTGAGGTCCTCAACGATCTCGCGGGCAATGATTTCGGGGGCGGGCAGGTTGTCTGCGTCCTCCAGCGACTCGTCCCGCAGCCAAGTGATGTCGAGGTTGGCTTTGTCGCGGGCAATCAGATCGTCGTACGTGAACGATCTCCACCGCTCGGATTCGACTCGCTCGGAGCGATCCTTCCCAGGGAGGTAGGAGTCAACGAAGTCGTCGAGGTGCTGCCGGCGAAGGGGATTCTGCTTGAGCGTGAAGTGTTGGTTGGTGCGCAGGTCATAGACCCACAGTCGCTCGGTCCACGGCCGCTCGGCGGCTGGCTTCTTGTCGAAGAACAGCACGTTGGCCTTCACACCCTGGGCGTAGAAGATGCCGGTCGGCAGGCGCAGCATCGTGTGGAGGTCGAAGTCGGCCAGCAGCTTCTTGCGCAGGGTCTCGCCCGCGCCGCCCTCGAAGAGGACATTATCGGGGAGTACGACGGCGGCGCGGCCATTGATATCGAGGATCGTCATGATGTGCTGGAGGAAGTTGAGCTGCTTGTTGCTCGTGGTGACTACGAAGTCCTGCCGCTCAATCTCGCGGTCCTCACGCACCTCGCGGCCGTCGACGCCCACCATTGTCAGGGACGACTTGCGACCGAACGGCGGGTTGGAGAGGACCACCGACCAACGCTCGCGCGGGGCAGCCAGCAGCGCATCACGTACGTCGATCAGTGAGTCGCCATCTGACGTACCGATGCCGTGCAGCAGCAGGTTCATCGCTGCGAGCCGCGCGGTGCCGTCGACGAGTTCGTAGCCGGACACGAAGCCGTCGCGCAGATGCGCGCGCTGCCTGGGCGTCAGATCCTCGGCGTAGCGGGCTGCGTGCTCGTGGGCGACCAGAAGGAAGCCACCGGTGCCGCAGGCCGGGTCGACGACTGTGTCGTCGGGTCCCGGGTCAATCACATCAACGATGCCGGCAATGAGGTCGCGAGGGGTGAAGTACTGCCCGGCGCCGGACCCCTTGTCGGACGCGCCCTTGGAGAGCAGCTCCTCGTAGGCGTCGCCCTTTAGGTCGGTGCCCGACGCCGACCAGTTCTCTTGGCCGATCAGGTCGACGATGAGTCGCTTGAGCTTGGCCGGATCCTGGATGCGGTTCTGCGCTTTGCGGAAGATCGTGCCGAGCGTTCCCGGCTGCTGCGCCAGGCCGACGAGGATCTGGTTGTAGGCGATCTCGAGCTCGGTGCCCTCGGCGTCGAGGAGCCGTTGCCAGGAGTACTCGGCAGGGACGATCCGCTGCGGGTTCAGCTTCCGGATGCTGCGCTCGTGAGCCATCTTGAGGAACAGCAGGTACGTCAACTGTTCGGTGTACTCGATGACGCCGACGCCGTCGTCGCGCAACACGTTGCAGTACGACCAGAGCTTGTCGACCAGGCGACGGCTGGAACTCGTCTGAACTGCTCCAGTGCTTCTCTCAGAAGCAGGATCGGCAACCGCGCCTGGACCGACCTCGGTCATGCTGGGGCCCTTTCATCGAGTCTCGATGCACGCGAGTCAGTATTGGTCAGATGCCCCGAGAACGCTGATTGAAGCAATGCGGCTCGGAGCCGAGTTGCCCGGGTGCTCGCTGCTCTCAGCTCGACATGCAATCTGCGCAACTGATAGTCCAACTCGGCCAGCCGCCGGAGACCGGCGTCTTGAGCCGCCAAAACGGGCACCGGCAAGGCGAGCGTGTTGAGTTTACCGAGGCTGAGGTTGTGCTGACCCGCACTGGACGCCGCCAGGGTCTCGATACGTGCTCGCACCTGCGGCGTGCTGAGCATCGCCTGTACCCATGCCGGGCGGACCCGCGACTCGTCGACGCGGTAGCGAATCAGGTACGACGCATACGCAGCGTCGACGCCTGGCTGCACGACTGCAGATCGCCCGATCAGGTCAACAGAGCCGTTGGTACGGATGATTAGGACGTCCCCGGCGGAGAGTGCATACCGCGACACGTCCGTTTTGAGATCCGCGATCCGCTTTTCGTCATTGAGGTTGATGCTGCCGTCCACAAGATTCGGAATCCTGACCACTGCCGGGCCAGGGCCATCGGCGACGCACTTCGCAGACGTCCCGTAACCAGCGTCGATCGCAACGTCCCTTAGCGGCGTCGCGTCTCCGGCGTGGAGTTCCGCTAGGGCGCTGCGCCTCAGGGCTGCGAGTCTCTTGGTACCTGCATCAACGGACATCGTCGCAGCGTCGAGGTGGGAAAGGTGGTCTTCGAGGAGGTCGACGATGCGCCGCTGCTCGTCGAGGGATGGGCGGGGCAAGGGAATGGCCGCGATCGAACGTGAAGACAAGTGCTTCACGGTGACCGATGAAGTCGCCTGCCAGATGGCGTCGAGGTATCCCTGCAGCACCAACGAGAGGAACCGGGCGGAGTACTGCGACTCGTCTACATCTATGCGGCAAACCCGCTGGTTGAGAAGCGCGTCTCCGCCGGTCCACCGCTCCACTCGAAAGTCACCGTCCATGCCGACTAGAAGGTCGCCATGTCGCACCAGATGTTGTCGTTCCCACGGTCCGTCGAACCACGTCTGCGTCCTCCCTGCCGCGATATCTCTGATGCGGATCAGGGGCATTCCACGGGCCTCAGGGTTGAACCCTGAGGAGGGAAACGCTGCGCCATTCACGACTCGTGCCACAGCACCAAGCTGGACGCGACCCCATTCCGGCGCCTTGGCAAGCAGGCCGGGGCTTCCGGATGCCTCCGCCCCCTCCACGATCGCCGCAGGAGTGATGGTCAGGCTCACGCGGTGAGCTCCGCGTTGAGCGCGTCGATGAGATCCGCCGCGCCGTCGCCGAGGTCGCGGAGAGCACCGTCGGTGCCGCCGCGTTCGGTGAAGGGTGCATCGTCGAGGTCACTGGCGTCGAAACCGGCGGAGGAGGCGATGACAGAGACCATGCGGTCGAGCCACCACCTCTCTGCTTCCGTGAACGTGACGCCCGCTTGCTCCTGCTGGGCGAGCCAAGCGGCGTACCTCTCACGCACGAGGTCGGCGTAGGGGACCAGTGCGTCGTCCGCGCCGACGGTATAGCGGACCAGTGAGACCAGATCGGTCAGGGTATGGGCCGGGCTGCTTCGGACGTTCGGGGCCTCGATGGCGATGTAGGCGTTCCAGATGAGGTCGGGCGTCCAGTTGTAGGGCGGCCGGGCGATGCGGTCGGCGAGCTCCTGGATGTCGTGGAAGGACACCCGACGATCGCGGGCCTCGGCGAGGAGCTGGATGGCCGTGATTTCTGCGCGGTGTACTTCGAGGTAGGAGCTCCACGACTCCACGACGCTCCGAGCTCGGGTGGTGTCGACGATACCGTGGGCGTCGATGAGGGTGTCGCGGCTCACCTCGTCGATGGTGCGGTCGTGGGTGGCGCGCAGCTCCAGGATGCGGTTGCGGAGGTCAGGATTCGCAGCAATGGGCTCGATCGCAGCGTCGAGAAGGTCCTGCACCTGGCCGCCGGCCTCGACGTGCTTGGCCTGCCAGTCGGTGTCGACGGCGTCGACGAGCTGGCGGATGAGCTCGCGGACCGGGTGGTCGGCGACTGCGTCGAGCTCGGCGCGCTCGGTGTCTGTCAGCTCGAGCTCGAGCTTTGCCAGTCGCGACGCGAGGGTCGCCGTCTCGTCCTCTGTGAGGGTTAGAGCGGCGGCCTTGTCGAGGAGCTTCTTCAGTGGCACCGACTTGTCACGGTTGAGTGGTGGTTCGACGAAGTCGTGCTCGGTGACACCCACAGCGTCGACGATGACGAAGCGAGTCTTGGCGAGCGCATCAGGCGTGACGGACTGGAAGTCGGCCGCGGGGATCGTCCGAGAGCCGCGACCCTTCATCTGCTCGAAGTATTGCGCCGAGCGCACGTCCCGCATGAAGAAAACGCACTCCAACGGCTTAACATCGGTGCCGGTGGCGATCATGTCGACGGTGACGGCAATCCGCAGCGTGGGGCTGGTTCGGAACGCCTGCAGCTGGCCCTTGGGGTCACGGGCTGTGTAGGTGATCTTGGCGGCGAAGTCGTTGCCCTTGCCGAACACCTCGCGCACGGTTGTCACGATCTCTTCGGCGTGGGCATCGTCCTTGGCGAAGATCAACGTCTTCGGGACCGTCGAGCGGCCTGGGAAGATCTCAGTGAACAGGCGGTCGCGGAAGGTCTCGAGCACGGTGCGGATCTGCGACTTGCTAGTGACGGCGCGGTCGAGCTGGCCGGGCGTGTACGCGAGGTCCTCGTCCAGCGCCTCCAGCCGCTCGGCACGCGTACGGCGGTCAACCTTCGGCACGATCGTTCCCGCCTCGATCACCGAGCCTTGCTCGCTGATCTCGGTGCGGATCCGGTAGAGGTCGAAGTCGACGTTTACGTTGTCCACGACCGACTGCGGGTAGGTGTACTCGGAGACGAGGTTCTGCTCGAAGAACCCGAACGTCTGCTTCCCCGGCGTTGCCGTGAGACCGACGATATGGGCGTCGAAGTAGTCCAGGACGCCTCGCCATACGCCGTAGATGGAGCGGTGGGCTTCGTCCACGATCACCAGGTCGAATGTCTCCGGAGGCAGGTCGGGGTTGTAGGAGGCGGTCACCGGGGCCCCGGGCACGAACCCGTCCAGACCGGGATCGTCGCCGGGGCTGACCTCATCGCCTTGAAGGGCTTTGTAGACCCGCTGGATCGTCGAGATGACCACGTTGGTGGACCCGAGCATGCCGGCGCTGGTGAGCTTGTCGACGTTGTAGATCTCCGTGAACCGTCGACCGTCATCTGGGGTGCGGTAGTTCTGGAACTCCGCCAGCGTCTGGTCGGCGAGGTTGTTGCGGTCGACCAGGAACAGCACGCGGTTGAAGCCGCCGTGCTTGAGCAGGCGGTAGGACTGCGTGACCGCCGTGAACGTCTTGCCGGCGCCCGTCGCCATCTGGACCAGGCTGCGCTTGAAGCGCTGCTCGGCCAGGCTCTGCTCGACACCGAGGATCGCGTCGATCTGGGCAGGCCGCAGGCGAACGGTGTCCAGCTCCGGCAGGGCACGCACCTTGCCGCGCCAGGTCGGCGACTCTGGGTCTGCCTCGGCGTCACGCAGGATGCGGGCGAACGTCGACGGCTTCGGGAAGGCGAACAGCCTGCGTGCCCGCGGCTCCGGGTCGTAGCCGTTAGTGAAGTGGGTCTCGGTGCCGGACGCCTCAAACACGAACGGGAGGCGGCCGTCGACCGTGAGGGCCTTGAGACGCACGTCGGCGGGCAAGCCTTCGGCGTACATCGCCGACTGCCACTCCACACCGGACAGGGGAGTTCCCTCGGGTTTGGCCTCGATGACGCCCACGGCGGACTTGTCGACGTACAACAGGTAGTCGGCCCGGCCGTGGCCGGACGCCATGACCAACTCCCGGACCGCGACTCCCTGGGCGGCGAACAGGTTCAGATCCTTCTTGTCCTGCACGACCCAACCGGCGGCCACGAGCTGCCGGTCGATGAGCACCCGGGCGCGCTGCTCCGCCGCAAGGCGCTGCGCTTCGTCCCCGGTGGTCATGACGGCCCAGGTTATCCGTGGACAGCGCGACGGGAGTGACTTATCTGGTGGTCAGTCTCTACGTCCGCACCGAGTCGCGGGCATAGGACTACGGCGCCGGCACCAGCCGAGATGAGCTCGCCGACCTCTATGACCTCACGCTCGGCCAGGTTGATAAAGCGATCCGCTTCGAGCTGATCGCTGGTTCGAGCGCGCGGCATGACCATGGCTGCGCCTGGCCTTATCCCCGACACGAGGACCTGCCCGACTTGTCGGTCGGCACTCCGGAGCTCGAGTGGATGCCGATCCTCGCCAGGCTCGACCTCGTGCTCGTGAACCGACTCCGCGAGCCCTGAAATGAAGGCAGGAGCGGCCAGAACTGGCCGCTCCTTGTTCCCCGGATGTTCCCCGTTTCAGATCCGGTTTCAGAAAACCACCTCTGACCTGCGGAAACATGGTGGGCGATACTGGGTTCGAACCAGTGACCTCTTCGGTGTGAACGAAGCGCGCTACCACTGCGCCAATCGCCCGCGTGGTGCGGCGGAAACACTAGCGCATGGGTGCCGCGGACTCACATCCGGGCCCGGTTCACATGCCGGGGAGGTCGGGCACGACGCCGAAGAGTCCCTGCACCTCGTCCCATCCGTCGACCGCGAAGTGCGGCCAGCCGTAGACGTTGAGGTACGCCGAGACGGCCCCCGCCACAACCACGGCGCCCAGCACCGCGAGGCCGATGCGGCGACGCCTGACCGCGGGGTCCATCTGGCGCGCTTTCTCGGTTGCACGGTGCGCGTAGTCGCGCAGTCGATCGACGACCCGGTCGGCCCAGTCCCACTCGGTGGAGAGGATGACGAAGCCGAGGATGATGGCGACGATGCCGGGGCCGGGGGCGATCATCATCACCAGCCCGGCGATGATCACCACGGTGCCGACGCAGGTGACCACCATCTTGGTGATCAGCCCGGTGACCGGGTTGGCGTGGGCGCGGGCGTGAAGCCGTCGCAGCCAGTGCGGCCCGTAGTCGAGCTCTGGGGCGTGGACGCCGTCGTCGACGCCCTCGCGCGCGAAGACATCAGCGGCGGGACCCTTGGACAGCTCTTCGCTCACGGCGATGAGCCTAACGGGTGGGTCGGATCTGGCCGATCGGACACAAAGTCGAAGTTCCCCTATATAAATCTTGACGTTTACTACCCAAGAGTGCTTCGGGAATGCGTTACTACTGCATCAGGACAGCAGTGGAGGACATCATGGCGAGCAAGTACGACCGTCGAGTCGCTGGCGCAGTCGAGCAGGAGATCACGATGCAGTGCGTCGACTCCTTGGGTCGCGGGCACGATCTGGAGACCGTCTTCTCCTACCGCGAGGACGACCCGTTCGCCGTCACGATCACCTTCCTCACCCCCGAGGGCGAGCTGCCCTGGACCTTCAGCCGCGAGCTGCTGGCCGAGGGGGTCTGCGCCTCCGCGGGCGTCGGAGACGTGCACGTCCTCCCCAGCACCGACGAGCACGGGCGCGAGGTCGTGGTGGTGGAGCTCAGCTCCCCCGACGGCCACCTCGTCACGCGCGCGAGCGCCCGCGAGGTGCGCCGCTTCGTCCGTCGCTCGTTCAACGTGGTGCCCGCCGGCGAGGAGTCCCAGTTCCTGCGGCTCGACGCCATCATCACCCAGCTGCTCGCCCACTGACCTACGTGCCTCGGCGCATCCCTCGGAGGGCAGCCCCAAGGCGATCGCGTCCGGCTGACCTCACGGGTCGACGTCCGCCGCCTCCCGCTCGGCCCAGGTCCGTGCCGCCTCCTGGGTGACCGGACCGGGCGCGGGCAGCTCCCGACCGTTCCACCGGTCGACGCCCTGCACGTCTCGCGTCGTGGAGACGAGGAAGACCTCGCTGGCGGACTCCACCACCTCGATCGGCTCGTCGACCTCCCGCCCGCCGAACCACTCCAGCACCAGGGCCCGCGTGACCCCCGCCAGGCAACCCGAGGCCAGCGTCGGCGTGCGCAGCTCGCCGTCGACGACGTAGAAGACGTTGGAGCCCGTGCCCTCGCAGAGGTGACCGGCCAGGTTGGCGAAGATCGCCTCACTGGCCCCCTGCTCGTGAGCGTGAGCCAGGGCGACGACGTTCTCGGCGTACGACGTGGTCTTGAGGCCGGCCAGTGCGCCGCGCTCGTTGCGCGGCCACGGCACGGTCACCACCTGCGTGGTCGCGGGCGTGGGGTCCATCGAGGCGGCGACCACCGCCAGCGTCGGGTCGCCGTGCCCCCGACCGCTCCCCAGGGGCGCCGCACCGGCGGTGTAGGTGATTCGCAGCCGCCCCAGCTCCAGCGGCTCCGCCGCCAGCACCTCGGCGATCGCCTGGCGCACCAGACGGTCGTCGACCGGGGGCAGGCCCAGACCCTCAGCCGACCTCGCCAGCCGCTCCAGATGACGGGTGAGCGCGAAGGGCGTGCCCCCGACGACCTTCACCGCCTCGAAGACGCCGTCACCCACGGTGAAGCCGTGGTCGGTCACGGCGAGAGCCGGGCCCGCGGGGTCCTCGAGGAGGCGGCCGTCGATCCAGGTGCGCATGCTCGGCACTCTAGGGACTTCCCGCGCGGACACCGACTCTCCGACACTCCCGCTGACCCCGAGTTTGGCACCCCCCCGACCATCGGCTACTGTTCTGCTCGCACGAACGGCCGGTCAAACGGCGGTGAGCGCAGGCGGACATAGCTCAGTTGGTAGAGCGCAACCTTGCCAAGGTTGAGGTCGCGAGTTCGAGTCTCGTTGTCCGCTCGGAGAGGTCTTTCCACCGGTCCTTCCATGGAGGACCTCACGCGGTGGGTTGGCCGAGAGGCGAGGCAACGGACTGCAAATCCGTGTACACGGGTTCAAATCCCGTACCCACCTCCATCACAATTCAAGACCCGGGCGATTGGCGCAGCGGTAGCGCGCTTCCTTGACACGGAAGAGGTCACTGGTTCAAACCCAGTATCGCCCACCATTCCGAAGACCCCGAGCTGCGCAGCAGCCCGGGGTCTTGGCGTTTTCGACCACCCTCCCCCTCCCCGTGTCGGAAGAGCGACCCCCGATGGCGCTTGTTGCGAACTATTTGCAACAATGACGCCCATGCGTCCGCACCGCGGCCTCCGCACGGCCCTCCTGGCCGCCGGTGCCCTCCTCGCCGTCTCCGCCTGCGGCGGGACCACGGCACCGACCTCGACGAACCCCGAGGGCAAGCCCGGCGAGCTGCGCCTGGCGATCGGGGGCGAGCCCGAGGACGGCTTCGACCCCACCCTGGGCTGGGGCCGGTACGGCGCTCCCCTGTTCCAGTCGACCCTGCTCACCCGCCAGCCGGACCTCGGCGTAGGCCTCGACCTGGCGACCTCCTACGAGGTGAGCGACGACGGGCTCACCTGGACGGTCGACATCCGGACCGACGCGACGTTCAGCGACGGCGAGCCGGTCACTCCGGGCGACGTCGCCTACACGTTCAACACCGCCGCCGAGCAGGGCGGGCTCACCGACGTGACCGCCCTCGACCGGGCTGTGGCCGTCGACGAGGACACCGTCGAGCTCCGCCTCGACACCCCCCGGAGCACCTTCGTCAACCGGCTGATCAGCCTCGGCATCGTGCCCGAGCACGCCCACGACGAGGAGTACGCCCGGCAGCCGGTGGGCTCCGGGCCGTTCACGCTGGTGGACTGGCAGCAGGGCCAGCAGCTGGTCGTCGAGCGCAACGACGACTACTACGGCGAGCTCCCGCAGTTCGAGCGCCTCGTCTTCGCTTTCACCGGCGAGGACGCCACCCTGGCCGCCGCCCGCGCCGGTGAGGTCGACGTCGCCGCCGTCCCCTCGAGCCTGGCCACCCAGGACGTGCCGGGCATGCGCCTGGAGGCCGTCACCTCCATCGACAACCGCGGCATCTCGTTCCCGACCGTCCCCGCCACCGGCCGCCGCAGTCCGGCCGGCCAGCCGATCGGGAACGACGTGACCGCCGACGTCGCGGTACGCCGTGCGGTCAACCTCGCGGTGGACCGCGACGCCCTGGTCGAGGGCGTCCTGGAGGGCTTCGGCTCCCCCGCCACCGGCCCGGTGGACGGCGCCCCGTGGCACGAGCCCCGCTCCGCCATCCAGGACGCCGACCCGGACGCGGCCGCGGCCGAGCTCGAACGCGCCGGCTGGCGGGACCAGGACGGCGACGGCGTCCGCGAGAAGGACGGCCTCGACGCCTCCTTCACCCTCCTCTACCCGGCCGGCGACACGCTGCGCCAGGGCCTGGCCCTCAGCGTCGTCGACATGGTCGCCGCCGCGGGCATCACGATCGAGACCGAGGGCGTCGGCTGGGACGAGATCGACCGGCGCCTGCACACCGACCCCGTGCTCTTCGGGTGGGGCAGCCACGACCCGACGGAGATGTACAACCTCTACCACTCCTCGATGGCCGGGACGGAGCTGTTCAACCCCGGCTACTACGCCGACCAGGCCGTCGACCGGCACCTGGACGCCGCCATGTCCGCCACGGACGCCGAGGACGCCACCGACCACTGGCGGGCGACCCAGCTCGACGCCGACGGCGCCGGCTTCACCGCCCCGGCGGACGCCGCGTGGGCGTGGCTGGTCAACCTCGAGCACACCTACTTCGTCGACTCCTGCCTCGACCTCGGGGAGGCCCACATCGAGCCCCACGGGCACGGCTGGCCCCTCACCGCAGGCATCGCCGGGTGGCGGTGGGACTGCTGAGACCCGGACCGGCTTCCGTGCGCAGTCTCACGCTCCGCGCGCTCCGCCTCGCCAGCCTGCTCGCCGCCGTCGCGGTGGGCTGCTTCGCCCTGATGGCCGGCTCGCCGGTGGACCCCGTCGAGGCCTACATCGGCGCGGACACCGCGGCGATCGGCGCCGAGCAGCGCGCCCAGATCGAGGAGCGGTGGGGCCTCGACGAGCCGCCCCTCGAGCGGTTCGGCACCTGGGCGGGCAACGTGCTCACCGGCGACCTCGGCACCTCGCAGGTCTTCGGCCAACCGGTCACCGAGGTCATCGCCGACCGGTTCGCGGCGAGCCTCTCGCTGATGGCTCTCGCGTGGCTGATCTCCGGCGTCCTCGGGTTCGGCCTCGGACTGCTCGCCGGCGCCCTGCGCGGCCGTGCCGTCGACCGGGTGCTCACCTGGTGGGCCTACACCCTCGCCTCGGCGCCGACGTTCTGGGTGGGGCTGCTGCTCCTCTACGTCTTCTCGGTCTCGCTGCAGTGGACTCCGGTGTGCTGTGCCGCCCCGATCGGCACCCTGCCCGGGGAGGCGTCGCTGCTCGAGCGGCTCCACCACCTGATCCTCCCCGCCCTCACCCTCAGCATCGTCGGCATCTCGCCGGTGCTCCTGCACACCCGGCAGTCGACGCTGGAGGTCCTCGCCAGCGACCACGTCGCCTTCGCCCGCGCGCAGGGAGAGCGGCTCCCCGCCCTGGTCCTACACCGGGTGGCTCGCAACGCCGCCGGGCCGGCGCTGATGCTGCAGTTCGCCTCCGTCGGCGAGCTCTTCGGCGGCTCCGTGCTGGCCGAGCAGGTCTTCACCTATCCCGGGCTCGGGGAGGCCACCACCACGGCGGCGCTGCGCCAGGACGTCCCGCTGCTCCTCGGCATCGCCCTCTTCACCGCCGTGATCGTCTTCGCCGGCAACGCGCTCGGCGACCTCGCCCACCGCCGCGTCGTCCCCCGAGCCCGGGCGGTGACGGTGTGAGCGCCACGACCGAGACGAGGGGGACCAGCGGCCCGCCCCCTGGTGCACGTGGCCCCGTCTGGCGCGACCGGCGCACCCGCACCCTCGTCGGCCTCGCCGTCATGGTGGTGCTGGTGGCCGCGGTGGTGGTCGCCGGCACCCTCGCGGTCGGGCCGGCCCAGGTCACCGACCTGGCGGCCCGCAACCAGTCGCCGACGCTCGACCATCCCTTCGGCACCGACCGCTACGGGCGCGACCTGCTCCTGCGCAGCCTGGTCGGGCTGCGCCTGAGCCTGCTGGTGGGAGCGGTCGCGGCCCTGATGTCAGGCGCCATCGCCCTGCTGCTGGCGCTCGTCGCCTCGGTCGGGGGCCGTGCCGCCAACGCGGTCGTCAACTGGCTCATCGACCTCTTCCTCGCCCTGCCGCACCTGGTCCTGCTGATCCTGCTCGCCTTCTCGCTGGGCGGTGGGACCGACGCGGTGATCCTGGCGGTCGGGCTCACCCACTGGCCCCGGCTGACCCGGGTGCTGATCTCGGTCGGCCGGGAGACGGCGACCGCCGAGTACGTCGCGATCTCGCGGGCGCTGGGTCACGGCTCGGGCCACGTGGCGCGCCGCCACCTGGCTCCGCACCTCGTCCCCCACCTCAGTGTCGGCGTGGTGCTGATGTTCCCGCACGCCATCCTCCACGAGGCGGCTCTCTCCTTCCTCGGTCTCGGCGTCGACCCCGGCAAGCCGGCCGTCGGGATCCTGCTGCAGGAGTCGATGCGCTCCCTCTCCGCCGGCCACTGGTGGCTCGCCGTGCTGCCCGGCATCGGCCTGCTGCTGGTGGTCAAGCTCGTCGACCGCATCGGCGAGGACCTCCGCCTTCTGCTCGACCCGAGGAGTGCCCACCAGTGACCACCTACGCCCCCGGTCCCGCCCCGTGCGCCGTGCCGGCGGAGGAGCCCGCAGCCGGCTCCCGGCCTCCCCTGCTCCTGATCGAGGACCTGGCCGTCTCCTTCGTGCAGTACGAGCGCGGTCTGCGCCGACGCAGCGTGACGGCGGTGCGCGGGATGACGCTCTCGGTCGACCCCGGCGAGGTGGTGGCGCTGGTCGGGGCCAGCGGAGCCGGCAAGAGCGTCCTGGGCCACGCCGTGCTGGGCCTGCTGCCGGCCAACGCCCGTGAGGAGGGCAGCATCCGGTGGCGTGGGGCTCCCGTGGACACCTCCGCGCGGCGCCGGCTGGCCGGCGCGGAGACCGCGCTCCTCCCCCAGTCGCTCACCCACCTCGACCCGTCGGCCACCGTCGGCAGCCAGCTGCGCCGGGCGGCTCGCCTCGCCGGCGCGGACCGGCGCGGAGCGACGACCCGGGCCCGCGAGGCGCTGGCCCAGCAGGGGCTGGACGAGAGTGTGCTCGCGCTCTTCCCGCACGAGCTCTCGGGCGGGATGGGACGTCGGGTCCTCACCGCGATCGCGCTGATGGGCGATCCGGCCCTGGTGATCGCCGACGAGCCGACCCCGGGGCTCGACCCGAGCCGGGTGACCGCCGTCCTGGAGCGGCTGCGTGACATCGCCCGGCAGGGCAGCGCGGTGCTGCTCATCACCCACGAGCTCGTGGCAGCCCTGCAGGTCGCGGACCGGGTCGTGGTCGTGCAGGACGGGCGGACCGTGGAGACCGCGCCGGCCTCCGCCTTCACCGGGTCGGGGGACGCCCTCACCCATCCCTACAGCCGCGCCCTGTGGCGGGCGCTGCCCACCAACGACTTCACGGCACCGGGAACGACGACATGCTGACGGGCGAGGGACTGTGGGTCCGCTACGGCCGGGGTCGCCCGTGGGTCCTGCGCGACGTCGACCTCTCGGTGGGCGCGGGCGAGGTGGTGGGGCTGTGGGGGGCCTCAGGTCGTGGCAAGTCGACCCTCGCGGCGACGCTGGCCGGACTCCGGTCCCCCGACCGCGGACGGGTGCTGGTGGACGGGCGGGTGCCGACGCCCGGCGCCGGCCCGAGACCGGTGCAGCTGGTGCTCCAGCACGCGGACCGGGCGATGAACCCGCGCTGGCGGATCCGCGACGTCCTGGCCGAGACGCGCCCCGGGGGCGCCCGGGCGGCCGACGCCCTCGACGCCCCGGACGCCTTGGTCGAGCCGGGCTGGCTCGACCGCAGACCGCACGAGCTCAGCGGGGGTGAGCTGCAGCGGGTCAACCTGGCCCGGGCCCTGCTCGTGCAGCCCTCCTACGTCCTGGCCGACGAGATCTCGAGCAGTCTGGACGCGATCACGCAGGCGCTGCTGTGGCGGCGCCTGCTGGACGAGGTCGGCCAGCGCGGGCTCGGGGTGCTGGCCGTCTCCCACGACCGGGACATGCTCGACCGGGTCGCGGACCGGATCGTCGTCCTCCCCGCCGCCACGTCGGAGGGCGAGCACCACGACGACGTCGGAGCGCCGGCGGTAGAGGTCCGGACAGGCTGACGGCCGGCTCCCGAGAGCCGGCCGTCGCTACCGCCTGGTCGGGGTCACCGCAGGATCGCGAACCTCTTCACGATCGGCAGCCGCTCCCAGGAGGCGCCGAGTCCCAGGTAGCGACCGGCACCCAACAGGGCCAGGAGCACCAGCACGGCGGCGTAGACCAGGTGGTCGTCCATGAACGGGTTGTTCTCCAGGGGCAGGGCGGCTGCCCACATCAGGACCAGCAGCACCGATCCCGCGGCGGCCGCGAGGTTGGTCGCGACTCCCAGCATCAGCGCCACCCCGATGCCCAGCAGGCCGGCCATGAAGAGCCAGTCTGCCCATGCGTGGCCCGCCATGGAGTTGAAGAAGGAGGCGAAGGTGCCGTCCGCGCCGCTGAGGAAGCCGGCGGTGGGACTGCCGCCCTCGATCCAGGCCCGCTCGGCCGGGGTGGCGAAGCCCAGTCCGAACAGCTTGTCCAGGAAGGCCCAGAGGAAGACCCAGCCCAGGGCGAGACGGGTCAGGCCTGCGGTGACGGCCACGCCGACGGGGTGACGGCTGGCGGTGGGCTCCTCGGCGCTCTCGTGCCCGACCATGTGGGCGACGATCTCGCTGAAGGCGTGGTGGGGGTGTGCCTCTCGGGGGGTGTGGATGGCGTTCATGACGGCCTCCGGACGGGTGTGCGGCCGGTCTTGTCGGAGGACCCTGTGTCCTCCACCGGAGCACTTCTTGCACCTCTCACACTGCTCCTCCGCGCCGCCCGGGGACAGCCTCCCGGCGAGATTCCCCTGTCTGGTCGCTCACGCAGGACAGGCTCGCCTGAGGGCGCTCACGCGCCCACGACCCCGGTCGTCAGGACGACCAGCCCCAGACCCGCGCAGACCCACAGGGCCAGGCAGCCGACCAGCTCGGGACGGGTGAACGCGACCTCGCCCCGTTCCCTGCGCGCCCGTCGGTAGACCAGCGTGCCGGGGGCGTAGACCAGGCAGCTGAGCAGCAGGTACTCGAGTCCGGCGGCGTAGACCAGGAAGATCGAGAACCCGATCGCCAGCGCCGCGACGACGAGGTCCCGGCGGCGGGTCCTCGCCTCGCCGGCGAGGTAGGTCTCGCCCGTCACGGCCAGCTTGAGGGCATAGGCCGCGACCAGGAAGTACGGCACCAGGATCAGGGTGGTCGCCAGCTTGAGCGTGACGTCGAGCGCGTCGTCGAGGAAGAGCACGACCACCAGGAGGAGCTGGACCATCACGTTGGTGGTCACCAGGGCGGCACGCGGTGCGCCGTGCCCGTTCTCCCGCGCCAGGACACGAGGCATCACCCCGGTGTGTGCCGGACTGAACAGCATCTCGGAGCTGACCAGTGTCCAGGCCAGGTAGGCGCCGTAGACCGAGACGATCACCCCGACGCCGATCAGGGTGGCGCCCCACTCCCCGACGACCGACTCGAGGACCGCGCCCATCGAGGGCTGCGGAGCCCGGGCGAGCTCCTGCTGGGGCAGCACGCCGTAGGAGACCATCGTGACCGAGACGAACAGGATCAGGGTGCTGACGAGGCCCAGCAGCGTCGCCCGCCCGACGTCCTCGCGCCGTCGTGCCAGCCGGGAGTAGACGCTGGCTCCTTCGATCCCGACGAAGACGAAGACGACGACGAGCATCGACTCCTTGGCCTGCCCGAAGAGGGACCCCGCGCCGCGGCCGCGCGCGCCCCACAGGTTGTCGGCGAAGACGGCGGGGTCGAAGGCCAGGGCGGTGATCACGACGAAGAGCACGATCGGAACCAGCTTCGCCGTGGTCACGAGGCGGTTGACCACCACCGCCTGACGGATGCCGCGGGAGATCAGCAGGTGGAGCACCCACACCACCACCGAGCTGAGGCCGACCGCGAGCACCGTGTTGCCTTGGCCCAGGCCCGGGAAGAAGGTGCCCAAGCTGATCATCGCGAAGGTCAGGAAGAAGACGTTCGTCACCACGTTGCTCGCCCAGTAGCCCCACGCGGCGTTGAACCCGGCGTAGGGACCGAGCCCGTCCTGGGCGTAGACGTAGATGCCGTCGTCGAGGTCGGGGCGGCGGATCGCCAGGGACTGGAAGACCAGGGCCAGCATCAGCATGCCCAGCCCGGCGATGGTCCACGCGACCACCGAGCCGAGGACTCCGGCGACGCCGGCGAGGTTGGCGGGCAGGGTGAAGACCCCGCCCCCGACCACCGAGCCGACGACCAGCCCGGCCAGGGTGAGGACGGAGACCTTCTGGGTGCTGGGGGCCGGTGCCTGGGGATCGGTGAGGTGGCTCGCCATGGCCGTCAGCGCTGAGGCTCCGGCCGACGGCCGTCGGCCGGGGCCCGCCACGGACGGATCCGCGAGGTGACAGGGTGCTGGGTCATCCCGGCCTCCCGTTCAGGGGTGTGAGGCAAGCCACGTTACCGCGCCTCCCCGGCGGCTCCCGCCTCCTCGGGCATGGCGCACCCACACCCGGGTACGGACCCGAGGCCTGGCCACGGACCGGCCGAGGTACCCGAGGAAAGGAACACCTGTGTCCGAGCTTCTGGACGAGAACGGCAAGAACCACAAGCGCGTCGCCTTCCTGGTCGCGACCGAGGGCATCGAGCGTGTCGAGCTGGTGGAGCCCTGGGACGCGGTCAAGGACGCCGGTCACACTCCCGTGCTGATCTCCACCGAGAGCGGCGAGGTGCAGACCTTCGACCACCTCGACAAGGCCGAGACCCGTCCCGTCGACGAGGTGGTCGCCGACGCCGACGTCGCCTCGTACGACGCGCTGGTGCTGCCCGGCGGGGTCGCCAACCCGGACGCCCTCCGCATGGACGAGGGTGCGGTGGCCTTCATCAAGGAGTTCCTCGGCTCCGGCAAGCCGGTGGCAGCCATCTGCCACGCCCCGTGGACCCTGATCGAGGCAGACGTGCTCAAGGGCCGGCGCCTGACCTCCTGGCCCAGCCTGCAGACCGACATCCGCAACGCGGGCGGCGAGTGGGTGGACGAGCGGAGCGTGGTCGACGGCAACCTGATCACCAGCCGGAACCCCGACGACATCCCCGCCTTCATCAGCGCCCTGCTGGAGGCGCTCCAGCACGGGGTGGACTCCGCTGCCCCTACCGGCTGAGATATCGGGGAGGCACAAGGACCTACTCTTGGCCGGTGCCTCCCCTCCCCTCCCCCGATCCCTCCGTCCGCCAGCAGGCGGCCGACCGCCTGGCCGCGTTGGCCACACCGCCCGGCGCGCTGGGACGCCTCGGCGACCTCGGCTGCTGGTTCTCCGCCACCCAGGGGCAGGTGCCGCCCCCGGCGCTGGAGACCGTCCGCCTGGTGATCTTCGCCGGTGACCACGGTGTCGCCCACCACGGCGTCTCGGCGTTCCCGCCCGACATCACCGCGGCCATGGTCCGCACCTTCCTCGCGGGCCGAGCCGGGGTGAGCGCGCTGGGACGCGCCCACGGCGTCGGCATCCGGGTGCTCGACGTCGCGGTCGACGACGACCTCGACGGCGTGCCCACCGAGGTGACGGCGCGCAAGATCCGCCGCGGCAGCGGTGCGATCCACCTCGAGGACGCCCTCTCCTCCTACGAGACCCAGCGCGCGCTCGCGCTCGGCCGGGCCGTCGCCATGGAGGAGGTCGGCGCCGGCGCGCAGCTCCTGCTCAGCGGCGACATGGGCATCGGCAACACCACCCCCGCCGCCGCCATGGTCGCGGCCGTCCTCGGGCTCCCGGCCTCGGAGGTCACCGGACGCGGCACCGGGATCGACGACGCCGCCCTGATCCGCAAGACGCAGGTGGTCCAGCAGGCGCTCGACCGGGCCGGCCAGCGCGTCGAGGACCCCGTGGAGCTCCTGACCGCGCTGGGCAGCGCGGACCTCGCGGCGACCACCGGCTACCTGGTCACCGCCGCGGAGCTCGGGATCCCGGTGCTGCTCGACGGGCTGATGTCGGTGGCCTGCGCGCTCGTCGCCGACCAGATGGCGCCCGGTGCCGCAGCCTGGTTCCAGGCCGGCCACCGTTCCACCGAGCCCGCGCAGCAGCTCGCCCTGGACAAGATGGGGCTCGACCCGCTGCTCGACCTGGGCATGCGCCTGGGTGAGGGCAGCGGCGCCGTGGCCGCGGTGCCGGTGCTGCGCAGCGCGGTGGCCCTGCTCCGCGACGTGGCGCTGCTCGCCGACCTCGCCCCTGATGCGTGACGGTTGGCTACTCGCGGTCGGCACGCTGACCGCTCTGCCCGTCCCCGCACCGCGGACGGTGGATCACGCGACCGCCCGCACCGCGGTGCTCGTCGCGCCGCTGGCGGTGCTGCCGCTGGCCGCTGCGGTCGGTGCCGTCGCCGGGGTCGGCCACCTGGCGGGGTCCCCCAGCACCGTGGTGGCGCTGCTCGTCGTCGCCACCCTCGCCCTCGGCACCCGGGTCCTGCACTGGGACGGGCTCTCCGACACCGTCGACGGCTTCACCGCCTCCTACGAGCGCGAGCGGGCGCTGGCCGTGATGCGATCCGGCACATCCGGCCCCGCGGGCGTCGTGGCCACCGTGCTCGTCGCGGGTCTCCAGGTGGCGGCCCTCTCCTCGCTGCTGTCCCAGGGCCGGGGTGCTCTCGTGGCCGCCGTCCTGGTCTGCGCCTCCCGCGGGGCGCTCGCGCTCACCTGCCTGCGCGGCGTCCCGGCTGCGCGGCGGGACGGTCTCGGGAACCCGCTCGCGGGCGTCGTCCCGCCGGTCGGGGCGGTCGCCGTCGGAGGCATGCTGCTGCTCGCCACGACCGCCGCCGTCGCCTGGTCCGGCGCCGACTGGTGGCGCGCCCCGGTGGCACTGGCGCTCGCCGCGACCGTCGTGCTGGTGCTGGTCCGCCGGGCCACCCGGCGCTTCGGTGGCGTCACCGGCGACGTCTACGGCGCCGCGGTCGAGCTGGCGCTCGCCACCCTGCTGGTCGCGGTCGTCTAGGGCGTGTCTCCCTAGTCCGGGCGTGGCGGCCTGATTTGCTGCGGTCATGTCTCGCGAACGGGTCCTGACCGATGCTCAGTGGGAGCAGATCGCGCCGCTGATGCCGTCCTCGGATGGTGTGAAGTCGCGGCCGTTCCGTGAGCATCGGCAGGTGGTCGAGGGCGTGATCTACCGGTTCCGCACCGGCATCGCCTGGCGCGATCTGCCTTCCTCGTTCGGACCCTGGCAGACCGTGTGGAAGCGACACCACCGGTTCTCCACCGATGGCACCTGGGACAAGATCCACGCCCGTCTCCTCGCCGAGGCCGACGCCGCCGGCAAGCTGGACTGGATGGTCAGCGTCGACTCCACGATCAACCGCGCTCATCAACACGCCACCAACACCACCCGGGTCGAGCAACCCACCGGGGACTCCCGAGCAGCACGCCAGGCACGAGCCGCGGCCCGCACAGGGGGCTGAGTCGAGTTACAAGAACCCCTGGATCGAGCCACCCGATCACGCCATCGGTCGCTCTCGTGGGGGCTTGTCGACCAAGATCCACCAGCTCGTCGACGGCCGCGGGCGGCCTCTGGTTATCGCCCTGACCGCGGGCCAGGCCGGTGACTCCACGATGCTCAAGCCGCTCCTGGCCCAGCTCGCCGTCGCCCGACTCGGGTCAGGCCGGCCACGGACCCGACCCGACGCCGTGCTCGCGGACAAGGCCTACTCCTCCCGCGGCACCCGCACCATGCTCCGCGACCGCGGCATCACCGCGGTGATCCCTCAACCCTCCGACCAGATCGCGCACCGCAAGCGGCGTGGCTCTGCGGGCGGACGACCGCCCGCCTTCGACGCCGCGGTCTACAAGGGCCGCAACGTCGTGGAACGGTCCTTCAACGACCACAAGCAATGGCGCGGCATCGCCACCCGCTACGACAAACTCGCCACCGTCTACCGAGGAGCCGTCGTCCTACGCGCCATCACCATCTGGCTGGCAACTTAGGTCAGGGGTTGCGGTTGCGGGCACTCCTGGTTCACTCGCTCCCACTCAGACGGGTCGTCGATGACGTCGCTGACTTCTCCATGTGGCATCCAATTGAGTGCTGTGTCCCAGGACTTCACCCAGGACTCCCGAGACGGGGGCTCACTGATTTCGTAGCCCAGTTCCTCGAGACAGGTCGCGGTGGCGAGGTAATCATCGAAGTGATCCCGCACTTGGGCATCGGTGAGTTCGTCGATCTTGGGGTCACCGACCTTTTGGCCGCACTTCTCCATGTGCGAGTTCCATGCGTCGTACTGCTCCGGTGGCAGGTCGACGGAGTCGAAGTTGCCCTGTTCCTCGTTGACCTTGACCGCGAAGCCGCCGTCCTCCATGCAGCCTGCGTAGGCGTAGAGCCATTCCCTTTGGGTCCCGTCGAAGATAGAGCGGCTCTCTTCTTGGGGCGATGGGGAGGTAGAAGCCGGAGGCGAAGACGGGAGCGCTTCGAGGTCAGCGCCGGTCTGCTCCCCAGTGCACCCAGCGGTGAGAGGAGCGACTGCGATGAGCGTCAGAGCCGCAAGGCGGGCTAGGTGCTGACGGGACTGGAGAGATTTAGCGGTCATCCGCCTACACAGCCGGTGCTGACGTTCTGCAAGCCGACGCTGCCGTATGCCCGCCAAGATCCTCCTCCGGGAACGCTTGCGAATGTCTTGTAGGTGCTCCACCCGGAAGAAGAGCCGAGCAACTGGTTAATCCCGCCAGGAGGCCGCTGCTCGGCGGATCCCTTGTGCTGGGCCTCGACCCAGCCGTAGCCGTTCGTAGGGTTGCAGGATCGATTGCCGGTCGAGGACACCGCATTGGCTGGCACGGCTGCAAGAGCCACTAGCCCTATTGTTGCTCCAGCAACGATGATCTTTCGTCGGTGCATGATTTTCCCCGTTGATGTAGTGGACTATGAGCATGCGTGCGGCGGGGGCGGCCGTCAAGGGTTGAGAACGCGCACGCGCTTGGACGGAGAGGACGGGGCGGGGGTACATGTGGGCCGTGTGAGGACGATCGTGCTCTGGGCGGCCGGGGCCGCAATGGTGGCTGCCCTGGGCTGGGGAGCTGGTCGAGCAACGCTTGCTCCGCCAGCGGTGGATCTACCCGATGCCGAGGCGGTGACGTACACGGTTGACAAGGGCAGGGTGGAGCGAGGTTTCGACTTCGGCGCCACCGCCGAGTGGCAGGTGGTGAGGAGGGCGACCAACGCCGCTAGCGGAACCGTCACGGGCGTCCTCGTCAGGCCGGGGAGCAGCGTGCGGAGCGGGGACGTCCTCTATCGCGTCGACGAGCGGCCGGTGTTCGTGGCTTCAGGTGCTGTGCCGCAGTACCGGGACTTGTCCGCGGGGGACGTGGGGCAGGATGTCCGTCAGCTTCAGCAACTGCTTTCCGATCGTGGGTACCTCAGTTCGACTCCATCGGGGACGTTCGGCACGGCCACTGAGTCGGCGGTGCGAGCGTGGCAACGATCCAGTGGGGTCCGCGAGACGGGTGTGGTCCCGCGAGGCGATCTCCTCTTCGTTGATCGGCTGCCTTCCCGCGTGAGACTGGCGGAATCGATCACCGTGGGTGCGCAGGTTTCCCCTGGCACCGAGGCAGTGCACGTGCTCGCCGCCTCCCCGCGCTTCACCATGACCCTGTCAGATGAACAGCTGGACTCCGTGCCGCCGAACGCGCGGGTGCGCGTCAGCACCGGCGGTCAAACGTGGAAGGCCCAGGTTGCCTCGCTCCAAGCCGGTGAGCCCGGTGAAACCACCCTGGTGCTACGAGGCGCCCGAGGAGGCGAGGTGTGCGGTGCCCGGTGTGATCGGTACGTCGGCACCGACGGACCGCAGCGGTTGCGCGCGACCGTGGTGGTCGTGCCCCGCACGTCCGGTCCGATGGTTCCCGCGGCGGCGATCCAGTCCGACGTGAGCGGTGGGCTCTTCGTGACCGACACCTCCGGGGAACAGCGACCCGTGGAGGTGCTGGCCGCGGACGGCGGTCAGGCAATCGTGGATGGCGTGGAGATCGGTACAGAGATCCTGCTGTTCGGCCAGGCCGAGGCGCAGGGCGGATGATCCGCGTCGAGGAGCTGAGCTTCGCCTACCGCGCCGGAGGCGATCGGGTGTTCGAGGGGCTGACGCACTCGTTTCCGTCCGGAGCGATCACGGCGGTGACCGGGCCCTCCGGCGGGGGGAAGTCGACGTTGCTCTACCTCATCGCGTTGATGCTGCGTGCCCGGGAGGGTGCGGTCTTTTACGGCGATCGGGAAGTGACCTCTCTGTCTGACGCTGCCCGCACCCAGGTCCGGAGCGCGAGTGTGGGATTCGTGTTCCAGGACGCGATGCTCGATCTGTCCCGGTCGGTGCTGGACAACGTGCTTGAAGGAGCCCTGTACGCCGGCATCACCCGCACGGACGCCGCCGCACGGGCCTACGGGCTCCTTGAGCGTCTGGAGGTCAGTCATCGCGCCGATCACCGGCCCGGCGAGATCTCCGGAGGCCAGGCGCAGCGCGTCGCGGTCTGCCGGGCCCTGGTCAAGCAGCCGCCCGTCATCATCGGGGACGAGCCGACCGGCAACCTCGACGCGGACACCACCGTCGTCGTCTGGCAGGCCTTCATCGACGCTGCTGCGGAGGGCGCGACCGTCATCGTCGCCACGCACGATGATGCGCTCGCGGAACGCGCCGACGCACGACTGACGGTCGGCGCATGAGGGGAGCCGACGTGCCGCCTGGCCGGCCAGGCACCCGCGCGCTGCTCGGGGAGGGGTGGCAGATCTTCCGTGCCCAACCCCTGGTCTCGGTCGTCACCGCATTCATCACAGCCGCGGTCTGCCTCTCGGTCTTCGTCACCGCCGGCCGTGCCGCCGCTGCCGAGGCCGCCGTGGTCAGTCAAGTCGACGGAGCCGGCGCCCGCACGATCCGGTTCTCTGATCCGTCCGGGGAGGCGGGTCTGACCGCCATGGGTGTGCAGCACGTTGCCGAGCTTCCCGGCGTCGACTGGATGCTGGCCATCGGGGACACCGTCGACGTGCGCAACAGCGCCATGCCACAGGTCGGCCGACCCGTTCCCAGCGCAGCGCTCTTCAGCGAGCTTCCACCCTCGGTCCGGCTCACCGCGGGCCGCGCGCCTCGCCTCGAGGAGGCGATCGCGGGCACCGAGGCCATGATCGCCCTCGGTCTGGCCGATCGGACCGGCGGTGTGCGCGGCCCACTTTTCGACGGCCCCGTCGTCGGCACCTTCGACGCGGCTTCCCCGGTGACAGAGCTCCAGCAGAGCGTCCTGATCCGCACCGTCCCAAGCGACGACCGCCTGATGCGAGAGGTCTACGTCGTTGCTGAGACCGTCGCTGACGTACGCACCCTCGAACGGGCGATCCCCACCATGCTCCACATGACCGACCCCAGCCAGCTGCGCATCGACTCTCCCGCGGTGCTCGTCGACCTCCAGGAGGTGCTCCGCGGCGAGCTCGGCGACAGTGGCCGACAGCTCATGCTCCTTGCCTTGGCCAGCGGCCTGGTCCTCATCGCGGTCAGCCTCTACGGCGCGACCGCAGCGCGCAAACGCGACTTCGGCCGCCGCCGCGCGCTCGGAGCGACCCGGTCCGCTCTAGTCGTACTGGTGCTGCTCCCTACCGGGCTCGGCGCCCTCGCAGGCGTCACGCTGGGCACCGGGTTCGGGGTGGCCATGGTGAACGCCACCCAAGGCACCGTCCCAGGAATCCCGTTCATCCTCGGGGTCCCCACCCTGACGCTGCTCACCGCCCTCCTGGCCGCAGTCCCGCCTGCAACCATCGCCGCAGCACAAGACCCGGTACGCATCCTCCGAGTGCCATAGCCTCGGATCCACCGATCAGCTAGGTGGATCCGGGCTTAGGAGACACGCCCTAGCCGCCTCAGAGCACCAGCACCCGGCCGGCGACCACCAGGTGCACCTGGTCGCAGACCTCCGCCATCCGCTGGTTCACCGTGCCCAGCAGGTCGCGGAAGACCCGCCCCGAGCGGTGCGCGGGCACCACCCCGAGGCCGACCTCGTTGGTCACCACCACGACCCTCCCCGGGTGGTCGCGGACGGCGGTGAGCACGGGGCCCAGGGAGTCGGTCACCAGCGTGCGCAGGACCTCGTCCGGCTCCTCCCACGCCCCTGCGGCGTCGACGACGGCGGTGAGCCAGGTGCCGAGACAGTCCAGGAGGACCGTGGCCGTGCCCGCCGCGGAGAACGCCGCCGGCACGTCGTGCCCCTCCACCGTGCGCCACCCCTCCGGACGCCTGGCCCGGTGGGCCTCGACCCGGGCCAGCCAGTCCGCGTCGTCGGCGTCAGGCAGGGGTCCGGGCGCCACGTAGAGGACCGGCTCGTGCGCCGAGGCGAGGCGCTCCGCGTGGGTCGACTTCCCCGAGCGCACCCCGCCGGTGACCAGCACGGTGCGCCAGGAGGATTCCTGGACGCTCACGCCCGGTCGAGCGCGGAGTCCGCGGTGTCCTCGCCGTGGGTGCCGGGGCGCGGCGCCCACGGCAGCTCCCGGGCCGGCCGGACCACCACGAGCCTGTCCCCGCGTGCCAGCTGCGTGACCACGGGGTCGAAGTAGCGGTAGACCTTCTCGTCGCGGACCACCGCGATGACCTGGTCGGGCAGGCGCTGCGGCTGCTGACCGACCTCGTTGACCAGCAGGTCGCGCTCCGCCACCTCCAGCCCCTCCCCGTAGGTCAGCAGATCCTCCATCACCGAGCCCAGCAGCGGGGAGAGCGAGGAGAGGCCGAGCAGCCGTCCCACCGCCTCCGAGGAGGTGATCACCGAGTCCGCGCCGGACTGCCGCATCAGCGGCACGTTCTCCTGCTCGCGCACCGCCACCACGATGAACGCGTCCGGGTTGAGCTGGCGCACCGTCAGGGTGGCCAGCACGTTGGAGGCGTCCTTGTCGGTGGTGATGATCACCTGGCGCGCCTCGTGCACGTCCGCCTGCCGGAGCACCTGGCGGCGGGTGGCGTCGCCGGTCACCACGGCCAGCCCGTCTTCGTGGGCGTCGGCCAGCGCCAACGGACTGGGGTCGACGACGACCACCGACCCCTTGTCGAGGCCGTTGCTCAGCAGGGTGTGCACCGCGCTGCGTCCCTTGGTGCCGTAGCCGATGACGACGACGTGATCTCCCATGTTCTTCCTCCACCGGGCGACCCGGAACATCTCGCGGCCCTGGGAGGCGAGCACCTCCAGGGTGGTGCCGATCAGCAGCACCAGGAAGGCGATGCGCGCCGGGGTGACGACCAGGGCGTTGATCAGTCTCGCCTGGTCCGTCACCGGGGCGATGTCGCCGTACCCGGTCGTGCTCAGCGTCACGGTGGTGTAGTAGATCGCGTCGAGCAGGCCGACCTTGCCGTCGTGGGAGTCCCGGTAGCCGTCCCGGTCCAGGTAGACGAGGAGGACGGTGCCGACCAGCACCGCCAGGGCGGCCAGGATCCGGCGACCGAGCTCCCACCACGGGGAGCGTTCCGGGTCCGGCAGCGCGACCCTGCTCGCTGCGGGACCGGGCTGCGCCGACGGTTGGCTCACCGGGTCAGTCTTTCACGCCCATGCGCACCCGAAGTCGCTGCACGAGCTCGTGGCGTGCCCGGGTCGTGGCGCTCTGCGGAAAGACCGTGTCGAAGGCCGCGTTCACCGCGGCACCGATGAGGACGGCGATGGCCAGCACGTAGAGCCACAGAAGCACCGCGATCGGCGCGGCGAGCGGCCCGAAGATCGACTTGGAGTCCGCTGCGGTCACGGTCAGGATCCAGCGCAGCGCCCAGGAGCCGACGATCCAGCTCACCAGTGAGAACGTCGCGCCCGGCAGGTTGAAGCTCCAATTCGTCCGCACGGGCACCGACACGTGGTACAGCGTGGCGAGGAAGCAGATGCAGACCAGGATCACGGTCGGCCAGTAGAAGGCCATGAGGAACTGCAGGTCGCCCGGGAGCCACTCCCCCAGCAGCCCGGGGCCCAGGACGATCAGCGGGATCGTGACGGCTCCGGTGAGCAGCGCGAGCAGGTAGAGGCCGAACGACAGCGCGCGGGTGCGGACGATCCCGCGCTCCCCTCCCAACCCGTGCATGATCGTGATGGTGTCCACGAAGACGTTGAGCGCCCGGGAGCCCGACCACAGGGCCAGCACGAAGCCCACCGAGACCACGTCGAAGCGCCCGCCGCGCAGCACCTGGTCGATGGTGGGTGCGATGACCCCGTCGACGGCCCGCTCCGTGAGCGCCTGCGACGCGAGCTCGATGATCGCGCGGCGCACGTCCTCCACCTGCGCCGCCGGGTACTGGTCGGAGACGAAGCCGATCGCACCGGTCAGGGCGAAGACCAGCGGCGGGACGGAGAGGATCGCGAAGAACGCCGCCTCGGCGGCGAGCCCGGTCACCCGGTAGCGCATGCAGGCCCCGAAGGTGGTCACCAGGAGGCGCCACACCACGTCGCGGAGACCCACCCACCAGACCGTGTCCCCCGCCGCCCGGGGCCGTCGAGTGGGAGGCATGGGCCACACCGTAGCGACCCCGTGACCGCGATCCGCGGACCGGCGTGGCGTCGTCTTGGTCGAAAACGCCCCTGTGCGCCCCCGGCCCGCACCTACCCTGTCGGGACATCCGCGTCCCCTGACCAGACAGGTATCCATGGCCACGCAGGGCAGCACCATCTTCACCGTCGGCACGTTGCTCAACCGGGCCCAGGACCAGGGCACCCCGGTACGGGTGCTGGTCGAGGGCGTGTGGCTCGAGGGCACCCCGGTCGCCTCCGACGGTCACGGCGTCATCCTGGACAACCCCGCGGACGGTCAGTACCTGGTGCGGACCAACGCGATCACCGTGGTCCTTTACCTGCGCGAGGCGGAGGAGCCGCAGGAGGCGGAGCACCCCCGCACCCGCGTGGAGCAGGAGAGCGAACAGCCCCCGTCTGCTCCCCGCCCCGGCTACGCCCCCAGCGCTCGTCGAGCCGTCGAGGCCGGAGCCCGCACCGTCGACTGATTCCGACGGTCACGGCCCCGAGCCCGAACGGCCTCAGGCCAGGTCGAGGCCCGGGTAGAGCGGGTGCTTGTCCAGCATCTCCGCGCTGGCGTCGCGCACCCGGTCGGCGACTCCCTCGCCCAGGCTGTACGACGCCTTCGACGGACCGCCCGCCTTGGTGACGCCGGCCTCGGTGTTGCGCAGCACCTCGACGATCAGGTCGGCGACCCGGTCGAACTCGTCGTGGCCGAAGCCGCGGGTGGTCAGGGCGGGCGTCCCGAGCCGCACCCCCGAGGTGTACCAGGCACCGTTGGGGTCGGCGGGGACCGAGTTGCGGTTCGTCACCACGCCGGCGTCGAGCAGGGCCGACTCCGCCTGGCGCCCGGTCAGCCCGAACGAGGTGACGTCGAGCAGCACCAGGTGGTTGTCGGTGCCGCCGGTGACCAGCTGTGCCCCGCGGCTGAGGAACCCGTCCGCCAGGGACTTGGCGTTGTCCGCGACCCGCTGCGCGTAGTCCTGGAACTCGCTGGTCCGCGCCTCGGCCAGGGCCACCGCCTTGGCGGCCATCACGTGGGAGAGCGGGCCGCCCAGCACCATCGGGCAGCCGCGGTCGACGTCGGCGGCGAACTCCTCCTGCGCCAGCACCATCCCGCCCCGCGGGCCGCGCAGCGACTTGTGGGTCGTGGTGGTGGTGACGTGGGCGTAGGGCACCGGGTTCTCCTCGCCGGTGAAGACCTTGCCGGCCACCAGGCCCGCGAAGTGCGCCATGTCGACCATCAGCACGGCGCCGACCTCGTCGGCGATCTCGCGCATCTTGGCGAAGTTCACCCGCCGCGGGTAGGCGCTGTAGCCGGCGACCAGGATCAACGGCTTGAACTCGCGCGCCTTGGCGGCCACCGCGTCGTAGTCCAGGAGCCCGGTCTCCGGGTCGGTCCCGTACTGCTGCTGGTGGAACATCTTGCCGCTGATGTTGGGGCGGAACCCGTGGGTGAGGTGACCGCCGGCGTCCAGGCTCATGCCCAGCAGCCGCTGGTTGCCCAGGTCGTGGCGGAGCGACTCCCAGTCGGCCTCGGTGAGCTCGTTGACGTTCTTGGCGCCGAGCCTGGCCAGCGCCGGGGTCTCGACGCGGTTGGCGAGGATCGCCCAGAAGGCGACCAGGTTGGCGTCGATGCCGGAGTGGGGCTGCACGTAGGCGTAGGGAGCGCCGAATAGCTCGCGGGCGTGCTCGGCAGCCAGCGACTCGACGGTGTCGACGTTCTGGCACCCGGCGTAGAAGCGGTGGCCGACGGTGCCCTCGGCGTACTTGTCGCTGAACCAGGTCCCCATGGTGAGCAGCACGGCGGGTGACGCGTAGTTCTCCGAGGCGATGAGCTTGAGCGAACCTCGCTGGTCGGCCAGCTCCTGCCGGGTCGCGGCCGCGACCCGCGGCTCCACCGAGGCGATGACCTCGAGCGCGGCGGCGTAGGCGGTACTGGTGGTCTCGGAGAGGGAGTCGCTCATGAGCCCTAGCCTAGTGAGCCGCGTCGCCCCGCACCGCGGTGACGCCCCCGGCGGGCGCGGCCAGCGCCCCGAGCAGTGTGACCTCCGCCTCACCCACGGGTGGGGGAGGCGGTGACCCCGGGTCACCCGTCCGCATTTTGAGACTTCTGTCCGCATGGCGGACAGGATGCTTGTGGAGTCCGTGTCCGACCACTGAGACTCCTTGACATGATCAGCCGCGCCACCCACACCTACCTCGTGGTCCGTCGCCACGTGGACTACGGGCGCACCCGCAGCATGATCTGTTGGCCCCGCTGACACAGCCACCCATCCGCGCTCGACGATGCGCGCGGGCCCTCAGCGAACAAGGACCACCACGATGACTGCCACGCCTGCCCCCGCCCGCACCGCCCGCCCCCGCCCCAAGCGCGGCGAGGGCCAGTGGGCCCTCGGCTACTCCGAGCCGCTCAACAAGAACGAGCAGTCCAAGAAGGACGACAACCCGCTCAACGTCCGGGCGCGCATCCTGAACGTCTACTCCAAGCGCGGCTTCGACTCCATCGACCCCGCTGACCTCCGTGGCCGCTTCCGGTGGATGGGGCTCTACACCCAGCGCGCCCCGGGCTTCGACGGCGGCAAGACCGCGCAGCTCGAGGAGGAGGAGCTGGACGACCGCTACTTCATGATGCGGGTCCGCACCGACGGCGCCGTGCTCGGCGCCGACGCGCTCCGCGCGCTGGGGAGCGTCTCGGAGGAGTTCGCCCGCGGTACCGCCGACATCACCGACCGCAACAACATCCAGTACCACTGGATCGAGGTCGAGAGCGTGCCGGCGATCTGGGAGCGGCTCGAAGGAGCCGGCCTGACGACCATCGAAGCCTGCGGCGACTCGCCCCGCCCCTTCCTCGGCTCGCCCGTCGCCGGGATCGCCAAGGACGAGATCATCGACGGCAGCTGGGCGCTGGAGGAGATCAAGCGCCGGGCCCTCAACAACCCGGAGTTCTCCAACCTCCCCCGCAAGTTCAAGACCGCGCTGACCGGGCACCCGAGCCACGACGTGGCGCCGGAGGTCAACGACATCTCGTTCGTCGGCTCGGTCCACCCCGAGCACGGTCCCGGCTTCGACGTGTGGGTCGGCGGCGGCCTCTCCACCAACCCGATGCTCGCCCAGAAGCTGGGTGTCTGGGTGCCGCTGGCCGAGGTGCCCGACGTGTGGGAGGCCGTCTGCGGCATCTTCCGCGACTACGGCTACCGCCGCCTGCGCTCCAAGGCGCGGCTGAAGTTCCTGGTCGCCGACTGGGGCATCGAGAAGTTCCGCCAGGTGCTGGAGAACGAGTACCTCGGCCGCGCGCTCCTCGACCACGACTCGCCCACCTCCCCCCTGGCCCAAGGCGACCACATCGGCGTGCACGAGCAGCAGGACGGCAAGTTCTTCGTGGGCGCCGCCCCCGTGGTGGGCCGCATCAACGGCCGCGTCCTGCTCGACCTGGCCGACCTCGTCGACAAGTACGGCGCCCGCGGCGCCCGGCTCACCGCCTACCAGAAGCTCGTGGTGCTGGGCGTCGAGGGCGACGACACCGCCGCCTTCGTCGCCGACCTGCGCCGCATCGGGCTGGACGCGACCCCGTCCAACTGGCGTCGCAACACCATGGCCTGCACGGGCATCGAGTTCTGCAAGCTGGCGATCGTCGACACCAAGGACCGGGCCCGCGCCCTGGTCGCCGAGCTGGAGAGGCGGTTCCCGGAGCTCGACGTGCCGATCACCGTCAACGTCAACGGCTGCCCCAACGCCTGCGCCCGCACCCAGGTGGCCGACATCGGCCTCAAGGGCCAGCTGGTCCTCGACGCCGACGGCAACCAGGTGGAGGGCTTCCAGGTCCACCTGGGGGGCGCCCTGGGGCTCGGCGCCAACTTCGGCCGCAAGCTGCGGGCGCACAAGGTCACCAGCGCCGAGCTCGACGACTACATCACCCACGTCGTCTCCGCCTTCCTCGCCGAGCGCGGGGCGGACGAGTCGTTCGCCTCCTGGGTCACCCGCGCCGACGAGGCCCACCTCCGCGGCGAGCGCGCATTGGAGGCGGTCTGAGGTGAGCGAGCGCGCGGTGCCCTACCACTGCCCCTACTGCGGGGAGGAGAACCTCTTCCCCCAAGAGGCCCACGGGGCCTGGGAGTGCCGCGCCTGCCTGCGCGCCTTCACCGTCAAGATGCTCGGCATGATCAGACCCGGAGGAGGTGCCCGATGAGTCTCTCCACCCAGGCTGCCCGCGAGTTCCGCGGTACCCACACGGCCGACCGCTCCCCCGAGGAGCTGCGCGAGCTGGTCTCCCACGTGGGCGCCGAGCTCGAGCTGGCCCCGGCCGAGCACATCATCGAGTGGGCCGTCGCCACCTTCGGCGACCGGTTCTGCCTCACCAGCTCGATGGGCGACGCCGTGCTGGCCCACCTGGCCGGCCGGGTGGCCCCCGGCATCGACGTCGTCTTCCTCGACACCGGCTACCACTTCGCCGAGACGATCGGCACGCGGGACGCCGTCGAGGCGACCCTGCCGGTCAACCTGCTCACCATCACCCCGGTGCAGAGCGTGGCGGAGCAGGACGCCGAGCACGGCCCCGACCTGTTCCGCACCGACCCCGACCTGTGCTGTGCCCTGCGCAAGGTCAAGCCCCTCGCCGACGCGCTCGCCGGCTACGACGCGTGGGCCACCGGGCTGCGGCGCGCCGAGACCCACAACCGGGTGATCGCGCCGGTCGTCGGGTGGGACGCCCGCAAGGGGAAGGTGAAGGTCTCCCCCCTGGCCCGCTGGTCGGACGAGCAGGTCGACCGCTACATCATCGAGAACGGCGTCCTGGTCAACCCCCTGGTCTACGACGGCTACCCGAGCATCGGCTGCTGGCCGTGCACCCGGCGGGTCGCGCCGGGGGACGACCCGCGCAGCGGCCGCTGGGCCGGCACCAACAAGACCGAGTGCGGGATCCACTCATGAAGACCTCAACCCTCGCCAAGATCGACAACGTCGTCGATGCACACCTCACCCGAGATGGGAGGCCATGCTGATGGCTGCTCCTGCATTGGTTGCACTCGCCCACGGAAGCCGTGACCCCAGGTCCGCGGCGACGATCAAGGCCCTGGTCGACGAGGCACGGCGCATGCGCCCGGACCTGCGGATCGAGCAGGCGTTCCTCGAGCTGTCCCGGCCGTCCTTCCAGACGACCGTCGACCGGCTCGTCAAGGCGGGCCACGACGAGGTCGTGGTGGTGCCGCTCCTGCTCACCGAGGCCTACCACGCCAAGGTGGACGTGCCGGCGGCCGTCGCCGAGGCCATGGAGCGCCACCCGGGCCTGAAGGTGCGCGCCACCGCGGTGCTCGGACTCGAGGCAGCGTTCCTGGACGTCCTCGACCTCCGGATGCGCGAGGCCCTGAAGGAGGCCCGGGTCCGCGAGCTCGATGCCCTGGTCCTGGCGGCCGCGGGGTCCTCGGACCAGCTCGCCAACCAGTCCGTGGCCCGGCTCGCACGCGTCTGGGGCAGCCGCCACAAGCTCCCGGTCACGGCCGCGTTCGCCTCGGCCGCACCGCCGGCGACGGGTGAGGCGGTCCGGGCCTTCCGCGGCCAGGGCAAGCGGCACATCGCGGTCGCCTCGCTCTTCCTGGCACCGGGATTCCTCCCGGACCGGGCGGCGGAGCTCGCGCTGGAAGCCGGAGCCGTCGCGGTCTCGGCGCCGCTCGGGGCTCACCCCGAGGTCGCCCGCACCATCCTGGCCCGGTACGCCGTCGGCGCGGTGGAGCTCGTTCCGGTCTGAGGACCCGCGCCTACCCCGGTCGGGTGACCTGCTCGTGGCGAGCGGTCACCCGACCAGGCTGGCCAGCAGGTGCTGGAGCTCGGCGGCGGGGTCGCCGGTGACTCCGCCGTGCACCGGTCCCGGCTGCAGCACCGTCGACCTCGGCGCCTTCAGGAAGCCGAAGCGCGTCCCGCGGGGCTTGGCCCCTGCCGCGCCGGCGCGTGAGTCCCCCGCGCAGACGCCCTCGACGAAGGCCAGCGCGGCGCAGACCTGGTCGACGTCCAGCGCCGGGTCCAGGACGTGCAGCCGTTCCGGCGTGGCGCGCCAGGCCACGTCGAGGAACTCGGCGCCCTGGCAGTGCAGCACCACGCCGACGTTGAGGAACTCCTCACGCTCGGGGCGGGGGACGCACCGCAGCACCACGTACTCATAGGGCAGCCGCGTCATCGCGCCACCACGCCCGGCAGCCAGCTCCGGCTCTCGAGCCGGGCGGAGAGGAAGTCCACGTAGGCGGCCCGGAGCCGGGCCGGAGTGGCGTCGGGCACCGACTGCAGCCACTCCTCGGGGACCAGCTCCACCACCTCGGCGAAGAGCTCAGGCGAGAGGAGGGAGCGCGCGTGGTCGTCGGCCGCCTGGATTCCACCCAGGAACCCCTCGAGCACGTGGTCGCTGACGTCCCAGGGCTGCCGGGCGAACCGCTGCGGATCGGTGACCCCACCGCTCCACGCGTGGTGGAAGTAGAGCGAGGCGCCGTGGTCGATCACCCAGACGTCGCCGTGCCAGACGAGCAGGTTGGGGTTGCGCCAGCTGCGGTCCACGTTGGCCGTGAACGCGTCCAGCCACAGGATCCGGGCCGCCGTCGCCGGGTCGATGGCCTGCTCGGCGTCGAAGCCGAACGCGCCAGGCAGGAAGTCCACCCCGAGGTTGAGCCCCACGCTGGCCACCAGCAGGTCCTGGACCTCCTCGTCGGCCTCGTAGCGAGCGATCTCCGGGCTCAGCTCCAGGCCGACCAGGCGCGGGGTCAGCAGCCCGAGACGCCGGGCCAGCTCCCCGACCACGACCTCGGCCACGAGGACCCGGACGCCCTGGCCGGCACCGAGGAACTTGCACACGTAGATGCCGAGGTCCTCGGCCTCCACCAGGCCCGGCAGGCTGCCGCCCTCACGCAGCGGGGTGACGTAGCGACTGACCCGGACCCTCGGGATCACCGCTCCCCCATGGCCGCGAGCCGCGTCTTCTCCGCCTCGACGTCGAAGTCGGCCTCCGGCCACCCCAGCTCCAGACCGCGCAGCGCCTCCAGGAGGAGCTGGGCGACCACGAGGTTGCGGTACCACTTGCGGTCCGACGGGATCACGTGCCACGGGGCGCCCTCGGTGCTCGTGCGCGCCAGGGCGGTCTCGTAGGCGTCCCGGTAGGACGGCCAGAGGGCACGCTCGTCCAGGTCGCCGGGCTCGTACTTCCAGTGCTTCTCGGGGTTGTCCAGCCGCGCCTGGAGACGGACCCGCTGCTCGGCCTCCGAGACGTGGAGCATGCACTTGAGCACGGTCACCCCGCTGCCGGCGAGCTCGGCCTCGAAGTCGTTGATGGCCGCGTAGCGCCGCTCGATCTCCTCGGGCGTGGCCCAGTCGCGGACCTTCACGATCAGGACGTCCTCGTAGTGACTGCGGTCGAAGACGCCGATGTGCCCCGGGGTGGGCACGGCCTTGCGGATCCGCCAGAGGAAGTCGTGCGCCTTCTCCTCGTCGGTCGGTGACTTGAAGCTGGTGATCTGGAGCCCCTGCGGGTCGACCAGGCCGAGCGCCTTGCGGATGACTCCGCCCTTCCCACTGGTGTCCATGCCCTGCAGGACCAGCAGGACGCGGCGCTGGGAGCCGGTCGTCCGGTTGGCCCAGAGGCGCTCCTGGAGGTCGGCGAGCTCGTCCCCCAGCCCGGTCAGGGCGGCCTTCCCGGCGGCCTTGTCGCCGTCGAAGCCGGGCGTGGACCGGGCGGAGGCCTCGTCGAGAGTCGGCCGCCCGGGGGCCATCCGCAGCTGGGCGGTGTCCACGGGGAGCGGAGGAAGGTCAGGCATGGTGGCAGACTAGTCGGTCTCCCCCGCGGCCCCGAGCTCCTCGCGGACGACCGCGAACGCCAGGCCGCTGCCGTAGCCCTTGCGGGCCAACAGGCCCACGAGCCGCCGGGTGGCGGTGTCACGATCGAGCTGCCGCATGCTCCGCAGCTTCTTGCGGACCAACGACCGCGCGGCCTCCTCCTCGTCGTCCGGGTCGATCTCGGCCACCGCCTCGCGGACGACGTCGTCCTCGATCCCCTTGCGGCGCAGCTCCTGGGCGAGAGCCCGTCCGGCCAGTCCCTTGCCCGGCTGCCGGCTGGCGATCCAGGCCCGCGCGAACGCCTCGTCGTCGATCAGGCCGACCTCCTCGAACCGGTCGAGCAGCCTGGTGGCGATCTCGGACGGCACGTTCTTGGCGGCGAGCTTGTCGGCGAGCTCCTTGCGGCTGCGCGCCCGGCCGGTCAGCTGGTCGAGCAGGATCTTCCGGCCCACCGCCTCGTGATCGGCCGGGGGGCCGGCCTGGACGGGGTCCTCGGGAAGGTCCCCGGTCCAGGCCGCGACCCCGTGGTGGACGTCGCCGCGCCACGACGGGTCGGTGGAACCGGCCACGTCAGAAGTCACTGACCCCGATGGGCTCGTCGGTGAGGTCGTCGGCCGGCGCGTCGACCTGCGGACCCACCCCCAGCTTCTCCAGGATCCGCTTCTCGAGCTCGTTGGCCAGGTCGGGGTTGTCCCGCAGGAACGAACGGGCGTTCTCCTTGCCCTGGCCCAGCTGGTCGCCCTCGTAGGTGTACCAGGCACCGGCCTTGCGGACGAGACCTGCCTCGACGCCCACGTCGATCAGGCCGCCCTCACGGCTGATGCCCTTGCCGTACATGATGTCGAACTCGGCCTGCTTGAACGGCGGCGCGACCTTGTTCTTGACGACCTTCACGCGGGTCCGGTTCCCGACCATCTCCTGGCCGTCCTTGAGCGTCTCGATACGACGCACGTCGAGACGGACCGAGGAGTAGAACTTCAGGGCCCGACCACCGGTCGTGGTCTCGGGGGACCCGAACATCACGCCGATCTTCTCGCGAAGCTGGTTGATGAAGATCGCGGTGGTCCCGGAGTTGTTGAGCGCCCCGGTCATCTTGCGCAGCGCCTGGCTCATCAGGCGCGCCTGCAGACCGACGTGGCTGTCTCCCATCTCCCCCTCGATCTCGGCCCGGGGCACCAGGGCCGCGACGGAGTCGATCACGATCAGGTCGAGGGCGCCCGACCGGACCAGCATGTCGGCGATCTCGAGCGCCTGCTCACCGGAGTCCGGCTGCGAGACGAGGAGCGCGTCGGTGTCGACGCCCAGGGCCTTCGCGTAGTCAGGGTCCAGCGCGTGCTCGGCGTCGATGAACGCCACGATGCCGCCGCCCGCCTGGGCGTTGGCCACGGCGTGCAGGGCGACGGTCGTCTTTCCGGACGACTCCGGGCCGTAGATCTCCACGACCCTGCCACGGGGCAGGCCGCCCAGGCCGAGGGCCACGTCGAGGGCGATGGCGCCGGTCGGGATCACCTCCAGCGGAGCGCGGGTCTCGTCGCCCAGTCGCATGACCGAGCCCTTGCCGAACGACTTCTCGATATTGGCGAGAGCAGCGTCCAACGCCTTCTCGCGGTCTCCACCAGCCATGTGTGTGCCCCATTCGTCTCGTCGGTTGCCAGGTACGTCTTCGACGCTAGAGCGAGCCACCGACAGGACCTGATCAGCCCGGCCTTCGCTGTGGACGACCTCGCTCCGCGTCGTACCTGTGGAGACAGCGTAGCCCGAACAGGTGTTCGATCACCTCAGGCGGCCGTGGCGTGTCGGGGCACCCGGAGCGCGGCCGCCGCCACGGCGAGCGCCAGCACCGCCGAGCACCCGGCCAGCACCGGGTAGCCCCAGGCACCGACCACCAGGCCCGCGAGCGCGCTGGCACACGCCGCGGTGAGGCTCATGGTCATGTCGGCGACCCCCTGCACGTCCGCCCGCACGGCCAGCGGCGCATGGTCGGCCACCAGGGTGGAGGCGGCGATCGTGACGCACGACCATCCCAGACCCAGGAGGAAGAGCCCGGCGAAGATCTGCCACGAGCTGCCCTCGGGCGCCAGGGCGCACAGCACCAGCGACACGAGCAGGACCACCGCCCCGGCACCCATCACCTGTCCCCTGCCCCAGCGGTCGGCCGCCGTCCCCACCAGCGGGGAGAAGGCAAACATGCCGAGCACGTGCACGGAGATGACGAAGCCGATGAGCTCCAGCCCCGCCTCGCCGTGCTCCATGTGCAGGGGCGTCATCACCATCACCGCCACCATGGTCGCGTGGGCGCCGGAGAGACCGACGATGGCGACGCCGAGCACCGGTCGCTCCCGCACGGCCGCCACCACGCGGCCCCAGGAGGTGGGGGTGCGGGCGTCCGCACCGGTGGCCGGCTCGGGCGCCGGCCCGGCCTCCTCCCTCGCCAGCTCCCGGGCCAGCAGCAGCGGGTCGGGGCGCAGCAGCACGACGGCGACCAGGGCGGCGGCCGTCATCGCGACCGCACCCAGCACGAAGGGGCCGGCGAGCCGCGGTATCTCCAGCGCCGCGGCGACCGAGGAGGCCGGACCGGTGAGGTTGGGGCCGGCGACCGCTCCCAGGGTCGTGGCCCACACCACCACCGAGAGGGCCCGGGCGCGGTGCTCCGCGGGCGCCAGGTCGGTGGCGGCGTACCGGGCGGCGTTGTTGGCGGCCGTGGCAGCGCCGAGGAGGACCATGCCCCCGAGCAGGACGAGCATGCTTCCCGTGACGCCCGCCAGCACCGCCAGCACGGCGCCCCCACCGGCGACGAGGTAGCCGGTCACCAGACCCACCCGGCGCCCGGCGCGCGACATCAGCCCGGCCAGCAGCCAGGCGGCCGCCGCCGCCCCCAGGACCTGGAAGGTCTGGGCGAGCCCGGCCAGTGCCTCCGAGCCGGAGAGGTCCCGCGCCAGCAGGGACGCGGTGGCGATGCCGATCGTCATGCCGAGTGCCCCGACCGCCTGGACGAGGACCAGGGTGAGGACCGTGCGCCGCTGCACGTGGGCGGTGCTCGACGCCGCTCCCGGGGCCGCGGGCATGCCGGTCACTTGAGCGACTCCGGGAGGTCCAGGGTCTCCCAGACGACGGCCCAGACCCGCTTGGGCGGGATCCCGGACTCCAACGCCTCGCGGACGGTGCGCGAGCCGAGCTCGGGCATCACGAAGAGCTCGGCCCAGGAGCGCGCCTCGGCGCCCTTCACCTCCTCCAGCCGGGTCCAGAACTCGGTGTACCTCACAGCGGCCTGCCGAGGTCGTGGAGGTGGTACTGGCCGAGGGTGAGCACCGTGAACCGGCTGCCGTTGCTGCGGATCCCGGTGCGCCCCTCCAGCTCAGGCGTCACGGTGGCGTAGCGCCCGGCCACCGCCGCCGCGTCCTGGAGCACGTCGCCGAAGGCGAGAGCGCTGCGCCGCAGCAGCCCGGGCAGGTCCGGCAGGGTCAGGCGCGCGGCCTCCACGCCGCACTCCGGACAGGGGCGCTCGAGCACCCAGGTCCAGTCCTTGGTGTCGGGGACGAGCTCGCTCGGGTCGGGCACCCGCACATTGAACCAGCCGTACCTGGAAGAATGCGGCCATGCCTTCCTTCGCCACCCGGTCCGCCACCGAGGAAGACCTGGCGGTGATCTCCGACATCTACAGCGACGCGGTGGAGCACTCCACGGCGACCTTCGACCTGGAGCCCCCCGACCTCGACTACTGGCGGGCTCGTCTCGACGGCCAGCACCCCGGCGACCACCTCCTGGTCGCGGTGGACGAGTCGGACCGGGCGGTCGGGTATGCCTACTCGTGGTCCTTCCGGCCGCGTCCCGCCTACGACAGGACCCGTGAGACCTCGATCTACCTGGACGGCAGCGTCCGGGGGCTCGGGGTCGGGCGGCTCCTCTACCCGGCACTGCTCGAGACCATGGCCGTCTCGGGGGTGCACTCCGCCGTGGCGCTGGTCGCGCTGCCCAACGCCGCCAGCGAGGCACTCCACGTGGCAGCGGGGTTCGAGAAGGTCGGGCAGATGAGGGAGATCGGCTTCAAGTTCGACCAGTGGATCGACATCGCCTGGTACCAGAAGATGCTGGTCACGCTGCCCTGACGACGACGCGTCAGGTGAGCAGCAGCGCGGCGAGTCGGCGACGCACGACGACGAGGCCGAGCAGGCCCATGGCCAGCAGGTAGACCACGCTCACGGCCGAGGCTGCCGACAGGTGTCCGGTGGTCAGCTCCCGGCACAGGACCACACCGCGGTAGAGCGGCGTGACCTCGACCAGCCACCGCAGCACCCCGTCGCCGTAGGTGCTGATCGGGAAGAAGGTCGCCGAGAAGAGGAAGAGCGGCAGCTGGGCGAGGGTGATCTTGTCGAAGTCCTGGAACGACTTCATGTAGGTGGTCAGTGCCATGCAGACCGCCGAGAAGGCGAAGGCGATGAGGATCGCCGCCGGCAGGGCCAGCACGGCCCACCACGACTCCACCAAGCCCATCGCCACCATCACCAGCAGGAAGGCGGCCGAGTAGACGGAGCCGCGGATCAGCCCCCAGGCGATCTCGCCGCGGGCGACGTCGCCGGGCGTCAGCGGCGTCGCGAGCATCTGGTCGTAGAGGCGGTCGTACTTGAGCTTGAAGAACACGTTGTAGGTGGAGTCCATCAGGGCGCCGTTGAACGCCGAGGCGGCCAGCATGCCGGGGGCCACGAAGGCGGCGTAGGAGATCTCCTGGCCCCCCAGCTCGAACCCGCTGACCAGGGCACCGACCCCGATCCCGATCGAGAAGAGGTAGAAGACCGGCTCGAGGAAGCCGGTCAGGAAGAGCTTCCAGGCCGAGCGGTAGGTGATGTAGTTGCGCAGCACCACGACGCCGGCCGCCTGGGCCGGACCCCACGCGCGCTGCTCGGGGCCCCGGGCGCTCGGGTCGGTGATCGCCATCTCAGACCTCCAGCCGCTTCTCGAGCCCGGTGACGGCCCACCGCCAGCCCAGGACGCTGAGGACGCTCAGCACCAGCACGTGGACGACCGCGAGAGGCCAGTCGACCACGTCGAGGGAGAACATCCGCGACAGGCTCACCCCGTGCCACAGCGGGGTGAGACGGGCGACCCACTCCAGCACCGGACCCAGGTTGGCGATCGGGAAGAAGGCGCCCGAGAAGAGGGTCAGCGGAATCACCCCCAGTCGGTGCACCAGGCCGAACCCCTGCTCGTCGCGCAGCCGCACGCTGAACGCCATCACCCCGCAGGCGAACGCCGTGCCCACGAGCACCTGGCCGCACCAGGCGAGCACCGGCCCCCACCAGGACTCGAAGACGCCGAAGGGCGCCAGCACCAGCATGAAGACGGCGCACGCCGACGCGACCCTTGCCACGACGAAGGCGAGGTGGGCGTTGACGATGTCACGCACCGACAGCGGTGTGGCCAGCTGGGCCCAGTAGGTCTTGTGCCACTTGATCCCGCCCATCACCGGGTAGGTGGTCTCCCCCACCGCGACCTGCATGGCGTGAGCCGCCACGAGCCCGGGCACCACGAAGGCCAGGTAGGAGGTGGCACCCTCGAGCTCGCTGGGGTCGGCCTCGATGAAGCCGCCGAGCAGCACTCCCATGGCGACCACGTAGAAGAGCGGGGCCACGAAGCTGGAGATGACGCCGCCGCGCCAGGTCCGCTTGTAGACCGTCCACCAGTAGTCGAGCTGACGCGCGAGCCCCTCGAGCGGGGTGAGCCGGGAGGTCGTCATCACTCCGCCAGGGACCGGCCGGTGAGCGCCAGGAAGACGTCCTCCAGGGTGGAGCGGCGGACCAGGACCGCCACGGGCTCGAGGCCCCGCTCGTGCACCTTGGCGATCACCTCCTCGCCGTCGTCGGAGTAGACCAGGAGCCGGTCGGGCAGGACCTCGAGCCTGCTGCCCAGGTCGGCCACCCGCTCGGCGGCACGCTCGTTCTCGCCGACGCCGAACCTCAGCTCGGCCACCTCGCGGGTGGAGTGCGCGCGGATCAGCTCCAGCGGACTCCCCTCCGCGACCACCAGGCCCTTGTCCATCACCACCAGACGGTCGCAGAGCTGCTCGGCCTCGTCCATGTAGTGCGTGGTCAGCACCAGGGTGACGCCCGCGTGCTTGAGCCGGAAGAGCTGGTCCCACAGGACGTGGCGGGCCTGCGGGTCCAGGCCGGTGGTGGGCTCGTCGAGGAGCAGCAGCTCCGGAGAGCTGACGAGGCTCCGCGCGATGGTCAGCCGCCGCTTCATCCCGCCGGAGAGGTCCTCGACCCGTGCCTTGCGCTTCTCGGTCAGCTGGACGAACTCCAGCAGCTGCTCGGCACGCTCCCGCACCTCGGCCCGCGGGATCCCGAAGTAGCGGCCGTAGATGTAGAGGTTGTCGAAGACGTTGAGCTCGTTGTCGAGGGTGTCCTCCTGGGGGCAGACGCCGAGGCGGGCGCGGATGGCCGGGCCGTCGACCGCGGGGTCGAGCCCGAGGATCCGCAGCTCACCGCCACTGATCGGGCTCACCGCCGCGATCATCCGCATGGTGCTGGACTTCCCCGCGCCGTTGGGCCCGAGGAAGCCGAAGGCCTCTCCGCGCCCGACCTCGACGTCGATGCCGCGCACCGCCTCGAAGTCGCCGAACGACTTGCGCAGGCCTCGGGCGGAGATCATCGACTCGGTCACCGGGCAGAGACTACAAACCACCGCCGACAACGCGACACGGGCGGTGCCCGCAGCCTCGGCGCCCCTGCGCCACGCGCGGACGAGCCGTTTTGTGGGGAGGTGGGTGCCAAGATGACGGGGTGCCGGTCCTCGATGCGTTCAGCGCACCCACCAGGGAGTGGTTCCGCGCCGCCTTCGCCGAGCCGACCGCGGCACAGGAGGGGGCCTGGGAGGCCATCCGGCGCGGTCGCCACGCCCTCGTCGTGGCGCCGACCGGCTCCGGCAAGACGTTGAGCGCCTTCCTGGCCGGGATCGACCGGCTGCTCACCGAGGAACCTCCGGAGCCGGCGCGTCGGTGCCGGGTCCTCTACATCTCCCCGCTCAAGGCGCTGGCGGTCGACGTCGAGCGCAACCTGCGGGCCCCCCTGACGGGGATCCGGCACACGGCCGCGCGTCTGGGCACCGAGCTGCCCGAGCTCCGGGTGGGGGTGCGGTCGGGGGACACTCCGGCCAACGAGCGCAGGCGGCTGAGCACCTCGCCGCCCGACATCCTCATCACCACCCCCGAGTCGCTCTTCCTGATGCTCACCAGCCAGGCCCGCGAGTCGCTCCGCGGCGTCGAGACCGTCATCCTCGACGAGGTCCACGCAGTCGCCGGGAGCAAGCGCGGCGCCCACCTGGCGCTCTCCCTGGAGAGGCTCGACGCCCTGCTGCCGGCACCGGCCCAGCGCATCGGGCTCAGCGCCACCGTCCGGCCGGTCGAGGAGGTGGCCCGCTTCCTCGGCGGGGGCGCGCCGGTGGAGATCGTGGCGCCACCCAGCGAGAAGACCTGGGACCTGCGCGTCGTCGTCCCCGTCGAGGACATGACGGCTCCCGAGGAGTACGACGAGGAGTCCGGCGACCCCCGGCGGAGTCAGTCGCTGTGGCCGCACGTCGAGGAGCGGGTCGTCGACCTGGTGGAGCAGCACCGGTCGACGATCGTCTTCGCCAACTCGCGACGGCTCGCGGAGCGGCTCACCGCCCGCCTCAACGAGATCGCAGCCGAGCGTGCGGGTCTCGCCCCGGAGCCGGTGGGCGTCGGCGCAGGGACCAGCCAGCTCGCTACGCCGTCCGGACCGCCCGCCGAGGTGATGGCGCAGTCAGGCGGCACCCAGGGCGCCGCCCCCGTGCTTGCCCGAGCGCACCACGGGTCGGTCTCCAAGGAGCAGCGCGCCCTCATCGAGGACGACCTGAAGCAGGGCCGCCTGCCGTGCGTGGTCGCCACGAGCAGCCTGGAGCTGGGCATCGACATGGGCGCGGTCGACCTGGTGATCCAGATCGAGTCACCCCCCAGCGTCGCCAGCGCGCTGCAGCGGGTCGGCCGCGCCGGCCACCAGGTGGGCGAGACGAGCCGCGGAGTCCTCTTCCCCAAGCACCGCGGCGACCTGGCGCAGACCGCGGTGGCCGTGCAGCGCATGCGCTCCGGCCAGATCGAGAGCCTGCGGATCCCGGCCAACCCTCTGGACGTGCTGGCCCAGCAGGTCGTGGCGGCGACGGCGGTCGACGAGTGGGAGGTGGAGGGCCTCTACTCGCTGGTGCGTCGCTCGGCCCCGTTCGCCTCCCTGCCGCGCAGCGCCTTCGACGCCACCCTCGACCTGCTCAGCGGTCGCTATCCCAGCGAGGAGTTCGCCGAGCTGCGCCCGCGCCTGGTCTGGGACCGGGTGACCGGCCGGCTCACCGCCCGCCCGGGGGCCCAGCGCCTGGCGGTGACCAGCGGCGGCACCATCCCCGACCGGGGCCTCTTCGGCGTCTACCTGGTCGGTGAGGGGACCGGCCGACGCGTCGGCGAGCTCGACGAGGAGATGGTCTACGAGTCGCGGGTGGGCGACGTCTTCGCGCTCGGCGCCAGCAGCTGGCGGATCGAGGACATCACCCACGACCGGGTGCTCGTCACCCCGGCCCCGGGCGTGCCGGGCCGGCTGCCGTTCTGGAAGGGCGACGGTCTCGGCAGGCCGGCCGAGCTGGGCGCGGCGATCGGCGAGTTCTGCCGCGAGCTCGCCGCGCTCCCGGTCGCCGACGCCGTGGCGGAGGCCGGCGGCCACGGTCTCGACACCTTCGCGGCGACCAACCTCGTCCACTACCTCACCGAGCAGCGCGAGGCCACCCACGTCGTCCCCCACGACCGACAGCTCGTGGTGGAGCGGTTCCGCGACGAGCTGGGCGACTGGCGACTGGTCCTCCACTCCCCCTACGGGCTTCCGGTGCACGCCCCCTGGGCCCTGGCCGTCAACGCCCGGCTCCGCGAGCAGTACGGCGTCGACGGGCAGGCGCTGGCCTCCGACGACGGCATCGTGATCCGGGTGCCCGACAGCGACCAGGAGCCCCCCGGGGCCGACCTGGTGGTCTTCGAGCCGGACGAGATCGAGCAGCTGGTCACCGACGAGGTCGGAGGCTCCGCACTCTTCGCCAGCCGGTTCCGCGAGTGCGCGGCCCGGGCGCTCCTGCTCCCCCGCCGCGACCCGGGGCGCCGCAGCCCGCTGTGGCAGCAGCGGCAGCGCAGTGCGCAGCTCCTCGAGGTCGCGGTGAAGTACCCCTCCTTCCCCATCGTCCTCGAGGCTGTCCGCGAGTGCCTCCAGGACGCCTACGACCTCCCGTCCCTGCTCGCCCTGCTCCGTGCGGTGCAGCGGCGCGAGATCACGGTGATCGACGTCTCGACCACCCAGCCGTCCCCGTTCGCTCGCACCCTCCTCTTCGGGTACGTCGCACAGTTCCTCTACGAGGGCGACTCCCCCCTCGCCGAGCGTCGGGCTGCCGCGCTGAGCCTGGACCAGTCGCTGCTGGCCGAGCTGCTCGGTCGGGCTGAGCTGCGCGAGCTGCTGGACCCCGACGTGCTGGCCGAGGTCGAGTCGGACCTGCAGTGGCTGACCGAGGAGCGCCAGGCCCGCGACGCCGAGGGGGTCGCCGACATGCTGCGGCTCCTGGGGCCGCTGACGCGGGACGAGGTGGAGGCCCGGAGCCGCCCCGGATCGCCGGTGGGCAGCTGGCTCGCCGACCTCTCCTCGGCCCGTCGGGTGGTCGAGGTCAGAATGGCCGGGGAGCCCGTCTGGTGCACGGTGGAGGAGATCGCCCGGCTGCGCGACGGCCTCGGTGTGCCTGTCCCGCCCGGCACCCCGGTCGCCTTCACCGAGGTCCAGGAGGACCCGATCGGCGACCTGGTGGCCAGGTATGCCCGGACGCACGGCCCGTTCACCACCGAGACGGTGGCCGCCCGCTTCAGCCTCGGTGAGGCGGTGGTGCGTCAGGCGCTGCAGCGCCTCTCGGACCGCGGCCGGGTGCTCGACGGCGAGTTCCGCCCCGGCGGCACCGGGCTGGAGTGGTGCGACGCCCAGGTGCTGCGTCGGCTCCGGCGCCGTTCGCTGGCCAAGCTGCGCCAGGAGGTCGAGCCCGTCACCCCCGACACCCTGGCCCGCTTCCTGCCGGCGTGGCAGAGGGTCACCACCACGCGGGGCGGCCTGCGTGGGGTCGACGGGGTGGTCGCCGCCCTCGACCAGCTCGCCGGCTGCGCGGTGCCCGCCAGTGCCCTGGAGCCGCTGGTGCTGGCCGCACGGGTCCGTGACTACCAGCCGGCCTTCCTCGACGAGCTCACCGCCTCGGGCGAGGTGCTGTGGTGCGGCCACGCCGCGCTGCCCGGCAGCGACGGGTGGGTGAGCCTCCACCTGGCCGACCAGGCCGCCCTGACCCTCCCCGATCCCGTCGACGACGAGCTCGACGAGCTCCAGCTCCGGGTGCTGGAGGCGCTGGAGCCGGGCGGGGCGTGGTTCTTCCGACAGCTCTCGGACCAGGTCGGGTCCACCTCCGACCCCACCCTCTCGACCGCACTGTGGGGGCTGGTCTGGTCGGGGCACGTCACCAACGACACCGTGCTGCCGCTGCGGGCCCTGGTCCGCTCGGGGACCCCGTCCCACCGCACCCGCCGTCCCCCACCCCGGACCGGCCGGATGCCGATCCGCGGCGGACCGCCCGAGACGGCCGGGCGCTGGTCCCTGCTCCCGCCGCGCGACACCGACCCCACCCGGCGTGCGCACGCGGTGGCCGAGCACCTCCTGGAGCGGCACGGGGTCGTCACCCGGGGGGCGGTCACCAGCGAGCGGGTCGCTGGCGGCTTCGCGGGCGTCTACAAGGTGCTCGCGGCGTTCGAGGACTCGGGACGCTGCCGGCGAGGCTACTTCGTGGAGGGGCTGGGCGCGGCCCAGTTCGGCACCGCGGGCGCCGTCGACCGGCTGCGGACCTTCAGCGACACCGATCGGCGGACCGCCCCGCCCGAGGCGGTCGCGCTCGCAGCCACCGACCCGGCGAGCCCCTTCGGTGCCGCGCTTCCGTGGCCCGAGACGTCGGGTCACCGTCCCGGCCGCAAGGCGGGCGCCCTGGTCGTGCTGGTCGACGGCCACCTCACCCTCTACGTGGAGCGCGGAGGGCGCACGCTGCTGACCTGGTCCGACGAGCCCGAGCGGCTGGAGCCGGCCGCGCGGGCGCTCGCCGAGTCGGTGCGCCGGGGTGCCCTGGGGCGCCTCACCGTGGAGCGCGCCGACGGCTCGCAGCTCCTGGGTTCCGGGGAGACGCCCCTGCGCGGGGCACTGAGAGAGGCTGGCTTCGTCGCCACGCCCAAGGGGTTGAGGATCCGTGCCTGAAGGAGACACCGTCTGGCGGGCCGCCCGCCTGCTCGACCGGACCCTGGCGGGCCGGCGGTTGACCAGGAGCGACTTCCGCGTCCCTCAGCTGGCCACCCACGAGCTCGCCGGAGGACTGGTCCGCAACACCACGAGCCGCGGCAAGCACCTGCTCACCCGGATCGACGCCGACCGCCCCTGGACGCTCCACACCCATCTGAAGATGGAGGGCGCCTGGCAGGCCTACGCCCCGGGGCAGAGATGGCGCCGCCCGGTGCACACCGCCCGGGTGGTGCTCGAGACACCGGACCGCCTCGCCGTCGGCTTCTCCCTGGGCATCGTCGAGCTGCTGCACCGCGAGGACGAGCACCTGGCCGTGGGGCACCTCGGGCCCGACCTGCTCGGCTCGGACTGGGACGAGGAGGAGGCACTGCGCCGGCTGACCCTGGATCCGACCCGCCCCCTGGTGCACGCGCTGCTGGACCAGACCAGCCTGGCCGGGATCGGCAACATGTATGCGGCCGAGCTCTGCTTCACCGGCGGACTCAGACCGACCACCCCGGTGGGCCAGGTCCCCGAGCTGCCACGTCTGGTCCGCCGCGCCAAGCTGATGCTGGAGCAGAACAAGCAGCGCGCCGAGCAGTCGACCACCGGCGACCTGCGCCGGGGTCGACGCACCTGGGTCTACCGTCAGGCCGAGTGCCTGCGGTGCGCGACGCCTGTCAGCGTCGAGCAGACCGGTCCTCCCGGGCGGGAGCGCGCGACCTACTGGTGCCCGAGCTGCCAGCCGGACCGCTGAGACGCGGAGCGCCGCAGCGCGGACGCCGGCTGCCGGGACGGGTGAGGTCTGCTCAGGCGGCCGAGGCGACGACGTCGCCAGGGGCGGCAGGCGCCGGACGGGCGACCTCGAGCGAGGTGGTGGTGGCCATCGCCTCCTCGTGGGCGACAGCGACGCTGGCCTCACGGAGGACCGACGAGAGCGGCACCTCGAGGGCCGCGCACAAGGAGGCGAGCAGCTCGGAGGACGCCTCCTTCTGGCCACGCTCGATCTCCGAGATGTAGCCCAGGCTCACCCGGGCCTCGGCCGAGACCTCGCGCAGGGTCATGCCCAGCTCCATCCGCTTGTGGCGGAGGACTTCGCCGAGAGACCGACGAAACAGCACCATGCGCGCGTCCTTCCTGGTTCGACTCGTGGTGCCACGCTACCGGAACCCCTCAACAAGCGGTGTCACCCCACGGCTTCGGCGAGGTGGGCCAGCGCTCTGCGGCAGGTCTCGTCCTGGATCTCGTCGCGGGTGCCGTGGAGCTCCAGCGGTCTGGCAGTGGCACCGCCCGGTCCACAGAGACCGAGGAAGACCGTCCCCACCGGACGTCCCTCCTGCCGGTCGGGGCCGGCCACGCCCGTGGTCGCGAGCGCCCAGGTGCTTCCGACCAGGGCCTGCACACCCTGGGCCATCTGCTCGGCGCACGCGGCGGAGACCACCCCGTGCCGCGCGACCAGCTCCTCGCTGACGCCCAGGACGTGGATCTTGACCGCCGTCGCGTAGGAGACCACTCCTCCGAGGAAGACGGCGGAGGCACCAGGCACCCGGGTCACCGCGGCCGCGAGCCGCCCCCCGGTGAGGGACTCCGCCACCGACAGCGTCTCCCCCCGGGCCCCGAGCAGCCTGAGGAGCCGGGCGGCGTCGGGGTCCGGCGGTCTCGTCATGGAGCGATCCTAGGACGCGACGAGGGGCCCGGGTCTGCACCCGGGCCCCTCGCACCTCACTCTGCACCGGACGCCCCGCGCGGGGGCGTCCGGCAGGCTCAGCGCCTCTGCACGCGGAGGTTGTAGCTCTTCTTCTGGGCGTTGTACTGGTTGTTGCCCAGGTACTTCACGCGCACCGTGTAGCTGCCCGCGCGGGGCACCCGGGGAAGCCGCACGTTGACCTTGCTGCGGGGCTTGCCCTGGACCTTCTTCAGCTCGCCGAAGGCCTTGCGCTTGAAGCCGTTGCCCTGGATCACGACCTTGACCCGGCCGGTGACCTTGCCGTCGTTGTTGGCCTTCACCACGACCTTGACCCGCGGGCGGGTCTTGTCGGCCTTGACCACCTTGGGGAAGACCCGGACCTGCTTGATCTGTGGCCGGGTCTTGCGGAGCTCACGGGTGACGGTGGTCCCCGACGGCTGGGCGACCAGCTCGATGCCGGTGCCCGCGGGGGCGGCGAACTTCACGTTGGCGATCCCGTTGTTGACGGGGACCGACTTGATGACCGTGCGCTTCCCGTTGTTGCGGATGCGCACCACGTCCACGCTGGTGTTCTTCGGCGCGCCGACCGAGGTCAGGTCGAGACCGGAGACGCGGGCGCGGACCCGCTCGCCCATCGTCACCTTGCGGTCCTTGAGGTCGCGGACCTCCACCTGCTGCCTGGCGAAGTCCGGGGTCACCGGGTGGTCGCGCAGGTACTTGATCCACACGTCGCGGTCGACCAGGCCGGTGTCCTTGGCCTGCCCGTCCCGGAAGGCGGTGAAGTTGTCACCGCCCGCACCGAGGAAGGAGAACGTGGAGACCTTGTAGACCTTCTTGTTGTCGAGCCACTGGTCGTTGAGCCGCACCGAGGTGATCCGGGAGCCGGCGGCCTTGGAGCCGTCGTAGGTCACCTCGACGTTGTCGGAGAGACCCAGGTTGAGGAAGGGACGACTGGAGCCCTCGGGCTGCCACTGCTGCTCGAGCACGCGGCGCAGCTGGGCGCCGGTGAGCTCCACGGTCCAGATGTTGTTGACGAACGGCAGCACGTCGTTGGCCTCGGCGTAGGTGATCACCCCGTCGGTGTTGGCCGGGTTGGTCGAGGTGTTGCCTGCGAAGAGCAGGTCGGCCCGGAGACCACCGGGGTTCACGATGCCCAGGTCCGGTACGGCGATCTCGGCAGGCACGCCGTCGCGCAGCGCGTTGGCGACCAGGTCGCCGAGCGTCGACTCGGCACCTCGGTTCTCGACCGGCTTGCCGGAGGCGTCGACACCGTCGTAGGCACGCGTGACGTCGGCGGTCAGCCTGCCGATGGGCTGGTTGCCCACCTCCGCGGCCTTGGCCTGGGCGGCCTTGACCAGCTCGTCCACCTGGGCGACGACCGGGTTGGAGAGGTCGGCGTCGGCGACACGGGCGTGGTTCTGGGCCGTGTAGGCCTTGACGTCGCCGGTCGCGGCGTCGAGCGTCAGCTGGACCTGGCCGACGTTGGCGCCGTACTCCCCGGTCTGCACGAGGGGGCGGGTGCCGCCACCGGGCTTGGGGGCGTCCCAGGCGTAGACCTGGTGCGTGTGGCCGTTGAAGATCGCGTCGACGCTGTCGGGCAGCGAGGCCATCCGCTGGAACTCGCCCGCGCTGGCGGCCTCCTTGGCGTAGCTGGAGTCCGCGCCGTGCGCCGCGCCGGAGTGGAACGACGCCACGATGACGTCGGCCTCGCCGTTCTCGGCTACGCCGTCGCTCAGGCGCTTGGCGACCCGGTCGACGGCGGCGACGGGGTCACCGAAGTCGAGGTCGGCCACGCCCCCGGGGGCGACCAGGGCGGGGGTCTCCTCGGTCACCGCGCCGATGACGGCGACCTTCAGGGACCCGGCCGTGAACTCCGCGTACTCGGGAAGAACGGGGTTCTGCGTGCCCTTCTGGTACACGTTCGCGCCGAGGTACTTCCACTGGGCGTTGGTGTTGTTGTTGATGACGCGGTCGCGCAGGTCGGCCCAGCCACGGTCGAACTCGTGGTTGCCGACGGCTGAGGCGTCCAGGCCCACGGCGTTGAGTACGTCGATCGTCGGCTGCTCGTCGGAGACCGCGGAGGCGAACTCCGAGGCGCCGATCAGGTCACCGGCGCCGACGAGCAGGTCGGTGTCGGTCGAGGAGGCGTTGCGGAGGTTCTCGACCGTGGTCGCCCACTTGACGGTGTTGGAGTTGATCCGGCCATGGAAGTCGTTGACCCCGATGAGGTTGACGACCACGTCGTCGACCGCGGAGGCCGGCGAGGTGGTGATCGCCACGAGCGTGAGGGGCGCTGCCACGAGCCCCGCGATGGTTGCCGTCGCCGTGAGGCGGCGGCCTGGTTTTCTGATCGCTGACACAGTGCTGTTCCCTTGTTTGGTGGACAAGTGATCCCTGCCACCATAGCCAGAGTGGCTGGTGGGACTGCGACTCAGCGTTCGTTGTGCGCGGCGCCGTCCGTGCCCCGAGCGCGGTGCCGTCGGACGTCGCGGAGGAACTCGTAGCCCGACCACAGCGTCATCACGACCGCCCCCGCCAGCAGGACCTGCCCGGTCAGGAAGAGCACCTCGCCAGGGGTCCCCCAGGAGTCGAACGCGCCTCCGTGCGCCTCACCGTGCGGCAGCGGCCACAGGAGCACGCCGAGGGCGAGCGCCTGCAGGGTCGTCTTGATCTTGCCGCTCTGCGACGCCGCCATGACCACGTCGGAGAGGACGGAGAGCCGCAACAGCGTGACGCTCCACTCGCGCACCAGCACCACGAGGGTGACCCACCACCAGACGTCCCCGACCAAGGAGAGTCCGATGAGGGCCATGCCGGTGATCGCCTTGTCCGCGATCGGGTCGGCGATCTTGCCGAAGTCGGTGACGATGTCGTACTTGCGCGCCAGGTCACCGTCGATCTTGTCGGTGATCATCGCCACCGCGAAGAGCGCGAAGGCGATCCAGCGCCAGGTCACCGAGTCGCCGCCGTCGTGCAGCAGCGCCCACCCGAAGAAGGGGACGATCAGGATGCGCAGCGTCGTCAGCGCGTTGGGGACGTTGATGTTGCTGGTCCGCGTCGGGGCGCTCATACGCCGCCAGCCGACACACGAGCGAGGAGGTCCACACCGACAGTCTCGACGACCTCGGCCGTCACGAGGTCCCCGACGCGCACGGTGGACGGCGCGTGGCTGAGCGTGGTCGTGCCGTCGACCTCCGGCCCCTGGTGACGGGCCCGCCCCTCGACGACGCCGTCCTGGAGTGACTCCACCAGGACCTCGACCTGCTCGCCGATGCGCTCCTCGGCGCGCTGGGCGGTGAGCTCCTCGACCAGGCCGGTCACGTGGGCCACCCGCTCCGCGACCTCGTCGGGGTCGATCTTGCCGTCGTACGACTCGGCCTCCGTGCCGTCCTCGTCGGAGTAGCCGAAGACGCCGGTGACGTCGAGCCGCGCGGCCTCCAGGAAGTCGCAGAGGACCTGGAGGTCGTGCTCGGTCTCGCCCGGGAACCCGACGATCACGTTGGAGCGGACACCGGCCAGCGGTGCCTCGGCGCGGACGCGCCCCAGCAGGTCGAGGAAGCTCTCCGGATCGCCGAACCGGCGCATCCTGCGCAGCAGCGGAGCGCTGGCGTGCTGGAAGGAGAGGTCGAAGTAGGGCACCACGCCCTCGGTCCGGGCGATCGCCTCGATCAGACCGGGCCGGGTCTCGGCGGGCTGCAGGTAGGAGACGCGCACCCAGTCGATGCCGTCGATGGCCGTCAGCTCCGGCAGCAGGGTCTCCAGCAGCCGCAGGTCGCCGAGGTCCTTGCCGTAGGACGTCGAGTTCTCGCTGACCAGGAAGAGCTCGCGGACCCCCTGCTCGGCCAGCCACCGCGCCTCGGCGATCACGTCGGAGGGCCGCCGGCTGACGAAGGACCCGCGGAACGCGGGGATGGCGCAGAACGCGCAGCGGCGGTCGCAGCCGCTCGCCAGCTTGAGGGGGGCCATGGGTCCCCCGTCGAGCCGGCGCCGCAACGCCCGCGGGCCGGTGGGCGGCGACTGGCCGGGCTCCAGGTCCGGGGCGGCGACCGCGTGGCCCGGCACGGTCACGTCGACGGCCGAGGCGCGCTCGACGGGCGAGATGGGCAGCAGGCGTCGCCGGTCGGAGGGCACGTGCGAGACGTGTCGCTCCCCCGCCACGATGGACCGCAGCCGGGCCGCGATGTCGGGGTAGTCGTCGAAGCCCAGCACCGCGTCCGCCTCGGGCAGGGACTCCGCCAGGTCCTTGCCGTACCGCTCGGCCATGCAGCCGACGGCCACCACGGCCTGGGTCCGGCCGTGGGCCTTGAGATCGGCGGCCTCGAGCAGCGTGTCGACCGAGTCCTTCTTGGCAGCCTCCACGAAGCCGCAGGTGTTGACCACCACGGTGTCGGCGTCCTCGGGGTCAGACACGAGCTGGAAGCCGTCCGCCTCCAGGCGGCCCGCCAGCTCCTCGGAGTCGACCTCGTTCCGGGAGCAGCCGAGGGTCACCACGGCCACGCTCAGGGGCGCCGGCGAGGAGTCAGATCTGTACGTCGTCATAGGAGGTCGAGTATGCCGCCACCGGGGTCCGGGCGTGGATTCCCCGCCCCCGAACCCGCGGGGGTGGTGACCCAGACCACGTCAGTCGGCCGCGTAGGTCCCCTGCGCGGCGGTCCCGGCCTCACCGACCGGTCCGCGCTCGACCCCGTTGATGGCGACGGTGACCGCGCCGTCGCTGGTCTGCACGCGCACCGGCGGGGAGGCGTCGATGCTGCGGCTGTCGCCGATGGCCAGGTCGCCCTTGAAGACCACCACACCGGAGCTGTCCCGCACGACGACCTTGGCGCCACCTGCGGGGGCGGCCACCACCACCGGCACGGGGTCGGCCGCGACCGCGCTGCCCGCGTGCGGGCCCCCCGAGCCGTTGAGGACCGGAGCGGCCCCCAGATCCGAGGGAGTGTCCATCACCAGGCGCGCGACCGACCAGGCCAGCACCAGGGCCATCACCGCCGCCACCAGGATCGACCAGTTGGCACCGCCGCGGGTCCCGCGGATGGGGCCGTGGGCCCCCGTCGCCAGCTCCGCCTCGAAGACGCGGCGCGGGTCGATCGGGGCGTGGGCGTAGCGCTCCTCGTAGGTCTCCAGGAGGGGAGCCACGTCGACACCGAGCACCCGCGCCAGGGTGCGCAGGTGGCCCCGGGCGTAGAAGTCGCCACCGCACGGGACGAAGTCGTCGACCTCGATGGCCTCGATCACGTGCGGACGGATCCGGGTCCGCTCCGCCAGCTGGTCCACCGAGAGGCGCAGACGGGTCCGCGCGGCCCGCAGGTCGGGACCGATGACGGGATCGGAGGCCGGCTCCACCACGAAGTCGTCGAAGACCACCGGAGCCACCGGGTGCCCCTGGCGGGCGATGGGCCGGACCCGGTCCCCCCAGGTCTGGGTGTCCTCGACCAGCTCCACCGCCATCGGCAGCACGTGGGTCTCGTCGCTGGCCTGGTCGCGCAGGACTTCGGCGCGGACGGGCTGGGACGTCTCACGGAGCGGCGCGGGCGCGGGGGTCACGGGCGGCGCGACCGTCGCGTCCCCCCGGTCGTCACTCGCGTCGCCGGCCCGGTCGTCCGCGACGTCGTCCGCCACGTCGTCGGCCGGGGCTCCGGCCAGGTCATCAGCCGGGGCGTGGCGAGCGTCCAGGTGCTCCTCGGGCGCCTCCTCGGCGTCCCCGAGTCGCCCCTTGCGCGACAGTGGCGCCGAGACCTTGGTGAGGGCACCGGCGAGGAGCGGCCGAGGGTCGCGCAGGCGGCGGCGGGGGGGCGCGGAGTCCTGCTCGGGCTCGGCGGCGGTCCCGGCGGGCACCACGATGACCTCGGCTCCGCGGTCGGCGAGGCGACCCAGCGCTTCGGCCGGGTCGCTCCCTTCGGCGCTGATCCGCGTGGTCAGACCGAGCGGCAGGGCCAGGGGCCCGCCGTAGAGACGCGTCGCGAGCCGGGCCTGGCGCGCCCCTGCGCGGTCCAGGTCCGCCATGAGCAGCTCGCTGTTGCGCGGCACGACGGTGAGCCTTCCGTCCCGGAGCAGACCACGGCGAGGCGTGTGCTCGACACGCTCCACGGCAGACCAGGTGAGGCCCCGCCAGGTCCGCCCGAGGCGCACCCTCACCCCTTGCGCGTCGGCCACCAGGAGCGGGGTGCGGGCGTCGAGGAAGGAGGCGAGCCAGGTCACGGCGAGCAGTCCCATGACGGCGACGAGCGCCCAGTCCAGGACCGCACCGGTGCTGGTGGCGCGCGCCAGGTAGGCGATGGCGACCGCGGAGGAGAGACCTCCGACCCCGGCCGCCAGCCCGGCGTTGCGCCGGACCTCCACCAGCCCGGCAGCCAGGCTCAGGGAGGGCCCGTCAGCCCCGTCCGCGGACTCGACGTCGTGGTCCACCCGCTCCTCGGCAGCGCTCATCGCTCCCCCTCCAGTGTCGCGATCACGGAATCGATCTCGTCAGGCTTGACCAGCACGTCACGGGCCTTGGAGCCCTCGCTCGGACCCACCACCCCACGGCTCTCCAGGATGTCCATCAGACGCCCGGCCTTGGCGAACCCGACGCGGAGCTTGCGCTGCAGCATCGAGGTGGAGCCGAACTGGGTGGAGACCACCAGCTCGACGGCCTGGATGACCAGGTCCATGTCGTCGCCGATGTCGTCGTCCAGGTCCCGCTTGGCGGCCGCCGGAGCGGTCACCTCCTCGACGTAGGTCGGCTCCAGCTGGTTCTTGCACGCCTCGACGACCTGGTGCACCTCCGCCTCGGTGACCCAGGACCCCTGGACACGCACCGGCTTGGAGGAGCCCATCGGCAGGAAGAGCCCGTCACCCTGGCCGACCAGCTTCTCGGCGCCCGGCTGGTCGAGGATGACCCGGCTGTCGCCCAGGCTGGAGGTGGCGAAGGCGAGTCGGGAGGGGACGTTCGCCTTGATCAAGCCGGTGACGACGTCGACGGAGGGTCGCTGGGTGGCGAGCACCAGGTGGATGCCCGCGGCCCGGGCGAGCTGGGTGATGCGGACGATCGCGTCCTCGACGTCTCGCGGGGCCACCATCATCAGGTCGGCGAGCTCGTCGACGATCACCAGGAGGTAGGGGTAGGGCGAGAGCTTGCGCTCGCTGCCCGCCGGGACCTCGACCTTGCCCGCCCGGACCGCCTTGTTGAAGTCGTCGACGTGGCGGAAGCCGAAGTTGGCGAGGTCGTCGTAGCGCATGTCCATCTCGCGCACCACCCACTGCAGCGCCTCGGCCGCCTTCTTGGGGCTGGTGATGATGGGGGTGATCAGGTGCGGGATGCCCTCGTAGGCGTTGAGCTCGACCCGCTTGGGGTCGACCATGATCATCCGGACCTCGTCGGGGGTCGAGCGCATCAGGATCGAGGTGATCATCGAGTTGATGAACGACGACTTCCCCGAGCCGGTGGCACCGGCCACCAGCAGGTGCGGCATCTTGGCCAGGTTGGCGATCACGAAGCCGCCCTCGACGTCCTTGCCGAGACCGGTGACCATCGGGTGGTGGTTGGAGCGCGCGGTCTCCGACCGGAGCACGTCGCCGAGCGAGACGATCTCCTTGTCGGTGTTGGGGATCTCGATCCCGATCGCGGACTTCCCGGGGATCGGGCTGAGGATGCGCACGTCGGCCGAGGCCACCGCGTAGGCGATGTTCTTCGACAGCGCGGTGACCTTCTCCACCTTGACCGCGGAGCCCAGCTCGACGATGTACCGGGTGACGGTCGGGCCGCGGGTGTAGCCGGTGACCTGCGCGTCGATGCCGAACTCCTCCAGCACCTGCTGAAGACGGTCCACCACGGCGTCGCTCGCCTTGGACCTCGCCTTGTGCACGGACCCGGGCTTGAGCATGTCGCTCGCGGGCAGGGTGTAGGTGATGTCGCCGGAGAGTGCCAGCTGCTCGACCCGCGGCGGCAGCGGGGTGTGCGGGGGCGGCTCGACCTCCCCGGACCCCTGGTCCGGGACGGGGGCCGGCGCGCTGGTGGGGTCCAGGATGCCCAGACCCTCGTCGGCACCCTCCTCCAGCGCGACGTCGACCGGGTCGGGGCGGCGGCGGCGACGGCGGACCTCGCGCTCCTCCAGCACCGGCGAGTCGTAGGCGGGGTCCCCCATCTCCTCGTCGACCGGGACGCTGCCGCGGCGCTGGCGCACCGGGCGGGTCTGCTCGGAGTCGCCCGGCTCCTGGGTCGCCGGCGCGCGCCCGAGTGCCCGGTCGCGCAGAGCGGCCAAGCGCGCCGGGACCTGGTAGAGCGGGGTCGCGGTGATGACCAGCACGCCGAAGAGCGCCAGCAGGGCCAGCAGCGGCACCACCACCCAGGGCGTGCGCAGCAGGTCGAGGAGGAGGCTGGAGACGATGAAGCCGACGGCTCCGCCCGCCTGCTGCAGGTCCCGGGCGTCGCCGACGCTGGGCTGCGGGTTGCCGTTGGCGATGTGCACGATGCCGAGGACACCGAGCACGAAGGCCGACCAGCCGATCACCTGTCGGCCGGCCGGGCCGTTGTGCTCGGGGTCTCGCAGGGTGCGCCAGCCGAGGTAGGCGAGCCAGAGGGGGACGGCCCAGCCGACCTTGCCCACCGTGCCGGCGGTGGCGGAGCGCACGAGGTCCATCGCTCCCCCGGGGGGCTGCCACCACACGGCGCCGGCGACGACCAGGGAGAGACCGAGGAGGGCCATGCCGACGCCGTCGCGCCGGTGCGCGGGGTCGAGGTCGCGGGCGCCGTGGCCGATGCTGCGGGCCGCGCTCCCGACGGCGTGGGCGACCCCCAGCCAGGCGCTGCCGACTCCGCGCCCGAGGGCGCCGAACCCGCGGGCCACCGGCCCGGGTCCGTTGCGGACCGCGCGGGGGGCGGGCCGACGGGCCACCGACTTCTGGGGTCGCTTGGAGCTCTTGCCGGCTCGGCTTGAGCCAGTACTCCGTGATCGGGCGCTCGAGGGCTTCTTGGACGCGCTCGTGCTCCGCGACCCCGGCGGGGAAGACGTACGGGTCGCCATGCTCAGGACAGTAGTCCACCCGTCACACCAGCCACACGAACCACAGGGCGCGTGTCGCAGCGGGCAGCGACCCCGGATCCCCGGCGGCAGAGACGGTGGCGGAACTCGTTACACAAAGTTTGCATCCCGCTCTTTACCTGTCGCAAGAGCCGTCCTTAGGGTGACCGCACCACCGCGTCTCGGGTGGGCAGAATCACTCCTTCGAAGGGATGTCCCCAGTGAAGCTCCTCAAGCAGGGGCTTGCGCTGGCGGTGGTGGGGGCGGGTCTCGTGGCCGCACCCTTCACGCCAGCCCAAGCAGGACCCGCCGGGCCCGAGGGCCTGGTCGCCAAGATCAAGCAGGAGGCCCGGGGCACCGTGGCCGCCACCCGCTCCGACGCCACCGGGCGCATCGGGTTCCTCACCGTCAAGGGCGGAGGCGACCTCCTCCCCACGGTCGACGCCGACTCGCGCCGGAGCGCGGTCGCCAAGGCCGAGGCCTACCTGGACAAGTACGCCGCCGCCTTCGGGGCTCGCGCCGCCGAGCTGGAGCAGCAGCGCGTCGTCTCCGACGCCCACGGCACCACCGTCACCTACACCCAGAGCTACCGGGGGGTCGAGGTCTTCGGGGCCACCCTCAAGGTCAACGTCGACAGCGAGGGCGACCTCACCGCCGTGAGCGGCCTCGCGGCCCCCGACCTGGACCTCGACGTGACGCCCGAGGCCTCCTCCGCGGACGCGGCGCGGATCGCCGAGGAGTGGGTGCGGTCCGACCCCCCGACCAAGTCCGAGGGCAAGGGCCAGGCAGACACCAGCGGTCTGCGCGCGTCGGACCCCCAGCTCTTCGTCTACCGCAAGGGCCTCACCAAGGGCGAGCCGGGCGAGAGCGTCCTGGCCTACCAGGTGGAGGTCTCCAACGGCTCCAGCATCCGTGACGTCGTCTTCCTCGACGCCGACCACCTCAAGATCCTCAACCGCTGGTCGATGGTGCACGACGCGCTGGACCGCGAGCTCTACGAGCTCAACCCCGGCACCGCGCCCGTGTGGCAGGAGGGAGAGCCCTTCCCCGGCGATCTCAACGTCGACCAGCAGAACCTGGTGAACTCCGCCGGCGAGTCCTACTGGCTCTTCGCCAACGCCTTCGGCCGTGACTCCTACGACGGGGCCGGCGCGACGATGAAGACCGTCAACAACGACCCCCGGATCAGGTGTCCCAACGCCAACTGGAACGGCACCACCACCAACTACTGCAACGGCGTCACCTCCGACGACGTGGTCTCCCACGAGTGGGGCCACGCCTACACCGAGTACACGTCCGGGCTGATCTACCAGTACCAGTCGGGGGCGCTCAACGAGTCCTACTCCGACGTCTGGGGCGAGACGCTGGACATCATCAACGAGCGCGAGGACGAGGGCGAGAGCTTCACCACCCGCCGTGCCGCGGGGTGCGCGCAGGGCGCGCCCTCCGGCATCGAGATGGCGATCACCGCGCCGGCCTCGGTCGCCGGTGAGTGCAACGCCGTCGAGGCGGCGTTCGGGGAGGGCTTCAGCACCGCGCCTCTGACCACCGACGTGGTGGTCGCCGTGGACGCCGCGAACCCGGTGGGCCCCTCCACCACCGACGGTTGCTCCCCCTACACCAACGCGGCGGCGGTCGCCGGCAAGTTCGCCTACGTCGACCGCGGGACCTGCACCTTCCAGGAGAAGGTGACGCTCGCCGAGGCTGCGGGGGCGACCGGGCTGGTGATCGGCAACAACAACGTCGACTTCCCGACGGTCGCCTCGGGCGAGGCGGACATCCCCGGGGTCATGGTCACCCAGGCCGACGGCGTCCGCTTCAAGCAGGCCGGCACGGCCACCGTCACCATCGCCGCGGAGGACACCGCCCAGCGGGAGGTCAGCACCCGGTGGCTGATGGGTGAGAAGTCGCCCGCCTTCGGGGGCGCGATCCGCGACATGTGGTCGCCCACCTGCTACGGGGACCCGGGCAAGGTCACGGACGCCGAGTACAAGTGCGACCCGGCGTTCACCGACGCCGGTGGCGTCCACAGCAACTCGGGCGTGCCCAACCACGCCTACGCGCTGGCCGTCGACGGCGGGACCTACAACGGCCGGACCATCACCGGCATCGGCCTCGACAAGGCCGCCAACGTGTGGTGGCGCGCCCAGTCGGCGTACCTCACCCCGGCGTCGAACTTCCTCGACATGGCGGACGCGCTGGAGAAGTCCTGCGCGGACCTGGTCGGACGGCCGATCAACCGGCTGACCACCGCGCCTGCGGCCGGAGCCGTGGCGACCGCCCCCGTGCAGACAGCCGACTGCACGCAGATCCAGGCAGCCGTCGCGGCGGTGGAGATGCGCACCGATCCGGCGCGCTGCGACTTCCAGCCCCTCCTCGACCCGAACGCGCCGTCCCTGTGCGGCGAGGGCTTCGTGACCGAGGCGCTGTGGAGCGAGGACTTCGAGGACGGCCTCCAGGGCTGGGGCGCGAGCGAGGCGCTCGCCTCCTGGGACGACTCGGGGTACTACGGCAGCTTCGGCAGGCCGTGGGTGGCGCGAGCCGGCGTGGACGGCAACACCTCCCAGGTGGCGTTCGGCCCGACACCGGACCTCGGCGACTGCTCGGGCGACGGGGCGGCAGGAGACGACTTCTCCAGCCGCAACTCCATCGTCTCGCCGCTCATCGAGATGCCCTCCCGACTCCGGACCCCGCGCCTCGCGTTCGACCACAACGTGGCGACCGAGGCCGGCTACGACGGCGGCAACGTGAAGATCAGCATCGACGGGGGGCCCTTCGAGGTCATCCCGGCCGAGGCCTACCTCTTCAACGCACCCGGCACCCTCAGCACCGAGGCCCAGGGGAACACCAACCCCCTGGCCGGCGAGGACGGCTTCACGGGCACCGACGGCGGCGAGGTGACGGGCTCCTGGGCGCAGTCCCAGGTCGACCTCACGGCGGTCGGTGTCGAGTCGGGGGCCACGGTCCAGCTCCGTTTCGACATCGGTCGTGACGGGTGCGGTGGCATCGACGGCTGGTACGTCGACGACATCGAGATCCTGGACTGCAAGCTGCCGGTCTCGGTGGCCGCGACCCACCAGCCCGGTCCCTCCGTCTTCGGCCAGGCCTCCGAGGTCGTCGTCGAGGTGGAGCGCGAGGGCAGCGTCGGCTCCGAAGCCACCGGGGACGTGCTCCTGACCGACGGTGACGGCCGGACGGTCGGTGAAGCCGAGCTCGACGACGGCGAGGCCAGGATCGGACTGCCGGCGGACCTGCCGGTGGGCACCCGCACGATGAGGGTGACCTACTCGGGGAACGCGACCATGGCCAAGGCGTCGGCCGACGTCACCGTCACCGTCGTCGCACCCGGCGAGCCGGCACCGACGCCCTCCCCGGGCCCGACACCGGGCCCGACACCGGGCCCGACCACGCCCCCGACACCGGGCCCGACCACGCCGCCGGACCCGGGCCGGAGCGACTCGGACACGACGGCGAAGGTGCGTCCGAAGGCTCCACGGTTCCGCAAGGGGTTCCGGGTCGTGGTCCGCGTCAAGGCCGACGCGGGGAGAGCCACCGGACGGGTCGTGGTCAAGATCGACGGCAAGAAGGTCGGCACCGGCAAGCTGAGGAAGGGCAGGATCGTCCTCAGGGTCTCCCCCGGCCTGCGACCGGGCAAGCACCGGCTGGTGGCCAGGTACGTCGGCTCTGAGGGGGTCGACGGCAGCCGGGACCGGATGACGTTCCGGGTCAGGCGCTGATCCGGGTCTCCCCCACCAGGACGGGCCCCGTCGGAGCAGGTCTCCGGCGGGGCCCGTCCTGCGTCCGGCCCCTCAGCCCTGCAGACCGAGGAGCCAGGGCGCCACGACGAGCGCGGTGGGCAGCACCAGGACCGCCCAGGAGGCGAGGACCAGGGAGGCGCCCTGCACCGGGCGCCGCCTCGGGTCGGCGAGCACCCGGACGCGTTCGACGAGGTCCGAGGCCGCCGCTCCCATGGAGCCGGCGGGCACCCGTCCGTGGGCCATCGCCAGCAGCGCAGCCCCCAGGTCGTGGGGGCGGCCCACCTTGAGGGCCGCCCGGTCGGCGAGCAGCTCGACGAGCAGCTGCACCTCGCGCAGCGCCGCGTCGCTGGAGACCCAGCGAGGGAACGCACGGTGGAGGACGGTGAACGCCTCGAGGACGAGGTCGTGGCGAGCGGCCAGGTGTGCGCGCTCGTGGGCGAGCACGGCGGCCAGCTGACCCCTGTCCAAGCGCTCCATGGCGGCGGCGGAGACCACCACGCGGGAGCGTGCCACGCCCGGCAGGCAGTAGGCGACCGGCACGTCGTGCTCGAGCACGTGCACGTCCTCGTGCCTGCCCGCGACCAGGTCGACCTGCTGGCGGTGGTCACGGCGCAGCGAGCGCAGGGAGGTGCCGACCCGGTGACCGGAGAGGAGCAGCCTCGCGGTCACGACGAGGGTCACGCTCAGCGCCACCGCGGCGACCGCCAGCCGCGCCAGCCCGGGCTCGTCCCGCAGCGTCTGCCCGGTGGCCAGCGAGAGGCCGGCCCCCAGGGCGGCCAGCACCGAGGCGAGGGCGATGGCCTGCCAGAGCACCATCGCCGCGAAGGGCGTCAGGTGCAGTCGCGAGGATCTGGCCATCAGGGCAGGCACCGGCCCGGCCAGGGCGACCGCAAGCAGCCCCAGCACCAGGGGCGTGAACTCCATGGGGTCAGGATCCCAGAGCGTCGAGGGCCTTCCGCAATGCGGCCAGGTCCTCGGCGGATGCGTCCTCCACGAACGCCACGAGGGCGGGGACTCGCTCCGTGCTGCCCAGGTCGGCCAGGGTGTCGCGCATCAGGTCGGCCGTCATCTCGGCCCTGGTCGCCCGGGCTCGGTAGCGGTAGGCGCGGCCGTCCTTCTGCTGCACCACCAGCTCCTTGCGCGCCAGCCGGTCCATCACCGTCATCACGGTCGTGTAGGCGACGTCGCGGCTCTCGGAGAGACGCGCGTGCACCTCACGCACCGTCGCGTCTGCCCCGGCGTCGAGATCCCAGAGCGCGTCCATCACGGCCCGCTCGAGCTCGCCGAGCCCGGACTTGCCGCCTGCTGAGGCCTTCCTCGTCTTCCGCACCCCCCCAGCATACCTACGAATCCACGTAGTACTACTCTCCGCGTACTACAAAATACGTACTACGCGGTACGTACTACGTGTCGTAGTATTCGATCCGCCGCCGCAGACCCGGCGGCCTCAGCTCCCACAGCCTGGAGGCAACGTGGACGTCCTCGAGATCGCACGGTGGCAGTTCGGCATCATCACCGTGTATCACTTCCTCTTCGTGCCCCTCACGATCGGGCTCACGGCCCTGATCGCCGGCATGGAGACGGCCTGGGTGCGCACCCGCAAGGAGGAGTACCTGCGTCTCACGAAGTTCTTCGGGAAGCTCTTCCTGATCAACTTCGCCCTCGGGGTCGTGACCGGCATCGTGCAGGAGTTCCAGTTCGGGATGAACTGGTCCGACTACTCCCGCTTCGTCGGCGACGTCTTCGGGGCACCCCTGGCCATCGAGGGTCTGCTCGCCTTCTTCCTGGAGTCGACCTTCCTGGGGCTGTGGATCTTCGGGTGGGACAAGCTCCCCCGCGCCCTGCACGCGGCGTGCATGTGGCTGGTCCACCTCGGCACCCTCGCGTCGGCGTACTTCATCCTGGCGGCCAACAGCTGGATGCAGAACCCGGTCGGCTACACCTACAACGCGGAGAACGGACGCGCCGAGCTCGTCGACTTCTGGGCAGTGATGTTCAACAAGGTCCAGCTCGTCACCTTCCCGCACGTGGTGCTCGCCGCCTACATGACCGCCGGTGCGTTCATGGCAGGGGTCGGCGCCTACCTCTACGTCAGCAGGCGTCACCGTGACGACCAGCCGCTCTACCGCAAGGCGATCCGGATCGGCGCGGTCACCGCACTCGTCGCCGGCCTGGGCGTCACCGTCTCCGGCGACATCCAGGGCAAGATCATGACCGAGGTCCAGCCCATGAAGATGGCGGCCGCCGAGGCGCTCTACGACACCACCAGCAAGGCTCCGTTCTCGGTCCTCACCCTCGGCAGCCTGGACGGCTCCGATCCCAAGCACCTCATCGAGGTCCCCGGCCTGCTCTCGTTCCTGGGCACGGGCAGCTTCGACGGCGAGGTCCAGGGGATCAACCAGCTGCGCGACCAGTACGCCGAGGAGTTCGGCCAGGACCCCGGCGCCGCGTACTACCACGCCGGGGACTACGTCCCGGTCATCCCGGTCACCTACTGGTCCTTCCGCTTCATGATGGGCCTCGGCTTCGCCGTGGCGGCAGGTGCCGCGGTGCTGCTGTGGGCCACCAGGCGCGGACGCACCCCCGCGGGCCGCTGGCTCGGCCGGGTCGGGCTAGCCCTTCCCATCGGCGCGGTCGCGGCCAACTCCTTCGGCTGGATCTTCACCGAGATGGGCCGCCAGCCGTGGGTCGTCTTCGGCCTGATGACCACCGAGTCCGGCGTCTCCCCCGGCGTCAGCGTCTTCGAGGCGGCGACCTCCCTGATCGTGCTGACCCTGCTCTACGCCGTGCTCGCCGTCGTCGAGCTCGGACTGCTCGTCAAGTACACCAAGATCGGCGCGGAGCCGTTCTCCGAGCCCCCGGAGGTGCCCATCGGAGGCGCCGACGACGACCGCCCCATGGCATTCGCCTACTGAGGGAGAGAGACACAGCATGGAACTCACCACCGTCTGGTTCGCCCTCATCGCGATCCTGTGGATCGGCTACTTCACCCTCGAGGGGTTCGACTTCGGGGTCGGCATGCTCCTGCCGGTCCTGGCCCGCGACGAGCGGGAACGCCGCGTGATGTACAACAGCATCGGTCCCGTCTGGGACGGCAACGAGGTCTGGGTCCTGGTGGCGGGCGGCGCCACGTTCGCCGCCTTCCCGGAGTGGTACGCCACCCTCTTCAGCGGCTTCTACCTCCCACTCCTGCTCATCCTGGTCGCGCTGATCGTGCGCAACCTCGCCTTCGAGTACCGCGGCAAGCGCGACGACGACCGGTGGCGCGCACGCTGGGACCTCGCCGCCATCGTCGGCTCCTGGCTCCCGGCCGTGCTGTGGGGAGTCGCCTTCGCCAACATCGTCGCCGGGGTGCCGATCGACGCGGAGAAGGAGTTCACCGGCACCCTCTTCACCCTCCTCAACCCCCTGGGCCTGCTGGGCGGTGCGGTCACCGCCGCGCTCTTCGCCACCCACGGCGCCCTCTTCATCGCCCTGAAGACCGACGGCGAGATCCGCCACCGTGCCCGGGACCTGGCCGAGCGGCTCGGCCTGCTCGCCGCGGGCCTGGCGGTGGTCTTCATGCTGTGGATCCAGCTGCGCACCGGAGACGCCCTCTCGGCCGTCGCCTTCGTCCTCGCAGCCCTGGCCCTGGTCGCCGGCCTGGTGATGAACCGGGCCGGGCGCGAGGGGTGGGCCTTCCTCGGGACCTTCGCCACCATCGCGCTGGCGGTCGGCGGGCTCTTCCTGGCCCTCTTCCCCGACGTCATGCCCTCCACCACGGACGTGGCCTACTCCCTGACCACGACCAACGCCGCGGCGACGGCGTACACCTTGACGGTGATGACGTGGGTGGCGGTGATCTTCACCCCGATCGTCCTGGGCTACCAGGCCTGGACCTACTGGGTGTTCCGGAAGCGGATCAGCCTCGACAGCATCCCCGAGCCCGCGTCCGTGGGGCGCTGACCGGTGGCCAAGCCCCTGGACCCGGCGCTCCTGCCGCACCTGCTGCCGGCCCGGCGCCACCTGGCGTCGGGCCTGGCGGCGGGGGTGCTCGGCGGCCTGCTCGCGGTCGCCCAGGCGTTCGCCGTGGGACTGCTGATCGTGCGGCTGGTCGACGACCCCGGCGCGGCCGGGTGGGCCACCGGGCTCCGGGGGCCCGCCGTGGCCCTGGCGCTGGTCCTCCTCGGCCGGGCGCTGTGCTCCTACGTGGTCGACGTGAGCGGCGCCAGGGCCGCAGCGGTCGTCTCCTCCACCCTGCGGCGCCGGCTCCTCGAGGCGGCGGCCCGGATGGAGCCGGTCCGCCTCTCACGTCACCTCACCGGCGAGCTGACCACGCTCGCCACCCGCGGGATGAGCGCCGTCGAGCCCTACCTGACGCGCTACCTGCCCTCCCTCGTGCTGGCCGCCGTGCTGCCCGCCGCCACCGTGGCCGCCATCCTGTGGCTCGACTGGATCTCGGGCCTCATCGTCCTGGCGACCCTCCCGCTCGTCCCCGCCTTCGCCATCCTGATCGGTCTCAGCACCCAGGACCGGGCGGACCGCCAGTGGCGTCAGCTCGCCACCCTGGCAGGGCACTTCCTCGACGTCGTCCGGGGCCTCCCCACGCTGGTGACCCACCGGCGTGCCGGCGCGCAGGCCGCCTCGATCCGGGCCATCACGGACCGCTACCGCCGCGCCACCATGGAGACGCTCAAGATCGCCTTCGCCTCCTCCGCGGCCCTTGAGCTGATCGCCACCCTCTCCGTCGCCCTGGTCGCGGTCTGCGTGGGACTCCGTCTCGCCGCCTCCGGGATCGACTTCCAGACCGCCCTGATCGTCCTGCTGCTCGCGCCGGAGGCGTACTGGCCCTGGCGGCGGGTGGGTGCGGAGTTCCACGCCGCCGCCGAGGGCACCGCCACCTTCGAGGCGGCCACCCGCCTGCTGGCCGACGCCCCCGCCGAGGACGGCTCCGACCAGACCCCGCTCACCGGTCCGGTCCGGCTCGCCGCCTCCGGGGTGGCCCTGACCTACCCCGGACGCACCCGTCCCGCGCTCGCGCCGCACACGGTCTCCTTCCCACCGACCGGGCTGGTGGCCATCGCCGGACCGTCCGGGGCCGGCAAGTCCACCCTGCTCGGGCTGCTCTCCGGCGAGCTGGAGCCGTCCGAGGGCGAGGTCCTGGTCGACGGCGCCCCGCTGCGTCCCGAGCGGCTCGGGGCGTGGCGCGCCACCGTGGCCACCGCGGGTCAGCGGCCGTGGCTCACCGCGGCGAGCATCGCCGACAACCTGCGTGTGGGCCGTCCCGGTGCCGACGACGCCGCGCTCTGGCGCGCGCTGGCGTCCCTCGACCTCGAGGACGTCGTCCGGTCGCTGCCCCAGGGTCTCGACACCGCGCTGGGCGACGACGGGGCCGGGCTCTCCGCCGGCCAGCGCGCCCGGCTCGCCCTGGCCCGGGTCGTGCTGGCGGACCGCCCGGTCGTCCTGCTCGACGAGCCCAGCGCCCACCTGGACGAGCTCACGGAGGCGGTGCTGCTGCGCACCCTGCGGGAGCTGGCCCGGGACGCGCTGGTCGTGGTCGTCGCCCACCGCCCGGCCGTCCTGCAGGTGGCCGACCAGGTCGTCGAGCTCGCTCCCGCCGAGCCGGTCGCGGGTCCGCAGGCCTCCGCGCGCGACGTGCTGCCGGAGACGACCGACGACGCGCGCGGCCCCGCCCGCCCGGTGGCCCCGGTCGCCGGCACGGCCGCGCCGGCGACGACACCCGACACACCCGGGCGCTTCGGGCTGCGCACCGGGACGGCCCTGGGTGCCCTCTCCGTGGGCGCCGGCGTGGCCCTGACCGCGACCGCGGCGTGGCTGATCACCCGTGCCTCCGAGCACCCGCCGGTGCTGATGCTCATGGTCGCCATCGTCGCCGTCCGGACCTTCGGGATCGCCCGGCCGGTGCTGCGCTACGCCGAGCGGCTGGTCTCCCACGACGCCGCGCTGCGCCTCCTCGCAGAGCGCCGCGCGCAGGTCTACGACGCCCTGGTCCCCCTGGTCCCGGGACGGCTCGGCACCCGCCGGGGCGATCTGCTCAGCCGGGTGGTCGACGACGTGGACGCGCTGGTGGACGAGCAGCTGCGGGTCCGTCAGCCCCGCTGGACCGCGCTGCTGGTCGCCACGGCGGCCACGCTGCTCTCCGCCCTGGCACATCCGCTGGCCGGTGCCGTGGTGGCGGGCACCTGCCTCCTCGCCGCCACCGCCCACCCGATGGCGCTGAGGGGGGTCCGGCGCGCCGAGCCGGCCTTCGTCCGTGCTCGCGCCGAGGTCTCCGCGCAGGTGGAGTCCGTGCTGCACAGCCTGCGTCAGCTCGAGCTCTGGCAGGCCACCGGGCGTGCGCTGGACCGTCTGGACTCCGCAGGGGGTGAGCTCGGCTCGGCGACCGTGAGCTCGGTGCGGACCACCGCCGCGGCGCGAGCACTGGCCAGCGTCGGCTGCGGTGGCGGACTCCTGGTGATGGCGTGGGTGCTGACCGGTCCCCTGACCGACGGTGAGCTCTCCGCGGCGATGGTCGCGCTGCTGGTCATGCTCCCGCTGGCCCTCCAGGACGTCTTCCTGCCCCTGGCGGACGCCGGCGCCGTCGCCGTGCGCACCCGCGCGGCGGCCGACCGGCTCGACCGGCTCACCGCCCAGCCCCCGGCCATCGAGATCGACCCCGAGCCGGTCACCGGCGCCCTGTCGCCTCACCCCGCCGGCTCCCTGCGCGCCGTCAGCGCCGGGTGGGGCGAGCACCCGGTGCTCGAGGACCTCTCCCTCGACCTCCCTGCGGGAGCACGCGTCGGTCTGGTCGGTCCCAGCGGGTCCGGGAAGTCCACGGTCGCGGCCCTGCTGATGCGCTTCCTCGACCCGGACGCCGGCGAGGTGGTGTGGGACGGCGTGACGGCCCGTCGGCTCGATCCCGACGAGCTGCGCGCCGCCGTCGGGCTCGTCGACGACGACCCCTACGTCTTCACCACCACCGTGGCCGAGAACGTGCGGCTCGCGCGGCCCGGTGCCGGCGACGGAGCCGTCCGGCGCGCGCTGGAGGAGGCACAGCTGGCCGACTGGGTCGACGCCCTGCCGCACGGCCTGGACACCATGCTGGGCGAGGGGCACGCGCACGTCTCCGGAGGCGAGCGTGCCCGGCTCGCCCTGGCGCGGGCGCTGCTGGCCGATCAGCCGGTGCTGGTCCTGGACGAGCCGACCGCTCACCTCGACTCCGAGACCGCACGTGCCGTGACGGCGTCGCTGCTGGCCGGCAGCGGTCGCTCGGTCCTCTGGATCACCCACGGCCGGATCGGCCTCGAGTCGATGGACCAGGTGATCAGCCTGTCGGGGTCGGTCGCCACGCAGGAGGGCTCGCTGGCTCGGGAGTGTGCAGCGGCAGCCTCACGGTGAAGGTGCTCCCCTCGCCGAGGACGGAGGCGACCTCGATGCTGCCCTCGTGAAGCTCCACGATGCGCCGCGAGATCGCCAGCCCCAGTCCGGTGCCCGGCACCGACAGCGCCTCGGGGTTGGAGGAACGGTGGAACGGCGAGAAGAGGTGCGCCTGGTCCTGCCGGGAGATGCCCAGGCCCTGGTCCGTCACCGTCACCCGGGCCGACGGACCGTCCTGGTCGATGCGGACCGTCACCCGTCCCCCCGACCGGGAGTACTTCACGGCGTTGCCGCAGATGTTCTCCAGCACCCGCCTCAGCTCCTCCGGATCTCCCGCCACCCTCACCGGCCCCTCCGGGCGGCAGAGCTCCCAGGAGACGGCGTTGCGCGCGACCTGGATCGCCAGCGGCTCCGCGACGTCCTCGAGCACCTCGACCAGGTCGACCACGCGCCGGGAGGTCTGCCGCTGCTCCTGGACCCGGGAGTAGCTGAGCAGGTTGTCGATCAGGCCCTGCAGGCGCTGTGCGTTGCGGGTGATGGCGGAGAGGGACTGCGCGGGCGCCCCCCCGTCCTCGAGCAGCTCGGTGTGGCCCATGATCGAGGTCAACGGGGTCTTCAGCTCGTGGGAGATCGTGGCGATCAGCTCGCCCTTGTAGCGGTCGAGCTCCTGGAGCTCGGCGACCAGCAGCTGCTCGGTGCTGCGCAGCCTCGCGTTCAGCACCATCTGCCCCAGGGCGCGTCCCACCTCGGCCAGGGCCTCTCGCTGGACTGGACTGAGCGGGGGGTGCTGGGAGGTCTGCATGACCACCGCGTAGCCCAGCATGTCGGAGCCGACGCGCATCGGGGAGACGAGCGCACGGGACGCGCCGAAGAGGCGCATCTTCTGTTGCAGGGTCGACACGCTGCCCGGCAGCGACTCGCTCCCCTCGTCGTCGACGTGCACGTCGACGACGACCTCGCCGCCGGTCTCCAGGAGCCGGGCCATGTCGTCGCGCAGCTCATGGATCGCGGCGGAGATCGGATTGGGGACCGGGTGGCCGGCAGCGTGCTCCCCCACTCCGCCCGGGCTCTCGGGGAAGCAACGCAGGAACGTCTGGATCACCCCCAGGCCGTGGGTCACCGCGCGGGCCGCCTGCTGGATCACCAGGTCGAGGTCACCGAGGTTGCCGGCCAGAGCCACCTGCTTGAGCATCTCGCCCACCGCCACCCGTTCGGCCATCCGGCCGCGGTCGTTCGCGTTGGAGAGGGCGAGACCGGCCTGGATCACGAACATCTCCAGCAGCTCGCGCTGCTGCCGGTCTGGGATCCGGCCACCCGGAGGCAGGTCCACCGCCATGATGCCGAGCAGCTCGCCGGTGGCCGAGTACAGAGGGGCGTAGAGGGCGTCCTCGGGGTGCCAGGCGTCGGGAGCGTCGACGGGCTCGTAGTCCGGGATCCACATCCCGTCCAACGCCTCCTCGGAGACCCGCCCACGAGGCACGTAACGCAGGATCCCCCACTCGTCCCCGACCACGAACTCGTCGAGGATCAGCCGGACCGGACGGCGTCGACCGATGATGAACGGACGCTGTTCCTCGGGCCCGGCGAAGGTCGTGGTCACCAGTTCGTCGCCCTCCAGGCGGGAGATGGCCGCGATCCCGAAGCCCAGTCCCTCGGTGACTCCCCTGGCGATCTCGTCGAGCACCTGCGCGGTGTCGGTGGAGGAGTGGACCCGGCGCATCAGGTCGTAGAGCCGCGCCATGCTGGACTCCTGCGCCCGGCCCCCGCCCTGCAGCACGTCAGCTCCCCTCCTGGGGAGCACCCCTCGCACGTCCCCTTCAGAAGTCTAGGGGGCGACCGCTTCCCACCCCTGCGGTGAGGGCGCGCCGGGTGCTCAGGCCTCGACGACGACCGGGATGATCATCGGGCGCCGCCGGTGGGCCTTGCTCACCCAGCGGCCGACGACGCGCCGCACCGTCTGCTGGAGCTGGTAGGAGTCGGTGACCCCGTCGGCGACCGCACGGTCGAGGGCGTCGACGATCGCCGGCTTGACGTCATCGAAGGTGGCGTCGTCCTCGGCGAAGCCGCGCGCATGGATCTCAGGCCCTCCGGAGACCTTGCCGGTGACCGAGTCGACGACCACGATGACCGAGATGAACCCCTCCTCCCCGAGGATGCGGCGGTCCTTCAGGGACGTCTCGGTGACGTCGCCGATGGAGGTCCCGTCCACGAAGACGTAGCCGCACTCCACCTTGCCGGCGACGCTGACCTCCCCGTCGACCAGGTCCACGACGACCCCGTCCTCCGCCACGACCACGTGGTCGGCCGGGACCCCCGTGGCGCGCGCCAGGGCCGCGTTGGCCTGCATGTGCCGGATCTCCCCGTGCACCGGCATCACGTTGCGCGGCTTCACGATGTTGTAGCAGTAGAGCAGCTCGCCGGCGCTCGCGTGCCCTGAGACGTGCACGAGGGCGTTGCCCTTGTGCACCACGTGCGCCCCCCAGCGGGCGAGTCCGTTGATCACCCTGAAGACCGCGTTCTCGTTGCCCGGGATGAGCGAGCTGGCGAGGACCACGGTGTCGCCCTCCTCGATGTGCACGAAGCTGTGGTTGCGCTGCGCGATCCGGCTCAGCGCCGAGAGGGGCTCACCCTGGGAGCCGGTCGAGATCAGCACCTGACGCTCCGGCGGCAGCTCGGCCAGCTCCTTGGCGTCCACCAGGACCCCGGCCGGGACGGTGAGGTAGCCCAGGTCCTTGGCGATCTGCATGTTGCGCACCATCGAGCGTCCCACGTAGGCGACCTTGCGGTCGTGCGCCACCGCCGCGTCGAGGGCCTGCTGCACGCGGTGCACGTGCGAGGCGAAGCAGGCGACGATGATGCGGCTGCGGCTCTTGTGGAAGACCCGGTCCAGGACCGGGCCGATCTCCCTCTCGTGGGTGGTGAAGCCCGGGACCTCGGCGTTGGTGGAGTCGGTGAGGAAGAGGTCGACCCCCTCCTCCCCCAGCCGGGCGAAGGCCCGCAGGTCGGTGATCCGGCCGTCGAGCGGCAGCTGGTCCATCTTGAAGTCGCCGGTGTGCAGGACCATGCCGGCGCCGGTGCGGATGGCCACGGCGAGCGCGTCGGGGATCGAGTGGTTCACCGCGACGAACTCGAGGTCGAAGGGGCCGAAGGAGATGCGGTCGCCCTCGCGGACCTTGTGGTGCACGGTCTCCTTGAGCCGGTGCTCGCGCAGCTTGGAGCCCAGCAGCGCCAGGGTCAGCTCGGAGCCGACCAGCGGGATGTCGCCGCGCTCCCTCAGCAGGTAGGGGGTGGCGCCGATGTGGTCCTCGTGGCCGTGGGTGAGGACGAGGGCCTCCACCCGGTCGAGCCGATCCCGGATCGGCTCGAAGTCGGGCAGGATCAGGTCCACTCCGGGGTGGTGCTCCTCCGGGAAGAGCACGCCGCAGTCGACGATCAGCAGGCGGTCGGCGTACTCGAAGACCGTCATGTTGCGCCCGACCTCGCCCAGACCTCCCAGCGGGATGACCCGGAGCCCGCCCTCGGCGAGGGGAGCCGGAGCCGTGAGCTCAGGATGGGGGTGGGACATGGAACTCCTCAGATCAGGCCGGCCGCGACGAGCCCGTCGCGCAGGGCGGCGTACTCGGCGTCGTCGAGCGGCACCAACGGTCCGCGGACGTGACGGTTGTCCAGCACCCCCTGGAGCTGCAGGGCGGCCTTGGCCGTGGTGGCCCCGTAGTTGGGCACGCCCATGACCGCCTCGAAGGCCGGGATGAGCCGGTCGAAGATCTCCAGGGCGCGGGCGTGGTCGCCGGCCAGGAAGGTCTCGATCATCTGAGCCAGCTCGCGCCCCGCTGCGTGACCGACCACCGAGACGAGCCCGCAGCCGCCGTGGGCGAGGAACCCCAGGGTCGCCACGTCGTCCCCGGAGTAGACCGCGTAGCCCATCTGGACGAGCCGGCTGGCGCGCACGAGGTCGCCCATCGCGTCCTTGATCGCCACCACGTTGGGCCACGTGATGGCCTCGGCCAGGACCTCGGTCGCGATCCCGATCCCGACCCGGCCCGGCACGTCGTAGAGCATCACGGGCAGGTCGCTGGTCTCGGCCACGGTGCGGAAGTGGTGGAGCACCCCGGCGGGCGACGGCTTGTTGTAGTACGGGGTGACGACCAGGACGCCGTCGACGCCGATCTTGGCGGCGTTGCGGGCCAGCTCCACCGAGTGCGCCGTGGCGTTGGTGCCGACCCCGGCGATCACGGTGGCGCGGTCGCCGACCGCGTCCTTGACCGCGCGCAGGATGTCGGCGTCCTCCTCGACCGTGGTGGTCGGGGACTCACCCGTGGTGCCCGAGACGACCACCCCGTCGCTGCCGTTCTCGACCAGGTGGGCGGCGATCCGCGCGGTGGCGTCGAGGTCGACCGCGCCGTCGGCCTTGAACGCCGTCGCCATCGCGGTGAGCATGCGGCCGAAGGGTGCGGCAGGTGCGGTCGTCATGACGGAAAGGCTACTGCCCCCGCCGCCGTGGACTGCGACAGGATCACGGGTCGCTCAGAGCTGCGGGGTCACCTGCTCGGCCACCAGCCCGAGGTGGTCCAGGTCGGCGAGGTCGAGCACCTGCAGGTAGAGACGCTGGGCGCCCAGGTCGGCGAACTGCCGGATCTTGGCCACCACCTCGTCGGGGGTGCCGGCGAGCCCGTTCTCGCGCAGCTCGGCGGGCTCCCGCCCGATCGCCGCCGCACGACGCTCCACCTCTGCCTCGTCCGCACCGACGCAGAGCACCAGCGCGTTGGACCACGTCATCGTGGCCGGGTCGCGGTCGATCTCCTCGCAGGCCGCGCGGACTCGGGCGAACTGGTCGCGGGTCTCGTCGAGGCCCACGAAGGGAAGGTTGAACTCGTCGGCGTACCGGGCGGCCAGGGCGGGCGTGCGGCGCTTCCCGCGCCCGCCGACCAGGATCGGGGGTCCCGGGCGCTGCGTCGGCTTGGGCAGCGCGGGGCTGTCGCGGAGCGTGTAGTGCGCGCCCTCGTGGGTGAACCGCTCCCCCTCCGGAGTCCGCCAGAGGCCGGTGACGACCGCCAGCTGCTCCTCGTAGCGGTCGAACCGCTCCCGGGTGTCGGGGAAGGGGATGCCGTAGGCGGAGTGCTCCTCCTCGAACCAGCCTGCGCCGAGACCGAGCTCGACGCGGCCGCCGCTCATCTGGTCGACCCCGGCCACCTGGATGGCGAGCACGCCCGGGTGCCGGAAGGTCGCGGAGGTCATCAGGGTGCCCAGGCGGATGGTGCTGGTGTCACGGGCCAGACCCGCGAGGGTCGTCCAGGCGTCCGTGGGGCCCGGAAGCCCCTCGGTCCCCATGCCGAGGTAGTGGTCGGAGCGGAAGAACGCTCCGAAGCCCAGGCGCTCGGCCTCGAGCGCCACGGCGAGCAGGTCGTCGTAGGTGGCCCCCTGCTGGGGCTCGGTGAAGATGCGCAGCTCCATGCCCCCACCCTAGGACGAGGCCGGTCTCCGCTCCCACCACACCCAGTCGAGGTCGTCCCTGGTGACCCGCCGGGTCTCCCGCCACTCGCTCAGGTCGACCTCCGGGAAGAAGGCGTCGCCCTCCGGCTCCAGACGCACCTCGGTGAGCACCAGGTGGGTGGCCCGGTCCAGGGCCTGCTGGTAGAGGTCGCCACCCCCCGCGATGACGGTGTCGCCGTCATGGCGGGACGCGACGGCCAGCGCCTCCTCGAGGCTGTGGGCCACCTCGACCTGGCCGGCATGCTCTCCCGCGGTCCACGACGGGTCCCGGGTGACGACCACCGTCCGCCTCCCGGGCAGCGGCCGGCCGATCGACTCCCAGGTGAGTCGGCCCATCACCAGGGTGTGGCCGAGGGTCTCGGCCTTGAAGTGCGCGAAGTCGTCGGGGATGTGCCACGGGATGCCCCCGCGATGACCGATCACCCGGTTGCGGGCGTAGGCCGCCACGATCACCACGCGCCTGCTCTGGCTCTGCACGCGCCAGACCCTACGTGGGGGACGGGACGCCCGCCCCCGCCCCCGCCGGGGCGGCACGAAGAGCGCCCAGCAGCGCGGCCACCGCCGGCACCCGCTCGATGCCGCGGCGGTGCAGGACGTCGATCCGCCGCGACCCGAGCTCGGGCAGCGCCTCGACCCGGACGCCCACGTGCCGGAAGGCCGCCAGGGCGGTCTCGGGAAGCACCGCGACCGCCAGTCCACGCGCGACCAGCGCCTGCACCACCACGTAGTCGTCGGTGACGTGCCGGATGCGGGGCTCGAACCCGGCGCGGGCGGCGCAGGCGACCAGGTGCTCTCGGCACCGCGCGCAACCCGCCACCCAGGGCAGCTCGGCGAGGTCGGAGAGCCGCCGGGGCGACCCCTCGTGGCCGGCCGGCAGCACCAGGCGGACCTGGTCCTCGGCCAGCTGCTCCGCCACCAGCGCCTCCTCGGCGCGGTCCTCCTCGTAGCCGAAGACCAGGGCCAGGTCGACGGCCCCGCTCCGCACCAGCGCGGTCGCCTCGGGGGGCTCGGCCTCGACCAGGCTCACCTCGATCGCCGGGGCGCTGGCCGCGAGCGCCGCGAGCGCGTGCGGCACCAGGACCGCCGAGCCGGAGGGGAAGGCGGCCAGCCGGGCCGAGCCGGCCCTCAGCTGGGCCACGTCGTCGAGCTCCGCGCCGGCGGCCTCGAGATGGGCGGCGACGGCGTCGGCGTGGGCGAGGAGACCGCGACCCGCCTCGGTCAGCTGGACCCCGCTCGCACCGCGGACCAGCAGCGGCACGCGCACCTCGCGCTCGAGCGCCTGGAGGTGCTGGCTCACCGCGGGCTGGGTCCACCCGAGCTCACGGGCACCCGCGCTGATCGAGCCGGCCCGCGCGACGGTCCGGAAGATGAGCACGCGACGGGAGTCCATGACCCAAGCATGACTTATGGCCTCCCGAAGAAGAACCGGACTTCCTTGGATCTCCAGCACGACGCACGATGGCAGCATGACGACACTGGGGATCCTCGGCGGCATGAGCTGGCACTCGACGGCGGACTACTACGCCCGGATCAACGAGGCGGTGGCCCGGCGACGAGGAGGCCACCACTCCGCCGAGCTCCTGCTCGCCTCCCTGGACTTCGAGGAGGTCCGCGGGCTCCAGGTGGCCGGTGACTGGGAGGGCGCGGGCCGGCTGCTCGCCGGGAAGGCACAGCGGTTGGAGCACGCCGGCGCCGAGGCCGTCCTCATCGCCACGAACCTCATGCACAAGGTGGCCCCGGCGGTGGAGGCCGCGATCGGCGTGCCCCTGCTCCACATCGGGGACGCGGTCGGACGCGCGGCGCGGGCTGAGGGCTTCGGCACCCTGGGCCTGGTGGGCACCCGGTGGGTGATGGAGGAGACGTTCTACGCCGACCGGCTCGGGACGCACGGGCTCGCCTGCCTGGTGCCTCCGGCCGACGTGCGGCAGGCCGTGGACGACGTGGTCTTCTCCGAGCTCACCCTCGGCGTGGTCCGCGAGGAGTCGCGGGCGCTCTACGCCGGGGTCTTCGCCGACCTCGCGGCGCGCGGGGCCGACGCGATCGTGCTCGCCTGCACGGAGATCCAGCTGCTCGTCGGCCCCGAAGACAGCCCGGTGCCGCTGCTCGACTCCATGGCCGCGCACGCGGCGTACGCCGCCGAGGTGGCCCTCGGCGCGCCGGTCGGCGCCTGAGGGTCAGACGGCGATCGGCGCCTTGATCCCGGGGTGCGGGTCGTACCCGTCCACCCGCACGTGCTCGAGGTCGAAGGCGTCGAGGTCTGTCACCGTCGGGTCCAGCCACAGCGTGGGCAGCGCCCGCGGCTCGCGGGTCAGCTGCAGCCGCGCCTGGTCGAGGTGATTGAGGTAGAGGTGGGCGTCCCCCAGCGTGTGCACGAACTCCCCCACCCTCAGGCCGGTCACCTGGGCGACCATGTGGGTGAGCAGGGCGTAGGAGGCGATGTTGAACGGGACGCCGAGGAAGACGTCCCCGCTGCGCTGGTAGAGCTGGCAGGAGAGCCGGCCGGGACCGTCCTCCTCCGGCGCGACGTAGAACTGGAACATGGTGTGGCACGGCGCGAGCGCCATGTCGGGGATGTCGGCGACGTTCCAGGCGCTGACGATGTGGCGGCGGCTGTCGGGGTCGCGCCGGATCTGCTCGACCACCTGCGCCACCTGGTCCACGTGACGCCCGTCGGGCGTCGGCCAGGAGCGCCACTGGGAGCCGTAGACGGGCCCCAGGTCACCGTCCTCGTCGGCCCACTCGTCCCAGATGGTGATCCCGCGGTCCTGGAGCCACTTCACGTTGGTGTCGCCGCGCAGGAACCACAGCAGCTCGCCGAAGACGCTGCGGGTGTGCACCTTCTTGGTGGTCACCAGCGGGAAGCCCTCGGCGAGGTCGAAGCGCATCTGGTGCCCGAAGACGCTCAGCGTGCCGGTGCCGGTGCGGTCGCTCTTCGCCACCCCCTCGTCGAGGGTCCGCTGGAGGAGGTCGAGGTAGGCCCGCATGCGCGTCAGACTAGCGCGACGGGCCCGGCCCCAGAGCCACCCGACCCGCGATGACCGTCGTCGTCATGCCGCCCACCCAGATCGCCGCACCCTCCGCCGTCAGGTGGACCCGGCCGGTGCGGCCGAGCGCCGTGCCCTGGGCCGCGACATACCGGGCAGGGAGCCGGCCGGCACCGACGAGCCACTGCGCCAGCCCGGCGTTGAGGCTGCCGGTGACCGGGTCCTCGAAGCGGTCGAAGAAGGCGCGGACCTCGACCTCGGCACCCAGCCGGAGTGCCGCCTCGGGCGCGTGCGGGCCGACGACGCCGATCTTCCGCCCGGCCAGTGCCGACCAGTCCGGCTCGAGGGCCAGCACCGTCTCGGCCGAGTCCAGGAGCACGGCGACCCACCCGGGCCCGTTGTCCACCCAGGCCAGGTCGACGACCCGCTCGGGAGCCACCCGCAGGGCCGCCACGACATCGCGGGCATCAGCCTGGGAGACGGGGCCGGACCGCACCAGCGGGGGTGCCTCGAACGCCAGCCGCTCCCCGCGGCGCACCCTGACCAGGCCCGCCGCGCACTCCTGCACTACACGGTCCTCGTGCGTCGGCGTCCCGCCGGCCGCCAGCCAGGCATGCGCGCTGCCCAGGGTGGGGTGGCCGGCGAAGGGGAGCTCGGTGCTCGGGGTGAAGATCCGCACCCGGTAGTCGGCCGCCGGCGTGGTCGGCGCGAGGAGGAACGTCGTCTCCGACAGATTGGTCCACCGCGCGAAGGCGGCCAGCTCGGAGTCGTCCAGCCCGTCGGCGTCGTGGACCACCGCGACCGGGTTGCCGCCGTGCGGCTCGGCGGAGAAGACGTCGACCTGGCTGAACGCGCGCCGCATGCTCAGGCGTGCAGGGACATGGGGCCGTAGACGGCCCGGTCGCTCTCGAAGAGGGTCACCTCGTCGACCCCCTGCTCGGCGAGCTCGGCCCAGAACTCCCCGACCCAGGACTCGGCGTCGGCCTGGCTGGCGAACCGCTGGGCGGCGTACTCCTCGCTCACGTCCACCTCGGCTCCCGAGGACGCCAGCAGCGCCCAGTGCCAGGGACGCCCGGCGTCCGACGGAGGGCGGAAGTGGGGCGGTTGGTCGGGCAGCATCTCAGTCCTCCCGGACAGAAGGTTGGACGAACGGCGGTCGGACGAGCTGGAAGATCTCACGGCGACCGCGCACGTCGACGCCGACCTCGGCCTCGGCGTCCACCATGGTCGGCACCAGAGCCAGGCCGATGCCCTTGCGCAGCGTCGGGCTGAACGTCCCGGAGGTGACCTCGCAGAGCGGCACGTCGCGGAGGAGGCTGACCGACATGCCGGGTCGGGGGATCCCCCGGCCCGTCGCGAGGAGCCCGCGCAGCAGGCGCTTGGGGCCCTCAGCCTTCTGGGCGAGGAGGGCGTCACGGCCCCAGAACCGCTCCTTGTCCCAGCCCACGGCCCAGCCCAGGCGCCCCTCGAGAGGCGTCACGTCCGGGCCGATGTCCTGGCCGTGCAGCGGATAGCCCATCTCGGTGCGCAGCGTGTCGCGCGACCCGAGACCGCAGGCGACCACGCCGAGGCCGGCGCCCGCGGCCATCAGCGCGTCCCAGACCGGGACGGCCAGGTCGTTGCGGACGATGAGCTCGTAGCCCCGCTCGCCGGTGTAGCCGGTGCGGCAGACCACCACCGCCTGGTCCCCGGCGCCGCCCTGCGCGGGCCACGGAGCCTCCACGAACGACATGTAGTCGTGGCCGGCCGGCAGCCCGACCGCGGCCAGCAGCTCGTCCGAGGAGGGGCCCTGCACCGCGAGCACGGCGTAGTCGCGGTGGTGGTCGGCGACCCGCACCCCGTCGGGGGCCTGCGCCCCGAGCCGGCGGGCCACCTCCGCGGCGTTGGCCGCGTTGGGCACCAGCAGCACGTGCTCGTCGTCCTGGAGGTAGGCGATCAGGTCGTCGACGATCCCTCCGGTGGCCTCGTCGCAGCACAGCGTGTACTGCGCCTGCCCGGGGCTCACCTTGCCGAGGTCGTTGCTGAGCGCGGTGTTGACGTAGTGCGCCGCGCCGGGTCCGCTGACCAGCAGCTTGCCCAGGTGGGAGACGTCGAAGACCCCCACCGCCTCACGCACCGCGGTGTGCTCCTTGACCACCCCGGTCGCGTACTCCAAGGGCATCTCCCACCCACCGAAGGCCGCGAACTTGGCGCCCAGCGCCTCGTGGCGTCGGCGCAGGGGCGACTGGCTGAGGTCCGGCGTGGCCATGGGGCGAACCTACCCCAGTCCCGGCCCACCAGGGCGGTGGGCGCCCGCGGCTATCCTGCCGGGGTGACGACGACCTACACGCTGCGCAAGGCCAGCCCCGCCAAGACCAGGGCAGACGCCGTGGTCGTCGGCGTCCTGCAGGCACCCGAGGGACCCACGCTCGCCGAGGGCGGCGAGGAGGTCGCCGCGGCCTTCGGCCGAAAGCTCCGCCCGCTGCTCTCGTCGTTGGGCGTGACCGGGAAGGCCGGGGAGGCGGTCCGGATCCCGACGGGCGGGACCCTCAACGCTCCCGTGCTCGTGCTGGTCGGCCTCGGTCCCGAGGCAGACCCGGTCTCGGTGCGTCGGGCCGCCGGGGTGGCCGCGCGCAACGTGCGGAACGCCGCCTCCGTGGCGCTGGCCCTGCCGGCCGACGAACCCGCCCTGGTGACCGCGGTGACCGGAGGCTTCCGCCTCGGCGGCTACGCCTTCACGCGCTACCGCCAGGAGAGCGGCAACGACGTGCCGGCCGACGTCGTCGTCCTCTCGCCCCTCGCCCGCGACGAGGAGGCCCGGGTCGCCTTCGCGGAGGCCCAGGTCGTCGCCGACGCCGTCGCCACCACCCGGGACTGGGTCAACGAGCCTCCCGGTCGCTTCACTCCCCCGCTCTTCGCCGACGCGGTGACGGCGGCGCACCAGGAGGCCACGAAGGGGCGCGGCGCTCCCAAGATCTCCTTGGAGGTGTTCGACGAGACCGCCCTGGCCGACCTCGGGTGCGGCGGCATCCTGGGGGTCGGCGCGGGCTCGGAGGCGCCGCCCCGCCTGGTCAAGCTCAGCTACCGGCCGAAGGGCGCGGTCGCCCACCTCGCCCTGGTCGGCAAGGGGATCACCTTCGACTCGGGCGGTCTGACCATCAAGCCCTCCAGCAGCATGGGGACGATGAAGTCCGACATGGCCGGCGCCGCCGCGGTCCTGCAGGCGACGCTGGCGATCGCCCGGCTGGAACTGCCCGTGCGGGTCACCGCCTGGGCACCCATGGCGGAGAACATGGTCTCGGGCTCCGCCACCCGGCCGGGGGACGTCCTCACGATCCGCGGCGGACGCACGGTCGAGGTGCTCAACACCGACGCGGAGGGTCGCCTCGTCCTCGCCGACGCGCTCGTCCTGGCCGGGGAGGAGGAGCCGGACCTGGTGGTGGACGTCGCGACCCTGACCGGGCACATGGTGCTGGCCCTGGGTGACAAGGTCTGCGGAGTCCTGGGCACCGACGAGACCGTCGCGCAGGTCCTCGCCGCCGGGGAGCAGTCCGGCGAGGCGATGTGGCCGATGCCGATCCCCGAGGAGATGTCCGAGCGGATCCGCAGCAGCAAGGTGGCCGACCTCGCCCAGCACGACTGGGTCCGTTGGGGCGGCGGGCTCTATGCCGCGGCGTTCCTGCGCGAGTTCACCGACGGCCGCCCGTGGGCCCACCTCGACATCGCCGGCCCCGCGTTCAACTCCGGCGGCCCCTTCGGTGAGTGGACCTCGGGCGGCACCGGCTTCGGAGTCGCCACCCTGGTCGAGCTCGCCCGCGCACTGACGGTGACGGACGCGGACTGACCGGCGTCGGAGCCGGCCGCCGGATCACGACCAGGGCTGGCGGCCCTCCGCCTTGAGCCGGCGGTTGTAGTCGCGCATCCGCTGCGGCACGCCCACCACCGCCGCGTCGTAGGACGGCACCCGGTGGTGGTTGCAGAACGAGTGAGCCCACTGCACCGAGGGGACCCGGCGACGGGTCCACTCCCCGTCGTGGGCCACCAGGAGGAGGGTCACGTCGCTGACGGCCGTGCGTGGCTCCACGAACCCCTCCACCCCGCGCCTGGCCGCCACCCAGGCGTTGAGGTGGTCGGTGTCGGCCGCGCTCGAGGCGCGCACCGTGGTCGAGCCGGTGCGGGCGGCGTCCTTGGCGGGGCGGCGCATGCGTCCCGAGCGGCCCCGGCGGAAGCGGTCGAACAGTCCCATGCCTGACAGTGTGACGGGTCGGCCCCCGTCGAGGCGGGTGCTGGACACCATTGCCAGAGGTGCAAAGATGGGCGGAGTCGCGCGCGTGGCCCCGTCACGCGTACCAATGACTTGTGTGGAGGGAACCGACAGCGTGGCCGCGGCCGAATACGACGTACTCATCCTCGGGGCCGGATCCGGCGGCTACGCCTGCGCGCTCCGCGCGGCGCAGCTCGGCCTGACCGTCGGTCTCGTCGAGCGGGGGAAGGTCGGCGGCACCTGCCTGCACGTGGGTTGCATCCCCACCAAGGCGCTGCTGCACGCGGCTGAGATCGCCGACTCCGCGCGGGACGGCGCCCAGTTCGGCGTCCGGTCCTCGTTGGACGGCATCGACATGGCCGGGGTCAACGCCTACAAGGACGGAGTCGTCGCACGACTCTTCAAGGGGCTGACCGGCCTCGTCAAGGGACGCGGCGTCACCGTGATCGAGGGAGAGGGCCGGCTCACCGGGCCGCGGGAGATCACGGTCGACGGCCGGGTGCACACCGGGCGACACGTCGTGCTGGCCACCGGGTCCCGGCCACGGTCACTGCCCGGGGTCGTTCCTGACGGTGTCCGCGTCCTGACCTCGGAGCACGCCCTGGGGCTCGAGCACGTCCCGGCCTCGGTGATCGTCCTGGGCGGCGGCGTGATCGGGTGCGAGTTCGCCAGCGTCTGGCGCAGCTTCGGCGCCGAGGTCACGGTCCTCGAAGCGCTCCCCCGGCTCGTCGCCAGCGAGGACGCCGCCTCCTCCCAGGCTCTCGAACGCGCCTTCCGCAAGCGCGGCATCACGCTGCGCACCGGCACCCGCGTCGAGAAGGTCGCCCCTGCCGACTCCGGGGTCGCGGTGGAGGTGGAGGGCGGTGACGTGCTGACGGCCGACCTCCTCCTGGTCGCGGCCGGCCGGGGTCCGGTCACCGAGGGCCTGGGATTCGAGGAGCAGGGCATCGCCATGGAGCGCGGCTTCGTGCTCGCCGACGAACGGTGCCGCACCAACGTCGACGGGGTCTTCGCCGTCGGCGACATCGTGCCCGGTCTCCAGCTCGCCCATCGCGGCTTCGCGCAGGGGATCCTGGTCGCCGAGGAGATCGCCGGCCTCTCCCCCGCCCCCCTCGACGAGGCGGGCATCCCGCGGGTGACCTACAGCCACCCGGAGGTCGCCTCCTGCGGCCTCGACGAGGAGACGGCCCGCGAGCGGTACGGCGACGACCGCATCACCTGCGTGACCTACGACCTCGGCGGCAACGGGAAGTCCCAGATCCTGCGGACCCAGGGCTTCGTCAAGCTCGTCGCCGTGACCGACGGACCCGTGGTCGGCATCCACATGGTCGGCGACCGGGTCGGCGAGCTCATCGGCGAGGCCCAGCTGGTCTACAACTGGGAGGGACACGCCGAGGACGTCGCCCCCCTGCTCCACGCGCACCCGACCCAGAACGAAGCACTCGGCGAGGCCCACCTGGTCCTGGCCGGCAAGCCCCTCCACGCACACGCCTGACCACCCATCCCACGAGACGACAGGAATCCCATGGCCTCCGAAGTCACCCTCCCCGCACTCGGCGAATCCGTCACCGAAGGCACCGTCACACGCTGGCTCAAGCAGGTCGGTGACGAGGTGGCCGTCGACGAACCCCTGCTCGAGGTCTCCACCGACAAGGTGGACACCGAGATCCCGTCGCCGGTCTCCGGCACCCTCCTGGAGATCCGAGCCAACGAGGACGACACCGTCGAGGTCGGCGCGGTCCTCGCCGTGGTCGGCGACCAGGGCGAGTCCTCCGGGGACGCCTCCGGAGGCGACCAGGCCCAGGCCGAGCCCCAGGAGCAGGAGCAGGAGACCACGCAGGAGCAGCCCGCCGCCGAGGAGCCCTCCCCCGAGGAGGAGCCGGAGGAGCAGGCCGCCCCCGCGCAGGAGCAGCCCGCCGCCCAGGCGTCGGAGTCCGGTGGCTCGGACGGCGGGTCCTCGACGCCCGTGACGCTGCCGGCGCTGGGCGAGTCGGTCACCGAAGGCACCGTCACCCGGTGGCTGAAGCAGGTCGGCGACGACGTGGCCGTCGACGAGCCGCTCCTGGAGGTCTCCACCGACAAGGTCGACACGGAGATCCCGAGCCCGGTCGCGGGCACCTTGCTCGAGCAGAAGGTGGCCGAGGACGAGACCGTCGAGGTCGGCGCCGAGCTCGCCCTCATCGGCTCGGGCTCCCCGTCGTCCTCGGGCCAGCAGGAGCCGCCGGCCCAGGAGGAGTCGTCCGACCAGCAGGCGGCCCCCGCCGAGGAGGCGCCCCAGCAGTCGCAGCCCGAGCCGGAGGCGCCCCAGCAGTCGCAGCCCGAGCCGGAGGCGCCCCAGCAGTCGCAGCCCGAGCCGGAGGCGCCCCAGCAGCAGGCGCCCCAGCAGTCGCAGCCCCAGGAGGCACCCCAGCAGCAGGAGGCGTCCGCCGAGAAGGCCCCGGCTCCCAGCCGCGGGGACGACCAGAGCACCTACGTGACACCGCTGGTGCGCAAGATGGCCGCCGAGCACGGCGTCGACCTCTCCAGCATCACCGGCACCGGAGTGGGCGGGCGGATCCGCAAGCAGGACGTGCTGGACGCGGCCGCCGCGAAGTCCGCGCCTGCCGAGCAGCCGGCGGCGGCCTCCGCCGCTCCGGCGTCCACCGCTCCCGCGGCACCCGAGGCCTCCCCGCTGCGTGGCCGGACCGAGCCGATGTCCAGGCTCCGCAAGGTCATCGCCTCCCGGATGGTCGAGTCGCTCCAGACCAGCGCGCAGCTCACCACCGTCGTCGAGGTCGACGTCACGGCGATCTCCCGGCAGCGCGACGCGGTGAAGGCGGAGTTCCTCGCCCGGGAGGGCGTGAAGCTCTCCTTCATGCCCTTCTTCGCGAAGGCGGCCATCGACGCCCTCAAGGCGCACCCGATGGTCAACGCCACGATCGACACCGAGAAGGGCGAGGTGACCTACTTCGACCGGGAGAACCTGGCCATCGCGGTGGACACCGACCGGGGCCTGCTGACCCCCGTGATCAAGGACGCCGGGGACCTCTCGATCGCCGGCCTGGCCCGCAAGATCGCCGACGTGGCCGACCGGACCCGCAACAACAAGATCACCCCGGACGAGCTCTCCGGGGGCACCTTCACGCTGACCAACACCGGCAGCCGGGGCGCCCTCTTCGACACCCCGATCATCAACCAGCCCCAGGTGGCGATCCTGGGCACCGGCGCCGTGGTCAAGCGGCCGGTGGTGATCGACGACGCCAACCTGGGCGAGACGATCGCAGTGCGCCAGATGGTCTTCCTCGCGCTGACCTACGACCACCGTCTGGTCGACGGCGCGGACGCCGCGCGCTTCCTCAACGACGTCAAGACCCGCCTCGAGGCGGCCGGCTTCGACGTCTGAGGACGTGGGGAGGGCCGTCAGTCGACGAGGCCGGCGGCCCTCCCCAGCACGGTCGACAGGTAGTTCGCGTAGCGCCGGCCCACGGTGAACCCGTCCCGGTAGACCACGAGATCGTTGATCACCGGCGGGCACGTCCGCCTGGTGCAGAACCACGGGACCGGGTCGACGAAGCCCGCGTCGTGCTCGCCCGCCGTACGCCGCGACGCGTCGTTGTGGCCCTGGTGGACCGCGGTGCGGCGGGGGGCCGAACAGGCCTGGACGTCCTTCCGATGACCGGTCAGGCACGTCTGCGCGTCGAGTCCCGGATACGGGGTGTCGCCGAGCACGACGGCGCGGGTCTCCCCGCTCAGCGCCTCCAGGGCCGCGCCGAGCCCGTCCTGCCACAGGGCCTCCCTCCCGGGCTCCGGACGCCATCGGTTGCCCGCGACGGGCGAGCCGAGAGCCACCGGTCGGCCGTCCACCACCAGCGCACTCCCCTGCACCGCCCCCGCCATCAGCACCACCTCCGGCTCCGACTCGGCGACGGCGCGCAGGGTGCCGGCGTTGAAGGCGACGCACTCGGTGAAGGGCCTGCTCTCGGCCGGCAGCCACGGGGTGGCGTCGATCAGGGGCGGGCAGCCGTACTTCACCCGCACGAGGACCCGCCAGCCGGTCGAGGCGCCGAGCATGTCGAGAGCGGGGATCCACTGCGCGGCGTGCACGTCGCCCCAGAGGACGACCTCACGCGTGGCCTCGACGTCGCCCAGCACGCAGGGTGCGTCCGGCTCGGCGGCGAGGTAGCCCAGGACGCACGACTCCTCGGTCGGGGTCAGCGCGTTGTCCCGGGGCATGACGGCGAGTGGGGGCTGGTGTCCCTCCGGCAGCGCGGAGAGAGAGGCCGCGGACCTCACCGCCGCCCGGACGACCTCCACATCGGCTGCCGGCGGCTCCGGCGCAGCGACCTGCGGAGCCTCGGCCGGAGGCTCGGCAGGCTCGTCCTCCGTGCAGCCGGCGCCGGCGGCGAGAAGCGCGAGGGCCAGGAGGGCGGCCGGGATCCGCGGGGACATGCTCGGACACTAGAGGACAACCAGGGACCTGCCACGCTGTGTTCCATGCGCATCCTTCTCGCCGGCGCCTCGGGCTTCCTCGGTACGCACCTGGCGGAGAACCTACGCACCCGCGGCCACCGCGTGACCCGTCTGGTGCGCCACGACGCGGGCCGGGACGAGATCCGGTGGGATCCCTACGGCGACGGCCTGCCGGCCGGCGCGCTCGACGGGGTCGACGTCGTGGTCAACCTGGCCGGGTCTCCGACGCTGGGCAACCCGCACTCGCGCCGGTGGGCACGAGAGCTACGGGACAGCAGGGTCACGACCACCCTGGTCCTCGCCGAGGAGATCGCCCGCTGCGAAAGCCCTCCGGCCTTCCTGGCCGGCAACGGCATCTCGTTCTACGGCGATCATGGCGACGACCCGGTCGACGAACGGAGCGACTCGCGGGGCACCGCCCTGCTCACCGGGGTGACGCGGGACTGGGAGGCGGCCACCCGCCCGGCGGCCGAAGCGGGCGCCCGGGTCTGCGTGTTGCGGACGGCGCCGGTGATGGACCAGGAGGCCCCTCCCCTGCGCCAGCTCAGCAGGCTCTTCCGGCTCGGCCTGGGCGCCCGCCTGGGCGACGGCTCTCAGCACTTCCCGATGATCTCGCTGCGTGACTGGGTGGGCGCGGTCGCCTTCCTCGCCGGTTCGCACGACCTCTCGGGGCCATTCAACCTCTGCTGCCCGCGCACGCCCACCAACCGGGAGTGGACCCGCGCGCTGGCGAAGGCGCTCGGGCGTCCTGCCGTCTGGGTCGTCCCCGCACCCGTGCTGCGTCTGGCCACCGGCCCGATGTCTCCCGAGCTGCTCGGTTCCGTCAACGCAAGGCCTCTGGCCCTGGAGCGGGCCGGGTACGACTTCCACGACGTCGACGTCGACGACGTCGTATCGGCCGCCCTCGCCACGTCGTCCTGAGCCACCCTGAGTCACCCTGAGTCACCCTGGGTCACGCTCGGCGGTCCACCGCCTCGGCGACCAGCCAGACCCCGGCCTCACGGCGCAGCTCCACCCGGCGGCGGCTCGGCCGGTCGGCGGGAAGCGGACGACGGCTGCCTGCCCCCACCACCTCGGCGGCGCTGACCCGGTCGAGGACGTCGAGGACCATCCGGTCGTGGTCGGCGTGCACCACCCGGACCGAGAGCAGCTGCGTCTCGAGCCCGAGGACCCGCAGGCCCCGCGCGCGGTAGCGGCCCAGCATCGCGGCGTCACGCGCCCCGGTGCGCGAACCTGCGACGTACAGGGCGCGGAGAGCCTCGGCGTCTCCGGCAGCCCAGGCGTGACCCCTCCGCTCGTCCCATGCCCGCAGGACCTCCACGTGCGCCGGCCCGCCGGTGGCCTGCGAGGCACCCGAGGGCTCCGCGTCCTGGCCGTGGGCGAACCACGACACCGTGAGGGCCAGGACGCTCAGCGCGGCCACGACGGCGCTGACCAGGGCGGCACGGTGGAGGGACACGGCGACAACTCTGCCGTCAACGGCTCGACCTCGCCGGGCGTCATCCACAGGGGCGCCGGCAGTTCCGGCCCGCCACCGAGCCAGGCGCCGGCTCGCTCCGCAGGCGGCTAGAGTCGCCTCCATGAGCCTCGACTTCCGGGTGTCCGGCTTCGGTGACGACGCCGTGGACTACCAGGCCGCCTGGCAGCTCCAGCGGGACGTCCACGCGCAGGTCGTCGCCGGCTCCCTCCCTGACCAGGTGCTGCTGCTGGAGCATCCGCCCGTCTTCACCGCCGGCAAGCGCACGGAGCCCCACGAGCGCCCGGCCGACCCCGGCGGCGCCGCCGTCATCGACGTCGACCGCGGCGGCAAGATCACCTTCCACGGTCCGGGCCAGCTCGTCGGCTACCCGATCGTCCGCCTGCCCGACCACGTCAAGGTCGTCGACTACGTGCGCCGGGTGGAGGAGGCCCTGATCGCGACGTGCACCGACCTGGGCGTGCCGACCGCCCGCGTGCCCGGCCGCAGCGGGGTGTGGCTGCGGGCCGATGACCACGGCCCCGAGCGCAAGATCGCCGCGATCGGCATCCGAGTCAGCCGGGGCGTCACGATGCACGGCTTCTCGCTCAACTGCGACGTCGACCTCGGCTGGTACGGCCGGTTCGTCCCGTGCGGCATCGCGGACGCCGGGGTCACGTCCCTGAGCCGAGAGCTCGGGCGCGACGTCACCATCGAGGAGGTGCTCCCGGTGGTCCGCCACCACCTGGCCACCTTCCTGGCCTGGCAGCCCTACACCCCCACCCCCGACTACGAGCCCAGGCCCGAGCCGGGTCGCACGCCACGCATCGAGCTGGTCGCGCCCGGCGGCTGAGCCTGCGAGGATGCCCCCGCCCGTGCGACCGCGCACGGCTCGGACGGGGGGAAGCATGGCCGAGACGGTCATCGAGACGCGCGGGCTGCGCAAGGTCTTCAGCGGGCGCGGAGGGGAACGGGTCGCCGTCGACGACCTCGACCTGCAGGTGCAGGCGGGTGGCGTGCACGGCTTCCTGGGGCCCAACGGCTCCGGGAAGACGACCACGATCCGGATGCTGCTCGGACTCGCGCGCGCCTCCGCCGGCGAGATGCGCCTCCTCGGCACGGTCGTCCCCGCGGGGCTGCCCGGCGTGGTGTCGCGGGTCGGTGCCGTGGTCGAGTCCCCCAAGTTCTCCCCGCGCTTCTCCGGGCGTCAGAACCTGCTGCTGCTGTCCCGGTCGGTGGGGCTCCCCGAGTCGCGGGTCGATGCCGCCCTCGAGACGGTGGGCCTGGCCGGACGCGACCGGGACGGATACGACGGGTACTCCCTCGGCATGAAGCAGCGGCTGGCCATCGCCGCGACGCTGCTCAAGGAGCCCCGGCTGCTGATCCTCGACGAGCCGACCAACGGGCTCGACCCGGCCGGTATCCGCGAGATCCGGGAGACCATCCGCGGCCTCGGGGCCTCGGGGGTCACGGTGCTGCTCAGCTCCCACATCCTGGCCGAGGTGCAGCAGGTCTGCGACGCGGTGACGATCATCGGCCGCGGTCGGCTGCTCGCCTCCGGGCGGGTCGCGGACCTCCTCGGCGACGCCGGCGGTGCGGCCCGGCACCGCGTGGTGGTGGCCGACCGGGAGCTCGCCGCCGCACACCTGCGGGCCGCCGACCTCCCGGTCGAGGAGGACGGCGAAGCGCTGCTCGTGGACGCGCCCGACGGGTCGCAGGTGGCCCGGCTGCTCGGCGAGCACGGGGTCTGGGTGCGTGAGCTGACCCCGGTCCGGCGCGACCTGGAGTCGGTCTTCCTCGAGCTGACCTCCTCCCCGGCCCCCACCGCCGTCCTGGACGGGGTCGGCCGATGAGCAAGCTGCTGCGCACCGAGCTGACGAGGCTGCGCTGGCGGCGCGCGGTGCTGGTCCTGCTTCTCGTCTCGGTCCTCGGACCCGCGCTCATCCTGGCGGCGGAGGCTTGGAGCACCCGGCCGCCCGCCGAGGCGGACCGCCGCGCCGCCGAGCTCCAGCTCGCCGACCACGAGCGGCGAGCGGAGAAGGACCTCGCCCGGTGCGCCCGGTCCCCGGAGCGGTACGGCCTCGAGGTCGAGCCCGGCCTGACGGACGACGAGCTCGCGGCACTTTGTCGGGAGTCGGGCTGGGGCCAGGCGCCGACCGTCGAGGACCTGCTCGGCCGGCCGGCGCTGGAGGCGTCGTACGTCGCCGAGGGCTCGGGGGTCGCAGTCGTGCTGGTCCTCTCCGTCGGCGCCCTTCTCGTCGGCGCCACGTTCGTGGGCCAGGACTGGGCCAGCGGCTCGATCAGCAACCAGCTGCTCTTCGAGCCGCGGCGTGCCCGGGTGTGGACCGCCAAGGCGCTCGCGGTGCTGCTGTGGACCGCGCTGAGCGGCGCCCTGGTGCTCGGTCTCTTCTGGGCGGGTGTCTGGGGCCTCGGCACGGCCCGCGGCGTCGCGGGCGCCGAGGGCGCCTGGTCGGACGTGGCGGGGATGCAGCTGCGGGCCGTGCTCCTCGTCTGCGGGGCCGGGCTGCTGGGCTGCTCCCTCACCACGCTATTCCGCAGCACCGTCGCCTCGCTGGGGCTCGTGATGGCCGTCGTGGTGCTGGGCACGATCCTGCCGCTGGCGGTCCTGGGCTCGGGGGCAACACCGTGGCTGCTGCCGATGAACGCCGCCGCGTTCCTCCAGGACGGGCACCAGTACTGGGTGGACGGGGGCTACTCGCAGGTGTGCGACCCCCAGGGTGTCTGCGTCGTCTCCGACGGCAGCCGCACCCTCACCCTGGGCCGGTCCGCGGCGTACCTGACGGGCCTGCTCACGGCCACCGTGGCCGCGAGCGTGTGGTCCTTCCGCAGCCGCGACCTGCCGTGATTGGGCCGTGCCGGGGCGCGGCGTAGAGTCGGGTGTCGTGACGTCCTCCCCCAGCCCTCAGCCCCAAGGCCGCAAGCTGCTCCGCCTCGAGGTGCGCAACGCCGAGACCCCGATCGAGCGCAAGCCGTCGTGGATCAAGACCCGGGCCAAGATGGGACCGGAGTACACCGCGCTCCAGGGGCTGGTGAAGTCCGAAGGTCTGCACACCGTGTGCCAGGAGGCGGGCTGCCCCAACATCTTCGAGTGCTGGGAGGACCGCGAGGCCACCTTCCTCATCGGTGGCGACCAGTGCACCCGACGCTGCGACTTCTGTCAGATCGACACCGGCAAGCCCCAGCCCCTGGACCGGGACGAGCCGCGTCGCGTGGCCGAGTCGGTGCAGAAGATGGAGCTGCGCTACGCGACCATCACCGGCGTCGCCCGCGACGACCTGCCTGACGGCGGCGCGTGGCTCTATGCCGAGACCGTCCGTGCGATCCACGAGCTCAACCCCGGCACCGGCGTGGAGAACCTGATCCCCGACTTCAACGGCAAGCCCGACCTGCTCGCCGAGGTCTTCGAGTCCCGGCCCGAGGTCCTGGCCCACAACGTGGAGACCGTGCCGCGGATCTTCAAGAGGATCCGGCCCGCCTTCCGCTACGACCGGTCCCTCGGCGTGCTCACCGCGGCACGCGAGTTCGGCCTGGTCACCAAGTCCAACCTGATCCTGGGGATGGGCGAGACCCGCGAGGAGGTCTCCCAGGCCCTCCGGGACCTGCACGAGGCAGGGTGCGAGCTGATCACCATCACCCAGTACCTCCGCCCGTCGGTGCGCCACCACCCGGTCGAGCGGTGGGTCAAGCCCGAGGAGTTCGTCGAGCTGCAGGCCGAGGCCGAGGAGATCGGCTTCTCCGGGGTGCTCTCCGGCCCGCTGGTCCGTTCGTCGTACCGGGCCGGCCGGTTGTACCGTCAGGCCATGGAGGCGCGTTCCACGGTCCAGACGGCCTGAGCCCGCTCCCGCTCCCCCCACGACCAGCGGTCGGTACCCCCGACCCCGGCAGCAAAGGCACGAGAATGTCCACCCCCGCCCCCGAGAACCTCAGTCGTCGGCAGCAGTTCGTCCGCTCCTACCAGATGGCCAAGCGGAGCGACCCGCGGCTGGGGCTGTGGATCCTCGGTGCGGCCCTGCTGGGTGGCGCCGTCGGCTTCGTGGTCATCTGGCTGCTGCCCGGAAGCGGGGTGCTGTCCACGATCTTCGCCGTGGTGGGCGCGATCCTGCTCGGCCTGTTGGCGGGACTCATCGTCTTCGGCCGTCGCGCCCAGCGTGCCGCCTACTCCCAGATGGAGGGGCAGCCGGGGGCCGCGGCCGCCGCCCTGGGCATGCTGCGCCGGGGTTGGAAGGTGGACCCCGTGATCGCGTTCACCAAGCAGCAGGACGTCGTCCACCGGGTCGTCGGTCCCCCCGGGATCGTCCTGGTCGGTGAGGGCTCCAGCGAGTCGCGGGTCAGGACGCTGCTGGCGAGCGAGCGGCGCAAGCACGAGCGGGTCGCCGCCGAGACTCCGCTCCACGAGGTCGTGTGCGGCAATGGCGAGGGACAGGTGCCGCTGACCCGGCTGGTAAAGCACGTGACCAAGCTCGGCCGCAACGTCAAGCCGGCCCAGATGACCGACGTCCTCAACAGGCTGAAGGCGTTGGACGCCAACCGCTCCAACATCCCGCTGCCCAAGGGCCCGGTGCCGACCAGCATGAAGGGCATGCGCGGCAACCTGCGCGGCCGCTGACGCACCCGAAGACGTCGAAGGGGCGGGTACGGCGTGAGCCGTACCCGCCCCTTCACGTCTGCGCGTGGGCCCGATCAGCTGCCCGCGGTCGGCGGAGCCGACGGCATGGTCGGCGCCTCCGGCATCTCGGTCACCTCGTCGGCGGGCGGCTCCTCGATCGAGACGTCCTTGCCCCAGTCGTCGAGGGTGATGAGCAGGCTTCCCGCCACCTCGCCCATGTCGGCCTCGATCCGGCGGTGCAGCCCGGCCTCGTCGAACCAGATGTCGTAGTCGAGCTCCTCGGGAAGGCTGGCGATGGAGCCGAGCTCCTCGCCCACCATCTTGGTGGTGTCCAGGACCAGCGTGTAGCGGGCCAGGTCCTCACCGTCGAACTCCTCGTCACCCTGGTAGGTGACCGACTTCAGGCTCTCCCTGATCTGGTCGGCGGCCGCACCGGGGTCCAGGCTGATGCCGCCGCCACCCACGGAGTCCATGAAGCCGGTCAGGTCGAGCTTCATGTACTTCCCGCCTGTGTCGGCGGACTTGAAGTAGCTGACGGAACCCACGGCGACCACCTCGATCTCGCCGCTCTCGTCCTTGATGGTCATCTTCGACGACGGCGGGGTGGTGGAGTAGTCGACGTCACCCTCGCTCTCCATGGCAGCCGCACCGTCGCTGCTCATGGTCATGCGCGCGGTGGTCGCCGCGTCGAGGGCCGCGTCGAAGATCTCGACGAACTCCTCCGCCGGGATCTCCTCCCCCGCCTCGACACCGGGGTCGGCGGCGGCGCTGGAGCCGCTCGGCTCGTCGCCCGAGTCCGAGCCGCAGGCGGCGAGCGTGGAGAGGGCGAACGGGACCAGCAGCGCAGCAGCTGTCCGCCTCATGAGCAGGGGTCGACGCATTGGGCAAGGCCTTTCGGTGGACGGAATTCCACCCCGAGCCTAACGGGCCGGTGGACGCAGGGAGTCGAGTCGCACCACAGCCGACCCCACCGCCAGGTCGTGGAGCCCGCGACCGTCGGGTCGGAAGACGAGCGGCGGGATCACCAGGATCACCAGCACCTGGCGCAGGAGTGCGGGCAGCAGCTCGAGCGGGCGGGGGGTCTCCCCCACCCGGACCACCCGCAGGCGGGTCGCCAGCTGTCCGAAGGAGCCGCCGGCCACGGCGGTCAGGATGGCGGACTCGAGGACGAAGACACCTGTGGTGACGAACCCGGCGTACGGGTTGTCCAGCCACCCGCCGAACCCGAGGATGAGCCAGACCACCCCCTGGGAGGCCAGCCAGTCGATCAGCAGGGCCAGGAAGCGGTGCCCCCACGACGCGGTCTCGATCACCGGCGAAGGATATCCGTCGCCGTGAAGCGCCCACCCCGGGGGCATCTGTTACACGCCGGAAACAATCGGGATACGGTCAAGAAACTGCGCGTGCGTAGTTTCCACCACAGTCCGGTGCACCGTCGCACCGATCTACACCTTGACTTGACGGCCGTGACCCGAGCGCGGCCAAGGAGGACGAATGTTCGCAAACAGCGACGAGCTGCTCAAGTACATCAAGGACGAGCGTGTCGAGATGGTCGACGTGCGCTTCTGCGATCTGCCAGGTGTCATGCAGCACTTCACGGTCCCGGTCTCGTCGTTCGACCAGTCGGTCTTCGACGACGGGCTGAGCTTCGACGGCTCCTCGATCCGTGGCTTCCAGGCGATCCACGAGTCGGACATGTCGCTGTTCCCCGACCCGACCACGGCCTACATCGACCCCTTCCGGGTCGCGAAGACGCTGGTCGTGAACTTCTTCATCCACGACCCGCTCACCGGTGAGGCCTACTCCCGCGACCCGCGCAACATCGCCCGCAAGGCGATGACCTACCTGGCCAGCACCGGGATCGGAGACAAGGCGTACTTCGCCCCCGAGGCCGAGTTCTACGTCTTCGACAACGTGCGGTTCGAGACCAAGGCCAACGCCGGGTACTACCACATCGACTCCGAGGCCGGTGCCTGGAACTCCGGCTCCGAGGACAACAACCGCGGCTACAAGGTCAAGTACAAGGGCGGCTACTTCCCGGTCGCGCCCTACGACCACTTCGGCGAGCTGCGCGACGAGATGGTCATCGAGATGGAGCGCTCGGGCCTCCACGTCGAGCGCGCCCACCACGAGGTCGGCACCGCCGGCCAGGCCGAGATCAACTACAAGTTCGACGAGCTGCTCAAGGCCGCCGACGACGTGATGAAGTTCAAGTACATCGTCAAGAACGTCGCGTGGCGCAACGGCAAGACCGCGACCTTCATGCCCAAGCCGATCTTCGGCGACAACGGCTCCGGCATGCACTGCCACCAGTCCATCTGGAACGAGGGCGAGCCGCTCTTCTACGACGAGACCGGCTACGCGGGTCTCTCGGACATGGCGCGCTACTACATCGGCGGCATCCTCAAGCACGCCCCCTCGCTGCTGGCGTTCACCAACCCGACGGTGAACTCCTACCACCGCCTGGTGCCGGGCTTCGAGGCGCCGATCAGCCTGGTCTACTCCCAGCGCAACCGCTCGGCCTGCGTGCGGATCCCGATCACCGGGTCCAACCCCAAGGCCAAGCGCATCGAGTTCCGCTGCCCCGACCCGTCGGCCAACCCGTACCTGGCGTTCTCGGCGCTGCTGCTGGCCGGCATCGACGGCATCAAGAACAAGATCGAGCCCGCCGCCCCGATCGACAAGGACATCTACGAGCTGCCGCCGGACGAGATGGCCGAGATCAACCAGGTCCCGACGTCGCTCAACGCCGTGCTCGACAACCTCGAGCGCGACCACGAGTTCCTCACCGTGGGCAACGTCTTCACGCCGGACCTGATCGACACCTGGATCGACTACAAGCGCCAGAACGAGATCGCGCCGATCCAGCTGCGGCCGCACCCGCACGAGTTCGAGCTGTACTACGACATCTAATCCACGTCGTAACCCAGAAAGGGCCTCTGACCTGCATGTTTGCAGGATCGGGGGCCCTTTCGCATGGGCTCTGGAGGCCCAAATACCGCGGAATTACCACAGGAGATCCGCGGGAGCGGTCTTCGACGGCTCGTGACGGGTCCTGGCGGCTCGCGTGGCGTCACCGCAACGTCGGCGCCTCCGGCGACACTGGGAGGCGTGACAGACCAGCAGGATTCGCCGTCCTATCGAGGCCAGCTCCGTCGTGTGGAGGGGCGGAGCACCAAGGACGGTAAGCGATCAGGGCTGCCCAAGGTTCACGAGATCGAGTTCGAACGCGCGGACGGTCGGCAGTTCGCGGCACGAAGCCACCGCGCACCGACCGGACCTGCGCCGCGTACGGCGAGCGGTATATGCGTGATCGGACCTGGCCAGTTCCCGTACTGCCCCATCTGCCTTCGAGAGGACGTTCCCGCCGACACGATGGAACACGTCCCACCGAAGGCGTGTGGCGGAGTGGTGATGGCGAACACTTGCGCTGAATGCAACAACCGTTTGGGTCGCGCACGGAATCAGCACTTTAGGATTGGTACGACGGCGCCACCGAGCGCACTTCACCTCAGACGCCAGCCCGCAGCCCTTCGGGCGTGACCGGGTCCTCCTGCTCACCACCGAGTCGGATGAGTTCGTGCTGCTCATGGAGTCCGCGGGGTCCCAGGAGCCATCTCCCATGGAGCGTTTGAAAGATCCGAACGTCCAGATCCACTACACCTTCCCTCGCCCAGCCGAGTACAAGACGGGTCTCCTCAAGAGCGCCTACCTAGGGGCATGCCTTCCCTTCGGGGGCCGCAGAGCATCGACCCGTTCCCCCGGACCACTCGACAGCAGTCCGGCCCGTCGCTGGGCCTGTAGCCGGGCAGTGTCTCGCGTCCACCGATACGATGGACATATGACCGAGACCACAGCGCCTGTCCCGAGGCCGCTCAGCGGACCCACGGGCCGACGTGTCGCCGCCCATCGTGGTGAGCTGCGCGAGGTGCTGCAACGTCACGGCGTCACGAACCCCGAGATCTTCGGCAGCACCGCCCGCGGCGACGACCGTGAGGACAGCGACGTCGACCTGCTCGTCGACTTCGCACCCGGCACCAGCATCATCGACATCATCGGAATCCAGCACGAACTCGAGGACCTGCTCGGCGTCCACGTCGATCTGGTGCCACGCAGCGGGCTGAAGGAGCGAGTCCGCGCCAAGGCCGAGAAGGACCTGCTGCCGCTGTGAGCCGCTCCCCCGCCGACGTCCTCGACGACATCGCGGCCGCCGTCGACGCGATCAACGCCCACCTGCAGTTCGGCCCGATCTCCATGGAAATCGTGATGGACGCTGTCGCGATGCGCCTGCTGGAGATTGGTGAAGCCGTCAAGGCTCTCAGCCCAGAACTGACCGCGCGCGAGACGGAGATCCCGTGGACCAACATCGCGGGTATGAGGGACTTCCTCGCCCATCACTACTTCGCAACCAACCCCGAGATCGTGCAGGCCGTGATCGACAACGACCTCCCGCCCCTGGCGGCGGCCGTCACCCGGCTCAGGGCGACCCTCCCCGGCGACGGCTCCTGAGATTCAGCCCTCAGCGAGCAACCTCCCGGATCGCCTCAACCGCGTGGAGACGTGACGACGGATCGAACGCGACGACATGCCGTGCGTCTCCTCCACCAACTGGGTCACCGAGGGCGTCGTCAGTCCGCCGCGCCACCGCAGTGATACCGCAGGAGATCCGTCAGAAGCCAACTTGTCGTAGTAGAAGCCAACTCCACTATTCGGTGTTTGCGCAGGTCAGCGGCACATTTCAATACCGCACAACATGAGCCGAAACCGACCGGATACAACGAGCTACGACATCTAGGAGGAGCCCCTCCTGGGGTCCTCGACGACCACGGACGACCGTAACAAAAAAGGCTCTGATCTGCGGAAACGCCGCTCACCGACCTTGCGGTCGGTGGGCGGCGTTTGCCGTTGCTAGCCGCTCGAATGTGACAAGCTCGCTACATATTTGGGATCCGGTGGCCTCCCGATCGACAAAGCCGGGCGGGGTCCAACGCCCCAGGCCGTGGCGGTCTCGTCAGGTCGAGGCGCGCACCTTCGAGCGGTCGGGTGATCGCTCACCGGGTGCCGATGGACCTGGGTGCTCACACAGACCGTGACCACCCACGCCACCCGGAGGGCGGGCGTCGAGGTCAGGCTGTCGCCAGATAGTGCAACAGTCCCTCCAACTGTCGACGACGCTCGAAAATGAGGCCATAGCGACGGGCGAAAACGAGGCCACCCCGACAGATTGGGTGGGTGATCTCAGTGGAGGATTGGGCTCTGATTCGGCGGCTGGCGCGGACGGGGTTCCGCAGCGGCAGATCGCGCGGGATCTGGGGGTCGGACGGTCGACGGTGGCGCGGGCAGTGGCCTCGGATCGGCCACCGAAGTACGAGCGGCCGGCGGTCCCGACGTCGTTCGATCCCTACGAGGCTCGGGTGCGCCGTCAGCTGTTGAAGGACACCCCGGACATGCCGGCCACCGTGCTGGCCGAACGGCGCTCCATGATGATGACGCCGGTGGCCTGCCCGATGACCGTGCGGGTGTCGAGTCCCATGGCGAGCTGGGACACCTCCTGGGTGACGGCCACCGCAATGGCCACGTGAGCGGCGATCGCGATGGCCTCCTCCTGGGCCTCGTCGTCGAAGGCGTCAGCGGTGCGTGAGTAGAGGTTGAGGGATCCGAGCGTGTCCTGGTGGGTGAACAGCCGGAAGCTCAGGATGCTCCGGGCTTCGGTCTCCGCGGCCACTCGAGGACCCCAGGTCGACCAGCGGGTGTCCTCGGCCAGGTCACCGCTGTAGACGGTCTGCTGCTGCCAGATCGCGTCAAGGCAAGGGCCTTGCCCGAGCTCGTACTGGAGGCGGTCGGCCTGGTGCACCATCTGGTTGGTCGCGGCCACCGTCTCGATCAGCTTCCGCGCCTGGACGAACGACAGACCAGCACCATCGCATCCCTTGATGGCGGTCTCGGCCAGCTCGACCGAGAGCTGGAACGTCCCCTCAGGGTCTCCCTGGTGCTCCTGGAGTTGGGGCGCCAGCTCAGCCATCCGCGCCGACAATGGACCGGAGCCATCCATCGGCCAAACATGCCAGATGCGGGATGGACGAACAATCGGTTCGAAGCGTGACGTTGTCGAACGATATGGGCACCGGGCTCTGAAGTCCTGGCGGCGCTGGGCAGCCCACTTCGCGCAGTTTCCCAAACCGCCCCCGCCGCCGGACACCTGGATCGGGTCTGGCCGGACACCGATCCTGTGGAAAGTGTCTCGTAGCCCACTATGACGCAGTCGCTGGGCCCGAGTTCCCCTCGGCGCCCAGCAAGCAGTACGTCGTCTTCGAGAAACTCCGCAAACCGGCGGTCGAGGAGCCCGAACACTTTGCCGACCTCATGAGCGAGGTTCAGTGCGCCGCGGAAGGCTCACATCAGACGCTGAGGGACGCGTGAGGGACGCGTGAGGGACGCCGTGATGCCTCCATCGCCGGTCGCAGGCGGCAGCGACGGTGCGGCCCGTGGGTGTGCCGAGACTGCGGGCCGCTGCTGTCGTCCTCGATGGAATGGAGTGGATCCCGGGATGAGGGGTACAGAACGACGCGGCCGTCCATTGCGCACCAACGACCAGGCAAGGACAGGCACGCATGATGATGTACAGCAGCGATCCAGAGGGCAGCACCGGCACCACCACCATGACAGGGACCACGACGGAGACCGGCACGACCGGCGCTGACGTGACGGCATCGACCGCCGCAAACCAGGGGCGACAGGTCGCCGGTACCCCCAAGGACGAGGTGCTCAAGGTCGGCGGCACGGCTGCCCGGCAGGCACGCGTCCTGGGTGACGCCGGGACAGCAGGTCTGCGAGCAGATGGCCGAGCGGGGCGTGGCGCGCAACGTCACCCCGAGCCCGGCGTGACCGGTCACTAAGTGCCGGCCCGTCCCCTCGGACCACTCCCAACGCACGACCCCACGGAGGAACTATGCAAGCCATGGTCTACCGCGGTCCCTACCGCGTGCGTGTAGAGGAGAAGGACCGCCCCCGCATCGAGCATCACAACGACGCGATCGTGCGGGTCCAGCTGGCCGCCATCTGCGGCTCCGACCTGCACCTCTACCACGGGATGATGCCTGACACCCGGGTCGGCCACACCTTCGGACACGAGTTCATCGGCGTCGTCGACGAGGTCGGCCCCTCGGTCCGGCACCTGCAGGTCGGTGACCGCGTGATGGTCCCGTTCAACATCTTCTGCGGGTCGTGCTTCTTCTGTGCCCGCGGGCTCTACTCCAACTGCCACAACGTCAATGCGAACGCCACCGCGGTCGGTGCCATCTACGGCTACTCCCACACGACCGGCGGGTACGACGGCGGGCAGGCGGAGTACGTCCGGGTGCCCTTCGCCGACGTCGGGCCCTCGATCATCCCCGACTGGCTCGAGGACGAGGACGCCCTGCTGATGACCGACGCCCTGGCCACCGGCTACTTCGGCGCCCAGCTCGCCGACATCAGCGAGGGCGACACCGTCGCGGTGCTGGGTGCCGGCCCGGTGGGCCTGTACGCCGCCCGGAGCGCCTGGCTGATGGGCGCCGGCCGGGTCCTGGTGATCGACCAGCTGCCCGATCGGCTCGAGAAGGCCCGGACGTTCGCCCACGCAGAGGTGCTGAACTTCAACGAGGTCGATGACGTCGTGGTGGAGATGAAGAAGCAGACCGACCACCTCGGCTTCGACCGGGTCATCGAGGCCGTCGGCGCGGAGGCTGACGGCAACATGACCCAGCACCTCACCGCGGCGCGCTTCAAGCTGCAAGGCGGGTCCCCCGTGGCCCTCAACTGGGCCATCGACGGGGTGCGCAAGGGCGGGACGATCTCCGTCATGGGGGCCTACGGGCCCCTCTTCAGTGCCGTGAAGTTCGGCGACGCCGTCAACAAGGGCCTGACCCTGCGGATGAACCAGTGCCCGGTGAAGCGGCAGTGGCCACGGCTCCTCGAGCACGTCCGGAGCGGCTACTTCAAACCCAGCGACCTCGTCACCCATCGCTTCCCGCTCGAGGACATCGCCGAGGCCTACCACGTGTTCTCGGCCAAGCTCGACGGATGCATCAAGCCCGTCATCACCGTCGACGCCAGCTGAGGAAGGACGCACCCATGCCCTACACCCCCGAGAAGCCCCCGCTCCTCGAGAGCGCCGACCAGCTGCGCGCGCGGATCCCAGGATGGGGCGCCGACCTCGACCCTGCCGACCGACCCTCATACCCGCGTGAGGTCTTCGACCCGGAAGCGATCGGCGCACACTGGGAGATGCCCGAGCAGCAGCCTGGCGGGGATCAGCGCGAACGGTCGATCGAGCACGCGAGGCTCACTCCGGTCTTCGGCACCGCCCAACCCCTCCACGGCCTCTCCGGAGCCGTGCGCCGCTACGCCTACGCCCGGCACAGCGAGGCCAAGGCTGCGCACTTCCTGCTCCTCATCGCCGCGGACCGTGTCGATGTCGCCGAGCACGTCGTCCACTCCCTCGTGACCGCACGACCCGACAATCCCCTCACCCAGACCGGGATCCGGGCCGAGCTGACCCACGGCGGCTTGCGCTCCCGCCTGGGTCATGGTCGCTCCGACGTCCGTCACCACGTGCTCGACCCACTGATCAACGGCGCGCCGTGGCTCCTCAGCGGGTACGCCGTCTGGCGGGCGCTCCGGGCGCTGCGCCGCTGAACGGACACGACGAGCGCGCCTCACGCCGTCGCGGTAGTGGCAACAACTGGGTGCCTAGGTCAAGAAAGAAGGTGGCGAATCAGGATGGTCAGTGTCACGGCCGAGCAGCATGTCTCCGTTCCGGTGCTTCGGACGTCCTGGGAAACCTTGACGTTCGTCCACTGGCGTGTCGAACCACACCGCATCCAGGCGCTGCTTCCCGACGGATTGACAGTGGACGTGCACGACGGGAGCGCCTGGGTCGGTCTCACGCCGTTCGTGATGGCGAACATGCGTCCTCTCGGAGTCCCGGACCTGCCTGGCGGACTCTCCCTGCCGGGGACGCGGAACCGGGCGCGACTGGCTGACGTGACGAGCACCCCGGAGACGAACCTGAGGACCTATGTGCGCGGACCTGACGGCCGTGACGGCTTGTGGTTTCTCACCATCGACGTGGGCAGCGCCGCCCTCGCGGCCATCATCAGAGCTGCGGTCGGAGCGCCGTACCACCGCGCGGAGATGTCGGTGGAAAGCCATGGAGGCATCGTCACGTACACCGGATCCAGAAGCGGCGCACCGCAGTCCTACCGAATCCAGGTCCACCCCGGAGACAAGATTGCGCCTTCGGACCTCGAGATCTGGCTGACCAGCCGCTGGCGCGCCTACACCTCCCACCTCGGTCGACTGCTGGTCACCCCCGTAGAGCACGAGCCCTGGCCCCTGCGACAGGCAGCCCTCACGGTGAACGAGCAGAACCTCACCGATTCCGTCGGTCTCCACGGCATGTCCGGTCCGCCGCTCGTTCACTTCTCCGACGGCGTCCAGAAGGTCCGCCTAGGGCGGACAGTTCCCCTGCCAAGACGCTGGGGATCGGGCAGGGAGAACACGCCAAGTTCTCCAACCTCCGTCCGATTCAAGGGGCACTGGGACCAGGACGCTTCCGGTTGAGTTCTGGGTGAGATGGCTGCTGCCCTGTGGAGGGCAACAGCCAACATGGGGAGAGTGCAGTTCCACGCCCAAAGCGCGGGGCTCGGTCCCGCCGGCGAACACGCGATACGGAGTGTGCAGTGGCGCGGACGATGCGCCGCTCCCCCGGGCCATCCCACCGGCTACGCGCGTCGACCCCCACCTGTCACCAGATCGTGCAGCAGACCCCCAGATGCCCGCGCGCCGTTGCGATCGCGTGCGTCACCGCCCGCCCCCGCCGTCCGCCGTACTCCACGCGGAGTACGGCGAAGTGTCTGCCGTGGTCAGACGCGTCAGCGCCGCCTGGTTGGCAGCGTGATCGCCATGACCACTGAACTAGCGGCGCCCGACCACACCGGTGCCGACAAGAGACCGAAGAGATCACAGACCAAGACCCTGCTGCCCTGGCTCATGGTGGCCGTGTGGATCGGGCTGCTGGTGAGCGGCTACTCACTCGCCGGCAAACTCGACTCGGTGACCCGCGATGGGCAGGCCGACTATTTACCGGCCAGCGCCCAGTCGACCAAGGTGCTCCAGGCCGAGGCGGGCCTGCCCGGCGGCGAGAACGGCCTGCTCATGGTCGTGTACGAACGGCCGGGCGGCCTCCAACCGGGCGATCGCGAGGCAGTCGAACGCGGCCAGTCCGAACTCGCGGAGCGATTCGGCAACGACCCCGACGCACTGCCCGAGATCGTCGACTCCGACGACGGCACGGCCCTGATGTACGCGCTTCCGCTCGACCGTGATGCGGTCGCCGAGGAGGCTGGCGCCACCGCGGATGCGCGTGCCCTTCTCGACGACCGGCCGAGTGGCCTGAACGCATATGTCACCGGTCCGACCGCGCTGGGGGCCGACATGGACGAGGTCTTTGACGCCGTCGACGCGACGTTGATGCTCGCTACTGCCGTGGTGGTGGCGCTCCTGCTGATCCTCACGTACCGCAGTCCGCTGCTGTGGCTGGTCCCTCTCGCCTCGGTCGGGGTCGCGGCGATCACGTCGATGGGGACCGTTTACGCACTCACCCAGATCTTCGACTTCACCATCACGAGCATGAGCTCAGCGCTGCTGATCGTGCTGGTCTTCGGCGCGGGCACCGACTATGCCTTGCTTCTCGTGTCTCGCTACCGCGAGGAGCTGCACCGCCACGAACGGCCGATCGACGCGATGCTGCCGGCGCTGCGTGGCGCTGGCCCCGCCATCCTCGCTTCGGCGGCGACGGTGGTCGCCGGCTTGTTGTGCCTGTTGGCCGCGGATCTGAACAGCATCAGCAGTCTCGGCCCGGTGGGTGCGGCGGGCATCGGGGCGGCCCTGCTGGTCATGCTGACGCTTTTCCCGGCCCTGCTGGTGGTGCTCGGGCGCCGGGTCTTTTGGCCGTTCGTTCCTCGACTCGGGGGTGAGGCACACACACCCCGTTCTGGGTGGGCTCGACTCGGCGAGCTGGTCGCGCGCCACCGCGTCGTCAGTTGGGCGGTTCCGCTGGTGATCCTGGGCGGCCTGGCGCTGGGCACCGTGGGCGCCAGCGGCTCGCTTCCGCAGCTGGACCAGTTCGCCCGTTCGACACCGGACTCGGTGACCGGGGCGAAGCTGATCGAGGCGCGCTACCCCGACGAGAGCGGTCAGCCGCTCACCGTGATGAGTCGGCCGGACCAGAGCCGCAAGGTCCTGGCCGCCGTCGAACGGACGCCGGGGGTCGCCCAAGCCGAGATCGGCCGGGCCAGCGACGACTGGGTGGAGATCTCCGTGCTCCCGGTCGCCTCTCCAGAGAGCGCGGGTGAGACGGCAACGATCAAGCAACTGCGGGAGAACGTGCGCAAGGTCGCCGGTGAGGCCGCGCTGGTCGGCGGTCCGAGTGCCGAGAAGCTCGACGAGGCCGAGACCAACAGGACCGACCGCAATCTGGTGATGCCGCTGATCCTGCTGGTGGTGCTCGCCATCCTCGGGCTGCTGCTGCGGGCGATCGTGGCTCCGCTGGTGCTGGTCGCCACCGTCGTGGTGTCGTACTTCGGAGCCCTCGGACTGTGCACCCTGGTGTTCGACCAGGTGCTCGGATTCGGCGGGTTGGAGTCGTCAGTGCCCCTGATCGGGTTCCTCTTCCTGGTCGCGCTCGGTGTCGACTACAACATCTTCTTGATGACCCGGGTACGTGAGGAAGCCGTCCGGCACGGCACTGTCGACGGCATGAAGCGTGGCCTCGCAATGACAGGTGGCGTGATCACCTCGGCCGGCGTCGTGCTGGCGGCGACGTTCGCGGTGCTCGCCTCGCTACCCCTCGTCATGCTCGTCGAGATTGGGATACTGGTCGCCGTCGGCGTGCTCATCGACACCTTGGTGGTGCGGTCCATCGTGGTTCCCGCACTGACGATGTCGCTGGGTTCGAGGATCTGGTGGCCCAGCAAGCTCTCGCGGACGAGTGAGGACAGTGTCGATGACCGTGTGTGAACGATGACGGTGCTCCGTCCGCCAGTGGCCGATGGGCTGCTGGCGGCGGGGTCGTTCGTGCTCGGGGTCGGCCTCGCGTTCACGCTCGAGGCGGTCGATTTCGACGGCGAGCGAAGCGTGGATCTGCGGGCGATCGCGCTCCTGGGCGCGATGTCGGCGCCGTTGCTGGCCCGCCGGCGCTGGCCGATCCCCGTCGTGCTCGCGGTCCTCGCCGTGTCGACGCCGTACCACCTCCTCGACTATCCCCATGAGGCCACGATGCCGGCCTCACTTGTGGCGGCGTTCACGGCGGCGCGCTACAGCGAGCCACAGCGGCGGGCCGTCGCCGCCCTGGTGGCGGTGGGTGCGGTGACCGTGCCTGTCGTCGCCGACGAGGCGTCAGGGGCCCCTGGCGATGCTCTCCTCGGCGTCGGCTGGCTGCTCATGGCGTTCTTCGCCGGGCTCGCGGTCCGCTTCCATCAAGCCTGGAAGGCCTCCGTCGCCGCGCGGCTCGAACAGGAGCGTGCCGACGAGGTCGAGCGGCGGGTAGCCGAAGAACGGGTACTGATCGCCGCCGAGCTGCACGACGTCCTGGCACACGGTCTGGCGGTCGCGAACGTCCAGGCGTCAGTCGCTGCGCACCTGATCGACCAGCTGCCGAGCCGGGCCGATGCGCCGCTGCGGGAGCTGTCCAGCACCCTGCACAACCTGTCGGACACGAGCCGAGCCACGCTCCATGAGCTGCGTGCCATTCTGGACATCCTGCACGGTGGCGAGGCCGAGCCCACCGAGCCAGTACCCCAACTCGGCGAGTTGCAGCGTCTGGTGGACATGGCCGAGGCGGCTGATGTCCGGGTCGACGTGGAGGCTGCCGGACTGCCGGACGAGTTGCCGTCGACGGTGTCCGTCGTGGCCTATCGGATCATCCAGGAGTCGCTGACCAATGTCATTCGACACTCGACGGCCAAGCACGCGACCGTCCGACTCGACCAGGACGGCCACCGGCTGCGGATCGCGGTCGTCGATCACGGGCCCGCGCGACCGGACTCGACCGTGGCATCGGCCGGCTTCGGGATCGTCGGGATGACAGGCCGGGCGCACGCCGTCGGCGGCGAGCTGTCCGCCGGGCCTGGCGAGTCCGGAGGGTTCGAGGTACGGGCCAGCCTGCCGCTGCCGGAGATCTGGCGGGTGCCGTCGTGATCCGGGTCCTGCTCGCTGACGACCAGACTCTGGTGCGCGGCGCGTTCGCGCTGCTGGTCAACTCCGCTGATGACATGGAGGTTGTCGGGGAGGCCGGCACCGGCGACGAGGCGGTGAGGCTGACCCTGGACCTGCGCCCCGACGTCGTCCTGATGGACATCAGGATGCCGAGCACCGACGGCATCGAGGCGACCCGGCAGATCTTCGCTGACGATGGATCGAGCGGCAGCAAGGTGCTGATCCTGACCACCTTCGAGACAGACACCAACGTGCTGCACGGCCTTCGCGCGGGGGCATGTGGATTCCTGCCGAAGGACACCCGTCCAGACGCGCTGCTGGACGCCGTCCGCACCGTCGCGGCGGGCGAGGCGCTGCTGTCGCCCGGCGCGACCAGGGCGGTCATCACCCGTGCGCTGAGTCGCCCGGACGCGCCGGCGCCCGAGCGGCTGGCCAGCCTGACGACGCGCGAACGCGAGGTGCTCCGGCTGGTCGCCGCGGGCCGAAGCAACCAGGAGATCGCGGACGAGCTGGTCGTCAGCCCACTGACCGCCAAGACTCACGTGGGCCGCATCCTCGCGAAGATGGGCGCTCGCGACCGGGTCCACCTCGTGATCGCCGCGTACGAAGCAGGGCTCCCCTAGGCGCTTCGCCCAGCATTGACCCACTCGACGACGGGACAGAGAGTCAGCCGGCGGCGTGGGACCAGGAACTGACCGACGTGTTCGACCGGGCGCAGCCGGTCTCCTTGCCGCCGACGTCGACTGCGCTGCGGCCAGTCTGTGCGTCAGCGACGCTCAGCGCAGTGGGACGAGATGCGTAGTGCGGGGGGGACCTGACATTCCTTGACCTTGACGCAGCGTCAGGGCCTCACGATGCGTGCATGACCACCACACCAGCCATCCAGCTCATTGGATTGACCAGGTCTTTCGGCGACAACGCGGTGCTCCGGGGTGTCGACCTGAGTGTGCCGCGCGGCAGCATTTACGCCCTGCTCGGCTCCAACGGCGCCGGCAAGACCACCCTCGTCAGGATCCTCGCCACTCTCCTCCTGGCGGATGGCGGCCTCGCCTCGGTCGACGGCCACGACGTCGTCACCGCACCGGCCAGGGTGAGGGAGTCGATCAGCCTGACCGGCCAGTTCGCTGCCGTCGACGAGATCCTCACCGGCCGGGAGAACCTCGAGCTCATCGCGGAACTGCGGCACCTGTCCCACCCCCGAGATATCGCTGACGACCTCCTGGCCAGGTTTGACCTCAGGGATGCCGGCGGGCGGCGGGTGGCGACGTACTCCGGCGGCATGCGGCGGCGGCTCGACATCGCGATGAGCCTGGTTGGAAGCCCGAGGGTTCTCTTCCTCGACGAGCCGACGACCGGGCTGGACCCGCAGTCGCGGCTCGAGGTCTGGAAGACGGTGCGGGAGCTGGCTGGCCAGGGCAGGACGGTTCTGCTGACGACGCAGTACCTCGACGAGGCCGAGCAGCTCGCCGACCGGATCGCGATCCTCCACGGCGGCCGGATCATCGCAGACGGCACGTTGGCCGAGCTCAAGGCCCTCCTGCCTCCGGCGAAGCTCGAGTACGTCGAGAAGCAGCCCACCCTGGAAGAGATCTTCCTCAGCATCGTGGGGAGCACGTCATGATTCGCGACACCGTGGTCCTGACGAAGCGGTCGCTGCGCCACATCATGCGCAGCCCCGACACCATCGTCACCACAGCCCTCACGCCGGTGGCCATGCTGATGCTCTTCGTCTACGTCTTCGGCGGAGCGATCGACACCGGCGAGCGCAGCGGTGAGTACGTCGACTACCTGCTCCCCGGGATCCTGGTGATCACCGTCGCCTCGGGAGTCGCGTACACGTCGTACCGGCTGTTCCTGGACCTGCAGGGCGGTGTCTTCGACCGGTTCCACTCGATGCCGATCGCCCGGTCCGCGACCTTGTGGGCACATGTGCTCACCTCCCTGGTGGCGAACCTGGTCTCGCTCGTGCTGGTCGTACTGGTCGCCCTGCTGATGGGTTTCCGGTCCAGCGCCGGTCCACTCGCCTGGCTCGCGGTGATCAGCTTCATGGTGCTCTTCACACTGGCACTCACCTGGCTCGCGGTCATCGCCGGCTTGAGCGCCAAGTCAGCTGACGGTGCAGGAGGGTTCGCCTACCCACTGCTGTTCCTGCCCTTCCTCAGCTCCGCCTTCGTGCCGACCGAGGGCATGCCCGGGCCGGTGCGCTGGTTCGCCGAGCACCAACCCGTGACCTCACTCGTCGACACGCTCCGCAATCTCTACGCCGAGCAGCCGCTGGGGACCGACGCCTGGACCGCGCTGGCGTGGTGCGCCGGCCTGCTGGTCCTCGGCTACGCACTGGCAATGCGTAGCTACAAGCGGAGAATGACTGCATGCTGACCATCAGCCAGCTCGCGACCTACGCCGGAGTGACCGTGCGCGCGGTCCGCCACTACCACGCCACCGGGCTGATGGCGGAGCCTGAGCGCGACCACTCCGGCTACCGGCGGTACGACGCTGCCGCCGTCGTCGAGCTGATCCGGATCCGGACGCTCGCCGGGGCAGGAGTCCCGCTGTCGCGCGTGCAGGAACTGTTGGCCGCCGACGACGACTCCTTCGCCACGGCGGTCCACGAGATCGACGGCCGGCTGCGCGCGGAGATCAAGGACCGCCAGCAGCACCGGCGACGGATCGCGCTTCTCGCCGCCGGCGACAGCCTGGCGCTCCCGCCGGAGGCGGTCACCTACCTCGACCGGCTGCGCGAGGTCGGCGTACCCGAGAAGATGGTCGAGGGCGAGCGCGACGCCTGGGTCCTCGTGGCCGCACAGCTGCCGGACCGGATGCCGTTCTACATGGAGATGAAGAACCAGGAGCTTGATGACCCCCGCGTGCGCAACCTCTACCGGGATCTCGCCGAAGTCACGACGTGGTCTGCCCAGGACCCGCGTCTGGAGGAGGTCGCCGACCGGCTCGCTGCGGAGTTCGAGGCCATGCCGGGGGCGGCGTGGGAGCAAGACGGGCTGCCCGATGACTTGGCAGCGTTGCTGGACGCTGTGTTCCTGAACTCGGTCCCAGGCGCGCACCGGATCCTGCGTCGGCTCGAGGAGCGCGGCTGGACCGGCTGGACCAACCTGCGCCCTGGGCATGCGAAGCCGTAGACGAGTAGTCCAGCTGCACCTGTAGGGAACGCCCTCGCAGCACGGTCGTGCTCGGGGCCGCGACGAACTCCAGTGCCTCGCCGCTGTGGTGTTGCGTACCTCACGGGCGCACCGGAGCAGAGAGCCGTGGCTGGATGCGATAGTTTTGCGCCCTGACCCGGCACGGACCGGGTGAGGCGAACGTGCGCTTCTGCGCCGGCGGTCCGAGGCTGAAAACCTCCAGAATCAGTCTCGAAACCTCTGGAGCTTCCGGTATGTCCTCGGTCTTGCCGTCCCCCCGCACTCGCTGGTGGGCACTCGTCGTCCTCGGCCTCACCCAGCTGATGGTGGTCCTCGACGGCACCATCGTTGCCATCGCCCTGCCGGCCGCGCAGGCCGACCTCGACATCGCGGACGGGCAGCGTCAGTGGGTCGTCACCGCCTACGCCGTCACCTTCTCCGCCCTGCTCCTGCTCGGCGGCCGGATCGCCGACTACTGGGGCCGCAAGCGCACCTTCATGGTCGGCATGGTCGGTTTCGGCGCCGCCTCGGCGTGGGGCGGACTCGCGCAGTCAGGCGGCGAGCTCATCGCCGCACGCGGACTCCAGGGCGTGTTCGCGGCGCTGCTGGCTCCCGCCGCCCTGGCGATGGTGGCCGTGCTGTTCCCCAGCGGCCGTGACCGCGACGTGGCCTTTGCTGTCTTCGGCATCATCGCCGGCACCGGCGCTGCCTTCGGCTTCCTGCTCGGCGGCGTGCTGACTCAATACGCCGACTGGCGCTGGTGCCTCCTGGTGAACCTCTTCTTCGTCATCGCAGGGCTGATCGGCGGCAAGACCCTGCTCACCGAGAGCAAGGCCGAGGGCGACACCCGCTACGACATCCTCGGCACCCTCACCGTCGCACTCTCCCTCGGCGCCCTGATCTACGGCTTCGCGCGGGCCGAGCACGGCTGGGGCGAGCCCGACACGATCGGCTTCCTGACCGCCGGCGCCATCCTGATGGGCGTCTTCGTGTGGTGGCAGGGCCGCACCTCGCACCCGCTACTGCCCCTGCGCGTGATCCGCGACCGGGTGCGCGGCGGAGCCTTCCTGCTTCAGGCCGTGGTGGGCGTCGTCATGGTCGGCGCGATGCTGTACCTCACCTTCCACTTCCAGATCGTCCTCGGGATGAGCCCGCTGGCCGCCGGCTTCGGAAACGTCGCGATGACCGTGGTCATCATGGCGACGGCCCCGGTTTCCACCAAGCTCTTCACCACCTTCGGCCCCCGGCCGGTGCTCACCGTTGGTCCCCTCCTCACCGCGGCCGGACTCTTCTTCCTCAGCGGCGTCACCGCCGAGGGAAGCTACTGGTCCGAGGTGCTTCCCGGCCTGGTCGTGATGGGGCTCGGTTTCTCCCTGATCTTCGTGCCCCTGCAGAACCTCGCCCTGGCCGGGGTCGACCCGCACGATGCCGGGGTCGCGTCCGCGCTGGCCAACGCCTCCATGCACGTCGGCGGCTCGATCGCGGTAGCCGTCTTCACCGCGCTCTACACCTCTTCGTTGGCAGAGTCGCTCACTCAGGGGGCGGACAAGCTGCCCGCGCTGGCCGGCGCCTACGGCGACGTCTTCTTCGCCGCGGCCTGGGTGATGACGCTGGGTGCCGTCACCTCCTTCGCTCTGATCCGCGGACCCAAGACGGCGCATCAACCCCCCGTCGACGAGGTGCTGGCCGCCCACTGAGGCCGCCGCGGAGCATCTGGACCCGACACCCCCGCTGACCTACGAAGGTGGCCCCCCCTTCTCAGTCCGCAGGGAGTCCGCACGAGCCGCCATCACACTGTCGATGGCGGCTCGTGTGCTTTCGTCAGCGTCCGACCACGGGGGTGCGGGGGTCGAGGCCGTACTGGTAGGGCACGTTGAGGTGTTCGCGCAGCGTCGTTCCGTTGTAGTCGTGGGGGTACAGGCCGCGGTCTCGGAGGATGGGGATGACCTCGTTGACGAAGGTGTCGATGTCGGTCTCATTGACGTCGGGTGAGACCCAGAAACCGTCGACGGCGTCGGCCTCGAACCACTCCTGGAGGTGGTCGGCGATGACCGTGGGGGGCCCGATCGGTGTCGGGTGGTAGTCGACCACGCCGTGGGCGAGGATCTCGCGCAGCGTCCAGCCCTGGCGAGCGACTTGGAGCGCCTTGGCTGACCTGGGGTCGAAGGGGCTGGGGCGTGCGGCGCTCAGCTGAGTGAGGGTGAGCGGGTCGTCCAGCGAACTCTCGTCGAGAGAGAGATTCAGCATCGCGCCGAGGTGCGGGAGACGGCTCGCGAGGAGATCATGGTTCAGGGCGATGCGACGTTCCACCGCGTCTTGGACTGTGCGGCCGAGGGCTGGCATGACTCCGGCGAAGTACTTGATGTCGTCGGGGTTGCGGCCCGCCTCGCGTGCGGCCTTCCGGGCGGCTTCACGCTGGGCGCGGGCGTCGTCGATGGTGAAGGCGGCCCCGATGACGCCGTTGGCATAGTGTCCGGCGATGGTCAGGCCGTACTCGCCGCCACCGGCGGAGAAGATGACCGGCTGCCCCTGTTCGGACGGCGGGATGGGCAGCGGTCCGCGGGAGGCGACGTAGGTGCCACGCAAATTCACGGGCTGGACCTTGTCGGTGTCGACGAAGACTCCGGTCTGTGGGTCCTTGACCCAGGCGTCCTCCTGCCAGCTGCCCCAGAGAGCTTGGACGACCTGGATGGTCTCGTGGGCGCGTGCGTAACGTTCGGGACGCTCGGCGATCGTCTGTCCGAAGTTGGCGGCCGCTGTGGGGTCGCTGGTGGTGACGGCGTTCCACCCGGCGCGGCCGTGGCTCATGACGTCGAGCGCCTTGAACTGGCGGGCGATGTTGTACGGCTCGTTGAAGGTCGTGGAGCCGGTGGCGACAAGGCCGATTCGTTCGGTGGCGCGAGCGATCGCGGCCAATGTGAGCATCGGGTCGAGGGTGGCCTGAGGCACCTCGCGCTCGATGCCGCGGGTGATGGCGAGGGAGTCCGGGAGGAACAGGAAGGCGAAGCTCCCGCGCTCGGCCGCCTGGGCGTAGCGCACTTGGGCGTCGATGCTGGTGTAGTTGGCGGGGTCGACGCCGGCGGCGCGCCAGGCCAGGCTTTGGGAGCCATAGCCGGTTCCCAGGTGCATGCCGAGGATCATCGTGCGGTCGGTCATGGGTGTCCTTGTCGAGGGAGGCAGGGTGGTGTCACGCCGCAATCCGTCGAGAGCTGCGGTCGTGGATGACGAGCGGTGGCTGCGTCACGTCCCGGTCCAGGCTCAGCACCGGGAGCTGAGTGAGGACGTGGACGCCGTGGACGCGGTGCCAGCGCGCCACGCTCACCGACACCAGCTGCGGGTCGAGGGACACCGAGGGGATTGCGGCCAGGGCGTCTCGCATCTGTCGCGTGGTGGGGGTGGTCAAAAGGCGCGTCCAGCCACGTCGGGGCGGTGCGAGGCCGCCAGGTGCTCGCGAAGCCGCTGCGCTGGAAGGGGCGCTCCTTGGTCCGCCAGCCAATCCTGGGCGAAGAGGTCGAGATCAGCGACGTAGACGGTCGTGTACGCGCCTGACTCGGGCTCGAAGCGCCACGACTCGGCCAGGCTGCCGGCATCGACCGGGTCGAAGCCAAGGCTGTCAACCAGAGCAGACACCGCCCGCTTGGCGTCGGCGTCATCGCCGGCGACAGCGAGGCCGGAGCGGTCGGGTGCGCCCGCGGGGCGTGCCAGCGTGGGGATGTGGTGGGCAACGATGTTGTTGAACGCCTTGTTGATCACGGCTCCCCGCAGCAGCGTCGACTCGTACTCGGCCGTGGTCACGGTCCCGGAGTCGAGGACCTGGATGCGACCGTCACGCGAGGGGTAGTAGTTGCCCGTCGACAGCACGATCTTCCCGGCGAGCGCCTCGACCGGGAGGGCGTCGTAGGCCAGCAACGGGACGGCAAGGACGACGATCTCGCCGAACTCCGCCGCCTCGGCGGCCTCGCCCGCCCGCGCGCCGTGACCGAGTTCGCCGACGAGGTCGGCCAGCGACTCGGGACCGCGGGAGTTCGCCAGCAGGACCTGATGTCCTGCGGCGACCGCGAGGCGCGCGATCCCGGCGCCGATCGCGCCGCTGCCGATGATTCCAAGTTTCGTCATGTCATTCTCTTTCTTTGGGTGCTGGACGGGGTGGCACCCATGGTCCAACCTTCACATCAATGTGAAGGTCAAGTCGGGATCGCTGCAACGCCCTGCGAGCACGTCTCCGTCCGATCACCTACGGGGCTGCCCCGGGTCCTCGACTGGTGCCGCGGTCCATCGCCTCGAGGTAGCGGCTAAGTGCATCGCGGTTCTGTTCGAGGAACGTGATGCGCTCCGACATCCGCTCGCGCTCACGGACCAGGAGTTCGCGCAGCGCCGGATCCGGCTCGGCGACGACGATCCCTTTCGGCTGGTCGAGGCACGGAAGCATGTCGCCGATGATGCGCGTCGGGATGCCGGAGTCGAGCAGTCCGCGCACCTTCATCACGCGTTCGACAAGGTACTCGTCGTACTCGCGGTACCCGTTCTGAAGGCGATGCGGCGCGATCAAGCCCTGCTCCTCGTAGTACCGAAGCAGCCGCGGCGGAACGCCGGTCCGCTTGGCCAACTCGCCGATCCGCATCCCTACCCCTTTTCGCCTGCATGACACGCATGTGAATGTTAGCCCCCACGGGTGGACGCACCAGGTGGCCCGCGGGGCGGGCATCGACTTCCTCCGCGGCATCGTCACCGTCCGACGCCAGGCCAAGGTCTTCACCGGCCACACGAGGGAAGCCGGCCCCAGTCACCGGGGCTTTTGACCTGCCCCCCGGCCAGACAATGCGCCCGATCAGACTCGAACAGACAGCACATGGGCCTCGTGGGCTGGGCGGGGGGACCTCGATGGACCGGCGTGCGGTGTGCTGCGGGATCGACGCGACGGACTCACGCCTCCAGTTCGCGCATGAGGCCGGGCAGCTCCCGGGTCCAGAGGTCCACGTGCCGGTCGGCCAGCTCGTGGGGCAACCCCAAGAGCGAGGCCCACGTGAAGACGGTCTCCACCGGCATGGCGCGGAAGTGGTCGGTCAGCAGCTCAGCGGCTTCCTCCGCGCTAGCGATGACGAGTCCGCGGGAAGCGCCGCCCAGGCCAGCAGCCAACGCTGCCTCGACGTCGGTCGACGTTGAGCGTGGGGCGCGGTCGGGGCCTGGCTGGGCCGCGTCGTAGGTGTCCCAGAGACGCTGGTAGGCCTGAGCCACGACGTCTCGATCACGCGCGGGCGCATCGGTGAGGAAGACGTTCACGGCGCCGGACATCCGTCCGACCCGCTCGACGTCGTGCCCTCCCTCGACGAGGCCCGCACGGTAGTGCTCCCAGAGGTCTCGCCTGACGCTGAGGAGAGGAGACCCCTCCCGTCCAGCACGACGGACACCCACCGGGCCCCCGCAGCCGAGCCACAAGGGGACCTCGCGTTGGACCGGAGGTGGTGTCACACGACCCGAGGAGAGGGCGGAGCCGATCGCGTCCCTGGCCGCGAAGAGTGAACGTAGCGGCGCCGTCGGCGGCGACATCCCGAACATGGCGAACTCCGCGGCACGCGACCCTCCCCCGAGTCCGAGGTCGAGCCGCCCGGCGCTGAGGTTGTCGACGACGGCGGCTTCCTCAGCCACCTGCTGCGGATGCCGCAGCAGCGCCAGCAGGACCGCCGTACCGATGCGCACGCGCCGGGTGCGTGCTGCGACGGCGGCCGCGAAGGTGAGCGGCTGAGGAAGGTAGCCGTCCGGATAGCCGTGGTGCTCCGACAGCCAGACCGAGGATGCCTCCGTCTCGTCGACACGCTCGCACAGAGCCAGTGCCCGCTCGTAGACGGAGGCCCACGGCTCCTCCTCGGAGCCCCGCAGGTCGAGATAGATTCCCAGCTTCATGTCGACCCGGTCGACGACGACCGGTGGTCACCTCCCCCAGCACCCGCGGCTTGCGGACACTCAGATGTAGAAGCCGCCGTTGACGCAGATGTTCTGCCCCGTCATGAAGCGGGCACCGTCGCTGACGAGGAACGTGATGACGGGCGCGATGTCGACGTCGGGGTCCCCGAACTCGCCGCCGAGCGGCACTCGCTCCCGCAGCCTCTCGAAGTAGACGACCCGCTCCTCCTCGGTCAGGTTGCGGCGGTACTCGTCCACCATGGGCGTCGACGCGGTGGGGTGCAGCACGTTCGCGCGGATGCCGAAGCGCGCCCACTCCACCGCGATGGTCCGCGTCCACGCCATCACCGCACCCTTGGAGGCGGCGTAGGCAGCACGGTCCGGGAGCGCCGTCAGGGCCGCCGAGGAGGCGAAGTTGGTGATGCTGCTCCGCTCCCCCTTCTGCAGGTGCGGAAGGGCGGCGCGGTTGGTCAGCATGGTGCCGCGGGCATTGACGTTCATCACCTTGTCCCAGTCCTCGTCGCTGAGATCCTCGGCTGGGCCCTGGGCGAACGCGCCGGCGGCGTGCACGAGTGCGTCCAGACCGCCGAGCCCACTGGCGGCCTCGTCCACCACCGAGAAGACCTCATCACGATTCGTGACGTCACAGGTCAGGAACCGCTGTCCGGTCTCCTGCGCGACCTGCTGCCCAAGCTCCTCCGCGACGTCCAGGGAGACCACGGAGGCTCCTGCTCCAGCGAGCGAGCGGACGCAGGCTGCGCCTAGGCCGCTGGCTCCCCCGACGACGATGACCTTCTTGTCCATGGTTCTCCTTGAGCGTTCGGTGGGTGTCTCGGGATACGTGCCGGAGCCGGTCAGTCGACGCTGACCCAGCGCCGAGGACTGGACTCGAAGCTCCGGGCGTGTCCGGCCAGCGCCACCTCCGTGTGCAGCGCGTGGCCCGTGGCCGGGTCGAGGTACTGGCGGGTCTCGACGCCCTCGGTGACCGTGGTGACCAGCACCGGGCACCCCTCGGTCCAGTGGTCGGGTGCGTGGGCCAGGACGGCCTGGGAGCGGGTGCTGACCGCGACGCGGCCGCGCTGCTCCACGCCGGGCGCGATGGGGAGCGCGGGCGTGCGCATGAGCTCCTCGGGGTCCACCGGGACCGGCGGCACCGCGGCGGGGCGGGCGTGGGCCAGTCGCTGGCTCAGGAGCACCTGTCGGTAATCGGTCGTCCCGTCGGTGACGTCGACGCCGTAGACGTCCAGCGCGTCCTCGGGGGTGATGAGTCCCGCCTCGACGTCCTCGAGGACGGCAGACACCTCGCGGTCCAGCGGGTCACCCCACCCACCGCCTCCGGCGGCCCTCACGGAGTAGCTGTGCCCCTCCGGGATGGTGAAACCCTGCTCGTTGCTGCCGATCGGCGTGACCGTGCCGTCCGGGTGGTGCAGCTCGAGAGTCGCGGGACGGCCGGGCGCCCCGCCCGCGCTGCCGGCCATCGGCACGTAGCCGTGCCCGCCGATCGTCGCGCCGGTGACGAGCGGCGAACCAGCGATGGCGAACTCCAGGTCCACCCCACGGCCACCGCGGAACTGACCGGCGCCGGAGGCGTCCGTCGAGCGGCGCCGGTACAGGAACCGGATCGGGTACCAGGACTCGCTGACCTCCACGTCGTTGGCCTGGATCGGGGACTTGCGACCGACGAGGTTGAAGTTGAAGTCGGTGCCGTCCCGATCGTGCCCGGCCGGCGAGCCGTTGCCCGACCCGTCCACCATGATCCAGGAGTCGGTGCGTCCGGAGTCGACCTTCCCCGAGAAGGTCACCACGGAGTTCGCCGACATCGTCTGCGAGCTGGACAGGAACTCCCTGCTCGGGCTGTCCGGCGACGCCGCCACAGCGGCGTGGAACGTCCGGAGTGCGGCTTCGCTGGCGTCGTGCGAGGCGGGCATGTGTGCGGCACCCACGGGAGCAGGGTGCAGGCAGTTCAGCAGGCTGCCCTCCGGGCAGTGCACCTCGATCGCGTCGTAGAACCCCTGGTTCAGGGGCAGGTCACGGCCGATCAGTCGCTGCAGCTCGACGCCGATCTTGCCCTTGACGATGTACGCCTTCGAGTTGAAGAAGTGGTCCGTCTGGGGGGCGGTGCCGGTGAAGTCGAACCGGATCGAGCCTTCCTGCACGGTGGTCGTGCAGGGGATCGGGAAGCGCTCCTCGTTCCACTCGGCCCAGCCGGTGGACCGGTAGACGCCGTCCTCGAGCAGGTCGAGCTCCGCGCGCAGGGCCTCCTCCGTGCGCCGGTTGAGCTGGTCGAAGCCGTCGCGAAGCGCCTCGGGGCCCATCTGCTCCGCCAGCTCCTTGAGCTTGGCCGCACCGACGTCGACCCCGGCGACCAGGCCGCGGATGTCCATCTCGACCAGGTCGGCCATCCGCACGTTGTTCAGCAGGATGTTCCACGTGTCGCGGCGTTCCACACCGGCCGCCAGCAGCTTGACCGCGGGCAGTCGCATGGCCTCCTGGAAGCAGTCCGTGGCACCAGGGGCGAACGAGCCGGGCTGCATGCCGCCGACGTCGACCAGGTGCGCGGAGTTCGCCAGCCACGCGACCAGCTGACCGCGGGCGAAGACCGGCTTCATGATGAAGGCGTCCTGGGCGTGCAGCCCACCACCACGGTGCGGGTCGTTGGCGAAGAAGACGTCCCCGTCCTCGATGTCGTCGCCGTGCTCGATGAAGACGCCGGCGACGGCGTTGGTGGCTGCGAAGAAGTGGTTCGCGATGTGCCCGCCGCCGGTCACGAGGCCGCCCCGGGCGTCGAGCAGGGTGCAGGAGTAGTCGCCTCCCTCCACCACGAGCGGGCTCACCGCTGTGCGCTGGATGGTCGCAGCACCCTCACCGCAGAAGGCGTCGAGCTGGTGCCGCAGGACCTCGAGTGCAATGTTGTCAAGAGACATCGGAGTTCACTTCCAGTCGCAGGGAGCGGCGCTCGCTCACCGTGAGCGTCGCGCCGCGGGGGACGAACACGGTGGTGTCGACGTCGTCGGCCAGGGCCGGGCCCTGGATCCGGTCGCCGGGCACCAGGGAGGGGGTCCGGTAGCACGGGATCTGCTCGCCACCGTCACGGTCGAGGTAGACCGTGCGGTACGACGACGCTTCCGGGGCACCACCGCGGGAGGTCGCGGCGTCGCGCGGGAAGGTGGCCCGGGGCAACCGCCCGGTCGCGACGGCCCGCAGGAAGGTGACCTCCAGCTGGGCGTTGCGGCCGATCGCGCCCACGCCGTAGCGGGCGCCGTACTGCTCGAGGAAGACCTTCCGGATGGTCTCGACGTCGAACGTCGTCCCGTCCACCGGCACCGAGACCTCCGAGGTCTGCCGGAAGAACCGGACGCCCACGTCGAAGGAGACCGCGCGGTCCTCCTCCGGCACGCCGTCACCACCGACGTCCTCGAACACCGCGTCACCGAGGCGCTTCAGCTCCGAGGCGATCTCCTCGGTGTCAGCGCGCTCCAGCAGCACGTCCGCGGACTTGATCCGTTGACGCCGGACGTCGGCCGAGGCCGCGCCGAACGCCGACAGCACCGAGGCCGCGGGGGGCACGATGACCTGCGGGATGTTGGTCTGCAGCGCGATGCTCCCGGTGAACAGGCCACCGCTGCCGCCGTAGGAGATCAGGGACAGCCCACGGGGGTCGAGGCCGCTGGACCCCGCGTGCAGCCGGGTCGCCTTGACCATCTCGGCCAGGGCGATCTCGCGAATGCCCCAGGCGGTCTCCTCCGCGGAGAGGCCCAGCTTCTCCCCCAGCGTCGCGCAGGCCTTCAGGGCCGCGTCGCGGTCCAGGGTCCCGCCCACGAAGCTGGTGGGGTCGATGTATCCCAGGACGACGAGCGCGTCGGTGATCGTCGCGTCGGTGCCGCCGTTGCCGTAGCAGGCCGGTCCGGGCTTCGCCCGCGCCGAGCGCGGTCCCACCCGCAGCAGACCGCGACCGTCGACCCAGGCGATGGACCCGCCGCCGGACCCGATCGAGAGGGTGTCCACCCGGGGCTGCGCGAGGATCATCCCGTGCAGCTCGCCGCGCTCGGAGCGCTGCGGCTGACCACCGGTGATCACGGCGAGGTCGAAGCTGGTGCCGCCCATGTCACCGCAGATCGCCTCGGTGATGCCTTCGTCGGCGCACACCTCGGCGGCGGCCATCACCCCGGCCGCGGGACCGGAGGCGACCAGCACGACCGGCGAGCGACGCGCCTCCGCGAGGGTCACCGTGCCGCCGCTGGTCTGCAGCAGCAGCAGCGGCACCCGCAGGCCGGAGTCGGCCAGCTCGTGCGCCAGGGCCTCGATCCCGTCCAGGGCCTTGCTGATGACGGCGTTGAGCACCGCCACCAGGCTGCGCTCGTACTCCCGGATGCTCGGGTGCAGCTCCACGCCGCTGAACACGGGCAGGTCTGGGAACTCGCGGCGGACGAACTCCACGACCGCGAGCTCGTTCTGCGGGTTCTTGAACGACCACAGGAAGGAGACGGCGAGGGCCTCGATCTGGTGGTTCTCCACAAGATCCGTGACCGCGGCACGCACGGCCTCGAGGTCCACCGGGACGAGCACGTCCCCGTGGCGATCGGTCCGTTCCTCGATGCCGACCACGGCCGACCGCTCGATCGGGCTCCACGGCGGGACCAGCCAGCCGTCGATCGAGACCCGCCGGGACCGCGCCATCGAGATGGTGTCCTCGAACCCCACCGTCGTGAGCAGCCCCGCGGGGACTCCCTGCTTCTCGACCAGGGCGTTGGTCACCGCGGTGGTCCCGAGGCCGAACCGCTCCACCCGGGCGAGGAACTCGTCCAGGGGCAGCCCGACCTGCTCCGCCACCAGTCGACAGGCGCCCAGGACACCACGACCGAAGTTGGCGGGGTCCGTCGGCGACTTCGCGCGCCACAAGGACTCCCCGTCACCGCAGGCGAGGTCGGTGAACGTCCCGCCCACGTCGATACCGATCGAGAACCCACCCGACCCCGACACGCCACTGGCGTCCATCACGAACTCCTTGCTCTCGTCATTCACAGTCATGGACGAATCCGTACACAGTCGCTCCGTCGAGCGCGTCCAGCAGGACGGCCCGGACCGGCGTACCGGGCGTCAACGCCTCGTTGCACCGGCAGATGATCCGGCCGGGGAGGCGCACGCCGGCCTCCATCTCCACCGAGCCCGTCAGGTACGGCGTCATCCGCCGCCAGGGCTCGGGCAGGCTCACGCCGCTGGCGGGGAGCTTCCCGATCGACTCGTGGGCCCGCACTGCCACGTCCACGGTGCCTCGCGGCTCGATGGGCTCCCACGCGTAGTCGTCGCTCAGGCACTCGTGGCAGTGCGTCGAGAGCGGGAACCGGAGAGTCTGGCACTCGCCGCACCGCTGGAGGGAGAGGTGACCGCCCTGCAGCGACTCCCAGAAGCCGGCGGTGTCGGGGTGGACGTTCGGTGCGCTGCCCGGAGCCGCGGTCACGCGCTCCAGGACGGGCACCTCAGCGATGCTCTCGACGTCAGCCATCTCAGTTCGTCCTCTCGTTCGTGAACACCAGGGCGTCGCCCCAGGCGGCCCCCCACTGGAGGACCTTCGCGTCCTGGATCTGGCGTGCGCCGGCCTCGCCGCGCAGCTGCCTGACCATCTCGATCATGTGCCCGTAGCCGTACATGTGCCCCTCGGCCAGGCTTCCCCCCGAGGTGTTCATCGGCAGGGGCGAGTCGAGCCCGATCCCCTTCTCGCGGACGTAGGCGGCGGCCTCGCCGGCGCCGCAATAGCCCCAGCGCTCCAGCGCCATCCAGATCATCTGCGAGTACGGGTCGTAGGTGTAGAGGCCGTCGACGTCGTCGCGGGTGATTCCTGCCATCCTGAACGCGGGGAAGGTGTCGGGCGCGACGTAGTCGTACCTTCGGCTCACACCAGCACCCATGCCGGGCCGGGAGAAGAAGGCGTAGCCGTCGCGCGAGGACTGGATCCCCTGCACCCCGGTGAGGTGCACCATCGGGCGTCCCAGGTCGGCCGCCCGCTCCGGCGTCGTGACCAGCAGGCAGGTGGATCCCTCGACCATCTGGCAGATGTCGGACTCGCGAAGCGACCCGATCAGCTCCGGCTCCGCCAGGTACTGCTCGACGGTGAGCTCCCTGTCACGCAGCAGCGCCTTCGGGTTGTCCCGCGCGAAGCGACGCAGGGCCACGGGGACCTCCGCCATGTCCTCGACGGTCGCTCCGTAGCGGTCCATGTACTGCTGGAGCGCCAGCGCGGCACCGGCGCTGGCGCCGGGAGAGCCGTGCACCGTCCAGTTGGCGTACGGGCCGCCGCCGTCGCGGAACGCCTCGTCCACGGCGCCCAGCGAGGTCGCCATCTGCGGCAGGTGGCGGTAGTAGCCGGTCCCGGTCGTGAAGCTGTTGACCACGGCAACGACCTCGGCCACGCCCGTCGTCACAGCCATCGCAGCCTGCTGGACCGCCGTGGCGGTCCAGCGTCCGTGCGTCCACAGCTGGCTGACCCAGGACAGGTCCAGTCCCGCCGCCACGACGAACTCGTCGTAGTCGACGCCGCGCCAGGCACCCCAGTTGGTGACCAGGCCATCGACGTCGGCCTTGGTCAGGTTCGCGTCACCGAGGGCGGACCGGAACGACTCGAACTGCAGCCGCAGCGGGCTGCGGGCCGCATCGGGGCCGATCACGTCGCTGGTACCCACACCCACGACACAGGCGTTCAAGCTCATCAAGGTTTCCTCTCGCCATCTTCCGGCTCATCGTCGTCAGATGGGCCGGCGCCAAGACTAACTAGACAACTAACTATTCTTTCTGTCAAGGGTCGCCTCCCTCCAGACGGCGCCGACCCCGGTGCGCGTCAGATCACCACGCGGTGTCGTAGATCGGGTCGTCCGGGTACAGGCCCCCGCGAGGCGCGCTCTCCGGCATCCCGCCAAGGATCCCGTCGTAGTCGTCGGACGAGGGGAACTCTGCGACGTGGTCGTGGATCACCAGCCTCCGCAGCACCTTCCACTCCCCACCGCGACGTTCACACAGGTCCCGGTAGCGACCACCCAGGATCTTCGTCGTCCCGCCGCGGGTCACCATCACGAAGGTGAAGGCGGTCTCGCGCTTGGCCTGCTCTCCGTCCAGCTCCACCAGGACATTGGTGATGTAGTGGTGGGAGCGGTGTCGGGACGTCTTCTGGTTCCGGTGGGCCCATTCGCAGAACTCGTGGGCCGATCCGACGAACGCCCCGTGGTTGTCCGTCGCCTCCGGCCAGAAGGTGGACTTCATCAGGTTGAGGTCCTTGCGGTCCTGGCCGCGGCAGTAGAGGGCGATGTTCTCGTACAGCTCCTGCTTCGCCACCAGCTCGGACAGGACGCTGCCTGCGACCCCGGCGTCCGGGGTGGTCGACTGACGCTGCTCTGAACTCATCTCGTGTCCCTTCGTCGGGTGGTTGGGTCGCTACTCAGGCCGGTGGGCGGCCAGCACGTCCTGAGCCACGCGATCGAAGAACGGCTCGAGATCAGGCATCTCGCTCTCGACCCACGCAGGGAACTCGTCCCAGGTCACGTCCTGGGAGTAGCCCAGCTCCTCGATGACTCCGCGCCACGTGTCGAGGGCCTGTCGAGCGTCGTCGACCAACGCCTGACCATCGACCCCGGCCGACGAGCGCTGTGCGATGTCGGCCAGCTTGGCCTCCTGGTGGTCTCGCAGCGCCCCGAGGTCGTCCGTCTCCCAGAGGTGGAGCTCCACGCCCTCCTCCTGCGCGACGGTGAGGGCCTCGGCGGCCGCCCGGAACTGGGTCTCACCGCTGTAGCCGACCAGGAAGTCCTCGAGCCGGTCGACCAGCAGCTGCTGGGCCGCCAGCGGCAGGCTCTCCCACGTCTCCAGGCTCATGTCGAAGGCAGCCGGAGCCGCCGTCAGGGATGCGGTGTCGCTGAAGGTCAGGTGGTCGCCGACCTCGAGGAGGCCGGCCACGAGCTGCCCGACGATCGGTGTCGCGTCGCAGTCCGTCACGCCACGCTGCATCGCGTCGTACGCCTCCCCGAACGGCACGTCCACAGGGGTGAACCCGAGCGCCTTGACCTCGTCGGCCGCGCCGGACCCGCCCGACGCGCGGATCGTCCTGCCGTCGGCGTCCGAGGTGGACGTGACCGGCTCGTCCTTGCACAGGATCACTGGACTGATCTCCGGGAGCAGGGGGAGCAACGGCTTCAGCCCCCGCTCCTCGTGCTCCGCACGCAGGTCGTCGCGCGCGGAGAGCGCGACCGCGGAGCTCAGGAGCTCCAGGCTTCCCGCGACCGGGGACGGCTCGTGAAGGAAGAACGTCTCCTGCGTCGCCGCGGCGACCGGGAAGGAGTCCAGCACCGCGCCGTAGCTCCAGACCCCCATGTCGAGGAGCCCGTCCTCCATCGCCTGCGCCACCTCCGTGATGGGTGCCACGGCACCGGAATAGCTCACCTCGAAGGTGATCTTCCCACCCGACCAGTCCTCGACCGCTTCGACGTAGTTCTCCACCGCCACTGAGTGGGACCGGTTCGGGGGCTGGTTGGAGCTGATCCTCAGCTCGACCGGTTCCATGTCCGCCAGGGCCTCGACGAACGCCTCCTTCGAGGCCCCCGCGGGCACGGACTCCCCCGTCCCACCGGCCTCGGACGAACCGCCGCATCCGGCAAGGAGCATCCCCAGCACGGAGCCGGAGGCCGCGAAGGCGTAGCCGCGAGCCCTCGCCCGGCCGGCCTGGGTTCGTGTCGTGATCTGTCGCATCTGTTCTTCCCTCATCTGGTCGGCGGTCGAGGTCGGTCGGTCAGTACGTGGCGCGGCCGCCGCTGAGGTCGTAGACGGCGCCGGTGGAGAAGGAGACGCTCTCCGAGCAGAGGAAGGCGATGAGCTCCGCCGCCTCCTCGGGCCGCCCCGCACGCCCCATCGGAATGGTCTCGACGATCCGGCGCAGCACCTCAGGAGGTGACTCCACGTTCATGCCGGTCGAGATGAGTGCGGGCGCCACGGCGTTCACCAGCACCCCTGAGGTGGCGAGCTCCTTGCCCACCGCCTTCGTGAGCGCGATGACGGCGCCCTTCGAGGCGGAGTAGGGCGCGAGGGTCGGCTGACCGTCCTTGCCGGCCATGCTCGCGATGTTCACCACGCGCCCCCACCCGCGGTCGCGCATGGCCGGGATGAAGGCCTTCATGGTGTGCACGGTCCCCAGCACGTTGACCGCGAACAGCTTCTCCCACTCCCCCGTGCCGACCTCGAGGAAGGGTGAGCTGGCGCCCATGATCCCCGCCGAGTTCACCAGGATGTCCACCGGTCCGACTCTCTTCGCGACCGCGGCGACCGCGGCCTCGTCGGACACGTCGACCTCGTGGTCGGCACCGCGCAGGTCGAGGGTGACCACGCGGTACCCCTCCTTCCGGAGGCGTTCCACCGTGGCCGCCCCCAATCCGCTGGCAGCCCCGGTCACCAGAGCCGTTCTCGTCTTGCTCATGCCACTTCCTCCTAGGGTGAGGGAAAGGGACCAGGCCTCACGGCCGGCCCCGGAGGACGGCAGGACCGGCGCGACCCCATGGATCGCGCCGGACCCTGCCGTCAGGACAGGCCCGGCCTCACTCCGGTCGGTGCTCCCCGAGGGCGTCCTGCACGACCTTCTCGAACAGGGGCTGAAGGTCGACGTCGTTCTCCTCCAGCCACGCCGGGTAGTCCTCCCAGCTGACGCCCGAGTCGTCGTAGCCGAGGTCGGCGATGATCCCGCTCCACTTCTCCTGAGCCGCCTGCGCCTCGTCGACGATCGTCTGGCCGTCGAGGCCGCCGAACGTCTCCCCGGCGATCCCCTTGAGCATCGCCGCGTGCTGCGCCTCGAGCTCGTCGAGGTCCTCCGCGCTCCAGGTGTGGAACTCCACACCGTGCTCCTTCGCCACGTCGAGCGCCTCCGCCGGGGCGTCGAGCTGTCCGTCCTGGCTGAATCCCACGAGGAAGGCGTCGAGCCTGTCGAACAGCACCTGCTGGGCTGCGAGCGGCAGCTCCTCCCAGACCTCGAGGCTCATGTCGAAGGCACCGGGCGACGCGGTGAAGGGCGTCCCCTCGGAGAAGGTGAGGTGGTCGGCGATCTCGAGCTGACCGGTCGCCAGCACACTGGTGATCGGCGCCCCCTCGCAGTCGGTGACGCCGCGCTGCATCGCGTCGTAGGCCTCCGCGAACGGCACGTCGACCGGAGTGAAGCCGACGGCGCCGAGCTCGTCTGCGAGTCCCGAGCCACCGGCCGCGCGGATCGACTTGCCCTTGGCCTCGGCGGAGGAGGTGACCGGGTCACCCGTGCAGAGGATGACCGCGCTGGAGATGGGGAGCAGGGGGAGCATGGGCTGCAGGCCCTGGCTCTTGATCTCCTCCCGCAGGTCCTCGTTGGCTCCCTGCTCTACGGCAGCGGCCAGGAGGCCCAGCGCGCCGGTCAGGGGGGTGGTGTCGTGCAGGAAGAACGTCTCCTGCGTCGCCGCGGCGATCGGGAAGGTGTCGAACAGCGCCCCATAGCTCCACATGCCCATGTCCATGAGCCCGTCGGCCATCGCCTGGGAGGCCTCGGTGATCGGGGCGACGGCGCCGGAGTAGATGATCTTGAAGGTGATCTTTCCGCCGGACCACTCCTCCACGGCCTCCGCGTAGTTCTCCACGGCGACGGAGAATCCCTGACCGGGAGCCTGGTTGGAGCTGATGCTCAGCTCGACGGGGTCCATGTCGGCGAGGGCGTCGATGAACTTCTGCTTCTCCGCGCCCGCGGGCACCGACTCACCCGATCCGCCCGAGGAGCTGCCCCCGGCTCCGCATCCTGCCAGCAGCGCGACTGCCAGCGTCGCGGCCACCCCGGCCGCGTAACGGCGAGACCGCGTGACGGCCCCGCACCTCCAAGTGTCGTTCCACATCTTCTTCTGTCCCTCTTTCGATTGGTTGCAGCGCCGCTCGACAAGAACACGACGATCGCCTCGTCTCGCCACGCGCACGACACCGAGAACGCGTACGACGCGACGCGTCGGACCCGTCTCCCCAGCCGCGACCTCGTCGCCCCGGACGTCCGACGGACAGCAGGACGTGCTCGATTCACTGGGAAGCCGATGGCCCAACGCACGGTTGGTAGTTGTTGTTCGGTCAGCAAGTAATATTCCCTGTGACCTGGCGCACGTCAAGCCCCTGCCCCGGTCCTGGATACAAAATTTGTTACGCGTCCAGTTAGTGTCGGAGCAGAGTGACGTCGGGCCCGGCTTTCCGGGTCCTTCCGGCCTCGACCAGCACCCAAGCCCCTGCAGGGCCACAGCGCGAGAAGGAGCTCAGGATGGACAAGAAGATTATCGTCGTGGGGGGTGCGAGCGGCGTGGGCGCGGCCTGCGTGCGCTCCCTGGCGGCAGCAGGCGCTTCAGTCGTCTCGCTGGACGTCTCGGAGGACGCCGGCAGGGAGGTGGCCGCCAGCGTGGGGCAGCACTTCCTCCGCTGTGACGTCACCGACCGGGACGAGGTCGGCCGCGTCGTCGACGAGGCGGTCGAGCGCCTGGGCGGACTCGACGCGCTGGTCCACGTGGCAGGAATCCTGCTCCAGGGCCCCGCTGCGGAGCTGTCGGCCGCCGACTGGACACGGGTGATGGACGTCAACGCCCGCGGACCGGTCTTCACCAACCAGGCCGCGCTGCCGCACCTGAAGAACTCCGAGCGGGGCAGCATCACCAACTTCGCGTCCTCGTCGGCGCTGACCGCCTACCCCAACGGTGCCGCCTACGCGGCCTCCAAGGGCGCGGTGACGGCCTGGACGCGAACGATCGCGGTCGAGTGGGCGCCGTACGACGTCCGCGCCAACGTGGTGCACCCCTCTGCCGCGACGCCCATGCTGGAGAACCACCGCAACAAGCTCTCGGACGAGGAGAAGATCGCCTACGACGAGCTGCTGCGCCAGAAGGTGCCGCTCGGGGGCAAGTTCGGGGACCCGGACCGGGACATCGCACCCGTGATCACCTTCCTGGTCAGCGACGCGGCTCGCTTCATCACCGGCCAGAACATCGCCATCAACGGTGGCTACTACATCTGACGCCGGACACAGAAGAACCCTCAGGGCCTCGGCCCTGAGGGTTCTTCTGTGTGGTCCGCGTCGGCGACCTACGGTCCCGACATGTTGTCCGGGATCCAGGTGACGAACCCCGGCGCCGCGATCATGATCCCGATCAGCAGGAGCGGGATCGGCACGACCCAGCAGGCCGCCACGAGGACGGAGGACAACGGGATCTTGTGGCCGACGTTGACAGCCGCGTCCTGCACGATCCCGTGGATGATGTAGGACATGACGCCGACGGGTGGGGTCAGCATCGCCAGCTCCATCAGGATCACCACGAACACCCCGAACCAGATCGGTGAGATCGAGAGCGGCTCCAGCAGCGGAAGCAGCAGGGGGACGGTCAGCAGCATGATCACCAGCGACTCCATGAACATGCCGAGCACCAGGTAGACGACGGTCACCAGCATCAGGAACTGGACCCGACCGAGCTCCAGGTCGATCACCATCTCCACGAACCCGTCGGCCAGACCGCTCAAGGACAGCAGTCGGCTGAACATGTGCGCCCCGATGAGGAGGAAGAAGAGGGCGCCGACGGTGGAGACCGTCGCCCTCGTCGCCTCCGCGACCGCCGCGAACGGCCGGTCCTTGCGTCGCATCGCGAGTCCGATGACGACGGCCCCCAGCGCGCCGACCGCACCAGCCTCGGTGGCGGTGAGCACTCCCCCGTAGATGCCGCCGACGATGACGATGATCAGGATCGGGGCGGGCCAGATGGGGCCCAACGAGCCGAACCTGTCGGACCAGCTGGACGACACGCGCGCCTTGCCGCGGCCACCCATCGCCGGCCTGATGATCGAGAGCCCGACGAACGTGGCGATGTAGAGGCCCGTCAGGACGACGCCCGGCAGCAGCCCCGCCATCAGCTGCGGACCCACCGCCGTCTGCGCCACCCCGGCGTAGATGACCATCAGCAGGCTCGGCGGGATGAGGTGGGCCAGCGTGCCGGCCGCCATGACGGACATGATGGCGAGGCGCTTGTCATAGCCCGCCCGGAGCATCTCAGGGATCCCGGCCCGGGCCAGGGGGAAGATGCTGCCCAGGGTCGATCCCGAGAGCGAGGCGAAGCCGGCACCGGCAAGCCCGGTGCCCGCCGCCAAGCCTCCCGGCAGCCAGCCGACCCAGTGCCTCGCCGCCGTGTAGAGGTGCCGCGTGATCCCGGACTCGAAGAGCATCACGCCCATGAACACGAACATCGGGATGACCGTGAGGGACCAGGACGCCGAAGTGTCGAACGGCATCCGGCTGAGCGTGCCCTCCACCGCCCGTTCCCCCGTCAGCGCCCACAGCCCCAGAAGTCCGGGCGCGGCCAGGGCCACCGCCACGGGGATCTTCATCGCCAGGAACGTGAGCATCATGAGGATCGCGAACGTGCCGATCATCCCCGGCGACACGTCGAGCCACATGCCCACGCCGGTGGCTGCCACGAGCCCCCAGAGCACGATCCGCCAGGCCCAGAGGGAGCCAGCCCGCGGCGCGGGCGGCGCGGGCGGCACGGGCGCGCTCGCCACCACACCGCCCGTCACGTCGTCAACGGGGGGCGTCTTCTCCTGCTCGTACAAGCTCACGGCGTTGCTCCTTCGAGGTCAGTGGGCCTCTTCGCGTCGTCGGGCTCTCCGCTTCCCGGGTCCGCGAGCAGCCCGACCGACCGGAGCAGGTCACGCGCGAGCTGGAGGCAGAAGATCGCGAAGCCCAGGGGCACTATGAACATGAGCGGCCAGATCGGCACCCAGGACGTAGGTGAGCTGCGACCGACCTCCCTGGCCTCCATCGCCTCGAGCCAGCCGAACCACGCGCACGCCAGGCAGAAGACGAGGACCAGCAGGTCGCCGGCGAACGTCACCTCGCGACGGATCTGCGCAGGCATGCGGGTGTACACCAGGTCCGCCGCGATGTGCTCTCGCTTGCGGTGCGCCACATTGATGCCGAGGAACACCAGCACCGGCATGAACCAGTAGGTGCTCAGCTCGATGCTCCCTGCGATCGGCTTGCCAGCGGTGCGTGACAGGGCGTTGGCGACGGCGACGACCATCAGCCCGCCCACGGCGATCCCAGCCGGGATCGTCAGCACGTCGACCGCGGCGTCCAACCGGCTGCGCTGGCGACTCCGGGCGCTCACCGGCGGCACCCCCTGGTCCTCGTGCGCTGGCATGACATGCCTGCGCGGAGCCCCCCGGCCTCCGCGGTTCCGGCACCGCCCTCTAGTACTCGCATGACACTTCCTGGGTTCTCGGGGAAAGTTTGTCGGTTAGACAACTATCGCTGATGCAACCACAGAGGTGACCCCTGCCACAAGAACCCGGGAGTGACAATTTGGACCCCGGAGCGGCCGGGCAAATCGACCGCTCGTCGAGGGCAAGGCCGGGCACCGGGGCCACGCCACAAAACTTGTTCGTTGACAAACTTCAATTTTGGGCAATGATGGTCGTCATGGAAACCGAGAACGGTCAAGCGACGTGGCGGCCGCGCGAGGTCGCGCCGGCCGGCACACGTCCGGCCCCCAGGCCCGAGCAGGACCGAGGTGGCCCCGACCTCGACTCCTTCCCGTTGATGAGCAAGGGGAACAAGTACGAGGACTTCTCCGTGGACCAGGAGCTGGTCCACCACTGGGGCCGGACCTTGACCGAGGCCGACAACGTCGCGTTCTCGACCGCGACCTGCGCATGGCTGCCTCTCCACCTCAACGCCGAGTACGCCAGGTCGTTGGGCCACCCCGACGCCGTCGTGAACCCCATGCTGGTCCTGTGCACGGCTGTCGGGCTGTCGGTCGAGGACCTCAGCGAGGCCGGCGGGCCCTTCCTGGGCATCGACGAGTGCGTGTTCCGCCGCCCGGTCTACCCCGGGGACACGATCTCCGCCACCTCCCGCGTCGTCGAGATGCGGACGTCGGCCAGCAAGCCGGGCGTCGGGATCGTCACCTGGCACACCAGCGCACGTAACCAGGACGGGGAGCTCGTCCTGGAGTTCGACCGAACGAACCTGGTCGTCGCTCGCGGCGACAACCCCAACCCTCCCAACAGAAGGAACGACCATGCCTAGCAACCGGCTGCGACGTAGCGAGCTCTCGACCCCCGGGCACAGCCCGAAGATGATCGCGAAGGCAGCGGCCAGCGACGCGGACCTGGTCTTCCTCGACCTGGAGGACTCGGTGGTGGCCTCGGAGAAGGTCCCCGCCCGGAGCAACATCATCGAGGGCCTCAACACCCTCGACTGGGGCATCAAGACCCGGGCGGTCCGCATCAACCCGGTCAGCACCGAGTGGTGCCACGGAGACCTGATCGACATCGTCACCCAGGCCGGACAGAACCTGGACGTGGTCATCATCCCGAAGGTGATGAGCCCTCGGGACGTGTGGTTCGTCGACGACCTCCTGACCCAGCTCGAGACGCGGCTCGGCCTCGAGGCCGGCCGCATCGGCCTGGAGGCGCTGATCGAGGAGACGCAGGCGCTCGCGTGCGTGGAGGAGATCGCGGCGAGCTCGCCGCGGCTCGAGGCCCTGATCCTCGGTGTCGGAGACCTCTCTGCCAGCCAGGGCATCCGCCTGGGACACATCGGTGCGTCGGCCGAGGGCAAGAACGGCTACCCGGGCGACGTGTGGCACTACGCCCGCAACCGGATGATCGTCGCCGCGCGGGCCCACGGCCTGGACGCCGTCGACGGACCCTTCGGTGGGATCGCCAACCCCGAGGGCTACGAGCGCGAGGCCAACTGGGCCGCGACGCTGGGCGCGGTCGGGAAGTGGGCCATCCACCCCAGCCAGATCGCCATCGCCAACGAGGTCTTCGCACCCACGCCGTCTGAGATCGAGCGGGCCACCGCCGCCGTGCAGGCCGTCCGGGAGGCCGAGGAAGCGGGACTGGGGGCCGCCTCGTTCAATGGAATGATGATCGACGCCGCGACCGCCCGCATCTTCGACGCCGTGCTGGAACGTGCACGGCTGTGCGGTGTCGCATGAGCGGTGCACCCGCGCCCGGAGCGCTGGACGGAGTGAAGGTCCTCGACCTCACCGCGATGCTCGCCGGTCCGTTCGCGACGATGCTGCTCGTCGACATGGGCGCGGACGTCGTCAAGGTCGAGCCCGCCACGGGTGACCGCACGCGAAAGCTCGGCCCTTTCCGCGCTGACGACGACCGGACCGTGGCCCTGGGCGGCTACTTCCAGTCGGTCAACCGGGGCAAGCGCAGCATCGTCCTCGACCTGAAGGACGAGGCGGGCGCCGCGCAGTTCCTGGACCTCGTGCGGGTCGCCGACGTGGTGGTCGAGAACTTCTCCTCCGGGGTGATGGAGCGCCTGGGGCTCGGCTACGAGGTGCTGTCGCAGGTCAACCCCCGGCTCGTCTACGCGGCCCTGCGAGGCTTCGGCGACGCCCGGTCCGGGCAGAGCCCCTACGAGCAGTGGCCTGCGTTCGACATCGTCGCGCAGGCCATGGGCGGGTTCGCCGGCATCACCGGGCCCGTCGGGGGCCCGCCGCTGAAGTCCGGCCCCGGGATCGGGGACATCTTCCCCGGAACCCTGCTCGCGCTGGGCGTCACCGCGGCCGTCCGGCACGCGGAGCGCACCGGCGAAGGGCAGTTCGTCGACGTCGGGATGTACGACGCCGTGCTCGCGCTGTGCGAGCGCATCGTCTACCAGCACTCCTACACGGGGATCACCCCCGAGCCGATGGGGAACGGCCACCCGCTCCTCTCCCCCTTCGACATCATGCAGACCGCGGACGGCTGGATCGCCGTGGCCGCACCCAGCGACAACCACTGGCGCATCCTGGTCGAGGCGATGGGCCGGCCGGAGCTCGCCGACGACCCGCGCTACCTCGACAACGTGGCACGCGTCGCCCACGGGGACGAGGTGCGCGAGATCCTCGGCGGTTGGCTCGCCGGGCACACCACGGCCACCGTGATCGGTCTCCTGGGCGGGCGAGTGCCCATCGGTCCCGTGCACACGGCCGCCGACATCTTCGCGGACAAGCACGCAGGCATCCGGGAGATGCTCGTCGAGGTCGAGCAGCCCGGTTCCGACCGGCCGGTGACGATCGCCGGCTCCCCCGTCAAGTTCAGCGCCACGCCGTCGCGCGTCCGGGGGCGAGGCCCCTCGCTGGGCCAGGACGATCCGGCCACCGTTCTGGACGCATGGTCCACTCCCCCGCACGAGGCAGACACCCGCGACACGACAGGTGGTGAAAGCAGTGACTGATCACGACACCGTGCTCGGACCCTGGGGCTGGTTCGAGGACTTCTACCCCGGTCAGCAGATGCGCCACTCGCGCGCCGCCACCGTCGGCGAGCTCGAGGGGAGCGGGCCGGCCAAGCAGGTGATGAACACCGCGCAGGCGCACTTCAACGACCACTTCATGAAGGGCTCCTCCCTCGGCGACGACCGCCTGGTCTTCGGGCTGGCCACGGCCTCCCTGGTCTACGGGCTCTCGTCGCAGGACACCGCCGAGCACGCTGCCGCGGAGCTAGGCTGGTCCAAGCTGCGGTTCAAGGCGCCCGTCCACCATGGCGACACGATCGAGGCGTTCACGGAGGTGGTCTCCGTCGAGCCAGGCGAGGACGACCGAGCGCCCGGGACGGTGGTCTTCCGGCACTGGGGACGCCGGCAGGACGGCGTCGTGGTGTTCGAAGGCGAGCGGTCGACGCTGGTGCGACGCCGTCCCGCCGGGGTCGGCGCGTGACCGGAGCACCCGGACCCACCCTCACTGAGCAGGTGGTGGTCCGCGCCCGTGGCGTCGACCTGGATCGGGCAGACGTGGTCGCGGGCGCCCTGCACTGCATCCTGGACACGCTCGGCGTCGCGATCGGCGCCGTGCGGGAGCCGGTCACCGACCTGGTCCGCAGCGAGGCCCTGGAGGAGGGAGCCGCCCCAGCGGCGACCCTGTGGGGCACCGGCGAGCGCGTGTCCCGCGCCCAGGCCGCCCTGGTCAACGGCACCGCCGCCCACGCACTGGACTTCGACGACGTGAGCGCCCTCATGGAGGGCCACCCCTCCGCCCCCGTTCTCCCCGCCCTGCTCGCGGTGGCGGAGGGGACCGCCGCGAGCGGCAGGGACCTGGTCTCGGCGTTCGTCACGGGGTTCGAGACCCAGGCACTGGTGGGGCGCCTGATGTCGCCCTCGCACTACGCCAGGGGCTTCCACACCACCGCGACCGTCGGCGCCTTCGGGGCGGCCGCGGCCTGCGCCCGGTTGGCGGGGCTGGACGACGCGCACTGGGCACAGGCGTTCGGCATCGTCGGGACGCGCGCTGCGGGGCTCAAGTCGATGTTCGGCACCATGTCCAAGCCCCTGCAGGTGGGGGCGGCCGCGGAGTCCGGCGTCCGGGCCGTCAACCTGGCCAGGCGGGGAGTCACGGCCCATCCCGACGTGCTGGGCGCGCCGCAGGGCTTCCGGGACACCCAGTCCGAGGCCTCGGGACAGGCTCCCGAGTGGGGGTGGCCGACGCCGGCCGTGACGGCGGTGCTCTTCAAGTACCACGCCGCCTGCTACCTGACGCACTCCGCCATCGAGGGCATGCTGTCCCTGCGCGAGGCTGGCCTGACCCCCGACCAGGTCGAGAGCATCGAGGTCCGGGTGCCTGCGGGGCACCTCAGCGTGTGCAACATCGCCGAGCCCACGAGCCCGCTCGAGGGGAAGTTCAGCCTGCGGTTCACCACCGCGATGGCCCTCGCCCGCGGCGACCTCAGCGAGCAGGCGTTCTCGGAGGAGTCCGTGCAGGCGCCGGAGGTGGTCGCGTTGCGCGACCGTGTCCAGGTGGTCGCCCGTTCGGGCCCGAGCCGTTCCTCGGCGCTCAGGGTCACCCTCACGGACGGGACCGAGCGTGTGGCCGAGGTCGACGTCAACAGGCCGACCCCGGCGGACGAGCTCGACAGGCGGTGGCAGTCCCTGGTCTCCAAGTTCCACTCCCTGGTGGATCCGGTGCTCGGGACGGAGGCTGCCGACCGCATCGTGGCGGCCGTCTCCGAGCTGCCCTCGGCGCCGGACGTCCGGACGCTCCTGACCGCCCTGGCCGGTGGCGGCACGCCCGGCTGAGCCCGGCCCTGGCCCGTAGTCCCTCGAAGGAGGCACCGCATGCTGCACGACAGGCACCTGTTCGGTCCTGGACCGTCCAACCCCTATCCGGAGGCGACGGCGGCGCTGGGCCTGCCCCTCCTCGGACACCTCGACCCCGTCTTCCTGGCCATGATGGACGAGACCTGCGAGATGCTGCGCGAGGTGTGGGGAACGACCAACCAGCGCACCCTTCCCCTGAGCGGCACCGGGTCTGCCGGCATGGAGGCGTCCTTCGTGAACACCGTGCACGAGGGCGACGTCGTCGTGGTCGCGGTGAACGGGCTCTTCGGGCAGCGGATGTGCGAGGTCGCCGAGCGCTGTGGTGCCCAGGTGGTGCCCGTCGAGCACGAGTGGGGCCACCCGATCGACATCGAGCGCGTCCTCGACGCGCACCCGGAACCCACGATCGTCGCGGCGGTGCACGCCGAGACGTCGACCGGAGTGCGCTCGGACATCGCCGCCCTGGGCGCCGCACTGGCCGCCGAGCGCCCTGACACCCTCCTGCTCGTCGACGCCGTCACCTCCCTCGGCGGGATCGAGCTGCGGACCGACGACTGGGGCGTCGACATCGCGTACGCCGGCACCCAGAAGTGCCTCGGGGTGGCCCCCGGGCTCGCCCCGTTCACCATCAGCGAGCGGGCCTTCGAGCGCCGGGTCGAGCGCCCTCGCTCCTGGTACCTGGACCTCGGGCTGCTGGGCGGCTACGTCGGCGAGGCGAGCGGGGCGGTCGGCCGCACGTACCACCACACGGCGCCGGTGGCGATGGTCGCGAGCCTGCACGCCGGCCTTCGACGGATCCTGGACGAGGAGCTGCCCCTCGTGTGGGCCCGCCACGCGGAGGCGGGAGCCCTTCTCCAGCAGGGCCTGCAGGAGATGGGGCTGGAGCTCTTCGCCGCGGAGGGGCACCGGCTTCCAGAGCTCACCACCGTCAGGGTGCCCGAGGGCGTGGACCCGGCCGGCGTGCGCCGCCGGCTCCTGGACCGTCACGGTCTCGAGATCGGGGGCGGAGCCGGGCAGTACGCCGACACGGTCTGGCGCATCGGCCTGATGGGTCACAACGCCCGCCCCGACACCGCCCTGTTCGTACTGGCCGCCTTGCGCGACGTGCTCGGCCGGTAGCCCGGCGACCGCCTCCACGTCCTCCGGGCTGACCAGCTCGTTGCTGTTGACGCCCCCGATCCGGTTGGCCCGACGGGTGGAGCCCCCTGGTGGCCCCACCCGTCGGGCACGCTCACGACACCCCGCCGGATCGTGTCGACGACGGCGACGGGGACCGTGATCTCCCCGGACGCCGACCGCAGACGCACCTCGACGCACGACGCGTCGCGCCTCGGCCTCCTCGTGGTCAGGCCGGCAGCCCGACGAGGTCGCCCAGGTGGTGCCGGTGCTGGCCGGGTGAGCCGAGGCCGATCTGGTCGGCCTTGGCGCGCTTGAGGTAGAGGTGGGTGGGGTGCTCCCACGTCATCCCGGTGCCGCCGTGGAGCTGGACCGCCTCCTCGGCAGCCTGGACCGCGAGATCCCCGCAGCAGGCCTGGGCGAGCGCCGCGGCCACGGCCGCGTCCTCGTCGGCCGTCGCGACCGTGACGGCGGCGTAGCGGGCCGCGGCGGCGGCCGACTCGACCGCGACGTAGAGGTCCGCCAGACGGTGCTTCAGGGCCTGGAAGCTGCCGAGCTGGCGCCCGAACTGACGCCGTTCCTTGAGGTGGTGGAGGGTCGACTCCAGGCACCACCGGGCGATTGCGACCTGCTCCGAGGCGAGAAGGGCGGCCCCGGTCACCAGGCCGCTCCGCACCGGAGCCTCGGCCTTCGCCAGGAGCCGCTCGGCGGCGGCCCCGGAGAACGTCACGTCTGCCAGCTGCCGGGTCATGTCGAAGGAGGTCACCGGCTCGACGACCGCCTCCGCCGACGCGACGGCCCACAGCTCCAGGGAACCCTCCGCCGATGTCACCGGCACCAGCAGCAGGTCGGCCTCGAGAGCCCCCGCCACGTTCCGTACCGTTCCCCGGACCCGGTCGCCCTCGACCGCGAGAGCCGGGATCTCCGCGTCGGGTGCGAGCGACCAGGGCACGACGAGCGCGGCGGTGCGCTCACCGGCGGCGAGCGGGAGCAGCAGGTCCGAGCCGCTGTGCAGCAGCACGGTGGTCGCGATGACGGCACTGGTGAGGAAGGGTGCCGGCGCCACTGCGCGTCCCAGCTCCTCGAGCACCACCGCCGCCTCGCGGGCGGACGCACCGAGCCCGCCCTGGGCCTCGGGCACGAGCAGGCCTGCCAGGCCGAGCTCGGTGACCAGCGTCTTCCACAAGGCCTCGGCGGCAGAGCGGTCGCCCTCGTACATCGCCATCACCGCGTCCACGGGACAGCGGTCGCGCAGCACCGCGCGGACGGTGGCGCGCAGGTCTTCTTCCAGCTCGGAGTGGAGCAGGTCCACCTCGGTCATCGTGGGATCTCCTTCCAGGGGACGTCCTTGTCGTTGCGCTGCTCGCCGGGAAGTCCCAGGACGCGCTCGGCCACGATGTTGCGCAGGATCTCGGAGGTGCCCCCCTCGATCGAGTTGCCCTTCGCCCGCAGGTACCGGTAGCCGACGTCGCGGCCGGTGAAGTCGACGCGCTCGGGGCGGACCATCGTCCAGTCGGAGTAGCGGAGACCGTCACCACCGAGCATCTCCATCTCCAGCCCGGCGAGCTGCTGGCTGACCCGGGCGAAGACGAGCTTCATCCCGGCGCCCTCCGGCCCGTCCTGACCCACGGCCTGACGTTGCCGCAGCCGGAGTCCAGCCAGGCGCGCCACCTCGGCCTCGACCCACAACCGCAGCAGACGGTCGCGGAGCTCCGCCGTGCGGACCTCGGGCCGGGTCCGCCAGGTCTCGGCGACGACGCCGATCATGCCGCCCTCCCGGGGCGTGGCCTTGCCGCCGATCGCGACGCGCTCGGTGTTGAGCGTGGCGTTGGCCAGCGCCCATCCCTGGCCCACCTCGCCCAGCCGCATGTGGTCGGGGATGCGGACGTCGGTGAGGAAGACCTCGTTGAACTCGGCCTCACCGGTGATCTGCCTCAGCGGTCGCACCTCGACGCCGGGGTCCGACATGTCACAGAGGAAGTACGTGACGCCACGGTGCTTGAAGGCGTCGGGATCGGTGCGTGCGAGCAGGATCGCGAACCGGGCCTTGTGCGCCCCGGACGTCCACACCTTCTGGCCGTTGACGACCCACTCGTCACCGTCGCGGACGGCTCGGGTGGCCAGCGCGGCAAGATCCGAGCCCGCACCCGGCTCGCTGAACAGCTGACACCACTTCTCCTCCCCCGTCCAGAGTGGCCGCAGGAAGCGCCGCTTCTGCTCCTCCGTCCCGTACTGCGCGATGATGGGGGCCGCCATGCCCAGCCCGATGCCGTTGGATCGTGGGTCGTTGTCGGGCGCGCCCGCCTCGGCGAACAGCCTGTCCACCTCGGGCTGCAGCGCCCGGCTCGCGTCGAGCCCACCGCAGCCGGCAGGGAAGTGCACCGTGGCCAGGCCGGCGTCGAACCGCGCCCGCAGGAAGTCCATGCGATCCATGGCGGACGGGTCGTTCGCCGCCAGGAAGTCGGCGACGAGTCGTCGCAGCTCCTCGGGGCTCATGGCACCAGCACGCTGACGATCTCGGCCACGCAGGCGGGCTTGTCGCCCCCCTCGCGCTCGATGACCACCTTGGTGGTCACCTGGTACCCGTTGCTCGCGGCGGCGACCTCCAGCACCTCCGCGCCGGCCCGGAGCCGCGAGCCGACGGGCACGGGAGACGGGAAGCGGACCTTGTTGGTGCCGTAGTTGACCCCCATCCGGACGTTCTCAACGCGATAGATCTCCCGAGCGAACATCGGGATCAGGCTGAGGGTGAGGTAGCCGTGGGCGATGGTCGTGCCGAACGGTCCTTCGGCGGCCCGCACCGGGTCGACGTGGATCCACTGGTCGTCCCCGGTGCTCTCCCCGAAGGAGTCGACCTGCTCCTGGGTGATCGTGTGCCACTCCGAGAGGCCGAGCGGTTCCCCGGTCGCCTCCCGGAGCTCGTCGATGCTCGAGAAGACCCTCATGCCTTCGGCCCTCCTGCCACGTAGATCACCTGTCCCGACACGAAGCCGGCGCCGTCGCTGACGAGGTAGGAGACGGCGTGCGCGATGTCCTCCGGGGTGCCCACCCTGGCGACGGGGATCCGCTCGGCGGCCGAGGCCTTGAAGTCCTCGAAGGACATCCCCATCCGGACGGCGGTCGACTCCGTCATCTCGGTGGCGATGAATCCCGGGGCGATGGCGTTGGCAGTCACCCCGAACTTGCCGAGCTCGAGCGCCAGGGTCTTGGTGAAGCCCTGCAGCCCCGCCTTCGCGGCCGAGTAGTTGGCCTGGCCGCGGTTGCCCAGGGCGGAGGCGCTGGACAGGTTGACGATCCGGCCCCAGCCGGCCTCGGTCATGTGCTTCTGGGTCGCCCTCGCCATCAGGAACGAGCCACGCAGGTGCACGTTCATCACCGCGTCCCAGTCCGCGACGGACATCTTGAACAGCAGGTTGTCCCGCACGATGCCGGCGTTGTTGACCAGGACCGTCGGCGGGGCCAGCTCCGCGGCGACCCGGGCGACCGCCGTCTCCACGGCCGCCTCGTCCGCGACGTCCACGCCCAGGGCGATCGCGCGGCCTCCGGACGCGTTGATCTCGGCCGTGACCTTCTCGCAGGCCGCCTCGTCCAGGTCCAGCACGGCAACGGCCATGCCGTCGGACGCGAGGCGCCGCGCGACCTCCGCGCCGATGCCGCGAGCGGCGCCGGTGACGATCGCGGCGCGTGTGGACTCAGTGGGGGTGTTCACAAGTGGACTCCTGTCAGTGGGGTGGGTAGCCGGGACTTCCGGCTCCTTGGTGGTGGGAGGGCGCGCTCATCCGCTTCCGGCCAGAGTGAGGCCGCCGTCCACGACGAGCAGCTGCCCGGTCGTCCAGGCCGCGTCCTCGGAGAGCAGGAACGCGACCACGCCGGCGATGTCCTCAGGCAGTCCCAGGCGCTTCAGCGGGTACCTCGCCGCCACCGCTTCCTCGTCACCCTCGTAGAGCGAGGTCGCGAAGCGGGTCTTCACCACGGCGGGGGCGACGGCGTTGACCCGCACGCCGGGCCCCAGCTCGACCGCCAGCTCCGCCGTCATGTGGCCGAGCATGGCCTTGCTCGCGCCGTACATCCCGATGCCCGGAGCCGGTCGGGTCCCGGCGACGGACGAGACGTTGACGACGGCTCCCCCGTGCTCGCCCATCCACGCCCGGTGCACGTGCTGGGTCCACGACAGGGCGGCGAAGCAGTTCACCTCGACGATCTTCCGGGCGGCGGCGAGGTCCACCTCGATCATGGGTCCGTGGATGGGATTGATGCCCGCGTTGTTGACCAGGAAGTCGATGCTGCCGAACGCGTCGATGGCCCTCTCGACCACCTCGCTCTGGTGCCCGGGGTCGTCGGCCTTGCCCGCTACGGCCAGCGCGTGTGCCGGACCTCCGAGGACCTCGACCGCCTCGTCGAGCGCTTCCTGCTTCCGCGCGGTGATCACCACCTGGGCACCGTCGGCGACCAGTCGCTGGGCGATGCCCAGGCCGATCCCCCGGCTGGCGCCGGTCACGATCGCGGTACGACCTTCGAACCTCTTGGACATGCGACTCCTACTCGTTCGGGGCGCCGTCGGCGCGCCGGGACCCGAAACCGGGCCCGACGCGGTCGAGCTGGGCACGTTGCCGGCGTCCTGCGTGTGATGCGGGGGTGTAGCTCGTTTCCGCTGTGGACGACCGTCAGAGGAGCTCGAGGATGGTGGCGTTCGCCATGCCGCCGCCCTCGCACATGGTCTGGAGGCCGTAGCGGATCCCGTTGTCACGCATGTGGTGGACCAACCGCGTCATCAAGATCGCCCCAGACCCACCCAGCGGGTGACCCACCGCGATCGCCCCACCCAGCGGGTTGAGCCGCTCCTGCTCGGCCCCGGTCTCCACCAACCACGACAACGGCACCGGCGCGAACGCCTCGTTGACCTCGAACGCCCCGATCTCCTCGATCGAGAGCCCCGACCTCTTCAACGCCAGCTCCGTGGCCCGGATCGGACCGGTCAACATGATCACCGGGTCATCACCGGCCACCACCGAGGTGTGGATCCGCGCGATCGGCGTCAACCCGTGGGCCCGCGCGACCTCCGAGGACGTCACCAGCACCGCCCCGGCACCATCGGAGATCTGCGAGGCATTGCCCGCCGAGATCACCCCGTCGGCCTTGAACGGCGTCGCCAACGACGCCAGCTTCTCCACCGTGCCACCACGACGGATCCCCTCATCGGCCACCAGCCCACCGGTCGGCACCAGCTGCGAGGCGAACGCCCCCGCATCCGTGGCCGCCGCCGCCAGCTCGTGCGAACGCAGCGAGTACTCATCGAGGAACGTGCGCGAGAAACCCCACCGCTCCGCGATCATCTCCGCCCCCACACCCTGGTTGAAACCCTGGATGCCGTAGTGCTCGAGGACCGAGTCCGGTACCACCTGCGCACCTTCTGCCGCGCTGCCGAGCGGCACCCGGCTCATCGACTCCACACCACCGGCGACCGCGAAGTCGTAATGCCCAGCGATCACCCCCGCCGCAGCGAAGCTCACCGCCTGCTGGCTCGACCCGCACGCCCGGTTCACCGACGTCCCCGGCACACTCTCAGGCCACCCCGCCGCCATCACCGCGTTCCGCCCGATGTTGCTCGCCTGCTCCGAGACCTGGGAGACACACCCCCAGACCACGTCATCGACCATCCCCGCATCCAGCCCCGTGCGCTCCACCAGAGCCTTCAGCACCACCGCCGACAGATCAGCAGGATGAAACCCCGCCAACGCCCCGTTGCGCTTGCCGATCGGTGTCCGAACAGCATCGACGATGACCGCGTCCCTCATGTGTGACTCCCGCACGTGTGTGTGATGTTATTTGTCGGCTGACCAACTATTTCTCCATCGAACCACAGGTACCTCACGGGCACAAGGGGTGTCAGCCGACGAGTCAGCCAGCCCGTCCGTGAGCCCGACTCGAAGGCTGGGGACGACCGCGGGACGAGCCCCTGCCGGAGCCGGTCCGCAGCCCGAGTGGCGCGCCGATCGCCTCGACATACCCCAGCCGGCGGTGCATGGACGCCGAGTGGCGCCCGAACCCGATGCCCGGCAGGACCGCTGCGCCATGGATCAGGGTCGTCGCGAGGTCACCCAGCGGGTCAGCGACGAACAGAGCGCTCTCGCGCTGCCCCCTGAAGATCCGCAGGAGCGCCTCGAGGTCCTCCGACCGCAGGTGGGGAAGCTCCCCGAGCATGATGGCGACGGGCCCGTCGGGGTTCAGGTCCAGGGCACGCCGGCGACCCACGGCTGCGGCCGGATTGGCACCGGCACGCCGCGGCTCGACCAGCACCTCCACCCCGATGCTTCGCGCGTCGCGGGCAGCCGCGACATCGCTCGTCACGAGAACGACGCGCCCCACGCAGGACGCTTGACGTGCCACGCTGGCCACGTGCAGACCGAGCCACCCACCGGAGTCGTTCGCCGCGCCGCACTGTGCACGTCCGCGAAGCGACGTGCACCCCGGTTCGATCCCGACGACGACCACCGAAAGCCGCCCGTCAGGGCTGCTGCTGCCCTGGCGGCTCGCCGAGGTGCGGAACGGTCCACTCGCGGTCCCGGTCACGACGGCCCCCTGTCTGCTCATACGCGGACCAACATAGTAGTTGGTTAACTAACAACTGTCTATTGCGTTTCCCTCGATCGCCGGGATACGGTGGATGGGTTGCTAGTCGACAATCTATGAATTGAGGCTCCGGTGAACCGACCATTGGTGGACCCGCGTCCGTCGATCCCTTCCGCCCACCGCACGGACGAGCGCGTCGCGATCCAGGAGATGGCGCGGGACTTCGCCATGCGCGAGGTGCTGCCGGTGGCCAACGAGCTCGACCCCGAGAAGGGACTCATCCCCGAGTCCCTCCGGCGCAAGATGGCCGATCTGGGCTTCTTCGGCATCACGATCCCCGAGGAGCACGGCGGTCTGGGGCTCGGCGTCTTCGAGTACGCGTTGATCACCGAGGAGCTGGCCCGTGCCTGGATGAGCGTCGCCAGCATCATCGTGCGCTCGGGCGTCGCCCGGACCCTCGACCCCACGCAGCGCGCGGAGATCCTGCCCAAGGCGGCCCGCGGCGAGTGGCTGGGCGCCTTCGCCATGAGCGAGCCCGGCGCGGGATCCGACATCGCCTCGATCCGCACCCGCGCCGACAAGGTGGACGGCGGCTGGGTGATCAACGGCCAGAAGATGTGGTGCACCTTCGCCGACCAGGCCGACGGCATCATCATCGTCGCGCGCACCACGCCGTACGACCCGCAGAAGCGGCACGAAGGCATTCGCCGGTTCATCGCGTACAAGAACCCCGGGGAGTTCCCCGAAGGGTGCACCGGCACGCCCGTGCGCAAGATCGGCTACCACGGCTGGAACACCTTCGAGCTGTCCTTCGACAACTGCTTCATCCCCGACGACGGCCTGCTCGGCTACGAGACCAGCGGCGTCCCGGACGGCGGCTTCAAGCGCGTCGCCGAAGGCATGCTGACGCCACGCATCCACACCGCGGCGCGCTCCATCGGCCTGGCCCGCGGTGCTCTCGAGGACACGATCAAGTACGTGCAGGAGCGCGAGCAGTTCGGTCACGCCATCGGCGACTTCCAGAACACCCGCTTCAAGATCGCCACCATGGCCTCCGAGATCGAGCTGTGCAGGGCGCTGATGTACGAGGTCGCTGCCGACGTCGATGCCGGCGAGGCATCCGACATGCGTGCTGCGATGGTCAAGTACATGGCTGCCGAGATGTCGGAACGCGTCACGTCCGAGGCCCTTCAGCTCCACGGGGGTGCCGGCTACACCACGGACTTCCCGATCGAGCGTTACTGGCGCGACGCTCGCCTGACCAAGATCTTCGAGGGCACGTCCGAGATCATGCAGCGCCTCATCTCCGACCGTCTGCTGCCCCCCACGCCGTTCCGCTGAACAAAGTGCTCCGAATCCGTAGCCTTAATGCTTGTCATCTATCTAGGATCGGGCAATGACGACGAAGCAGACGCTCAACGGCCACCAGGTCCGGTCGGAGAAGTCCACTCGCCTCCTCCTCAGGGCCGCCGGCGACCTCGTGGCGGAGGGCGGGTACCAGTCGATGACGCTCGCCACGGTCGGCGAGAGGGCCGGCTACAGCCGCTCCCTGGCCACGGCGCGTTTCGGCTCGAAGGCGAAGCTTCTGGAGGCCCTGGTCGACGAGATCGTCATCCGGTGGGACGTCGAGACGGTCGAGCCGGAGCAGCGGGGGCGCACGGGTCTCGACACTCTGCGCGTGCTGCTCACCGAGATCAAGAAGTCCTACGTGAAGCACCCCCGTTCGCTCAGCGTGCTCTACGCGCTGATCTTCGAGGCGACCGGTCCTGTCCCGGAGCTGCACGATCGGTTCGTCGCGTTCCACAGGAACCAGCGCGCCCGGATCGCGACCTACATCAGGAACGGCCTCGAGGACGGGTCGATCGTGCCCGGGATCGACCCGGAGCACCAGGCAGCGGTCATCGTCGCTCAGCTCCGTGGCGTGGGCTACCTGTGGAAGCTGGACCCCGACAGCATCGACGCCGATCCTGTGCTCACCGCCTTCATCGACCAGGTCTGCTCCCACCTCGCCGGCACGGAGGCACCGGCCGACTAAGCCGGTCCCGCCAACCCTCGGGCCGCACCTCCCGACACATCGAGCCTCGCCACCTCCGCGGTTCGCGGAGGTCCTTGGCGCGCCCAGATTGGAGAACGACATGTCAGGACCTCTCACGGGTCTCCGGGTGGTCGAGCTGGCCAGCATCGGACCCGGTCCACACGCTGCCATGATCCTGGCCGACCTGGGCGCGGACGTCGTGCGGGTCGAGCGTCCAGGTCCCCTGGGGCTGGGCCCCCAGGGACGCAACGAGCAGCTGCGCGGCCGCCGCATCGTGACCGCCGACCTCAAGTCGGCCACGGACCGTGAGCGCGTGCTGAGCCTCGTGGCCGGCGCCGACGTGCTGATCGAGGGCTATCGCCCGGGGGTGGCCGAACGTCTCGGGCTGGGGCCCGAGGACTGCCTGGCGGTGAACCCCGGGCTGGTGTACGGACGCATGACCGGGTGGGGACAGGACGGCCCCCTGGCGCAGCGCGCCGGCCACGACATCAACTACCTGGCGGTCTCCGGCATCCTGAACGCCGTCGGCCGTGCCGGCGAGCGCCCCGTGGTCCCCCTGAACCTCATCGGCGACTTCGGTGGCGGCTCCATGCTCCTCCTCACCGGGCTGATGGCCGCGCTCTGGGAGCGCCAGCGCACCGGCGTCGGCCAGGTGGTCGACGCCGCGATGGTCGAAGGAGCGAGCCTGCTCGCGCACATGCACTGGTCCATGTACGGCGGCGGCGCCTGGAGCGCGCAGCGCGGCGACAACCTCTTCGACGGCGGCGCCCCGTTCTACGACACGTACGAGTGCGCCGACGGCGGCTACATGGCAGTCGGCGCGGTCGAGCCGCAGTTCTACCAGCTGCTGCTGGAACACCTGGGAGTGGACGGCGAGGGCCTGCCCGCACAGCGTGACAAGTCCGGCTGGCCCACGCTTCGCGCGCGGTTCACCGAGGTGTTCCTCAGCCAGCCCCGTCGGCACTGGGAGAAGGTCTTCGCCGACGTGGACGCGTGCGTGACCCCGGTGCTCTCCTTCGACGAGGCCAGCCGGCACGAGCACCTCGTCGAGCGCCAGGTGGTCGCCGAGATGAACGGCATCGTGCAGCCGTCCCCGGCCCCCCGGTTCTCCCGCACGGTGGTGGGACCGCCCACCCCTCCCCCGACCACTGCGGTCGACGTGGAGCTGGTCATCGCGGAGTGGGAACGCCCCGCCTGAACCAGGTGCCGTCCCGTCGATGACCGAGGACCGCGAACAACATCGCGAGCAGCACCACCGCGAGTCCCATGCCGCCCAGGGTCCAGCGCAGCCCCACCAGGTCCGCCAGCACGCCCAGCGGGAGTGCCGCGATCCCGAACGCGCCGAAGCTCAGCATGAGCAGGCCCTGGACGCGACCGTGGTAGTCGCGGTGCGACCCGGCCAGCAGCAGGGACTGGTTGGTCGTCTGGAACGCCATCATGGCTCCCCCGACGATGAGCAGGGCAACTGTCGCCACGGCGAAGCTCGGCGCTACTGCCAGCGCACCCAGGGCCAGGCCGAAGAGTGTCCCGGCCATCACGAAGACAGTCGTCTCCGACCAGATGGTCGTCCATCGGCGCAGGAGCAGACCGGCGGTGACGGCACCTATGGCCGAAGAGGCGGACAGGATCCCGTAGCCGGCCGATCCCAGAGCGAAGAGGTCACTCGCCACCGTGGGCAGGAACGCCAGGTAGGGCAGGCCGACCATCGTCACGCTGATGCCGCACCAGAGCAGCGCCAGGAGCTCGGGGTCTCGCCGCACGTATCGGACGCCGTCCGCCAGCTCGTTCACCGGTGACCGGTCCGCCACCTCGCTCGCTCGGCGCCCGGGAGGCAGCCACACGGTCAGGGCCAGGCCGATCAGCGACAGGGCGCCGGTCCCGAGAAAGACCGCGCCCGTGCCGAAGCTGAGATAGCCGATGACGAGGCCCGCGGCCGCCGGGCCGACGACTCGGGCGACCTCTGCGTTGACGAGCAGGAGAGAGACGGCCGTGGAGAGCGAGGCGGGCGGCACAACTTCTGAGATGAAAGCCATGCGCGCCGGGTTGAACAGCGCGAGGCCGATGGCCTGCAGGCCTCCGGCCACGAGCAACATCCAGTACGCGACTACGTCGGCGAGCACGGCGAGCCCGATTCCTGCGCTGCTCACCGTGAGGAAGAGCAACGAGAGTTGCAGGACTATTCGTTTCGGGAATCGATCGGCGGCCACGCCTCCCCACGGCGTAGCCACCAGAAGCGTCAGTCCGAAAGCCAGCAGGACGCCGCCGAGGGCAGTGTTGGACCCGGTGAGGCTGAAGGCCAACCATCCTCTCGCCACGGTCTGCGCCATCACCCCGAGGAAGACGGCACCCGCGCTCACGTACAGCACCAGGAAGGGCCTGATTCGCAGCAGCTCGAACGATCCGGGGGGACGACCTGGCGTGCTGCCCTGGCGGCGTTCCACCTCTGCGCACGCTTCGGAACCCATCAGCGCCCGTCCGAAGATTTCGCCTCGTCATGCGACCCGCTTGTCACTTCCGCACCCCCATGCTCGCCGTTAGTCGGTCATCCCCCAGTTCTTGGGAGACCGCACAGATCTGCGCCGGTGCCGGCCACGAGGACGACACCGGCGCAGGTCGTCAGTTCACCTGCCACAACTCCTGGAACTGCTCGTCGATGTCGGTCGGGTAGTACGGGACGGGGTCGGTGGAGGCGACGTTCTCCTCGGTGAAGATCGCCACGGGCGAATGGTCACCGTCGGTGGGCTCGCCCGAGTCAAGCGCGCGCACCGCGGCGTCCAGGATCACGTACGCGTTCGTCCTGGGGGCGATTCCCAACCAGAAGGCGTTCTCGCCGCGCTTGAGCGACGAGAGGTTCTGGGCGACAGGCAGCATGCCGCCGACGTTCACGTCGAGGCCTGCTTGCTTGAGGGCTGGTTCGATCCCGATGCCCATGTCGCCACTGATGTAGAACGCGAAGTTGATCTCCGGATCGGACTGGAGCTTGGAGACCACGGCCTTGGTGGCGTCGGGGGTACCGATCGCACTGAGCGGCATGTCGTTGTAGGAGAAGGTGCAGCCCTCGCACTCCGACTCCAGGGTGGCTTGGAGTCCGTCCCGAGCCGAGTGCACTACCGGGAAGGGAACACCCCACACCGAGACGTTCGCCTGACAGTTGGTCGCCTGCATCAGCATGTATGCAGCAGGCTCGCCCATGTCGCGGTAGAGACCCCCGCCCAGTGGCGTGGCGCCGAAGCCGGGGACGGACTCGGGCGGCTCGATAGCGTCAGTCATCAGCAGCACACCCTGCTCCTTGGCTGCTTGGATCGGCCGGCTGAGACTCGCGACAGGGACCCCGATCGCCATGACGACATCAGAGTCCTCGATGGCTGCCAGGAGCTTGCGGTTCGCGTCCTCGACGGAACCGTCGGAGGCGACCGTCTTGATGTTCCAGCCGACCTGCGGAGCGATGTCGACCAGCTCTTTTGCGACGAGGACTGACGTCGGGCTGGGCAGGTTGACGAAGGTAAACGTCTTGCCCTCATCGGGAGCCTTGCTCAGTGGCGTGAGCTCTTCAGGGAGGGAGGTGGGCAACAGGCCTCGCGTCTCGAGGTAGTTGTCGGCCTTCTCGACACACTCCTGCTGGGCTGCGGTGAGGTCGCCGCTGTCCTCGGCACCGCCCTCGGCTCCGGACGAGCAGCCGGCGGCAGCCAGAACGACCGCGACAGTGGCGGTCAGGGCGAAATGTGAGCGCCTCGACCTTTCAGGTGAGCGATGAGTTCTCATGGGGTGCGGCTTCCAATCTGTCGTGTGCCAGAGGGGCACTGTCGTGATGAGGGGTGTTGCTACCGAGTCCTGCGCTTGCTGATGACGCGGGCCGTGATGCTCACCGCGACGATGAGGACGAGTCCCTCGACGAGGTTGGCGATCCAGGGCAGATCCGGGAACCGGAGCTGCAGTCCCTTGACCGCGATCGCGAGGAGATAAAGAGCGACGATCGTGCCGCGGATGTTGAAGCGTCCGGTCAACACCTGCGTGGAGCCGAGGAAGGTCGCGGCGAAGGCGGGAAGCATGTAGGGCGCGCCGGCGTCAAAGGCGGCCGCTCCCAGTTGCATCGTGAGCACGACTCCCGCCAGAGCGGCCAGTGCCCCTGTGAGCATGAGCGCGATGGTCGTCAGCCGATCGACCTTGATCCCCGCCAGCCTGGCCGCCTGAGGGTTAGAACCAATGGCATAGAGGTACCGGCCGAGCGGAGTGTGCTCCAGCATGAACCACAGGGCCAGCGCCACCCCGGCAAGGTAGAAGACGGTGATCGGAACGGTGCCGACGGATGACTGACCCACGCCGGTGAAGCTCGGGCCGACCTGCTCCAGGAGGATCGTCTGGCCATCCGCGACCCAGTAGGCCAGCGCCGCCAGCACTGACGACATGCCGAGGGTCGCCACGATCGAGTCGACGTTCAGCCGGGTGATGATCAGGGCGTTGACTGCACCGATCAGGGCCCCGGCCACGATGGTCAGGGCGACGGCGATCGGCCACGCGACGCCGCCCCCGGAGATGAGCAACCCCAGGAGCGAGATCGAGAACGTCATGTTGGCAGCCAGCGACAGATCGAACGTGCCCGAGGCCATCGAGACGGTGACTGCCAGCGTCAAGAGTCCCGCGATGGCGGAGCCGGCGGCGATGACGCGGGCATTGTTCAGCGTGCCGAACGTGTCGGGCAGCATCACCGAGAAGACGACGATGAGGATGCCTGCGAGGTAGAGCCCGGAGTACTTGTCGAAGCCCAGGAAGCTGATCGAGCCTCGACGGGATCCACCACGTTCACCGGGTCTCGGGTCAGGATCGTGCCCCCCGGACGTCCGAGGACCGGCTGGCAGATCAGTTGCTGTGCTTGACGTCATGGCTGACCGCTTCCTTCTCGTTCTCTGGGGCCAGGCCCAGACTCGTGTGCACCAGACGTCGGGTCTGGATGCTCGTGCCCTTCAACTCGCTCACTGCACGACCGTGCCGAAGCACGATCACCCGGTCACACAGCCGCTCGAGCTCGGCTTCGTCGGACGAGCAGACGAGGACAGCGACACCCCGTCCGGCGGCTTCATCGACCAGGCGGTGGATCTCAGCCTTCGCTGCCACGTCCACGCCCTGCGTCGGCTCGTCCAGCAGCAGGACGGCCGGCTCCCCCTGGAGCCACTTGCCCAGCACGACCTTCTGTTGATTGCCGCCGGACAGCGTCTCGATGGGGGCCTCCATGGAGGGGGCGCGCACCGACATCTGTCGGCTCAGCACCCTCGCCTGCTTCGAGTCGGTGCCTCGACTGATCCGCCCGAACCTCGCCAGCCTCCGGGCGGTGGTGAGATTCAGATTCTCACGCACGCCGAGCCCGGGCAGCACCCCATCGCGGAGTCTGTTGGCGGGCACCAAAGCCATGCCACGAGACACGGACACGTCGGGACGAGACGCCGGGAGCTCCTCGTCCCGCAGGAAGACGCGTCCGCCCCGAATCCGTGCGCCGAAGACGAGCGAGCAGAGCTCCTCCCGACCGGAGCCGGTGATGCCGGCCACGCCCACGATCTCGCCGGCTCGTACCTCGAGGTCGAGCCCCTGCACCTCCGCACCCTCGACGTCCTCGAGCACCAACAACGGCGCGCCGGGGACGCGCGACGAGCGCGTGACCCGGGCATCGGCCACCCCTCCGGTCATCAGGTCGACGAGCGCCGCCTGGTCGATCTCCGCGCACCGCCTCGTGGCCACGACGCGCCCGTCCACCAGGACTGTCGCCCGGTCGGCGATCTCCAGGACCTCCTCGAGGTGGTGCGATACGTAGAGGATGCCCACGCCCTGCCGACGGACGGTGTCGATCATCGACAGCAGCCGTCGGACCTCGGCCCGAGGCATGGTCGCCGTGGGCTCGTCCAGGACCAGCACCGACATGTCCTCAGCCGCGCTCTGCATAGCCCGGGCGATCGCGACTGCGGTGCGCTCGACGGGTTCGAGGTCCTCCACCAGGAGACGGACATCCAGGTCGTAGCCGACCCTCTGCAGGGCGGCCTCGGCGACTCCCTTCTGGTCCTTCCAATCGATGCGACCCGTCAGTCGACCACGGCTGTAGCCGTGACCGAGGGCGAGGTTGTCGACCACAGACAACGCAGGGACCAGGCCCAGGTCCTGGTGCACGAACCGGACCCCCCGTTCGTGGACGGCGTCAGGGTCACCGAGCGCAAGCTCACGGCCGTCGACGCACGCCCTCGCCCCGGGGTCGGCCTCGTGGAACCCCGCGAGGAGCTTGATCAGGGTGGACTTGCCGGAACCGTTCTGGCCCATGAGCGCATGGACCTCGCCGGGCAGGACGTCGAACGAGACCTCGTGCAGCACACGGGTGTCGCCGAAGGTCTTCGACAGATTCCTCAGTTCGAGCCGAGGGATCGGCGGTTCATCCGTCACGACTACGTCCTCCTCCTGATCGCAAATGGTCAAACGTCTGCTGCCGGGACACGGCGAGGACGCCTCATGGCGCGCTCCCCCGTCCCTGCGCCAGGCCGGCGCAGGGACGGGACGATCCGTGGCTACTTGTCGAAGTGGATGACGCCGCGGATGTTGCGGCCGTCACGCATGTCCTGGAAGCCTTGGTTGATCTGGTCCAGCGAATAGGTCTGCGTGATCAGCTCGTCGAGCTTGAGCTTGCCGGCGCGGTAGAGATCGAGGAGCATCGGCATCGCCTCCTTCGGAGACTTCATGCCGAACAGCGCACCTTGGATCCGCTTCTGCATGACCGCCATCGTCGCCGCGTTCAGTCCAGGCACGACGCCTTGCTCGTCATCAGGCGAGACACCCGTGATCACGAGGGTCCCTGCCTTGCGGATCGACTGGAGCCCCTCCCCGATGAGGTCGTTGTGCACGAGGGTGGCGCACAGGATCGCGACGTCGGCACCCTGGCCGTTCGTGAGGTGCTGGATCCGACCCATGGCGCTGGGGAACGAGTCGTAGGACTCCGTGGCACCGAAGTCGAGCGCCCACTTCTGCTTGTTCGCGACCGGGTCCACGGCGATGATGTGCGCCGCTCCACGTTCACGCGCACCCTGGACCGCATTCATGCCGATGCCACCGACTCCCGCGACGACGACGACGTCGCCCGGCTGGACATCACCCGCATTGACAGCTGATCCGAACCCCGTCTGAACCCCGCAGGAGACAAGACAGGCGATCTCGAGGGGGATGTCCTTGTCGATCTTGACCAGTGACTGACTGTCGTAGACCTGCATCTCCGCGAAGGTTCCGAGGAGACCGGACTTGCCGATGTCCTGGCCATCCAGAGTGTGCATGCGGAAGGTGCCGTCGAGCTGGGGCCCCTGCATGATCAGCGATCCGAGGTCGCACAGGTTCTGCATGCCCATGGCGCACCAGCGGCAGCTCCCGCACGCGGGGATGAAGGACATGAGCACGTGGTCGCCGACCTCGAAGCCTCTGACCCCTGGACCGAGCTTCGAGACCACGCCGGCGCCCTCGTGGCCGGAGACGAACGGCATGTGCCCGGCCGGCGAGTCGCCCGTGGCGATGTGCTCGTCGCTCCGGCACAGACCAGCGGCCACCATCTTGACGAGGACCTCCCCCTCCTTGGGCTCGTCCAGCTCGACCTCGTCGACGCTCCACTCGCCTGGTGCTTCGTGCAGTACTGCTGCGCGCGTTCGCATGGTTCTCCTTCTCGGGCCGGAAGTGGATCGAAGCATCACGATGAACTGCTGCGAGCCGGGGTGATGTGACAGCGATCACTTGTGTGAAAGATAACTATTCGACCAACTACTTCAGCCTGTCAATGACTTTGCCCTACCAATTTGCTGGTTGGTCATCTATCGTCACCGTGTCGCAGGTCACAGCTCGTCCTGCTCCTCCTCCCTCGGTACTCGAGACCGACGCCGGCCCCTCGGTCGGACGCATGGACGAAGCCGAGCTGTCAGCGTGCGGCCGAGTAGTCCACCGCGCGGTACGTGCCGCCGACCATGAGGAGAAGTCATGAGCGAGACCACCATCCCCGGATCCCGGACTGAGCTCCTGATCGGATCGCGTTGGGAGCCGGACGCGGGACGGGGCTGGATCGAGGTGGAGAATCCCGCCACCGGTGCGGTCATCGGCCGAGTTCCGGAGGCGACCCTGGGCGACGTGGACCGGGCGGTGGAGGCCGCAGTGCGCCTCCACGAGTCCGGCGCCTGGTCACGCACGTCGCTGAAGGAACGGGCGGATCTCCTCAACTCGATTGCGGACGCGATCGACCGGCGCGCCCCCGAGCTACAGGACATCTACATGAGGGACCAGGGCGGCATCTCACGGTTCGCCTTCTTCCCCGCGATGGCCGCAGCCACGGTCTTCCGCGACTGCGCCAAGCTCGCGACGTCCCTTGATCTCGGGCCCACACTGAGGGAGACGACAGCCGGTGCGGTTTACATCGCCCGGGAGCCGGTCGGACCCGTGGCCGCCATCGTGCCCTGGAACGCCCCGATGCTCCTTGGCCCGGTCAAGATCGCCCCTGCACTCCTCGCCGGCTGCCCCGTCGTCGTGAAGGTCTCCCCCGAGACGCCGCTCGGGCTCCTCCTCCTTGCCGAGATCCTCGCGGAGGCAGATCTACCGGAAGGACTCGTCTCCTTCCTCCCCGGCGGCCGGGAACTGGGGCAGCACCTCATCTCCCGTCCCGGCATCTCCCACATCTCCTTCACCGGGAGCACAGCGGCTGGGCAGCAGGTGATGAGGACCGCCGCCGAGCGCATGACCCGGCTCACTCTCGAGCTGGGCGGCAAGTCGGCGGCACTCGTGCTGGACGACGCCGACCCGGACGAGGTCGCTCCCGTCCTGGCCGGGGGCTCGGTGGTCCAGGCGGGACAGGTCTGCACGACCCAGAGCCGCATCCTGGTCCCGGAGGCTCGGAAGGCGGAGTGGATCGCCGCGCTCGTCGCCGCCTTCGAAGCGCTCGTCGTCGGCGACCCTCAGGATCCGGCGACCGATGTGGGGCCCCTGGCGACTCGGGCGCAGGTGGAGCGGGTCGAGGGGTACGTGAAGAACGCCGTCAAGGAGGGCGCCACGGTGCTGACAGGTGGCACTCGACCCGAGGGTCCCGAGTTCGCCGCGGGGCACTGGTTCCGACCCACCTTGGTAACGGGCACGCGACCGGACATGCAGATCTACCGGGAAGAGGTCTTCGGGCCGGTGATCGTGGTCGAGGGCTACGCCGATCTCGAGTCCGGGATCTCGGCTGTGAACGACAGCGAGTACGGCCTGGGCGCCGGTATCTACACGCCCGACGTCGACCGGGCTGTGGCTCTGGCCTCCCGGATCCAGAGCGGAACCGTCTCGATCAACACCACCGGCGGAGTCTTCACGGCTCCGTTCGGCGGGATGAAGATGTCCGGCTTCGGTCGTGAGGGCGGCATCGAGGGGGTGGAGGAGATGCTCCAGACCAAGCAGATCCACCTGGCGTGAGCCCAGCTCCGGAGTTCCCTAGAAAGGAGTGGCGATGACGATAGCGATCTCCCTGGAAGGCAAGTCCGTCATCGTGGCCGGAGCGGGAGGCGGGATAGGCGCCGCCACCGCAAGGCGCCTCGCCGAAGCAGGAGCCGCCGTCGTGGTCGTCGACTGCTCGCTCGAGCGGGCGGAAGGCGTGGTCGCCGACATTCGCGCTTCGGGCGGCAGGGGCACCGCTGTGATCGAGGACCTGGCCGCTCCGGACGCCGCCCGCCGGATCGTCGCGGCCACGATCGACCTCTACTCGGGAGTCGACGTCCTGGTGAACGTCGCCGGCGGGTCGCGCGCCTTCGTGCCCTTCCGGAGGCTCCACGAGGTCACGGATGCCGAATGGTCGCGGGTGCAGACGATGAACCTGGACTACGTGTTCCAGCTGACGCGAGAAGTCCTCAAGGTGATGCTCGAGTCGGGCGGGGGCAACGTCATCAACTTCGGCTCGATCGCCGGAGCCTTCAGCTCGCCCAGCGCGGTGGCCTACGGCGCCGCCAAGGCAGCCGTGTCCTCACTCACCCGGAGCCTGGCTCACGACTACGGGCCCGACAACATCCGCGTCAACTGCGTGGCACCCGGCTGGACCCTGACGCCCAACACGACGACGGCCTCCAGCGACTGGTCCATGGACGCGAGCAGCAACATCCCGCTGCGCAGGATGGCCTCCCCCGAGGAGATCGCGGACGTCGTCCTCTTCCTCGCCAGCCCTCTGGCCCGCTACGTCACCGGCCAGACGCTGTTCGTGGACGGCGGGCTGTACCCCGGAGCCACCGCCTCCCTCCCCCAGGTGTCCGAGGAAGGGAGGTGATGGCCGGAGCGCCTGTTCGCCAGGTGCCTGCTAGAGCTTCAGAGCGCGTGCCAGCGACCGGAACTGCTCCACGGTGGCAGGCAGCGTCTGGTAGGGGTTCTCGGGGGTCGGAGCCTTCTCGGTCACCAGCTGGATGGCCACGTGGTCCGCGCCCGCGTCGTGGTGCGCGCGGACTCCCGCCGCGATCCGGGCGTCGTCGCCGTGCGACACGAGGTCGTCGATGAGCCGGTCGCTGCCGCCGTCCGACACGTCCTGCTCCGTGTAGCCCAGGGTGAGCAGGTTCTTCACGTAGTTGCGTCGCTCGAGGTAGGGGTCCCTGACGATGGCCCGCCCCATCTCCCGCGCCACCGCGGAGTCGGCGTCCACCACGACCTTGTGCTCCGGTGCGAGCAGCGGCCCCGACCCCAGGGCCTCGCGTGCGGTGGCCGTGTGCGCCGGGGTCGTCAGGTAGGGGTGGGCACCGCGCGCCCGTGTGGCGGACAGCTCGAGCATCCGCGGGCCCAACGCCGCGAGCACCCGGCGATCGGAGGGGACGTCGTGCTCGTCCAGGCGGTCGAGGTACTCGCTCACCGCGGTGTAGGGCTTGGCGTACGCCGCCTGCGACTCACGGTGCCCGGCGCCCACTCCGAGGAGGAACCGCCCCGGGAACCGCTCGTCGAGCCGGTGGAAGGCCCGAGCGATGACGTCGGCGTCGGTCGTCCACACGTTGACGATGCCGGTTGCCACCACCACCTGCTCCGTGGCCTCGAGCAGCGACTCCGCGACCGTCAGCTCGCTGTCGCGGGAACCCCCGATCCACAAGGTGCCGAATCCCAGGGACTCGGCCTCCCCGGCAAGCTCGGGGCTCCAGTTCCATTCCACCTGCCACACACCGAAACGGCCTGTGTCTGTCATGATCGCGCTCCCTCTTCTCGGTTGGTTCTCACCGGTCGTCGTCGTTGACGGCGTCAGTCACCGGTCACCAGCGACCAGAGACCGTCCGGTCCCGCCGCCGCTGCCATGCTCCCCACCTCGACAGCCGTCCTCCCCGTGCTGCCGAACTCGTCGCGCCAGCTCCACAGTCGCGTGGTGCTCAGGCGCAGGTCGTGCTCCTCGGTGAACCCGATGGCGCCGTGCACCTGGTGGGCGAGACGGGCCACCTCCCCGGCGGCCTGACCGGCCGCGGTCTTCGCCGCCGGGACGCACAACGCGGACGCCGACTCGTCCTCGAGGGCCTGGGCAGCAGCCTCGGCGGCCACCTTGATCAGGAGCACCTCCCCCGCCATCGCCGCGATGTGCTGCTGGACGGCCTGGAACTTGCTCAGCGGACGGCCGAACTGCTGGCGCTCGGATGCGTAGGTGACGGACAGCTGCAGCGCCCGTCGGGCGGCACCGGACATCAGCGCGAGCCGGCCCAGGATCCCGCGCTGGGTGAGGGAGCGCGGCGTGACGACGGATCCTGGTTCCAGCGCGTGGACCTGCTCCGGGGACAAGGCCACGTCCCGGCCGGTCAGGGTGTCCCGCGGCTCGCCGGCCAGGTTCTCGCCGTGGCGGACCTCGAGCTGTTCGCGGCGCACCGTCACGACCTTGTCGCCGACCAGGGCGACCAGGTGGTCGACGTGGCGACCCCAGGGGACGCGAGGGAACTCGCCGTCCAGGACCCATCCGTCCGTCACCTGCGACAGCGTCACGTCATGACCGCCGTCGGCAGCGGCCAGCGGCCCGTCCGGGACCGGCGCGCCGCTCTCGGCCAGCAGCCAGCCGGCCTGGAGGGCGGTCTCCGCGAAGGGCACCGTGGCACCGTGCTCGCCGAGCACCTGCAGCACCGCGACGGCGGTCCCGAGGTCGCCGCCGGATCCACCGCGTTCCTCGGGGACCGAGAGCAGGACGATGCCGATCTGCTCGAGCGCCCTCCAGAGGTCCGTGTTGAGTGCCACCGGCTCGGATGGCAGAGGCGTGGAGGGATGCCGGCGACAGGCCTCTTCGACCGCTTCGACCAGCGCCTCGGTGATGTCGCTCATGCTGCTCCTACCGCCTTGGCCACGATCCCGCGAAGGATCTCGTTGGTGCCGCCACGCAGGGTGAGGCCCGGGCTGTGGAGCACAGCCTCGGCCAGCATCCTGGGCAGCCGTCGGGGCGAATCCAAGTCGGGCTCGAGATCGGTCAAGGCCCTCACGACGTCGACCAGGGAGCCCTCGAGCCGCGTGCCGAGCTCCTTCACGATCGCGGCCGCCGTGGCGGGGTCCTCGCCCTGCTCGAGCCGTCCCGCGACCGAGAGCGACATCTGTCGCAGCGTCCACACCCGCGAGACCAGCTCACCCAGCCGACCGCTCTCCGGTTGCCGGCCGTCCTCGGCGAGCGTTCGCAGTGCCTCGAGGAGCAACGGGAACGTGGAGAGGATCCGTTCCGGGCCGCTGCGCTCGAGGCCCAGCTCGCTGGTGACCTGCTTCCACCCCGCACCGACCTCGCCGAGGACCCGGTGGTCGGGGACGAAGGTGTCCTGGAACACGACCTCGTTGAAGTGGTGCTCACCGGTGAGCAGCCTGATCGGCCGGATCTGGATGCTCTCGTCGGGCAGCTCCACGATCACCTGCGACAGGCCGACGTGCTTCTTCTCCCCGAGCGGCTCCGTTCGGACCAGGGCGATCATGGCGTGGGCGTGGTGGGCTCCGCTCGTCCAGATCTTCGTGCCGTTGAGGCGCCAGCCGCCCTCCACACGCGTGGCTCGGGTGCGCACGGACGCGAGGTCGGAACCCGTGTCCGGCTCGCTCATCCCGATGGCGAAGTAGCACTCCCCGCGAGCGATGGCCGGGAGGAACGTCTTGCGCTGCTCCTCGGTGCCGAAACGCATCAGCGCCTGTCCGGACTGCCGGTCGGCGATCCAGTGCGCCGCGACCGGCGCTCCTGCGACCAGCAGCTCCTCCGTGACGACGAAACGCGCCAGCGCACCCTCCGCCGAGCCGCCGTACTCGTGGGGGAACGCCATGCCGATCCAGCCCTGCCGCGCGAGACGCCGGCTGAACGCCGGGTCCCACCCGGTGAGCCACTGGTCCGCGCTCGGCGTGATCAGGCCCTGCTCGATCTCCTCGGTGAGGAAGGCCCGCACCCGGTGGCGCAGGTCGACCAGGCGCTCCGGCAAGGACACCGGCGCCAGGTTCAGGAAGTCCATCGTCTCGCCTCTCTCGGCATGGGGGTCATCGCACGGCCCAGCGGCCGCTGTACTGCGGGGCGTCCGTCTTCTCGAGGAAGGCACGGAACGCCGCCGGGGCGTCCTCCGTCGCGAAGTTCACCGCCTGCGCAGCGGCTTCGTTGCGGATAGCGGCCGGAAGGTCGGAGCCGACGCCGGCGTTGAGCAGCCCCTTGGTCTGCTCCAGGGCGATGGGAGGCATCGCCGCCAGCCGTCCGGCGAGCTCCGCGACGAAGGCGTCGAGCTCGTCCGCGGGCTTGACCCACGTCACCATCCCCAGCCGGAGCGCCTCTTCGGCGCCGACGACCTCGGCGAGCAGGGCGAGGCGCTTGGCCTGCTGGAGCCCCACGATGCGCGGCAGCAGCCACGAACCGCCGAAGTCGATGGAGAGGCCGCGCCTGGTGAAGATCTCCGAGAACCGGGCGCGGTCGGAGGCGACGACCAGGTCGCAGGCCAGGGCCATGTTGCAGCCGGCACCGGCGGCGACGCCGTCCACCTTGGCGATCACCGGCACGGGGAGCTCGTAGAGCGCCAGCGCCACGTCACCGATCCGCCGCAGTCGGGGGATCGGGTGTTCGTCGTGCTTGCTCTTCGCCACGTCGGCACCCGCGCAGAAGTCGCCGCCCGCACCCTGGAGCACGACGGCACGGGTCTGCGCGTCGTCCCGGATCTCGGAGAGCACGGTGGCCAGCGTCCGCCACATGGCGCTGTCGACGGCGTTCTTGCGCTCCGGCCGGTTGAGGGTGATCGTCGTGACGCCCTCGGCGGACGTGACCTGCACGGGTGCCTGCGAGTCCATCTCGTTCTCCTATCGTCCTTCGAAGGTGGGGAGACGGCGCTCGGCGAAAGCGGCACGCGCCTCCCTGGAGTCCCGGGTTCCGTGCACCACCGCGAGGTGCGAGGAGATGAGGTCGAGCGCCGTGCGCAGGTCGTTGTGGACCGACTGCTGCGCGGCACGCTTGATCATGGCGACGTTGACCGGGGGCTGCTGGGCGAGTCGCTGCGCGAACGCCTGGTACGCCTCGGCGAACTCGGCGTCCGGGATCACCTTGGTGGCGAGCCCGATCCGCAGCGCCTCGTCCGCGTCCACGAAGTCCCCGGTCCAGAGGAGCTCCAGGGCCTTGCCCATCCCGACCAGGCGAGGGAGGTAGTAGCACCCGCCGTCCCCCGGCACCAGGCCCACCCGGATGTATCCCTCGGACATGCGCGCGGACTTCGCGAGCACGCGGATGTCGCACATCAGCGCCATGTCCATCCCGGCACCGACTGCGACGCCGTTCACCGCCGCGATCACCGGCTTGGAGAGCTCGTCGACGGCGCGCGCCACCTCGTGCACCCCCTCGGTGAGCATCGACTTGAGCGCCAGCGGCTCGTCCCCGACGGCCTCGAGGACGGACAGGTCGATGCCCGAGCAGAATGCGTCTCCGGCCCCGGTGACCACCACGACCCGCACCGCGGGATCGGTCCGCGCGGCGCGCAGTGCGGCGGCCCAGTCCTGGACCATCTCCAGGGTGAAGGCGTTCTTGGCGTGGGGACGGTTCAGCAGGATGGTGCCGACGCCGCCCTTGACGTTGTACTCGAGATCAGGCATCTGCCGGCCTCAGCGGGGGGCCATGCGGAGGGCGCCGTCGAGGCGGATGGTCTCGCCGTTGAGGTAGGCGTTCTCGAGGATGTGGAGCGCGAGGTGTCCGAACTCGTCGGGAGTCCCCAGCCGCTGCGGGTTCGGCACGCTGGCGGCCAGGCCCTCGCGGACGTCCTCACGGAGACGGCCGAGGAGCGGCGTGTCCATGATGCCCGGCGCGATCGTGCACACCCGGATGCCCTTGCTCGCCAGGTCCCGCGCCGCGGTCAGCGTCATGCCCACGATGCCGGCCTTGGAGGCGGTGTAGGGGATCTGACCGATCTGTCCTTCGTAGGCCGCCACGGAGGCCGTCATCACCACGGCACCTCGCTCGCCGTCGACCGCCTCGTGCCTGGCCATCCGCGCCGCGCCGAGCCGCAGCGCGTTGAAGCTGCCGACGAGGTTGAGCCGGATCACGAACTCGAAGTCCTCCAGGGACCCGGGACTGCCCTCCTTGTCGAGCAGCCGCAACCGGCGTCCGGCGCCGGCACAGTGGACCAGGCCGCGCAGCGGGCCCCTGGCCTCCGCGGCGTCGAGGGCAGCGGCGAAGGCCGTCTCGTCGACGACGTCTCCGGGCGTGAAGACGGCGTTGTCACCGAGCTCCTTCGCCGCGACCTCGCCGTCGGAGCCGGGGAGGTCGATCAGTGCGACCTGCGCACCGGCCTCGACCAGACGCCGAGCCGTGGCCAGTCCGAGGCCTGACGCACCGCCGGTCACCGCGATGACTGATCCGTTCACCTGCATTGCTGTTTCTCCTGATCTGTGAGCCCGGCGCCGAGGGCCGGGAGACCGACCCTCCCGCGAGGGTCGGAGTGCGGACGAGTCGCGCGGGGATGGTCAGAGGAGCTCGAGGATGGTGGCGTTCGCCAGTCCCCCGGCCTCGCACATGGTCTGGAGGCCGTAGCGGATCCCGTTGTCACGCATGTGGTGGACCAACCGCGTCATCAAGATCGCCCCGGACCCACCCAGCGGGTGACCCACCGCGATCGCCCCACCCAGCGGGTTGAGCCGCTCCTGCTCGGCCCCGGTCTCCACCAACCACGACAACGGCACCGGCGCGAACGCCTCGTTGACCTCGAACGCCCCGATCTCCTCGATCGAGAGCCCCGACCTCTTCAACGCCAGCTCCGTGGCCCGGATCGGACCGGTCAACATGATCACCGGGTCATCACCGGCCACCACCGAGGTGTGGATCCGCGCGATCGGCGTCAACCCGTGGGCCCGCGCGACCTCCGAGGACGTCACCAGCACCGCCCCGGCACCATCGGAGATCTGCGAGGCATTGCCCGCCGAGATCACCCCATCGGCCTTGAACGGCGTCGCCAACGACGCCAGCTTCTCCACCGTGCCACCACGACGGATCCCCTCATCGGCCACCAGCCCACCGGTCGGCACCAGCTGCGAGGCGAACGCCCCCGCATCCGTGGCCGCCGCCGCCAGCTCGTGCGAACGCAGCGAGTACTCATCGAGGAACGTGCGCGAGAAACCCCACCGCTCCGCGATCATCTCCGCCCCCACACCCTGGTTGAAACCCTGGACGCCGTAGGCCTCCAGCACGTGGTCAGGGACGGGCTGGCCGCCCTGAGCGGCGCTGCCCATGGGCACCCGGCTCATCGACTCCACACCACCGGCGACCGCGAAGTCGTAATGCCCAGCGATCACCCCCGCCGCAGCGAAGCTCACCGCCTGCTGGCTCGACCCGCACGCCCGGTTCACCGACGTCCCCGGCACACTCTCAGGCCACCCCGCCGCCATCACCGCGTTCCGCCCGATGTTGCTCGCCTGCTCCGAGACCTGGGAGACACACCCCCAGACCACGTCATCGACCATCCCCGCATCCAGCCCGGTGCGCTCCACCAAAGCCTTCAGCACCACCGCCGACAGATCAGCAGGATGAAACCCCGCCAACGCCCCGTTGCGCTTGCCGATCGGTGTCCGAACAGCATCGACGATGACCGCGTCCCTCATGTGCAACTCCCGCAAAAATCGATGGTTGTTGACCAACTACTAATTACTAGTCATGCAACCACACTTCTGCATGGTGCGCAAGGGTCACTGCTTGGCGGTCTCGCCCCCGTCGATCACGTAGACGGCTCCGGAGACGAACTTCGAGACCGGCGAGGACAGGTAGCAGACCAGCCCACCGATCTCGTCGGGCTCGGCCATGCGCCTGGCGGGGATCTTGCGGACCCGCTTGGCGAGGACGTCGGGGTTGCCGGTCACGTAGGCCTGCGCCTCGGTGGCGAAGGCACCCGGCGCGATGGCATTCACCTGGATGTCGTGGCGGGCCCACTCGGCCGCCAGAGCCTTCGTCATCTGGATCGCGGCACCCTTGGAGGCCGAGTAGGCCGCGAGGGTCGCCTTGCCGAGGATGCCCGAGGTCGAGACGACGTTGATGATCCGACCCCCCTCCCCCGCCTTGACGAAGTGCCGGCCCGCCGCCTGGGAGAGCACGGCGATCGAGGCCACGTTGACCTCCATGACCTCGTCGAAGAGGGCCATGTCCATCTCGAGGAAGTCCGCGGCGGGTGCGATGCCCGCGTTGTTCACCACGACGTCCAGACGTCCGAGTCGCTCGACCGCGACGTCGGCCAGGGCCGCGACCTGCGCACGGTCGCGCATGTCGCACACGTGGGGATGGATGGTCCCGGGGAACTCCTCCGTGGCGAGCTCCTCGAGGCTGGCCTCCGTCCGGGCGACCGCCAGGACGTTCGCGCCTTCCGCGGCCAGGGCCCGTGCGGCGGCCCGTCCCAGTCCCTTGCTCGCGCCGGTCACGATGACTCCGCGCCCGTTCAGCTGCATGTCCATGCTGTCTACCTCGCCAAGATCAGCGGCGCCGAACGACGCCGGATGTGCGTCCGGTCGGTCGACCGGACGGGGGTGGGCTGCCGCCCGGAAAGTGCCAGGGCCGTTCAGGCGCCGGTCCAGACGGGGGCGCGCTTCTCGGTGAAGGCCAGCGCCCCTTCCTTGGCGTCCGAGGACTCCCGCACGGGAGTGGTCAGCTCGTTCTGGCGCTCGAACGCCTCCTGGGCCGGCCACGAGGGGCTGTCCTGGAGGATCTGCTTGGTGGCCGCGACGGCCAGGGGGCCACATGCGGCCACCTCCGCCGCGAGCTCCAGGGCGGCCGGGATCGCGCCACCCGGCTCGACCACCTTGTTGATGAGGCCCAACCGGTGCGCCTCCGACGCGGAGATCTGCTTGCCGGTCAGCGCCAGCTCCATGGCCAGGTGGTAGGGCAGTCGCCCGGGCAGCCGCAGCAGCCCGCCGCCGTTGGCGACGAGGCCACGCTTGACCTCGGGGAGAGCGAAGAAGGTGTTCTCGGAGGCGACGATCATGTCGCAGGCGAGCACGATCTCGAAGCCGCCCGCCACGGCCGGACCGTCCACGGCGGCGATGATCGGCTTGCGCGGCGGACCCTGCACCAAGCCGGCGAAGCCACGCCCGGGTGTGATCGGACGCTCGCCGCGCAGGAACGCCTTGAGGTCCATGCCCGCGCAGAACGTCGGTCCGTTCGCAGCAAGCACCCCGACCATCAGGTCCCGACGCTCGTCCAGCTCGGTGACCGCCTGGTCCACCGCCGTGGCCATCTCGAGGTTGACGGCGTTGCGCGCGCCGGGCCGGTTGAGGGTGATCGTGCGGACACCGTTCTCGTCCGTGACGAGCACCGGCTGCTCGTCGGTCTGGGGCAGGGCTTCAGAGGTTGTCATCGATGTGCTCCGTACGGTGGTGGTCAAGGGTGCGGTCGCGGCTCAGGCGGTCGCGGCGGCGTCGATCCCGAGGAGCCGGGCGAGGTTCCCGCCGAGGATCGCGCTCTCCTCCTCGGCGCTCAGCCCGAGGGCCCGGATCGCGGCGATCTCGGTCGCCGGGTCGGTCATCGGCCAGTCGGAGCCGAACACGACGCGATCAGCACCATGGCGGCGGATGATGTCGACGACCCGGTCGGGCGCCAGGGTGCCCATGCTCGGCGGCCACGACGTCTCCAGGTGCACGTCGGCCCCGACGGACCACTGCTCGGCCTCGTCCAGCACCTGGTAGCCGCCGTAGTGCGCCGCGATCAGCCGCAGGCCCGGGATCGCGGCCATCATCGCGTGGAGGTGCTTGGGCGCACCCCGCTCGTTCTGCTCCGCGTCGCCGCCCGAGCCGACGTGGGCCAGGACGGGGATGTCGTTCTCAGCCAGGGCTCCGAGGATCTCCCGCGTGCGCTCGTCGGCAAAGGCGACGGCCTGGAAGAGGGGGTGCAGCTTGACCCCGACGACACCGTTGTCCAGGAGCGCCGAGAGGTTCTCCTCCACCGAGAGGTCCGGGTGGACGGTGCCGAAGGGGATGAACCTCGAGCGGTCGACCTTCCCGATGAACTCGTTCGTGCGCCCCACGGTGCGTCCCACGTTGGCCACGGCCAGGGTCAGCGCCATGTCGATGCCCGCGTTGTCGAGGGTGCGTCGCAGCCCGTCCAGCGTCCCGTCGTGGACCGGGTCGAGCCCGACCGGGCGGTCGGCCAGGACCTTGCGTGCGATCTCGTCGGGCCAGACGTGGCAGTGCGCGTCGATGATCATCCGCGGTGCCCCCTCACCAGCTGCTTGGAGAGTGCGTCGAGCAGGACCTCGGTCGCCCCCTCGTAGACGCGCATGGGCCGGGCCGCCCGGTAGAGGCGCTCGATGCGCGACCCGCGCACCAGGCCGAAACGACCCATCACCTGGACGCTGCGGTCGACCACTCGTCCGGCGACCTCCGTCGCCCCGATCTTCGCCATCGAGGACAGGTGCAGACTCCCCATCGGGTCCGCGGCGGCCGCCTGAGCCACCTGGTAGGTGAAGCTCCGCGCCATCTCGATCTCGGTCCACGACATCGCCAGCATCTGGGGCACGGGCCCCAGTCGCGCCAGCGGAGTGCCGAACTGCTCCCGCCCCGTGGTGTGCGTCAGCGCGTCGTCCAGGGCGGCCTGCGCAGTTCCCACCGCGGCGCCGGCGACCGAGACGCGGAACGTCGCGAGGGTGGCCAGCACGAGCCGGAAGCCCTTCCCGGCCTGGCCGATCCGGTGCGAGGCCGGGACCCGGACCTCGTCGAACCGGATGTCGCCCAGCACGTGGGGTGCCATGATCTGGTACGGACGACTGGTCGTGACTCCCGGCGTGTCGGCGGGCACGAGGACGAGCGAGTAGCCCTCGTCGTCGCCGGTCCTCTCCTTGCCGAGCACGCAGTAGAAGCTGGCGTCGCCCCCGTTGGTGATGAAGCTCTTCGTGCCGTTCACGACGAGCTCGTCGCCCTCGGCACGGATCGTGGTGCTGAGCGCCTTGAGGTCCGAGCCCACGTCCGGCTCGGTCAGCGCGAGCGCGGCGATCGCCTCCATGGCCGCCACCCTCGGCAGCCAACGCTCCTTCAGCTCCTCCGAACCTCCGACGGAGATCGCGTAGCTGCCGATCCCCTGCATGGCGAAGAGCGAGTCGAGGTGGCTGGACGAGGCAGCCAGCTGCTCGCGCACGACTGTGACCGCCAGCGAGTCGGGGGCGGGGAACTGGCCACCATAGGCAGCCGGCACCTGGACGGCCGCCAGGCCGCTGGCCTTGAGGAGCTCCAGCACCTCCGCGTCGACCGAGTCGGACTCGTCGGCGCGCTCCGCGTGCGCGAGACACTCGTCGGCCAGCGCACGGGCCCTGTCTCGCAGCTCCTGGTGCTGTGCGCCCAGGGCGGGGAACGCGGCCATCAGAGCCTCACCGCCACGAACTTGGTCTGTGTGTAGTGCTGCAGAGCCTCCACGCCCTTCTCCCTGCCGTATCCGCTGTTCTTGATACCCCCGAAGGGGCCTTCCACGAGCCCGGTGAGCCAGTCGTTGACAAACACCTGGCCCGCCTCGAGCCGCGACGCCACCCGGTGCGCACGCGCCACGTCGCGCGTCCACACCCCGGCGGCCAAGCCGAAGTCCGAGTCGTTCGCGATAGCGACGGCGTCGTCCTCGGTCTCAAACCTCAGCACGGCGAGGACCGGACCGAAGATCTCCTCCCGCGCGATCGTCATCGTGTTGTCGACATCGGTGTAGACGGTCGGCTCGACGAGCCAGCCGTCCCCGGCCGCGGCGCCACCGGCCGCCAGGGTGGCCCCGTCGGCGCGCGCGACGTCGAAGTAGGAGCAGACCTTGTTGAACTGGTCCTCCGTGGTCATCTGGCCGTACGACTCGCCGGGGCGGATCTTGGCCACCTCCTCGAGGAGCAGACCGACGAACTCGTCGTGGATCTCCTCGGCCACGAGCAGCCTGGTCCCGGCGCTGCACACCTGGCCGGCGTTGGCGGTGAAGGCACGCACCGCGCCCGCGGCGGCGGCCGGGAGGTCGGCGTCCGCGAAGACGATGTTGGCCGACTTGCCGCCCAGCTCGAGGGTCAGCGGAAGGATGCGGTCCGCAGCCACCCGGCCGATCTCACGACCTGCTCGCACGGACCCGGTGAAGGCGACCTTGCGGATCTCCTCGTGCTCCACCAGGGGCTGGCCGACGGCCAGCCCGGTACCGGTCACGACGTTGAACACACCTGCGGGGAGTCCGGCCTGGGAGGCGATGCGGGCGAGCTCGAGCGTCGTGGTCGAGGTGAACTCGGACGGCTTGACCACCGCCACGTTGCCCGTCAGCAGGGCGGGCGCGACAGCCCGTGCGGCCTGCGCGAGCGGCGCGTTCCAAGGCGTGATGATGCCGATGACCCCGTACGGCTCGCGGGTCGCGTAGCCGTGCATGCCTGGTCCCAGGTCGATGACGTCACCGGAGGGGAGGTTCGACAGTCCGGCGTAGAAGTCGAAGTAGGCCGCGGAGCCCTCGACCTCGCGCAGAGCCTGGGCCAGGGGCTTCCCGGCCTCCGCCGCCTCCAGCTCTCCCAGTAGCTGGGCCTCAGCGCGCATGCCGTCCGCGATGGCCGTGAGGAGGCGCCCGCGGGCACCGGGCTTGACGGCGCGCCAGGCCTGGAACGCCGACGCGGCAGAAGCCACGGCCCTGCTGACGTCGTCCGGCGTCCCGTCCGCCACCTCCGCGATCAGCTCACCGCTCCCGGGTGACGTGGAGACGAGATGGCGGCCGTCGACCGGCGCGACCTCCTCGCCGCCGATCCAGTGGCCGTATGTCTTCATGGAGCTACCTCTCACGCGGCGGACACTTCTGGGTGCATGACTCAAGCATGCGGAATAATCTTTTTTTGTCAACCAACAAAGATCCTCTTCCCATCGCCCGCGAGATCAGGTAGGACTATCGCAGCGGGGCTCGATGGGTGCTTGATCCTCGGACCGGCCGTAGTGGTGCTGCGGCCCGGAGCGAGTCGGAGAAGCGCGACCTGTCCCCTGCCCGCACACGAGAGAGGCGACTCATGGACTTTGACGACACACCCGACCAGGCAGCGCTGCGTGCCGAGGTGCGGGAGTTCCTGCGCCGGCACGCGGACGAGATCGCGCACGGCGACGGCGCCTACCTCGAGGAGCCCGGGACCGACCGCGTCGAGGAGCTGCGACGCACCCAGGCGATCCTCTTCGACGCGGGTCTGATCGGACTCACGTGGCCGCAGGCCTACGGCGGTCGGGGCGGGACCAACGCCCAGCAGGCCGTGGTGAACGAGGAGCTGCACCGGGCGCGGGTCGCCGGACCGATCGGGCACGTCGGGCTCGGCATGTGCGGGCCCACCGTCCTGCGCCACGGCAGCGAGGACCAGAAGCAGCGCTACATCCGCCGGTTGCTGCGCGCCGACGACATCTGGTGCCAGCTGTTCAGCGAGCCCGGTGGCGGCAGCGACCTGGCGGCCCTGCGTACCAAGGCAGTGCGCCAGGACGACGGCTGGCACGTGACGGGGCAGAAGGTCTGGACCACCCTGGCCCAGCACAGCAGGTACGGCATCCTGCTGGCACGCACCGACCCCTCCGCCGCGAAGCACCGTGGACTGACGATGTTCGTCCTCGACATGCACTCCCCCGGCGTGACGGTCCGCCCGCTGCGACAGATGAACGGTCACGCGAGCTTCAACGAGGTCTTCCTCGACGACGTGGTGATCGACGACTCGGAGCGCCTGGGCGCCGTCGACGACGGGTGGCGCGTCGCCCTCACGACCCTGATGAACGAACGGATGGCCGTGGGAGGTGGCGGCGGCGAGATCGGCATCCGCAGTGACGCACTGGTCGCGCACGCCGCCCGTCGGCTGCCCGAGCTGGACGCGGACCGCCGTGCCGTGGCCACGCAGGCCCTGGGCCGGGTGCTCGTCGAGTCCCTGGCGGCGCGGTACTCCGGCTACCGCCTCCAGACGACGCTGGAGAAGGGCGGTCAGCCGGGCCCCGAGGCGAGCGCCGGCAAGCTGACGGCGGTGCGGGTCGCACACGCCACCGCGGATCTCGGCCAGCGGCTGCTCGGCGAGGACGCCGTCACCGCCCGCTCCCGGGAGGGGGACTGGCGCTGGGCCACGTCACAGGCATCCACGCCGGGCATCGCCCTGGCCGGCGGGACCGACGAGATCCTGCGCAACATCATCGGCGAGCGCGTGCTGGGACTCCCCTCTGATCGCCTGCCCGCCCCCACGAGCGCCAACCCCGAAAGCAGGTAGACCGTGAACTTCGACATCGATGAGGAGCAGCGGTACTTCGCCGAGCACGCGGGCACCTTCTTCTCGGAGCAGGCGGGCCCCGAGCACGCCCGGACACTGCTCGACGAGCCCGGTGAGCCGACGCCCGGTCGGAAGATGCTCGCCGAGCTCGGATTCTCCTCGCTCACCATCCCCGAAGAGGCAGGCGGCGTCGGCGCCGAGCTGCTCAACATGGCCCTCGTGGCCGAGCAGGCGGGCCGGCATCTGGCGGGTCCCTCGCTCGCGACCGCCGCGCGGGCGGCGGTCCTGCTGCAGGACGACGTCGCCAGGCTGCGTGAGGTCTGCGACGGGACGATGACGCTGTCGGTCGTCGACGGACCCCCCGCAGACTCCCACCCGTCCCTCGACGCCCTCAGCGCCACGCACTTCCTCGCGCTGGACGGCGACGACCTGGTCCTCGGCGAAGGTCGGGTCACTCCCTGCGAGCCGATTGACGCGACCCGGGGGCTCGGCTACGTCGAGCTGACCTCGTCCACCGTCCTGATGGCCGACGCCCGCGAGAGGTGGGAGCGTGCCAGGCAGGTCGCGTGCGTGGTGCTGGCCGCCGAGGGTCTCGGCGCAGCCGGACGGGTGGTCGAGCTCGGCATCGAGCACGCGAAGAACCGAGAGACCTTCGGACGCCAGATCGGCGCCTACCAGGCGGTCAAGCACCGGCTGGTCGACGACTGGGTGGCGGTGAACGAGCTTCGTTCGCTGGTCTGGTGGGCCGCGTGGTCGGCCGACCACGCCCCCGACCAGCTCCCGATGGCGGCCTCGGCGGCGAAGGCGTTCTGCGCCAGGACCCTCGAGACGGCCTGCGAGTCGCTCATCCACGTGCTCGGCGCGATCGGGTTCACCTGGGAGCACGACGCTCACCTCTACTGGCGGCGCGCCAAGGTCGACCGGCTCCTCCTGGGCGACGAGAGCGAGCACCTCGCGACGGTGGTGCAGCTGAGCCTTGCAGCCTCCGTCGAGGCGTCCGACGCACAGCCGACCTTCGCGTAGGGCACCAGCCCGACGCCGCTCCGAGTGCCGGGGCATCACCCACAGGGAGAGAATGTGAACACCACCATCGTCACCGGTGTCGACGGCAGCGACACAGCCCTCGAGGCCGCGCGCCAAGCCGCACGACTCGCGACCGCTCTACAGGCACACCTCCACGTGCTGGCCGCCTACGGCAACGTGGAGAGCCGTCGCGTCCAGGCCGAGGCGGAGACCTTCGTGCTCAACCCGAAGGCCGACGCCCTTCAGGCCGCCGAGCAAGCGGCGGAGCAGCTCCGCGCCGAGTTCCCGGGTCTGGCCGTGGAGGCGTCTGCCGCCGAGGGAAAGCCGGCAGACGCGCTCGTCCACGCGGCGGAGCAGCTCGACGCGAACCTGATTGTCGTCGGAAACAAGAGGGTCCAGGGGCTGGCCCGCATCCTTGGCAGCATCGCGACGGACGTGGCTCACAAGTCTCCCTGCGACGTCTACATCGCCCACACCCACCAGCACTGAGGGCAGGCGCGCCTGGCCCGCGCGGTGGCCGGGCCCGATCGGGTCGGTCGGCGATGCGTGTGACAACGCGCTGACGGAGTCGGCAACGGCCTCTACAAGGCCGGGTGCCTCCGACGGGAGTCCGTGCGGGCAGCGTCGCTGGGTGTGAGTGCGAAGACCTCGGCGAGCAGCTCGTGGGAGCGCATGCGGTCAGCAGGATCGGCGATGAGGTTCTGGATCATCAGCTCGTCGGCACCGCTCTCTTCGACCATCTGCTCCAGGGTCGCGCGGACGTCGTCGGGGCCACCGGCGACGAACCGCGGCCACTGACCGTCGGTGATGCTGGTCGGCTCCGCCTGCTGGGCCGGGGTGAGCTCACGGGCAGCCTCGTCAGCCGAGGGGATCGTGGCCCCGCCGCCCATCCGGCCCAACCGGGCGTAGAAGCCCTTGGCCGAGCCCACCAGTCGCTCACCGTCGGCCGCGGTCTCGCCGACGGTGACGTTGACCGCGAGGATCGCACGCGGCGACTCGAGGCCGAAGCCCTGAGGACGGAACGACTCGCGGTAGTGGCGCAGGGCCGGGGCAGCCCCAGGCGGGTTGATGAATCCGGCGAACGTGTAACCGATACCGAGCCCTGCCGCAAGATTGGAACCGTTCGGGCTCGATCCCAGCAACCACGTCTGCGGGACATGGGGCACCGTCGGCATGAGGGGGTTCCCGGCGAACGCGTGGTCCTCGGGGAACGTCCCGTACAGCCAGGACAGCGTCTCCAGGACCTGCTGCTGGTGGTCCACCCGAAGCCGTTTCTGGCGGTCCTGCTGAAGCGCGAGGTCGATCACCGGGCCGGCCGTGGCACGTCCCATCCCCAGGTCTACGCGGCCCGGGGCCATCGCCTCGAGCTGCTGGAAAAGCTCGGCGACCTTGAACGGGCTGTAGTGGTTCATCAGCACCGCCCCGGAGCCCAACCTGATGCTCGAGGTGTGCACGGACGCTGCGGCAATCAGCAGCTCGGGGTGGTGCGAGGCGCCGGAGCGACTCAGGTGGTGCTCGGCGAACCAGACCCGGTGGAAGCCGAGCCGCTCCGCATGGCGAGTGACCTCCAGCGAGTCAGCCAAGGCGTCGCTCTCGGAGGTACCGGGCGCGACGGTCCCGAGGTCTACGATCGACAACTTCAAGGTCGTGCTCCTTGCAGGTGGGTGGGCATCGACCATCTCAGGTCGGCACAGCGGGGCTGCGAAGTGCTCGCTGTCGTCGGGGACGTGCACTCACACCGAGCTACGTCATCCCAGCCTCTCCTCTCCGAGCTGCGCCACCGGTTCACCGCCGCTGTTCAGCTCGCGAGCTGAACAGCGGCGGCGACGTAGACGTCAGTCCGAGAGCCGCCCAGCGGCGTGGTTGGCGGCGATGTAGCCGAACACCAGACCTTGGGCGATCGTCGCACCCGGTCCGGGGTAGACCCTGCCGAAGGCGTTGCCGGCTGCGTTGCCTGTCGCATACAGGCCCTCGATGACCGATCCGTCTGCACGCAGGGCGCGGGCGAACTCGTCGGCCTTCACGCCGCCGCAGGTGCCGAGGTCGCCGGGGACTACCTTGACCGCGTAGAACGGGCCTTGGTCGATCGGGCCCAGGCACGGATTCGGTTTGACGGCGGGGTCGCCGTAGTAGCGGTCATAGGCGCTGTCGCCGCGGCCGAAATCGTCATCGTGCCCGGAAGCGCACAAGGTGTTGAAGCGTTGGACGCTTTGCGGCAGCGCCGCCATGCCCAGCTCTGCGGCCAACTTCTCCAGCGAGTCGGCCTTCTTGACCACGCCGGCGTCGTACCACTCTTGCGGGAAGGACTGGCGCGGGAAGATCGACCCGCCGAACACGTACCGGTTGCGGTAGCGCTGGTCGAAGACCATCCACACCGGCAGGTCCTCACGAAGCATCTCCTTGCCGGCCGACATGTAGTTGACGGCCTCGTTCATGAAGCGCTCACCAGCCTGGTTGACGATGATCTGGCCGGGCAGTGAACGCTCGGCCAGCAGCGTGCCGGGCATGGGCCCGGGGATCGGCACTGCCGGGAACCACCAGGACTCCTCCATGAAGGCCAGGTCCGCGCCGACCGCCTGGGCGGCGATGGTGATCGCGTCACCGGTGTTCGCCGGGTTGCCCAACGCCCAGTCGGTGTCGAGCTTCTCCGACTGGTAGGTGTGCCGCATCGCCTCATTGCGGTCGAAACCGCCCGCCGCGAGAACCACGCCGTGCTTCGCCCGGACGCTGATGTCCTTGCCGTCACGGTGCACCACCACCCCGACGACGCGATCATCCTCGACGAGCAATTCCTTCAGTGGCGAGTCGAGCCACACCGGGATGTTCCGGGCCCGAACCCCGGCGTACAACCCAGCGGCCAACGCGCCACCACCGGCGATGTACTCGCGGCCGATCGCCAGACCGCCCACGCCCATACCCAGCAGGCGCGCCGCGACGACGATGCCGCGCGGAGTCCGGGCGACCAGGTTGAGCCACTTGTAGCTACTACCGGTCACCGGCATCGGGAACGGCGCTTCCAGCGCGGGTGGACGCAACTTGTCACGGTCGGCACCCAGCTTGCGGGCGTTGAAGGGCTTCGGCTCCATGGCCCGCCCGACCGCCGACCCTCCGGGGAGCTCCGGGAAGTAGTCGGCGTAGTCGGCCATGTGACCGAACTTCAGCGGTGTCAGGCGCCGCAGGGCATTGACTGCCTCGGCGCCATGAGACAGGAACGACTTCCAGCGCGCCTCGGGCGCTTCCCCGCCCGTCACAGCAGCCAGGTACTCGGTCGCTTGGGACATCGAGTCCGGCGCTCCAGCCTCGGCCAGCATGGGGTTGCACGGCACCCAGAAGCCACCGCCCGACAGGGCAGTCGAGCCGCCCACGTACTCCGACTTCTCCACGAGCAGAACCGACATTCCTGCCTCGGCCGCCGCCAACGCGGCCAGCATCCCGGTTCCGGTCCCCACGACCACCATGTCGAATGACTTGTTAACCATCTCACACTCCTTTGTCCAGCAATACTTACCACATGGCAGGGTTTCGTTTTGGCCGAACTCCCTGCGCGTCCCATAAGTGGCACCGTGGTGGGAGATACTGGAGGAGTGACGAAGTTGGGGCGCGGGCCGTACAAGGTCGGACTGGCGAAACGGGCCGCGATCCTCGACGCGGCGTTGGAGGAGTTCTCGCAAGCGGGTTTCGAGGCCGCCTCACTTCGTTCCATCGCCGCCCGAGTCGGGATCACCCACAGCGGCCTGCAGCACCACTTCGCATCCAAGAACGAGCTTCTGCTGGGCGTGCTCGTCGCTCAGGAGGAGGCTGATCGCCAGTTCTTCGACGAGGGCGCTCTGCTGGACGTCGACGACCTCGTCAGTGCCTACGCACGCGTCGCCGAACGCCGTCGCTCCACCCCTGCCTGGACCCGGCTGTGGATCAGCCTCAAGCTGAACGTCGCAGCGCAACCCGACCACGTTGCCGCGGTCTTCGTCCGACAGCGTGCCGCGGCCTGGGACCAAGAACTGACCGACGTGTTCCACCGGGCGCAGACCGCCGGTCTCATTGCCGCCGACGTCGATTGCGCTGCGGCCGCCCGCGGCTTCCTCACCCTCCATGAGGGACTCATGATCCGACAGATGCTCGACCCGAGTACTGACGTGGACGGTCCACTGCGCTGGACGCTCACCCAGCTCCGCGCAAGCGACCGGGAATAGTGCGCGACCGCCGAGCAAGCACAAGACTGCTTACCGGTAGGAAGCACTGGGCCTCGCCTTGCACCCCAGCAATCTTGGCAAGGCCGAAACCCACGGTGATGCTCAGGGACGCCCCTGGCGTGCGTCAGCGACGCAGCACAGCGCGGACGAGACGCGTAGTGCGGGCAGCGGGTGCCGGGCACAGGTGCTCCGCGGGACGCATCGGTATGCGGGAGTGCCCCCGCGTCAGGGGCGGATTCCGAAATTCATTGCTCAGGCGAGGGCGGAGTCGGGGATCCAGCTCCCATGGAATCCCTGCGGCACCCGGGCCGGCAGGTGGACCGTGGCCACGGGATGTCCGAAGTCGTGGGCATCGATGATCACCAGGTCGCTGGCGCCGCGCGTGGCGTCGTACACGTAGCCCATGAGCCAGCCGTCGTCCTCGCCAGCCGCGCTGTCGGCCGGGACGAACGCCATCTCGCTGGCGATGCGGCCGGAGCCCAGGTCCACCTCGACGGTGGTGCCGGCGAGAAGGTCGTGCTTGCGCACAGCGGTCCGAGGGTCGTCGCCCAGGGCGCCCAGGTCGCGCACCGAGGATGCGCCGATCGTGTAGCCGTAGCGGTGGCGGCGGCCAGTGAGTCGTTCGTCCCCGCGTGGGAACTCCGTGCCGCGATCGTCGATCGTCTCGGTGAGGACCTTGCGTGCCCGCGGGTCGATCGTCCAGCGCTCCAGCCGGGGGCGATCGGAGACGGGCTCGCCGTCCTCGGCGAAGGCATGGTCGTGCACCACCAGGTCGATGATCACTCGATCACCGTCGTCGAAGGCGTTGAGGGGGTGGTAGACGAAGCACGGCTCGACGTCGATCCACACGACGTCGGACCCGGTGCCCGCCCGGGGCAGGAGCCCGACCCGGGCCCCGTTGTCGGGGCGCCAGCGGAAGGGCAGGGCCACGCTCTGGAGGGCGAGCTCCAGGTCGAAGAGCACAGGCAGGTCGAAGAGCACGACCCGGGAGCCGGTCAGGCCCATGTCGTGGAGCATGACCGGGGCCGGAAGGTCGATGTCGACAGTGCTGAGGAGCTCCCCGGCAGGGTCGATCACGTGATAGCGCAACGCGGGGTTGTCGAAGCCGTAGCTCATCACGTGCATCTCGCCGTTGTTCGGGTCGAACTTGGGGTGAGCGGTGATGCCGGCAGGGAGAGGGCCGCCGAAGTTGCGCGTGGCGACCGTGTCCAGGTCGCCCGTCAGCTCATAAGGCAGCGAGCCCTCGGTCACGGCCAGGATCCGGCCGGCGTGGGCGAACACGTTGGTGTTGCCCGAGCCGGAGTACCAACCGCCGTCCTCGTGGGGCACAGGGGGCTCATCGAGGTGCGCGCTGGCCTCGGGGCTGCGCACCCAGCGGTTGCGGTACCAGCGTGGCCGGCCGCCGTGCAGGTCGACGCCGTGCACCATCCCGTCGCCCGCGAACCAGTGGTACGTGTCGGCCTGCGCTGCGAACGGGTTGGGCCCGGTGCGGATGTACCTGCCCGCCAGGCCCGGCGGCACCGCGCCCGTGACCTCGAGCTCCGTGGCGGTCAGCTCAGTGGCCACCGGCGCGAAGTGGCCGTCGAGGTACGTCGCTGCAGTCATCGTCTGCTCCCTAGCATCGGTCGCCGAGCCGACCCCACCAATAGACACCCCCCTGCGGCTACGCGTCAATCCGTGTGACGCGATCCCGTCACCCGGCTCCTTGGCCGGCTTCCTTCCCCGGGTGCGCAACTACCCGCCTCTCACCCCATCCCCTTCTCGACAGGGCTGCAGCAGCGAGCAGGTCGGCGGCAACAGCCGTTCCGACGCTCACTGGGGTCCTGAGACGCGACGTGCGTTCCTCCGTCAGTTCGGCCGGGCTACGGCTAGGGTCTCTGGCCCGCTGGGAAAAAATGTCCCTGCCCCGCCTGTCTGGAGCCGCATTGTCCGATCTGTACCGACAGGTCCCCACGATGTTCGTCGTCGGTCCACTGGCCCTCGTGCTCCTCTCGCTCCTGCTGGGTCAGTTGTACCGGCGGCAGGGCCTGACGTCCCTGCGGGTGCTGGTGGCCGTCGTTGTGTGTGGCTACGCCGGCGGCGTCGTCGCCAACACCGTCCTGCCGATCTACCTCGACAAGCCGGACTACGGCGTGCCGTGGGACGCGTACCTGCACCTGACGCCCTTCAGGGGCACTGAGGTTTCGGACTACGTCCAGAACGTCCTGGTGTTCCTCCCGCTGGGCGTCCTCCTCCCGCTGGTCACGCGCACCCGGTCGGTCCTCCGTGTCCTCCTGGGCGGATTCGCCCTGAGCCTCCTGATGGAGACGGCGCAGTTCGTGAACTGCGTCGCGCTCCAGGGCGGCCACGTCGCCGATGTCAACGACCTGATCGCCAACACCCTCGGCGCACCGCTCGGGTACGGCCTGTTCGCCCTCGCCGTGCGGATCCCCGTCCTCGGCCGCCTGGTCCACGACGCGACCTGGCCGCCTGCGGCGGGCCCAGCCGCGGCGGATCACCCCGAGGACACCGCCCCTCCCCCTGCCCGTCAAGCCCGGTCCTGCTGACGTACCGAGCGGAGGCGGTGGGCGCGCGTTCCTCGTCTCGTACCCCACGTCACCGGCCCGGGCAATCCTGCGGCAGCCACCACGTGCGTCCTTTGGCGCGGGTTCTGCCGAGTTTCGGTGGGTTCTCCTGCGGTCAGCCGTGGTCTCACCCAGAGTGCTCCGGACGCCGTGACGCCGTCCTTGTTGTCCCCTCGGACGAGGCGCATGCTGAGTGATTCACGTCATACCTCTGAATGGGGACGTAGCTCATGAAAAAGCCACTCATCAGCGCACTCTCCGCGCTCGCCCTCGTGGTCACGACCGCCGGGGCCATGCTTGGAATCCAGCAGTCGGCCACGGCGCAGGACGAACTCCCGTGGATGAACACCAGCCTCTCGCCGGAGGAGCGAACTGAGCTCCTGATCGGCGCGATGACCCTCGACCAGAAGCTCGAGCAGATCTTCAATCGCCCGGTCTACAACGAGGACCTCGACGACGGGACCGACGGCAACGGCAAGGGCTGCGACTTCACGCAGATCGGCCGCCACATCGAGGGCATCCCGGAACTGGCCATCCCCGACTTCCGGATGGCCAACGGCGGCACCGGCATCCGGGGCGGCGACTGCCTCCCGGAGCCGACCGCGACCGCACTGCCCGCCCAGATCTCCTCGGCGGCGACGTTCGACCGCCCGCTGGGCAAGCGTTGGGGCGAGGTGCTCGACTTCGAGCTGCGTGCCTGGGCCCACCAGGTGCTGTGGGGACCTGTCCTGAACCTGATCCGCACCCCCTACGGCGGCCGCAACAACGAGTTCTTCAGCGAGGACCCGTACCTGACGGGGGCTCTCGCGTCGAAGATCATCAGCGGCATCCAGGAGCGCAGGGTGAGCCAGGCGACGGCCAAGCACTTCGTCGCCAACGACTCCGAGTTCCAGTTCGAGCGGTGGACCGCGGCGATCCGGGTGCCCTCCCGGGCGATGCACGAGCTCTACCTGCTGCCGTTCGAGATGGCCGTCAAGGACGCCAACGTCGCTTCCATCATGTGTGCCTACGGCTACGTCAACTTCAGCTACAACTGCGACAGCAAGCCCCTGCTGCAGCAGACTCTTCGCCAGGACTGGGGCTTCGACGGCTACGTCTTCTCCGATCGGCGCGCCCAGCAGAGCACGGTGCCGTCGATCCTCGCCGGCACCGACGTCGAGGTCGACGAGGAGCCGGAGTGGTACCAGCCGGCTCTGGTGAAGGCCGCGATCAACGCCGGCGAGATCACTGAGGCCGACATCGACAACATGCTCCGCGAGCGCTACATCAAGATGTTCGAGTTCGGCGACTTCGACGACCCGGCCACGTCGTTCGGCTGGGACCAGCTGAAGGAGGAGCTGGCGCAGGGCGGTCCCCACGCCGACGTCGCCAAGGATGCCGCCTCCGAGAGCCTCGTGCTGCTGCGCAACGAGCGCAAGCAGCTGCCGCTCAACGCCGGAGCGATCGACTCGGTGGCGCTGATCGGCCCGAGGTGGTTCGCCGGCCAGGCGACCCTGCCGCCACGCAGCGGTGACCGGACGCGCTTCATCTCCGTCAACGCGCCGTACGAGGTCACCCCCAAGGAGGGCCTGGAGAACACGCTGCGCCAGCTCGGCGCCGCAGACGCCACGGTCACCTACAACAACGCCAACAACATCGGCGCCGCCATCGATCTGGCGGAGAGGTCCGACGTGACCATCCTGATGGTCGGTGACGTCGCCCGCGAGACGTGGGACAAGAACAGCAACTACCAGGACGAGAACCCCGGTGGCAACGTCTCGGGGGCCGGCAAGGAGATCCCCGACCTGGACCTGCCCACCGTGCAGGGCACCAACCAGCAGGAGCTGATCCCGCGCATGCTCGACGCGGTGCCGAACACGATCATGGTGCTGAAGACTCAGGGGCAGGTGAACATGCCCTGGATCAACAAGGTCAACACCATGGTCGAGGCGTGGTACCCGGGACAGGAGGACGGCAATGTCGTGGCCGATGCGCTCTTCGGGGTCACGAACTTCTCCGGCAAGCTCCCGGTGACCTTCGGTCGGACCGACCGTGAGGCCGCCTACCAGACCCAGGAGCAGTACCCGGGCTACGAGGAGGACACGGGGGTTCCCGGTGGCATCGGTCGCGACCCGATCCCCGGAGCGCCGCAGCGGGTCGTCCGCTACACCGAAGGCATGAAGATGGGCTATCGCTGGTACCAGGCGACCAACACCAAACCGCTGTTCCCGTTCGGCTATGGCCTGTCCTACACGACCTTCGACTACAGCAAGCTCGACGTGGACAAGGTCCGCCAGGACGGGAAGCAGACCGGTCTGCGGGTCAGCTACACCGTGACCAACACCGGCAAAGTCGCCGGCCAGGAGGCCTCTCAGGTCTACCTGAGGCTGCCTCGTGAGGCCCGCGAGAACTTCAACCGCCTGGTCGAGTTCGAGAAGGTCCAGCTCCAACCCGGCGAGAGCAGGCGCGTCTCGGTGGTCCTGGACGCCAGCGCCTCCAACCACCCGTTCTCCTACTTCGTGCCCGAGGATCCCGACGACCTCGCGCGGTGGGCGGACGGAGAGTGGACGACGCCCAAGGGGAACTTCACGGTCTACGTCGGCGGATCCTCCGAGGACCTCCCCCTGCGACAGACGGTGGGGATCGGCGACATCACGACCACGCCTACGCCCCCGACCACTCCCCCGACCACGCCGCCGAGCACCAAGAAGCCCTCGGTGATCAAGAAGCCGACCGTGCGCCCGAAGCCGGTGACCCCGAAGAGCCGGGCACTCATCACGTTCCAGGTGGTCTCGGGAGGGGAACCGGCCACCGGGAAGGTCGAGGTGAAGAAGAGCGGAGTCGTGATCGGACGCGACACCCTCAACCGCCGCGGCTTCGCACGGGTGCGGATCTCCCGGCTCAAGGCGGGCGTGCGCCAGGTCAAGCTCGTCTACCTCGGCTCGGAAGTCTCGAAGCGAGCCACTCGGACGCTGGTGATCCGGGTGAAGAAGAAGGGGAGGAGGTAGCAGGCGGACCTCGGGTGCCGGCGGGTGCCGACCCGTCGGCGCTGCGGGATCGTCCTCTGGCTGCTCGCGCTCTCCCTGAGCGCCTGCACGGGGGACGGTTCCGCAGCGCCACGCTCGGCGCCCGAGGGGACCTCCAGCTCTCAGATCGGCTCCAGAGCCGGCTTGGTAGCCCCCGACGGGACACCCGTCGAGGTCCCGGTGCCAGACCCGCCGACCGGAACATCTCGCGACGTCACCGCCCTGGGGGCCGACCCGGAGTCCGGCACCGGGGATGACGCTCCCGCTATCCGGGAAGCGTTGGCCACGGCGGAGTCGGGCGACGAGGTCGTCCTCCCCGCCGGGGTCTTCGACCTGCGCTCGAGCCACCCCGACGACGAGGAGGCGAACCTGCTCCTCCCCGATGACGTGCAGCTGCGTGGGGCCGGGCCAGGTGCCACCGTGCTCCGCACGTCGTTCGACGGGGAGGAGGACAGTGCGGTGGTGCGCGCCATGGGCGTGCACAACGCGGCCGTCGCCGGTCTCACCATCAGCTCCGAGCACGTCGGGGAGCTCGGCAGCGACCCTGAGGTGGGAGGCCCGGGAGGTGGGCCGATGTACGGCGTGCAGATCGGGGAGGGCAGTGGGCGGATCCTCGTCGAGGACGTCGCCGTGGAGCTGTTCCAGCGCCACGGCATCACGGTCAAGGCCAGCCGTGAGGTGACCGTGACCGGCTGCCGGGTCGCTGACGCCACCAGCGTCGGCCCCGGCGGGTCCGGCTACGGGATCGCGGTCGAGGGCATGGCGGACCAGCGTGACCCCGAAGCCAGCGACGACTCACGGCACAACGTGGTGGTGGACAACCACCTGGACGGCAGACACCTGCGCCACGGCATCCTGCTGCAGTTCCCCACGCACAACAACCTGATCGCCGACAACACCATCGACGGGGGTGTGCTGGACGCGATCGACCTGCACGGCGAGGGCGAGTACCTCAATGAGATCCGTGGCAACACGGTCACCGAGGTCGGTGCCGCTGCCGTGGCACTGGGCAACTCGGGAGGCGAGCAGAACCGGCACGACGCGAGCGGGGAGGGGAACTGGATCCACGACAACACGCTCGTCGGCAACACCCAGGGGGTGCTCGTCATCCTGGGGACCCCCGACACCCTGATCGATGCCAACGAGGTCGTCGGAGGCAGCCGCTCCGCGGTGGGGATCGAGCTGCGCAACGCACCCGGCACGGTGGTCCGTGACAACACGGTGACCGGCACCGGTGCGGAGTTCTGGGCCATCACGGTGACGGAGGACGGAGGTGCGGACGGCCGGGGTGCCGGCGTCGCCACCGACGTGCTCATCGCCCGCAACCGCCTCGCCGGGGCAGGAAACGGGATCGCGGTCGAGGCGGGACGCGGCATCAGGCTCGAGGAGAACACGCTCGCCGTCGAGGGCACGCCACTGCGGGTCTCCGAGGAGGCTGGCGTCGAGAATGCCGCCGCTCCGGTCGACTCCGTGGGCACGTCCCGGTTCTCTTCCTGATCGTCACCTGCCCGACGCCTGCTGTCCATGCCTACGTCCCTCGATTGCCCGAGCCTTCATGCGCAATCACTCGACGAAAGGACACGCTCGTGAAGCGCATCTCGCTCGCTGCGATGACGGGGGGTGCCGTCGCCGTCGTCGCCCTCGGCGTCACCGCGGCCACCGCCGTCCCCCTGGGGTTCTCCCCGGACCGCTCCGCTGACCTCGCGGGGGAGATCGACCCCGCCAAGCCCAAGAGCGTGATCCTCATCATCGGCGACGGCATGGACGACTCGATGATCACCGCCGCCCGCAACTACTCCAAGGGAGCAGCCGGCCGGTTCGCCCTCGACGAGCTCCCCTTCACGGGCGCGATGACCACCCACGGCCTCAAGGTGGGCCCCGGCCCGGACTATCCGATCGCGTACGTCTCCGACTCCGCCCCGACCGCCAGCGGCTGGTCGACAGGGAAGAAGACCGTGGACGGCCGCCTCTCCCAGGGGCCCTCGAGCGCCAACGAGATCCCGGGCACCGACTACGAGACGGTGCTGGAGAAGTTCAAGGCGGCAGGCAAGCGCACCGGCAACGTCTCCACGTCCGAGATCACCGACGCCACCCCCGCCGCAGCCGCGGCCCACATCAACCAGCGCGCCTGCCAGGGCCCCGCCAACATGGCCGTCTGTCCCAGCGCCCGGAAATCCGCGGGCGGCAAGGGTTCGGTGGCCGAGCAGCTCGTGGACAACCAGGTCGACGTGCTCCTCGGCGGCGGCCTGGCCCGCTACAGCCAGACCCTCGAGAACGGCTCGGGCACCGTTCTGGACTATGCCCGCGATCAGCAGGGCTATCGCCACGTCGCGAACGCCACCGAGCTCGACGCCGTCACCTCCCTGGCCGACGGCCCGGTCCTCGGCCTGTTCGCCCACGGCAACATGACCCCGAAGTACCAGCCGCTCGTCGCCACGCCAGCCCCCGGCGCGGGCTCGCCGACCACGCGCTGCCAGCCGGCCGATCGCGGCACCCAGCCGGATCTCGCCACGATGACGCAGAAGGCCATCGAGCTTCTCGACAACCCCGACGGGTTCTTCCTGCAGGCCGAGAGCGCGATGATCGACAAGCAGGAGCACGCGATGGACATCTGCGGCGCCATCGGAGACCTGGAGATGCTCGACGACACGGTCAAGGTGGCGCTGGACTACCAGAAGACCCACCCCGACACGCTGATCATCGTCACCGGCGACCACGCCCACTCCACGCAGATCGTCGGCAGCGTCAACGACGGTCGTCAGACCGCGACCCTCCAGAGCGCCGACGGCGACCCGCTCATGGTCGCCTACTCGACGTCGCTGGGTGGCTCCAACCACACCGGCTCGCAGATCCGGGTGGCCGCGTCCGGCCCCCAGGCGGCGAACGTCACCGGCGTGATCGACCAGACCGACCTGTTCGCCACGATGCTGGGCCGTACGCCCAGCACGCTGCCCGGCCCGCCGGCGGTCACGGTGACTGCCAGCCCGACGGCGCAGCCGACGGCCACCGTGACCGCCGGCCCGACCGCACAGCCGACGGTCACCGTCACCGCCACCCCGACCCAGCCAGGTACCCCCCAGACCACCGATCCCGCCCGCCCCGAGCCCAGGGTGACCATCGCGGCTGCCAAGAGGGTCGCCCGGGCGGCCGGCACCTCGGTTGCCGTCGCAGCCATCGACGCCGAGTCGGTCAAGGTCGTCGTCCGTCAGGGCACCAAGAGGCTGCTCCGCGACAGGCTCCCGAAGCACGGTGGCAGCATCACGCTGCCGCGGCTCAAGAAGGGCGCCGTCACGATCACGGTCACCGCCGAGGGCGAGGGTGGCACCACCCGCGCCAGTCGCACTCTCCGCGTGCGCTGACCCGCCGCCCCAGGCGAGAACCCGGCACCGGCCCTCACTCCCCCTCACCAGAAGGAGGTAGCCACTCAGGTCGCGGTCCCGGCGCCATCCCGGCGAGCAGGGTGGCGACCAGCCTCGGCACCAGGTCCGGCGCCGCACCCCGGATGGCCTCCGGCAGAGGACGGGTGATCAGCCCCACGGCAAGCACGAGCTCGAGGGCTCCGAGGTCGTCGCGGACCAGGCCGGCCCGCCGTGCGGCCGTCAGCAGCTCCTCCACCCGGGCCAGGGTCTCCTCCTGGGCCTCCCGCACGGGAGTGGAGAGAGCGTGGGTCAGGTACTCCCCCAAGGCCGCCGCGAGAGCACCGAGGTCCAGGCCGACGAGCCTGCCCACGAAGTCGCACCACATCCGGCCCGGGTCGGTCGCCATCCCTGCCATCGCCTCGTCCGCGGCGGCGCGCATGTCGAGAAGGATCGCCTGGGCGACCTCGTCCGCCAGGGCCGCCCTCGACCCGAAGTTCCGGTAGAGCGTGGCGATCCCGACACCGGCGGCGTCGGCGACGGCCTCCAGCGCGACGTCGTTGCCCTCCGCGGCGAAGAGCCTCCTGGCCGCCCGGACGATCTCCGTCCGGCGCTTGGCTGCATCGGATCGCACCTGTGCCTCCCGGGCTGGATGGGCCGTGCCGTCAATTTGGTTCTGCGAGCCTAACCGGAGGATTATCTTCCACATAAGTGGAGGGAATGCCTCCGCGTCGTTTGATCGGCAGAGGAACACCATGACCCCCACACACTCGACCCTCCCCGCACCCGGGAGCCCCGCGACGGAGACCAGCACCCCGGCCCGCCGCACCCCTCCGCCCCTGGTGGCCGTCCTCGGCATGACGGCGGGGCTCGGTGCCATCCTGGTGATCCTGCTCGCCCTCTTCATCCTCCCCTCGCTCAAGAGCGGAGCACACGACCTGCCGGTCGGCGTGGTGGGCTCCGCCGCAGCGGTCGCGGAGGTGGAGCAGACCCTGTCCACCGCAGCACCCGAGGCCTACCAGCTCGAGCACTTCGACTCCGAGCAGGCGCTCGTCGACGCCGTCCGGGACCGAGAGGTCGTCGGCGGCTTCGTCGTCGACACCGACGAGGTCCACGCCGTCGTCGCGAGCGCGGGCTCGGCCGCCATCTCCTCCTCCGTCTCCGCCACCGCCCAGAGCCTCGGCCAAGCCTTCGACGCCGAGGTCAGCACCGACGACGTCGTGGCGCTGCCTGAGTCCGACCCCACCGGCATCGGCATCGGCGGCCTCGCGTTCCCGCTCGTCTTCGGGGGCATCGTCCCGGCGGTCGCCTTCCGCAAGCTCTTCCCCCGCCGCCACACCTGGAGGCTCGCCGGCCTCCTCGCCTTCTCCGCCGCGGGCGGCCTGATCGTCTCCGGCGTCCTGCGCTTCTGGTTCGGCAGCATCGAGTCCGCGTTCTGGCCGGTCGCCGGCGCCATGGCACTGGGCATCGCAGCCCTGGCCTTCCTGCTCAGCGGAGTCCAGCAGGCCTTCGGCGGCAAGGGCTTCACCATCGGCGCGATGACCATGATGTTCCTCGGCAACCCGCTGGCCGGCATCGCCACCACCGGCGCCTGGCTGCCCTCGGGCCTGGGCACCTTCGGCCAGATCCTCCCGCCCGGCGCAGCCGGAACCCTGGTGCGCTCAAGCGCCTACTTCGGCGGGGCGGGCGGACTGACCGCGGGCCTCACCCTCGCCGCCTGGGTGATCCTCGGCCTGGTCCTCCACGCGTTCGGCGTCGCTCGCCAGGCACCCGAGCAGGCGTGAGACCCGCTGCCGACGACCGCCGGCCGGGGCCCCCGCGCCCCCAGCGGGAGGTTGAGGTCATTCCCGGCGCAGCCTCCCGTCGGCGAGGCTAGACTCACTCGCCAGATGACGACGACCCTCGACGAAGGACGGCCGTGAGCGCCACGAGCACCGTCAAGCATGTCCTCCTCCAGGCAGTCGGCTGGCTCCTCGTAGTCGTCGGTCTCGCGGCGCTGGTGCTCCCCGGCCCCGGCCTGCTGGCCCTCTTCGCGGGAATGGCCATCCTGGCCACCCAGTACGAGTGGGCAGAACGCCGCCTCGCCCCCGTCAAGCATGCGGCGCTCCGCTCCGCTGCCGACAGTGTCAGGACGTGGCCACGCATTCTGGCCTCGGTGCTGGGGGCCTGCGTGCTCATCGGGCTCGGTCTCTTCTGGGGAGTCGGCCGCTCGGCTCCGCCGTGGTGGCCAGTCGCCGACACGTGGTGGCTGCTCGGCGGCTGGGGAACCGGCGCCACGCTGATCAGCTCCGGCCTCATCGCCCTGGCGATGATCGGCTACAGCTACCGGCACTTCCGCGACCGCGATGAGGACGCCGCACGACCCGCCTCGCAGGAGCCTGCGGACAACTAGGGCGCCCACGGTCGCGCGCTCAGCCGGCGTCGAGCTGGGCCGTCTGCCTGGCGATCTCGGACTCCTCGGAAGCCTTCACCACGACCGTGCACGCGCTCGCCGTGGACGCGCTGATGTCGACGTCGCCCCGAGCGGCGGCGTTCACCTCGGCATCGATCTCGACTCCGAGGTGAGCGAGACCGGCGGCCATGTCACTGCGCACCTCCTCGGAGTGCTCCCCGATCCCACCGGTCACCACCAGGAGGTCCAGGCCGCCGGCGCTGGAGACCATCGCGCCGATCTCGCGGCGGAGGTGGTGGATGAAGACCTCGTAGGCCAGCCCGGCGTCCCGGTCTCCCGCCGCGCGCGCGCTCAGGACGTCGCGGAGGTCCCCGGTCGTTCCGGAGAGTCCCTTCATCCCCGACTGGTGCTCGAGCACGTCGCGCAGGTGCTCCGGGGTCATGTCGCCGTTCTGGAGGAGCCAGAGCACCATGCCGGGGTCGACCGATCCGGAGCGGGTCACCATCACCAGGCCTGCCAGCGGAGTGAACCCCATGGTCGTGTCGACCGAGCGTCCCTCGCGCACCGCCGCCAGGGACGCACCCGCACCGAGATGGCAGGAGACGACGCGCATCGCGCCGAGCTCCTGCCCCACGAGCTCCGCGCCGCGGCGCACGGCGTAGGCGTGACTCAGGCCGTGGAACCCGTAGCGCCGCAGCTGCCACCGCTCGTTCCACTCCCTCGGCAGGGCATAGGTGCTGGCCGCCCGCGGCAGCGTCGCGTGGAACGCCGTGTCGAAGCAGACGACGGCTGGCGTGGCCGGAAGCAGCTTCCCGACCTCGCGGATCGCGGCGGTCGCTCGCGGATTGTGCAGCGGCGCCAAGGTGGTGATCGAGTCGAGGTAGTCGAGCACGCCCTCGTCGACGAGCACGGGCTCGCTGAAGCGGGGTCCCCCGTGGACGACGCGGTGACCCACCCGCTCAGGGGTCGGACTCTGCTCAAGGAAAGCCCGGATCGGCTCCACGTGCCCCTCCCCCGCCCAACGCTCCACCGTGGTGGCCGCGACCTCGTCGCCCCCGTCCCGGACGGAGAGCTTCAGGCTGCTCGAGCCGGCGTTGACGACCAGGACCCGCACGTGCTCAGCCCTCTGGTGCGGTACGTGCGGGATCCGGGGTGACGGCGTGCGGGCCGGGGCCCGGCTGCCACTGCCAGCCCTGGATCTCGGGCAGGTCCTCGCCGTGGGTGCGGATGTGGATCCGATGCTCGACCAGCTTGTTCCTGAGGAGCTCGCGGACCGGTCCCCCCACGGCCTGGAGACGAGGAACCCGATCGATCACGTCCATCGCCAGGTTGAAGCGGTCGACCTGGTTGAGGACGGTCATGTCGAACGGCGTGGTCGTGGTGCCCTCCTCCTTGTAGCCGCGGACGTGCAGGTTCCGGTGGTTGTGCCGCCGGTAGGTGAGGCGGTGGATGAGCGTGGGATACCCGTGAAAAGCGAAGATGACCGGCTTGTCCTTGGTGAAGAGGGAGTCGAACGCGGTGTCGGAGAGACCGTGGGAGTGCTCGCGCTCGTCCTGGAGACGCATCAGGTCCACGACGTTGACGAACCTGATGGCGAGGTCGGGGAAGAAGCCCCGGAGCAGCTGGACCGCGGCGAGCGCCTCCATCGTGGGCACGTCGCCCGCGCAGCCGATCACCACGTCCGGCTCATCGGTGGAGTGGGTGCCCGCCCACTCCCAGATGCCGATGCCCTTGGTGCAGTGCACGACCGCCTCGTCCATCGTGAGGTACTGCAGCGCCGGCTGCTTGCCGGCGACGATCACGTTCACGTACTGACGGCTCCGCAGGCAGTGGTCGGTCACCGAGAGCAGGGTGTTGGCGTCCGGGGGGAAGTAGACGCGGATGACGTCCGACTTCTTGTTGACCACGTGGTCGACGAAGCCCGGGTCCTGGTGGGAGAACCCGTTGTGGTCCTGTCGCCACACGTGGGAGGTGAGCAGGTAGTTGAGGGAGGCGATCGGCCGGCGCCAGGCGAGGTCGTTGGTCACCTTCAGCCACTTCGCGTGCTGGTTGAACATCGAGTCCACGACGTGGATGAACGCCTCGTAGCACGAGAAGAGCCCGTGGCGCCCGGTGAGCAGGTATCCCTCCAGCCATCCCTCGCACGTGTGCTCGGAGAGGATCTCCATCACCCGCCCGTCGAGGGCCAGGGCGTCGTCGTCCGGCAGGAGCTCGGCGTTCCAGGTGCGGGAGGTCACCTCGAGCACGTCCTGGAGGCGGTTGGAGTTGTTCTCGTCCGGGGAGAAGAGGCGGAACCGGTCCATGTTGGCGGCCATCACGTCGCGCAGGAACCCACCCAGCACCTTGGTGGCCTCGACCGCGCCCGTGCCCGGTGCCGCCACCTGCACGCCGTACTCCCGGAAGTCGGGCATCCTCAGGTCGCGGAGCAGCAGCCCGCCGTTCGTGTGCCGGTTCGCGCTCATCCGCCGTTCCCCCGGCGGGTGCAGGTCGGCGATCTCGGGGACCGGAGCCCCGTCCTCGGTGAACAGCTCCTCGGGCCGGTAGCTGCGCATCCACTGCTCGAGGACGGCGCGGTGCGAGTCGTCCTCCCGGGCTCGCGCGAACGGCACCTGGTGGGAGCGCCAGGAGCCCTCGACCCGGTGGCCGTCGACCTCCGCCGGCCCGGTCCACCCCTTCGGGGAGCGCAGCACGATCATCGGCCACGGCCGACGGGGCACCGGCTCGTCGCGAGCGGACCGTGCCTCGTCCTGGATCTCCCCGATCTCGTCCAGGCAGCGGTCCAGGGTGGCAGCGAAGCGCTGGTGCATCTCTTCGGGCTCGGATCCCTCGACCAGGTAGGGGACGTGGCCGTACCCGCGCATCAGGGAGGTCAGCTCGTCCTCGCTGATGCGGGCCAGCACGGTCGGATTGGCGATCTTGTAGCCGTTGAGGTGCAGGATCGGGAGCACGGCGCCGTCGCGTCGTGGGTCCACGAACTTGTTGGAGTGCCAGCTCGCGGCCAGCGGCCCTGTCTCGGCCTCCCCGTCCCCCACGACGGCGGCGACCACCAGCTCGGGGTTGTCGAACGCCGCGCCGTAGGCGTGGGAGAGCGAGTAGCCCAGCTCCCCGCCCTCGTGGATCGACCCGGGCGTCTCCGGCGCCACGTGACTCGGGATCCCGCCGGGGAAGGAGAACTGTTGGAAGAGCCGGCGCATCCCGGCCAGGTCCTGGCCCACGTCCGGATAGACCTCCCCGTAGGTCCCCTCCAGCCAGCCCGAGGCCACCAGACCGGGCCCTCCGTGGCCGGGCCCGATGACGTACATCATGTCCAGGTGGCGCGCGGTGATCGCCCGGTTGAGGTGCGCGTAGACGAAGTTGAGGCCGGGGGTGGTGCCCCAGTGCCCGAGCAGCCGCGGCTTCACGTGCTCGGGCCGCAACGGCTCGCGGAGCAGCGGGTTGTCCATCAGGTAGATCTGCCCCACCGACAGGTAGTTCGCCGCCCGCCACCACGCGTCGAGGCGTCGGAGCTGCGCAGTGTCGAGAGGGCGTCCGCTGACGGTGCTGTCGCTGGCGTGGGGTTGCTCCATGCACCTCGACGCTAGCGTCGAGGCATGGCCGCGTCGAGAGCGCGGCGTATCTCGGGAGGAACGCCATGGTTCTCGATCCGTCTACTCCGGGACTTCCGTCCGACCCGTCCCAGCTCGACGCCGAGGTGGTCGCGCGCGAACTGGGCGTGGACCCGGCCCGCGGGCTCTCCGAGCAGGAGGCAGCCCGTCGGCTGGCCGTCGACGGTCCCAACGAGCTGCGCGCCGCCGCCCGGGTGCCGCGCTGGCGCAGGATCCTCGCGCAGTTCCAGGATCCGCTGATCTACCTGCTGATGGCGGCCGTCCTCATCTCCGTCGTCGCCTGGATCGTCGAAGGGGCCTCCGGCACACCCGTGGACGCCCTCGTCATCGCGGCCATCGTCGTGCTCAACGCCGCGCTCGGATACACCCAGGAGTCCCGGGCGGAGGAGGCCGTGGCCGCGCTGGGCACCATGACAGCCGCGACGTCCACGGTCCTGCGCGACGGGCGACTGCGCACCGTCCCGTCCGCCGACCTGGTGCGCGGGGATGTGCTCGCCCTCGACGAGGGGGCCGCGGTGGGAGCGGACGCCCGCCTGCTGAGCGCGAGCTCGCTGCGGATCCAGGAGGCCTCGCTGACCGGGGAGAGCGAGGCCGTCACCAAGGATCCGCAGACCCTCGCCTCCCAGGTGCCCCTGGGCGACCGGTCCGACATGGTCTACAAGGGGACCGCCGTGGTTCAGGGCACCGGACGGGCGGTCGTCACCGGCATCGGCATGGACAGCGAGATCGGGGCGATCGCGGAGATGCTCGACGCCACCGTGGAGGAGCCCACTCCCCTGCAGCGAGAAGTGGCGAACATCAGCCGGATGCTCGGGATCGGGGTCGTGGGGATCGCGATCGCCGTGATGCTCACCATCATCCTGGTCGGCGGCGTCACCGAACCGAGCGAGCTGGTGGTCGTGCTCCTGCTCGGCGTCTCGCTCGCCGTCGCGGCGGTCCCCGAGGGGCTCCCCGCCATCCTGTCGGTCGTGCTGGCCATCGGCGTGCAGCGGATGGCCAAGCGCAACGCGGTGGTCAAGAAGCTCAGCTCGGTGGAGGCGCTCGGATCCGCGTCGGTCATCTGCACCGACAAGACCGGCACCCTGACCCGGAACGAGATGACGATCCAACGGATCGTCACGGCGTCCGGCGCGGCGCAGGTCAGCGGGGTGGGCTACCGCCCCGACGGCCAGGTGCGCGCAGACGACGGCCCGCTCGTGGGCGCCCAGCTGCACGAGGCGCGGCTGGTGCTCGGCGCCGGCTCCCTGGCCAACGATGCCCAGCTCACCGAGCGAGCCGGCCAGTGGGAGATCGTGGGCGACCCCACCGAGGCCGCGTTCCTCGTCGCGGCCCGCAAGCTCGAGGGGACGACCGAGTGGATGGGCAGGTTCGCACGGAGGGCGGAGCTCCCGTTCACCTCCGAGCGCAAGATGATGTCGACGCTGGATCGCGACAGGGCCGACGGCACCAGCGTCGTGCTCAGCAAGGGTGCGCCCGACGTCCTCCTCGCTCGGTGCAGCAGGGAGCAGGTCGGTCGCGAGACGGCGCCCCTGACCGACGAGGCCAGGGCCCGCTGGCTCGCCCAGGTCGAGGCGCTCTCCGCCGACGCCTACCGCACCCTGGGTGTCGCCTGGCGCAGCGACGTCGAGGCGTCCGCGACCGACCCCGACGACGGGGGGCTGGACGAGACGTGGGAGCAGGACCTGGTGTGGGTGGGGGTCGTCGGGATCATCGACCCGGCCCGGGCGGAGGTGGGCGACGCCATCGCGGAGGCCCATCGAGCGGGCATCCGCGTCATCATGATCACCGGTGACCACCCGGCCACCGCCACCCGCATCGCCGAGGACCTCGGCATCATCGCGCCGGGAGGTCGCGCGGCGACCGGCGCGGAGCTGGACGCGCTCGACGACGAGGAGCTCCTCGCGCTGACCCGTCAGGTCTCGGTCTATGCCCGGGTGGCGCCCCAGCACAAGCTCAGGCTGGTCGACGCTCTGCAGTCCGACGGCCAGATCGTGTCGATGACCGGCGACGGCGTCAACGACGCTCCCGCCCTGAAGTCGGCGGACATCGGCGTCGCGATGGGCATCACCGGCACCGAGGTCACCAAGGAGGCCGCGCGGATGATCCTGGCCGACGACAACTTCGCCACGATCGTCGCGGCCGTGCGTCAGGGCCGGGTCATCTTCGACAACATCAAGAAGTTCCTGCGGTACCTGCTCTCCTCCAACATGGGCGAGGTGCTGACCGTCTTCCTGGGGGTCGTGCTGGCCGCAGTCATCGGCCTCGACGACGCCGCCGACGGGTCCACGCTGGTGCTGCCGCTGCTCGCGACCCAGATCCTGTGGATCAACCTGATCACCGACTCCACGCCCGCGCTGGCGATGGGCATCGACCCCGAGGTCGACGACGTGATGGCACGAGCGCCCCGCCGCCCGACCGACCGGGCGATCGACGCACGCATGTGGCGGGGGATCGTGACCATGGGACTGGTCATGGCCGTCTCGACGCTCTTCGCGATCGACCTGTTCCTGCCCGGCGGTCTGGTGGAGGGCGAGGACACGCTGGAGGTGGCTCGGACGGCCGGCTTCACCACGCTCGTGCTCGCGCAGCTGTTCAACTCCCTCAACGCCCGGTCGGAGACGACGAGCGCCTTCCGCGGGCTCTTCGCCAACCCCTGGCTCTGGGGCGCGATCGCACTCGGGGTGGTGCTCCAGGTCGCGGTCGTGGAGGTGCCCTTCCTCCAGGTCGCCTTCGGAACAGGCTCGCTGGACCCGGCCCACTGGGCCGCGTGCGTGGCGCTCGGCTCGACCGTGCTCTGGTACGACGAGGTCCGCAAGCTGGTGCTCAGGCAGGTCGACCGGAAGGCGCCGCACGGCGCCGCGGTCGACGAGCAGCACGCGCACAGCCAGGAGACGGGACCGACCTACTAGCGACCGGGTGCGCCGCGGACCCAGCTCACGAGCCGCCGATGAACGACCCGAGCAGCCACGCGACCATGCGGCTCAGAACCAGCCCGACGGCGCTGCCCCCGACCACACCGACCACGACGAGCAGAATCAAGGTCAGCGTCATCCCCACGCGGGGTTTCCGCTCGAGGAACCCGATGTCCAGGGACGGGCGGTCGACCGACGGTCGTTGATTCGTGCTCATCCTTCGACGATCCGCCGGGAGGCGGCGCGGAGGGAGTGCTTGTCGGCACCCGCCCCGCATGACCAACGGCTCCCCTCCCCGGGCCCCGGGCCATGGCCGTGGTGCCCGGGCCACGCGGTGACCAGCCGTCGCCCCACCCGTCCAGCCGCTCGTCGGCCCCGAAGTTCCGTGCTCGTCGGCCCCGGCAGAGACGAACCGTGGCGCCCTCCTGGGTGGAGGACGCCACGGCCGACCGGGTCACTGCTGCTTGTCCTGCTTGTCCTTCTTGTCCTGCTTGTCCTGCTTGTCCTGCCCGGACTTGACGCTCACGGGGATCGTCTCCGCACTGGACCCTCCCGACTCGGGCATGGAGACCGTCAGCACCCCGTCCGCGTACTCGGCCGAGATGTCCTCCGCGCGGGTCCCGGGAGGCAGAGAGACGACGCGCGAGAAGGTGCCGTAGCGGATCTCGGTCCGGTGCCGGTCACGCGTCTCGGAGCGCCGCTCGCCCCGCAGGTGAAGGAGGCCGCCGTCCACCGTGAGCTCGATGTCGCGCTCGGGATCGACGCCGGGGATGTCGGCTCGGATGAACCTCCGATCGCCGTCCACCCACTCCTCGATCCTCACCTGGGGGTCGGGGGCCTGGGACCCCAGCCAGCTCATCAGCTCGCTGAACAGGGGTGGGCTCTCCCGTCTCTGGATGCTCATGATGTCGCCTCCTTCTGTCGTCCTGTCTCGTCTTCCTCGTCGTCGAGCATCTCGCGGAGGGTGGCCTCCTCCTCGGCGGAGAGGTTCGTCTCGATCAGCTCTCCGTGGACGCCCCGTTCACGCAGTGCCTCGCTGACCCGGTCCAGGACGGTGCCGGTGCTGAGGACGAAGAGGGCCGACGTGCCCGGGGTGACCTTCTCGCGCACGGACCCGATGAAGTCGTCATCGATCCCGACGTCCGCGAGGGAGCCGAACACCGCCCCCGAGGCGGCCCCCACCACCACGCCGATCAGAGGGACGAAGAAGATGAGGCCGAAGAGCAGTCCCCAGAACATGCCTCCCACCAGACCGGTGGCGACCAGCGAGTTGGCCTGATGGGTCTTGGGCTTCTTCTTGCCCTCCTCCCACGAGACGGTTGCGGCATCGAGGACGTGGATGAGCTCCTGCTTCTCCAGGGCAGCCAGGGCCTCCTCGGCCCGCAGCGCCCCGTCGGGACTGTCGAACTTCCACACTGTCAGTGTCGCCATACCTGCTCCTTCATCGTTGCGTTCCGTTCCCCCGGTCTGCGGTTCCGTTCGCCACGGCACTGGCGGCGACCCTGTCGCCCGCGGCCCTGCCGTTGCGGGCGGTCGGCGCGGCGCTGCTCGACGACCTGGCACGAGCGGGACGGAGCCAGGAAGTTGCGGCCGTCACCAGCGCCTCGACCCCCATCGGCAGGGCGACCTCCACCATGGGTGCGTACTTCGGTGAGTGGTTGCTCGGCAGGGTCTGCACCACCGCCGGGTCGGTGAGGTCACCTGTGCTGAACAGCGAGGGGTCGCTGCCTCCGAGCAGCCAGAAGCACAACGGGGCATCCGCGTTGGTGGCCAGGATCCCGACGTCCTCGCTGCCCGCACCGGCGCCGGGGTCGAGGATCCGGTCCTCCCCGAGCCACGCGGTGAAGCCACGGACGGTCCGCTCCAGGGCGCCGGGATCGTTGACGACGACCGGGAATCCCTCGATGCGGGTCACCTCGGGCGGCTCGGTCGCCCCTGCCGTCGCGGCCACACCCCGGGCGATGCGCTCCACGCTCTCGAGGATGCGGGTCCGGACCGCCTGGTCGTAGCTGCGGACGTTGAGCAGCAGCTCGGCCTCCCCCGGGATGACGTTGGCCGTGCTGCCCGCGTGGACCGAGCCGACGGTCAGCACCGCCGTCTCGGTGCTGGGGATCTCGCGGGAGACGATGGTCTGCAGGTCCAGCACCGCCTCTGCCGCCATCACCACGGGGTCGATCGAGTTCTGGGGCATGGAGCCATGCGCCCCCTTGCCCAAGAACCGCACCCGCAGCGAGTCGGAGCTCGCGTAGGCGGCGCCGGGATGGACCGCGATCGTCCCGGTGGGCAACGGGGCGACGTGCTGCCCCAGCACGACGTCCGGCACCGGGAACCGGCCGAACAGCATGTCGTCGACCATGGCCTGCGCGCCCGTCCCCAGCTCCTCGGCCGGCTGGAAGACCAGCACGAGCGCACCGGACCAGCTCGCCCTCCCGGATGCCAGCACCTCGGCGGCACCCAGGAGACAGGTCGTGTGGAGGTCGTGGCCACAGGCGTGACTGACCGGCACGAGGGTGCCGCTCGCGTCGAGCATGGTGTCCGTGCTCGCATAGGGCAGACCGGTCTCCTCCCTGATCGGCAGGCCGTCCATGTCGGCCCGCAGCAGGACGGTCGGACCGCGTCCGTTCGTCATCACCCCGACCACACCGGTGCCGCCGATCCCGGCGGTCACCTGGTAGCCGAGCGAGATGAGCCGCTTTGTCACGATCAACGAGGTCCGGTGCTCCTGGAACCCGAGCTCGGGATGGCGATGGAGGTCCTCGTAGAGGTCACGGAGCGCGGGGTCGAGACGAAGGTGGTCAAGCGGTGTCATCGGTCACGCCTCTCAGGGTCGTCTGCGCAGTGCCCTCAGGTCCTGGGCGAGGTCGCTCCTCGCTGGGCTCGAAGACTCACTACCAAGGTCGGACGGCACACCGGCCGGGCGCAGGGCCAAACGGCATCCCCCGACGGGACCTGTGGCCACTGCCCCTGCCCGTCGGTCGCGTGGCCGGCCGTCGCAGGCACCATCCCCGGAGATCCGCAAGGGGCCAAAGTCCCGAAAGATCGCTGGCCAAGGTCTAGGTTGCGGTAGGGGGGCTGAAAGTAGATTGGCACCATGCAAGAGCAGGCTCCGGGGCCATCCATCGGGCCACAGCGTCCGGTCACGGTCTTCCTGCTCGACGACCACGAGCTGGTCCGCCACGGGATCCGCAGTGTCCTGGAGCGCGACGGGGACATCGTCGTCATCGGCGAGTCTGGGCTGGCCCAGCAGGCGGCACACCTCATTCCCGCGCTCCGTCCCGACGTCGCCGTGCTCGACGTCCGGCTGCCCGACGGCACCGGCGTCGAGGTATGCCGGCACGTGCGGTCGGTCGATCCCGGGATCGCAGCCCTGATGCTCACCTCCTACGAGGAGGACGAGGCGCTCTTCGCCGCCATCATGGCCGGCGCCGCGGGCTACGTACTCAAGCAGGTCAAGGCTGCGGACCTGGCCGACACCGTCCGGCGCGTCGCGGCGGGACAGTCGATGCTCGATCCCTCGCTGACGGCCCGGGTCCTGGCACGTCTGCGTGACGGGCCGCCGGTCAACCCGCTGACCAGGCATCTCACCCCCAAGGAGCGCCAGGTCCTCGAGCTCGTCGGACAGGGCCTGACGAACCGGCAGATCGCCTCGCAGCTGCACCTGAGCGAGAAGACGACCAAGAACTACGTCTCGACCATGCTGGGGAAGCTGGGCGTGAGCTCGCGGACCCAGGCAGCCATCATCGCCACGCACGACCACACCGAGCACCGCTGATCCCGGCGCCCTCCCTCGCAGCAGGGAGGATAGGGCGCCTCAAATGGGGTACGTCACCTGTCTGGTCAAGACGCGGCTGAGGAGTGGGCATGCACGAAATCTCGGGAACTCACGGGGGAGGCCCCTCGCCGCACGAGCAACAACCCAGCTTCGACGAGCTGATGGTGATGGCTGGCTCGTCGGTCGACACCATGGTCAGGACGGAGGAGTGGCGGCTTCTGCTCGGCACCTTGCAGAGCCTCTCCTCGGGGCTCTCCCTCGACGACAAGCTCGCCCGGATCCTGCAGGCGGGGATGGACCTCACCGGAGCCCGGTACGGCACCCTGAAGCTCCTGGACTGGGACGAGCACCCTCCCCTGCGCCGCTCGTTCGTCACGCACGGCGACGCCGTACTGCCCGCGGAGGCACCGGGTGTGCCCGGCCCCCGAGCACCACTCGGCGACCGGGACTCGCCGGTGCCGGTGGACGAGGCCGCCGCGGGTGAGACCGACGAGCTGATGGCCTGGCGCCAGCTGCGCCAGCCGGGCGCACGCCCACCCACCCAGGTCGCCCTCGAGGCGGCCATCCGGGTCGGTGACGAGGCGTTCGGCACGCTGCACCTGGGCGACAAGGGCACGGGGCCGGGGTTCACCCAGCAGGACGGACAGATCGCCGCCACGCTGGCGGGCGCGGCCGGGGTGGCCATCGAGAACGCCCGGCTCCGCGACCAGGTCGCGCGCCGGGAGCACTGGCTGACGGCCGCCTCGGAACTCTTCCACGGGGAGCCCGACGACGCCGCGCTCCAGCACGTCGCCGACTGGGCGCGTGAGCTCTCCGGAGCCGACCTCGCCTGGGTCGTCACGGGTCCCGACCCGGCCTCCCTCCGGCTGCGGGTGGTCTCGGGCTTCGACGCCCCCACCGAGGCGATGGCCGCGATCGACTTCAGCACCTCGCTCGCCCGCTGTTCCGCCTTCATCGGACGGACCCTGACGGTCAAGAGCGTCGCCGACCACAGCCGCGCCGTCGACGTCCCTGCCGCGCTCGGCTTCGGGCCCACGGGTCCTGGCCTGGTCGTGCCGATCGCGAGCTCGGCCGGACTCGAGGCCGTGATCACCCTGGCCTGGATGAGCGACGACGCCACGGTCGTCCGCGCGGCGCGCAGACGCGCGCTTCCCGACCTCCTCGCCGAGCAGGCCCCGCTGGTGCTCCGGGTGGCACGGAGCGGGCAGGCCGACCAGCGCAAGGCGGTGCTGCAGGACCGGGACCGGATCGCCCGGGACCTGCACGACCTGGTCATCCAGAAGCTCTTCGCACTGGGTCTGGAGATGCAGGGGATCTCGTGGCTGCGCGATCCCGACGAGATCTCCCGGCGGCTCGCCCGCACCTCCGACGAGATCGACACCACGATCCGCGACATCAGGCGCACGATCTTCAGGCTCGGCCCGGCGGGCGACGACACCGACCCCCGAGCCGCCATCGTGCGCTTGGTGGAGCGGGCGACCCGGACGATGAAGCTCCGTCCGACCCTCGAGTTCAGGGGGGCGGTCAGGACGGTCATCGACGCGGAGCTGCTCTCGGACGTCCTCGCGGTGCTGAGCGAGGCACTGTCGAACGCCGTGCGCCATGGTGAGGCCACCACCTGCTCGGTCGAGGTCAGCGTGGTGGACGGGCTCGTGGTCCGGGTGGACGACGACGGCATCGGCATCCCCGACTCGCCCGAGGAGAGCGGTCTCGCCAACGTCCGGCGCCGTGCGGAGCGGCGTGGCGGTCACCTGGACGTCTGCTCGACGCCCGCCCGCGGGACGACGCTGACCTGGACGGTGCCGATCCCCTGACCGGGCCACCGGTGGCGTCGCCGCCCGGCGGCTCTCACTGCCCAAGAACCCCCGGCTCCTCGAGCACGAGCCCGGGGCGCCCCGGAGCCCTGGCCGGGGGAAGCACCCGCACCGGACACTCCGCACCACGCAGGACGGCGCGGGCGGTGCCGCCGAGGGAACCGTGCTTGAGTCCGTGGGTCCGGCGCACCAGGACCAGCAGGTCCGCTATCCGCGAGGCCGCCACGAGCGCCCGCACCGGCTCGTCGTGGACGACCCGGAGCTCCACCTCGACACCGGGATAGCTGGTGCGCCACTCCTCCAGCAGCAGCTCCAGCACCGCCGAGGATCGTCGGGCGGGCTCCAGTGGGCCCACCCGGGAGACGACGAGGTCGTCGTACATGGCCGGCAGTCCCCAGGAGTGCAGGACCACCACTCGGTCGCCGTGCGTCCCTGCCTCCGCGAAGGCATCGGCGAACAGCTCCGAGGAGTCCGAGCTCATCTTCAGCGCGACCACCACCTCTCCTCGCTTGGGCCGCGGCTGCCAGTCGGCAGGCACGCTGACCACCGGGCAGGGGGCGCGGGCGGCTGTGCCCGCCCCGGCATTGCCGTTCATGGCGCGCTTGAGGTGGAGGCTCTCGCGACCGACGTAGAGCGCCGCGGCGTCCTCACCGGCTTCGGCGAGCTGGGTCGCGACGCCACCGCGGCGCAGCTGCGTCTCGACCTCGAGGTCCGGGGCGAGCGAGGCGACCCCGGCGGCCGCGCTCGCCAGGAGCTCTGCCCCCCTGCTGACCAGGTCCCTGCTGACCAGGGCGTCGACCGGGACCAGCGGCAGGTGGTCGGGCACGACGTGCACCAGCCGGAGTGTCGCTCCCAGCTCACGCGCCTCTGCCACCGCGGCGCGCACGGCACCATGGATGGCGGGCGAGCCGACGACTCCCACGAGCAGGGGCTGGAGCAGGGTGTTCAACTCGTTCTCCTCACTGCGGCGGCCGGTCGAGCGCGACCTGGGGGATCAGAACGAGGCTGCGATCGCGATGATCACCGTGCACAGGACCAGCAGGATCCCCAGCAGGGGCAGCACGAACCGCGCGTACTGGTCGTAGCGGACCTTGGCGAGGGCCAGCCCGCCCATGACCACGGCGGACGTCGGCGTGATCAGGTTGACCACGCCGGAGGCGGACTGGTAGGCCGTCACCACGAGGGCGCGGCTGACACCCGCGAAGTCGGCCAGCGGCGCCAGGATGGGCATCGCGAGGGCGGCGTGCCCGGACGACGACGGGACCAGGAACGCCAGGGGAAGGTTGATCAGGAACATCACGGCCCCGAAGACCCCGGAGTCGGTGTTGCTCACCACCTCCTCCATCGAGTGCAGGATCGTGCCGGTGATCTCCGCGTTGTTCATGATCACGGTGACCCCACGCGCCAGGACGATGATGAGACCCACGCCGATGAAGTCGCCCGCGCCCCGCACCAGGGAGTCGGTGAGTCCCTTCTCCCCCAGTCCCCCGATCAGCCCCACCACCAGGGACATGGCGAGGAAGAGCGCCGCCAGCTCGGGGAAGTACCAGTCGAGCTGCCAGCTGTAGCTCTCCGCGGAGGGCCCGTTGATGATCTGCGCCCACGGCACGATGGCGAAGATCATGAAGGCGAAGGTCGCCGCGATCGTCGCCAGCACGGTCTTCTGCCGCCCGGTGAGATCAGGCACGGTGCGCAGGCCCTGGCTGCGCAGCTCCTCGTCGCCGGGCGCGTCGGACGTGCGAGAGGCGGTGGGGTCGGCCTTGACCTTGCGGGCATAGCGCAGCACCCACCAGATCCCCACGGGCACCAGCAGCAGGTACATCAGGAAGCGCAGCCCGATGCCGTCGCCGATGGAGATCCCGGCCGCGTCCGAGGCCACCCCGGTGGCGAACGGGTTGACGGTGGAGGCGAGCGTGCCGATTCCCGCCCCCACCATGATCACGCCGACGACCACCATGCGGTCGTAGCCGAGCGCCAGGATCAGCGGGATGACGAGGGCGTAGAACCCGAGAGTCTCCTCGGCCATGCCCTCCGTCGTGCCACCGATGGAGAAGAGGATCATCAGCACGGCGATCAGCACCGGGCCACGTCGGCTCATCCGCTGCGCGATCTTGGCCACCCCGTTGTCGATCGCTCCGGTGGTCATGCAGACGGTGATGAAGATGCCGATCGCGAGGACGAAGAAGAAGACCCCCGCGGCGCCGTACAGCTCGCCGGACTCGTACGGTCCGATGAAGCCGTCCGCGTTCATCACCCCGTAGAGACCGTTGACGGGCGCGAGGAAGAGCTGCATCAGGCGGCCGCCGAACGTCAGCGGCGCGTCGGTCCGCTCGTAGCTGCCCGGCACGGGGGCGCCGCCGTCGCCCTCGGTCTGGTAGCTGCCCGTCGGGATCACGAAGGCGAGCGCCCACACCACGAGGGTGACGACGAAGAGCACCGTGAACGCGCTCGGGAACTTGAACTCCCGAGGCTTCTCCGGGGGGTCGGTGGTGGCTGTGCCGGATTGTGCCGCGTGTCTGGCCACGGGATACCTCTGCTCGGTCCGACGAGTTGGGCGCCTCCATGCAACCGCGCCCTCCGCGCCCCCCGCACCTGCCGGTTGACCTGCGGGCTCGTGACTTTCGACCCGTCCGTCGGGTGCCCATGAGGACGCATGGTGAGAGACACAGACAAGCGAGAGGAACCGGTTATGACTCTGCACGTGGACTCCGAGGTGGGCCGCCTGAAGCAAGTGATCCTCCACCGGCCGGACCTGGAGCTGAAGCGTCTGACGCCCAGCAACCACGACGAGTTCCTCTTCGACGACGTCCTGTGGGTCAAGCAGGCGAAGCTGGAGCACGACGCCTTCGCCGAGGCGCTGCGCGAGCAAGGCGTCCAGGTCTACCTCCTGGACCAGCTCCTCACCGAGACCCTGGGGGTCCCGGAGGCGAGGAAGTTCGTCCTGGATCAGTCCTTGAACGAGCTCGTCTACGGTCCCATCGCGCTCGGCACCCTGCACGAGACCTTCGGGGCGATGGACGACGCGGAGCTGACGACCTACCTGATCGGCGGGATGACCAAGCGCGAGCTCCTCGAGCGGACGGAGGAGCCGGACTCCCTCGTGGTGCACGCGCTCGGCCTCGACGACCTGCTGCTGCCGCCGTTGCCCAACCACCTGTTCACCCGCGACACCTCGGCGTGGATCTTCGACGGCGTCTCGATCAACGCCATGCGCAAGCGGGCCCGGGCGAGGGAGACGATCCACTACGAGGCGATCTATCGCTGGCACCCGCTCTTCGCCGACACCTCCTACCACGTGTGGTCCGAGGGCACCGTCAACGGCACGGCGACCACCGAGGGCGGCGACATCCTCGTCCTGGGCCGAGGCGTGGTGCTGATCGGGATGAGTGAGCGCACCACGCCCCAGGGCGTGGAGCGGCTGGCCCGTCGGCTCTTCAAGACCGGGAGCGCGAGCAAGGTCGTCGCGCTGTCGATGCCCATGGCCCGGGCATTCATGCACCTCGACACCGTCATGACGATGGTCAACGAGGACACCTTCACCAAGTACATCGGGCTCGGGATGCTCCCGTCCTACACCATCGAGCCGGGCGACTCCGAGCACGAGCTCAAGGTGACCCCGCACCCCCCCGAGGACATGCACCTCGCGATCGCGCGGGCCCTCGGCCTGGACTCGATCAACGTCCTCACCGCCACCCAGGACGTGCACGCGGCCGAGCGTGAGCAGTGGGACGACGGCTGCAACGTCCTCGCGCTCCGGCCCGGCGTGGTGGTCGCCTACGAGCGGAACGTCACCACCAACACCTACCTGCGCAAGAAGGGCGTCGAGGTCATCACGATCCGGGGCAACGAGCTCGGACGCGGGCGCGGCGGACCGCGCTGCATGTCCTGCCCCATCGAGCGAGAAGGGATCTGAGGAGATGGCGTTCAACCTGAGGAACCGCAGCTTCATCCGCGAGCTCGACTTCACCCCCAAGGAGTGGAAGTTCATGCTCGACCTGGCGGCGGAGCTCAAGCAGGCGAAGTACGCCGGCTCCGAGCAGCCGCGGCTCACCCGCAAGAACATCGCGCTCATCTTCGAGAAGACCTCCACCCGGACCCGTTGCGCCTTCGAGGTCGCGGCCTTCGACCAGGGGGCGCACGTGACCTACCTGGACCCGAGTGGTTCGCAGATCGGCCACAAGGAGTCGATGGAGGACACCGCCCGGGTGCTGGGGAGGATGTTCGACGGCATCGAGTACCGGGGAGCGGCCCAGAGCAACGTGGAGACCCTGGCGGAGTACGCCGGCGTCCCGGTGTGGAACGGGCTCACCGACGAGTGGCACCCCACCCAGATGCTGTGCGACATGCTCACCATGCGCGAGCACAGCGGCAAGCACGACGAGGAGCTCTCCTTCGCCTACCTCGGCGACGCCCGCAACAACATGGGCAACTCGCTTCTCGTCACCGGCGCCATGATGGGCATGGACGTGCGGATCGTGGCACCGAAGTCGCTGTGGAACGAGGACGGCATCATCGCCGAGGCCCGCCGCATCGCCGACGAGACGGGCGCCCGCATCACCCACACCGAGGACGTGGGCGCCGGCGTCGCCGGGGTGGACTTCCTCTACACCGACGTCTGGGTCTCGATGGGCGAGCCCAAGGAGCTCTGGGCCGAGCGCATCGAGCTGCTCAAGGCCTACCAGGTCAACACGGGCGTGGTGGAGGCGACCGGCAACCCGAAGGTCAAGTTCATGCACTGCCTGCCGGGCTTCCACGACCGCCACACGAAGGTGGGAGAGGAGCTCTTCCACGAGACCGGCATGGACGCGCTGGAGGTCACCGACGAGGTGTTCGAGTCCCGCCGCTCGATCGTCTTCGACCAGGCGGAGAACCGCATGCACACCATCAAGGCCGTGCTCGTGGCGACCCTGGGGGGCTGAGATGCGCATCGTGGCCACCCTGGGTGGCAACGCGCTCCTGCAGCGTGGTCAGAAGCCGGACGCCGACGTGCAGGAGCGCAACGTCCGCCGTGCGGTGACCTCGCTGGCTCCGCTCGCCGAGGAGCACGAGCTGGTGCTGACCCACGGCAACGGTCCGCAGGTCGGCGTGCTGGCGCTCCAGAGCGCCTCCGACCCGCGGCTCACCACGCCGTACCCCTTCGACGTGCTGGGCGCGCAGACCCAAGGGATGATCGGGTACTGGCTGCTCCAGGCGATGCAGAACGAGCTGCCGGGCCGGCAGGTGGCCGCCATCATCAACCAGACCCTCGTGGAGGCCGCCGACCCCGCCTTCGCCGACCCGACCAAGTTCGTCGGGGAGATGTACACCGAGGAGGAGGCACGCCGGCTGGCCGTGGAGCGAGGCTGGGTGGTCAAGCCGGACGGTACCGGCTGGCGCCGGGTGGTCGGCTCCCCGCGCCCGCACCGGGTCGTCGAGACCCGGCTGATCCGGCAGCTCCTGCAGAGCGGGGCCGTGGTGGTCTGCGCAGGCGGTGGCGGGGTCCCGGTGATCCGCAACGAGCACGGCGAGCTGACCGGCGTCGAGGCGGTCGTCGACAAGGACCTCACCAGCTCGGTCCTGGCCGAGGCGCTCGACGCGGACGTCCTGCTCGTCCTGACCGACGTCCCGAGCGTGATGCGGGGCTTCGGCACTCCCGATCAGGAGCCCGTGCGGCAGGCGACCCCCCGGAGCCTGCGCGCCATGGACTTCGCCGCCGGATCGATGGGACCCAAGGTCGAGGCGGTCTGCCGCTTCGTCGAGCTCACCGGCGGGATCGCCGCCATCGGTCGCCTGGAGGAGGCGACGGCGATCCTGCGGGGCGAGTCAGGGACAGTGGTCACCCCCAACGGGTCCTACGACGGCCTGCCCAGCGTGGCTCCCAGCAATCCGGACACGTTGCGGGTCGCGATGTCGTGAGCGACGCCTCCGGGCGCCGAAGAAAGCCGCTGCGCCGCATGTACCGCGGTCGGCTCCGCACGAGACGGTGTCGCCACTGTGGCGAGAGCCTGGTCCATGTCGAGGACGTGGGCTGGTTCGACCCCGACCTGACCCACTCCTACGACATCTGCCCCCGGGACCCGTACGGCAACCACGACGTGTCGGCCCACGCGGAGGAGGAGGAGGGGACGTGGGACATGCTGCTCTGATCGCGCCGGTCCGGCGTTAGGCTTCTGGGCGGACTTCTGCCGGACCGAGATCGGATCTGTGTGACCACCACCGTGCCCCACGCCCCAGAGCCCACCGTGCGCACGGCCCTGCGGTCCCCGAGGCTGCTGCGCACCGAGGTGCTGGCCGGCCTCGTCGTGGCACTGGCGCTCATCCCGGAGGCGATCTCGTTCTCCATCATCGCCGGCGTCGACCCCAGGGTCGGGCTCTTCGCCTCCTTCACGATGGCGGTCTCGATCGCCTTCCTGGGGGGCCGGCCGGCGATGATCTCCGCCGCCACGGGCGCCGTCGCCCTCGTTGTCGCCCCGGTGGTGCGTGACCACGGCATGGACTACCTCGTCGCCACGGTCCTGCTGGGCGGGATGCTGCAGATCCTCCTGGCGGTGGCGGGCGTCGCGAAGCTGATGCGGTTCATCCCGCGCCAGGTGATGGTCGGCTTCGTCAACTCGCTGGCCATCCTGATCCTCGTGGCGCAGGTCCCGCACTTGGTCGACGTCCCGGGGGCGGTCTACCCGATGGTCGCGGTCGGCCTCGCCGTCATCGTGGGCTTCCCGCGCCTCAACAAGGTCGTCCCCGCTCCCCTGGTCGCGATCGTCGCCCTGACCGCGTTCACCGTCCTGGCCGCGGTCGACGTCCCGAACGTCGGTGACGAGGGCGATCTGCCCGACAGCCTGCCGTCCTGGTTCGTCCCCGACGTGCCCTTCACCCTCGAGACGCTGAGGATCATCGCCCCCTACGCCCTGGCGATGGCAGCGGTCGGGCTGCTCGAGTCCCTGCTCACCGCGAAGCTCGTCGACGACGTCACCGACACGCGGTCGGACAAGACCCGCGAGGCTTGGGGGCAGGGCACCGCCAACGTGATCACCGGGCTCTTCGGCGGCATGGGCGGCTGCGCCATGATCGGCCAGACCATGATCAACGTGAAGGTCTCCGGTGCCCGGACCCGGATCTCCACCTTCCTGGCCGGCGTCTTCCTGCTCGTCCTGGTGGTCGGTTTCGGCGACGTCGTGGCGCTCATCCCGATGGCCGCCCTGGTCGCGGTGATGATCATGGTCTCGGTCGGCACCTTCGACTGGCACAGCGTCAGGCCCACCACCCTGCGCCGGATGCCGAGGTCGGAGACCCTGGTGATGGTCTCCACCGTGGTGGTCACCGTGTGGACCCACAACCTCGCCATCGGCGTCGGCGTCGGGGTCCTGGTGGCCATGACGCTCTTCGCGCGGCGAGTCGCCCACCTCACCGAGACCCACCGCACCCTGGTCGAGGACGAGCACGGCACCAAGGCGGTCTACCGGGTCACGGGTGAGCTCTTCTTCGCCTCCAGCAACGACCTCTACACCCAGTTCGACTACGCCGAGGACCCCGACCGGGTCGTCATCGACCTCACCGACTCCCATGTTTGGGACGCCTCCACGGTCGCTGCCCTGGACGCCATCACCACCAAGTACGAGCGGCACGGCACGCGCGTCCAGATCGTCGGGCTCAACCCGTCGAGCGCCGACCGCCATGACCGACTGAGCGGACACCTGCCGGCTCACTGAGCGCCACCTCCTGGCCGTCGGGGGTCTCCGGGTCGTCCTCGTTGATCGCCTCCACCGCCTCGGTGAGCTCCGCCTCCACCACGGGCCGCCGGTCGAGGTGGACGCCCGCGATCATGCAGCGCACCGAGCCGCCGGCGAGCTCGATGGTGGGGATCCGCACGGCCACGATCTCGCACGACTCCTCGATCGCTGCCACCTGGTCGGGGCGGAGGCTGCGGCGGGCCCGCTCCGACATCGCCATCACGTAGCGGCGCCTGCCCTGGGCGGTGCGACCGCAGAGCTCCACCGCGTTGCCGGCGAACTCGCGCACCTGCGCCTCGGTGAGCTCCACGATCGTGCGTCCGCCGACCGAGAGCCGCTCGCGGACCTGCTCGCGCCGGTGGGCGTCGGGGATCATCTCGAGGGCGAAGAGCGCGACCTCGGTGCCCACGCACCCGATCACGTTGGTGTGGTAAACCGGCACCCCTGCGGCGTCGACCGCGTCGAAGGCCATGGGCTCGTAGCCGAAGTCGGTGCAGAACCTCTCCAGCACGTGGGTGTCGGCGCGGTGGCTGCGCGCCGTGTAGGCGACCCGGGAGACGTGGTCGAGCACCATGGCGCCGGTCCCCTCCAGGAAGATCCCGTCGGGCTCGAGGCCGGAGTAGTCGACGATGGTCTGCACCCGGTAGTCGGACTTCAGCATCTCCAGCACGTCGGCCCGGCGCTCGTGCCTTCGGTTGGAGGCATACATCGGGTAGACCGCCACGGTTCCGCCCGCATGGGTGGAGAGCCAGTTGTTGGGGAAGACGCTGTCCGGCCGGGTGTGGTCGGGATCCGCGAAGACGTGCACCCGCACCCCCACGGAGCGGAGCGCCTCGGCCAAGGCGTCCATCTCCGCGAGGGCGCGGGCCGCGGTGACCTCGTCGGGCTGTCCTGCGGGGACCTCGGCCTGGAAGGCGTTGTCGGCCGCTGTCGCCGGGTTGGGCATGAATCGCTCGGCCCGGACGAGGATCACTGCGGAGGGGGCTTGGGCGCTCACGCGCCGAATCTAGATCATCCGGTCACAGCCGCCAGCAGGACGAGGCGGCGGGCAGACCCGCGAACCGGGCCTCGAGGAAGCCGTAGACCTCGGCCGCGTTGTTGAGCATGCCGCCCACGTGCAACGGGGTCACGTTGGTGCTCAGGCGCACGTTGGCCCCGCGGTCGCACCAGTCCCTGGCGAGCTGCTTGCCCACCCGGTGGGGCACCACGTCGTCGAGCAGGCTGTGGGTGAGCAGCACCGGCGCGCTGGGCCGGATCCGTCCGATGCGCTGGTCGTCGATCATCGTGCGGAACGGCTCCCGCTCGATGAGCTGGCCCAGGCTCGCCCCGTCGGCGGTGTAGTCGGACGACTTGGTGAACGCCGACCCGAGGAGGTCGAAGACGCAGTTGTCCTGCATCTGCTCGAACATGCGCTCCCCCGCGGGGTTCAGGTAGGTCCGGATGTCCAGGCCGTAGCTGGCGGAGAGACCCGCGATGGCGTACCAGGTGAACTCCGAGTAGAGGGTCCCGTCGATGGCGCCGGGAAGGGCCCGCAGGTCCGCGGGGACGGCCCCGGCCACGGTCCCCTTGACCTTGAGCTCGGGGGCGTAGGAGGCGGCCAGCTCGGCGGCGGAGGCGGCCCCATTTCCGCCCTGGGAGTAGCCGTAGAAGGCGACGGGGTGCTGAGCGGAGAGGCCCGACCCGGGGAGCCGCTGGGCGGTCCGCACGATGTCGAGCACCGCCTGCCCCTGGGACCTGCGATCCATGTAGGTGTGCTGGCCGGCCGTCCCCAGACCCTCGTAGTCGGTCATGGCGATGGCGTAGCCCCGGGCGAGCAGACCCGACATGAAGATCGACTCGTACTCCAGCAGCTCGCTGAAGAGCCGGGACGGGGCGCACGTGTCGCCGATGCCCTGGGTGCCGACGGCGTAGCCGATCACGGGCCGTCGGCCGGGGCCGGCCCAGGGCCGCTCGGGCACGATCACCGATCCGGAGACCGCGATGGGAGTGCCGGTGCGGTTGGTGGACCGGTAGAGCACCCGGGTGGCCTTGGAGCGCACCCCGAAGAGCTTGGACGGGTCGATGAGGATGTCCAGCGGCTCGCTGCGGATCAGGTCGCCGTTGGCGGCCGGCAGCGTGGCGGGCGCCTGGTAGAACGGCGGGAGCGCCTCCTCGGCCTGGACGGCCGCTGGAGCCAGCGGGAGCATCAGCGCCGCCGTCCAGGCGGCGAGCACGACGATGTAGCGACGAGTTCTCACGGTCTCTCCTCTTTGCCCCCGAGTGTTGTGGGGGCAGCAGAGCATGTGGCCTGGGTCACTGACAAGATCCTGAACGCCTCGGTGAGACAGTCGTCTCACCTCTCGGGAGGACCGCCCCGGCCTCCGTCACCGTCCATCTGCGAGACTTTCGGGGTCATCGGGTCGAGCAAGGAGCTGAAAACATGGACGTGAGCCCGGCAGTATGGGGCCTGACGATCGTCGGAATCATGGCCCTGCTGGCCTTCGACTTCTTCTTCCACGTCCGCAAGGCGCACGTCCCCACGTTGCGGGAGGCAGCCCTCTGGTCGGCCCTCTACGTGGGCATCGCGATCCTCTTCGGGCTGGGCGTCCTGGTCTTCGGCGGTGGACAGGCAGGGTCTGAGTACTTCGCCGGCTACATCACCGAGAAGGCGCTCTCGGTCGACAACCTCTTCGTCTTCCTCATCATCATGTCGAGCTTCCGCGTCCCGCGTGAGGACCAGCAGAAGGTCCTGCTCTTCGGCATCGTCTTCGCCCTCATCGCTCGCACCGGCTTCATCCTGCTGGGCGCGGCGCTGATCAACTCGTTCGCCTGGATCTTCTACCTCTTCGGGCTGATCCTCCTGCTCACGGCCGGCAACCTCCTCAAGTCCGACGACGAGGAGGACGAGGAGGCCAACAACTTCATCATCCGGATCGCCCGCAAGGTCTTCCACACCACCGACTACTACGACGGCGACAAGCTCTTCACCGTCGAGAACGGCAAGCGGGCGATGACCCCGATGCTGCTGGTGATGGTGGCCATCGGCGGCACCGACATCCTCTTCGCGCTCGACTCGATCCCCGCGATCTTCGGCCTCACCCAGAACGTCTTCATCGTCTTCACCGCGACCGCGTTCTCGCTGCTGGGCCTGCGCCAGCTCTACTTCCTCATCGACGGCCTGCTCGACCGCCTCATCTACCTCTCCTACGGGCTGGCGGCGATCCTCGCCTTCATCGGCGTCAAGCTGATCCTCCACGCCCTGCACGAGAACAACCTGCCGTTCATCAACGACGGCGAGCACGTCCCCGTCGTCGAGGTCGGGATCGGTCTCTCCCTCACGGTCATCGTCGGCACGCTGATCGTGACCGTCATCGCGTCGCTGGTCAGCCCGTCCGGCAAGGCCCAGAACGCCATCGCCAACGCCCGCCGCCACGCGAAGGCCTACCTGGACTCCGAGTACACCCACGACCCGGCCGAGCGCGAGCGGATCTACCGTGCGCTGGTGGCCGAGCGCGAGCAGATCCGCTCGCTGGGCCCTAAGTACCAGGAGAAGGCGCGCCAGGAGAAGCCGCTCATGGAGCTGCTCGACCAGGTGCAGACCAGCCACGACAGCGCCGTCGACCGCGGCGAGGCCACCCCCAACCTCTGAGCCCGGACACCGCCCGGCAGGAGACCCGGCACGACCGATCACCCCAGGAGGACGACGTGCTCGATCTCGTACGCCGTGCGATCACCCGTCCCGCTCCCCCGACGTCGCTGCCGCAGCGGGTAGCGCGCTGGCTGCTGGGCGGCGTGCTCACCTTCGCCGGGGTCTCGCACCTGACCGTCGCCCGCCAGGAGTTCTCGGCCCAGGTGCCGGACTGGTTCCCGGTCGACACCGACGTCGTCGTGGTGGTCTCGGGGGTGGCCGAGATCGGCCTGGGTCTCGGGCTCCTGCTGCTCGAGCGGCCGCGGGTGACCGTCGGGCTGGCGGCCGCCACCTTCTTCGTCGTGATCTTCCCCGGCAACGTCGCCCAGTACGTCGAGGGCACCGACGCCTTCGGCCTCGACACCGACGCCAAGCGCTTCGGCCGGCTCTTCTTCCAGCCGGTCCTGGTGGCCTGGGCGCTGTGGTCGACCGGCGCCTGGAAGGCGCTGCGCCAGGCGCGGCGCGGCCGGGAGCTCACCGGGAACTAGCCCCAGAAGACCCGTTCCACGACCGTGTGGGCACGGCGGGTGGTCCGCAGGTAGTCGTTGACCATCCGGTCCGACTCCCCCGGTCCGTAGCCCAGCACGGTGGCCAGCGACGCCTTCTCACGGGCGTCCTGCGGCAGCTGGTCCACCGGCCGGCCCCGCACCAGCGTGGCGCCGTTGCGCACCCGGCTCACCAGCCGCCACGCCTCGGCCAGGGTGCTGGCGTCCTCCGGCGCCAGCAGACCGTGGTCGGCCGCCGCCTGGAGAGCCTTCAGCGTCTCCGGCGTCCGCAGAGCCTCCAGCTCCCCGGCGAAGCGGAGCTGCAGCAGCTGCACGGTCCACTCCACGTCGGCCAGCCCTCCGCGCCCCAGCTTGAGGTGGGTCCGCGGGTCGGCGCCGCGCGGCAGCCGCTCGTCGTCCACCCGCGCCTTGATCCGCCGGATCTCCACCACCTCGTCGTCGTCGATCCCGCCCGGCGGGAACCGCAGGGGGTCGATCATCTCGGTGAAGCGGTCTCTCAGGTCCTTGTCCCCCACGACGGCGTCGGCCCGCAGCAGGGCTTGGGCCTCCCACACGTGCGACCACTTGGCGTAGTACGCCGCGTAGGAGTCCAGGGTCCGCACCAGGGGTCCCTGCTTGCCCTCGGGGCGCAGGTCGGCGTCGACCTCCAGCGCCGGGTCGCTGCCCGGCAGGGCGAGCAGCCGGCGCAGCTCGTTGGCCACCGCCTGGGCCCACCCGGCCGCGGCGTGCCCATCGGTTCCGGTCACCGGCTCGTAGACGAACATCACGTCCGCGTCGCTGCCGTAGGAGAGCTCGAAGCCGCCGTACCTGCCCATCGCCACGATGGCCATCCGCGCGGGAGGCTCGGTCAGCCCGCGCTGCTCGCAGGCCTGACGGGTCGCCACCTCCAGGGTGGCCTCCAGGGTGGCATCGGTCAGCCGACCCAGCGCCCTCCCGACGTCGGCGACGTCGATCTCCCCGAAGAGGTCGCCGACCGCGATCCGGAACAGCTCGCGACGCCGGATCGCACGGACCGACCGGACGGCGTCCTCGGGACTCTCCTGCCGACGGGCGGTGGCGAGCATCTCGGTGGTGAGCACCTCCGCCCCCAAGGGGGTCAGGTCGGCCGCCAGCATGCGTACACCCTGCGGCTCGCGCTCGAGCAGGTCCGTGGCGTAGGCCGAGGTGGAGAGCACGCGCGCCAGTCGCTGCGCCACCTGGCCCTCGTCGCGCAGGTGCCGCAGGTACCAGTGGCTGTCCCCCAGCGCCTCGCTGATCCGGCGGAAGCGGAAGAGTCCCGCGTCCGGGTCCGGCGAGTCGGCGAACCACTGCAGCATCACCGGCAGGAGGGTGCGCTGGATGGCCGCGGAGCGGGAGACGCCGCTGGTCAGCGCCTCGAGGTGGCGAAGTGCGGCCTTCGGGTCGGCGTAGCCGAGCGCGGAGAGCCGGTCCTGTGCCTGGGCCGTCGTCAGGCGCGCGTCCGGGCCGGGGATGCGGGCCACGGCCTCCAGCAACGGCCGGTAGAAGAGCTTCTCGTGCAGGCGCTGGACCTCGCGTCGGTGGTGGCGCCAGGTCTCCTCGAGCCGCTGCACCGGCTCCTTGGCGAAGCCGAGCGACCGCCCCAGGCGCCTCAGGTCGTGCTCGTCCGAGGGCACCACGTGCGTGCGCCGGAGCCGGAAGAGCTGGATCCGGTGCTCGAGGGTGCGCAGGAAGGCGTAGGCCTGGTGGAGGGTCTCGCCGTCCTCCCGCCCGACGTAGCCGCCGCGGGTCAGCTCGGCCAGCGCGCTCAGTGTCGTGGCGACCCTCAGCCGCTCGTCTGCCCGCCCGTGCACCAGCTGGAGGAGCTGGACCGCGAACTCCACGTCCCGCAGCCCACCGGACCCGAGCTTGAGCTGACGCTTCGCCTCCTTGCTGGGGATGTGCTCCAGCACCCGCCTGCGCATGGCCTGCACGTCGGTGACGAACCCGTCGCGCTCGGCCACCGACCACACCAGGGGCGAGACCATCTCCACGAAACGCGTCCCGAGGTCGAGGTCCCCGGCCACCGGCCGCGCCTTGAGAAGTGCCTGGAACTCCCAGGTCCTGGCCCAGCGCTCGTAGTAGCCCTGGTGGCTCGCCAGGGTGCGCACCAGGGGACCGGCGTGACCCTCGGGCCGCAGACCCGCGTCCACCGGCCAGATCGTGCCCTCGCGGGTCTGGTCGGAGCAGACCTGCATCAGCTGGGCGGCCAGCTGCGTGGCGACCCGGGTCGCCACCTGCTCCTCGACGCCCTCGACCGCCTCGTGGACGAAGATCACGTCCACGTCCGAGACGTAGTTGAGCTCGTGGGCCCCGCACTTCCCCATGGCCACCACGGCCAGCCGGGCGGCGCCCGCGTCCTTGCCCACCCGTGCCCGAGCCACCGCCAGCGCGGCGTCCAGCGTGCCGGCGGCCAGGTCGGAGAGCTCGGCGGCCAGATCGTCGACACCCTGGTGGTGGGCGAGGTCACGCGCGGCCAGCCGCAGCAGCAGGCGGCGGTACTCGACGCGGAGCGCGTCGACCGCCTTCGCGTCGTTCACCGTGGCGACCGGCATCTCGTCGTCGGGCCGCGCTCCCACGCTTCGGAGCAGCTGGGCGCGCAGCCACCAGGCTGCCGGACGGGTGCAGCCGAGGGTGGGGTCGGTGAGCTCCCGCCACTGCGCCGGGTGCCGCACCAGGTGGTCACCCAGCGCCTCGCTCGCGCCCAGCACCGCGACCAGGCGCATCGTCGTGCCCTCGTCGGAGGCGAGCGCGTCGAGCAGCCCGTCGGCCCGGTCGGCGGCCTCGACCAGCCGGACCAGGGCGGAGAGCGCGAGGTCCGGGTCGGCGGCGCGCGAGAGCGGGGCGAGCAGGGTGGTCGCGTGCTCACCGAGGGTCGCGAGGCCAGCGCGGGCCCGGTCCAGCTCCTGGAAGCCGGCCCTGCTCAGCTGGGTCGCGACCAGCTCAGCGCGCATGGTGGGTGGAGGGCATCCGGAGCACGAGCCGCACTCCCGCGATCAGCAGCACCAGCAGGCCCAGCAGCGGGAGCAGCTCCTCCCAGGCGGCCTGCTGGCCCGGGGCTCCGCCCACCAGTCCCTCCTGGGCACTCTCCCAGGCGAGCAGGGCGACGCAGGCGATGGCCACCACGAGCGCCAGCACGAGGGCCCGCGCCACGGGGCCGCGCGGCCCAGGCTGTCGTGAGGAGGTGGTGGGCCACGGCACGGCGCAGACGGCGACCAGGAGCACGCCGATCCCGATGCACAGCCACGACATCGTCAGGAAGTCGGTCCTGTCCACCGGGTTGACGGCCGCGAAGAGCCACCCGGAGGCGAGCATCCCCAGCCCCGCGAACGACGTCCGCGCCCGAGCGGCGGTGGTCGAGGTGGGCAGCCACATCAGCGCGGTGACCGTGGAGACGACCAGGAGGGTCCCCACCAGGATCGCCAGCGGCAGGGTGTAGCGGTAGACCAGCGCGTCGCGGTCGAGGTCCCGGACCCCGGGGTCGACCGCGACGAGGAGCCAGACGACCCCGCTGGCGAAGGCGACCCACAGCATCGGCTCGAGCACCAGCCGGATCGGGCCGGTGACCCGGGTGGGGTCCACCCGGGATCCTCGGTCCACGTCGGGGCGTCGCCGCGGCACGTGCCCGGAGTCGACCAGCGCAGCGGAGCGGGGCACGGGCGTCGGGTCCACGACCGGACGCGGTGCCTTCCGAGCGCCGGCTCGACGCTCCTCCCTCTCGCTGCGGTGGTCCGGCATGGTCAGATCACCGGCAGCATCTGGTCACGCTCGAAGGCCGACACCTGACCGCGGTACTGGTCCCACTCCGCGCGCTTGTTGCGCAGGAAGAAGTCGAAGACGTGCTCCCCGAGGGTCTCGGCGAGCAGCTCGCTGCTCTCCGCGATGTTGATGGCCTCGTAGAGGGTCCGGGGCAGGGCGGTCATCCCGAGGCTGCGACGCTCACGCTCGCTCAGCGACCAGACGTCGTCCTCCGCCTCGCGGGGCAGCTCGTACTCCTCCTCGATGCCCTTCATGCCGGCGGCGAGGACCACCGCGAAGGCGAGGTAGGGGTTGCAGGCGGCGTCGAGCGACCGGAGCTCGATCCGGGTGGACTGCCCCTTGCTGGGCTTGTACATCGGAACCCGGACCATCGCGGACCGGTTGTTGTGACCCCAGGAGATGTAGGACGGCGCCTCGCCCCCACCGATGAGTCGCTTGTAGCTGTTGACCCACTGGTTGGTGACCGCGGTGATCTCGGCGGCGTGGCGCATGAGGCCGGCGATGAACTGCTTGCCGGTCTTCGAGAGCTGATACTGGGCGCCGGCCTCGAAGAAGGCGTTCCGGTCACCCTCGAAGAGCGACACGTGGGTGTGCATGCCGGAGCCGGGGTGCTCGGTGAAGGGCTTGGGCATGAAGGTGGCCCAGATGTTCTGGGTCAGCGCCACCTCGCGGATCACGGTCCGGAAGGTCATCACGTTGTCGGCGGTGGAGAGCGCGTCCGCGTAGCGCAGGTCGATCTCCTGCTGCCCCGGGCCGCCCTCGTGGTGGCTGTACTCGACGGAGATGCCCATCGACTCCAGCATGGTGATCGCCTCGCGGCGGAAGTCGGCACCCATCGACTGGGCCGTGTGGTCGAAGTACCCGCTGCGGTCCACCGGGACCGGGTCGACCCCGGGCTGCGGGGTGTCCTTGAACAGGTAGAACTCGATCTCGGGGTGCGTGTAGAACGTGAAGCCCTTGTCGGCGGCCTGCCCCAGGGTGCGCTTGAGCACGTGCCGAGGGTCGGCGTACGAGGGGCTGCCGTCAGGCATCAGGATGTCGCAGAACATCCGCGCGGTGGCCGGGCCCTCCCCCCGCCACGGCAGGATCTGGAACGTCGAGGGGTCGGGCTTGGCGAGCATGTCGCTCTCCTGCACCCGCGCGAACCCCTCGATCGCCGACCCGTCGAACCCGATGCCTTCACCGAAGGCACTCTCCAGCTCGGCCGGCGCCACTGCGACCGACTTGAGGTAGCCCAGCACGTCGGTGAACCAGAGGCGGACGAACCGCACGTCTCGTTCCTCGAGCGCCCGGAGCACGAAGTCTTCCTGCTTGCCCATGGCACCAAACTATGTCCTACGCACCGTGCTTCCACCCAAAGTTCGCCCAAACGGACAGGCTCAGCCGGGCGGCACCCGCTCCAGGTCCGCCAGCCAGGCATGCACCCGGGCGTCGGACGGCATCCGCCAGTCTCCTCGCGGCGAGAGGGTCCCGACGCCGCTCACCTTCGGGCCGTTGGGCAGGGCGCTCCGCTTGAACTGGTGGGCGAAGAACCGCCGCAGGAAGACCTCCAGCCAGTGACGGATCTCGGCCAGGTCGTAGGACGGGCGGGCGGACTCGGGGTATCCCGGGGGCCACTCCCCCGCCCCGGGGTCGGACCAGGCGTGGTGGGCCAGGAAGGCGACCCGGCTGGGCCGCGCCCCGCACCGGAGCACCTGGTGCAGGGTGAAGTCCTGCAGGGCGTAGGGACCGACCGAGGCCTCGGTGGCCTGCGGGGTGGCTCCCTCCTCGGTGGGGATGAGCTCGGGGGTGATCTCCTGCTCGACGATCCGGGCCAGCACCTCCTGGGTCTCCGGGTCGAACTCGTCGTGGCCGGCCACCCACCTGATCAGGTGCTGCACCAGCGTCTTGGGCACGCCGGTGTTCACACCGTAGTGGGACATCTGGTCGCCGACGCCGTACGTGCACCAGCCCAGGGCGAGCTCGGAGAGGTCCCCAGTCCCGACGACGATCCCGCCGCGCTGGTTCGCGAGCCGGAAGAGGTAGTCGTAGCGCAGCCCCGCCTGCACGTTCTCGAAGGTGACGTCGTAGACCTTCTCCCCGCGCGAGAAGGGGTGGCCCAGGTCGGCCAGCAGCTGCTCCGCGGCCGGGCGGATGTCGATCTCCTCATACGTCACCCCGAGCGACTCGCAGAGCCGTCGGCCGTAGGACCTCGTCGTCTCGCCGGTGGCGAAGCCGGGCATCGAGAAGGCGAGGACGTCGCTGCGCGGCCGGCCCAGCCGGTCCATCGCCTTGGCCGCGACGAGCAGGGCGTGGGTGGAGTCGAGTCCCCCGCTCACACCGAGCACCGGCCGGGGTGTGCCGATCGAGACCAGCCGCTGCTCGAGACCCGAGACCTGGATGTTGTACGCCTCGTAGCAGTCCTGTGCCAGCTGCCGCGGGTCGTCGGGCACGAAGGGGAAGCGGTCGACGTGCCGTCGCAGCCCGACGTCCCCGGAGGGAGGGTCCAGGCGGAGGTCGATGGTCCGCACGGCCGCGTCGACGCTGCGTCGGTTGTCGTCGAAGGTGCCCTGGCGCATCCGCTCCTGTCGGAGCCGGTCGAGGTCGACGTCGACCACGGTGCGGCGCGGGCCGTCGGGGAAGCGGTCGCCCTCGCCGAGCAGGTCGCCGCACTCGTAGACCATCGTCTGGCCGTCCCACGACAGGTCCGTGGTGGACTCGCCCTGCCCGGCCGCGGCATAGACGTAGGCGGCCAGGCACCGGGCGCTGGCGCTGCGGACCAGCAGCCGGCGCTCGTCGGCGCGGCCGACGGTGATCGGGCTCCCCGAGAGGTTGGCCAGGACCGTGGCACCGGCGAGTGCCGCCCGGGCGCTGGGGGGCACCGGGACCCACATGTCCTCGCAGACCTCCACGTGGAGGGCGAGGCCCGGCACGTCGGTGGCCCGGAAGACCAGGTCGGGGCCGAACGGCACCTTCTCGCCGGCGACCTCGATCCACTCGTCGGCGGGGGCGTCGCCCGCGGCGAACCACCGCCGTTCGTAGAACTCGCGGTAGTTGGGCAGGTACGACTTCGGCGCGACCCCGAGCACGCGTCCACGGTGGATGACGACGGCGCAGTTGTGGAGCCGGCTCCCCTGCCTCAGCGGGGCGCCCACCACCAGCACCGGCAGCAGGTCCGTGCTGGCCGCGACGACCTGCCGCAGGGCCTCCTCGACGGCGGCCAGCAGGGTCTCCTGGAGGAAGAGGTCGTCGAGCGAGTAGCCGGTCAGGCAGAGCTCGGGGAAGACCGCGACCGCGACGTGGTCGTCGTGGCAGGCCCGCGCCTGCTCGAGGACGTTCGCGGCGTTGGCTGCCGGGTCCGCCAGCAAGACCGGCAGCGTGACCGCGGCGACGCGGGCGAACCCGTGCGCATAGGCGGAGTAGAAGTCCACGCGGCCACTCTAGGGCCGGCCCTCCTCGACGGTCGGACTAGCCTGAGATCGACTCCGGGGACTCCAGCAGGGAGCCGCGAGACGACAAGGAGTGACACCCATGAGCGAAGAGACCGCTCCCTACGGCGCCGGGGCCGCGAAGGCTCCCGCGGCCCCCGTCAAGAGGATCCGCACCCACCACCTGCGGGAGATGAAGGAGCGCGGCGAACGGTTCACCATGCTCACCGCCTACGACATGTACACCGCCGCCACCTTCGACGAGGCCGGCATCCAGCTGCTCCTGGTCGGCGACTCGGCCTCCAACAACGTCCTGGGCAACGAGACCTCGCTGCCGATCACGGTGGACGAGCTGCTGCCGCTGACCCGGGCGGTCGCCCGCTCGGCCCGCCGTGCGCTCGTGGTCGGGGATCTGCCGTTCGGCTCCTACCAGGCCTCGCCCGAGCAGGGCTACCTGACCGCCGTCCGATTCATGAAGGAGGGGGGCGCCCACGCGGTCAAGCTCGAGGGCGGTGCCGAGATGGTGCCGGTGATCGAGCGGTGCACCCGCGGCGGCATCCCGGTGATGGCCCACATCGGCTTCACCCCCCAGAGCGAGCACACGCTGGGGGGCTACCGGGTGCAGGGTCGCGGGGAGGCCTCGGACCGGGTCCTCGCCGACGCGCGCGCCGTCCAGGAAGCCGGGGCCTTCGCCGTGGTCATGGAGATGGTGCCCGGTGACGTCGCCGCCGAGGTGACCCGGGAGCTGCGCATCCCCACCATCGGCATCGGGGCGGGGCCCGACTGCGACGGACAGGTCCTCGTCTGGCAGGACGCCTTCGGGCTCCGCACCGGGAAGATGGCCAGGTTCGTCAAGCAGTACGCCGACCTGCACGGCGTCCTGCTCGAGGCGGCCAAGGCCTACGCCGACGACGTGCGCGGCGGCACGTTCCCCGGCCCGGAGCACACCTTCTAGGGTCCCGAACCCCCTTCCGGGTCCGCGGCCCCTCCGCGTAGCCTGCCCTGCCATGCGGATCCGGCGTGGCGTGGCCCTGTCCCTGTTCACCTGCGTGCTGGCGCTGGGCGCCTCGTCGCTGGCTCCGTCCTGGTCGGAGCCAGCGTCGGAGCCCGCGTCGGAGCCGGCCGCCGCGGCGGCCGCGCGGGAGATGCCGTCGTTCAAGGTCCGCACTGTCGCCCGCGGCCTGGATCTCCCCTGGGACGCCCAGCCGGCACCGGGGGGCCGGGTGGTGGTCACCGAGCGCGAACGCGCCAGGATCAGCGTGGTCCGCCACGGCAAGCGTCGCACGCTGGCCTCGCTGCGGGGGTTGGTCCACGTCAACGGCGAGATCGGGTTGATGTCGATCGCCCTCGACGCGCCCAGCCGCACCCTGTGGGCCTGTCACGGCGCCGTGGGGCGTTCCGGGACCGAGGTGCGGGTGACCCGGTGGCGCGTGAACCGCTCCTGGACCTCCCTCACGGGTCGGCGCACGGTGCTGGCCGGCATCCCGCTGACCTCCGGCAAGCACGGCGGCTGCCGGCTCCTCCTCGATCGGCGCGACGGCGCCCTGCTGGTCGGCACCGGCGACTCGGGAGTCAGCAGCCATCCCCGCGACCTGGACTCACTCGCCGGCAAGGTGCTGCGTCTCGAGGCCCGCACCGGGAGGCCGCTGCCCGACAACCCCTGGGCGCAGGCGAGCACGCCGCGCCGCTTCGTGCTGACCTACGGCCACCGCAACGTGCAGGGGCTGGCGCAGCGCGCCGACGGCAGCCTCTGGTCGGTCGAGCACGGCAGCGACCGCGACGACGAGGTGAACCTGCTCGTCCCGGGCGGCGACTACGGGTGGAACCCCGGCCCCGGGTACGACGAGTCGGTGCCGATGACCGACCACTCGCTGCCCGGCGACCAGGTCGACGCCCGCTGGAGCTCGGGTAGCCCGACGATCGCCACCTCCGGCGCCACCTGGGTGCGCGGCAGTCGCTGGGGGCGGCTGGACGGGACCCTGGCAGTCGCCGCCCTCAAGGGCAGCCGGCTGGTCTTCCTCCGATTCGGCCCCGACGGCGCGCTGACGTGGGAGCGGTCCCCCCGGGAGCTGCGCAGGTTCGGCCGGCTCCGCAGCGTGACGAACGCACCCGGCGGCAGCCTCCTGGTGACCACGTCCAACGGCGACGGACGCGACCGGGTGCTGCGACTCTCCCCCCGTCGCTGACGCCGGCGGGCGTCACGCCGAGGGCGGGTCCTCGTCCTTCTCGTCGTCCTCGTCGTCGTTCCAGGCCGGGTCGTTGTCCCAGTTCTCGTTGCGTTCCTCCACGCGCTCCAGCGCCCGCTCGGCCTCCCCGGAGGAGGCGTAGGGGCCGAGGCGGTCGGCGTTCTTGCAGCCGTCCCGACCCTCGACCGCGTGGTGCTTGAGGCAGAACCAGTACTCCTGCGGGTCGCTCATAGTCGGAGAACGTACACCGGGAAACTACACTCGGGGCCGTGACTTCCGTTGTGGCCGCGACCATCTCCCCCCGCCGACCGGTCCCCGCCGAGATCCCGCGACCGGAGTACGTCGACCGTCCGGCGCCGGCGCGGTTCGAGGGCTCGGAGGTCAAGGACGCGGAGACCATCGAGCGGATGCGCGTCGCCGGACGTCTGGCGGCCCAGGCCCGCGAGCTGGTCGGCTCCCACGTGGTGCCGGGCGTCACCACCGACGAGCTGGACCGGATCGGCCACGAGTTCCTCTGCGACCACGGGGCCTACCCGTCCACCCTCGGCTACCGCGGCTTCCCCAAGTCGCTCTGCTCGAGCGTCAACGAGGTGATCTGCCACGGCATCCCCGACAGCCGGGTGGTGGAGGACGGCGACATCGTCAACATCGACATCACCGCCTACCTCGACGGCGTCCACGGCGACACCAACGCCACCTTCCTGGCCGGCGAGGTGGACGAGGAGTCGCGGCTCCTGGTGGAGCGGACCCGGGAGGCGCTCGAGCGCGGCATCCGGGCGGTGCGGCCCGGCCGCCGGGTCAACGTGATCGGCCGGGTCATCGAGTCCTACGCCAAGCGGCACGGCTACGGCGTGGTCCGCGACTTCACCGGGCACGGCATCGGCACGTCCTTCCACTCCGGGCTGGTCATCCCGCACTACGACACCGATCACTACGACGACCTGATCGAGGTCGGCATGACCTTCACCATCGAGCCGATGCTCAACCTCGGCACCCACGAGTGGGAGATGTGGGACGACGGCTGGACCGTGGTCACCAAGGACCGCCGGCGCAGCGCCCAGTTCGAGCACACGCTCCTGGTGACCGCCGACGGGGCCGAGGTGCTGACCAACCCCTGACCGGCCGCCCCTCGGCCCAGATCAGTGCGACCAGGTCAGTGCGACTGGCGCGCCAGCGCCTGCTCGACCCGGTAGACGGCGGCCTGGTGGTCGTAGTCGTCCGACATCACCGCGGCCAGCCGCAGGTGCGGCAGCGCCTCCTCCAGCCGGCTCTGGCGCTCCAGCACCCGGCCCAGGGCGTGCCGGAACCAGTCGTCGGCCGGGTTGGCCTCCACGAGGGAGCGCAGCTCCGCCTCCGCCTTTCCCAGCTGGGCCCGGATCATCCACGCCCAGACCCGCAGCGTCCGCAGTCCGGTGTTCTCCGGCTCGACGGCCAGCGCGGGCTCGATCAGCTGGAGCGCCTCCTCCGGCGCGCGTCGCGACAGGAAGTCGTACGCGGCGGCGTACGCCTGCTCGTGCGTGCGCATGCCCGGGAAGATGATCGGCGGCATCGGGTACTCCTGCTCCATGCCGGGGTCAACGCACCCCGCCCACGGGCGATTCCCCTAGACTCACTCCTGCGAATGGGCCAGTCGGGCGATCGCGTCGGCGCGGGGTGACCGCGTCGCCGAGGAAAGTCCGGGCTCCACAGGGCACGGTGGTGGGTAACACCCACCCGGGGTGACCCGCGGGAAAGTGCCACAGAGAACAGACCGCCACTCCTCCGGGAGCGGCAAGGGTGAAACGGCGGTGCAAGAGACCACCAGCGTCCCGGGCGACCGGGACGGCTAGGCAAACCCCACCAGGAGCAAGGTCAAGAAGCCGGACGCGCGAGCGGCCGGTGCGTGCACGTCCGAGGGCGGCCCGCCCGAGTGCACGGGTAGACCGCAGGAGACGGCCGGCAACGGTCGTCGTAGATGGATGATCGCCCCCGCCGCGAGGCGGGACAGAACCCGGCTTACAGACTGGCCCATTCGCTTCGCCCCCTCTGACCTGCGGAAACGCCTTTCAGAGGCGTCCCCCGTGCCCACGATTTTCGCTCTCGTGTTCGCGGTTGCCGACGGACCGGCCTCGCTGGAGGACAGCGTCTTGGGCAGTCCGGAGATCGGGTCCCGCCACGTCGGTCTATGGGCCCGCGCTTCCGTGGGACACCGGGCGCTCGATCCACCTGACGCCAGTGTCGCGGAATCCAGCAATGACCAGAGTCGGGCTCGAACACAGCGAGCTGCCAGTCGAATGGGTCGACGATCGAGCCGACTGGTGGTCCTACCAACTGGCAATCCTCAGGATGGACGCCGAGTGACCCTCTGCGGGTGGGCCTCCAAGGGCTGCGGCGGCGGACGGTTCGTGGCCTGGTCTGGCTTGTCGGCATCGACGGCATCGACGGCAACACCAACGCGAGGGAGGACAAAAGGAGACTCGGGCAACGCAACGGATGGTGGCGTTCCACTGGAAAATCCGATGGCGTCTCAGCGGCCGGAAGTGGTTGAGTCCTGCTCACTGCCTCGCTGACGCGGCCCGGCCCAGGGCCAGGTCCAAGGTACGAATCGTAGGCGCGGTCCAACCCGCGTGTCGTCGAGTGATGGAGGTGATTGCGGTGGCTGGCTACGGGGCGCTTTCCGACGTGTACGAGTGGCTGATCGGGGACGACAAGTTGACCCCCGCCAAGGCAGCCGCGGTGTACTACAGCGAGGTCGTGGGCTCTCTGCCGCCCCACGCGCGCGTCCTCGACTGCGCGTGTGGAACCGGGCAGCTCGCCGTCGGTCTCGCGGGCCTCGGCCTTGACGTGGTCGCCGCAGACGCCAGCGACGGGATGGTTCGCCGGACCGAGAACCTCGCCAGCGACCGGGGCGTCTCGCTTCGAGCCTTCCGCGCGAGCTGGGACGAGCTGCCCGACCACCTGGATGACTCCGCGTTCGATCTGGTGTTCTGCGTGGGCAACTCGCTCGGACACGCCGAGGGCGCAGCCGGGCGCCTGACCGCACTGGAAGCGATGTCGCGGCTGCTGAATCCGACCGGACGCCTCGTGCTCACGTCACGCAACTGGGAACTCGTGCGCTCCGCCGGCTCACGGATAGACGTCCGCGATCGGCTCATCCGTCGTAACGACCGCGATGCGGTCGTCAGCTACTACTGGCAGATCGAGCAGCGCTGGGAGCAGGAGCACTTCCTCGAGATCGTGGTCGCCCAGATCGAGCCGGATGGGGCAGTGCGAGCCTGCTCGGAGCGGTTGTCCATCTGGCCCTACCGGTACGAGGACCTCGTGGCGCAACTGCGGAGCGTTGGGCTCACGGTGCGGTCCACCACCTATGACCCCGAGAGCGATGAATACCTGCTGGTCGCCAGCCGCGACCAGGCGCGAGGCACGTCCGGTCCGGCGGGTTGATCCTCGTGGCAGGAGTTGCGGCTCGTCGATGCTGACGTCCGCGCCGTAGCGGTCGGCGGACGGTGTGCCAAGATTCCCAGTCATGACCTCTTGGCGCGACACTGCATCTCCTTCAGCACAGGACGACCTGGACGGTCTTCTCAACCTCGTGCTGCCTCTGGCCCAGGAGCTGCTCGGCAAGAACGGGCAGTTCTACCCTTTCGGCGCCACGGTCTCGATCGACGGGGAGGCGTCGCTCACCGCGACCGACGCCGGGTTGGGAGAACACCCGCAGCCGGATCGGGTCCTGGCCGCCGTGTACGACGGAGCACGTGAGACCGCGCACGAGAACCGGGCTGTGGCGTTCGTCTCCGACGTCCTCATCGAGGGGTCTGACGCAGTCCAGGTCGAGCTCGAGCACCGGGACGGCATCGCGCTCGTCGTGTTGGTGCCGTACAAGCCCGCAACACTCAAGAGGGTCCCGACCTTCAGGGACATGAGTGTCGCACCGGGAGAGCCGCGGATCTGGACCGCCAGCTAGGCACCACTGGGGACAGGGGGGCGGCGTCTCTCTGGGTGACGTGCAGCACCCCAAGCAACCCGCCACTCACCGCCGGGGTCGGGACGTGTTCGTACGTCGGGTGGCCGGTGCGCTGCGGGGATCCTCGGGCCACGCGTGCTTGGGATAGCGCCCGCGCAGATCGGCACGCACACCCGGATAGCCGTTGTCCCAGAAGGAGTCCAGGTCTGCCGTGACGGCCGCTGGCCGCCGGGCGGGTGAGAGCAGGTGCAGCAGGAGCGGGATGCGACCGTCCGCGAGGACCGGCACTGCGCTCCAGCCGAAGACCTCCTGCAGTCGCACAGCGAGCACCGGTTGCTCGGCGGAGTAGTCGATCCGCACGCTCGACCCGCTGGGCACCTCCACTCGCTCTGGGGCCAGCTCGTCGAGCCTGCCCGCCTGGGGCCAGGGCAACAGCGCCCGAAGCGCGGCGCCGACATCGATGCGGCGCAGGTCCTGGGCCGAGCGGACCCGCGCCAGCTGCGGCCCCAGCCACGACTGGAGGTTCCGCGTCAGCGCCTCGTCGCTCACGTCGGGCCACGGGTCACCGAGAGCGCGGTGCAGGAAGTCGAGGCGGGCGCGCAGCGCCGTGGCCGGCTCCGACCAGGTAAGGAGACCGATCCCCTCGCTCGCCAAAGCCTCCCCGATCGCGTCGGTCACGGCCTGCGCCGGTGGATCGCTGAGCCGGACCGAACCGAGCTCGATCGCGCCCAGCAGCGTGCGGCGCCGAGCCAGCACCCGCCCGCCGGTCCAGGTGACCTCGTCCACCTCCGTCCACAGGGACCCCGCCGCCTCCAGCGCCAGGTCCTCGGCGAGCGGGGCGGCCGCCCGGATCCGGGCTTCGCGTTGCCCGGGCCGCCGCTCCGCGTCGCCGACCGCAAGCCACTCCAGGCCGGACAGCGGCCCCGGGTCACGCGGATCCAGTGCCGCGCCCGTCCCGGACGTCATCAGGTAGCTGGAGGCGCCGGAGCGCTTGCGCGCGATCCGGTCCGGATGCGCCAAGGCCACCACCAGCCCCACGGCGACGTCATCGGTCAGCGACCGTCCGGCGCGCGCCTGCTCTCCCCCGTCGCCGACGATGGGCTTGGACACGATCTCCTCCAGCCGCTTCACCTGAGTGCGCCACGAACCTCCCCGCGGGCCGGCACGCAGCGACCGGAGCGCGGCCACCAGGTCGCCGCCGGGAGCACGCACGTCCTCGCTCAGCATCGCGACCACCTCGGCGGCCCGTCTGGCCCCGACGAGGCCAGCCCCGTCGAGGAGGGCGCGCGCCAGCCTCGGGTCGGCGGGCACCCCGGCGATCGCCCGGCCCCGTGGCGTGGCTCTCCCGTCCTCCGTCATCGCCCCCAGGTCCACGAGCACCTCCCTGGCTGCCGACAGCGCGTGCGCCGGCGGCTGGTCGAGCAGCGCCAGGTCGCGCACGTCGTGGCTCCCCCAGCACGCCACCTCCAGGGCGAAGGCCGTCAGGTCGGCGGTGGCGATCTCGGGCTCCGGGTGAGCGGCCAGGTGCGGGTGCTCCGCCTCGGACCAGCACCGCAGCACGGCGCCCGGTCCCAGACGGCCGGCGCGGCCCGCCCGCTGTTCGGCCGCCGCCCGGCTCACCGCGACGGTGACCAGGGACGCCAGTCCGCGGCGATGGTCGGTGCGCGGCTCACGGGAGAACCCGGCATCCACCACGACACGCACCCCGGGCACCGTCAGCGACGACTCGGCGACCGCGGTCGAGACGATCACGCGTCGGCGCGGACCCTCGCTGAGCGCACGATCCTGCTCGGCGCCGGAGAGACGTCCGTGCAGGGGGTGCACGGCCGCGTCCACGCCGGCCAGGCGACGCATGGTCGCCTCGACCTCGCCGACACCCGGCACGAAGACCAGGACGTCACCCTCGTGCTCGGCGAGCGCTCGACGTACGGTCGCGGCGACGTGGTCGTGGAACGCCGGGGTGATCCCCCGATCGTCGGTGCGGCGCAACCCGGCTGGCAGCGGGCACCAGACCGCTTGGACCGGGTGCAGGGCACCCGGGACGCGGATCACCGGAGCGCCTGGCCGGTCAGCGGGGAGAGAGTCGGGGCCATCGGAGCCATCGGAGCCATCGGGCTCGGCGCCTCCGCCGAGCAGGGCGGCCGTCCGTTCGGCCTCGATGGTGGCCGACATCGCCACCAGGGACAGGTCCTCGCGCAGGTTGGCCCGGATGTCGATGAGCAGCGCCAGGGTCAGGTCGGCGTCGAGGTGGCGCTCGTGCACCTCGTCGAGCACGACGGCCCCGACGCCGGCCAGCTCGGGATCGTGCTGGATCCGCCGGAGCAGCAGGCCGGTGGTGACGACCTCGACCCGCGTACGTCGACTGGTGCGCCGGTCTCCGCGCACCGAGTATCCGACCGTCTCCCCCACCGGTTCGCCCAGCAGGTGCGCCAGCCGACGGGCAGCAGCACGGGCCGCGATGCGACTGGGCTGTGTGACGACGACCCGTCCGGCGACGACACCGGCGACCGCCGGTGGGACCAGGGTGGTCTTGCCGGTGCCGGGCGGCGCCTGGACCACCGCGACCCCATGGGTGCGGAGCGCCTCGTCGAGGGCTGCCAGGCCGGCGGTGACCGGGAGGTCGGGCGGCGCGGCGAGGAGGCTGCGCAGCGGGTCGGTCACTCCTGCAGTGTGCCTGACCTGCCCGGGAAGTCCCTCAGTCCCCGAGCCCAGTGATCCGCCGCAGCTCGGCGAGGTGTGCGTGCAGGGCCCTCCGTCCGGTGTCGGTGAGGCTCAGCCACGTCCGGGCCCTGCCTTGCTGCTTCTCCTTGTGGGTACGGACGTAGTCGGCGTCCACGAGGACCTTGACGTGCTTGCTGACGACGTAGTCGCTGACACCGAGGGTCTCCTGCACAGTCACGAAGTCGACGGAGTCCACCTCCGCCAGCAGCGCACAGATGTGCAGCCTGTTGCGGGCATGGATGACCTCGTCGAACTTGGGGGCGTCGCTCACGCCTGAGCTCGCCTCCCGGCGGGGAACTCGCCACGCGCAAGCCGCCGGTCGGTCCACTGCTCGTACAGGTAGGTGAAGACGGACCCGACCGCGGCACCGACCAGGGGCGCCCGGTCGACGTCGGCGAAGGCCTGAAGGGACACGCAGGCCACCAGGAGGCCGATCAGTGCCATTGAAGGAATCGTCCACCCGTTGCTGTACCGGTCGAAGGAGGCGCCCGTGCAGCGCTTGAGGAGCTCACGGAGGAACACCGGGCCGAGGAACGCAGCGAACACCACCAGGAGGACGCCGGTGCTGGAGGAGCCGAGGGAGAGGCTCTCGTACGGCATGCCGGTGCCAACGAACAGGGCGGCCACGATCAAGGCAGCCGCGACCTTGTACCCCCACGGTGAGGCGAGCCGGTGACCGAACCGGGCCCGGACGTCGTCCAGATCCCGGAGAGCGCCCCGGGCATCCTCTGCGTCGCCCCTCGCACGGTCAGGGTCGGGTCCGCCGGGCTTGGACTGATCGGTTGCCATGTCGGCAAGTTAACCCACTACTTGCCGCCATGGCAAGAGAGACGCTCGGGGGGACTCATGCCTCCGCTGAGTCACCCGAGTGACGGCACCTCGCTCACCGGCAGATGTTGATGTCCTGCGAGCCGAGGACTCCGTCCCAGACCTCCCGCATGCGCGGCAGCCAGGACTGCGTGGTCGGCACGAACGCGATGCTCCCCGGCACCCGCTCGTGCACGCCCGCCACCTCCACCTGCTCGACGACCAGCGGCATCGTCAGCTGGCGACGCCGGGTGCCCTCCCAGCACGGGGAGGCGCGTCTCTTCGTCACCGCCTCCTCCAGGGTGATCGGGTCGCCGACCCCCTTGCCGCCGTAGCGCCACGCGACGGTCGTCACGTAGCCGGTCTGCCCCTCCCACGGAGCTCGGACGGTCGCGGCCATGCCCCGGGTCCTGCGGGTCGCCACGCGGAAGGTCACCTTCCCGTCCCGCACCGTGCGGACCTTGGACGACCACTCGTGCACCACGTCGGCGTCGAGCGTGCGGCGCGCCTGGTGCAGCTGGATCTTGCACCCCTCACAGTCGGCCACGGTGAAGACCAGGCGTGTCTGGGGGGCGCTGACGGCGGAGCCGCCGCCCCGGGACGCGGTGCTCGAGTCCGCGCCCTGCGCCGACAAGGTCGGGGCGAGGGCGAGCGCGGCGCCGGCCAGGACGGTGGCGACGAGGCGGCGGGGTCGTGCAGTCATGTGTCCTCCTGGAAGTGTGTTTCTCCCCTGGACGCGGAACCGCCCGGAGGGGTTGCAGCCGAGCACGCGGGGTCGCCGCGGCTCATCGGGTCCGGAACGTCCAGGCCTCCGGCTGCCTGCCGCTGCGCACCGGGTCCTGGTCCAGCCGGTTCCCGGCGACGTCCCTGACCCGCTCGGTGACCACCACCCGGTAGGTCGCCTGGCGGGCCAGGCGCGAGCGTGGCACGAGGACCGCCTCCTTGCGCTTCGGCGAGTAGACGACGCGGCTCCGCACCGGCTCGGCCCGGCCCTTGCGGAGCAGCCGGACCGAGGCAGACGTGACGCTCGTGCGGCGGACCTGCTCGGAGAAGCGCACCCGCACCCGCACCCCCGCTCTGGGCTGACGGGAGCCGGGCTCGGGGCTCCGGGCGACCACCCGGGGCGGCTCCCTGTCGGCGCCGGGCCCCGGCCCCGGCCCGGTGGTGGGCCCGGTAGGCGACGTCGGGCCGGGCGAGCCCGGAGGCGGTGTGGGACCGCCCGTAGCCGGCGGAGGGTCGCCCCCCGTCCGCCAGATCGGGCTCACCCAGTAGCTGGAGTCGCGGTGGGCACGCACCGGGAACGAGCCGCAGGCTGCCTCTTCGTAGCAGTGGACCCCGTTGGGCCGGTCGCTGGTGGCGGCCAGTGCGGTGACCGGGCCGACGGCGTGCGAGCTGTCCGTGAAGAAGCGGTACTGGAACGCGTACCGGGTGCGGGGAGTGAAGTAGGAGACGGTGTAGGTGCGACCCGGCGCGACGATGACCGGTGCCGTCAAGGGCACGTCCTGCCAGCCGTTGCCCGTACCCGCTGCCAGCGTGCCGGTGCCCAGCCGGGTCGTGTCCTCGTCCCAGACCGAGACCGTGATCGCCGAGGTGTCCACCCGGTAGAACCGCACGCCGGTGACCTCGACGGGCTGGGAGGTCTGGAACCGGGTGCCGACCTCGAGGCCGTTGCGCGCGTCGTCCGCCACGCAGTAGCCGTCATGGTTCAGGCTCCACCTGCCGCAGTCCGAGCTGCGCTGCTGGCCCGGGCGCGTGGCGGGCCACCAGGCGCCGGTCCCCTGTCCGGCACCGGCCGCTGAGCGGGGCTGTGCCCCAGGCTGTGACCCGGGCTGCGCCCCGGTGTCAGCCAGGGCCACCATGCCCACTGCTCCGGAGGGCACCAGCACCGATGCCACCACTGCTGCCAGCGTCATCCCGATCCGTGTGACCACGTCGTCCCCCCGGTCCGTCCCGGGGCCACGGCCCGCTCCTGGGCTGCGCGCTCCCTGTCCCCGGTGCGGTCCACCCACTGTAGGGACGTGACGCCCTCCCTGACCACAGCCTGGCGGGGCGAATCGTCCTAGAGGCCGAACTGCACCTGACGGGTCGCGGGGTCCGCCTCGGTCAGCGTGACCTGGACGCGGTTCCCGAGCGGCAGCTCGCCGGAGCCCTGGACCCTCGCCTCGATGGCCGGCTCGACCAGGGTCACGGTGCCCCGGCTCGGATCCTTCTCGTCGACCGTCACCACGACCGCCTCGAAGACCTCGCCGACCCGGTCCTGGAGGACCTTGCTCTCCACGAGGTTGAGCACGGCGCTCTCGTACTGGCTGGCACGCCGCCCCGACTCCACCATCGTCGCCGGGAGGTCGGGGAGCCGCTCCAGCACCCACGCCGGCACCTCCTCGCCGGCGCAGAGGGCCAGGCAGATCTCGGAGGCGTAGCGGTCGACCAGCCGGCGAAGCGGCGCGGTGACGTGGGCGTAGGCGGCCGCGACCGCGGAGTGCTCGGCGAGCTCCGGCAGCTCGCCGTCGAAGCCGACGTACCCCGCCCCGCGGAAGAGCCGGGTGCAGGCCACCATCATCGCCACGTGGCTCGGCGTCGAGGGGTCGAGGCTGCGGACGAACTCCGGGTAGCCGAGGGAGGCGGGCCACGCGATCTCCAGCGCCTCGGCAGTGTGCCGCAGCCGAGCCACGTCACGCGGGTCGGCCGGCGGCAGGGTGCGCAGGAGCCCGGTCCGGGCGTAGACCATGAGCGAGGCGGCGGCCATGCCGGTGAGCAGCGAGATCTGCGCGTTCCACTCCTCGACCGGCAGCAGCGTCCGGAACTCCAGCCGCCAGTGGTCGCCGGAGGCGTCGACCTGCTGCTCGGGCAGCGGCAGGCTCACCCCGCCCCGGGCGGCCTCGCGCGCCACCCGCAGCGGACCGACCTCGGCCAGCAGCGCCAGGGTCGGCTCGGCGTCCCCCGCATCGATCAGCCGCTGAGCCTCCTCGTAGGTGTAGCGGGCGCGGGAGCGGACCCGGGCCCGTTCCACCCGCACCTCCGTGCCCTCGCCCTCCTCGTCGAGGACGATCGTCCACAGCAGAGCCGGGCGCACCTGGTCCGGCAGGAGCGAGCCGGCGTCCTCCGAGATCACCGGCGGGTGGAGCGGCACCTTGGCTCCGGCTCCGTAGAGCGTCTCGCCCCGGCGGTGCGCCTCCTGGTCGACCGGGTCCCCCGGCGTGACGAACGCGGAGACGTCGGCGATGGCGTAGTGGACCACGAACCCGCCGTCCCTGCGCTCCAGGTGCAGGGCCTGGTCGAGGTCCATCGCCCCTTCGGGGTCCAGGGTGACCAGCGCGAGGTCGGTCCGGTCCAGCTCGGGGAGGCGAGGGGACGCGGCCGCGGTCGCGGCGGCTCGCAGCACCTCGTCGGGGAACTCGGGCACCACCCCGAGCTCGGCCTGGATGGCCGCGGCACCCGCGGCCATCTCGTGCGCGGGCACTCCCCCACCGACGGAACGGACGGTCACCCGGTTGACGGCCATGGCTGCACCCTAGTCACCGGAGCCACCCAGCACGGGTCCTAGGGTTGCCCGGTGCTCATCCTGCTCCCTCCCAGCGAGGGGAAGACCGCCCCGCGACGCGGCAAGGCCCTCGACCTCGCGACCCTCTCCTTCGGCTCCCTCACCCCGACCCGTTCCCGGGTGCTGGACTCGCTGGTCGAGCTGTGCGTCGACGACCCGGTCGAGGCGGCGCGGGTCCTCGGCCTCGGCCCCACCCAGGCGGAGCTCGTGGCGCGCAACGGTCGGCTCCGCGAGGCCCCGACCGCACGCGCGGACGCCGTCTACACCGGCGTCCTCTACGACGCCCTCAGCCCGGCCACGCTCTCACCCGCGGGGAAGCGCCGTGCTACGCGACGGCTGGCGGTGACCTCCGCCCTCTTCGGGCTCCTCTCCCCCGCCGACCGCATCCCGGCCTACCGGCTCTCGGGTGACGCGACGCTGCCGGGCGTCGGTCCGGTCGCCGCGCAGTGGCGGGAGAGCCTGGGCCCCGCGGTCGTCGAGGGCGTCGGCGGCGGACTGCTGGTGGACCTCCGGTCGGGGATGTACGCCGCCTTCTGGCGTCCCGACCCCGACCTGGCCCGCAGGACGGTCGGGGTCCGGGTGCTCCACGAGCACCAGGGCGTCCGCAAGGTCGTCAGCCACTTCAACAAGGCCACCAAGGGTCGTCTCGTCCGCACCCTGCTGGAGGAGGGAGTGACGACGAGGACCCCCGGTGGCCTGGCGGACGCGCTACGGGACCTGGGGTGGAAGGTGGAGCAGGGAGAGCCCACCCAGACCGGTACGCGGCTCGACGTGGTGGTCGAAGGGGTCTAGGCCGTCGCCTTGCCACCCAGGCCCGACTCGGCGGTGCGCACCAGGATCCGCTGGCACTCCTCGCACCGGACCACGTCGTCGGCCGGCGCCGCCTTGATCCGCGCGAGCTCCTGGGAGTCGAGGCCCAGACGGCATCCGCTGCACTGCCGAGCCCGCAGCAGCGCCGCACCCACCCCGTCCTTGGCCTGGCGGAGCTTGTCGTAGAGCGCGAGCAGGTCGCTGGGCAGACCGGTCACGGCCGGCCCGCGGCGGGCGACCACCGACTGGAGCTCGACGTCGATCTCCGACTCCTTCTCGGCGCGGGCCGCCTCGAGGTCGGCGAGCCTGGCGTCGCTGGCCGCCATCTCCTCCTCCAGGCGCGCCAGGTTCGACTGCGCCTCCTCGAGCTTCTCCATGATCTCCAGCTCGGCGTCCTCGAGCGTGCCGACGCGGCGCTCCAGGGACTCCAGCTCGTGGGTCATCCGCTGCAGGTCCTTGGCGTTGGTGATCAGCCCCTGGTCCATCCGGTCCCGGTCGCGGGTGCGCCGCGTGCGCACCTGCTCCACGTCCGCCTCGGCCTTTCGCAGCTCGACGGTCAGGTCGTCGACCACGATGCGAGCGTCCCGGACACGGTCCGCGACCTCGGCACGGCTGAGCTCCAGCTTGTCGATCTCGGCCGCCTCCGGGAGGTGGGCGCGGCGGTAGCGCAGCTGGTCGACGGCGGAGTCGAGCTCCTGGACGTCGAGCAGCCTGGCCTGGTCAGCGGGATCGGCTTTCAGGGTCGTGCTCCTTCGATGTGGGTGTCTGTGGGGACCATGAACGTCCACGGGTCCGTGCGGATGGTGCTGACCCGGGTCTCCACGGTATCGCCCCAGGTCGCGAGGACCCGACGCTCCACCACCGGGAGCCAGGTCCACTCCGCGGCCCAGTGGGCCACGTCGATGAGGGCGGGTCCCTCCTTCTCGACGAACTCCGCGGCGGGATGGTGCCGCAGGTCGCTGGTGAGGTAGACGTCGACGTCGAGCGAGGCGACGTGGTCGAGGAACGAGTCGCCGGCACCGCCGAGCACCGCCACCCGGCGGACGGCACGGTCGCCTCGGCCCGCGACCCGGACCCCCTGCACCGTCCCGGGGAGCCGGTCGCGCACGACGGCGGCGAACTCCTCCAGGGTGGTGGGGGCGACCGATCCGATCCGGCCCGTGCCGGTGCGTGCCTGGTGTGGATCCGCCATCTCCAGCACGTGGTAGGCGGGCTCCTCGTAGGGGTGGGCGTCGAGCATGGCGCGCACAACCTCCCGGCGACGGCCCCGAGGCAGGACCACCTCGATCCGCTCCTCGGGCACCACCTCGAGCTCACCGGTCCGGCCGATCGTGGGCTCGGCGCCCGACAACGGGCGGAACCGGCCCTCGCCCGCGGCGGTGAAGCTGCACAGGTCGTAGTCACCGAGGGCGCCGGCGCCGGCCTCGCCGAGCACCCGACGCAGGCGCTCGGCTGCCTCCCGGGGCACGTAGACCACGAGGGTGTCGAGGGCCGCCTGAGGGGCGGGCAGCAGCGGCTCGAGCTCGGCCAGCCCGAGGGTGGACGCCAGCGCCTCGGAGACACCGTCGATCGCCTGGTCGGCGTTGGTGTGGGCGGTGAGCAACGCACAGCCGGCCTGGGCCAACCTCGCCAGCGTCCGCCCCTTGGGGGTGGTCGCCGGGAAGCCGTGCACCGGCTTGAGGAAGAGCGGATGGTGGACGACGAGGAGGTCCGCTCCCCAGTCCGCCGCCTCCTGAGCGACGTCGAGCGTGGGGTCCACCGCGAACATCACCCGGCGCACGGGAGCCGCCGGGTCGCCCAGGACCAGGCCGACGGCGTCCCACTGCTCCGCCGTGCCGGGGGGATACCACGCATGCAGACGCTCGACGACTTCCTGCAGGGTGGGCATGGACGTGGATCCTAGTGCTGCTCGAAGCTCAGCGGTCGGCGCGGTCCCGGTCCGCCCAGTACTCCCGGCGAAGCTTGAACTTCTGCAGCTTCCCGGTCGCGGTGCGGGCCAGCAGCTCGCGGAACTCCACCGAGGTCGGCGCCTTGTAGCCGGCCAGCCGCTCCTTGCACCAGGCGATGAGCTCTGCTTCCGAGACGCTCGCCCCCTCGGCCAGGACGACGAGCGCCTTGACGGTCTCGCCCCACTTCTCACTCGGGACGCCGATCACCGCCACCTCCGCGACGTCGGGGTGGGAGAAGAGGGCGTCCTCCACCTCGATGGAGGAGACGTTCTCCCCGCCGGTGATGATGACGTCCTTCTTGCGGTCCACGATCGTGAGGTAGCCGTCCTCGCCGATCCGGCCCCCGTCGCCGGTGTGGAACCACCCGTCGCGCAGCGTCTGCGCGGTCTCGTCGGGCAGCTCCCAGTAGCCCTCGAGCACCACGTTGGAACGGGCGAGCACCTCGCCGTGCTCGTCGGTGGCGAGCTGCACCCCGAGCGCCGGCGCTCCCGCCCGCACGAGGCGACCGGCACGCTCCTCGAGCGACAGCCCGTCCCACTCCTGCCGCGTCCGGTTGATCGTGAGGAGGGGCGAGGTCTCGGTGAGCCCGTAGATCTGGATGAACTCCCAGCCGAGCTCCTCCTCGACCCGGACGATGGTCCGCGTCGGCGGCGGCGCGCCGGCCACGATGATCCGGACCTGGTCCCGCCCCGGTATCGGCCCGTCCCACGACTCCGCCGCCTCCAGGACGGCAGCGACGACCGCCGGTGCGGCGCACATGAAGGTGACGCCGTGCTCCTGGACCCGACGCAGGATCTCAGCCCCGTCGACCTTGCGGAGCACCACCTGCTTGACGCCCAGACCGGCCGCGGCGAAGGGCATGCCCCACCCGTTGGCGTGGAAGGTCGGGAGGGTGTGCAGGTAGACGTAGCGGTCGCTGACCCCGGCGTGGAGGGCGAAGGTGGTCGCGTTGAGCCACAGGTTGCGGTGGGTCAGCTGCACGCCCTTCGGCCGGGCCGTCGTGCCGGAGGTGTAGTTGATGGTGGCGGTGGCCGCCTCGTCTGGCTCCCAGGGCTCCGGGACCGACCCGGGCGGCGCGAACAAGAGCGCGTCGTCGCCGAGGACGAACCGGTGCTCCGCGGTCACCCCGGCGAGTGCCTCGTCCAGCTCGGGGTCCACGTAGAGCACCCGTGAGCCGGAGTGGGCGACGATGAAGCGGACCTCCTCGGCGGAGAGCCGGAAGTTGACCGGCACCAGGACGCGACCGGTGCCGCAGACGCCGTAGTAGGCCGCCAGCAGGCGGGCACTGTTGTGGGAGACGATCGCCACCCGCTCCCCCGTGCCGATCCCGAGCTCGTCGAGACGCGCGCCCATGCGCCGGCCGAGGTCTGCCAGCCCCTCGTAGGTGAGCTCACCCAGCGACGGGGCGGGCTGCCGCGGCTCGTCCACGACACCGACCCGCCGGCCGTAGACCGTCTCGGCCCTGTCGATGAAGTCGCGCAGGGTCAGCGGTACGAGCATGGGTCCTCCAGGGCGCCGAGAAGGGACCACCTCACTCTGGCACACCGTGACCCGGCAGACCGTGACCCCGGCACGCCGCGCCCCGCGGCTCCTCCAGGCGTGCGTCGGGACGGTTTCGAACCGCCGACCGCTCGGGTGTAAACCGAGTGCTCTACCGCTGAGCTACCGACGCGAGATGCGCGCAAAGACTACGGCACGGGAAATGAGTTGAGCCGCCGGTGTCTCGGGTCACCAGCGGCTCAACGACTCCGATGCTACGGCCTCCGGGCTACCGGTGTCTGGAGATTGGCCGCCACGAAGGTAAAGAATTCTCCCACTCAGGCCTCGGCCGCGGCCCGGAGCTGCTCGAGGTGCTCGTCGAGGTCCCTTCCCTGGGGCAGCGGATTGTGCACCGACCAGCTGATGGTGCCTGCCCGGTCGATGACGTAGGAGGAGCGCCGCGGGGCGCCCTTCGTCTCGTCGAAGACCTCGTAGGCGCGGGAGACCTCGCCGTGCGGCCAGAAGTCGGAGAGCAGGGGGAAGTTGAGCCCGTCCTGGTCAGCGAAGGCGCGGAGCGAGTAGACGGGGTCGCAGGAGACGGCGATCACCTCGGTGTCGAACGTCATGAACTCGTCGAGGCGGTCGCGGACGACCGCCATCTCCCCGGTGCACACCCCCGAGAAGGCCCACGGGTAGAAGAGGATCGCGACCGCCTTGCGACCGCGGTACTCCGACAGGGTGACGTCCTGGCCGAACTGGTCGCGCAGGGTGAAGTCGGGGGCCGGTCCCCCGGAGATGAGTCCGCTCATGATGGCGTCATCATCCCACCCGTCGGCCGCGGCCGGCCCCCGGGGAGCAGGTCGGAGTCGCCGGCCTGCTCCCGCGAAGCCGGCTCAGCTGTTGGCCAGGACCCGCTTGAGGATCTTGCCCGTCGCGTTGCGGGGCAGTTCGTCGAGGAAGACGATCTCCCTGGGCACCTTGTACCGCGCCAGGTTGCCTCGGACCCAGTCCTTGAGGACGGTCTCGTCCGCGGCCACCGGGTCGGAGACGACCACGAAGGCGCGGAGCCGGTAGCCGAACTCGTCGTCCTCGATCCCCACGGCGGCGGCCTCGACCACGCTCTCGTGGCGGCACAGGCAGTCCTCGACCTCGCGGGGGAAGACGTTCTCGCCACCGCTGACGATCATCTCGTCGTCGCGGCCCTCCACGTAGAGACGGCCGTTCTCGTCGAACCGGCCGACGTCGCCGGTCGACATCAGGCCGTCGATCATCTCCTTGTTGCCGCCGCCCGTGTAGCCCTCGAAGAGCATGGAGTTGCCCACGAAGATGCGACCGGTCTCACCCTGCGGCACCTCCTTGCCCTCGGGGTCGAAGATCTTCACGATCGTCGCGTACGGCGGCTTCCCGGCCGACGTGGGCGACTCGCGCAGGTCCACGGGGTTGGCGATCGAGGCGTAGGCAACCTCGGTGGAGCCGTAGATGTTGTAGAGGTTGTCACCGAACCGGTCCATCCAGGCGAGGGCCAGGTCGCCGGGGAGCGCCGACCCCGAGGCCGCGACCATCTTGAGCGACGGCATCTGAATGGCTGCCAGCGTCTCCTCGGGCAGGTTGAGGATCCGCTGCAGCATCACCGGGATGACGATGAACGAGTCGCACCTCTCGTCGCGCACCACCTGCAGCGACTCCTCCGGGTCGAACCTGCGCCGCAGCACGATGGTCGACCCGAGCAGCATCCCGAGGAAGAGGTGGGCGAAGCCCCACGTGTGGAAGAGCGGCGCCGCGATGTGCGTGCGCCACCCGGACTTGAGCGGCAGCCGCGACATCAGGGCCACCGCGTTGCTGATGCCGGCCTCCTTGCGCGGCGCGCCCTTCGGGGTGCCGGTGGTGCCGGAGGTGAGGATGACGATCCGCGCGTGGTGCTCCGGCGGAGTGAGGTCGCTGGTGGGGTGGGAGGCGATCAGCGCCTCCAGCGTGTCAGGGGTCCCCGGCACGTCGGTCCAGGCGACGATCTTGTCCTTGACCTCCGCGGCGGCGAGCAGCGCGCTGAACTCCTCGTCGTGGATGACCAGGACCGGCTTCTCCCGGGCGATCACGTCGACCAGCTGCGGGCCGGCGAAGGCGGTGTTGAGGTAGAGCAGGTCGGCACCCAGCTTGGCGACACCGATGGTGGCGTCGACGAAGCCGCGGTGGTTGCGGCACATGATCCCCACCTGGTCGCCCTCCTTCACCCCGCGGGCGGCGAGGGCGTTGGCCAGGGCGTTGGACCGCTCGTGGATCTGCTTGAAGGTCAGCGAGCCGAGCTCGTCGATCAGTCCGACCTCGTCCGGCCGCGAGATGGCCAGCTGGCTGAAGCCACCGGCCGGCCCGGTCCCCCAGGCCTTGACGGTCTTGACGATCCCGCGGAGCACCCGGGGGGACATGGGGTGGATCACCCCGGCGCTGGACAGCACGGACAGGGTCTTGGCGATGCTCATGGGAACCTCGGGCTCGTGGAGGAGCCGCGTCCGGGCTGAGGGACGTCGACTCAGGCTGGTGTCTTCGGCGTGACCAGCCGCGTGGCCTGCCAGTCCTTGCTGACGGCGGCGGTGGTGGTCTGGGCGAGACCCGCGATCGGCGCGGCCTCTGCGATGTCGGCGGCATCGACGCTGTTGGGTCGGCCCACCTTCGGAGTCAAGAGCCAGATGGCGCCGCCACCGACGACGTCGGTCTTGGCGTCGACCAGACCGTCGGCCAGGTCGCCGTCCTCGTCACGCCACCACAGCACCACGGCGTCGACCACGTTGCCGTAGTCCCCGTCGACCATGTCGGCGTCGATGGCGTCCTCGATCGCGATCCGCAGGTCGTCGTCGGTGTCTTGGTCCCAGCCGAGCTCCTGCACGACCAGTCCGGGCTTCAAGCCCATCCTGCTCGCGACACCGTCGCCCGGTCCCTGGGTGGACTCCCCGCCCACGCTCGCAGTCAACGGACCCTCCTTCGTCACGTCTACCCCCGCGGGTGCGCGGAGTGGTGAGTAGTCCAGCGGAGTCCGGCTCTGAGCGCAAGCCTGGGACCACACGACATACTCATGGGTAGATTCTCCCGGCTTCCTCGACGTGCAACGATGCACGGGTGAGTGACCAGACGTCTGAACGCCCGCACCCCCCGTCCGTCATCCACGAGGGGCTCCCCACGCAGCTACCGGACATCGATCCGGAGGAGACGCAGGAGTGGCTCGCGAGCTTCGACTCGCTGGTCGACGACCGCGGCCGCGCGCGGGCCCGGTACCTCATGCTGAGGCTCCTGGAGAGGGCTCGGGAGAAGCAGGTCGGAGTGCCGGCTCTGCGCTCCACGGACTACATCAACACCATCCCCTCCGAGCGCGAGCCGTGGTTCCCCGGTGACGAGGAGGTCGAGCGCCGGATCAGGGCGTTCATCCGGTGGAACGCCGCGGTGATGGTCTCCAGCGCCAACCGCAAGGGACTCGAGGTCGGCGGCCACATCGCCACCTACCAGTCCGCGGCCAGCCTCTACGAGGTCGGCTTCAACCACTTCTTCCGTGGCAAGGACCACCCGGGCGGCGGCGACCAGATCTACATCCAGGGCCACGGCTCGCCCGGCATCTACGCCCGCGCGTTCCTCGAGGGCCGGCTGACCGAGGGTCAGCTGTACCGCTTCCGGCAGGAGGTGCAGCACGGCGTCGGCCAGGGGCTCCCCTCCTACCCCCACCCCCGGCTGATGCCCGACTTCTGGGAGTTCCCGACGGTCTCGATGGGGCTGACCGGCATCAACTCCATCTACCAGGCGCGCTTCAACCGCTACCTGGCCAACCGGGGCATCAAGGAGACCTCGGACCAGCGGGTGTGGGCCTTCCTCGGCGACGGTGAGATGGCCGAGCCCGAGTCGCTGGGCGCCATCCGGGTCGCGGCCCGCGAGGAGCTCGACAACCTCACCTGGGTCATCAACTGCAACCTGCAGCAGCTCGACGGTCCGGTGACCGGCAACGGCAAGATCATCCAGGAGCTCGAGGCCAACTTCCGCGGCGCCGGCTGGAACGTCATCAAGGTGATCTGGGGCCGCGAGTGGGACGCCCTGCTGGCCCGCGACGTCGACGGCGTCCTGGTCAACCGGATGAACACGACCCCCGACGGACAGTTCCAGACCTACTCGACGGAAGACGGCGCCTTCGTCCGCGAGGACTTCTTCGGCACCGACCCGCGCCTGCGGGCGATGGTCGAGCACATGAGCGACTCGCAGATCGAGAAGCTGCCCCGCGGGGGCCACGACTACCGCAAGGTCTACGCCGCCTTCGACGCCGCCACCAAGCACGTCGGGCAGCCCACGGTGATCCTGGCGCACACCATCAAGGGCTGGACGATCGACGCCCTCGAGGGCAAGAACGCCACCCACCAGATGAAGAAGCTCACCCCGGCCGACCTCAAGAAGTACCGCGACCGGCTCTACCTGCCGATCAGCGACCGGGAGCTCGAGGAGTCCTACGAGAAGACCGGCGGCGCGCCGTTCTTCCACCCCGGCAAGAACGCCCCCGAGATCGAGTACATGCTGGAGCGCCGCCGCGCCCTCGGCGGCTCCGTCCCCCGGCGCATCGACCGCGCGACACCTCTGTCGCTGCCCGGCAAGGAGACCTACTCCGAGCTGCGGCAGGGCTCGGGGAAGAACAAGGTCGCCACCACCATGGCGGTGGTCCGTCTCCTGAGGGACTGGATGAAGGACAAGGGGATCGGCGACCGGATCGTGCCGATCGCCCCGGACGAGTACCGCACCTTCGGCATGGACTCGATGTTCCCGCACGCCAAGGTCTACAACCCGGGCGGCCAGCGGTACGACGCCGTGGACCGCAAGCTGCTGCTGACCTACAAGGAGTCGGCCCAGGGCCAGATGCTTCACGAGGGCATCTCGGAGGCGGGCGCGATGGCCTCGGCCACCGCGGCGGGCTCCGCCTACGCCACCCACGGTGAGCACATGATCCCGTTCTACATCTTCTACTCGATGTTCGGCTTCCAGCGCACCGGCGACTCCATCTGGGCCATGGCCGACCAGATGGCGCGCGGCTTCCTCATCGGAGCCACCGCGGGGCGCACGACGCTGACCGGCGAAGGGCTCCAGCACGCCGACGGCCACTCGCCGCTCCTGGCCAGCACCAACCCGGCCGTCGTGCACTACGACCCGGCGCTGGCCTACGAGGTCAGCCACATCATGGAGTCCGGCCTCTCCCGGATGTACGGCGAGCAGGCCGAGAACGTCATCTTCTACCTGACCGTCTACAACGAGCCGGTGAGCCAGCCGGCGGAGCCCGACGACGTCGACGTCGACGGCATCCTGCGCGGCCTGCACCGGGTGAGCGTCGGCCAGGGCGACGGACCCCGCGTCCAGCTCCTGGGCTCGGGGGTGGCGTGGCCCTGGGTCGAGAAGGCGGCGGCGATGCTCCAGGAGGAGTGGGGCGTCACCGCTGACGGGTGGTCGGTGACCTCGTGGAACGAGCTCGCGCGCGACGCCGTGGCCGCCGAGGAGTGGAACCTGCTGCACCCCGCCGAGGAGCGGCGGACGGCCTACGTCACCGACAAGCTGCGCGACGCCGCCGGCCCGGTGGTGGCGGTCTCCGACTTCATGGCCGCGGTCCCCCTCCAGATCGCCCGCTGGGTGCCCGGCGACTACCGGGTCCTCGGGACGGACGGCTTCGGCTTCGCCGACACCCGGCCCGCGGCCCGGCGCTACTTCCACGTGGACGCCGAGTCGATCGTCGTCCAGGCGCTCCAGGCGCTGGCCGACGCCGGCGAGTTCCCCGTGGAGAAGGTCGCCGAGGCGGCGACGCGCTACCGCATCGACGACCCGACCGCGGTCTCGGACGTGGAGCAGGAGGGCGGGGACGCCTGAGCCGCCTGCGGTCGCCGGACCTGCTCAGCTCGGGATGCTGCGCAGGTCCGGCACCGGCGAGACGGGCGCCTCCCCGGCCTCGCTCCGGGGAACCGGTCTGTCCGGGCCCTGCTCCAGCAGCCGGCGCCAGGTCGCCCTGGAGTGTCGCTGGGGCTCGGTCCCGGCGATGAACTCCCGCAGGATGGCCACGAACCTCTCCGGGTGGTCCTTGTGCGGGAAGTGGCCGCTGTCGGGCAGCACCTCCACCCGCGCCCCCGAGGCCAGTTCCGCGGCGTGGGCGGCGTGGCTCGCCGGGATGACGTGGTCGTCGGCGCCCCACACCACGCACATCGGCATCTGGCGGGTCAGGTAGGCGCGGTCCGCCATGGTCACCACCTGGCCCTTCCAGTCGACCACGGCGCGCACCACGTGACGGATCGCGGCACGTTGACGCGGGTCGGCGAACTGCTCGTAGACCGCTGCTACCTCGTCCAGGTCGCGGGTGCGGGGCAGTCCGGACGCGGCGAGAGCGCGGAGGGTGGTCGAGGCCAGGTGGCGCACCACCGGAAGGGTGAGGACCCCCATCACCTGGTGGAACCCGGGCGTCGTGATGGCACGGATCGCGGGGGTGACCTCGGGTCCCAGCCCACCGGAGGAGACCAGCACGATCCGCTCGGTGCGCTCGGGGTACTGGTAGGCGAACTGCATCGCCACGCCACCACCGAAGCTGTGGCCCACGACCGTGACCTTGTCGATGCCCAGCACCGTGATCAGGTCGCGCATGCCGTTGGCGTAGCCGCCCAGGCTGTAGTCGGCCCGGGGCTTCTCCGACTGACCGTGGCCGAGCAGGTCGGGGGCGATGACCGTGTGGTCGCGGGCCAGGTCGGCCAGCACCGGCGACCAGGTCCGGTGATCGCAGCCGAGACCATGGACAAGGAGCACCACCGGGCCGGAGCCCGCCCGCACGAAGGCCCGCCGATGGCCGTGCAGCGTCAGGTGGGAGAGCTCGAGGGCTGGGTCGGACACGCGTTCCCCCTTCTCGGACGTGACGACATTCAAGCAGTTGCCGCCGCCCGGGAGCTCGGTGTGCGGCGGGTTTTACATGATCGAGATCTTTGGAGGGTGTGCACTAACCTAGGCGTGTGACTTCTGCCACCGAACACCTCGTCCCCGAGGACCGCGCGGGGGTCGTCTCGGCCCTCGACCGCTCCTCCGGCGCGCTCAGCACCGCGGCGATGGCCCGGATGGAGACGGAGATGCCGTGGTTCCCCCAGCTGAGCGCGGAGGACCGATCCTGGGTCGGGCTCATCGTCCAGGCCGGCATCCGCGGCTTCACCGGGTGGCTGCGGAGCCCGCCCACCTCCGGTGCCGAGGGCTCCTGGGGCCACGCGCTCGCCGGGCAGGTCTTCGGAGCTGCTCCGCGCGAGCTCACCGGCGTGATCAACCTGCAGCAGACCGTGGACCTGATCCGGCTCAGCATCGACGTCGTGGAGTCCAACATCGAGTCGCTGGTGGAGCCCTCGGAGCTCCCTGCGGTCCGTGCGGCGGTGATGCGCTACGCCCGTGAGGTCGCCTTCGCGACCGCGGAGGTCTACGCCAGGGCCGCCGAGTCCCGGGGTGCCTGGGACGCCCGACTGGAGGCGCTGGTCGTCGACGCGGTGCTCAGGTCCGAAGGTGACGAGACCCTCCTCTCCCGTGCGAGCGCGCTGGGCTGGGCGGCGCGCGACGGCGTCACCGTGGTGCTGGGCAGCGCTCCGCTGTCGCGCACCGACACCGACGTCTTCGGGGAGGTGCGGCGGATCGCCCGTCTGGCCGGCATGGACGCCCTGTGCGCCACCCAGGGCGACCGCCTGGTCGTCGTGCTGGGCGGCGTCGTCGACCCCCGCGCCGCCGCAGACGCGGTGGCACGACTCTTCGGCGAGGGGCAGGTCGCGGTGGGGCCGAGGGTCTCCGGCCTCGACCGTGCCCACGTCTCCGCGCGAGCCGCCGCGGCCGCCCTGCGCGCGGCTCCCGGATGGCCGGACGCACCGCGCCCCGTCACCAGTGACGACCTGCTCCCGGAGCGGGCGCTGGCCGGGGACGGTCACGCGCGCCGGCACCTGGTCGACGAGGTCTACGGCACGCTGGTCGGCTCGCGGGGAGCGCTCGTCGCGACCGTGTCGGCCTACCTGGCGGCCGGCGGCTCCACCGAGGCAGCCAGTCGCGCCCTCTACGTGCACGCCAACACCGTGCGCTACCGCCTGCGCCAGGTGGCCGCGCTCACCGGACTCGACCCGACCGTGCCGCGCGAGGGCTTCACCCTGCAGATCGCGCTGGTGCTGGGGCGTCAGTCTCCCCGCTCGGCCACTCCCGACTCTTTGTAGGAATCCCACAAAGTTCTGATCCGCCTTTCGTGTGCGTCCCCGATGGGTTCCGGGCGTCCTGACCGGCAGAGTTGGTCGTGTGCTCGTCATCGTCGCACCCGGACAGGGTGCTCAGTCCCCCGGTTTCCTCGCCCCGTGGGTCCAGGACCCCGTCTTCCGCTCCCGCATGGAGTGGCTCTCCACCGTCGCCGGCCTCGACCTGGTCGCGTACGGCACCGAGTCCGACGCGGAGACGATCCGGGACACCCGGATCGCGCAGCCGCTGCTGGTCGCGACCGGCCTGGTGGCGGCCCTCGAGCTCTTCCCCCACCCGGCTGACGCCTTCGGCAAGATCGGGGCTGTGGCCGGCCACAGCGTCGGCGAGCTGACCGTCGCGGCCGGCGCGCGAGCCATCACCGCGGAGCAGGCCATGGTGCTGGTCAGGGAGCGCGGCGCAGCCATGGCCCGAGCCGCCGCTGCCACTCCCACCGGCATGACCGCCGTGCTCGGCGGTGACCGCCAGGAGGTGCTCGACGCCCTGGCCGGCCACGGCCTCGTGGCAGCCAACGACAACGGTCCCGGCCAGATCGTCGCGGCCGGCACCGACGTCCAGCTGCGCGCCCTGGCCGACGCGCCCCCGGCCCGTGCCCGGCTGGTCCCGCTCAGCGTGGCGGGCGCCTTCCACACCGTCCACATGGAGCCCGCGGTGGGTCACCTGGCCGCCTTGGCCCGCTCCGTCTCGACCCACGACCCACGCACCCGGGTCATCTCCAACCGCGACGGCCAGGTCGTCCACGACGGCCAGGAGCTGCTCGCGCGGTTGGTCGGCCAGATCGCCGCGCCCGTCCGGTGGGACCTCTGCCTGGAGACGATGCACGACCTCGGCGTCACCGGCATCCTGGAGATGCCCCCCGCCGGCACCCTGACCGGCATCGCCAAGCGGGCGCTCAAGGGCGTGGAGACCTTCGCACTCAAGCACCCCGACCAGCTCGACGACGCCCGTGCGTTCTGCGACCGGCACGGCGAGGCCTCGCCGATGGACATCTCCCCCACGTGGCGGATGGTCGTCGCCCCCGCCAAGGGGACCTTCCACCAGGCGCAGGACGTCGTCTCGGCCGCGTCGCTGACCCCGGGCCGCGTGATCGGCGACGTGGCCAGCCTGCGCGACCGCACGCCCGTCGCCGCCCGCCACGGCGGGCAGGTGGTGGAGTGGCTGGTCGAGGACGGGGACCCGGTCTCCCCCGGCCAGCCCCTGCTGCGGCTCCACCCGGAGGGAGCTGCGTGAGCGCGCTCAAGCCACTCTCGGCCACCGCCGGGTCCCCCGGCGCCCGGATCCTCGGCATCGGGGCCTACCGCCCCAGCCGGGTGGTGCGCAACGCCGATCTGGTGGCGGCCATCGACTCCAGCGACGAGTGGATCCAGCAGCGCTCCGGGATCAAGCAGCGCCGCTTCGCCACCCCCGAGGAGACCGTCCAGATGATGGGGGTGCAGGCCGCGCGGGCAGCCCTCGAGCGCGCAGGCCTCGAGGCCCGCCAGGTCGACTGCGTGATCGTCGCGACCGTGAGTCACCTGATGCAGACACCGGCGGTGGCGACAGCCATCGCCCACGAGCTCGGCACCGACCAGGCCCCCGCGTTCGACGTCTCGGCCGCCTGCGCGGGCTTCTGCCACGGCCTGGCACTCGCCAACGACCTGGTCCGCGGAGGGACCGCTCGTCACGTGCTGGTCATCGGCGTGGAGCGGCTCAGCGACATCACCGACCTCCACGACCGGGGCACGGCGTTCATCTTCGCCGACGGTGCCGGTGCCGCGGTGGTGGGCCCCAGCGACGAGCCCGGCATCTCCCCCGTCGTCTGGGGCTCGGACGGCGAGCAGTTCGACCTGATCCGGCAGCGCGAGGACTGGCGCGACGTCGTCGGCACCGCGGACGCCCCCGGCAGCGGGGTGATGCCGCACCTCACCATGCAGGGCAACGCCGTCTTCCGTTGGGCCTCGTTCGCGATGGCCAAGGTGGCACGAGAGGCCCTCGACCGGGCGGGCGTGCAGCCCGAGGAGCTCGACGTCTTCGTCCCCCACCAGGCCAACATGCGCATCATCGACGCCATGGCCCGCTCCATGAAGCTGCCCCCCCACGTGCGGATCGCCCGCGACGTCGCCGAGCAGGGCAACACCTCGGCGGCGTCCGTCCCGATGGCCCTCGAGCGGATGATCGCCGACGGCGAGGCGCGCTCGGGCGACACGGCACTGCTCATCGCCTTCGGTGCCGGGCTCGCCTACGCCGCACAGGTCGTCATCGTCCCGTGAGCGCACCCCAGCACCCTCGACGCGACACCTCAGTTCACCCCACCCAAGGAGAAGGAAGCAACATGACCACCGAAGAGATCCGCACGGACCTGGCCGAGATCGTCAACGAGGTCGCCGGCATCGACACCGGCGACGTGCAGCTGGACAAGTCCTTCGTCGACGACCTGGATGTCGACTCGCTGTCGATGGTCGAGGTCGTGGTCGCCGCCGAGGAGAAGTTCGGCGTCACCATCCCCGACGACGAGGTGAAGAACCTGCGCACCGTCGGTGACGCGGTCGCCTTCATCGAGCGCGCCCAGGCTGCCTGACCCGGCCGGCCGGTGGTCCACCAGGACCACCGGCCAGCGACCCCTCGACCACGCAAGGAACGGAAGACCCACATGAGCACCCGAGTAGTCGTCACCGGGCTGGGCACCACCAGCCCGCTCGGCGGCGATGTCACCTCCACCTGGCAGGGCATGCTGGCCGGCCGGTCCGGCGTACGCCGCCTCGAGGACCCCTGGGCAGCCGACATGCCGGTCAAGATCGCCGGCCGCGTCGCCGTGGAGCCCAGTGAGGTCCTCGAGCGCGTCAAGGCGCGCCGCCTCGACCGGTCGAGCCAGTTCGCCATGGTCGCCGCCCAGCAGGCCTGGGCGGACTCGGGCCTGGCCGGGGGGGAGGTCGACGGGGACCGACTGGCGGTCTCGATCGCGTCGGGCATCGGGGGCGTCACCACGCTCCTGGACAACTACGACGCCCTCCGCGACAAGGGACCGCGCCGCGTCTCCCCCCTGGCGGTGCCGATGCTGATGCCCAACGCGCCGGCTGCCAACGTGTCGCTCGTCCTCGGCGCCAGGGCTGCCGTCCACGCCCCCACCTCGGCCTGCGCCTCGGGCAACGAGGCGATCGCGATGGCGCTCGACCTCATCTCCCTCGGCCGCGCCGACGTCGTCGTGGCAGGCGGCACGGAGGCGGCGATCCATCCGCTGCCCATGGCGGCGTTCGCCAACATGATGGCGCTGTCGAAGAACGACGGCGACCCGGCGAGCGTCTCGCGGCCCTGGGACACCGCGCGCGACGGCTTCGTCCTCGGTGAGGGCGCCGGCATCCTGGTGCTGGAGTCCGAGGAGCACGCCCGCGCCCGAGGGGCGAAGATCTACGCGGTCGTGCTCGGCGCCGGGATCAGCAACGACGCCCACGACATCGCTCAGCCGGACCCGGAAGGGCGCGGAGGGACGCGAGCGATCCGCCAGGCCGTGACGGCCGCGGGAATCACCGCCTCCGACGTCAAGCACGTCAACGCCCACGCCACCTCCACCCCTCTCGGAGACGTGGCGGAGGGGCTGATGCTGCACGCCGTGCTGGGCCACGCCGTCTCCGACGTGGTGGTGACCAGCACCAAGTCCATGACCGGGCACCTGCTCGGCGGCGCCGGGGCGCTGGAGGCCGTGGCCACCGTGATGGCCCTCCACGAGCGCGTCAGTCCCCCGACGATCAACCTCCACGCGCTGGACGAGCGGGTGGAGCTCGACATCGCCACGAAGGCCCGCCCCCTCCCGGACGGCGAGATCGCCGCCCTCAACAACTCCTTCGGCTTCGGCGGCGCCAACGTCGCCGTCGCCTTCGGCTCGGCAGGAAGCGCGCGATGAACTCCCTCCCCACCCCGGCGCCGGCGCTCCCCTCCCAGGCACGGGTCGCCGCCAAGGTGCCCCGCGACGAGGACCCGCGTCATCCGGCCCGCCGCCTCGCGGCCCTCTTCGACGAGGGGACGATCGAGCTGATCAGCCCCGACGACGACTCCGGGATGCTGGCTGCGACCGGGCAGATCCACGGGGCCCGCGCGGTCGCGTTCTGCTCGGACGCGACGCTCATGGGCGGCGCGATGGGCGACACCGGCTGCCGGGTCGTCGTCGACGCCTACCACCGGGCACTGGCCGACCGGGTGCCGATCATCGGGCTGTGGCACTCCGGCGGGGCCCGTCTGGCCGAAGGGGTCCTCTCGCTGCACGCCGTGGGACGGATCTTCCACGCCATGACCCAGGCGTCCGGCAAGGTGCCGCAGATCTCCGTGGTCCTCGGCCCTGCGGCCGGCGGTGCCGCCTACGGGCCCGCCCTCACCGACGTGGTCATCCTGGGACCAGAGGGACGCATCTTCGTCACCGGGCCGGACGTCGTGCGCTCGGTGACCGGGGAGGACGTCGACATGCTCCGGCTCGGGGGACCCGAGCCGCACGGCCGACGCTCCGGGGTCGTGCACGTGCTGACCGACTCCGAGCAGGAGGCGCTCGCCCGCGCCCGGACCCTCACCTCGCTGCTCGGCTCGCAGGGCAGCCTGGACCCCGACGCCGTGGAGGACGTCGACCTCGAGGCGCTGCTGCCCGCGTCACGCAAGCGCGCCTATGACGTCCACCCGCTGGTGGAGGCCGTTCTCGAGCCCGGCTCGGTCCAGGAGCTCCACGCCCGCTGGGCACCCAACGTGGTGACGGCCCTGGGCCGGCTCGGCGGACGCACGGTGGGCGTCGTGGCCAACAACCCGTTGCGGCTGGGCGGCTGCCTCGACTCGTTCTCCGCCGAGAAAGCCTCACGGTTCGTCCGGATGTGCGACGCCTTCGGCATCCCTCTCATCGTGCTCGTCGACGTGCCCGGCTACCTGCCGGGCGTGGGCCAGGAATGGGACGGCGTGGTACGCCGCGGCGCCAAGCTCCTGCACGCGTTCTCCGAGTGCGTGGTTCCCCGCGTCACCCTGGTGACCCGCAAGACGTACGGGGGCGCCTACATCGCGATGAACGCGCGCTCCCTGGGGGCCACCCGCGTCTTCGCCTGGCCGGGCGCGGAGGTAGCGGTGATGGGGGCCGTGGCCGCCATCCGGGTGCTGCACCGACGCCGGCTCGCGGAGGTCTCGCCCGACATCCGGCCTCAGGTGGAGGCCGAGCTCGCTGTCGAGCACGAGAAGATGGCCGGCGGCGTCGAGAAGGCGGTCGAGATCGGCGTGGTCGACGAGGTCGTCGACCCGAGCCGCACCCGGACTGCTCTGGCCCGGGCGATCGCCGCCGAGGTCGAGGCCCACGGGGTCCGCCGCGGCGAGCACGGCAACATCCCGCTCTGACCTCCCCAGGGGTGAGGCTCAGACCACCTGGTGGAGCCAGCGGACCGGAGCGCCGTCGCCGGCGTGCCGGAAGGTCTCCAGCTCGTCGTCCCAGGGCTTGCCGAGCAGCTTGTCGATCTCCAGCAGCACGGTCGTGTCGCCCATGGCGGCCTTCACGACCGCAGCCTTCAGCCTGTCCTCGGGGATCATGATGTCGCCGTGCAGGCCGGTCACCGCGTGGAAGACACCGAGCTCGGGCGTGTAGGAGTAACGGCTGCCCTCCGTCGAGGCGGTCGGCTCCTCGGTCATCTCGAACCGAAGGTGGTTCCAGCCGCGCAGCGCGGACGCGACAGCGGCCGCCGTGCCCGCCGGACCGGCCCAGGACAGCTCGGCACGGTAGGTGCCGGGCTGGGCAGGCTGAGGGATCCAGTCCATGCTCACCGCAGCACCGATCACGCCGCCCACTGCCCACTCGATGTGAGGGCAGAGCGCGGACGGTGCAGAGTGCACGAACAGGATCCCCCGAGTGGCAGGTCCATTCGGGCGAGGGGCAGTGCGTGTGGTCACCGTGACCTCCTTCGTTCCGGCGCGAGCTACGCCTTCCCCAGCGGTCTCATCTAGAACAAGGAGCAAGATGACATGTATGTGGTTTGTGCGTCTATTGTGACTCAACCGAGACGACATTGCCAGCGTTGTCGGTCCGGACACGCCGAGGCGTCTCCGGACCGCACGCGTCAGGCCTTGCGCTCCAGCATCTCGGCACGGTCCGCGGCGTCCGTGATCTCTTCCCCGTCGATGGCGTGGGTGCGGTGGAACCAGGCCAAGGCGTCGCCGTTCCGGCCGGCAGCCTCGAGGGTGTCGGCGTAGGCGTAGCGCAGGCGCACCACCCAGGACGCGCGGCTCTTCGACATCAGAGGTGCCAGCTCGAGGGTGCGCAGGGCCGCGTCGAGCTGACCCATGTCGCGCCGGGCACCTGCCTCGACCAGCGTCATCTCCGCCTTCGCCTCGGGGCTGAAGTTGGCCACGGACGGGCTCTTCGCCAGCTTGAGCGCCTGCTCGGGCTGGCCGAGCGCCCGGTGACAGTCCGCCATGATGGGCAGGTAGTCCGTGGCGCCGTTCATCCGCTTCGCAGCGCGCAGCTCAGCGAGAGCCTCCGCGTAGTGTCCAGCTGCGTAGGCGGTCTCTCCGGCGGCCTCACGCACCACCGCGAGGCGTTGCGCCCGGGAGCGGGCCGCGAGGGCGTGCTGGTAGGCGGTCTCCGGGTCGTCGTCGATCAGCTCTCCGGCGGCGGCCAGGTGGCGAGCCACCCGGGCGGCCAGCTTCTCCGGGAGCCCCTTGAGCTGAGCCGTGATCCCACGGTCCAGCTCCTTGCCCGTGATGTGCGCCGGGATCTCGGGCCCGTCGTACTTGGCCTGGTCGACCGTGCGGGGACCCCGCTCGTCGCCATCCCGGGGACGCCGGGGGCCGCCGCGATCTCCGCGGTCCGTGGACCGTCCCCCACGCTCGTTCGCGCGTCCGGACCTGTCGTTCGCCCGACCGCCCCGACCCTCGGACCGGCCGTCCGACCGACCGCCGGTCGAGCCGCCGGCGCGAGTGGGCCTTCCACCGCGTGCGTCGGAGCCGCCGGGACCGCGAGCGGCCCTCCCGTCCCCGCCGCCACTGCGGCCTCCTTGACTGCGACGCTGCTCGGCCACGACTCCACCTTCTCGTTGTCTCTTCGCGTGCACGGCCCGTCTCGACAAGACCGTGAAATGGCGCAGAGGCCACCCTAATGGGTGGCCTCTGCGGAGTGTATGTCCGGCGGCGTCCTACTCTCCCACAACCTCTCGGTTGCAGTACCATCGGCGCTGAAAGGCTTAACTTCCGGGT
>NZ_JBYTTI010000005.1:0-626468 GCF_058134365.1 Nocardioides sp. Z22_16
GAGCCATTACCTCACCAACAAGCTGATAGGCCGCGAGCACATCCTTCACCGCCAGAACTTTCCACCACACACCATGCAGTACGTGGTCATATCCGGTATTAGCCACCGTTTCCGGTGGTTATCCCGAAGTGAAGGGCAGATTACTCACGTGTTACTCACCCGTTCGCCGCTCGTGTACCCCGAAGGGCCTTACCGCTCGACTTGCATGTGTTAAGCACGCCGCCAGCGTTCGTCCTGAGCCAGGATCAAACTCTCCATTGAAAAACAAACCCCACCAGCAAACTGGCGAGAAAAAGAGAGCCACATCCCCTGACAGACAAAACTGCTAACGAAAAAACGTCAGAAATTATTGTCAACCAAAGAAACCACCAACACGACAAACCACATCATGTTGACGGGGCATAACAAACTAATTCGTCGACTATGACACACTGTTGAGTTCTCAAGAATCAGACGCACCCGACCGCAGATCTCTCGATCCTTGTTCCGGGACAACCTCGCCAACTTTACTTGGCTGGACCCTCTTCGTCAAGACGAAGCCGATCCGGGCGGCCGCCATGCGAGTCCCTCCCCTGCTTCGGCCAAGAAGGCCAGTGGCGGGGAGCCGCTCGCGGCGACAGGTGAAACATTAGCCCACATCCTGCGGGAGCGCCAACTCGGGGGGTGCCTCTTCGCGTTTCCCCAGGTCAGAGGCCCTTTGCGCCCTTCGGGCCCCCTCTGCGGGCCGCTGGACGGTACGGCGAGACGGAGGCGGATCCGGTGATCCAGAACCTCCAGGGGCGGTCCGCCGCGTGCCGCAGACCCACCCGAGGGCCGGTCGAGACGCTCCTTGACGACACCGGGAGCCCGAGACGCAGCCGTCCTTGGAGGGACATCCCGTCGTCGGCCACACCCAGGCCCAGGCTCTGGACCAGGTTGGCCGGGCCCCGGGCCAGCCGCTCCGTGGGCAGGTCACCGCGACGTGCCCGGGCCAGCTCCTCGCCCTCGACGACCTCCCCGGCGCGGAGGAGCACCGCGGAGGCGGTGCCCTCCGGCCCGCAGACGATGTTGGCGCAGGTGTGCAGGCCGTAGATGCGGTAGCAGTAGAGATGCCCGGGCGGGCCGAACATGGTGGCGTTGCGCGGGGTCTGACCGCGGTAGGCGTGGGACCCGGGGTCCCCCTCCCCCTCGTAGGCCTCGACCTCGGTGAGCTGGAGGGTGACCCCGTTGACGCTCAGCAGGGCGCCGAGCAACCGGGGGGCGACGTCAAGGGCCGCCCCCGAGAGGAGTCGGCGTGCCTCAGGCCAGTCGGTCACGGAGGTCCCGGGCGCGCTGCCCGACCTCGAGGAGCTGCTCGCGCACCCGTGCCGGGGAGGTGCCGCCGCGCCCGGCGCGTGCCGCGACCGATCCCTCGGCGGTGAGCACCTCACGGACCTGCGGCGTCAGCTCGGGCGCGATCTCCGCGAACTGCTCGTCGGTCAGCTCGTGGAGCTCGATGCCGAGCTCCTCGCAACGCCGCACGCAGGCGCCGGCGACCTCGTGGGCCGCCCGGAAGGGAGTCCCCTCCCGCACCAGCCACTCGGCGATGTCGGTGGCCAGTGAGAAGCCCTGCGGCGCGAGCTCCGCCATCCTGGCGGTGTTGAACGTCAGGGTCGCCACCATGCCCGCGAAGGCAGGCAGCAGCACCTCCAGCGTGTCGACGGAGTCGAAGACCGGCTCCTTGTCCTCCTGCAGGTCCCGGTTGTAGGCCAGGGGAAGCGCCTTGAGGGTGGTCATCACCCCGGCCAGGTTGCCGACCAGGCGCCCCGCCTTGCCCCGGGCCAGCTCCGCGATGTCGGGGTTCTTCTTCTGCGGCATGATGCTCGACCCGGTGGACCACGAGTCGTGCAGCGTGACGAAGTCGAACTCCCGGGTCGACCAGAGGATGACCTCCTCGGCCAGACGACTGACGTCCACCCCGATCATCGCGGTGACGAAGGCGAACTCCGCGACGAAGTCGCGAGCCGCCGTCCCGTCCAGCGAGTTCGCGGTCGAGCCGGAGAAGCCCAGCTCGGCCGCGACCGCCTCGGGGTCCAGCCCCAGGGTGCTGCCGGCCAGCGCTCCGGAGCCGTACGGCGAGTCCGCCGCCACCCGCGCGTCCCAGTCGCAGAGCCGGTCGACGTCGCGGAGCAGCGGCCAGGCGTGGGCCAGCAGGTGGTGCGAGAGCAGCACGGGCTGCGCGTGCTGGAGGTGCGTGCGTCCCGGCATGATCACGTCCATGTGCGTCTGGGCGTGCTGGGCGAGGACGTCGACCAGGTCGAGCACCTGCCCCGCCACCACCCGTGCGTGGTCGCGGAGGAACACCTTGAAGAGGGTCGCGATCTGGTCGTTGCGACTGCGGCCGGCACGCAGCCGCCCGCCGACCTCCGGCCCCACCTCGTCGAGCAGCAGTCGCTCGAGCGCGCCGTGCACGTCCTCGTCCGAGGGGTCCGGCAGGAGCGTGCCGTCGGTGTACCGCTCCCCCAGCCGCGCGAGACCTCCCAGCAGCGCCGCGTGGTCGGCGTCGCTGAGCAGGCCGGCGGCGTGCAGCGCGTTGGCGTGGGCACGGGAGCCGGCCAGGTCGTAGGGAGTGAGCCGCCAGTCGAAGTGGGTCGAGCGCGACAGCGCCTCGAGCTCCGGCGAGGGCCCGCCCGCGAAGCGTCCGCCCCAGAGCATGCCGGTGTTGGTGCCGCCTGAATCAGTCACGTCGTGATCCTCTCTCCCGCCGGGCCGACGTCAGTCGGTCCCGGCCTCCATGGCCGCGTGGTCCAGCGCCAGCTCGGTGGTGGCGTCGCGCTCAGCCTGCGGGTTCTCCGCGATGCGCTCCGCACCGCCCCGCTCCAGGCGCCCGAGCAGGTGACCGTTCTCGACCAGCACCTGCCCCTCGTCGAGCGGCTGCGCCGCGTAGAGCTCGAGCTTGGCGCGCGAGTCGGCGATGTCGAGGTTGCGCATCGTCAGCTGCCCGATCCGGTCGGTGGGGCCGAACGCCGCGTTCTCCGTCCGCTCCATCGAGAGCTTGTCGGGGTGGTAGGAGAACGACGGTCCCTCGGTGCGCAGGATCGAGTAGTCCTCCCCTCGCCGGAGCCGGAGCGTGACCTCGCCGGTGACCAGGGAGGCGACCCACCGCTGGATGGCCTCGCGCAGCATCAGCGCCTGCGGGTCGAGCCAGCGGCCCTCGTAGAGGAGCCGGCCGAGGCGGCGCCCCTCCGCGTGGTAGTTGGCGATGGTGTCCTCGTTGTGGATGGCGTTGAGGAGCCGCTCGTAGGCCGCCCAGAGCAGTGCCATCGCGGGCGCCTCGTAGATGCCGCGCGACTTGGCCTCGATGATCCGGTTCTCGATCTGGTCGGACATGCCCAGGCCGTGACGGCCCCCGATCACGTTGGCCTCGTGGACCAGGGCGACGGGGTCGTCGTAGCGCGTGCCGTTGATCGCGACCGGGCGACCGCCCTCGAAGCGGAGCGTCACGTCCTCGGTCTCGATGTGGACCGACGGGTCCCAGAACTTCACGCCCATGATCGGCTCGACCGTCTCCAGCGAGACGTCGAGGTGCTCCAGGGTCTTGGCCTCGTGCGTGGCCCCCCAGATGTTGGCGTCGGTCGAGTAGGCCTTCTCCTTGCTGTCCCGGTAGGGCAGGCCCTGCTCGGTGAGCCACTGGCTCATCTCGGCGCGCCCGCCGAGCTCGTGCACGAAGTCGGCGTCCAGCCACGGCTTGTAGATGCGCAGGTCGGGGTTGGCGAGCAGGCCGTAGCGGTAGAAGCGCTCGATGTCGTTGCCCTTGAAGGTGGACCCGTCGCCCCAGATGTCCACGCCGTCCTCGTGCATCGCCCGGACCAGCATGGTCCCGGTCACCGCACGACCCAGCGGGGTGGTGTTGAAGTAGGCACGGCCGCCCGAGCGGATGTGGAAGGCACCGCAGGCGAGTGCGGCGAGCCCTTCCTCGACCAAGGGGCCGCGGCAGTCGACGGCGCGGGCGATCTCGGCGCCGTACTCGGTGGCCCGGCCGGGGACGCCGGAGATGTCGGGCTCGTCGTACTGCCCCAGGTCGGCGGTGTAGGTGCACGGCACCGCGCCCTTGTCGCGCATCCACGCGACGGCCACGGAGGTGTCGAGGCCGCCGGAGAAGGCGATGCCGACGCGCTCGCCGACGGGGAGGGAGGTCAGGACCTTGCTCACTGGATGTTCCTTGTCATGGTGCGTGGAGGAGGAGTGCGGAGGTGGGGTCAGGGCGCTGACGAGCTGCTCGCCAGCGCCAGGAATCGTCGGGCGAGCTCCTCGCCGCTGTCGGGCTCGCGCCCGATCACGAGCAGCGTGTCGTCCCCGGCGATGGTGCCCAGGACGTCGGCCAGCTCGGCGCGGTCGAAGGCGGAGGCCAGGAACTGCGCCGCCCCCGGAGGCGTGCGCAGGACGACCAGGTTGCCGGTCGCCTCGGCGCTGACCAGGAGCTCGACGCAGAGCCGGGCGAGACGGTGATGGGAGGCCGCCGTGGTCTCCGGGGGCCCGGCGGCTCGGCTGCCGCCCTCGGCCGGGACGGCGTAGACCAGCGACCCGTCGGCCGCGCGGACCTTGACCGCGTCGAGCTCCACGAGGTCGCGCGAGAGCGTCGCCTGGGTGACGTGGAGCCCGTCGGCGGCCAGCAGCTCGGCGAGCTCGGACTGGGACCGCACCTCGTGGTGGGTCACCAGCTCGATGATGCGGCGCAGCCGCGCGCTCTTGGTCGTCGGGGTGCTCCCCATCTCGCTCACCCCCCACACTCCAGCAGCCAGGCGAGCACGGCCTTCTGGGCGTGCCGCCGGTTCTCGGCCTCGTCCCAGACCACGCTGCGGGGCCCGTCGAGGACCTCCGCGCTGATCTCCCGGCCACGGTAGGCGGGCAGGCAGTGCATCACGATCGCGTCGGGCCCCGCCAGGGCCAGCGTCTCGGCGGTCACGGCGTACGGCGAGAGGGCCGCCACGCGGTCGGCCGACTCCTCCTCGAAGCCCATCGAGACCCAGGTGTCGGTCACCACCACGTCCACGCCCTCGACGGCGGCGCGGGGGTCCTCGACCACCACCGCCGAGCCGCCGGTGCGGTCGCCGATGCCCACGGCACGGGCCACCACCTCGGGTGCCGGCTGGTAGCCGCGAGGAGCGCCGACCCGCACGTGCATCCCCGCCGTCGCTGCCGCGAGCAGCCACGAGTTGCCCATGTTGCACGCGCCGTCGCCGACGAAGGCGACGCTGGTGCCCGCCAGCGACCCCCGATGCTCCCGGATGGTCAACAGGTCGGCCAGCAGCTGGCAGGGGTGGTAGTCGTCGGTGAGGGCGTTGACGACGGGGACGCCGGCGTAGCGCGCCATCTCCTCGAGCCGCTCCTGTGCTCCCGTGCGCCAGACGACCGCGGCCGCCTGGCGCCCGAGCACCCGGGCCACGTCGGCCACCGACTCCCGCACCCCGATGCCCGCGAGGGCGCCGTCGACCACCATCGGGAAGCCGCCGAGCTCGGCGATCCCGGCCGAGAAGGAGGTCTGGGTGCGCAGCGTCTGCTTGTCGAAGACCATCGCCACCGTCCGCGGGCCCTCGAGGGGACGGCGGGAGAAGGGCTCGGCCTTGAGCGCGGCGGCCAGGTCGAGCACGTGCGCCTGCTCGGCCGGAGTGAGGTCGTCATCGGCGAGCAGGTGGCGCACCGGCGTGGTCATGCCCCTCTCCCCCGGGTGAGGAGGTCGGGCCACACGGCGGCCAGCTCGGCCACGTCCTCCTCGGTGATCACCAGCGGCGGCACGAACCGCAGGGTGGACGGTCCGGTGGCGTTGAGCAGGAAGCCCGCCTCACGGCCGGCGGCCACCACGGCGGGGGCGTGCTCGCCGGCCAGCTCCGCGGCGAGCATGAGCCCGGCCCCGCGCACCTCGACGACCTCGTCGGGAGCTGCGAGCGCGTCCGCGAGCCGCTTCCCCACCCGCTTCACCTGCTCGAGCAGCCCGGTCGAGGCGAGGGTGTCCAGCACCGCCAGGGCGGCTGCGCACGACACCGGGTTCCCCCCGAAGGTGGTGCCGTGGTTGCCCGGCGTGAAGAGGTCGGCGGCCGCGCCGGTCGCCAGCGTGGCGCCGATCGGCAGGCCGCCCCCGAGGCCCTTCGCCAGCGTGACGACGTCGGGCACCAGACCGGTCACCGCCTGGTGGGCGAACCACTCCCCGGTCCGGCCGATGCCGGTCTGCACCTCGTCGAACCAGAGCAGGGCCCCGTGCTCGGAGGTGATGCGCCGGGCGTCGGCCAGGTAGCCCGTCGGCGGGACCCGGACGCCCGCCTCGCCCTGGAGGGGCTCGAGGACGACGGCTGCCGTGCGGTCGGTGACCGCGGCGGCCAGGGCGTCGGAGTCGCCGTAGGGGACCCAGGTGACCTCGCCGGGAAGCGGCTCGAACGGCGTCCGGTAGGCCTCCTTGGCGGTCAGCGCCAGGGCGCCCATGGTCCGGCCGTGGAAGCCGCCCTCGGCGGCGACCACGTGGGTGCGACCGGTGAGCCTGGAAAGCTTGAAGGCAGCCTCGTTGGCCTCGGCGCCGGAGTTGGAGAAGAAGACCTTGGTGCCGTGCCCGAGCAGACCGGCGAGCCGCTCGGCCAGCAGCAGCTGGGGCTCGCTGGCGAAGAGGTTGGAGACGTGCCCCAACGTCCCGAGCTGGCGGGTCACCGCCTCCACGACGGCCGGGTGCGCGTGGCCCAGGGAGTTGACCGCGATGCCGCCGAAGAGGTCGAGGTAGGCGTTGCCGTCGGTGTCCCAGACCCGCGCCCCCTCGCCGCGCGCCAGCTCCATCGACGGCGTGCCGAAGGTGTTCATCAACGAGGCGGTGTACCGCTCCTGCCACGTCATGACGTCTTCTCCCCTGCGCTCGAGTAGGCCTTGCGGAGCTTCGTCTCCACGCCGGGGAGCACCTGGGTGCCGACCCCCTCGTCGGTGAAGATCTCCAGCAGCACCGCGTGCGGCTGCCGGCCGTCGACGACCGTGGCGCGCTGCACCCCGTTCTGGACGGCGTTGAGGCAGGCGCGCATCTTGGGCACCATGCCGCTGGCCAGCGACGGCATCAGCTCCGCCAGCGCCTCGGGGGCGATCTCCTGGATCACGTCGTCGCTGTCGGGCCAGTCCCGGTAGAGGCCCTCCACATCGGTGAGGACCAGCAGCTTCTCGGCGCCGAGCGCCACCGCCAGGGCCGCCGCGGCCGTGTCCGCGTTGACGTTGTGGACCAGACCGTCCTCGTCGGGCGCCACGCTCGAGATCACCGGGATGCGACCGGCCTCCACGAGGTCCTGCACGGCCTCGGGGCGCACCGAGGCGACCTCGCCCACCAGGCCCAGGTCGACCTCCTCACCGTCGACGACGGTGTTGGTGGGCTCGGCGGTGAAGAGTCCGGCGTCCTCCCCCGAGAGGCCGACGGCGAGCGGTCCGTGCTGGTTGATCAGGCCGACGAGCTCGCGCTGCACCTGCCCGACCAGCACCATCCGGACCACGTCCATCGCCTCGGGGGTGGTGACCCGCAGTCCCCCACGAAACTCCGACTCGATGCCGAGCCGATCGAGCATCGCCGAGATCTGGGGACCCCCGCCGTGCACGACGACGGGCTTGAAGCCGGCGAACCGCAGGAAGGCGATGTCCTCGGCGAAGGCGACCTTCAAGGAGTCGTCGGTCATCGCGTTGCCGCCGTACTTCACCACGATCGTGCGCCCGTGGTAGCGCTTGAGCCAGGGCAGGGCCTCCGCGAGGGTGGCGGCCTTGGCGGGGTCGGGGGCGTTCTTGCTGCGTTCTGTCATGAGCTGTACGCGCTGTTCTCGTGGACGTAGGCGTGGGTCAGGTCGTTGGTCCAGACGGTCGCCCGCTGGTCACCGGCCTTGAGGTCGACCGTCACGGTGACCTCGCGGCCGCTGAGGTCCACCTTGGCGGGGTCCTCGGCCGGGGTGGAGCTGCGGCAGACCCACACGCCGTTCATCGCGACGTCCAGGTCGGCGGGATCGAACGCGGCCTCGGTGGTGCCGACGCTGGCCAGCACCCGGCCCCAGTTGGGGTCCTTGCCGAAGACGGCCGCCTTGAAGAGGTTGCTGCGGGCGATGCTGCGGCCGACCTCCACGGCGTCGTCCTCGCTCGTGGCGTTGAGCACCGTGATCGCGATCTCGTGGTCGGCGCCCTCGGCGTCCTTGAGCAGCTGCATCGCCAGGTCGGTGCAGGCCCGGGCCAGTGCCTCGGTGAAGTCCTCCGGGGTGGGGGTGATCCCCGAGGCCCCGCTGGCCATCACGGTCACGGTGTCGTTGGTCGACATGCAGCCGTCGGAGTCGAGGCGGTCGAAGGAGACGCGCGTGGCGGCCCGCAGGGCCGCGTCGAGGTCGGCCGCGGGAACCACGGCGTCGGTGGTCAGCACCACCAGCATCGTGGCGAGCTGGGGTGCGAGCATGCCCGCGCCCTTCGCCATCCCGCCGATCGACCAGCCGGCGCCCTCGACCACGACGGTCTTGCTCACCGTGTCGGTGGTCATGATCGCGGCCGCGGCGTCGAGGCCGCCGTCGGGGCCGAGCTCGGCGTGCGCGGCGTCGACCCCGTCGAGCAGGAGCTCACGAGGGTTGGCCAGGCCGATCAGGCCGGTGGAGCAGACGACGACGTCGATGGCGCCGATGCCGAGTCGGTCCGCGACCCGCTCGGCCACCGCGTGCGTGGTCGCGAAGCCGTCGGGACCGGTGTAGCAGTTGGCCCCGCCGGAGTTGAGGACGACGGCGCGCACGACGCCGTCCTTGACGACCTCCTGGCTCCACAGCACGGGGTTGGCCTTGCAGCGGTTCGCGGTGAAGACGGTGGCCGAGTCGAAGGTGGGGCCCTGGTTGACGACCAGGGCGAGGTCCTTGCCGCCGCTGGTCTTGAGGCCGGCGGTGACGCCGGCGGCGACGAAGCCGGCGGGATGGGTCGTGGTCATGGTGCGAGTCCGATCGTGTGAAGTCCGGTGGTCTCCTCGAGCCCGAGGGCGAGGTTGAGGCATTGGACGGCGGCCCCCGCGGTGCCCTTGGTGAGGTTGTCCACCGCGCCGACCGCCACGAGTCGTCGGGCGTCGCGGTCGACCGTCACCTGGAGGTGCACGGCGTTGGAGCCGACCACCGACTTGGTCTGGGGCCACTGGCCGGCCGGCAGGAGGTGCAGGAAGGGCTCGTCGGCACAGAAGGCCGCGTAGGCCTCGTACGCCTGCTCGGGAGTGACGTCGCGGGCCAGGGGCGCCGAGACCGTCGCGAGGATGCCGCGCGGCATCGGGACCAGGAGCGGGGTGAAGGAGACCCGCACCGCGGCGCCGTGGACCGACGCCAGGTTCTGGACGATCTCCGGCGTGTGCCGGTGGGCGCCGCCGACGCCGTAGGCGGAGACGTTGCCCATCACCTCGCTCCCCAGCAGGTGCGCCTTGGCGGCCTTCCCGGCCCCCGAGGTCCCGCTGGCGGCGACCACCGTCACGTCCGGCGTCACCAGCCCGGCTGCCAGAGCCGGAGCGGCCGTGATCGTGGAGACCGTGGGGTAGCAGCCCGGCACGGCGATCCGCCGTGCGCCGGCCAGCAGCTCGCGCTGCCCCGGCAGCTCGGGCAGGCCGTAGGGCCAGGAGCCGGCGTGCGGCGAGCCGTAGAACTTCTCCCAGGCAGCGGGATCGGTGAGGCGGAAGTCGGCACCGCAGTCGATGACCACGGTCCCCTCCCCCAGCGCCTCGGCGACCTCGGCCGACTTGCCGTGCGGCAGCCCCAGGATCACCACGTCGTGGCCCGCCAGCACCTCGGGCGTGGTGGACTCCAGCACACGGTCGGCCAGGGGCACGAGGTGCGGCGCGAGCGCGCCCATCGTCTGCCCGGCGTTGGAGCCGCCGGTCAGCGCGCCGATCTCGACGTCAGGGTGGCCCAGGAGCAGGCGCAGCGCCTCACCCCCGGCGTACCCGCTCGCTCCGGCAACGGCGACCTTCAGCTTCCCACTCACGCTGCATATCTATACCAGAGTGTGAATGTTCATGCACGAGGACGTCGCACGATGAAGCTGACCGTACCTCTGCTCGCGATGTCGTCGTGATGGGCCCGTACCCGGAACTCGACCCGATGACTCCCGAGGATCCGCACCACCGCTCGCCGCACCGCGGCGAGTGCAGGCGTCTTCACCGTCCGCCACCCGCCGTGCCGTGCGACCTTCCGGACCTGGACCACGTAATGGGTGGCCTGCGCGCTTCGCGCCCAGCTCAGCACCAGCTGCTTGCCCCGCCACTCAGCGCGCAACCAGGCGGGGGCCTTGGGACGTGGACCACGGGGGGTCGCCGTCACCGGGGACGACGGGGCACTCGCGCCCGCCCTCCCGACCGCCCGCACCACGACCTGGTGGGCCGCCCCCGAGCGAAGCCCGTCCAGCCGGACCCGCGGCTCCGCGGATTCGTACGCACTCCAGGCGGCGCCGCGGGTGTTGTCGCGGACGGCGATCAGGTACGACGTGGCGCCGGACACCGCGCCCCACCGTGCCACCAGCGCGTCGCGCCGCTCTCGGACCCTCAGCCCTCCGGGCACAGGTGGGAGGGGCTCCGGCGGGCTGCTCCCCTGGGTGGAGTGTGTGGGTGGGGCCGCGGACGGCTCAGGCGTCGGCTCCGGCGCCGGCTCCGGCGTCGGCTCCGGCGTCGGCTCCGGCGTCGGCTCCGGCGTCGGGTCAGGCGTCGGGTCAGGCGTCGGCTCAGGCGTCGGCTCCGGCGTCGGCTCCGGGACGGGCTCGACAGGCATCGGCAGGGGCACGGTCGCCCGCAGGATGTTGCTGACGACGTCTGGCTGCGAGAGCTGGTTGTGCTTCCTGGGCAGCAGCCAGAACTCGTACTCGTGACCGGGCGTGAGGTCCACGAGCGTGGTCGTGGTGCCGGTCTGCTCCTCCGTGCGCCGCACCGGCTGTCCCTGGGAGGTGAGGTCCCGGAGCCACACATCGTGCGACGTGGCACCAGGCGCCGGGGTCCACCACAGGGTCACTCCCCCCGCGGTCGCCTCACCCATCAGGACGGCGGGGTGCCGGAGCCCTTCCACCGGGACCGCGAGTGGTCGCGGGTACGGCGTCCCGGCCCCCAACTCGGCGAGGGCGTCTGCGACGGCCGCGGCGATCTTGACCTGTCCCGAGGTGTCCGGATGGGTGTCGTCCCAGGTGTCGTGGAGCTGGTCGAAGTCGTCGGCGGCGTGGGCGATCACCACCGGGGAAGCCCCCGTGGACCACGTGAGGGCCTCCTCCTCGAGCAGCTCGTTGTACCGCGCGGCATCCTGCACGTGCAGGGCGGTGAGCTCGACGACGACGATGCGCACGTCGGAGCGGGCGACCCTCGCCTCGTCGATGGTGCTCTTCATCGCTGCGAGGGTCTCCTCCGCGCTGGCACGCAGCCAGGCGAGATCGTTGGTCCCGAGGGCGATGACCAGGACATCGGGATCGTGGTCGGCCATCAACTCCCGCAGGGGGAGCTGCGGCCAGGCGAGAGCGTCGCCCCACTGCGCGGCGTGATCGGCGTCGAAGTCCGGGTCGGCGTAGTCGTAGGAGCCCTCGACAGGACGCGAATCATCGTGCAGGTGGTCGCGAGGTCCGACGAGGTCCGCGTCGACGCCCACCGCTGCCAGGTGGCGGTCGAGGAAGAAGCGCCACGTGTAGTCGCCGGTCGCACCGTGGCTGATCGAGTCGCCCCGGACCGCGATCCGGAGCGAACGCTCGCCGGTAGGCAGGGGGCCGCCCGTCGCGAGGGCCGGGACCGAGGGGGGCATGACGGTCGCCAGCACAGCGGCGAGGACGACGAGGACCTTGGCAGACGCGGACACCGTGGCAGGGTTTCCCGTCCGCACCTCTCTTCGCAGGAGAACGCCGAATTAACTACGGTGGTGCGATGGAGCACATCGAGGACGACGACGCGGCTGCGCGCGGGACCACGCGCCTGCAGGCGGAGCGCTACCTTCAGCACCTGGAGACGGAGTCGGCACGGTTCCGCGAGGTCGTCGAGTCGTTGCCACGCGACGCCAGGGTGCCGAGCTGCCCGGACTGGGACGCGGACGACCTGTTGTGGCACCTCGGCGAGGTGCAGCACTTCTGGTCCGAGGTGGTGCGTCGGCGGCCCAGCCCACCCGAGTCCCAGCCGGGCGTCGAGCGACCCGACTCCCGCGCCGGGCTGCTGACCTTCTTCGACCGGGCCAGCGCCGCGCTGCAGGAGAACCTCGCCGCGGCGTCACCCGGGGAGGAGGCGTGGACGTGGTCGTCGGACCACACGGTCGGCTTCGTGCTCCGCCGTCAGGCCCACGAGGCACTGGTCCACCGTCTGGACGCGGAGCTGGCCGCCGGCAGCCCCACCGCCCTCGATCCCCTGCTCGCCGCGGACGGTGTCGACGAGGCGCTCACGCTGATGTACGGGGGCTGCCCCCCGTGGGGGACGCAGAGCTCCACCGAGCTCCTCGTCCGCGTCGACTGCACCGACACCGACACCCAGACCTGGGTGGACCTGGTGCGGTTCACCGGCACCGACCCGGAGGACGGCACGACGTACGACGAGGACGACATCCGGGTGGTGCCGGCGCCCGGGCGGGAGCCCGACGCCGTGGTGGAGGGCGCCGCGGGGGACGTCGACTCCTGGCTGTGGCACCGGGCCGCCGACGACGTGGTCCACGTCGCCGGCGACCCTTCGGTGCTGGCCAGGTTCCGAGCGGTCCTGGCCCAGCCGATCACCTGACCGGGCCGGGTGCCCGCGGGGGGCTAGGCGGTGCAGGTGTTGCGGTAGTCCGACACCGCGCCCGTCGTGGACGGCCGGGGGCCGGGGCACAGGAACTGACGGAACCTCTCGTCGTCGTCGACGTAGAGCTTGAGCCAGCTGATCGTGTTCGCCGCGATCGTGGTGTTCTCGCTGTTGGGCGCGAAGTGGCTGGCGTTGTTCAGCTCCAGGTACGCCTTGGCGGTCGTGGACGGGATCGACTGGTAGAAGGGGATCGCGTGCGACCCCACGGCCGCCACGCTGTCGTTCTCGGCGCCGATCACCAGGCTGGGCGTGCGGATCTCAGGCCAGCTCTTGTCGAGGTTCCAGGGCGTGAGGCCGATGGTGGCCTGCAGGGACGGCCGGTCCTTCGCAGCCTCCAGGGTGCCTCCGCCGCCCATCGAGTGACCGATCACCGCCAGGCGGTTGGGGTCGACCCGCTGACGGACCGTGGAGCTGCTGCTCCGCACCACGTAGTCGAGAGCGGCGAGGAGCTGGTCACCGCGCTGACCCGGCTGGTCGAGCCGCGACTGGGTGTTGAAGGTGATCACCACGAAGCCCTGCGACGCGATCCGGGGGCCGAGCCAGGCGATGGTCGACTCGGAGGCCGTGTAGCCCGGCGAGATCGCGACCACCCCGTAGGTGCCCTCCGAGGTCGAGGTCGGGTAGTTGATCGTCGCCGACCCGAAACCGGAGGTCGAGAGGTCGGAGACGGAGGTGGAGCTGACCGCGAAGGGGCCACGCCGGGCCTCGATGGAGGACTGGGTGGGGTCCGGGCCCCGCTCGTAGGGGCTCTGCGCAATAGCTGGACCGGCGGGTCCGACCAGCAGGCTCAGGCCGAGGAGCAGGGACAGGATCGGGCCGACGACGAGACGTCTGGGTTGCCGCATGGAGATCTCCCGAGAGAGAAGGGACGGCTAGCGTCCTGGTGGATGTGACACCCGTCACGCTAGGAAGGGGCGACGGACTCCACCATGGGCGCGTCGCCCAGACCTCTCCGGCTCAGCGCTGGACTGCTCCTGCGAGCTCTCCGGCCCGCGCCACCGCGGCGTCCCGGGCGGCAGCCGCCTCACCCTCCTTGAGGGTGCGGTCGGGCGCCCGGAAGCGGAGGGCGTAGGCCAAGGACTTGTGCCCCGGCCCGACCTGCTCACCGGTGTAGACGTCGAAGAGCCGGACCGACTCCAGGAGCTCCCCCGCCCCCTCGCGGAGCGCCGCCTCGACCCGGGCGGCGGGCACGGAGTCGTCGACCACCAGTGCGACGTCCTCCTTGGCCACGGGGTAGGAGGAGAAGGACGGCGCCGGGCGGAGGTGGACAGCTCGCTCGATCAGGACGTCCAGGTCGACCTCGGCAGCCACGCTGCCGCGCGGCAGGCCCAGGGCCACACACACCTTCGGGTGCAGCTCGCCGGCGTGCCCCACGACCTCGCCGTGCACCGAGAGCTCCGCGCACCTGCCGGGGTGCCAGGGGGCGTGCTCGACCGCGCTCGCGGCCACCTCCAGGCCGACGGAGTCAGCCAGCGCGCGGACGGCGTCGACCGCGTCTGCCCACGAGACCTGTCGCCCCTCTCCCCACCAGCCGGAGGCGTCGGCCTCGCCGACCGCCACCAGACCCAGGTGCAGAGGCTGGTCGGGCAGCGCGGACTGCAGTGCCGCCAGCTCCTCGTCGGTGGGGCGCCGGTCCACCGGCAGGATCGGCGCGACGCCGCCCGTGGGCAGCGTCACCGTCGCGGTCTCGAAGAGGCCGAACGAGGCAGCGCCGAGCCCGACGTTCTTCGCGGCCGCCCGCAGCAGGCCCGGGAGCACCGTGGTGGTCATGTACGGCGCTTCGTTGCTCAGCGGGTTGGCCAGCCGCAGGGTCTCACGACGCGGGTCGCCCGACGGGATGCCGAGTGAGTCCAGGTCGGCGTCGCCCACGAAGGGGAAGGTGACGACCTCCGTGTAGCCCTCCGCCGCGGCCGCGCGCGAGAGTCGCCGACGCAGCTGCTGGGCCCGGGTCAGTCCGCGTCCGGCAGGGGGCACGGGCAACACCGAGGGGACCTTGTCGTAGCCCACCAGGCGGATGACCTCCTCGGTCGTGTCCTGGGGGTCGGTGAGGTCCGGGCGCCACGGCGGGGGCACCACGGCGAGGGTGCCGCTCCCGGTGACCTCGCACCCCACGGCTCGGAGAGCCGCGATGCTCGCCTCCTCGCTGATCTCCATCCCGGAGACCCGGGCCGCCAGGTCTCCGGCGACCCGGATGGTGGGCATCGCCGGCGGCGTGCCGACGACCGTCACCCCGGGATCGGCCTGACCTCCGCCGTGGGCGACCAGCAGCTCCACGACACGGTCGGCCGCGGCCTCGCAGATCGTGGGGTCGACGCCGCGCTCGTTGCGCTTGCCGGCCTCCGAGGTGATCTTGTGCCGCCTGCCGGTGCGGAACATCGAGACGGCGTCCCAGTGCGCCGACTCGACCAGGATCGACGTCGTGCTCTGCGAGATCTCGGTGGTGGCGCCACCCATGACGCCGCCGAGACCGATGATGCCGGAGTCGTCGGTGACGACGAGGTCCTCATGCGACAGCACCCGCTGCGTGCCGTCGAGGGTGAGCAGGCTCTCCCCCGCGGCCGCCCGGCGGACCACGATCGGCCCCCGCACCTTGTCGGCGTCGTAGCCGTGGATGGGCCGTCCGGTCTCCAGCATCACGTAGTTGGTCACGTCGACCGCCAACGAGATGGAGCGCATGCCGGCCGCCTCGATCCGGTCCGCCACGAAGCGCGGGGTGGGCGCGGTCGGGTCGAAGCCGGTGACCTTGCGGGCGACGAAGACCGGGCAGCCGACCGGGTCCTCGAGCACGACGGGCTGGCCGTCGGCGTTGGCCGGCGGCGTCTCGCGCAGCGCCGGGTCGCGGAAGCCGGTCGCACCCTCCACCGAGACCGCCACCTCGCGAGCGATCCCCCGCAGCGAGAGCGCGTAGGCACGGTCCGGGTTGACCTCGAACTCGATGATCTCCTCGTCCAGGCCCAGGACGCGCCGGACGTCCTCGCCAGGAGCGCCGGAGTCCGGGGGCAGGACGATGATGCCGTCGTGGTCCTCGCCGAGGCCCAGCTCGCGGGCCGAGCAGATCATCCCGGCCGAGACGTGGCCGTAGGTCTTGCGCGCCGAGATGGCGAAGTTCCCGGGCAGCACGCCACCGGGCAGGATCACCACCACCAGGTCGCCGGGAGCGAAGTTGTGGGCGCCGCAGACGATCCCCTGGGGCTCGCCGCTGCCGTTGGCATCCCCCACGTCGACGGTGCACCAGTTGATCGTCTTGCCGTTCTTCTGCGGCTCGGGCTCCATCGTGAGGACCCGGCCGATCACCAGCGGGCCGGTGATCTGCGCGCCGGGGCTGTCGATCGCCTCGAGCTTGAGCCCGGTGGCCGTCAGCCGGCGGGTGAGCTCCTCGGTGGTCACGTCGGCGGGGACGTCGACGTACTCCTTGATCCAGGAGAGTGGGGCCTTCATCGTCTTCTCCTCAGATCTCGGTGCCGAAGGCGGAGCTGAACCGCACGTCGCCCTCGAAGAGCGGGCGGAGGTCCTCCAGGTCGTGGCGGAACATGAACGAGCGGTCGATGCCCATGCCGAAGGCGAAGCCCGAGTAGACCTCGGGGTCGACGCCGCAGGCGACCAGCACGCGCGGGTTGACCACGCCGCAGCCTCCCCACTCGATCCATCCCTCGCCCCGGCACGTCCGGCACTCCTCCGGGTTCTCCCCCCGGCAGACGAAGCAGAGCAGGTCGACCTCGGCGGACGGTTCGGTGAAGGGGAAGTACGACGGACGGAAGCGGGTGCCGATGCCGTCGCCGAAGAGGCGCGCAGCGAAGTGGTCGAGCGCGCCCTTGAGGTGCGCCATGGTGATGCCCTCGTCGACCACGAGTCCCTCGACCTGGTGGAACATCGGGCTGTGCGTGGCGTCGTACTCGTCGGTGCGGAAGACCCGGCCGGGACAGGCGACGTAGATGGGCGGCCGGCGCGTCAGCATCGTCCGGGCCTGCACCGGCGACGTCTGGGTGCGCAGCACCACGTGGTTCCCGGCGGGCTCGGTCCAGAAGGTGTCCTGCATGGTGCGGGCCGGGTGGTCCGGGCCGAGGTTGAGCGCGTCGAAGTTGAGCCACTCGGCCTCGACCAGCGGCCCCTCGGCGATCTCCCACCCCATCGCGGTGAAGATGTCGGCGATCAGCTCCGACTGCAGGGTCAGCGGGTGACGCGAGCCCCGGCGGCGACGTGTGGTGGGCAAGGTGACGTCGACCGTCTCGGTGACCAGCATCCGCTCCTCGTGCTCGGCCTCCAGCACGGCCTGGCGCTCGGCCATGGCCTTGGCCACCGCTCCTCGCGCCTGGCCGACCCGCTGGCCAGCCTCCTTGCGCGCCTGCGGCGGCAGTGCACCGATCTCCCGGTTGGCCAGGGCCAGCGGGGAGCGGTCGCCTGCGTGGTCGAGGCGAACCTGCCGGAGGGCGTCGAGGTCGCCCGCGGCGGCGACGGCGGCCAGGGCCGCCTCGCGCATCGCCTCGACCTGCTCGGCCTTGAGCGGGGTCACCTCGACGGGGTCGTAGTCGGTGTTGGGGCCGGACATGGCTCCCTTTCCAGCAGTGGTCGGGACCCCCAGAGTCTAGGGCCGATCCCGCGGAGCCTCCGCGCTGGGACCCGCGGGAGGGAGCACAGCCTCGCAGTCGAGCGGGTCGCCGCCATCCCGGGCCCGGAGACCGGCGAGAGCCCGGTCGGCCCGCGAGGCCCCCCACGTCCAGTCCCCTGTCCCCGACTCGTCGTCGCTCTCCCGCGGGGGGTAGGAGCGGCCCACGGCGAGGACGCACCGGGCCACGTCCTCCGGCAGGCGCGCGACCACGACCGGGACGGCGTCGTCGGAGAGCTCCGAGAGGTAGGAGGCGTCGAGGTTCCCGGTGCGCTCGTAGAGGTCGATGTTGCGCTCAGCGACCCACGCGTCGGGGTTGAGGAGCAGCAGCCCGAGGAGCGCGAGGCCCCCGGAGAGGAGGGCCAGCCTCGGCACCCAGGCAGCGCGCCCGAGCCACCCCAGCACCAGCACCGCGACGACGACCAGTCCGAGCCATCCCTCGAAGACGTTGACGACCAGGCGCAGGGTGGTGAAGCCGTAGGCGTCCTGGTAGACGGCCATCCGGCCGAGCGCGGCGGCGACGACGGCGAGTGCCAGGACGCCGAGGAGCCCCGCCGCGACGTGGAGCCACCGGCGGTCTGCCGGGTCCGTGCCGACCCGCCTGGCCGCCGCCCAGATCACCACCAGGGTGAGGGCCGTGGCCACCACCAGCTGACCGAAGCCCTGGTGCGCGTAGTCGGCGTAGCTGAGCCCGGCGGTGCGTCGCACGTAGTCGTGACCGCCCAGCACGACCCGGGCCTGGGCCACCACGAAGACCAGGAAGACCACGTCGACGGCGAGCAGAGGCACCAGCCACTCCCAGCGCGACGTGGCCGGGACCACCGTCCCGGTGTCCGGGTCGACCCGAGCGGGGTTACGGGCCAGGTAGGACGCTGCGAGTGTCATGCCGAAGACCGCCAGGGTCACGAAGAGGCGCGCCACCGTCTCGTCGAAGCCGGCGTCCGGGACGAGCCGCTCGAGCCAACGGGAGAAGGTGAGGTCGGCGGAGGCGAAGAGCAGCGCGAAGACCGAGACGGCCAGGGCCGAGACGAGCGCGGTCCGGACCACCGCAGGCGCCAGGCCGCGGGTCCCGACCAGCCGGAGCGTCCGTCCGAACCAGGGCAGGCCGCGCAGGCCGGCCAACGGCCACGCGAGACCGCTGAGCAGCATCCCGCGGAAGGTCCGGGCTCGCGTCACTCCGGCCAGGAAGACCCCGGCCGCCACCACCACCGCCAGGACGGCCAGGCCCTCGTTGGCCCGAAGGGCCAGGGTCGAGACGAGTGCTGCGGCGACCAGTCCGCAGCCGAGCGTGAACCGGTCGGTGCGCCGCGAGGAGGCGAACCACGCGCACAGCCCCGCGGTCAGCAGCACCAGGGCCCAGGACAGGCCAGGACCGGCGAAGGTCATGGTGGCCCCGGCGACCACGCCCACCGCGAGGGAGGCCAGGACGGGTCGCAGGTCTGCGGCCGGTGCCCGCTCCGGCCACACCTCGCCGAAGAGCTGGTCCAGGGCGGAGCCCACCGGGGCCGACACCGGGGCCGACGCCGGGGCCGAGGGTTGGTCGAGTGGTGACCTCGACGTCCGCGACGGCCCCAGGGCAACCGCCGTCGCGGACGCCGGGCCGTCAGTCGGCGGCGCCACCGGCAGCTCGAGGCGGAGCCGTGCCCCGCTCCCCTCCTCGGGGTCGAGGAACCGGAGCGTGCCGCCGTGCAGCCTCGCCACCCAGCGCGCGATCGCCAGCCCGAGGCCGGTCCCCCCGCCGGCGGGGTCGGTGCCGAAGCGCTCGAAGACGCGTTCCCGGTCGGCCGCCGGCACGCCTGGCCCCGGGTCACGGACCTCCAGCCACCAGCCACCCGGCTGCCCCGAACCGTCCTCCGCCTCTCCCGCGACGACCGTCACCCGTCCCCCGTCGGGGGTGTGCCGGGCCGCGTTGTCGAGGGCGTTGACCAGCAGCTGACGCAGTCGGGAGGGGTCGACCAGGACCGACAGGCCGTTCGGCACGTCGACCTCGACCGGCACGTCCCGGCCGGAGCGCCGCACCTGCTCCACACACTCCCCCACCAGCCCGGCCAGCCCGGTGGGGACCGGGGCGAGCTCGACGACACCCGCCTCCAGACGGGAGAGCGCGAGCAGGTCGGCGACCAGGTCGCCGAGGCGCTGGACGGTGCCCAGCGCCTCCTGCAGATGGTGGGTGTCCGCCGGGACGACGCCGTCCACCAGGTTCTCCAGCTGGGCCCCGAGCGCGGCGACCGGGGTCCTCAGCTCGTGGGAGACCGTCGCCACCAGGTCGCGACGCTCGGCGTCGGCGCGGCCGAGGTCGTCGGCCATCGTGTTGAAGGCCGAGGCCAGCTGCCCGACCTCGTCGGTGTTGGGGGTCAGCACCCTGATCGCGTAGTCACCGCGTGCCATCTGCTGCGAGGCCACCGTCATCTCCCGCAGCGGCGCCACCATCCCGGCAGCCAGGAGCTGGGTGACCGCCAGGGCCAGGAGGACGGTCACCGGCAGGGAGAGCCAGGCGGGCACCCCGGCGGCAGTCCCCACGGTCGCCACCAGGGCGGTCACCAGCACCGAGACCGCGACCAGCACGCCCAGCTTGGTGCGGATGGAGCCCAGGGGCGTCAGGGCGCTCATCGCTCCCCCTCGGGATGCTCCAGGGCGTAGCCGACCCCATGAGCCGTCCGGATCCGGTGCACCCCGATCTTGGCGCGCAGCGCCTTGACGTGGCTGTCGACCGTGCGGGTGCCCGACGCGTCGGCCCACCCCCAGACCCGGGAGAGCAGCTGCTCGCGCGTCAGCACCCGGCCGGGCTGGGAGGCGAGAGCGACCAGCAGGTCGAACTCGGTCGGCGTCAGGTGGACCTGCTCTCCGCCTACGGCGGCGCGCCGCCCGGCGGGGTCGACGCTCAGCTCCCCCACCGTGAGGGTCCGGAGACCGGGCGCCGCGGTCGCGAGCTCCTCGGCGCGCTCGACCCGGCGCAGCAGCGCCGCGATCCGGGCGACCACCTCGCGCATCCGGAAGGGCTTGGTGAGGTAGTCGTCGGCACCCACGCCGAGACCGACCAGGACGTCGGCCTCCTCGTCGCGGGCGGTGAGCATCAGCACCGGGACCGGCCGCTCGGCCTGGAGCCGCCGGCAGACCTCGTGACCGTCGTAGCCCGGCAGCATCACGTCGAGGACCACCACGTCCGGGGGCCGGGCGGCGGCCCGGGCCACCGCGCCGGGACCGTCGAAGGCCCGCTCCACGTCGTACCCCTCGGCGACCAGGCGGTCGGTCAAGGACTGGTTGATGACCGCGTCGTCCTCCACCACCAGCACCAGTCGTCGTGCCCTGCTCGCCGTCTCCGCCATGGTCCCGACCCTAGGAGTCGAGCGGTGTGCGAGGTGGTGACGACTCGTGAAGGTTCGGTGCAGATCGAGCCGACGACCTCACTCGGGCCGGCGGTCCTCGCCGGGCCACTCGATGGTGATGCGCGCGCCGCCGCCGGGGCGGTCGTCGATGACCAGGCTCCCGCCATGGGCCCGGGTGAGACCGTGGGCGATGTACATGCCCAGTCCCGACCCGCCGGCCGCGCCGGAGGTCCAGAACTTGGTGAGCACCCGCCGGCGCAGGTCCTCCGGGATCCCCTCGCCCTCGTCGGTGACCACCAGGACCGCCCCGGCTGCCTGGTCGCCGAGCGAGGAAGGCTCCAGGCGGACCCGGACCGTCCCCTCGCCGTGCCGGACCGCGTTCTCCACCAGGTTGGTGACCACCTGGGTGAGCTTGTCGGGGTCGGCGAAGACCTCGACGCCGGCGTCCGGGGCCTCCAGCACCACCGTGCGCGAGGTCGCGGCCTGCACCGAGTCGACGACGCGACGCACCAGCACCCGCGCATCGACCTCGCGGGGGTAGAGGCTGAGTCGACCGGTGTCGATCCGGGCCACGTCGAGGAGCTCGGCGATCAGGCGGGCGAGGCGGTCGGCGTCCGCGTTGACCGTCTCGAGCATCAGCTTCTTCTGCGCGTCACTGAGCTGGTCCCAGCGGTTGAGCATCGCCTGCACGAAGCCCTTGACCCCCGTCAGGGGCGAGCGCAGCTCGTGCGCGACGGTCGCCACCAGGTCGGAGCGCCCGCGGTCGAGCCGCTCCCGTCCGCGCCCGCTGCGCAGGCAGACCGCCACCTGCTGCACCGGAGCATGGGGGGCCGCGCGGTGCATCTTGGCGCTCACCAGCACCTCGCCGCCGCTGGGCAGGATCCAGGACTGCTCGGGGACGCCGGTCCGGGTCCCGAGACCGGCGTAGGGCACGTTGCACGCGCACCAGTCCCGGCCTGCCTGGTCGACGAGGGTGAGCACCTCCGTCAGCGGCCTCCCCTCCTGGGCGGAGGCGCCCAGCATGGCGCGCGCCACGGTGTTGACGGCGGTGACGAGGCCGTCGGCATCGGCGACGACGACCCCGTCCGGGAGCAGATCCAGGGATGGGTGCGTCACCCGCGAAATGTACCCAGTTGAATGGTCACATGCCCGATCTGACTCGCTGGTGGCCGCTGCCGGACCGTCCGGATCTCCGTCTCGCCCTGGAGGGCGCGTGGACGGCGCCCGGACGGGGATACCACGACCTGCGCCACCTGCACGAGGTGCTCGAGCGCCTGGGCGAGCTCGGCCGGCCGCACCCCTTCGACCGCCTCCCGGTGCTGCTCGCCGCCTGGTTCCACGACGCGGTCTACGACGGCGAGCGCGACGCGGAGGAGCGCTCCGCCCGCTGGGCGGCCGAGGCCCTGCAGGACACCGGCGTCGACGTGGAGGAGGTGGTGCGCCTGGTCCTGGTCACCGAGCACCACCGCCCCGATCCCGGCGACGCGAACGGCACGGCGCTCTCCGACGCCGACCTCGCCATCCTCGCCGCGACCCCCGAGCGGTACGCCGAGTACGCCGCGGGCGTGCGCCACGAGTACGCCGACCTGGACGACCGGACGTTCGCCCTCGGCCGGATCGCGGTGCTGGAGTCGTTGACCGCGCAGCCGTGGCTCTTCTCCACCGACCACGCCCGGGAGGGCTGGGAGAGCGCCGCGCGCGCCAACGTGGCGCGCGAGCTCGTCACCCTGCGGAGGATGGCTTGGGACGACGCAGGCCCGCCTGACGCAATCTGAGCACCAGCTCGCGGGAGGTGACCGACGTCGCGCCGGCGGCGAGCATCCGGGCGTGGTGCTCGTCGGGCACGTCGTAGTGGTCCCGGTCGAACCCCCGGAGCGGCAGCTCGTGCGCACGGGCGAAGGCGTGCAGCTCCTCCAGCGAGTGGTCGCTGGCCAGGTGGGACCAGAGGCGGCCCCAGCGGGGCACCGCCGGGGGGTCGATCAGGATCACGAGCCGACCGTACGCTGGGCGCGCGCGCTGGCATAGAGGCAGACGGCGGCCGCGGTGGAGAGGTTGAGGCTCTCGGCCCGACCGTGGATCGGGATGGCCACCCGCTGGTCGGCCGCTGCGGAGACCTCCGCCGGCAGCCCGTGCGCCTCGTTGCCGAAGAGCCAGGCGGTGGGTCCGGCGAGGTCGATCTCGAACAGGTCCCGCTCCCCCGCGCCGTCGGCCGCCAGCACCGCGAGCCCGGCGTCCCGAAGGACGCTCAGCACCGACCCGAGGTCGGGCTCCACCACCACCGGGAGGTGGAACAGGCTGCCGACCGACGCCCGCACCGTCTTGGCGTTGTAGAGGTCGACCGAGCTGCCCGTCAGCACGACCAGGTCGGCTCCCGCGGCGTCGCTGGCCCGGATCACCGTCCCGGCGTTGCCGGGGTCGCGCACCTCGTGGCAGACGGTGACCAGGCGTGGGCCACCGTGGTCGCCCGCCAGCTCGACCGCGCGGGCGAGGGTGACGTCGAGGAACCGGCACAGGGCGACCACCCCGGCCGGGGTGACCGACTCCGAGAGACCGGCGAGGGCGCGGTCCTCCACGAGGGTGACCCGGGCGGCGGGCTCCAGCAAGGTGGCGAACTGGGCGGCCGCCGACGGGGTCGCGAAGACCTCCACCACGCAGCCCGGCACCGAGAGAGCGCCTTGGACAGCCTTGGGTCCGTCGGCAAGGAAAAGCCGCCGCTCGGTGCGGACCGAGCGGCGGCTGAGCTTCCTGGCCTCCTTCACGCGGGTGTTGCCCGCGGACAGAGGGGTCACCACAGGGTGGTCAGGAGGCCTTGGGGGCGTTGACGTCCTCGGGGAGGGCAGCCTTGGCGGCCTCGACGAGAGCGGCGAACGCGGGGGCGTCGTTGACGGCCAGCTCGGCGAGGATCTTGCGGTCCACCTCGATGCCGGCCAGGTTGAGGCCCTGGATGAAACGGTTGTACGTCATGCCGTTCGCGCGAGCAGCCGCGTTGATGCGCTGGATCCACAGCTTGCGGAAGTTGCCCTTGTTCTTGCGGCGGTCGTTGTAGCTGTAGACCAGCGAGTGGGTGACCTGCTCCTTGGCCTTGCGGTAGAGCCGCGACCGCTGCCCGCGGTAGCCGGAGGCGCGCTCGAGGACGACCCGGCGCTTCTTGTGGGCGTTGACTGCCCGCTTGACGCGTGCCATTTCTTACTCCTTGTTGCTGTCTGTCCCTCCGGTCGGCGGACCGGGAGGAAGTGTGGGGGTGTGAAGAGCGGTCAGAGACCCAGCATCTTCTTGGCACGCGGAACGTCGGCCTTGGCGACCTCGACGGTCCCGGTCATCCGACGGGTCACCTTGGAGGGCTTCTTCTCCAGGTTGTGACGCTTGCCGGCCTTCTCGCGAAGGATCTTGCCCGAACCGGTCACGCGGAAGCGCTTGCCGGCACCGGAGTGGCTCTTGTTCTTGGGCATGTCGATGCTCTCTCTTCTCGTGGTGCGTACGGCGACCGGGCCGGGCCGCCGAAGTGGGGGTGGGTGCTCAGGCCTCGATCTCGGGGTCGAGGTTCTCCGAGCGACCGCGCGCCTTCTTCTGGGCGACCTTGCGGCCCGCCTCCGGCGCGAAGGCTGCGCGCTCCTCGGCGTCCGCCGCGGCCTTCTCGGCAGCCTTGGTCTCCTTGGCGGCCTGCACCTCGACCTTGGCGTCGGCCTTCTTCTTGTTCGGGCCCAGGACCATGATCATGTTGCGGCCGTCCTGCTTCGGCGCGGACTCGACGAAGCCCAGCTCCGCGACGTCCTCGGCGAGCCGCTGCAGCAGCCGGAAGCCGAGCTCGGGACGGTGCTGCTCCCGGCCGCGGAACATGATCGTGATCTTGACCTTGTCCCCGGCGCGGAGGAAGCGGACCACGTGGCCCTTCTTCGTCTCGTAGTCGTGGGCGTCGATCTTGGGACGAAGCTTCATCTCCTTGATGATCACGTTCGTCTGGTTCCGCCGTGCCTCACGAGCCTTCTGGGCGTTCTCGTACTTGAACTTCCCGTAGTCCATGAGCTTGCAGACGGGCGGACGCCCCTGGGGAGCGATCTCGACGAGGTCGAGGTCCGCTTCCTGGGCAAGCTTGAGTGCCTGGTCGGTCGGCACGATGCCGACCGTCTCGCCGTTGGGTCCAACGAGCCGGACCTCGGGAACCCGGATCCTGTCGTTGATACGCAGCTCTGTGCTGATGTGTCCTCCAGTGGTCTTGTGCGAGGACACCGTCTCCGAAATGGACGATGGCTCCCGCTCGTTCCAAGCGGAAGCCAGTCAGACGCATCCCCCAGCACACCCGGGGACACTCCCGGAACCCTCCCTCGCGGGACTGTTCCGTGACCGGACCCGACGACCTTGCGCGGCCGGTGCGGGTGGGAGACGTCTTGCAAGCCTCCGCTTGGTGACGTGCCCGGTGGAACCGGACACGTCGGTCAACGCGTCGATGCTACCGGAGTGTTCCCGCGCGACCAAGCCGGCACCCCCGAGCCCTCAGGTGCCGGGCCGCAGCCACCCGTAGCGGTCCCCGACCTTGGCCAGGCGCCAGCCGGCTGCGAACGCCTCCAGATCCTGCCCCTCCAGCACGAAGGGAGCAGGCCCGGCCACGTCCACGACCAGGGCGTCGGCCTGCTCCTGGACGGCACTGAGGGCCGCGACCTCGGCCGTCACCGGCACCGGTCGGGCCTGTGGGTCCCAGGCGGCCAGGGCCTGGGTGGAGGTGAAGGCGAGCAGGGCGACCCGGCCGTCGGCCCCGGTGAGCAGGACGGCGGCCATGTCGCTGGACTTGTCGTGGGCGAGCCCCGCCTCGTCGATCTCGACCTCGCCCAGCACCGCCACCACCGGGACCAGGAGACGGCTGCCGGCCAGCGCCGAGACCGCCGCGGCGAAGGTCCCAGGCGTCCGGTCGTAGCCCGCGAGCGCGGCGGCGACCGAGGGGTCCGCCTCGCCCGTGTCGCCGGGGAAACCTGGCTGGAGGATGCGAGCGCCGTCGAAGCGCGGGGAGTCGGCCATGGTGCCCACCAGCCTAGACAACGGTGTGGGACGCTGGTGCCGTGGACGAGGTGACCTGGGGCGCACTGGCGCTCACGCTGTCGGTGGTCGGGGTGCTCTACACCTGGTGGGCGGCCCGGAACAGGGGCCCGGCCGCGGCCACCCGCGGGGCGGCCTTCACGCTGCTGCCCGCGGCGGCGTGGCTGACCGGGACGATGGAGATGTTCACCGAGATCGCCGGCTCGGTCACCGACTGGGCCACGCACCTGGTGCTCAGCCCCGTGGTCTGGTCCGGGGTGGCACTGGCCGGCCTCTCGGTGCTCCTCTTCATGGTCTCGGCCTTCCTCCGCGGCCGCGAGCTCGCGCGCGGCCCGCGGACGGGCAGCGAGCTGCCTGGAGCGAAGACCGGAGGGGCTCTCCCCCCGGCCGCCAGCAGCAAGAGCAGGAAGAAGGGGCAGCAGGCCCCCCCGGTGGACGACGATCTCGCCGACATCGAGGCCCTCCTGCGCAAGCGCGGGATCACCTGATGACAGACGGCCTCGTGGAGCGCAACCGTCTCCTGACCAGGTTGCAGCAGGCCACGCAGGCCCTGCCCGGGCCGCCGCCCACCCCACTGGCCGTGGTCGACCTCGACGCCTTCGACGCCAACGCCGCCGACCTGGTGCGCCGTGCGGGCGGCACCCCGATCCGGGTCGCCTCCAAGTCCCTGCGGGTCCCTGCCCTGATCTCCCGGGCTCTGGCACGGCCGGGCTTCCACGGCGTCCTCGCCTACACGCTTCGTGAGGCGCTCTGGCTCCACCGCGAGGGCATCACCGACGACGTGGTCGTCGGCTACCCCACCGTGGACCGCGCCGCGCTGGCCGAGCTCGTCGCCTCCCCCGCCACCGCCGCCGCGGTCTGCCTGATGGTCGACGACGTCGCTCACCTGGACGTGGTGGACTCCCTGCGCGCGTCCAAGGCGGTGCAGATCCGGGTTGCCCTCGACGTCGACGCCGGCCTGCGGATCGCCGGCCGGCACGTCGGCCCCAAGCGCTCGCCCCTGCACGACGCCGCCTCGGTCTCGGCGCTGGCCGACCAGGTCGCGCGGCGCGACGGGTTCCGCCTGGTCGGCGTGATGATGTACGAGGGACAGGTCGCCGGGGTGCCGGACGACGTGCCCGGCGAGCGGGCGCGCTCGACCCTGGTCCGCCGGATGAAGGCGGCGTCGGTGCGCCAGCTCGCGACCCGGCGGGCCGAGGTCGCGCAGGCCCTGGAGCCCCACGGTCCGCTGGAGTTCTGGAACTCCGGCGGCTCCGGCTCGGTGGAGACCAGCGCGGAGGACCCCCACGTCACCGAGGTCGCGGCGGGCTCGGGACTGCTGGTGCCCGGTCTCTTCGACCACTACCGCTCCTTCCGCCCACGGCCCGCGGCGTTCTTCGGGGCCCCGGTGACCCGTCGACCCGCACCCGACGTCGTCACCGTCCACGGTGGCGGCCTGATCGCCTCGGGCCCGCCCGGCGCCGACCGGCAACCCATCCCGTGGTGCCCTCCCGGCCTGCGGCTCACCTCGCTCGAAGGGGCCGGCGAGGTCCAGACCCCGCTCACCGGGCATCCGGTCACCGGCCTCGACATCGGGGACCTGGTGTGGTTCCGGCACGCCAAGTCCGGCGAGCTCTTCGAGCACACGCCCACCGTCCACCTCCTCAGCGGTGACCGGATCGTCGACTCGGTGCCCAGCTACCGGGGCGCCGGCCAGGCGTTCTGAGCCGTGCGGGCACCCCACCCGGTGGTCGACGAGGCGATCCGCCTCGCCCTCGACGTCGTCGACGAGGCCGCCGCCCGGCCGCCGGTCCTCTGCGTGGACGGGCCCGCGGGGTCGGGGAAGACCACGCTGGCCGCCGGGATCGCGCGGGCGCGGCCCGGCACGACCGTGCTCCACCTCGACGACCTGCTCGCCGGGTGGCAGGGCGGACTGTCTCGGCTGGTCGCCGACCTGGTGGCCGACGTCCTGGCGCCCCTGCACGCCGGGCGGGAGGCGGCACCGCGCCGGTTCGACTGGCACGCGGGCCGCTTCGCCGGCCGCAGCCGGCTCTCCCCGTCACCGCTGCTGGTCGTCGAGGGAGTGGGGGCCGGCTCCCGGCTGACCGCCCCCTACCGCAGCGGGCTGGTGTGGGTGGCGGCCCCCACGACCCTGCGCCTGGCGCGGGGCCTGGCCCGTGACGGCGACGCCTTCGCCCCGCACTGGGGGGCCTGGGCGGCGCGCGAGCAGACGCACTTCGGCCGCGAGCGGACGCCCGAACGCGCAGATCTGCAGCTCTTCACCGGAGCACATCCGCGGCTCACCGGGCCGCGGGCAGGATCGCTGGGTTCAGGAGACACGGCGACCCCGGCCCCCTAGGCTCGCGGCCATGTCGTCTCGGACCACGTCCCCCGGCCGCCGCGCCGTGCTGCGCGGCGGCGCCCTCGCGGCCGGCACCACACTGGTGCTCGGTGCGCCGTCCGAGGCCGCCCCGCGCTACCGGCCACGCACCTGGGCACAGCGGCCTCTGCTGGACAAGCAGGACCGCCACCTGGTGAGCCGGTTCTCCTACGGGATCACCCCCGAGCTGGCCCGGGAGGTGCGCCGCAAGGGCGGCGCCCGCGAGTGGTTCGCCTGGCAGCTCAAGCCGTCCAAGGTCTCCGACCGCACGCACGCGCGCACCGCGTCGTGGTGGCCGATGCTCAACCACGGCCCGCTGGCCCTGTGGAAGAACCACTCCGACGGCATCCGCGGCGGCTGGCTGGTCATGGAGGACTACCAGCGCTGGGTGATGGCGCGTCGCATGCACTCGCGTCGCCAGGTGCAGGAGACGATGGCCCAGTTCTGGGAGAACCACCTCAACGTGCCGACCAACGGCGAGCAGTGGTTCCTCTACCGACGCGACTACGGCGAGACGATCCGCCGCAAGGCACTGGGGCGTTTCGACGAGTTGCTGCTCGCCGCCATCACGCACCCCGCCATGCTCATCTACCTGGACAACGCCAGCTCGACCCCGACCAGGCCCAACGAGAACCTCGGCCGTGAGCTGCTCGAGCTGCACACGGTGGGCCGGGGCAACTTCGACGAGGACGACGTGAAGGCGTCGGCCCGCATCCTGACCGGGTGGCACGTCGACATGTGGCGCACCTGGGAGGCCTCGTACCGGTCCGACCTGCACGCCACCGGCCGGGTGCGGGTCAAGGGGTTCTCCGACCCCAACGCCTCCGCCGACGGACGGGCAGTCACCCGGAAGTACCTGCGCTACCTGGCCCACCACCCCGACACCGCGGAGCGCATCGCCCGCAAGCTCGCGATCAAGTTCGTCGCCGACGACCCGCCGGCCCGCCTCGTCTCCCGCCTCGCCAAGGTCTACCTCGCTCACGACACCGAGATCCGCCCGGTGCTGGAGGCCCTGGTCGACTCACGCGAGTTCCGGCGCTCCATCGGGGACAAGCTTCGCGACCCGGCGGAGGACGTGGTGGCCACCTACCGCGCCCTGCGGGTACGGGTCTCCCCACCCTCCGCCTCCGACTCGGCCGCCAACTCCATGCTGTGGCAGGCCCAGACGGTGGGGGCGATGCCCTTCTCCTGGCCGCGCCCCGACGGCACTCCGCTGGACAACGCGGCCTGGTCCTCCACCTCCCGTCTGCTGGCCTCCCTGCGGATGCACTACTCGATGGCGGGCGGCTGGTGGCCGACCAAGGACATCCGCTACCGGCCGCCGAAGTCCTGGGTGCCCAGGTCGGGGATGCGCTTCGACGAGCTCGTCGACCACCTGTCGCGCGAGCTGCTGCACCAGCCCTCGACATCGGCCCTGCTCAAGGCCTGCTGCGAGGCGACCAACCTGCGACCGGGCGAGAAGATCACCCACGACCATCCCCTGGTCCGGTACAGCATGGCCCGACTCCTCACCACCTTCCTCGACTCCCCGGAATTCTTCGTCAGGTGACCGCCATGCCTCCCTCCCCCGACGTCCCCCAGCCCCAGGGCGCCGCCGCGTGCTGCGCGGAGTTCTCGGCCATGGCCCGCTCCTCGCGCCGCGCCTTCCTCGGCGGGGCGCTCGCGGCGGGCGTCGCGACGACCTTCGGGACCGCCGTCGTCCAGCCCGCGGCGGTGGCCGCCTCCGGCAAAGCTCGCGGGGTGGTCGTCGTGCTCTCGCTCCGCGGTGCGGCGGACGGCCTCTCGCTGGTCGTGCCGCACGGCGATCCCGTCTACGCCCAGGCCCGCCCTCGGCTCGCCGTGCCGCCCGAGTCTCTGGTCGCCGCGGACGGGTTCTACGGGCTCCACCCCGCGCTCTCCCCGCTGCTGCCGCTGTGGGACGCCGGGAAGATGGCGTGCGTCCACGCCGCCGGACTGCCTGCGCGCAACCGCTCGCACTTCGCCGCGATGGAGGAGCTCGAGGACGCCGCCCCCGGCGCCGCCACCCGCAGCGGCTGGCTCAACCGGCTGGTCGGCGCGCAGTCGCTGGGCACCCCCCTCCAGGCGATGCACCTGGGAGGCAGCTCACCCGCCGCGCTCTACGGCCCCGCCCCCCACCTGACCACCCGCAGCATCGCCGACGTCGGCATCGCCGGGGCGGACCAGTGGGACACCCATGGCGGCCGGGTCAGGTCGCTGCACACCCTCTGGGACAAGCGCCAGACCCACCTGGCGCGGTCGATGCGGGCCACCTTCACCGCGGTGGGCGAGTTCGCCCCCGTCAAGCAGGCCGAGAAGACGCCGCTCAACGGCGCCACCTATCCCACCCACGACCTGGGCCGCGCCCTCGGCGAGGTGGCCCGGATCGTCCGCAGCGACGTCGGCGTCGAGGTGGTCACGGTCGACCACGGGGACTGGGACATGCACACCGACGTCGGCACGGTCGCCGGCGGAGCCATGAAGCGCAACGCCGAGCAGCTGGCCGGCGCCCTCGCCGCCTTCTTCGCCGACCTCGGGGAGCTGGGCGAGCAGGTGACGGTCGTCTGCCTCAGCGAGTTCGGCCGCCGCGTGCGCGAGAACGCCAACTGGGGACTGGACCACGGGTACGGCACCGTGATGCTCCTGCTCGGCGCCGGGGTCCGTGGCGGCTACCACGGCACCTGGCCCGGGCTGGTCGACGGAGCGGACTCCGACCTCCTCGTCACCACCGACTACCGCAGCGTGCTCGCGGAGGTCGTCTCCGTCCGGTTCGGGGCGAGCATCCCGGCGGTCTTCCCGGGCTTCACCCCCGCCCGGGTGGGCGCGATGCTGGGCCGCTGAGAGGGCCGCTGAGAGGGCCGCTGAGAGGGCCGCTGAGAGGCGGAGCGGGCTTCAGTCCTCGAGACAGGCACGCAGCTCGCGCAGCGCCGCCCTGGCCCGCGCCCCGTCGGAGCCCTGGATCCCCATCACCGGGACCGTCGTCCCGTCGTTGAGGTCGAGCGTGGCCCACGGCGACCCTGGCGGCATCCGGACGGCGACGACCTGCGCCCACTCCAGCGTGCGGCGACGGTATCCGTTGACGACGAGCAGGCCCTCTGGCCGAGCGACCACGCGGGAGCGGGCCAGCGCGTGGCCCACCGAGAGGGCGAGCAGCCCCAGCACGAGCATGGTGCTCTTCTGGAAGAGGGTGAAGCGGGCCCTGATCGACTCGTCGAAGCCGAACCAGGCGACCGCACAGATCACCAGGAGCATCACCGCGCAGGCCGTCGCGGCCAGGCGGACCCCGAGGGGTCGCCAGGTGTGCGGCAGCGGCGGCCGCTCAGAGACGGCAGGCATGGACATCGGTGAGCAGGATGCCCCGGGCACCCAGGTCGTAGAGCTGGTCCATCAGGCGCTGCGCACCCTCCCGGGGGACCATGGCACGGACGGCGACCCACCCTTCGCGGTGCAGCGGGGAGACCGTCGGGCTCTCGATCCCGGGGGTCAGTGCGACTGCGTCGGTCATCTGCTCGGTGCGGATGTCGTAGTCCATCATCACGTAGCTGCGGGCGACCAGGACGCCCTCGATGCGGCGACGGAAGACCTGCAGGTCGCTGTGGGGCGTGCCCCGGCGGGAGATCATCACCGCCTCGGAGGCGAGGATGACCTCGCCGAAGACCGCCAGGCCCGCGGCGCGGAGCGTCGAGCCGGTCTCCACCACGTCGGCGATCACGTCGGCGACTCCGAGCTGGATGCTCGTCTCGACCGCACCGTCGAGCCTGAGCACGGTCGCCTCGATCCCCCGCTCGTCGAGGAACCGCTGCACCACCCCCACGTAGGAGGTGGCGATCCGCTTGCCGGCGAGGTCGCCGAGCTCGGCGTAGCGCCCGGCCGGGCCGGCGAAGTGGAACTTGGAGCGTCCGAAGCCCAGGCCCAGCACCTCGTCGGCCTGGGCGCCGGAGTCGAGCAGCAGGTCGCGCCCGGTGATGCCGACGTCGAGGGTGCCCTCGCCGACGTAGAGCGCGATGTCACGGGGCCTGAGGTAGAAGAACTCGACGTGGTTCTCCGGGTCGACCAGCGCGAGCTCCTTGGAGTCGCTGCGCTGCCGGTAGCCGGCCTCGCGCAGGATCTCCGAGGCCGACTGGGAGAGCGCCCCCTTGTTGGGCACCGCGACGCGCAGCAGCGCGCCGTTCTGGATCTCGGTCATGGGTCTCAGAGCCTCACAGGTGTGCGTAGACGTCGTCGAGGCTGATGCCGCTGGCCAGCATCAGGACCTGGGCGTGGTAGAGGAGCTGGCTGATCTCCTCGGCCGCCCGCTCCTTGCCCTCGTGCTCGGCCGCCATCCAGGACTCGGCGGCCTCCTCGACCAGCTTCTTCCCGATCGTATGGACGCCGGCGTCGAGCGCTCGCACGGTGCCGGATCCCTCGGGACGGGTCTGTGCCAGCTCGTTGAGCTCGGCCCAGAGACCTTCGAACGTCTTCACGGCGACCAGCCTATGCGGTGCCCAGGTCGCTCACGCACGCCGGTCCACGCCGTCGCGGATGTCCTTGATGGTCCGGGCGGTCACCAGTGCCGCCGAGGCGGCCTCGTAGCCCTTGTCCTCCCCCGAGCCCGGCAGCCCTGCCCGGTCCAGCGCCTGCTGCTCGGTGTCGCAGGTCAGGACGCCGAAGCCGATGGCCGCCTGGTGGTCGAGCGCCACCCGGGTGAGACCGTCGGTCGCCGCCGAGCACACGTACTCGAAGTGGGGCGTGCCTCCGCGGATCACCACCCCGAGCGCGACGATCGCGTCGTAGCCCTGCGCCGCGAGCGCCTGGGCGACCACGGGCAGCTCGAAGGTGCCCGGCACCCGGAGCTCGAGCGGCGCCGCCACGCCGTAGCTCGCCATCGCCCTGCGGGCGCCGGCCAGCAGGCCGTCCATCACCTGGACGTGCCAGCTGGCGGCGACGATCGCGACGCGCAGGTCGTCGACGTCGACGTGCTCGTGGTCCGGGGCACCTGCACCACTCATGAGTTGACCTCCAGGTCGGGGAGCTGGTGGCCCATCCTGTCCCGCTTGGTGAGCAGGTAGGCCAGGTTGTGGTCGTTGGGGTGCGGGGTGAGCGGGACGCGCTCGGCCACCCGGATCCCGAAGTCCTCGAGGCTCCGGGTCTTCTCGGGGTTGTTGGTCATCAGCCGCACCGCCGTCACCCCCAGGTCGCGCAGCACCTGGGTGGCGGCGCCGTAGTGCCGGGCATCGGCGGGGAGGCCCAGGTCCAGGTTGGCGTCGACGGTGTCCCGGCCGCCGTCCTGGATCTGGTAGGCCTGCAGCTTGCCCACCAGTCCGATCCCCCGTCCCTCGTGGCCGCGCAGGTAGACCACCACGCCGCGACCCTCCTCGGCGATCCGGGCCATCGCCTCCTCCAGCTGGGGGCCGCAGTCGCAGCGGCGGCTCCCGAAGACGTCACCGGTGAGGCACTCGGAGTGGACCCGGGTCAGCACCGGCTCGTCTCCGCTGATGTCGCCGCGGACCAGCGCGACGTGCTCGGACCCGTCGGTGGTGATCCGGTACCCGTAGGCGGTGAACTCCCCGTGCCGGGTCGGGAGACGGGTCTCAGCGACCCGGTCGACGTGCATCTCGTGGCGGCGCCGGTACCTGACCAGGTCGTCGATCGAGATCATCGCCAGCCCGTGCTCGTCCGCGAACTCGCGCAGCTCCGGCCCCCGCTTCATGGTGCCGTCGTCGTTGACGACCTCCACCAGGACCCCGGCCGGGGTGAGGCCCGCCAGCCGGGCCAGGTCGACGGCCGCCTCGGTGTGCCCCCGGCGTACCAGCACGCCCCCCTCCCGGTAGCGCAGCGGGAAGACGTGGCCGGGACGGGTCAGCTCCCAGGACTCCGTCGCGGAGTCGGCGAGGACCTTGGCGGTGTGCGCCCGGTCGGCCGCGGAGATGCCGGTGGAGACGCCGTCACGGGCGTCCACCGAGATCGTGTACGCCGTCCGGAGCCGGTCCTTGTTGTGCGGCGTCATCAGTGGGATCTCCAGCCGGTCGAGCATCTCCCCCGGCATCGGCACGCAGATCACCCCGCTGGAGTGCCGGATCGTGAACGCCATCAGCTCCGGCGTCGCCTTGCTGGCGGCGAAGATGATGTCGCCCTCGTTCTCGCGGTCCTCGTCGTCGACGACCACCACCGCTCTCCCGGCGGCGATGTCCGCCACGGCCCTCTCGACACTGTCGAGTCGGATGCTCATGACCGTGCTCCTTCGGTGACCTCGTGGTCGGTTCGGCGTGGGTCGGTCCCGCCAGGCGCCGGCGACGGCTCGGCGGCGCGCGCGGCGCGCCACCAGACCACGAAGCCGAGCACCACGAAGGCGGCGTAGACCAGGTACATGACGGCGGTCGGGTAGTAGCCGGCCCGGAGCAGGCTGGTGACGCCGACCACGTCGACCAGCAGCCACACCAGCCAGAACTCGACCCACCCGCGCGCCATCCCCCAGGTGGCGAGCATCGAGCCGGCGAGGATCCAGGCCTCGGTGGCGGGACCCCACGAACCGATCCAGGTCAGGAACGCGTAGGCGGCGGCGTAGCCCGCAAGCCCGGCCAGGGCCAGCTGGGCACGCTCGCGACCGGTGGCCCAGCGCGGGGTGAGGACACCGCCGTCCGCGGCACCACCGGCGCGGCGGAGCCGGCTCCAGCGCATCCATCCGTAGAGGCTCACCGCGGCGAAGAAGATCTGGCGCCCCGCCTGCCCCCAGAGGGGCTCGGAGACGACGTTGCTCAGCTCCCCGCTGGCGAACACCGTGAAGAGCAGCACGTTGCCCACCAGCCCCACGGGCCAGGCCCACACGTAGCGCCTCATGCCCAGGAGCGCGCTGGCGAGCCCGAAGACGTTGCCGATCACCTCCGGCGCGCTCAGGGTGCCCCCGGGGACGGGGATGGTGCCGTGGACCAGCCACTCCAGGATGATCATGGCCTCTCCCCCGCCGGAAGGTAGGCGCGGACGAGCTTGGCCACGTGCTTGGCGATCATGTCGGTCTCCAGGTTGACCCGGTCACCGGGCTGCCGGAAGCCGAGCGTGGTGCGGGTGAGCGTCTCGGGGATCAGGCTGACGGTGAAGCTGGACTCGCCGACGTCGACCAGCGTGAGGCTGACCCCGTCGACCGCGATCGAGCCCTTCTCCACCAGGAAGGGCGCGAGCTCGGCGGGCAGCGAGACCTCGACCACCTCCCAGTGCGCGCTGGGGGTGCGGGAGAGGATCTCGCCCACCCCGTCGACGTGGCCCTGCACGAGGTGGCCCCCCAAGCGGGTGGCCGCGGTGACGGCGCGCTCCAGGTTGACCCGGTCGCCGGGCGCCACGCCGGCCAGGCTGGTGCGGTCCAGCGTCTCCTGCATCAGGTCGGCGGTCCACAGGTCGACAGCGCCGCCGGGTCCGCTGGACCCGGTCTCGCTGACGGTGAGGCAGCAGCCGTTGACGGCGATGGAGTCGCCCAGGTGCACGTCGTCGAGCACCGTCGCCGCGGCGATGGTCAGGCGCAGGGCGTCGCCCTGGTCGAGCACGGCGTGCACGGTGCCGAGCTCCTCGACGATTCCGGTGAACATGTCAGGAGTCCTCTCTGGCGGGGTCCCGGGGAGCCGGGACCTCTCGCGGGGTCATGGTGAGGCGGAGGTTGGTCTCGGGGCCCTCCCCGAGGACGGTGACGTCGAGGACGTCGAGGTGGAGCGCGTCACCGATCGTGGTGATGCCCAGGTCGCCCACGGCGGAGCGTCCGGCGCCGAGCAGCATCGGGGCCACGTAGGTGACGACCTCATCGACCAGGCCGGCCGCCAGGAAGGCGGCGGCCAGGGTGGGACCCCCCTCGAGGAAGACGTGCTGGCGGTCGAGGGCCCGCAGCCGGGCGAGCGCCTCGTGCGGGTCCCGGGTGCGGAGCCGGACCGTCTCGGCCGCGTCGTCGAAGACCCGGCGATCCTCCGGCAGGTCGCGCAGGCCCATCACGGCGCGGAGCAGCTGGCGGGGCAGCAGTTGGTCGTCCTCGTCGCGGACGGTGAGCTGCGGGTCGTCGATCAAGACGGTGGAGGTGCCGACCATGATCGTGTCGCACTGCGCGCGGAGCCGGTGGGTGTCGAGCCGGGCCGCGGGCGAGCTGACCCAGCGGCTGGTGCCGTCGGCAGCGGCGCTGCGCCCGTCCAGGGTGGTGGCGAACTTCCAGGTCACGAACGGGCGCCCGTGCTCCACGGCGAAGGTCCACCCCCGGTTGAGCTCGCGGGACTCCTCGGCCAGCATGCCGTCGAGCACCTCGACGCCGGCTGCTCGCAGGGTCTCGGCGCCACCACGCGCCACGGGGTTCGGGTCGGACTGGGCGAAGACCACCCGGCGCACCCCGGCCTCGACCAGCGCCCGGGCGCACGGACCGGTGCGGCCGGTGTGGTTGCACGGCTCCAAGGTGACCACCGCCGTGGCGCCCCGCGCCGACTCCCCTGCCCTGGCCAAGGCGTCCGCCTCGGCGTGCGCGGTGCCGGCGCCGCGGTGGAAGCCCTCGGCCACGACGCGGCCCTCGTCGTCGAGCAGCACGCACCCGACACGGGGGTTCGGTCCCAGCGGGACGCCGGGGCTGGCGGCGAGCGTGAGCGCGCGCAGCATCGCCCGCTGCTCGGCCTCTGTCGCTCTCATTCGCCTCTCCCAGGTCCGTCGCGGACATCTGGGGGCGCGGTCTCACGGAGGCTCCCCCGACGAAGGGGGATCTGCTCTGCGAGACCTGCGTGCGTCTTCTCATCCGGACTTTGACCGTCGGTCCAGGATTCTCACCTGGTCAACCGGCCACTGGCAGTGGCCGGGTCGCGGACTTCCGGACGAGGCGCACCTCGTCCAGTCACCGCCGGTGCGGAGTTTCACCGCCCCCAGAGCACGCGAGCTCTCATTCTTGCTCTTGCGGACCCAACTGTGCCACACACCCGGAGCGGCGAGGCCGAGGCGTCCACGCCACGCAGCCGGCACGTGCCCGGACGGCGGCGCGACCGCTACCGTGCAGCCTCGCTGCTGCTCGACCACCGCGCTGCACGACCACCCCGGGGGACCTATGCGCCGTACGTCCGTCCTGCTGACCGCCGCCCTCGTCGCCACCACGCTGCTGGCCCCGACCGCCGGCACCGCAGCCGCCAGGACCTGCCGCGGACTGCCCGTGACGATCCACGGCACCGCCGGGACCGTGAGGGGCACCGAGGGTCCCGACGTGGTGCTGGTCGACGGCGCCGGGAAGGTGGAGACCTACGGCGGCGACGACGTGGTCTGCGTGATCGGCAGCGCCCGCGACCACTCACCGGCCCCGGAGGACCAGGTCTTCCTCGACGCCGGGCCGGGCGACGACCTGGTCGACGGCACCGGCGCTCCGGGCCGGGACCTTGCGGTGTCGCTCGGGGAGGGGGCCGACCGCTTCGAGGGCGGGCCGGGGAGGGACGTGGTCAGCGGCGGTGACTGGAGCATCGAGGCGGCGGCGTTCGTCGACACCGAGCCGGACGTGATCCTCGGCGGCGGCGGCCCGGACCAGGTCAACAGCGGCAGCGCGGGGCAGCCCAACGCGGACGTCGTCGACCTCGGGGCGGGGGCTGACAGGCTTGTTCATGCGGGGACGTGGGCCGAGGGTGGCTCGATCACCGGCGGTGGGGGCGACGACCTGGTCCTCCGCGACCTGGCGGCGGGCGCGACGATCCTCGACAACGCCGCCGGGCAGCTCGTGGAGGAGGGGAGCCTCGTCGCGCAGTGGCGCGACCTCGAGCGCTTCCACCTCTCCACCGACGACGCGACGCCCCGCGAGCTGACCTTGGTGGGCTCCCCCGGCGACGACTACGTCAGCTACGTCGGGGAGAACGTCCTGGTCGCCGGCCAGCTCGGCGACGGCGACGACACCGTGAGTGTCGCCGGCTGGCTCCCGGCCCGGGGCAGCGTCGTCGACGCCGGTCCCGGACGGGACCTCTTCGACGTGCAGCTCTACTCCTCGGGGTCCTTCGTCTGGGACATGCGGACCGGCGACTACCGGGTCACGGGGACCACGACGTCCGCAGGTGAGCTGAGCGGCTTCGAGGACGCCTCCGCCCTCGGCGACCACGTCGAGCTCTTCGGCACCGACCGGGCGAACGACCTCTACATGGGGGCCTGCTCGGGCGCGCTGACGGGACGCAGTGGCGGCGACCGCCTCAAGGCGGCGAGGTCCGGGGAGTTCCGGTGGTTCTCGTCGTGCGACCGCCACACCTTCAGCCTCCTCGGCGGACCGGGCAACGACCGTCTCGAGGGGGGCCCGCGGAAGGACCGACTCGTCGGCGGTCCCGGTCGCGACGTGGCCAACGGCGGCGCGAGGCGGGACTGGTGCTCCGCCGAGGTGCTCAAGCGGTGTGAGACCGGCCCCCAGCCCGGCCGAGCATGACCGGTCCGGGTCTGCTCGGGCGACTCAGGAGCGCCCGGCGGCTGCCGTCGCGCGAGCCTTCAGCTCCTGGACCATCCGGTCGGGGTCCGCGGCGGAGTAGACCGCCGAGCCGGCCACGAAGACGTCCGCGCCGGCCTCGGCACACCGCTCGATGGTCTCCAGGCTGACGCCGCCGTCGACCTGGAGCCAGGTCTCGACGCCGTGCTTGTCCATGAGGGCTCGGGCTGCGCGGATCTTGGGGAGGCAGAGGTCCAGGAACTTCTGTCCCCCGAAGCCGGGCTCGACCGTCATGATCAGCAGCATGTCGAGCTCGGGCAGCAGCGCCTCGTAGGGCTCGATCGGGGTGGCGGGCTTGAGCGCCATGCTGGCGCGGGCGCCCTGGGCGCGGATCTCCCGCGCCAGCCGGACCGGGGCCGCGGCCGCCTCCACGTGGAAGGTGATGCTGCTGCACCCCGCCTCGGCGTACGCCGGGGCCCAGCGGTCGGGGTCGGCGATCATCAGGTGCGCGTCCAGCGGGAGGTCGGTGTGCTTCGACAGGCTTTCGACCACCGGGAGCCCGAGGGTGAGGTTGGGCACGAAGTGGTTGTCCATCACGTCGACGTGCACCCAGTCGGCGCTGCCGATGCGGTCCACCTCGGCCCCGAGGGCGGCGAGGTCGGCGTTCAGGATGCTCGGCGTGATCTGGATTCCCACGCGCTCATCGTAGGTGCGCGTCAGTCCGGCTCGGCGGGCGGCTCAGCCCCGCCCGCCTCGTCCCGCTCCGCCCACTCCAGCAGCGGGGCGATGTCGAAGACCTCCTCGTCGATGCCGGCGTGCAGGTCGCCGAGCTCGGCGAAGCGCCCCGGCACGGTGAAGATGGTGAAGTCGTCGGGGACCACCTCGTCGACCTCCTCCCACCGCACCGGCGTGGAGACCCGCGCCTCGGGCACCCCCCGCACCGAGTAGGCGGCGGCGATGGTGTGGTCGCGGGCGTTCTGGTTGTAGTCCACGAAGAGCGCCCCGGGGTCGCGGTCCTTGCGCCACCAGGCGGTCGTCACGTCCTGCGGCGCGCGCCGCTCGACCTCGCGGGCGAAGGCGAGCGCGGCGCGGCGCACGTCGGCGAACCCGTGCTCCGGCGCGATCCGGACGTAGACGTGCAGCCCGGAGCCGCCGCTGGTCTTGGGGAACCCGACCGCGCCCAGCTCGTCGAGCACCTCGTGGGCGACGCCGGCGACGCGACGCACCTGCGCCCAGTCCGACTCCGGCCCCGGGTCCAGGTCGATGCGCCACTCGTCCGGCTTCTCGGTGTCCTCGCGACGGCTGTTCCAGGGGTGGAACTCCACGGTGGACATCTGGACGGCCCAGATCACCTGGGCCAGCTCCGTCACGCACAGCTCGTCAGCGGTCCGCTTCCAGCGGGGGAAGAAGAGCTCGACGGTCTCCACCCAGGGCGGGGCCCCGGCGGGCAGGCGCTTCTGGTGGACCTTCTCGCCCGCCAGCCCCTTGGGGAAGCGGTGCAGCATGCAGGGGCGGTCCCGCAGGGCGTTGAGGATCCCCTCCCCCACGCTGAGGTAGTACTCGACCAGGTCGAGCTTGGTGGCACCGCTGGCCGGGAAGTAGACGCGGTCGGGGTTGCTGACCCGCACCACGCGGTCGTCGACCTCGATCTCGACGGCGGGCGACTTGGAGGGCACGGAGAGCAGGCTAGCCGCCGCGCACCGGCTCCGGGGGTCAGCGCTCGCGGTGCAGCAGCGCCATGAACATCGCGTCGGTGCGGTGCCGGTGCGGCCAGAGCTGGACTGTTCCGGGCAGTGGCCCGGCGCCGTCCCGCACCTCGGGCAGCAGCGGTCCGACCTCCCCCAGGCGTACGTCGTCGCGCGCCGCCGTCACCGACGCCACCACCTCCGCGGTCTCGTCGAGCACCGGGGAGCAGGTCGAGTAGAGGACCACCCCGCCGGGCCGCACGGCGTCCAGAGCCTGCTCCAGCAGGCGGCGCTGGAGCGGGACGAGGGTGTCGAGGTCGCCGGCGGTGCGACGCCACCGCGACTCCGGCCGGCGACGCAGCGCCCCCAGGCCCGTGCACGGCACGTCGACAAGGACGCGGTCGAAGGTCCCCGGACGCCAGGCCGGCACGGTGCCGTCCGCCGCCACCACCCCGAGGCTCCGGTCGGCCCCGGTCAACGCCCGAGCCACCAGGCGGGCGCGGTGCTCCTGTCGCTCGACCGCGAGCAGCCGCGCGCCACCCGCCTCGGGCTGGGAGGCGAGCGCGGCGAGCAGCGCCGATTTGCCGCCGGGACCGGCGCAGAGGTCCAGCCAGAGCTCGTCCCGCTCCCCCGGCTCGACAGCAGCTCTGGCCAGGGCCAGCGCGACCAGCTGGGAGCCCTCGTCCTGCACGCCGGCGCGACCCTCGGCCACCGCCGCGACCTCGCCGGGGTCGCCCCCGTCGAGCACCACCCCGAAGGGCGAGAGCGGGGTCGGGCTCCCGGGCAGCTCCGTCACCTCGGCGCGACCCGGGCGGGCGACCAGCACCACGGCGGGCGCCTCGTTGTCGGCGGCCAGCAGCGACTCGAGCTCCTCGGCGGTGGGCACCGCGCTGCTGGTGCGCGGACTCCGCGCCAGTGCGGCACCCAGCTGGTCGACCACCCAGCGCGGGTGGGAGTGGGCGACGACCAGGAACCCGTGCGGGTCGCGGCCCGGGTCGGGGGCGACCCGCCGGACCCAGCCGGAGAGGTCGTGCTCGGAGACCCGGCGCAGCACGGCGTTCGCGAACCCGGCGGCGCCCGCCCCGGCGGAGTCGCGCACCAGGTCGACGGTGCTGCTGAGCGCCGCATGGGCCGGCACCCGCATGGAGAGCAGCTGATGGGTGCCGAGCCGCAGTGCGTCGAGGACCTTCGCCTGCACCTTGGCCAGGGGGCGGTCGAGGCAGGCCGCCAGGATCGCGTCGTAGGTGCCACGGCGCCGGAGCGTCCCCGAGACGAGCTCGGTGGTGAACGCGGCGTCCCGGCCGGTCAGGCCGTGGGTGCGGAGCACGGAGGGGAGCACGAGGTTGGTGTAGGCGTCGTCGACCCGGACGGCGACGAGCACCTCGAGCGCCGCACGCCGGGCCGGGTCCACCGGTCCACGGGCGCGCGGGGGCCGGCCGCCGGCGCGTCGGGCACCGCTCCTGCGGGGGTCAGCCATCCTGCTGCTCCGCCGCACGCAGCGCCGCGACCAGCCGCTTGGGGGCGCGACATGCCCAGGCCTCGGTCAGGACCTCGCGCAGCTCGGCGAGACTCAGCTCCCCGAGCCGGGACTGCTGGACCAGGACCGCGTTGGTGCTCTTGAAGTGGTCGATGGTGAAGAACGGCGTGCCGGGGTCGTCGACGAGGGCCGCCTTCTCCCCCGCGTCCGCGGTGACGACGACGAGGAGGTCGTCGTACATCTCCCCGGTGCGTGGGTCCAGGGCGCTGCTGTGCGGGTGCCGGTAGAGCAGGAACCCGCGCCCCTTCTCGCCGCGGGGGACCTTCCAGGTCGGCACGTCGCCCCAGGTGACGCCGAGCTCGGTCTCCGGGAGCGCCGCACAGATCAGGTCCACGTCGGCGGGCTCGGCGGGCCTGGTCGGGTCGGGTTCACGCGGGTCGGACGCTGCCATGTCAGCCCGCGTCGCCCAGCCGGAAGCCGGAGTCGAGCCGCGCCCCCCTGGCCCAGTCCGCAGCCGCCATCTCCTTCTTGCCGAACGGCTTGACCCGGTCGAGCTGGACCGGGTCGGTCGCGGTGCCCACCAGGAGCGCCTTCCTGGTCACCTCCACCACACCGGGGAGGAGCCGCTCATGCCCGGGAACCGGACGGACCGGGCCGATCTTGATCCGCTCACCCTCGTGGGTGCTCCAGGCTCCCGGGGCGGGCGTGCACGCCCGGATCCGCCGGTCCACGGCGACGGCGGGCTCGCTCCAGTCGACGCGGGCGTCCTCGACGGTGATCTTCGGGGCGAAGGTGACCCCCTCGGACTGCTGAGGCCGGGCCTCGAGCTCCCCGGACTCGATTCCGTCGAGGGTGCGGACCAGCAGGCCGGCACCGCCCTCGGCGAGCCGGGCGAGCAGGTCGCCAGCGGTGTCGTCCTCGCGGATCCGCTCGGTCATCACCCCGAACACGGGGCCGGCGTCGAGCTCCTTGACGATCCGGAAGGTCGTCGCGCCGGTCACCTCGTCGCCGCCCCAGATCGCGTGCTGCACCGGCGCGGCACCACGCCAGGACGGCAGCACCGAGAAGTGCAGGTTGATCCAGCCGTGCGGCACCAGGTCGAGCGCGGACTGCGGCAGGAGCGCCCCGTAGGCCACCACGGGGCAGCAGTCCGGCCGGAGCGCGCGCAGCGCCTCCTGGAACTCCGGGTCACGCGGGTGCTCGGGCTTCAGGACGGGCAGCCCCAGCTCCTCGGCGCGCTGGGCCACCGGGCTGGCGACCAGCCTGCGCCCGCGCCCGGACGGGGCGTCGGGGCGGGTCACCACGCCGACCACCTCGTGGTGGGAGGCGACGAGTGCGTCGAGGGCGGGGACGGCCACCTCGGGGGTGCCGGCGAAGACGAGGCGCATGGTCAGAATCCGAAACCGTTCGTGGGATGGGGGGAGACCTTGACGACGGGCTGCTCGAGGCCGAACCACTCCGACTCGCGAATCGCCCGCATGGCCGCCTTGCGCGACTCCGCGTCGAGCCGGTCGATGAAGAGGACGCCGTCGAGGTGGTCCGTCTCGTGCTGGATGGCCCGGGCCAGGAGCTCGGAGCCCTCGACCCGCAACGGCTCGCCGTGCAGGTCGAACCCGTGGGCCACCACCCGCAGCGCCCGGCGGCAGTCGAAGGTGAGGTCGGGCAGGGAGAGGCAGCCCTCGGGCCCGTCCTGGATCTCCTCCGACAGGCTAAGGGAGGGGTTGATCAGGTGGCCGACCTCGCCCTCCACGTTCCAGGTGAAGACGCGCAGCCCCACCCCGATCTGGGGGGCGGCGAGCCCCGCGCCGGGCGCGGCGAGCATCGTGTCGGTGAGGTCCTGGACCAGGGTCCTGATCTCCTTGTCGAACGCGTCGACCTCCAGTGCGGGCCTGCGCAGGACGGGGTCACCGAAGAGGCGGATGGGCTGGACTGCCACGGAAAATGGGCTCCTCGTGTCGGGGAAGCCCCCAGTCTACGAACGGCGCTGCCGCAGGCGCCTCATCGGTGCAAGACTGCGCCCGAGGCGACCGGGGAGGGTGGCATGGCGACAGTGATCGACGTCCAGGACCTGCGGATGCGCTACGGCGACCAAGACGTGCTGGCCGGGGTCGACTTCCGGGTGGAGGCCGGCGAGGTCGTCTGCCTGCTCGGTCCCAACGGTGCGGGCAAGACGACGACGATCGAGATCCTCGAGGGCTTCCGCCTCCGCTCGGCCGGCGCGGTCGAGGTGTTGGGGCAGGACCCGGCGACCGCGCCGGAGGACTGGCGCGCCCGGACCGGCGTGGTGCTGCAGTCGTGGCGCGACCACCCCCGCTGGACGCCCCGGCGGCTGCTGACCCACCTGGGCCGCTTCTACGCGCCGTACTCCGAACCCGGGCGCCCCCGCCCCCACGACACCGAGCTGCTGCTGGAGACGGTCGGCCTGAGCGAGCACGCCGATCGCAAGCTGGCGACGCTCTCGGGTGGGCAGCGGCGGCGTCTCGACGTGGCCGCGGCGATCGTGGGACGTCCCGAGCTGCTCTTCCTCGACGAGCCCACCACCGGCTTCGACCCGCAGGCCCGCCGCGACTTCCACGACCTGATCCAGCGCCTGGCCGCGGCGGAGGGCACGACCATCCTGCTCACCACCCACGACCTCGCCGAGGCAGAGAAGCTCGCCAGCCGGGTCCTGGTGCTGGCCGGCGGCCGCATCGCCGCAGACGACACCGTCGACGGGCTGGCACGCCGGGTCCAGGGCGAGGCGACCGTGCGGTGGCGGGTCGACGGAGAGGCGCGCAGCGCCGCGGTCACGGACGCCACCGCCTACGTGCGGGGGCTGCTGGACCAGCACGGAGACCGCCTCCTCGACCTCGAGGTCCGCCGGGCCAGCCTGGAGGAGGCCTATCTGGCCCTCGTCCGTCGCCACGAGTCGGGGCAGCAGACCGCCGCCGCCCAGCTCTTCGCGGAGGTGACCCGGTGAACCCGTCGCTCCAGGCCTACCGCCTGGGCCTGCACCGCGGGTGGGTCGAGTTCCTCCAGAGCCTGCGCAGCACCCAGGACCAGGGGTTCTACCTCTTCACCGCGCTGGCCTCGGTCGGCTACGTCTTCACCAAGCGCCACGAGCAGGTCGCGGGCACGGACCTCCTCGTCCCCACCGTGCTCCTGCCCAGCCTCCTGGGGGCGCTGATCGCCTTCGGCGTGGTGATCGGGCCCGCCAGCAGCCTGGCCATGGAGAAGGAGGACGGAACCCTGCTGCGCCACAAGGCGGTGCCGCACGGGCTGCGCGGCTACTTCGCCGGGCAGCTGCTCTTCCACACGCTCGGCCTGCTGCCGCAGATGCTCGTCATCCTGGTGCCCAGCCTCCTGCTCTTCGACGGCCTGATGGCCGACCCGTCGGGCTGGTTCACGGTCGCCTGGGTGGTGCTGCTCGGCCTGGTGGCCACCCTGCCCCTGGGGATGGTCCTGGGCAGCGTCGTGCCCAGCCCGCAGAAGCTCGCCACCTGGGGGTTCCTCCCGGTCCTGGTCCTGATCGGGATCTCGGGCGTCCTCTATCCCCTCCAGTCCCTGTGGGGGTGGGTCCAGGTGGTGGCCCAGGCATTCCCGGTCTACTGGATCGCGCTGGGCCTGCGCTCCGCGTTCCTCCCGGACTCGGCGGCGGCGCTCGAGGTCGCGGAGAGCTGGCGGACCTGGGAGACGGTGGCCGTCCTCGGGACCTGGGCCGTCGTCGGGGCGCTGGTCACCCCGCTGGTGCTGCGCAGGATGGCGCGCCGCCAGACGGGCTCCCAGGTCGAGGCCGCCCGGGAGGCCAGCATGCAGTGGGTCAGGTGAGGCGGCTCAGAGCTCGTGGGGGTCCACCTGCACCCGGACCGCCTGCAGCTTGCGGGCCGACCTGATCCGCTGCAGCTCGCCCAGCGCATCGGAGAGCTCCGTGCCCAGCGCCCGCGGCACCCGGACGACGAGCCGGACCTCGTCGGAGCCCGCGGCGCGGTCCGGGACGGGAGCCGGCCCGAGCACCTCGGTCACGTCGGGCAACGAGAGCAGGGTGAGCGCGTCGTCGACCGCCCCCGGCTCGCCGGTGACGGTGGCCAGCCGGACCGTGGGTGGCAGGTGGGCCTGGGCCCGGGTCTCCAGCTCACGGTGTGCGAAGCCTGCCGGGTCCCACCGGACCAGGGCCTGCAGGGCCGGGTGCGCCGGGTCTCCCACGGCCACGACGTGGCCCCCCCGACGGACCAGGCCCGCGGCCGCCATCCACCGGCGCAGCGCCTCCTCGTCGGTGCGCAGCTCGGCGCGACCCAGGGGCATCCAGGTGTCCAGCAGGAGGACGCCGGCGTAGCCCTCGGCTGCGGTCGGCTCCGCCCCGGGCGTGGCGACCACGATCTCGGGGCGCGGCCCGACGGCCTGCACGACCCGCTCCCCCCCGGAGCTGCGGAGGGTGGCGCCCGGCAGGCTGCGGCCGAGCTCCTCGGCCGTCCGGTCCCGCCCGACGACGGGGGCGCGCAGGCCACGGTGACCGCACTCGCGGCAGGCCCAGCGCTCCTCGACTGTCCCGCACCAGCGGCACCGTGGGGGCTCGGTGCTGCCCCCCAGCTCCAGGGGCCCCTGGCAGGCGGCGCAGCGGGCGGGGGTACGGCACCGCTCACAGGCGAGCGAGGGCGCCCACCCGGCGCGCGGCACCTGCACCAGCACGGGGCCGGTGGTGAGCGCCTGGCGCAGCATCGCCCGTGCGGCTTGCGGGATCCGCGCCGGGACGCCCCTGTCCTCGGCGGGCACCACGTCGACCCTGGCGGCCGCGCGGACCGTCTCCCGGGCGGGCACCAGGGGCCGGGCCCAGCCGGTGCGGAGGAGGTACTCGGCCTCGCAGGTGCGGGCGAACCCGCCCACCAGGGCCGCCGTGCCTGACTGCTCGGCGCGGGTCAGCAGCACCTCGCGGGTGTGGGGGTAGGGAGCGCGGGGCTCGGCGTGCAGATCGTCCCCGTCGTCCCAGATGACGACCAGACCGAGGTCGCGCACCGGCGCGAAGGCCGCGGACCGGGTGCCGACCACGACGCGGCACTGCCCCCGGGAGACCGAGAGGAACGCCTGGTAGCGGCGCGCCGGTCCCTCGTCGGCGGTCAGCACGGCGTGGTGGCCCTCCCCGAGGGCGGCGTCGAGCCCCTGCGAGACCCGGGCGACGTCGCGATGGTCCGGGACGCAGATCAGCACCCCGCGTCCCGCGGCGAGGGTCACGGCGGCCGCCTCGGCGACCAGCCGTGGCCAGTCCGTCCCCGGCACGGTCTGCCAGACGGCCCGGGGAGCGCCTCCTCGCGACAGCGCGGTCAGGAACCGCTCGGCGTCCCCCTGACCGGACCAGGCCTGCTGGGCGCGGGAGAGGTCCGCACGAGGTGGCGGCGGGGGTGGGAGCGGTGGCGCCTTCTCGGTGGTGGCGTGGCGCGGTGGCACCGCGAGACGCAGCACGTCGGCCCGCGCGCCGGCGTAACGCCGGGCGAGTCGGGCGGTGAGCTCGGCGATCTCCGGGGTCAGGACCGGCTCGGCGCTGACCACGCGGCGCAGCGGGGCGAGCCGCCCCGGGTGGTCGCTGGCGGCTGCCCGCTCGACCACGAAGCCGTCGACGTCCTGCCCGGCGAAGCGCACCTTCACCCTGGCCCCGGGGACCGCGGTCGTGGCCATCGCCACCGGGACGGAGTAGTCGAAGGGGCGGTCGAGGTGGGCCAGCGGCACGTCGACGAGCACCCGGGCCACCGGGTCGACCTCCGCCGGCGCGGCCTCCTCGGCACGGCGGCGACCGGCGGCGCGGGTGCGGGCGCGTGCCTCGGCCACGGACGCACGGAGGCCGGGCAGCATCTCCGGCTGCCCGGCCTCGTGCTCGCTCATGGGCGAATGTCTATCAGCCGCCACCGACGGACCCCGAGGGCCGGCCGGTGAGGGCGCCCGGTCAGAGACCCGCGGCGGCGCGGAGCGCGTCTGCCCGGTCGGTGACCTCCCAGGTGAACCCCGGGAGCTCGCGACCGAAGTGCCCGTAGGCCGCGGTCTGCGCGTACTTGGGCTTGAGCAGGTCGAGGTCACGGATGATCGCGGCGGGACGGAGGTCGAAGACCTCCAGCACGGCCTTCTGGATCGCCTCGTCGTCGACCACACCGGTGCCGAAGGTCTCGATGAAGACCCCGACCGGGGCCGCCTTGCCGATCGCGTAGGCGACCTGCGCCTCGCAACGGCGGGCAAGCCCGGCCGCCACCACGTTCTTGGCGACCCAGCGCATGGCGTAGGCGGCGGACCTGTCGACCTTGGAGGGGTCCTTGCCGGAGAAGGCGCCGCCGCCGTGGCGGGCCATGCCGCCGTAGGTGTCGATGATGATCTTGCGACCGGTCAGGCCCGCGTCGCCCATCGGCCCGCCGATGACGAAGCGACCGGTGGGGTTGACCAGCATCCGGTAGCCCTCCGACGGGATGTCGAAGGCGGCGAGGACCGGGTCGATGACGTGCTGCTGGATCTCGCCCTCGAGCTTGCTGAGGTCGGTGTCCTCGGAGTGCTGGGTGGAGAGCACGACGGTGTCGACCCGCACCGGTCGGTTGTCCGCGTCGTACTCGATGGTGACCTGGGTCTTGCCGTCGGGTCGCAGGTGCGGGAGCGTCCCGTCCTTGCGCACCGTGGAGAGGCGCTCGGCGAGCCGCTGGGCGATCGTGATCGGCAGGGGCATCAGCTCGGGGGTGTCGTCGCAGGCGTAGCCGAACATCAGCCCCTGGTCGCCGGCACCCTGACGGTCCAGCTCGTCGGTCGACTGGTCGTGGCGCTCCTCGTAGGCGTCGTCGACGCCCTGGGCGATGTCGGGGGACTGTGCGCCGATGGCCACCTGGACGCCGCAGGAGCGGCCGTCGAAGCCCTTGTCGGAGCTGTCGTAGCCGATCGCCAGGACCTTCTCCCGGACCAGCTGCGCCACGGGGGCGTACGCCTTCGTGGTGACCTCGCCCGCGACGACGACCAGCCCGGTGGTCAGCAGGGTCTCCACCGCAACCCGGCTCTCGGGGTCGTGCTCGAGCAGGTAGTCGAGCACGGAGTCGCTGATCTGGTCAGCGATCTTGTCCGGATGACCCTCGGTCACCGACTCGGACGTGAAAAGTCGTCCAGACACGATGTCACTCTCCCTTGAGGTTGTAGCGGCAAGATTAAAGGTGGACCAGGATGCAAGATCCCCGTCTCACAGGGTGAATCGTCGAGTGACTTCGTCCCAGATCGCGTGAGCGACCTCCGTCTTCGACGCGCGGGCCACCTGCCGCGAGGATCCGTCGGAGCCGAGGATCACCACCTCGTTCTCCGGGCTCCCGAAGACCGCTCCCCCGCTGACGTCGTTGACGACCAGCAGGTCGCACCCCTTCCTCGCCAGCTTGGCGCGCCCGAGCTCCAGCACCGAGCCGGTGCTGTCGCCCGTCTCGGCGGCGAAGCCCACGATCACCGCGTCGGGGCGCGAGCGTTGGGTCGACAGCTCGTGGAGGATGTCGGGGTTCTGCTCCAGCAGCAACGGAGGCGCGGAGCCGTCGGAGGCCTTCTTGATCTTCTCCGTCGCCGGGCTGACCGGTCGGAAGTCGGCCGGGGCCGCGGCCATCACCAGCGCGTCGGCGGGCTTGCTCTCCTCGAGCATCGCCGTGCGCAGCTCCTCGGTGCTCGAGACCCGCACCACCCGCGCCCCGGCGGGATCGGGCAGCTCCACGTTGGCGCTGACCAGGGTCACCTCGGCGCCTCGGGCCAGCGCCGCCCGGGCGAGGGCGTAGCCCTGCCGGCCGGACGAGCTGTTGCCCAGGTAGCGAACGGGGTCGAGGTGCTCCCGGGTGCCGCCGGCGGACACGACGACGTGTCTCCCGGCGAGGTCCTGCCCCAGGCCGGGACGGGCCAGGACCTGGGAGGCGAGCTCGAAGATCTCCACCGGGTCGGGCAGCCGCCCCTTGCCGGTGTCGCGGCCGGTGAGCCGGCCCTCCGCAGGCTCCAGCACCACGGCCCCGCGCGAACGCAGGGTCGCGACGTTGGCCTGGGTCGCGGGGTGCTCCCACATCTCGGTGTGCATCGCGGGCGCGAAGACCACGGGACACCGGGCGGTGAGGAGGGTGTTGGTGAGCAGGTCGTCAGCCAGGCCGTGTGCGGCCCGGGCAAGGACGTCGGCGGTGGCCGGGGCCACCACCACGAGGTCGGCCTGCTGACCCAGGCGCACGTGCGGCACCTCGTGCACCCGGGTCCACACGTCGGCCGCGACGGGCTTCCCCGACAACGCCGCCCAGGTGGGGGCGCCGACGAACTCGAGCGCCGACTTGGTCGGCACCACCGTCACGTCGTGCCCGGACTCCGTGAAGCGCCGCAGCACCTCGCACGCCTTGTAGGCGGCGATGCCGCCGCTGACTCCGAGCACGACACGAGGCCGCGCCCGCTGGAGCGGGGCGGCTTCGTCGCCGTGGTCAGTCACCAGGACCGGCGGTCAGGCGCTGGTGGCGCCGGGGTCGGCCTGGGCGGCAGCCTGAGCCGCCTCCTCGGCCGCGAGCTCCGCCGGGTCGACGTTCTCGCAGGTGAGCAGGTCCTCGTTGATCTCGCGGAGGGCGATGGAGAGCGGCTTCTCCTGCACGTGGGTGTCGACCAGCGGTCCGACGTACTCCAGAAGGCCCTCACCGAGCTGGGAGTAGTAGGCGTTGATCTGCCGGGCGCGCTTGGCGCTGTAGAGCACCAGCTGGTACTTGCTGTCGGTCTTGGTGAGCAGGTCGTCGATCGAGGGGTTGGTCACGCCCTCGGCGGCGATGTGGGGGGCAGACACGCGTGAGCCTCACAAAGGAAGTCGGGATGAATCAGGACTCGGGACCGAGCCCCATCAACGTTACCAACTCCTCCACGGCCTCGTGAACTTCCCGGTTGACGATGGTGACGTCGAACTCACTCTCAGCGGCCAGCTCGTCGCGTGCGGTGGCCAGTCTGCGCTCCCGCTCGGCCTCGGTCTCGGTGCCTCGGCCCACCAGTCGACGGACCAGCTCCTCCCACGACGGCGGCTTCAGGAAGACGAAGAGTGCCTCGGGCATCGACTCGCGCACCTGGCGGGCACCCTGCAGGTCGATCTCCAGCATGGCGGGACGACCGGCGGCCAGCGCCTCGTCGACGGGCCCCCGCGGGGTTCCGTACCGCGCCGCGCGGTGGACCGTGGCCCACTCCAGGAGCTCGCCGTCCTCGATCATCCGGTCGAACTCCTCGTCGGAGACGAAGCGGTAGTGCACCCCGTCCACCTCTCCCGGACGTGGCGCCCGGGTCGTCGCGGAGACCGAGATCCACACCTCGGGGTGGTACCGGCGGACCGCAGCGGCCACCGTCCCCTTGCCCACCGCCGTGGGCCCAGCCAGCACCACCAGGCGGGAGCGACCCACCCCCGGGGACCCGGCGTGGTCGGGGGCCTCCTGCGTCGACACGCTCATTCCTCGGAGGCGAACTCGCGCTCGAGGGCGGCGACCTGCTTGGTGCCGAGGCCGCGCACCCGACGGCTCTCGGCGATGCAGAGCCGCTCCATCAGCTGACGCGCCCGCACCTTGCCCAGCCCGGGCATCGACTGGAGCAGGTCGACGACCCGCATCTTGCCGATGACCTCGTTCTCCTGGCCCTCCCGGATCACGTCGATGATCGAGGCGCCCGAGTTCTTCAGGCGGTTCTTGACCTCCGCGCGCTCCCTGCGGGAGGCGGCGGCCTTGTCGAGCGCCGCCTGGCGCTGTTCGGGCGTGAGTGGGGGCAGGGCCACGTGTCGGTCCTCGTCGTCGTAGGGGAGGTCAGGGGGTGGTCGGGCGAGGCCGGCGGTTGCGAGTCGCCGGGTGCCCGAATTCGGTCAATCTAGCCACGTCGTCGCACGAGCGGCAATCGCAGGGGGTCGCGTCGCCGCGGGGACGTGCTGCACCGCACACCTCCCGGGGCTCACGGGGCTCACGGGGCCAGCGCGGCGACCTCGTCGTTGGCGCGCAGCACCGCCGCGCGGAGACCCGCCGGGTCGGGACCCGCTCCGAGGACGCCGCGGGAGGTGCTGGGCAGCACCAGGGCGGCGGCGTCGCCGAAGATGCGCCGCAGGTCCTCCACGGTGCCGCCCTGGGCCCCGAAGCCGGGCGCCAGGAGCGGTCCGTTGATGTCGAGGGCCTCGGCCGGCCGGTCCAGCGTGGCCCCCACCACGGCCCCGAAGTCGCCGAGGGGGCTCGCACCGTGGTTGAGGTCGCGCAGGTGGTCGAGGACCACCCCCGCCACGGTGGTGTCCCCTGCTCGGGCCCGCTGCACCTCGGCACCCTCCTTGTTGGAGGTCAGCGCCAGCACGAAGAGACCCGCCCCGTGGCGGCGCGCACTCTGGACCATCGGCTCCAGGGAGCCGAACCCCAGGAAGGGGCTGGCCGTGATGGCGTCGGCGGCCAGCGGGGAGGCGGGGTCGAGGTAGGCGTCGGCGTAGGCCTGGCTGGTGGAGCCGATGTCGCCCCGCTTCACGTCGAGGAGCACCAGCGCGCCCGCCTCGCGCGACGCGCCGATGACGCGCTCGAGGACCGCGACCCCGCGACTGCCGAAGCGCTCGAAGAAGGCGCTCTGGGGCTTGACCACCGCCGCCACCGGCGCGATGGCCTCCACCGCGGTGAGGGCGAACCGCTCGAGCCCGGCCACGTCGTCGCTCAACCCCCAGGCGTCCAGCAGAGCGGCGTGCGGGTCGATCCCGACGCAGAGTCGCCCCCGGGCCTGCACGGCCTCGTGCAGGCGGGCGCCGAACGGCTCGGTCATGGTCTCTCCTCCAGGTCGTGGATGGTGCGTGCCAGACAGGTCGGGTCGTGCAGGAGGGCGGTGCCGAGCTGGACCGCGACCGCGCCGAGCGAGGTGAACCGACGGACGTCGGCCGCGTCGCTCGCACCGCCCGCGCCGATCACCGGGACGTGGGGCAGGGCCGCGGCCACCTCCCGGACGCAGCGCAGCGCCAGCGGGCGGACCGCCGGCCCGCCCAGCCCGGCCGGCCGCCCGTCCCGCAGGGCGGCCGGCACCGAGTTGCCGAGCACCACCGCGGTCGCCCCGGCCTCGGCGACGGCACGGGCGGTCTCCACGACCCGGGAGACGTCGGGACGCAGCTTGGCCAGCACCGGGAGGTCCCGGGGCACCTCACGGCGCACGGCGCTGACCACCGAGCCGGCGTGGAACGGCTCGCGGGCGTCGAAGAGGCCGGTCCCCGCCGGGTCGGGCACGGAGATGTTGATCTCGACCCCCGACAGGCCGGGGGCTCGGGCGGCTCGCCGCGCCAGCTCGGCGTACTCCCCCAGCGACGACCCCACCAGCGAGACGAAGACGCGCGCCCCGGCACGGACGAGCCAGGGCAGCTCGTCGGTCAGGAAACGGTCCACCCCGGTGTTCCGGGTGCCGAGCACGTGCGCCAGGCCGCTCGGGGTCTCCTCCAGCAAGGAGCCGCTCCCACCGTGGCGGGCGTCGAGGGTGAGGCTGCGGGTGACGAAGGCGAGGCCGTCGAGCTCGGCGTACGGCGCCAGCTCACGGCCCGTGCCGCCGCACCCCGAGGCGACCATCACCGGGGAGGTCAGGCGCAGCTCGGTCACCGCGCTGCCCCGGAGCTCTCGAGGAGGTCCCAGCAGACGCGGTCCGCCCGCATCGCCGGTCCGTCGACGCAGGCTCGAGCCCAGTGCGTCTCGCCCGAGGCGTCCCGGACGGGGACCTGGCAGGAGCCGCAGAGCCCGGTGGCGCAGGGCATCGCGGGGGTGAGCGCGACCTGCGCGCTGATCTGGCGGTCCGCGGCCGCGTCGGCGACGGCGCTCAGCAGCGCCGGCGCCCCGGAGGCGTAGATCACGCCCGGCTCGGTGCTCGCGAGCACGTCGCGGAGCACCGCCTCGGGCCGTCCCCTGGTCCCCACCGACCCGTCGGCGGTCACCACGGTCACCGACCGGGACAGCCGCCGGGCCTCCAGGGCCGAGAGCAGGTGCGCCTCGTCCTGCGCGGCGACCAGCATGCTGACCGGGCACTCACGCTCGCGGAGCCGCTCGGCGAGGGTGAAGAGCGGAGCCGCCGCCACCCCCTCCCCCACGAGCAGACAGCTCACCGGCTCCCGCGGCAGGGCGAAGGGGCGGCCCAACGGGCCGGTCACCGGCAGCCGGGCGCCGGGCCGCAGCGCGGAGAGCCACGTGCCGCCGACCCCGCGCGGCTCCACCACCACCTCCAGCGTGGCACCGTGGGTACCGCTCTCCCGGACCCGGTGGATCCACAGCTGGCGCCGGGCCAGTCGGCTCTCCCCCACGGAGAAGGCCACGAACATGCCGGGGCGGAAGCCCTGCGCCACCCCCGGGGCGGCCAGCGAGAGGACCCGGTGGGCTCCGGCACGCTTGTTGGTCAGGACCTCGGCGAGCACGTGCACGGGCACAGGTCAGTCCCTCGCCAGCTCGCGGACCAGCCGCCGGGGCCACAGGGGACCCTCGTAGACGAAGGCGGTGTATCCCTGCAGCAGGGTCGCCCCGGCCGCCAGCCGGGCGCGCGCGTCGTCGGCCGTGGTGATGCCGCCGACGCCGACCAGGGTCAGGCCGGGGCCGACGCGCCCGCGCAGCAGCCGGGTCACCTCCAGGGCCCGGTCGCGCAGCGGCGCGCCCGAGAGCCCGCCGGCGCCGATCGCCGCGACCTCGGCCTCGTCGGAGACGAGGCCGTCGCGGGAGATCGTGGTGTTGGTGGCGATGATGCCGTCGAGCTCCAGCGCGAGGGCGAGGTCCGCGACGGCCAGGACGTCCTCGTCGCTGAGGTCGGGGGCGATCTTGACCAGGAGCGGGACCCGCCGGTCGGTCACCTCGTCGGCACGGAGCCGCACCGCCCGGAGCAGCGGCTCGAGCTTCTCCACCGCCTGGAGGTCGCGCAGGCCGGGGGTGTTCGGCGAGGAGACGTTGACGACCAGGTAGTCGGCGTGCGGCGCCAGCAGGCCGGTGCTCTTGCGGTAGTCGTCGACCGCCTCGTCCTCGGGCACCACCTTGGTCTTGCCGATGTTGATCCCCAGGACGACGCCGTCGCCCGCGGCCCCGCTCCCGCCGGCCAGCCGGGCGGCTCGCCGGGCGAGCCGCGCCGCGACCGCGTCCGCTCCCTCGTTGTTGAAGCCCATGCGGTTGACCACCGCGCGGTCCGCGGGGAGCCGGAAGAGGCGGGGGCGCGGGTTGCCGGGCTGAGGCTCACCGGTCACCGTCCCGATCTCGACGTGCCCGAACCCGAGGGCGGCGAGCGCGTCGATGCCGTGGCCGTTCTTGTCGAAGCCGGCCGCCAGCCCCAGCGGGTGGGGGAACCGGAGCCCCATCGCCTCCACCGGCAGCGGGGCCGCCGCGCCCCGCGACAGCAGTCGGCCGGTGGCCGGCCGGCCGGCCCGGATCGCCTGGAACGCCACCTCGTGGGCACGTTCCGGGTCGATCCGGGTCAGCACCCGGTCGAAGAACTGGTCGTACATCAGCGCCGCCCGGCGGCGGCGTTCCACTCCTGCAGGCTGCGCACCCCGATGTCCCCGCGGTGCAGCGCCTCGATCCCCTGCACCGCGGCGCCCAGACCCTGGACCGTGGTGATGCACGGGATGTTGGCGAGGACCGCGGCGGTGCGGATCTCGTAGCCGTCGGCGCGGCCGGTCGTCCCGGTCGAGTAGGGGGTGTTGACCACGAGGTCGATCAGGCCCTGGTGAATCATCTGGACCGTGGTCGGCTGACCTTGTGGCCCCTCCCCCTCGTGGTGCTTGCGGACCGTCGTGACGGCGACCCCGTTGCGCCGCAGGACCTCCGCCGTGCCCTGGGTCGCGAGGATCTCGTAGCCCCGCTCCGCCAGGACCTTGATCGGGAAGATCATGTTGCGCTTGTCGCGGTTGGCGACCGAGACGAAGATGCGCCCGGAGAGCGGGAGCGAGCCGTAGGCGGCGGTCTGGGACTTGGCGAACGCCTTGCCGAAGTCGGAGTCGAAGCCCATCACCTCGCCGGTCGACTTCATCTCCGGGCCCAGCACGGTGTCGACGTGCTTCCCCTCCTCGGTGCGGAACCGATTGAACGGCAGCACCGCCTCCTTGACCGCGATCGGGGCGTCGGCGGGCAGGTTCCCGCCGTCCCCGGTGGCGGGCAGCACGCCGGCCTCGCGCAGCGAGGCCACCGACTCCCCGAGCATCACCCGGGCAGCCGCCTTGGCCAGGGGGGTGCCGGTGGCCTTGGAGACGAAGGGCACCGTCCGCGAGGCTCGCGGGTTGGCCTCCAGCACGTAGAGGACGTCGGAGCTGAGGGCGAACTGGATGTTGAGCAGCCCGCGCACCCCGACACCCCGGGCGATCGCCTCGGTCGCCTCCCGGATGCGCTGGATCTCGCTCGCTCCCAGGGTGATCGGCGGCAGTGCGCACGAGGAGTCGCCGGAGTGGATCCCGGCCTCCTCGATGTGCTCCATCACCCCGCCCAGGAAGAGCTCGTCCCCGTCGAAGAGGGCGTCCACGTCGATCTCCACCGCGTCGTCGATGAAGCGGTCCACCAGGACCGGGTGCTCGGGGCTGATCTCGGTGGCACGCCCGATGTAGTCGCGCAGCGACGCGTCGTCGTAGACGATCTCCATCCCACGACCGCCCAGCACGTAGGACGGGCGGACCAGGACGGGGAAGCCGATGTCCTCGGCGATCTCCTTGGCGTCCTCGTAGGAGGTGGCCATCCCGAACTTCGGGGCCGGGAGTCCGGCGTCGAGCAGGACCTTCCCGAAGGCGCCGCGCTCCTCGGCCAGGTGGATCGCCTCCGGCGCGGTGCCGACGATCGGCACCCCCGCGTCGGCCAGCCCCTGGGCGAGACCGAGCGGAGTCTGGCCACCGAGCTGGCAGATGACCCCGGCGACCGGGCCCGCCTGCTGCTCGGCGTGCACGATCTCGAGCACGTCCTCCAGGGTGAGCGGCTCGAAGTAGAGCCGGTCGGAGGTGTCGTAGTCGGTGGAGACGGTCTCGGGGTTGCAGTTGACCATCACGGTCTCGTAGCCGACCTCGGCGAGCGCCAAGGAGGCGTGCACGCAGGAGTAGTCGAACTCGATCCCCTGCCCGATCCGGTTGGGTCCCGAGCCCAGGATGATGACGGCCTCGCGCTCGCGCGGCGCGACCTCGGTCTCCTCGTCGTAGGAGGAGTAGTGGTACGGGGTGGCCGCGGCGAACTCGGCGGCGCAGGTGTCGACGGTCTTGTAGACCGGGCGCAGGCCCAGGTCGTGGCGGGCCCGGCGCACCTCGGCCTCGGGGACGCCGCGGATCGCACCGATCTGCGCGTCGCTGAAGCCGTGGCGCTTGGCCGTCCGCAGGGTGGCCTCGTCGAGCGAGTCGGCGGCCGCCACCCGGTCGGCGACCTCGCGGATCAGGAAGAGCTGATCGACGAACCAGGGGTCGATGCTGGTGGCGTCGAAGACCTGCTCGGGCGTGGCGCCGGCCCGGATGGAGTCCATCACCGTGCGCAGTCGCCCGTCGGTGGGGACCCGCGACTTCTCCAGCAGCGCGTCGAGGTCGCCGGTGGGGCCGCCGAAGTCGAAGACCGCCTGCTTGCTCTCCAGGCTGCGCAGCGCCTTCTGGAGCGCCTCGGTGAAGTTCCGGCCCATCGCCATCGCCTCGCCGACGCTCTTCATGTGCGTGGTGAGGGTCTGGTCGGCGCCGGGGAACTTCTCGAAGGCGAAGCGGGGAACCTTGACCACGACGTAGTCGAGAGTGGGTTCGAAGGCCGCGGGGGTGCTCTGCCCGTCCGGACGCCGGGTGATGTCGTTGGGGATCTCGTCGAGGGTGTAGCCGATGGCCACCTTGGCGGCGATCTTGGCGATCGGGAAGCCGGTCGCCTTGGAGGCCAGCGCGCTGGAGCGCGACACCCGGGGGTTCATCTCGATGACGATCAGCCGGCCGTCCTCGGGGTTGACGGCGTACTGGATGTTGCAGCCGCCGGTGTCCACGCCGACCGAGCGGATGATGCCGATCGCCATGTCGCGCATCTTCTGGTACTCGCGGTCGGTCAGCGTCATGGCGGGTGCGACGGTGATCGAGTCGCCGGTGTGCACACCCATCGGGTCGAGGTTCTCGATGGAGCAGACGATGACCACGTTGTCCGCGGTGTCCCGCATGACCTCGAGCTCGTACTCCTTCCACCCCAGGATCGACTCCTCCAGGAGGACCTCGGTGGTCGGCGACGCGGCGAGGCCGGCGCCGCCGATGCGGCGCAGGTCCTTCTCGTCGTAGGCGAACCCGGAGCCGGTCCCGCCCATGGTGAAGGAGGGCCGGACCACCAGCGGGTAGCCGAGCTCGTCGGCGCCGGCGAGGAGGTCCTCCAGGGAGTGGCAGACCACCGAGCGCGCGGACTCCCCACCGAGCTCGTCGACGATCTTCTTGAACTGCTCGCGGTTCTCGCCGCGGTTGATCGCCTCGATGCTGGCGCCGATCAGCTCGACGTCGTACTTCTCCAGGATGCCGGCCTCGTCGAGCTGCATGGCGCAGTTGAGCGCGGTCTGCCCGCCGAGGGTGGCCAGCAGGGCGTCGGGCCGCTCCTTGGCGATCACCTTCTCGACGTACTCCGGGGTGATCGGCTCGATGTAGGTGGCGTCCGCGAACTCCGGGTCGGTCATGATGGTGGCCGGGTTGGAGTTGACCAGGATGACCCGCAGGCCCTCCTCCTTGAGCACCCGGCAAGCCTGGGTGCCGGAGTAGTCGAACTCGCAGGCCTGGCCGATGATGATCGGGCCGGAGCCGATCACCAGCACGGACTCGATGTCGTCGCGCTTGGGCATCAGGCCCTCGCCTCCATGAGGTCGCAGAAACGGTCGAAGAGGTAGGCGGCGTCGTGCGGTCCGGCCGCGGCCTCCGGGTGGTACTGCACGGAGAAGCTCTTGAGCGACCCGTCCCCGTCGCGGAGCTCGAGGCCCTCCACCACGTCGTCGTTGAGGCACACGTGGGAGACGCTCGCCTCGCCGTACGGCGTCGTGGTCGAGCCGTCGAGCGGGGCGTCGACGGCGAACCCGTGGTTGTGCGCGGTCACCTCGACCTTGCCGGTGGTGCGGTCCATCACGGGCTGGTTGATGCCGCGGTGGCCGTAGGTGAGCTTGTAGGTGCCGAACCCCAGGGCCCGGCCGAAGAGCTGGTTGCCGAAGCAGATGCCGAAGTAGGGCAGGTCCTGGGCCAGCGCCCCCTGGAGGAGCTCGACCTGGTCGGTGGTGGCCGCCGGGTCGCCGGGCCCGTTGGAGAAGAAGAGGCCGTCGGGGGCGACCGCGGTGACCTCCGCCAGCGTGGAGGTCGCGGGGAGCACGTGCACCTCGATACCGCGCTCGCTCATCATCCGCGGCGTGTTGGCCTTGATGCCGAGGTCGAGGGCGGCCACGGTGAACCGCTTCTCCCCCACCGCCGGCACGACGTAGGCCTCGGGCGTGGAGACGGCGCCGCTCAGGTTGGCCCCCGCCATCTCGCCGGTCTCGCGGACCCTCGCCAGCAGCCGCTCGGGATCGGTCTCGGTGGTGGAGATGCCCACCCGCATCGCACCGCGCTCGCGCAGGTGGCGGGTGAGGGCACGCGTGTCGACACCGGAGATGCCGACCACTCCCTGCTCGCGCAGCTCGTCGTCGAGGGTGCGCACGCTGCGCCAGTTGGACGGGATGCGCGCGGGATCGCGCACCACGTAGCCGGCGACCCAGATGCGCCGGGACTCGGGGTCCTCGTCGTTCATCCCGGTGTTGCCGACGTGGGGGGCCGTCATCACGACGACCTGCCGGTGGTAGCTGGGGTCGGTCAGCGTCTCCTGGTAACCGGACATGCCGGTCGAGAAGACGATCTCACCGAAGGTCTCACCCTTGGCACCGAGGGAGTCACCGCGAAAGGTGCGCCCGTCCTCGAGGACCATGAGCGCAGGGGCGGGCAGAGCCACGCCGCACCTCCTTCTCCGCCTCACAGGACGGATCGTTAAAGGATGTTCGAACCCTCGTGACCATATCAGCGGAGGGCCTGCAGGCCGCGACCGGCACCGCCACGTGGGCAGCCCGATCGACGAGCCACGCAGCGCTCCGACAGGTGGTGGGTCCCCTGCCTGGTTTGATCGGTGCCATGAGGCCGTCCCCGCCCCGACGTCAGGGGAGCGCCTGGGCCCCCGTGGGACGGCCGCTCGGGGCACTGCTCCCCTGCCTGCTCCCCTGCCTGATCCTCGGCCTGCTCCTGGTGGCCTGCCAGGGCGACCCCGCACCGCCGGACTCGGGCGGCAGGGGCGGCACGGACGGCGACGCGACGACGTCCGGCCGCTGCACCGGCGTCGACCTGACCCAGGTGCACGGGTCGCCACCTCGGGCCGACCGTCCGCTGCGCGACTTCCCGGCGGGATCGGCGCTCTGCGAGGCGTGGTGGATCCCGGCGATGGCCACCCGATTCGTCCCTCAAGGGCTCGAGGTGGCCGGGGACCTGGCCTACGTCTCCGGGTACCGCACGGCGCCCCTCGGCCGGCGCGCCTGCCAGGTGGCGGTGCTCGACGTCGACGACGGACGCCAGGTGGCCCGGCTGCGGCGGTTCGAGGCCCCCGTCTACGGACCGGACCCGACGTACTGCCGGCACGGCGGGGGCAACGAGCTCACGGCCGACGGGCTGTGGATCGCCGGCGGCCAGGTCCTGTGGCTGCTGGACCCTGCGCGGATCCGCGACGGTGCCCCTCCGGTGCTGCGCGCGTGGCGGCTGGAGGACGGACTGATGGGCTCCACCCTGGCGATCCGGGACGGCCGTCTGGTCATCGGGACCTACCGGGCCGGGGGCAGGGGCCGCTGGTTCGGCTACGACCTCGACGCCCTGCTCGCTCCCGAGGTCAGCGCGCTCGGCACGGGCCGGCCGGCCTCGGGCCGCGCGGCACCCGTGAGCCGAGGCCGGGTCAGCCCGCGGCTCCAGGGACTGACCCTCACCCCGCGGGGACGCTGGCAGGTGAGCTCGCGGATCTCGTGCGGGCTGCTGGCCGTCCCGGGCTCAGGTGCCGCGGTCGACTTCGTCCCGGGGGCCGAGGACGTCGAGGTGCTGGGGCCGGACATCTGGACCGTCAGCGAGGCCAGCGCCGCGCCGTACGCCCACCTCGAGGGCGGCGCCCTGGTGCCCGGGCTGCTGAGGCTGGACCGCCGCGCGGTGGAGGCGGGCACCGCCTCCTGCGACTTCGACTAGCCGAACCCTGCGGCGCCGCCCGAGCGGCCCGGTCCGGTCTGCTCAGGCCACGAAGAGGCAGAACGGATGGCGCGCGGGATCCGCGAGGACGTAGAGCGGCTCCTCCTCGTCGTCCGACCTGTCCAGCAGCAGCTCGGCCCCCAGGGCCAGCGCCCGATCCCGCTCGGCCTCAAGCTCCTCACGATCCGCGACGGTGAGGTCGAGGTGCAGCTGCATCGGCACCTCCTGGCTCGGCCAGGTGGTGCGAGCCTGCTCGTCGACCCGCTGGAAGGCGAGCACCCTGGTCCCGTCGTCGCGGGTGAGCACCAGCCAGTCGTGGTCGTCCTCACCCTCGTCACCGGGGCGGTAGACCAGCCCCAGCAACTCTCGCCAGAACTCGGCTTCGCGCCTGATCTCGACCGCGTCCAGCACGGTGTGCAGCAGCTGCGCCCGCCCCATCAGCCCAGCCCCGTCCGGTGGCTCCCCATGGCCGAGAGGCTAGCGGGCCCGCACGGGCGCGCGGGGTGGTCGCGCTCTCAGCCGGCCAGTGCCCCGTCGCGCACGGTCACGCGACCCCCGTAGACCGTGTGCACCACCCGCGACGCCAGCTCCCGGCCGTGCCAGGGGTTGTTGCGCGACAGCGAGGCGGAGGTGTCGCGGTGCACGGTGACGACGGCAGCCGGGTCGACGAGGACGACGTGCCCGGGGGCGCCGGCCGCCAGCGGCCGGCCCTGCGACTCGAGTCCGGCGATCGCGGCGGGGTTGCTCGACATCACCCGCGCCACGTCGCCCCACGACAGCTCCGGCAGCGCGGTGCGGACCACGCCGAGGGCGGTCTCCAGGCCCAGCATCCCGAAGGCGGCGTCGACGAAGGCGTGCTCCTTGTCGTGCCGTGCGTGCGGCGCGTGGTCGGTGGCCACGGCGTCGATGGTGCCGTCGAGCAGACCGGCGCGCAGCGCCTCCACGTCCTCCTGCGGCCGCAGGGGCGGGTTCACCTTGTAGGTCGGGTCGTAGCCGGTGAGCAGGTCGGTGGTGAGCAGCAGGTGGTGCGGGGTCACCTCCGCGGTGACCGCCACCCCCTGCGCCTTGGCCCAGCGGAGGACCTCCACCGAGCCGGCCGTGGAGACGTGCGCGACGTGGACGCGCGACCCCGTGTGCCGGGCGAGCATGACGTCGCGGGCCACGATCACCTCCTCGGCGATGCCGGGCCAGCCGGGCAGCCCGAGGCGCCCGGAGAGCTCGCCCTCGTGGCAGCAGGCCGCGGGGCCGGCGAGCGTCGGGTCCTGGGAGTGCTGGGAGACCACGCCGCCGAAGGCCTTCACGTACTCCAGCGCCCGACGCATGACGCGGGCGTCGTGCACGCACTTGCCGTCGTCGGAGAAGACCCGGACCCGCGCCTTCGAGCGGGCCATCAGCCCGAGCTCGGCCAGCTCCTCGCCGGCGAGCCCTCGGGTGACGGCGCCGACCGGCTGCACGTCGACGAGACCGGCCTCCCGGCCGAGCTCCCAGACGCGCAGCGCGGCCTCGGCGGTGTCGGTGACCGGCGAGGTGTTAGCCATGGCCAGCACGGCGGTGTAGCCGCCCAGCGCCGCCGCCTGCGAGCCGGTCAGGATGGTCTCGGCGTCCTCGCGGCCCGGCTCGCGCAGGTGGGTGTGCAGGTCCACCAGGCCGGGCAGCGCCACCAGTCCGTCGGCGTCGAGCACCTCGTGGCCGGCGTGGTCGACGGTGCCGACCTCGGCGATCACCCCGTCGACGACGAGCAGGTCGGCCGGGGTCTCGCCGAGCAGCGACGCCCCCTTGATCACGAGCGCCATCAGTCTTCCTCTCCGGCGAGCAGGTGGTAGAGCACGGACATCCGCACGGCCAGGCCGCTGGAGACCTGCTCCAGGACGACTGACTGGGCCGCGTCGGCGGCGTCCGCGGCGATCTCGAGCCCGCGGTTCATCGGGCCGGGGTGGCAGATCGGCACGTCGGGCCGCAGCAGCGAGAGCCGGTTGCGGGTGAGCCCGTAGCCGACCGTGTACTCGCGGGCGCTCGGGAAGAAGGCGCCCGACATCCGCTCGCGCTGGACCCGCAGCATCATCACCGCGTCGGCCGACGGCAGCACGGCGTCCAGGTCGTAGGAGGTCTCGAAGCCGGCCGCGCGCGACCACGCGTCGACACCCGCGGGCATCAGGGTCGGGGGCGCCACGACCGTCACCTTGGCCCCGAGCTTGGTCAGGCACAGCACGTTGGAGCGGAAGACCCGGCTGTGGGTCAGGTCGCCGACGAGCACGACGTGGCGACCCTCCAACGATCCCAGCCGTCGCTGCAGGGTGTAGGCGTCCAGGAGGGCCTGCGTGGGGTGCTCGTGCATGCCGTCTCCGGCGTTGACGACGACGGCGTCGACCCACTGGCTCACCTGGTGCGCGGCGCCGCTGGCCGGGTGCCGGATGACCAGGCCGTCGACCCCCATCGCGCAGACCGTCAGCACGGTGTCGCGCAGGCTCTCGCCCTTGGAGGCGCTGGAGCCCTTCCCGCTGATGTTGATGACATCGGCGGAGAGCCACTTCCCCGCGATCTCGAACGACGAGCGGGTGCGGGTGGAGTCCTCGAAGAACATGTTGACGACCGTGCGGCCCCGCAGCGCGGGCAACTTCTTGACGTCGCGGTGCTGCACGTCGTGCATCTCGGCGGCGGTCTCGAAGATGGCGCCGATCAGGTCGACGGAGACGTCGTCGATGGAGAGCAGGTGCCTCACGAGATGGTCACCTCGTCGGTCCCGTCGGTCTCCGCCAACCGCACGCTGACCCGCTCGGAGCGGGCGCTGGGCAGGTTCTTGCCGACGTGGTCGGCGCGGATCGGCAGCTCGCGGTGCCCCCGGTCGACCAGGACGGCGAGCCGCACCGCGGCGGGGCGGCCGAGGTCGGCCAGCGCGTCGAGGGCCGCCCGGATCGTGCGCCCGGAGAAGAGGACGTCGTCGACGAGCACCACGACCTTGCCGTCGATGCCCCCGGTGGGCAGCTGCGTCTTGTGCGCGCGCCGGGTCGGCTGGGTGCGGAGGTCGTCGCGGTACATCGTCACGTCGAGCTCGCCCACCGCGACCGGCGCGCCCTCGACGGCGGCGATGCCGTCGGCGATGCGGTGGGCCAGCGGCACCCCACGGGTGTGCAGCCCGAGGAGGATGAGATCCGTCGCGCCCTTGTTGCGCTCGAGGATCTCGTGGGAGATGCGGGTCATCGCCCGGGCGATGTCACGCCCGTCGAGGACGGTGCGGCCTGGTACGGGGGCAGGCATCGGTGGCCTGGACCTCCTTCTCCGCCTCACGGGACGGCTCGTTAAAGGATGTCGTTCGGCGGCGACCCTATCAGCGCCGGACCACCCTCCCGGCAGGGTCCGGCAGGGTGATGCTCCGGCGCCTCAGCGGTCGAGGTGGCGGGCCCGAGCGAAGCAGAAGAGGCCGTAGCAGGCGAGCCCGGCGGCGATCGCGGTCAACAACGCCGGGCCGAAGGGCTGCTCGAGGACCGTCCGGAGGGCGTCGTCGAGCCCCTTGTCCTCCTTGCCGCTGTGGGTGATCCCGGCGTGGGTGATGAGGCCCCCGATCAGCGCGATGGAGAGCCCCTTGACCAGGTAGCCGACCTTGCCGAACCACTTGTAGGCGTCGCTGATCTCGCTCGCCCGGCCCTGCTGGTCGAGGTTCTCCAGGAACTTCTCCGACCAGCCGCGGTACGCCGTCCAGCCGGCGTAGCCGATCACCGCGAGCCCGGCCAGGGCCACCAGCCACTGGCCGCCCGGCCACCCCATGACCGTGGCGGTCATCGACTTGCCCTTGCCTCCGCCGCCGCCCAGCAGGGTCCGGAAGGCGGTGAAGGCGAGGGCGCCGTAGAGCACTGCCTTGAGCCCGGAGCCGGCCCGCTTCTTCCAGCGGTCGGCCCCCTCCTCGTCCTCGTGCCCGACGATCGCCTCCAGCAGGCGCCACAGCACGAGCAGGACGAGCCCGATCGCCACCGCCCACAGGGCGGCGGTGCCGAAGGGCTGGGAGGCGAGCTCGGAGAAGGCTCCACTGCTGGACGCCTTGCGACTGGTCTCGCCGAAGGCCAGCTGCAGCGCCACCCAGGCGATCAGGAGGTGGACCACCCCGTACGCGACGAGCCCCGCGCGGGCGAGGTGATCCATCCAGGGGCTCTCGTGGACCTGCTTGCCCGAGTTCTTGACGGTCCTGCCGATATCAGTCACCTGAGCAGTGTGGCCTACTTCTCGAGGATCGCGACGACGCCCTGGCCGCCGGCCGCGCAGATCGAGATGAGCCCGCGGCCGGAGCCCTTGGCGTCGAGCAGCTTGGCGAGCACCGGGACGATGCGGCCACCTGTGGCGGCGAAGGGGTGGGCGGCGGCCAACGAGGAGCCGTTGACGTTGAGCTTGTCACGGTCGATGGAGCCGAGCGGGGCGTCCAGACCCAGGCGCTCCTTGCAGAAGACCGGGTCCTCCCAGGCCTTGAGCGTGGAGAGGACCTGCGAGGCGAACGCCTCGTGGATCTCGTAGTAGTCGAAGTCCTGCAGCGTGAGGCCCTCGCGCTCCAGCATCCGGGCGACCGCGTAGGCGGGCGCCATCAGCAGCCCCTCGTGACCGTGCACGTAGTCGACGGCGGCGGTCTCGTGGGCGGTGAGGTAGGCGAGCACCGGGAGCCCTCGCTCCTGCGCCCACTCCTCCGAGGCCAGCAGGACCGCCGAGGCGCCGTCGCTGAGGGGGGTGGAGTTGCCGGCGGTCATCGTCGCCGCGGCACCCTTGCCGAAGACCGGCTTGAGCTTCGCGAGCTTCTCGGGGGTCGAGTCGGCCCGCATGTTGGTGTCGCGCGCGACGCCGCGGAAGGGCGTCACGAGGTCGTCCTGGAACCCCTCCTCGTAGGAGCGGGCGAGGTTCTGGTGGGAGCGGGCGGCGAGCTCGTCCTGCTCCTCGCGGCCGACCCGCCACTCCAGCGCGGTGAGAGCCGCGTGCTCACCCATCGACTTGCCGGTGCGCGGCTCGCCGTTCTGCGGGATGTCGAGACCGATGTCCCCGGGCCGGATCTGGCCGAGCGCGGAGAGCCTCCCCTTCAGGTCCTTGGCGGAGTTGACCTTCATCAGCTTCTTGCGGAGCTTGTCGCTGATCGCCACCGGCGCGTCGGAGGTGGTGTCCGAGCCACCGGCGATGCCGACCTCGATCTGTCCCAGGGCGATCTTGTTGGCGACCTGGATGACCGCCTGCAGGCCGGTGCCGCAGGCCTGCTGGATGTCGGTGGCGGGCGTGCCCGGGTCCAGCTTGGAGCCCAGGACGCACTCGCGGGTCAGGTTGAAGTCGCGCGCGTGCTTGAGGACGGCGCCGGCCACCACTTCGCCGACCCGCTCGCCCTCCAGGCCGAACCGGGTGACCAGTCCGTCGATGGCCGCGGTGAGCATCTCCTGGTTGGAGACGTCGGCGTAGACGCCGTTGGAACGCGCGAAGGGGATCCGGTTGCCGCCGATGACGGCGACGCGGCGGGTCTGGGCCTGCATCTTGTGCTCCTGGGGTGTGGCGGGGTGAGGGGTCGGGAACGTCGGTGGGGAAGGTCGCTCGCGGCGTTCCATCCTTCCGCGTACCCACCCGGGCCGGAACCCGATGAGGGCAAGGTCACGAAATCTGGACGCGGAGTTACACCTGGAGTTACATGTCAGGCAGTCTATCCCCGGGCCCCGGCCACCTCGGCGGCCGAAGACCGTTCCACCACCGAAAGGCACCTCGCGCCATGAGCGACCGTTACCAGGGCTTCGTCTCCTCCCCGATCGGCAAGCTGCTCGTCAAGAACCTCGGCCTGCCCAGCCCGGCCAGGCTGGAGAGGTGGACCGAGGGCGCCCCGCTGGTGGACGGCACCGTGCTCGTCGGCGGTCGCGGCCGGCTCGCCGGCCAGCTCCCCAAGGTGCTCGACGGCCTGGGCGTCGCCACCCTCTCCGAGGACCAGGAAGGGACGACGTACAAGGGCCTGGTCTTCGACGCGACCGGTCTCGCCGAGCCGGGCGACCTCGTCGCCCTGCGCGACTTCTTCACCCCCCTGATGCGACGGCTCGCGACCTGCCCCCGCGTCGTCGTGCTGGGCACCCCGCCGGAGGACCTCGAGGGGAGCGAGCGAGTGACGCAGCGGGCACTGGAGGGGTTCACCCGCTCGCTAGGCAAGGAGATCGGCCGCGGCGGCACCGCCCAGCTGGTCTACGTGGCGCCGGGCGCCGAGGCTGCGACCGAGTCGACGCTCGCCTTCCTGCTCTCACCCAAGTCCGCCTACGTCTCGGGCCAGGTCGTGCGGATCGGCGCCCACGGCAGCAAGGACGCCGCCCCGGTGGCCGACTGGGAGAAGCCGCTGGCCGGCAAGGTCGCCCTGGTCACCGGCGCCAGCCGGGGCATCGGGGAGCAGATCGCCAGGGTCCTGCACCGGGACGGGGCCACCGTCGTCGGCGTCGACGTGCCCCAGGCCGCCAGCGACCTGCAGACCCTGATGGCCGAGCTCGGCGGTGACCACCTCAGCCTCGACATCACCCACTCCGACGCTCCGCAGCGGATCGCCCACCACCTGCGCGAGCAGCACGGCGGGGTGGACGTGGTGGTGCACAACGCCGGCATCACGCGCGACAAGAAGCTGGCCAACATGGCCCCGGACCGCTGGGAGAGCGTGATCGCGGTCAACCTCCTCGCCCCCGAGCTCATCACCCGGGAGCTGCTCGAGCAGGGCGTGGTCAACGACAACGGGCGGATCATCGGGGTCGCCTCCATCGCCGGGATCGCCGGCAACGTCGGGCAGACCAACTACGCCGCCTCCAAGGCGGGCGTCATCGGCCTCGTCGGCAGCCTCGCCGACGAGCTCGAGGGCGGCATCACCGTCAACGCGGTGGCACCCGGCTTCATCATCACCCAGATGACCGCGGCCGTGCCCTTCGCCACCCGCGAGGTCGGCCAGCGCCTCAACGCCATGAGCCAGGGCGGCCTGCCGGTCGACGTCGCGGAGACCATCGCCTGGTTCGCCTCGCCGGGCTCGACCGCGGTCAACGGCAACGTGGTGCGGGTCTGCGGCCAGATGATGCTGGGGGCCTGAGATGTCCGGCGTGCTCACGCTGGCCCGCGCCGCCCTGCCGGCCGTGCCCGGCGTCAACCAGCTGCCCGGCGTGCGCAAGGCCCCCGCCGACTCGTTCGCGGGGATGTCGCGCACGGGTCCGGTGACCCGGATCGACCCCGCCCACGTCGCGGCGTACGCCGAGGTCTGCGGCTTCCCACGGCGCGACACGGTCCCGCTCAGCTACCCGCACCTGCTCACCTTCGACCTGCAGATGGCGATCATGAGCAGCCCCGAGTTCCCCTGGCCGGCGATCGGCACCGTCCACCTGGAGAACACGATCACCTCGCACCGCCCCATCGGCAACGACGAGCAGCTGGGCGCCACCACCTCGGTGCGCGCGCCGCGGCCGCACCCCAAGGGCACGCTCCTCGACTTCGTGACGTCCATCAGCTCCGGCGACGAGGTGGTGTGGGAGTCGACCTCGACCTACCTGCGCCGCGGCCGGGGCCAGGAGGACGCGTCACGCGGGCTCGACATGCCGGTGGTGCCGCAGGGTCGGGCCGTCTGGGACCTCCCGGCCGACCTGGGCCGCCGGTACGGCGCCGTCTCGGGCGACCTCAACCCGATCCACCTCTACCCCGTCACCGCGCGGGCGCTCGGCTTCAAGCGGCAGATCGCGCACGGCATGTGGTCCAAGGCCCGCTGCCTCGCCGCGATCGAGAACCGTCTTCCCGACGCGGTGCGGGTGGAGGTCTCGTTCCGCAGGCCCATCTTCCTGCCGGGCCAGGTCTCGTTCGGCCTGGAGGGCGACCGGTCGCAGTGGGCCTTCTCGCTGGTCAGCCCCAAGGACGCAGCCCCCCACCTGGTGGGCCGGGCCGTCGCCCTGTGAGGTGACGCCGGTGAGCGAGGCCGTCAGCGCGGCTGCCCGAACTGCACCGTGGCGACGGTGCGCGCCGCGGTGGCGTCCAGCGGAGCCTGGGCGAGGTTGAAGACCGCGGTCGAGGGCGTCCACGAGCCGAGGTCCGTGACGCCGTTGCCGTCCCAGTCCCCGGTCACCGGGAGGTCTCCCGGGTAGCCGAACGGCACCGCGGAGACGACCGGCACCCCGGCTCCGTCCACGTGGCGCAGGGTGTAGCGCAGCAGGCTGCGGTCGTAGACGCCCACGTCGGTGCGGCCGTCCCCGTTCCAATCGCCCGTCACCGGGACGTCGTCGCGGTCACCCAGCGCCACCGCCTCGACGGCGCCGCTGGCGAGGCGCAGGAAGAACGTGGCCGCGCTGGGGCGGAAGACGCCCACGTCGGAGAGGCCGTCGCCGTCCCAGTCGCCCACCACCGGGCGGTCCCCGCGGGCGCCGAACCGGAGCTGGGTGGTCCCGGCGGGTCCGCTCAGCTTGAACATCCGGCCGCGGGGGTTCCACACCCCGGGCTCCGCGGTCCCGTTCCCGTCCCAGTCGCCGAGGAGCGGCTCGTCGGTGCCGGCGCCGAACCGCAGCACCAGCGGGGCCAGCCCGTCGGGCTGGTGCACCACGAAGTCGCTCGTGGCGGTCCGGCGGAAGACCGCCACCTCGGCCGCCCGCTCCCCCGTGAGGTTGGCGGCCATCGGCACGTCCACGCAGTTGGCGGAGGCGACCGCGCCGTAGCTGAGCGGGACGCCGGAGAAGTGGGCGGGGACGACGTCGCGCCCCACCTTCTGCTCGAAGTGCAGGTGCGGGCCGGTGCTGTTGCCGGTGCTGCCGACGGCGCCGATCAGGGCTCCCTGGTCGACCGTCGACCCTGCGGTCACGAAGACGTTCCTCAGGTGCGCGTAGGTGGTCGTCTCGGCGTTCCCGTGGTCGATGACGACGTGCTTGCCGTATCCGCGGGCGTTCCGCTGGTTGGCGATCGTGACCCGCCCCGGCGCCGCCGCCACCACGGCCTTGCCGAGGTCCTTGGCGCGGTTGAAGTCCACGGCATGCCGGCTCGGAGAGTGGCGCGCGCGGGTGCCCGCGCTCCAGTCCTGCGCACAGGTGAAGGGCACCTGGTAGGAGGTCACCGGCACGGCGAGGTGCGTGCGCGCGGCGGAGATCTGGGCGGCGGCCGCAAGGCCCGCCGAGGAGAGGACGAGCGCGGCCAGCCCGGAGACCGCCACCGCGGAGCGGACGCGACGGCTGGGACGCGAGGAGTTGAGCACGGGTGACCGCCTTGGACGTAGGGAGCGCCCGTGGTCTCCGTCGCCCGGGGGCACTGGCGCCCCAGGGGACACTCGTGCCACGCAAGCGCTCATCCGCCACGGAAGCGCACACAGATAAACACGCGCCCGGCGTGTCTGTCGCCTGTTCCCCCGAATTACATCGTTGTGATGGTAGTGGGGCCGCTCAGCGGAGCCTGCGGATGAGCCCTTCCTGGGCGACGGTCGCCACCAGCGAGCCGTCCTCGGCGAAGACGTTGGCGAGTGCCAGGCCACGACCGCCGGAGGCCGACGGCGAGTGCTGGTCGTAGAGCCACCACCGGTCGGCTCGGCCGGGCCGGTGGAACCAGACCGTGTGGTCCAGGGAGGCCGGCTGGAGGTCGGCCGAGTCGATGTCCACGCCGTGCGGCACCAGGGCCACCCCGAGCAGGGTGAGGTCGGTGCCGTAGAGGAGGGCGGCCTGCTGGATGAACGGATCGTCGGGCAGCTCCCCGTCGACCCGGACCCAGGCGCGCGCCCGGGCCGGCCGCCTCGCGTCGGGCTCGAGCCCTCGCCGCGAGGTCCCCACGTAGCGAATGTCGAGGGCGGCCCACTCCCGGCTCCACTCCTCGGCCTGCGCGTCCCCGCGGCGCCCGATGAGCGACGCCAGGGAGACCGCCTCCGCCGGCGGCGGGACGCCCGGCATGACCTCCTGGTGGTCGAACCCGTCCTCGGGCAGCTGGAAGCTGCAGGTCTGGTAGTAGATCGGCCGTCCGTGCTGGCGCGCCACCACCCGCCGGGAGACGAAGGTGCGACCGTCACGGATGCGCTCCACGTCGTAGACGATCGGCACCGCGGTGTCCCCGGGACGCAGGAAGTAGGAGTGCAGGGAGTGCAGCGCGAACGGCGGCTCGACGCTGCGCGAGGCGGCCAGCAGCGCCTGCGCGGCCACCTGGCCGCCGAAGACCCGTTGCCGGCGCGTGTCGGGCTGGCGCCCGCGGAACAGGTCGACGTCGAGGTCCTCCAGGTCCAGCAGCTCGAGCAGCTCGGCCGCGGACCCGGGCACTAGGCCTGCCCCGGGTCGTTGTCGGGGCGGTCCAGCCCGGCCAGGAACTGCTCGAACTGCCGCCCCAGGTCCTCGGCCGTGGGGAGGGGCTCGTCCTCGGCCAGCAGCGAGGCGCCAGACTCCTCGGCCCGCTGGAACGAGTCGTACTGCTGCTCCAGGGCGGACACGACGTCGCGCACCTCCTCGTGGCTGCTGAGGTAGCGCGCGACCTCCTGCTCGCACTCCTCCGCCGCTCGGCGCACCGACGTGAGGTCGATGGTCAGCCGGCCCCCGATCTCCAGGTTCTCCAGGAGGGTCAGCGAGGCCGGCGGGTACTCCATCTGGGCCAGGTAGTGCGGCACGTGGGCCACGTATCCCATCGCCGGGTGGTTCCACTCCCCCAGCCGCACCTCCAGCAGGGCCTGGGCGCTGGAGGGCACCCGCAGCTCGCCGCGCCACGGGCTCCGCCCGGTCAGCAGACCGGACACGTTGGCATGGTGGGTGACGGCGATCGGGCGGGTGTGGGGCACGGCCATCGGCACCGACCCCAGGCTCACCACCCGGGTCACGTCCAGGCGGGTCACCACCTCGCGCACCGCCAGGGCGAAGCCCTCCCAGCGAATGTCGGGCTCGGGGCCGGCCAGGAGCAGGAACGGGGTGCCGCCGGAGTCCCGCATCAGCCGCACCGAGAGCCGCGGCGCCTCGAACCCCTCGTAGTGGTCCTGCACGAAGGCGATCGGCGGACGCCGCGCGCGGTAGTCGTGGAGCTGGTCGACGTCGAAGGTGGCCACCACGGGGCCCTCCCCGAGCTCGCGCAGGTGCTGCACCGCCACCTCGGCGGACTGGCCCGCGTCCAGGAACCCGGAGAGCACCACGACCATGGTGAGCTCCTCGACCCCCGCGAGCTCCGGCACGTCGTCGACGATGTGCACAAGGCGGTTCGGGGCGTCAGGCATGGCGCCAGCCTATGCTGCCACCCGCGCGAGGGGCCTCCCCCCGGCCACCGGCGGACGTGACCACCCGCACAGCGGGATATCCTCTCCTTGTTGTTACTGAGAGGTAACATTACCTCGCCCGGGCTACGACCGGGTCACCCCCACCACTAGGAGACTTCGTGCCCCGACAGTTGCGAGAGGTCGTCTTCGTCGACGGCGTGCGCACGCCGTTCGGCAAGGCCAAGGGCCAGTTCGCCGAGACCCGCGCCGACGACCTCGTCATCAAGTGCATCCGCGAGCTCATGCGGCGCAACCCCTCGCTCCCCCCGGAGCGGGTCGACGAGGTCGCCATCGCGGCGACCACCCAGATCGGCGACCAGGGCCTGACCATGGGGCGCACCGCGGCCCTGCTGGCCGGCCTGCCCAACACCACCCCCGGCTACTCCATCGACCGCATGTGCGCCGGTGCGATGACCGCGGTCACCACCACCGCCGGCGGCATCGCCTTCGGCTCCTACGACGTGGTGATCGCCGGTGGGGTCGAGCACATGGGCCGCCACCCGATGGGTGAGCGTGTCGACCCCAACCCACGGATCATCTCCGAGAAGATCGTCGATCCCGACGCCCTGGTGATGGGCAAGACCGCGGAGAACCTGCACGACCGCTACCCCGCGATCACCAAGGAGCGCGCGGACGCCTTCGCCGTCCGCAGCCAGGAGCGCACCGCCGCGGCCTACGCCGCCGGCAAGATCCAGCCCGACCTGGTGCCGGTCGCGACCCGCTCGGCCGAGGAGGGCTGGGGCCTGGCCCTGACCGACGAGGCGCCCCGCCCGCAGACCTCCATGGAGACGCTGGCCGGGCTCAAGACGCCGTTCCGCGCCCACGGCAACGTGACCGCCGGCAACGCCTCGGGCATCAACGACGGCGCCACCGCGGCGATCCTCGCCGACGAGGAGACCGCCAAGGAGCTCGGGCTGCCGATCAAGATGCGCCTGGTCTCCTACTCCTTCGTGGGCGTCGAGCCCGAGGTGATGGGCGCCGGACCGATCCCGTCGACCGAGAAGGCCCTCAAGCAGGCCGGCCTGACCATCGACGACATCGACGCCTTCGAGATCAACGAGGCGTTCGCGGTGCAGGTGCTCGCCCTGCTCGACCACTACGGCATCGCCGACGACGACCCGCGCGTCAACCCCTACGGCGGCGCGATCGCCATGGGTCACCCGCTCGCCTCCTCCGGCGTGCGCCTGATGAACCAGCTCGCTCGCCAGTTCGAGGAGCGTCCCGAGGTCCGCTACGGCATCACCACCATGTGCGTGGGCATCGGCATGGGCGGCACCATCGTCTGGGAGAACCCGCACTGGAACGGAGAGAAGGCCTGATGTCCGACCTGAGCACCCTCATCGAGAAGGCCGCGTCCCTCGCCCCCGAGAACGAGGTCGTGACGCACGCCAAGCTCCGCAAGGTCGCCCTCCCCGGTGACGCCGGGGTCCTGGGCCTGATCACCCTGGACAACGGGCTCGACCACACCCGGCCCAACACCTTCGGCTTCAAGAGCCTGATCGCGCTCAACGAGGCGATCGACGCGGCCCTGGCCGACGACGAGGTGACCGCCCTGGCGGTGACCGGCAAGCCGTTCATCCTGGCCGCCGGGGCCGACCTGTCCGGGATCTCCGGCGGCGGCCCCGACGGTGTCCGGCTGATCGCCGAGCTCGGCCACGGCGTCTTCCGCAAGCTGGGCGAGGGCGGCAAGCCCTCCTTCGGCTTCATCAACGGCCTGGCGCTCGGCGGCGGCCTCGAGGTGGCCCTGCACTGCACCTACCGCACCGTGATGGACTCCGCACCCGCCCTGGGGCTGCCCGAGGTCATGCTCGGCCTGGTCCCCGGCTGGGGCGGTGCGTGGCTGCTGCCCAACCTGATCGGGGCCGACTCCGCGGTCACCGTGATGGTGGAGAACCCGCTCAACAACGGCAAGGTCATCGGCGGCACGAAGGCGTACGAGCTCGGCATCGCCGACGCGGTCTTCTCCGGCGCCGACTACCTGGAGCGGTCGCTGCTGTGGGCCGCCGACGTGCTGACCGGCAAGGTGGTCGTGGAGCGGCCCGAGGTCGACCGGGGCGCCGGCTGGGACGCCGCCGTCCAGCGGGCCAAGGGCATCGTGCTCGCCAAGACGGGCGGTGCCTCCCCGGCGGCGCAGCGCGTGGTCGAGCTGCTCGAGGCCGCCCGCACCTCCTCGCGCGACGAGGGCTTCGCCGCCGAGGACCAGGGCCTGGAGGACATGTCCAGGACCCCGGAGCTGCTGGCCAGCCTCTACTCCTTCGACCTGGTGCAGAAGCGGGCCAAGCGCCCGGCGGGCGCCCCGGACAAGTCCCTGGCCCGCAAGGTCACCAAGGTCGGCATCGTCGGCGCGGGCCTGATGGCCTCGCAGATGGCGCTCCTCTTCGCCCGCCGGCTCGAGGTCCCCGTGGTCCTCACCGACCTCGACGAGGAGCGTGCCCAGAAGGGCGTCTCCTACGTCACCGCCGAGATCGACAAGCTGCTGGGCAAGGGCCGGATCAGCCAGGACAAGGCCAACCGCCTCAAGTCGCTGGTCTCCGGGTCGGCGGACAAGGAGACCGCGTTCGCGGGCGCCGACTTCGTCATCGAGGCCGTCTTCGAGGAGATGTCGGTCAAGAAGTCGGTCTTCGCCGACGTCGAGAAGGTCGTCTCCCCCGAGTGCGTGCTGGCGACGAACACCTCGTCGCTCTCCATCACCGAGATGGCGTCCGAGCTGCAGCACCCGGAGCGGGTCGTGGGCTTCCACTTCTTCAACCCGGTCGCGATCATGCCGCTGCTCGAGATCGTCAAGGGCGACGCCACCGACGACGCCACCCTGGCGACCGCCTTCGCCACCGGCAAGGGACTGAAGAAGACCTGCATCCTGGTCAAGGACAGCCCCTCGTTCATCGTCAACCGCCTCCTCGGCCGCTTCCTGGGCGAGGTCGCCAAGGCGGTCGACGCGGGCACCCCGATCGAGACCGCGGACGCCGCGTTCGCCGGCATCGCCCCGATGCCGCCGTTCATGCTGCTCGGCCTCGTCGGCCCGGCGATCGCACTCCACAACAACGAGACCCTGGTCAAGGCGTTCCCGGACCGCTTCTACGTCTCGCCGTTGCTGGAGCGGGTCGTGGCGGAGAAGAAGAGCTCGTTCTACCTGCCCGACCTCTCCATCGACCCGGAGATCAAGGCGCTGCAGGAGCAGCCGGAGAGCCCCGTCGTGCTGACCAAGGAGGAGCTGCGCGAGGCGGCCCTCTCCGGGCTCGCCGAGGAGGCGCGCCTGATGCTCGACGAGGGTGTCGTCGCGGCTCCCGAGGACCTCGACCTGGCGATGATCACCGGGGCGGGCTTCTCCTTCTGGAACGGCGGCCTGACCATGCTGCTGGACTCCTCCGGCGTGGCCGAGAAGGTCAACGGCAAGCGTTTCCACTGAGGGATCACCTCACCCGAGGGCGTCCGGCCGACAGGTCGGGCGCCCTCGTCCCATTTCGCCGGCTCCAAAGTCGTCCGGGTGTCCGACGAACCGAAACGACGCCTGGGATCGTCGTACCAGGCGTGAGAGCGACACCGAGAAGCCGGGAGACCAGATGACGCGGCGCGACCCCGAGGCGTTCACCGAGTTCGTCGCCGCCCGCTCGGCCGCCCTGCACCGGACCGCCTACCTCATGGTGGGCGAGCGCGGCCTGGCGCAGGACCTGCTCCAGGAGGCGCTGACCAAGACCTACCTGGCCTGGCCGCGGCTCCGAGACCCGCGCAGCGCGGAGGCGTACACCCGCAAGACGATCACCACCACGGCGATCTCCTGGTACCGGCGCAAGGGCTGGTCGGCCGAGCGGCCCGGGGCGGAGCCCCCCGAGGTCGTCCGCCCCGGGCACGAGACCGAGGTGACCGAGCGCGAGTGGCTCTGGGAGGCGCTCCTGGCCCTCCCGCCGCGCCAGCGCGCGGCCCTGGTCTGCCGCTTCTACGAGGACCTGAGCGAGGCCCAGACCGCTGAGGTCATGGGGTGTGCTCCGGGCACCGTCAAGAGCCAGGTCTCGGCCGGCCTCACCAAGCTGCGCCGGTCGGTGGCCGCGCGTGGCCTCGACGCGAAGGACCTGACGACCGAGCTGCTGGAGGCGAAGCGATGAGCACCGACCTGAGAGACCTGATGGAGGAGCGGGCGGACCGGCTCCCCGCCCCCGACCTCGACATCGCCGCCCTGATGGCGGGCGGGGAGCGCCGCCTGCGCCGGCGCCGGGTCGCGGGGGTGGCCGGCGCGGCGGTGCTGGGCCTGACCGCGGCCTTCGCGGGCCCGGGACTGCTGGGCTCCACCGGCGGGGACCCCCATGACGGTCTCGTCGCCGACGGCGGCGCGGGCGCCGAGGCTCCCGTGGCCTGGGCGCGCGGCTCCGTCCTGCACACCTCTCCCACCGGGCCGACGGTCGACCTCGGTGACGAGCCGGTGGCTCTCGTGCAGGGCGACTCCGGGTTCGTCTTCGCCGACGAGGAGGGCGTCGTCCACGCCGTCATCGACGGCGAGGTGCTGGAGGTGGGCAGGCTCGAGGCGCCCCGAGCGGGCCGTCTCGTGTCCGACGGCGACGTCGTCGCCTGGGTCGACGCCGGCGACGGAGAGCCGGCCTACGCCGCCCTGGACCTGTCGAGAGAACCGGCCGTCGTCTCCCTCCCGGTGCGTGAGGGCTACAGCACTCCTCTCGAGGAGGAGATGGAGATGGGTGAGGCTGTGGCGGCGGTGGACGGCGAGACCGTCTACCTGCGGGCCCGGAACGGGGCCGATGCCTGGCTGCCCTTCGCCGCCGACGCCGAGGTGGGGTCGTTGCCCGTGGCGGGGGGGACGCGTGTGAAGCTGCTCGACGTCAAGGACGGCGTCTTCCACTACCACCGCACCGGGGGCACCCCGGCGCAGAAGGAGGAGGACTACGTCGTGGGTCCGGACCTGCGCTCCGGCATCGCCCTCGACGGCTGGGACGGCTTCCTCTCCCCCGACGGTCGCTACCTGATCTCCGAGACGGCCGACGAGAACAGGGTCTTCGACACCGCGTCCGGAGAGCGACTCCCCTTCGACCTGGGCGCCTACGCGTTCGTGGCCGGCTACCGCTGGCTCGACGAGGACACCTACGCCGCGCTGGGCCTGACGGGCCTCGACGAGACCGAGGTCGACCTGCTCAGGTGCGAGGCCACCACCGGCGAGTGCGTGCCGCAGACCCAGGGCTTGCCGCTGGATGGTCCCCTGGTGCTGCCGCTCGGCGAGGCATGGTGAGGCCGCCTCACCGCTGTGCCAGGCGCGAGTGCGTGCGGCCGTAGAGGAAGTAGACGACCAGGCCGAGCGCCATCCAGACCAGGAAGCGGATCCAGGTGGCACCGGTGAGGTTGAGCATCAGGTAGACGCAGAGCAGCACCGAGCAGGTGGCCACGACATAGACCGCAGGCGTCCGGAAGGCGCGGGGCAGGTCGGGCCTGCGGCGGCGCAGGATCACCACCCCGATGCTCACCAGCACGAATGCGAAGAGCGCCCCGATGCTGACCAGGTTGACGAGGGTGGCGAGGTCGACGAGGCCGCCGATCAGGGCGACGGCCACCCCCGTCACCACCGTGACGACGTACGGCGTGCCGAACCGCGGGTGCACCTTGGCCAGCGGCCGCGGGAGGAGGCCGTCGCGGGCCATCGCGAAGGCGACCCGCGTCTGCCCCAGCATCAGGATCATCACCACGACGACGAGCCCGATGCAGGCACCGATCGCGATCAGGCGACCCATCCACTCCATGCCGACGGCGTCGAAGGCGGTGGCCAGCGGGGCGGCGTCGTTCTCGTCGATGTCGGTGTAGGGCCGCATCCCGGTCACCACGAGGCTGACCGCCATGTAGAGGACGGTGACCACCACCAGGGAGCCGAGGATGCCGCGCGGGACGTCGCGCTGGGGGTTCCGCGTCTCCTCGGCGGTCGTGGCGACGATGTCGAAGCCGAGGAAGGCGAAGAAGACGATCGAGGCACCGGCGACCACTCCGGCGATTCCGTAGACGGCGGGGTCGATCCCCAGCAGGGTGCTGATCAGCGTGTTGTCCTGGAACCCTCCCCCGCCCTCGGGCGCGGGGCGGGACTTGGGGATGAACGGCGTGTAGTTGTCGGGGTCGATGTGGGAGATCCCGAAGACGATGACGGCGGCGACCACGGCCAGCTTGATCGCGACGACGACCTGGTTGAGCCGGCTGGAGAACTTGATGCCGACGACCAGGGACGCGGTGACCAGCAGCGCGATGACCACCGCCGGGAGGTCGACCACACCGTCGGCCGCGGACCCGAGGCTGGTGGGCACCTCCAGGGCCGACCCGGCGACGACCTCCTGGAAGTAGCCGGAGAAGCTGGTGGAGAGGGCGGCAGCGCCGAGGGTGAACTCCAGGGCCAGGTCCCACCCGATGATCCAGGCCACGAGCTCGCCGAAGGTGGCGTAGCTGAACGTGTAGGCGCTGCCGGCCACCGGCAGGGTCGAGGCGAACTCGGCGTAGCAGAGCGCGGCCAGGCCGCAGGCCAGGCCGGCGATGGCGAAGGACAGCGTGATCGCCGGACCGCTGTTGGTCCGCGCCACCGTGCCGGTGACCACGAAGATCCCGGCTCCGATGATCACCCCGACCCCGAAGACCATCAGGTCGAGGGCGCCGAGGGTCTTCTTCAGCCGGTGCTCGGGCTCGTCGGTCTCCGCGATCGACTGCTCGACCGACTTGGTCCGCAGCAGGTCCATATGCCCCACGCTAGGGCCGCACGCCCCCGCGCGTCCATGCCCGGATCAGGACCCCTGGTCGGCCTGCACCTGGGTCTCGAGCAGCGGGCTGCCCTGCTCGGTCGCGGTGACGTCCTCGACGATCGAGCGAGCCAGCGACTGCGCGTCCAGCCTGATCCGGGAGAGGATCGCGGCCCGCTTGGCGTGGTCGAGGAACTGCTGGGGGATGCCGTGCAGCCGCACCGGCGTGGTCACCCGCTGCTCGTTGAGGGTCTGGAGGAGCACGGAGCCGCAGCCGCCGACCACCCCGTTGTCCTCGACGCTGACGACCAGGCGGTGCTCGCGGGCGAGCTGGACGATCGCGGGATCCACCGGCTTCACCCACCGCGGGTCCACGACCGTGACGCCGATGCCCTGGGCGACCAGCCGGTCCGCCACGTCGACCGCCACCTCGACCATCGAGCCCACGGCGACCACCAGCACGTCCTTGGTGCCCTTGCGGACCATCAGGTCGGCGCCGCCGGCCCTGCCGACCGCCTCCAGGTCCGCGGGCGGCGGTCCCTTGGGAAAGCGGACCACGGTGGGGGCGTCCTCGACGTCGATCGCCTCGTTGAGCAGCTCACGCAGCCGGGACGCGTCACGGGGCGCGGCGATCCGCAGTCCCGGGACGACCTGCAGGATCGACATGTCCCACATGCCGTTGTGGCTGGCGCCGTCGTCGCCGGTGACCCCGCTGCGGTCCAGCGCGAAGGTCACCCCGCACTTGTGCAGCGCCACGTCCATCAGAACCTGGTCGAAGGCACGGTTGAGGAAGGTCGCGTAGACCGCGAAGACCGGGTGCAGGCCCCCCATCGCCAGCCCGGCGGCGGAGGTCACGGCGTGCTGCTCGGCGATGCCGACGTCGAAGGTCCGCTCGGGGAAGCGACGCTCGAAGTGGTCGAGCCCGACCGGGTGCATCATCGCGGCGGTCAGAGCGACGACGTCGCTGCGCCGCTCCCCGATCCGCACCATCTCCTCGGCGAAGACGTCGGTCCAGATCCGCCCGGTGGGGTGCTCCTCGCCGGTCTCGACGTCGAAGGGCCGGGGGGCGTGGAACTGGTCGGCCTCGTGGGCCATCGCGGCCTGGTAGCCGAAGCCCTTCTTGGTCAGCGCGTGGACGATCACCGGCCCGTTGAACTTCTTGGCCTGGCTCAGGGCGTGCTCGAGCGCCGCGCGGTCGTGCCCGTCGATGGGGCCGACGTACTTCAGGCCGAGGTCCTCGAAGAGGCCCTGCGGCGCGATCGCGTCCTTCATGCCCTTCTTCATGGCGTGGAGGGCGTCGTACGCCGCCGGCCCGACGCCCTTGACCGCGGTGAGGCGGCGCTTGACCAGGTCGAGCACCTGCTCGTAGCGCGGGCTGGTGCGCAGGCTGGTCAGCGCGGTCGCCAGCCCGCCGATCGTCGGGGTGTAGGAGCGCTCGTTGTCGTTGACCACGATCACCAGACGGCTGTCCTGGGCGATGGCGATGTTGTTGAGGGCCTCCCAGGCCATGCCGCCGGTGAGGGCGCCGTCCCCGATCACCGCCACCACGTGCCGGTCCTCGCCCCGGACCCGGTAGGCCTTCGCCAGGCCGTCGGCATAGCTGAGCGCCGTGGAGGCGTGCGAGTTCTCGACGATGTCGTGCTCGGACTCGGCCTGGCTGGGGTAGCCGCTGACGCCACCCTCCTGCCGGAGCCGGTCGAAGCCGGCCGCGCGACCGGTGAGGAGCTTGTGCACGTAGGTCTGGTGCCCGGTGTCGAAGACCACCCGGTCGCGGGGGCTCTCGAAGACCCGGTGGATGGCCATCGTCAGCTCCACGACGCCGAGGTTGGGGCCCAGGTGGCCTCCGGTCCTCGCGCAGGTGGCGACGAGGAAGTCGCGGATCTCGGAGGCCAGCTCGGTGAGCTCGTCGTCGTCGAGATCTCGGAGGTCACGCGGTGTGGAGATCGTCTCCAGGTGGCCCATGGTCCTCCGCTTCCTGGGGGTGTACGGGTGGTCGGTGGTGCCGGGCGGCCCCACGGCGGCCACGGTGGTGTCCGTGCGAGGTCCAGCGGTCGATTCTAGGGGATGCTCCCAGCGCGACCTCACCCGTCGGGGTCGAGCACGGTGCAGACGCAGACGCGGTTTCCGTCCGGATCCGCCAGCACGATGAACGACGGGGCCGCGGTGTCGTCGACCAGGGTCCCCCCGGCCGCGAGCGCGGCCTCGACGCGCGGCCGCAGCTCCTCGGGCGGCACCGTGACGTCGAGGTGGAACCGCTGGCGGGGCTCCTCGGCGTCGCTGGCCTGGAACCAGAGCCGGGGCAGGTCCGCGTCGTCGTCACGGACCTCGTCGTCGGCTCGCGGGCTGCTCATCGCGAGCACGGCCTGCCAGAACGGCCTGACCGCGTCGTGGTCGGGCGTGTCGAGGGCGATCTCGACCGTGGCCAGCCGCTCGGTAGCCGCCCTGACCCCGCGCCCGGCCGCCAGCTCGCTGATCCGCCGGGCCAGGCGCACGTCGCGGTCGGTGACCCCCAGGACGTCGTGGCTGTAGAGCCGGACGTTGAGGTGGGCGTAGCGCAGGTCGAGGTCGGGATGGTGGTCGGCCTCCTGGGCCGCCTGACCGATCGCGGCGACGAGCTCCAGGCCGGTGTCGTAGCCGCGCGTCAGCAGCCGGGTCTGCAGGGCGTGGTTGAGCAGCCGCCAGTCGGGCAGGCCGGCTGCCTCGACGTCGGCACTGGTCAGCTTCTCCATGGCGTCCTCCCGGAGCTCGCGGGTCCTTCAGGTGGTCAGGTCGAGGACGGCGACCGCGGGCTCGTGCAGGCTGCCCAGCCAGACCCGTCCCTGGTGCTCGCGGACACCGGTCACCATGTGGAAGCCGGGGTGGTCGACGTCCAGGTCGTGCACGAGCCGCCCCTGGTCGTCGTAGGCCTGCACCCGGACGGTCCGGCGCGGCTTCGGCTGGAGCGGCTCGGGGACCCGGGTGACGAGGCGGCGCACCGCGAGCGGAGCACGCTGCAGCCGTTCCACCAGGGGGTCGCGCGGGCTGGCGATCGTCACCCAGACGAGGCCGTCGCTGCCGCGGGAGATGTTGTCGGGGTAGCCCGGCAGGTCGGAGCAGAGGAAGTCACGCTCCCCTGCCCGGGGACCGGTCAGCCAGTGCCGCACCACCGTCCTGGCCCCGGTCTCGGCGACGGCCACGAACTCCTCGCTCCGAGCGAGCGCGACCCCGTTGGCGAAGGCGAGCCCGTCGAGCACCACCTCCACCCGGCCGTCCGGGTCGAGGCGGAGCAGCCGCCCGGTGCGGGTGGCCTGGACGAAGTCGTCCTTCCAGCGCTCGATGCCGTAGTGCCGTGAGGAGTCGCTGAACCAGACGGTCCCGTCGGAGGCCACCGCGGCGTTGTTGCAGAACCGCATGGGCTCCCCGTCGACCTCGTCGACGAGCACCTCGACCGACCCGGTCCTGCTCACGACGAGCAGGCCGCGTCGCGCGTCGCAGACCAGCAGGTCGCCGTCGGGCAGCAGCTCCAGACCGAGGGGGCGCCCCCCGGTGTCGGCGACGCGGTCGAGCCGCGCGCCGTCGGCGCTCAGCCGCCAGATCGCGCCGTCCGCGGTCCCGGTGAGCACCGAGCCGTCGGGGGCGACCACGACGTCCTCGGCACCCTGGCCCGGGACGGGGTGGACCTGCAGCGGCGCGTGGGGGGTCATGAGGTCATGCTGGCGTAGATCAGCGAGTCCAGGAAGGCCGGCACGATCTCGGCGGCGGCCGCGGTGAGCGCCAGCCCGCGAGCGACCTGCGGGTCGACGAAGACGATCTGGCGGCCTTCGCGACAGTCGACGTCCTCGTCGCTCAGTGCCACCCGGGCCACGAAGACCTGCATGAGGTCATGGGTGCCGTAGGCCTCGCGGTGGTCGACCAGGAGCTCCCGCCAGAAGACCAGCCCGCCCTCGGGGAGGGCGAGGCCGGTCTCCTCCTCCAGCTCGCGGTGGGCGGCGGCCAGGAACTCCTCCCCCGGCTCCACGTGGCCGCCCGGGAGGCCCCACCTCTCCGGGTCGATCAGGGGGTGCTCGTCGCGCTCCTGGAGCAGCAGCCGGCCACGCGCGTCGACCAGCAGGACTCCGGCGAAGCGCCGGTCGGAGGTGGGCTGAGACATCGGGGCGAACCTACAGGCGGGCGACGAAGCGCCGGCCGCGCAACGCCTCCTCGACCAGGCCCACCGCGCGCCGCACCCCGAGCAGCCGCGCCTCCTCCGCCTGCCAGGTCGCCACCGCCGCCTCCACCGTGTCGAGGTCGGCCACGTCGCGCAGGTCGGCGCGAGCCTCGCTGAGGCCGCGGCGGCAAGCCGCCTGCTGCGCCTCCACGTGCAGCACCGCGAACCGGGCCAGGACGACGACGTGGCGTCGCAGCGCCTGGTGGGCGCGGTACTCCGGAGGAGAGATGTCGAAGAGCCAGTTCACCGCGGTGCGCTCCCAGTCCGGCGCGTCCGGCGGCCGGACCGCGGAGGGCCAGCCGGGCGGGGCGACGTAGGTGGGCACCAGGTCATCGTATGTCGAACACCTGTTCGATGCTCATCCGCGCAGGAAGTCCATCCGGACCTGTCGCACCGCGTTGTCCACGTTGAGGTCCACCAAGCAGATGCTCTGCCAGGTGCCGAGCGCGAGACGGCCGTCGTCGACCGGCACCGACGCATAGGGCGGGACCAGCGCCGGCATCACGTGCGAGCGTCCGTGCCCCGGAGAGCCGTGCCGGTGGCGCCAGCGATCATCGGCCGGCAGCAGGTCGCCGAGGGCGGCCAGCAGGTCGGCGTCGGATCCCGCACCGGTCTCCAGGATCGCCAGCCCCGCCGTGGCGTGCGGCACGAAGAGATGGAGCAGGCCGTCACCGCGGCCAGCCACGAACTCGGCACAGTCATCGGTGATGTCCAGCACCCGCTCGACGTCTCCGGTCAGGTAGTCGGTGCTCAGCGTCTCCATGGCCTCAGCCTGTCACGCGGCGGGCTCAGGGGGCGTCGATGTCGGCCTCGACCTCCGCCAGGACCGGGTCACGCAGTCCGACGAGGTCGCGTTGCCACCAGGCGTCGGGATAGACCAGCCGCCCGGCCATCCAGGTCTCGTGGGACGAGAGCAGGCGCACCTGGCAGGCACGCTCGGGGATCCGCGTCGATGGTCGTTCCAGACCCAGCGAGTCCGCGACGATCCAGCCGCGGGCGGAGTAGTAGCCCGGGTCTCCCTCCAAGAAGACGAGCGGGAAGCCCGCCTCCTCCGCGTGCCGCTCCGCCGCCCCGAGCAGGGCAGCGCCCACTCCCTGCCCCTGGGCCGAGGGGAGGACCGCGAGCGGACTCAGCACCGCCACGTCGACCAGCCGCGGGCGAGCATCCAGCCAGCCGGCACTGAGCCCGGCCACGCCGACCAGGTGCGCGTCCCGCTCGGCGACCAGCAGCGCCACGAGCTGGCCACGCGCGGCCAGGTCGTCCACCACCAGGGCGACCTGCTCTCCCTCGGCCGCACCGAACGCTTCCTCCAGGAGTGCCCGCACCTGGGGCGCCTCGGAGGCGGAGGCCTGCCGTATCACCTGAGAGGTCATGACAAATGCTCCTCCAGACGCTGCACCTTGGCCTCGAGCTCGCCGGAGTCGTGCCCCGCACGCAGATCGGCCTTCAGGACGAGGCCGACCCGGGGGGACGCCTCGGCGACCTTGAAGACAGCCTCCTTGACCACCGCCATCACCTCGTCCCACTCCCCCTCTTGGGTAACTTTGGTCATGGCATACGAGTCGCTCACCTAACGAGGATCCCACAATGAAGGCCTACGGCTACGCCCGACTGAGCCGAGCGAGCGAGGACTCGACCTCGATCGCCAAGCAGCGCGAGATCATCACGAAGACGGCCGAGGCCCGGGGCTGGGAACTCGTCGACATCGCCGTCGACGAGAACGTGAGCGCCACGCAGGCGCGCCTCGACCGCCCGGGCCTGACCGCGGCCCGCGACGCGATCGCCTCCGGCCGCGCCGACGCTCTCCTCTGCTGGCGCCTCGACCGCGTCGCCCGCTCCGTCGTCGACTTCGGGACCCTCCTCGACGAGGGCCTGAACATCATCTCCGCGACCGAGCCCCTCGACACAACTACGCCAATGGGGCGCGCAATGGTGGAGATCCTGCAAGTCTTCGCCGCGCTCGAGGCTCGCACGACCGGCGAGCGCGCCCGAGCGACGAAGGCGTACCTCCGCGGGCTCCGGCGCTGGGGTGGCGGTCCTCGCCCGTACGGCTACCGTCCCGAGCCCGCCCCGGACGGCGTAGGGAAGGTGCTCCGCGTCGACGAGACCGAAGCCGCCGTCGTGCGCCGGATCTTCGCAGATCTCCTCGACGGCGCGCCCGTGAACCGTCTCGCCCGCACGCTGACTTCGGAGGGGATCCCCACCGCGACCGGTCGCGAGTGGAAGCCCGCGAGTGTGCTCAACATCGCCCGCGCCCTGCACGTCTCCGGTTACCTGACCGAAGCCGTCCGGGACGCTAAGGGCCGCCCAACCCGCGAACGGCGCCCGGTGCTCGACGAGGACGGCGCTCCGGTCCGCGCGTGGGAGCCCCTCGTCGACGACGAGACCGCCGAGACAGTCCGGGCGATGGTCACTCGCGAGGCGCTCGACGAGGCCCGCTCCGCCGCGACGCGGGCGGGGCTCGCCGCCCCGCGTCCACTCCTCCACGGACTCGCCTACTGCCCGTGCGGAGAGGCCCTGATCCGTCGCGTGCGCCGAGGCCGACCTTTCTACGGGTGCCGCGGGATCGGCGAGGGTTCTCACGTCCTAGTCGACGCCGCCGAGGTCGACGCCGAGGCCGAACGTCAGTTCCTCGCCGCCTTCTCGGGCGTCGAGGTCGTCGAGCGGGTCGTCGAGGTCTCCGTCTCCGAGGCGCTCGCCGGGGTCGAGTCCGCCCTCGCCGTCGCTACGGCCGAGATAGCCCGCACCGCGACGCCCGAACTCCCAGCTCTCTTCGAGCGGATCGCCAGCCTCACGGCGGAGCGCGAGCGCCTGACCGCATCAGGGGACCGCGTCACAACCCGCCGCACCCACACGCCATACGGCGCCGCCTGGGAGGTCTGGACCGTCGAGGAGCGCCGCGAGCACATGGCCGCGGTCGGTGTGCGGGTGAGCATCCTCCCGGCCCGTCGTCGTGGTGCGTGGGACCCCTCCCGCGTCCGCCTGTCGACGGAGGTGGACTACCTCGCCGGACAGGTCGAAGACCTGCCCGACCTGCCTACCTGAGCCCGGGCGGCCGGAAGCCCCGCGCCGGAGATCAGCCGGGGGCTCTCGTCGTTCGCGGCACGCCGGGCGAGGGACGCGGGGAGACTGACGGCCCGCGTAGGCGCCGAGGTGGGGGCCGGAGGGAATGACGGAAGCCGACAGGTGACGGTCCTTCACGTACTTCCCAATGTTCTGGCTAGGACAAACGGACCATTCATATATAGCGCTAGTGCGAAGCGGCACTTCGAACGCCACATGTCCCCTTCCGTCACCCGTGAGCCTCCATCCGGCGCCGACGGCCAACTGCCCCGCGCGCCCGTCCACCTTTCGAGAACTCGACTCCGAAGGTGAGCAATCCACGCCCTCCGGGCGGATTCCAACGACACCAGCACTTCGCGTGTCGGCCGTGACCTACAGACCACCGGGAGGCCCCTCATCCATGACCACGTCCCCCCGCCCCGCCCGATGCGTCGAGTGCTCGCGCCCGCTCGCGCCGCACTCCGGCCGAGGCCGCCCGCGCGTCACCTGTCCCGACGAGGACTCCCCCGGCGTGCCGACCTGCCGCGCTCGCAGGAAGAACCGCCTAGATCAAGCCCGCCGCTGGCACCGCTACACCGCCGCCATGACACCCCCGGGCCTCGTCTCCGGCGCCGTCACCGTTGACGACGTCTGGACACCGGACGCCGCCGAATCCCGGACCTTCTCCACGATCCTCGGAGCCTCCGGCTTCCGCGAGGTATCGCCCACCGGCTCCTCCGCCACCGAGGCGCGCAACCGCTGGGAGGAGAGCGAGCGTGCCCGACTTCGGTTACTCCGCTACGAGGAGACGCTCGCCGCCGAGGAGGCCCGCGTCGCCCGCGCCTCTCGAGCTGCGCTGGGGATCGCTCCCGACGACCTCGCCGTAATGGTCGCAAGGGCACGTGCTCGCCTCACAGCAGATGACTTGTTGCGCCCATAGAGGTAGAGGCGCTCGCACAGGCGCGCTTCCGTACCGGGTGAGGTTCTGAGGTGGCCCCGGCCCCGCGACTATCTACGCGGTGAGGCCGGGGCGCTCTTTTCGGCCTCTACCTGTGACGTGACAACTTCTCCCGCCGACACCCGAGAGGAGGCCTCGCCGTGGCCGTCCGACGCTTCACCTGCTCCGAGTGCTCGACCGTCTTCGACGCCTCCCGTTCGGACGCCCAGACGTGCTCGTCTGCGTGCCGGGCGCGACGCTACCGCCGCGAGTACGCCGCCCGTCGCGATGCCCGCAAGGCCGTCCTTGTCGAGGAGGCCCGCCGAACCACCCTCCTCCTCTCGGCGCTCGGGGCCGCGCTCGCTCCGGCCGAGGACTGAGCGCCGCTCACCCCGGTCATCGACCCAGGTGACAAGCGCCCTCACGATCACCCGCCGCGACTGGTCATCGCGCGCGGGGAAGCCTTCTCGGACTGGCCCCGAGATGAGGTACGGCAGTGAGGGAGCGTGCGTGGCCCCCGGGTCTCCCCGGGCGGACCCGCTGGTCTCGATTCCCAATTCCCTGCCCTGATCGCGCCCCCGACCCGGCGCGGTCGACCGCGATCCCCTGCCAATCGAACCCGTGAGAGACGACCCATGACCGCACTCCGACTTGACCTCGACGCCCTAGCAGCGTTGCGCCTACGCCGTCGCCACGACGGCGACCGACTGGCCCGCACGTCGGCGTTCTACCTAGACGACGACGGCACACGCCTGGCCGTCGAACTACCCGCCCCCTGCGACGTAGCCCAGCTCTTGAACTTCCCCGGCCTCGAAGCCTTCCGCCGCGGTAAGGCGCTCTTGGCGCGCCCGATGGGCTCGAACGGGGACCCAGGGCCGATTGACCTACCGGGGCTCGCCGAGCCGCTGAGAGCCGTCCTCCGCGGCCTGCCCGAGCGCTCGGACGCGCGGGACGCTTACCTAGACCTGCGCCGCGCCGCCTCCGTGCCGTCTCCGCGATTCTCCGCGTACCTCCTTGACGTCCTCCGTGCCTACAGAGAGGGACTGCCCACGCCCCCCGAGGCGCCCGCCGTCGAAGTTCCTCGGTGCCCGCCTCGCGGCCCGGTGAAGAGCAACGCCGAGATCCTGCGCGCTCGCCGTGCCCGCTCCCGCGCCGACCAAGAAGCATCGGCTCGACTCTGGCTGGAGGTCTGGCTAGATCCCGAGGACCCGCCCACGCTCGGTACCCACCGACTCACCGAACTGCGCGCCGAGGCCGCAAAAACCCTCTGTCGATTGCACGACGACGGCGAGGCCCTCCCCGACGGCCGTGAGATCACGGAGCCCGGCCCCCGGGTCTTCGACGCCGTCCTGAGGACCTATCTAGGCGAAGCCCGCAAACGCACGAAGCGAGGAGTCACCTACACGATGACCGAAGACCTCTTGGCCACGGCGCGGAACGTCCTCGAAGAAGCTGCGCCCGGAGAGCGACGCGGCGGATAGCCAAGCGGCTCCCAAGCACGCCCAACTCGCCCATACGTCCTCGACCTACAGAGGGCAGACGCACCGCACGACTCGGCGCCCGGTGCAGGGATCAAGCCCCATCGGGTGTCGCCCCCTATCCCAGAAAGAACACCACCCCACATGCCCAACCACGATGACCTCCGACGTGCCGCCGAGAACCTCACCCGCGCCCGCGAGCAAGTCGAACGACTTCTCGCCGGACGCAACGCGCAGAACGGCGCCCGGAACCCCCTCGCCCGCGACTCCACCGTCGAGCTACGTCGCGACTGGGCCAACGCAATCGCCCTCGACGAGGCCCGCCGCGACGAAGAGCGCGCCATGAGTGCCGCGACGCCTACGCCGCGTGACCTGTTCGCCGAGACCTTCGCCGCCGCCGACCGTGCCGCTCGTCCGCGTCTCTTCGGCCGCGACGCCTAACCGAGCCCCTCCCCACCCTCACCCCTCAAGGAGAACCCGTTGCTCGACCTGCACGCCAACCCAGCCCATGCCCGCAACGCCCTGAAGCGCCTGACCGCTACCGCCAAGACGCTCGACGTCGAACTACCCGCGGCGGTGGTCGACGCCCTCGGCGCCGAGCCGGTAATGCCCCCCGGTCTTCCGGAGGTACAGGCCGCGGCCGCAACGACGATCGCGGAAAGCGCCACCCTCCCGGAAGCCAAGCGAGCCAAGATCACCACCGAGGCGCTCGACCAGATCGCCCGGGCCTCGGCCGCCCGCGAGATCCGCAGCCGCGTGAGCGAGGCCGTGACCCTCGCCCGCGTCGAGACGGTAGAGGCAAACGCCGAGTCCATCGTCTCCCTCTTCCGAGACGCTCTTGCACCTGACCTGGACACCCTCAACACCTATGCCTCCCGCGTCCCCGTGGTGATGCCCGACATCTCCTCCCTCAGCCCGGCCACCTTCGAGGCGTACTCCCTCTCCCGAGCCGCAGCGGGACGAGTCGCAGACGCCGGGGTCGCCTTGGCCCCCTTCGCCCCCGTCCCCGGCGAGCGAGGATCACTCGCTCCTATGGACTGGCAGCGGCTAGCCCTACTCGACGTGACCGCCTGCGAGGTCGAAGCCGTGGTCTGGTCACTGCGCCAGAGCAAGCCATCCCGAATGAAGACCTCGCTGGCGTCGACTACGGCGCCGTGGTGGACGCTCGCCGCCGAGGCTGGCGCTCGCTTCGTCCTCGCCGACGCAGGCACACGCCGCGCCAACGCCTCGCACATGGCGAACGGTCGTGTGGTCACTGACGAGGAGACGAGCAAGCCGCGCAGGCTCTACTGACCTGGATCCGCGACCGCGTACGGAAGCCGAGACTGCCCTCCATCAGGTGAGCGACCGAGCCGCTCGGCCCTGCGAGGAGAGGGGCGGCTCCGTCGACGATGACGGAGCGCCCTCTCCCCGGGGGACCACCCCCTCCCCCTCCCGGCACGCCACACTCTCGGCATAGCGGCGATGTGCGCGCAGCTCTCGGAATCCACAGGGGGGCCGGAGAGGCGCCGGGAGAACCGCGGGTGACCGATCCCCCCGTCCCCCCTCTGCAAGGCCGCGAGACTTTTCCACATCGCCCGCTTCGCCCCGCGGTACTCACCAAGTTCGCCTTATCGCGAGCCGCCAGCGCCGGATTGCAGTCATTGGGGCGCTCTAACAGCCGTGGCTCACGTTCACGCACTCCTTGACGAGTACCCCCTCACCCCCTCTAGTGAAAGGAGATTCGCCTCCGCATGCACCGCCGCACCAAGACCCGCCCAACGACTCCCCACAACACGCGCCGCCGTCCCCTCGACGTACCCCTCGACCCGCCGCCGGCCTACCTCGCCGTGGTCCCCAGCCACCTGCTCGATCCTGACAGGAAGTGGCGCCCTGACGGGATGCTCACCTTCCTGGCGTCCCGGGGCCATCGTCGCCCGGCCGACGCTGGCCGAGATCGAGGCAGAGCGCGCCCGCCGTGCGATGCGTCCCCGCCTTCGCGTCGGCATCGCTCCAGCGCCCCGCCGTGTGGTCCTGCCGATGCCTTCGACGGCACCGGCGGTCGCACATGCCGCGAAGCGCAACCGCGCGAGGATCGCCGCGTCCCTCAACCTCTCCCCCGCCGAGGTCGAGGCGCCCCGCTTCGACCTTGACGTCGTCCGGGGCGAGGCTCTGTGCCTGCCCGTCTTCGAGGAGGCGGCATGACCCCCGAGCCGACCCTCTGCCGCGACGCCTCCGGCCGCGTCCTCGGCTACTTCGACCCCACGACGCCTGACCTCGCCAAGCGGCTGGCCGCCGCGGAGACCCCGGCGCGACCGCGTCGACGCCGAGAACGTCGCAGCCCTCCGTCGGGTGGCCGGATCTGGAACCGGCTATGAACGCTCGTCGCCGCAGCACCTACGCCGTCATCCCTCCTCATCCGGGCGATGGTGCCTGCATTCGTCCTGGGCGCGGGGTGGGAGGCAAGCGGGCGGCTCGGCGTCGCGATCATGGGCCCGGGAGAACCTCGTCGAGTTCGGGGAACGTCGCGCGTCCTGCCCCGCGTCTCTCCAACTCCTGCGCGAGTGGATCGAGGGCGAGACCGAGCCCGTCGTCTGGGCGTACTTCGCCCAGCGCCCTTGAGCGTCACGGCGCCCGCGGAGGCGCCCGGTGCGCCGCGCGTGGGGACGTGCGTCGCGTGCGGCCGGGTCTTCGTCCGCGAGCATCGTCATGGTCGCCCGCCCACCCGATGCTCGTCCTGCCGCCGCTCCTGAGCCACGACAATAGCCCCGTCCCTCTGTGCCGATGCCGGAGGAGCGGGGCTCTTGGCGTTTGCAGGCCCTGAGACAGCCGCCCGCGAAAGGGACTTGGCGGTCGTCCCTCCGCGACGCTCGACACCGCCGCCCTCCGTGGGGCGTGTCGGTTCTGGGGCCGCGTACCTGCACCCGATGATGTAGAAGTGAGCACCGAATACGCCGAGCGAGACGACGAGACCACGACCGTCGTCGAGGGCGGTTCGGACTCGACGCTCTTCATAGGCCTGATTCTTGTCGGATTCGTTGTGTTCGCCGTTGCGTTGGCAACCGGGATCGCACTGGGCGCCGACCCGGGGTCGCTCGCCGATTGGGTGGCCGCAGTATCAACCTTCTCGGCCCTACTCGCGGCGGCGTACGCCGCGGTTCAGACCGGGCGAACCTTCTCCTTGGAGCAAGGCCGCGACGCTGATCGCTTCCAGCAAGCTCGGCGCATCCAGGCAGTGCAGGTCGCAGCGTGGCCGGGCGAACTGCGGTGGGTCGGAACACAGACCAACGTCGCCTTTGGAGCTGGAAGCTCGATCGCGAAGGTTTCTCGCGGCGCCGGGGTAGTTCGGCCGGAGAGCATTCCGATGAACATCCAGAATGCGTCATCTGTCCCGGTCTGGCACTTCGCGGTGGAGTTGTACCTCGGCGAGGCGACGGCCGCCTCGGCTACTCATGCGGCCTCGTTCGCGATAGCAGACCGAGAGAATGGCGTTGCTCTGGTGGGCAAACGGACCGGGGTCGAGATCGCTACGCCGGAAGTAGTTGCCGATCTGGTCGAGGTGCTAGCCACGATCCCCGCGGCGAAAAATGGCCCAACAAAGATGTGGTTCGGTTGGTCCTTTCAGGACAATTCGGGGCAGTGGTGGCGGCGCATTCCGACGGGAGTCCTTCGACCGCTTGACGGGCCGCCCGCGTCTGGGCCTACGAAACGATTCGGCAGCGGACCACAACCGCTCTGGTGACGAAGCCCGCTTCTCCGGCACCATGCGGGGAAAGGTGAGGCTTTCGTCGCTTATGGAGCCAGACCCTGGTCATACGCAACTCACTCTCGCTTGTTGTGCCATCGCAGATTTCCCTTACGCATCCGGATCCTTCGACCGCCACGACTTGACCCGGACCAGAACCAGAGCGGGGCGGCTCAGGATGTGTTCCAGCAGCGCTGAATTGGCGTCACGAATAACAGCGTTGACCGCGCCGAGTACCTCAATGCGGGTGCTGGCTAGGACAGTGAGTGCCTCTTGGGCTCTTGGCTCGTCTTGCGCCCACTGTGCCAGGGCCACCTCGCTCCGCGCCTCGTCAAAAGCGACGAGGCTCTGTTGCACCTCGGCAGGTGCCTCCACCCGCGCCCTCGAGAACACGCGCGCCCAGATACGCCCTGCCTCGTGAACTCGGTCGTCGGGAACGGGAATCCGTAGTCCCTGCATCGCTTGGACTGCCTGTCCAGAGACAATCCATTGCATGTCGATTGCTTCGACGATGTCGGCGAGATGCGTCCTGATCGCGTCGAGACGCGCAATGCGCCAGTCCCGGCGCCAGCGGCGGGCTTCAGCTCGGCTGCCCATCCACCCGCCGACGAGCACGCCACCGAGCGCGAACAACCCTGGCAGTACGGTCCCCCATTCAAAACCCATGCTGAGGAGTCTGCACTCCTTTAACCGGCATAACGCCACACTCCAGACGAACCGGAGGTTCCCGTGGCAAACTCCCCGCCGTGACACGAGTCCAACAATGGGAGCGGCGAGCCGAGGCCCCCCTCACGTTATTGGCGATCGCGTTCGTGGTGGCATACGCCTGGCCCGTCCTCGATCCCCGACTCGATCCAGATCTCCGGACGGTCCTCACGGTGCTCTCGTGGACCGTGTGGGGGGCCTTCGCTACGGATCTGGGGATCCGACTCGCCCTGGCCGGGGACTGGCGACGGTACGCCATGCACCATTGGTACGACGTTGCCCTCGTCGTCTTGCCGATCCTCCGGCCGCTCCGCCTGTTGCGCTTGCTAGCGCTCCTCCGAATCTTTGATCGCTCGGCGGCAAGCAGTCTCGCAGGACGAGTACTTGTCTACGCCATATCCGTCGCCGTCATCTCGGTGTCCCTCGGCGCCCTAGCGGCGCTCGACGCGGAGCGAGACGCGGCAGGCGCGAACATCACGAACTACGGCGATGCCTTCTGGTGGGCATGCACAACCGTGACGACGGTCGGCTATGGCGACCGCTTCCCCGTGACCTTCGAGGGGCGCGCGGTCGCAGTTGTGCTGATGGTCGTCGGGATCGGACTCGTCGGCACTGTGACGGCTTCGCTAGCGTCGTGGATGCTTGCCAGGATCGAAGCCGAGCGCGCGAACCAATCCGGCGGGCAGGGTTAACCCTCGGCGCAAATCGTGCCTTTCACGCGGGATTCGTTGTCGTTGGTCGGCTCATCGAACGACAAAGCTGCCTTCCACTTCCCGGAACGTGCGATCTCGTCGCCTGCCGGGAACACCGCCGTCCACGTGTTGCCTGTCCGCTGAGGGGAGACCTCGGGAACGTAGTAGTTCATCCCAGCGACGAAGTCGAAGTAGAAGCGCTCCTGCACGCGACCCTCGCGGAAGCGAAAGCCGAACTGGTGGATCTGCCCGTTCTCCCCGCCGATGAGATCGCAGGAAAGAAGCCACGGGGTTGACGTCGATTCAGGGTCACCTTCGACCTCCCACTTCAGAACGACGTCGGTCGCGCGACGGGTCACCGTGGCAGCACTGAGGCGGGTCATAAGCCCGACTATTGCGCACGAATCGGGACACTCGCATTCGTACACGCCGCCGCCCCCGGTGAGACCTAGTCGTTCGTCCCTCGACCGTCGATCGCCGCTTCGAGGCGCTCGACCTTCGCGTCGATCTCGCCCTCGAACCCCGGGCGTATATCGGCTTTCAGCACGAGCGACACCCTCGAACCGTACGGCGCCACTGCTTCAGTCGCGCGCTTCACGACGTCGAAGACCGAATCCCAATCACCCTCGACCGTCGTGAACATCGCGTCGGTCCGACTGGCCAGGCCGGACTCGCGAACAATCTGCACCGCAGCCGCGACCGCGTCGGCGACCGAGCCGTCTTCTCGTCCGGTGCCACTTGGAGCAACAGAGAATGCTACGAGCATCAGATGCCCTCCTTAACTGTCATGTGCCGTTGTAACCATGCGCCCTCGATGTTGGTGAACATCGAGTTGGTCTCGCAGGGCAGGCCGGAGTCGCGGATCACCTGGACGGCCTCGGCCACGGCGGCGGCGACACCTCCGGTCTCGTCGGCGGCGGCGGGGCTGATGCTGAGGGCGACGATCATGGCCGACACGATACTGACCCGGCGCCTGGCACGAGTAGTTGTGTAGTAAGTTGCTGGACATTCTCTGCTTGAGTCCTCCGCGGCACCCAGGAGCCAGCCATGACCGTCCTTCGCACCAGCACCCGTCCCCGGCCCCTGGAGGTCCTGGTCGTCGGCGGCGGCGCCTCCGCGGTGATCGCGGTCCTCCACCTGTTCCGGCGGACCACCGCGGAGGCCCCCGTCGACGTGCACCTGGTGGAGCGCAGCCCCCGCCCCGGACCGGGCCTGGCCTACCGCACCGAGCACCCGCGGCACACGGTCAACAACTTCGCCGAGCGGCTCAGCGCCGTCGAGGGCGACCCGGGCCACCTGATCCGCTGGTGCGCGGCCCGCGGGATGGACCTGGGGGCACGCTCGTTCCCCTCGCGCCGCATCTACGGCGACTACCTCGCCGCGGTGCTCGAGGAGGTGGAGGTGCCCGCCGGCTCGTCGCTGCGTCGCACCCGCGACGAGGTGGTGGACCTCGCGGAGGACGGGGCGAGGTGGCGGGCCGGGCTGGCCTCCGGGGCGAGCCTGGAGGCCGACCGGGTCGTGCTGGCCCTCGGCAACCCGCCGCCCCGCCCCCAACCGGAGCTCGCCGGTGAGCTCGGGGACCGGTTCGTCCCGGACCCGTGGGAGCCGGACTGGCGCTCCCGGGTCGCCGGCGTCCGGAAGGTGCTGCTCCTGGGCACCGGGCTGACCATGCTCGACATGGCGGTGGAGCTGGAGCACCTCCTCCCCCGGGCCGAGATGGTCGCCGCCTCGCGCCGCGGGGCCCTGCCCACCGCCCACGTGGTGGAGCCGACCGACGGCACCGACTGGCGCGACGCGGTGGACGCGGCCCGCGGGTTCGCCAACCAGCTGTGGGCCGGACTCTCGGCCGAGGACCAGGCGAGGTTCGCCGCCACCTACGCCCACACCTGGGACCTGCACCGGCACCGCATGTCCCCGGCGATGGCACACCACCTGGACCGGTTGCGTGACCAGGGCAGCCTCGTGGTGCGCACCCTGGACCAGGTCTCCCCCGCCGACTTCGATCTGGTGCTCAACTGCACCGGACCACGGCCGGTGCCCACGCGCGGCTGGAGCCGACTGGTCGACTCGATGCTCGACCGGGGTCTGCTCCGGCCCCACCGCCTCGGGCTCGGGGCCGACCTGATGCCGCCGGGTCACCCGGTCGCCGACGACGACCGGGCCCGCGAGGGGATCCTGTGGCTCGGAGCCGCCCGGAAGGGCCTGGAGTGGGAGGTGGGCGCCATCCCCGACCTGCGGGCCCAGGCCGTGGCGGTGGCCGAGGTCGTCTCCGCGGCCGCCCAGGCGGCCGCGGACGAACGAGCCACGCTGTTCCGCTGACAGGTCCGCTGACAGGTCCGCTGACCCGGCACGCCGAAGGGGCCGGCCCGGGACTTCCCGGACCGGCCCCTTCGAGGGTTCTCAGCTGCGCAGCAGGTTGCGCAGCACATACTGCATGATGCCGCCGTTGCGGTAGTAGTTCGCCTCACCGGGGGTGTCGATGCGGACGACCGCCTCGAACTCCTTGTCGTCGGCCTTCACCGTGACCGTGCGCGGCGTGGTGCCGTCGTTGAGCGCGGTGATCCCGGTGATGGAGAAGGTCTCCTCGCCGGTCAGGCCGAGCGACTCCGCCGTCTCCCCCTCGGGGAACTGGAGCGGGATGACCCCCATGCCGATCAGGTTCGACCGGTGGATGCGCTCGTAGGACTCGGCGATGACAGCCTTGACGCCGAGCAGCGAGGTGCCCTTGGCCGCCCAGTCGCGCGAGGAGCCGGAGCCGTACTCCTTGCCCGCCAGCACCACCAGCGGCGTGCCCGCGGCGATGTAGCTCTCCGAGGCCTCGTAGACCGAGGTGACCTCGCCACCGTTGGTGAAGTCACGGGTGACCCCACCCTCGGTGCCGGGCGCCAGCTGGTTGCGCAGCCGGATGTTGGCGAAGGTGCCGCGGATCATCACCTCGTGGTTGCCACGGCGCGAGCCGTAGGAGTTGAAGTCGCGCTGCCCCACACCGTGCTCGGCCAGGTAGCGGCCCGCCGGGGAGTCCTTCTTGATGGCGCCGGCCGGGCTGATGTGGTCGGTGGTGACCGAGTCGCCCAGCTTGAGCAGCACGCGCGCACCCTCGATGTCGGTGACCTGCTCCGGCTCGGCGGGCATCCCGTCGAAGTACGGAGGACGACGGACGTAGGTCGACTCGGCGTCCCAGGCGAAGGTGTCGCCCTCGGGGGTCGGCAGCGACTGCCACTGCTCGTCCCCGGCGAAGACGTCCTGGTAGGAGTCACCGAACATCTCGGCGTTGATCGCGCCGGCGATGGTCTCCTCGACCTCGGACGGCGAGGGCCAGATGTCCTTGAGGAAGACGTCGTTGCCCTCGGTGTCCTGGCCCAGCGGGTCGGTGAACAGGTCGACATCCATCGAGCCGGCGAGCGCGTAGGCGACCACCAGCGGCGGCGAGGCCAGGTAGTTCATCTTCACGTCCGGGTTGATCCGGCCCTCGAAGTTGCGGTTGCCCGACAGCACCGAGACGACCGCGAGGTCGGCCTCGTTGACCGCGGCCGAGACCTCGGGGATCAGCGGCCCGGAGTTGCCGATGCAGGTCGTGCAGCCGTAGCCGACGAGGTTGAAGCCCAGCTTGTCCAGGTACGGCGTCAGGCCGGACTTCTCGTAGTAGTCCGAGACGACCTTCGAGCCCGGCGCCAGCGTGGTCTTGACCCACGGCTTGCGCTGCAGGCCCTTCTCGACCGCCTTCTTGGCCAGCAGCGCCGCGCCGATCATCACCGACGGGTTGGAGGTGTTGGTGCAGGAGGTGATCGCCGCGATGGTGACCGCCCCGTGGTCGAGGGTGAACTTCGTGCCGTCCTCGAGGGTCACCTCGACCGGGCTGCTGGGCCGGCCGCCGTCGACGGCCGCCGCGGAGTGCCACGCCTGGGGGGCGGGCGAGTCGTCGTGACCGTCGCCCGACCCGTTCGTGGCCGGGGCGTCGCTGGCCGGGAAGGACTCGGCCGAGGCCTCGTCGGCGCCGGTGTTGACGCCGAAGGGCTTCTCCTGGCCGGGCACCCCGGGCTCGCGGTCCTCGCCACCGGTCTCGTCAGCGGCGACGTAGTCGGCCAGCGCGCTGCGGAAGGCGGGCTTGGCCTCGGTGACCTCGATGCGGTCCTGCGGGCGCTTGGGCCCGGCGATGGACGGCACCACGGTGGAGAGGTCGAGCTCGAGCTTCTCGGAGTAGCGCGGCTCGGCGGAGGGGTCGTGCCACAGCCCCTGCTCCTTGGCGTAGGACTCCACCAGCGCGAGCTGCTCGGGCGAGCGACCCGTGAGCTCGAGGTACTTCAGGGTCTCCTCGTCGATCGGGAAGACCGCGATCGTGGAGCCGAACTCGGGGCTCATGTTGCCGATCGTGGCGCGGTTGGCCAGGGGCAGCACCGAGACGCCGGGGCCGTAGAACTCCACGAACTTGCCGACCACGCCGTGCTTGCGCAGCATCTCGGTGATGGTCAGCACCAGGTCGGTGGCGGTCGAGCCCTCGGGCAGGTCGCCGGAGAGCTTGAAGCCCACCACGCGCGGGATCAGCATCGAGACGGGCTGGCCGAGCATCGCGGCCTCGGCCTCGATGCCGCCGACGCCCCAGCCCACCACGCCGATGCCGTTGACCATGGTGGTGTGGGAGTCGGTGCCGACGCAGGTGTCGGGGTAGGCCTGGAGGACGCCGTCGACCTCACGGGTGAAGACGGTGCGGGCCAGGTGCTCGATGTTGACCTGGTGCACGATGCCGGTGCCGGGCGGGACGACCTTGAAGTCGTCGAACGCGCCCTGGCCCCAGCGCAGGAACTGGTAGCGCTCGCGGTTGCGCTCGTACTCGATCTCGACGTTGCGCCCGAACGCCTCGGGGGTGCCGAAGACGTCGGCGATGACCGAGTGGTCGATCACCATCTCCGCCGGGGCCAGCGGGTTGATCTTCGACGGGTCGCCGCCGAGCTCCGCCATCGCCTCACGCATCGTCGCGAGGTCCACGACGCAGGGGACGCCGGTGAAGTCCTGCATGATCACCCGGGCCGGGGTGAACTGGATCTCCTTGTCGGGCTGGGCGTCGGCGTCCCACCCGGCCAGGGCCTTGATGTCGTCGGCGGTGATGTCCGCACCGTCCTCGGTGCGCAGCAGGTTCTCCAGGAGAACCTTCAGGCTGAAGGGCAGCGAGTCGACATCGAGGCCGTCGCCCTCCACCGCGTTGAGACGGAAGATCTCGTAGGACTTCCCGTCCACGTCCAGGGTGCCCTTGGCACCGAAGCTGTCCTGACTGGCCATCAGTCGCGTCTCCTAGCGGGGATTGTGGGTGTCACCGCATCCATCTTGCCGCCGGCCTCCACGAGGGCGGAAGCAAGGCTGGCCTAACCAGGCGTGCGACACGGGGACATATCTCTCGATATCAAGATACACGCTTCGCCGCCTCAGCGCAGGTCGGGGCCCGTCTTCTCCAACAGCGCGACGCACTCGACGTGGTGGGTCATCGGGAAGAGATCGAAGGCACGCAGTGCCACGGTGCGGTAGCCGGCCTCGGCGAAGAGCCCGAGGTCGCGGGCGAGGGCGGCCGGGTCGCAGGCCACGTAGGCGACGGCCCGGGGAGCCCGGTCCACGACCTGGTCGACCACCTGTCGCTTCGCGCCGGTCCTCGGGGGGTCGAGCACCACGAGGTCGAAGGGCTCGTCGTACTCGCGCGCCAGCACCTCCTCCACGCCGCCCGCGCTGACCCGGACCTTGGCGGTGCCGGCCAGGTTGGCCTGCGCCTGGCGGGCGGCGTCGCGGTCCCCCTCGACGGCGACCACCCGCGCGCCCGGACCCACCCGCTCGGCCAGGAACCGGGCGAAGAGGCCGACCCCGGCGTAGAGGTCGAGGACCGACTCCCCCGGACGAGGGTCGAGCAGCTCCAGGACGGTGTCCACCAGCGCCTGGGGCGCCCCCGGGTGGACCTGCCAGAAGCCGCCGGGGGCGACCGCGAACTCGTGCCCCAGCACCACGTGGGAGACCTCGGGGTGCTGCGACTCGATCAGGCAGTCGTCGACCTCGACCAGCTCGTGGGACCGGTGCTTGCGCATGCCGCGTCCCCCACCGGGCAGCGGCACGAACGTGCTGCGGGTGCGCCAGCGCAGCCCGTGCTCGTCGCCGGGGACCTGCTCGACGACGAGCCCGGCGACCAGCGGGTCGTCCGGCGACATCCGCGCCAGCCGTACCAGCTGCTCGCGCACCACCGTGGCCTTCAGCTCCCGCTGGTGGCCCAGCTCCACGTGCTGGAAGTCGCACCCGCCGCAGAGCCCCGGACCGGCGTAGGGGCACGGGGGCGTCACCCGGTGCTCGGAGGCCCGCAGCACCTCCACGGCGTCCCCGCGCCAGAAGCGGTCCCCGTCGGTGCCCTCGGTGATCTCGACCACGACCCGCTCACCCGGCAGCGCGTGCCGGGTGAAGACGACGCGGGTCTGCTCGGGGGCCGCCGGGTCGGCGACCACCCGGACCACGCAGTGCCCGCCGTGGGCCACCGGACCCACCTCGGCCTCGAAGCGCTCCCCCACCCGGGACCTGCCACGGGGCTTGCGCGACCGCACCGACCGGCTCACTGGTCCCTCCTCCTGGTCTGGTGACCCACCTCGGCTCCCCGCCCGACCCGACCGCGCCGCAGGTCACCGGCCTTGACCCGGAGTCCCTCCCGGTCCTCCCGCTCACGGGCGAGCTTCGAGGACTCCAGCTGGAAGGGGACCGAGGTGACCATCACGCCCGGCGAGAAGAGCAGCCGGCTCTTGAGCCTCAGCGCGCTGCGGTTGTGCAGCAGCTGCTCCCACCAGTGTCCCACCACGTACTCGGGGATGTAGACCGCCACCACCCCACGCGGGTTGGCCCGCCGGATCTCCTGTGCGTACTCCACGATCGGCCGCGCGATCTCGCGGAAGGGCGAGTGGAGGACCTTGAGCGGGACGTCGAGCCTCCGCTCGTCCCACTCCTCGAGCAGGCGGTCGGTGTCGGCGGAATCGGTGTCGACGTAGACCGCCTCGAGCACGTTGGGCCGGGTCGCCTTGGCGAAGGCCAGCGCCCGCAGGGTCGGCTTGTGGAGCTTGGAGACCAGCACGATCGCGTGCACCCGGGTGGGGAGGACCTTGTCCTCCTCCTCCGCCGCGAGCTCGAGCGAGACCCGGTCGTAGTGGCGACGGATGCTCTTCATCACCACGAAGAAGAGGGCCATCGCCAGGACGGTGATCCAGGCACCGTGCAGGAACTTGGTGACCAGGACGACCACCAGGACCAGGGCGGTGAGGGTGAGCCCCACCGCCGCCGTCACGCGCGCCCGCTGCATCCGCCGGCGGTTGACCGCGACCCGCTCGACCGAGAGTGCCCGGGTCCAGTGCCGGACCATGCCGAGCTGGCTGAGGGTGAAGGAGACGAAGACCCCGACGATGTAGAGCTGGATCAGCTGGGTCGTCTGGGCGTCGAAGGCGACGACCAGGGCGATCGAGACCGCGGCGAGGAAGACGATGCCGTTGCTGTAGGCGAGCCGGTCGCCGCGGGCCCCGAGCGCCTTCGGCATGAAGCCGTCCTCCGCCAGGATCGACCCCAGGACCGGGAAGCCGTTGAACGCGGTGTTGGCCGCCAGCACCAGGATCACCGAGGTCACCGTGACCACGAAGTAGAAGCCCGGCGGGAAGTCGGTGAAGACCCCCCGGGCGATCTGGGCGATGACCGAGTGCTGGTCGTAGCCCTGTACGGCGACACCGGCCTCGGTCAGCCGCTCCAGCTCCAGGGGGTCGACGTACTTCAGGCCCATCTCGCGAGCCAGCACGATCACCGACATCATCATCGAGATCGAGATCAGGCCCAGCAGCAGCAGCGTGGTCGCCGCGTTGCGGCTCTTGGGCCGGCGGAAGGCCGGCACGCCGTTGGAGATCGTCTCGACCCCCGTGAGCGCGGCGCACCCGGAGGAGAAGGCCCGGGCCAGGAGCAGCATCAGCGCCAGCGTGGTCAGCGGCCCCTCGTAGCCGGGGGCCCGCTGGATCTCCAGCGCGGCGCTCTCGACCAGGGGGAGGTCGCCGCGCCACCACCGCAGCAGCCCGTAGCCGCACATGCCCAGCACCGCGGCGATGAAGAAGTAGGTCGGGAGGGCGAACCAGGTCGCGGACTCGCGGATCCCGCGCAGGTTGACCGCCGCGAGGAGCACCACCATCAGGCTGGCGAAGAGCACCTCGTGACCGTGGAGGAACTCGAGCGCCGAGGCGGCGTAGTGGGCGCTCGCACTGATCGAGACCGCGACGGTGAGCACGTAGTCGACCAGCAGGGCACTGGCCACCGTGACCCCCGCGGTCCGCCCCAGGTTGACCGACGCGACCTCGTAGTCGCCGCCACCGCTCGGATAGGCGTGGACGGTCTGCCGGTACGACGTCACCACGGTGAGCATCACCAGTGCGACGGCCAGCCCCACCTTCCAGGACCAGGCGTAGGCCGACGCCCCGGCGAGCGAGAGCATGATGAAGATCTCGTCGGGGGCGTAGGCGACCGAGGAGAGCGCGTCGCTGGCGAAGATCGGCAGCGCCACCCGCTTGCGCAGCAGCGACTCACCCAGCTGAGAGCTGCGCAGCTTGCGCCCCAACAGGATCCGCTTCGAGACATCGCCGACTCCCACGTGCGGAAGGCTAGTCCCCCGCTCATCTCGGAGTCGCACGGCGACCTCCCGACTGGGATACGGTTTGCCCGTGCACGTCGTCATCATGGGTTGCGGCCGGGTCGGCTCCACCCTCGCCCGCAGCCTGGAGGACCGTAACCACACGGTCTCAGTCATCGACTCCGAGCCCGACTCCTTCCGGCGCCTGGGCCCGTCCTTCAACGGGGACAAGGTGACCGGCTACGGCTTCGACCAGGCCGTGCTGGAGAAGGCCGGCATCCGGCGCGCCGACGCCTTCGCGGCGGTCTCCAGCGGAGACAACTCCAACATCATCGCGGCGCGGGTCGCGCGGGAGACCTTCGGCATCCAGCAGGTCGTGGCGCGGATCTACGACCCGGGCCGGGCCGAGGTCTACCAGCGGCTCGGCATCACCACGGTGGCCACCGTGAAGTGGACCTCCGACCAGGTGCTGCGGCGGATCCTGCCGGCCGGCGCCGAGCCCACCTTCCGCGACCCCTCGGGCACCATCAGGCTCGACCAGGTCCCGGTGCCGACCGCGTGGATCGGCCACCGCACGGTGCACTTCCAGGAGCAGACCCGCAGCCGGATCGCCTGGATCGACCGGCTCGGCGAGGGCATGCTCCCCAAGCGCGAGAGCGTGATCCAGGAGGGGGACGTGCTCCACCTGGTGATCCGCGAGGAGAACGCCGCGGACGCCTACCGCATCCTCAACCGCGGACCCGAGGAGGAGTGACCATGCGCGTCGCCATCGCCGGGGCCGGTGCCGTCGGACGCTCCATCGCCCGGGAGCTCATCGAGAACGGCCACCAGGTCCTGCTGATCGACCGGAACCCCGACGCGGTCAAGCAGGAGCGGGTGCCGCACGCCGAGTGGCTGCTGGCCGACTCCTGCGAGCTCTCCTCGCTCGAGGAGGCGCGGCTGGACCGCTGCGACGTCGTCATCGCCGCCACCGGGGACGACAAGGCCAACCTCGTCACCTCGCTCCTGGCCAAGACCGAGTTCGGCGTCCCGCGCACGGTCGGCCGGGTCAACCACCCCGACAACGAGTGGCTCTTCACCGAGGCCTGGGGCGTCGACGTCAACGTCTCGACCCCCCGGATCATGTCGGCCCTGGTGGAGGAGGCCGTCTCGGTGGGAGACCTGGTGCGCCTGTTCACCTTCCGGCAGGGCAACGCCAACCTGGTCGAGATGACGCTGCCCGACGACTCCCCCTACGTCGGCAAGCCGGCGGGGCTGGTCCCCTTCCCGGAGAACTGCTCCCTGGTCACGATCCTGCGCGACGGCCAGGTCTACCCTCCCAGCGACGAGCAGCCGCTGGAGTCGGGCGACGAGCTGCTCTTCGTGGTGGCCGCGGACTCCGAGGCCGAGCTCGAGCGGACCCTGGCGCCGCACCAGCACTGACCGGCCCGCACCAGGGGCCGCTGGCCGCCACGGACCGCCGACGATCGCTCAGGAGCGGCCGTCGGGGGCCGGCTCGACCGGCGTGTGGTTGCGGGCCAGCAGCCAGACCATGCTGGCCAGCGCGGCGAGCTGGAGCGGCCAGCCGAGTCCGATCTTGAGCAGCCCCAGGGCGGCGATCGCGGTGTCCGGGTCCCACCTCCCGGAGTCGCCCGCCAGCCAGATCGGCCCCTGGACGACGACCCGGAGGATGCAGGGCACCGCCAGCACCCAGGTGAGCAGGCTGCTCAGGCGCACGACCTGCCGGTTGTCGTGCCACGCGGTCGCGTCGCCGGTCACGCTGCCCACCATGAACCCCACCAGGGGCCACCCGACCAGGCAGCTGAAGGCCAGGACCAGCGCGTAGCCCCCGTTGTAGAGCAGGCCCGGCAGGAAGTAGGCCAGGGCCTGCTCCTGCTCGGAGCCACCCGCCGCTGCGGCCCGGTTGACGAAGAACCAGCCGATGCCGATGCCCACCAGCGCGTTGATGCAGAACTGGACCGTCGAGCGCTGGACCAGCCTGACGGCCAGCAGCGCCACGGCGGCCACGATGCTCACCGTCAGGGCGAGCCGCAGGTCCTTGCCGAGCAGCCAGGTGGCGGTGAAGAGGATCGTGGGGACGGCCGCCTCGATCATCCCGCGGCGACCACCGAGGGCCTGGGCGAGCTGACGCCGGACGAGGGCCTCGACGGTGTCGACCTCGGACGTCGCCTCCGCCCCGGCGCCGGCCGCGGACTCCCGCGGCTCCCGGTGCTCAGGGCGCTCAGGGTGCTCCGGGCGCTCAGGGCGCTCCGGGTCCTCCAGGCTCACGGCACCAGCTCGTAGCGGGGGTTGTACAGGATCCGGCGGCCGTCATGCCGACCGATGCGTCCTGAGACCGTCATGGCCCGGCCCGGCTCGATGCCGATGATGCGTCGCCGGCCCAGCCACACCAGCGTGACCACGTCCGTGCCGTCCTCCAGGTCCGCCTCGAGTGCGGGCACCCCGCCCCGGGGGCGCAGCGTCACCGTGCGCAGGGTGCCCCGCAGGGTCACCGGCTCACGCTCGGGCGCGTCCTGGATCGTCTGCACCCCGCCGCCGCCATGGGTGCGGCGCAGGTCCCGCGTCTCCTGGTCCGCGCTGTCCGCCCAGCGGGAGAGGCTGTCGCGGAGCCTGCCACGCACGGTCATCTCACTCGGCCCGTCGAGCGTCCGGCGGCAGCCGGAAGGGAAGGGGACGCCCCACCGGCAGCGCCTGGTCCCCGCGCCGGACGGCGATCGAGGCCAGCGCGTCCTCGAACTCCGGTGACGCCTCCGGCTCGACGGCCGGGCGACCCAGCAGGGAGGCGCGCAGCAGCCACCTCGACCCGTTGATGCCGATCACGCGGGAGGGCTGGACGGCCTCGGTGCCGTCCTGGCGGCGCACCGGGACCCGGCACTCCAGCTCGGTCCCCCACCGGCCCTCGCGCTCGGTGACGGTGCCGCCACGTCGCACGACGTCGTCCGCGATCTGCGGGCGCACCTCGCTCCAGAGGTCCCCGTGGCGAGGCGCGGCGAACACCTGGAGCTCCATCGCGCCGTCCTGGGCGGCCAGCAGGACCCCCGCGACGTCGCCGCTCTCCTCGTTGACCTGGAGTCGCAGCTCGAGTCCGGGCGGCGGGGCGACCAGCAGGGCGCCGATGTCGATCCGCTCGACCCCGTCGTCCAGCGTCTCGGCGTCGTAGGGGCCGGGTGCCGCAGCGGCGCCCGCGGGCTCGGGGGCGTCCTCGCGCGAGACGTCCTGCGCCGGCGTCGCCGCCTCGGCGGACTTGCGACGGAACTTCACCTGTGCTGCCTCCTGGTCTCGGGTTCCCCGGCTGCTTCGACGGGGCGGTCAGGACCGGGCCCGCCGAATCCCCCGGTAGAACCGTAGCCCCCGGCTCCACGGCTGGACTCCGGGAGATGGTCCACCTCCACGAAGCGGGCCGTCTCGAACCGCTGCACGACCAGCTGCGCGATGCGGTCACCCCGGCGCAGCTCGACCGGCTCGACGCGGTCGTGGTTGACCAGGAGCACCTTGATCTCGCCGCGGTAGCCGGCGTCGACGGTCCCCGGGGTGTTCACGATGGAGACCCCGTGCCTGGCCGCCAGGCCCGATCGGGGGTGGACCAGCGCGACGTGCCCCGCGGGCAGCGCCAGCGCGATCCCGGTCGGGACCAGGGCGCGCTCGCCCGGCGCCAGCACCAGGTCGACCGTGGTGCGCAGGTCGGCCCCCGCGTCCCCGGGGTGCGCGTAGGAGGGCAGCGGCAGGGCGGGGTCCAGGCGCAGCACCGGCACGTCCAGCAGCGGGACGTCGGGCGGGTCCAGGGCGGGGGCGGTCACGGCGGAGCAGCCTACCGGCGCGCGACAGGCGTCGCCCCGGCCGCTCACGGTGGCGAGGGGACACCTATTCTTGCCGTGTGGAGTACGCCGAACGCCTCTACGTCCCGCTGCGCTGGTGGGTGCAGGGGACGATGCTGGTGGCGAGCCTCTGGCTCGCCGTCGTGGTTGCCATGCCCGAGACCAGGGGTGGGTTCCTCCTCTCCCTGGCGGTGACGGGCGTCGCGCTGGCGCTGATGGTCGCGTTCTTCCTCTCCCTGGGAGCCCGGATCGCGGTCACCGGCGGCGAGCTGCACGCCGGACGGGCACACATCCCGATCCACCACCTGGGCGCGGTCGAGGCGCTGGACGCGGCCCGTACCCGGGCGCTGATGGGGGTGGAGGCCGACGCCCGCGCCTACCTGCTCGTCCGCCCCTACCTCAAGCGCTCCGTGCGCGTGGAGATCACCGACCCCGCCGATCCCACCCCCTACTGGCTGCTGCACACCCGTCACCCGGACCGGCTCGCGCGCGCCCTCCAGCAGGGCGCCGAGCAGCGCATGAGCGACCCGGCCGCTGGGTAGGGTTCACGAAGACAACCAGGAGGACACATGGCATCGAGCTCCAAGTTCTGGACCGTCTTCTCGCTCGGCTCCGCGCTGGCCGGCGCGGCGCTCGCGAAGAAGGCCCTGAACACCTCGTGGCGGGCCGCCACGGGCAAGAACCCGCCGGAGAACCCGGCGGACCCGGATGTGGACATCTGGGAGGCCGTGGCCTGGGCGACGGTCAGCGGCGTCGCCATCGGGCTGGCGCGGATGATGGCCACCCGCAAGGCGGCCACCTACTACGCGAAGTCCACGGGGCACCTCCCGCCCGACCTCCAGAAGGACGGGCAGCACAAGGACGCCTGAGCCGACGCTCCACGCACGAAGGCCGCGGCCCCCGAGGGGGCCGCGGCCTTCGTCGCGTCCGGCCTGTCGTCGCGCTCAGGCGCAGTCGCGGCAGGTCATGTTCTTCTCGTCCGCCAGCTGGCTGCGGTGGTGCACCAGGAAGCAGGACATGCAGGTGAACTCGTCCTCCTGCTTGGGCTTGACCTCGACGGCCAGCTCCTCGTGGGACAGGTCGGCCCCAGGGAGCTCGAACGACTCGGCGGCCTCGGTCTCGTCCTCGTCGACCTTGCCGGAGTTCTTGTCGTGACGCCGCGCCTTGAGCTCTTCGATGCTCTCTTCGTTCTGGTCTTCCTCGGTCTTGCGTGGTGCGTCGTAGTCGGTCGCCATCTGTCCTCTTCCACTTCCGGTCCGCTGGCCGTGCCGCCGGCCTAGTCCTCATGCGCGGGGCGATTGTGCACCATCGACACGTCCGGATCATCAGTGCCCCGGCCGAGTCGTGCTGAAAAGTCCGCGCCCCGGCGCAACGACGGTCGAGCCGTGCCTATTCCCCCGTTGCGGGCCCATCTCGGACGAGCCGATCGGGGCTCCCGACCGGGTCGCCGGCACCGGCCAGGAACCCGGTCTCAGCGAGCAACGCGACCAGCGCGTCCCATCCCCGGGCGGGCGCCGCCACCAGCACCGGGCTCGGCTCCTGGCCCGGACCCTGCGCCGGGCCGGAGCCGGGCAGCATCTCGAAGCGCCCGCCCGCCTCCTGGACGACCAGGGATCCGGCCGCCCAGTCCCAGGGCTGCGGACCCTGCTCCACGTAGGCGTCCGCGAGGCCCTCGGCCACGTGGCACAGGTCGAGGGCGCACGACCCCATCCGCCGGATGTCGCGCACCCGCGGCAGCAGTCGCGCCACGCAGGCCCCCTGGTGCGCACGGACCTCCGGCAGGTAGCCGAAGCCGGTCAGCACCAGTCGCTCCGGGACCGGGGCCTCGCCGCGTACCCGCAGGGGCATGCCGTCCCGGGTCGCCCCGTGACCCCGGGCGGCGGCGTGGACGTGCCCGCGGGCCACGTCGACGACCGCTCCGGCGACGACCTGTCCGTCGAGCTCCGCGGCGACGGAGACGGCGTACTCCGGGATCCCGTACAGCAGGTTGACGGTCCCGTCGACCGGGTCCACGATCCACCGCACCCCGGTGGTGCCGCCGGTGTCGCCCTCCTCCTCGCCCAGCACGCCGTCGCCGGGCCGCAGCTCCGCGAGTCGGCGCCTGACCAGCTGCTCGCTCGCCCGGTCGACCTGGGTCACCACGTCCACACTGCTCGACTTGGTGTCCGCGACCGAGACTCCCCCGGCGCGCATCTCCTGGACCAGGGCGGCCGCCTCGACCGCCACGGAGACGGCGATGCCACGCAGGTCCAGCGCGAGCTCGGTCCCCGCTCGGCCGGTCACTCCGGCATCCCGCACAGGGCCGGCCGGGGCCCCCGGGGGTTGGGGCAGCAACCCGGTGCGCAGAGCGACGGCCACGGACCCAGCGACCCGACCGCGGCCGGCTCCGTCACCTCGCCTCGCTCCTGCGCCGCCCGTTCGACCAACAGGTCCCGGACCATCGCGACGAAGCGCGGGTCGATCCCCGGCGTCGCCGCCCGGGCGGCCCGCAGCCCGACCTTCTCGGCCGTCGCCATCGCCTCGGTGTCGAGATCGTAGATGACCTCCATGTGGTCGCTGACGAAGCCGATCGGCACCATCACCACCGACTGGACCCCCCGTGCGGCGAGCGCCGCGAGGTGGTCGTTGACGTCCGGCTCCAGCCACGGCACGTGGGGCGCGCCCGAACGGGAGCAGTAGACGAGCTCGTGCCGCAGCCGGCCGCCGGTCTCGTGGCGGACCCGGTCGACCACCTCCTCCATCACGCTGTGGTGCTGGGCCACGTAGGCGTCCCCCTGCGGCCCGCTGGTCCGCGCCATCTCGGTGGGGACGGAGTGGGTGACGAAGACCAGCTCGGGCTCGCCCTGCAGGGGGTCGCCCAGCTCGGCGATCGCCGTCAGGGTGGCGTCCACCACCGGCTCCACGAAGCCCGGGTGGTTGAAGTACTGGCGCAGCCGGTCCAGGCGCGGAGCGCCCTCGACCTCGGCGACCGCGTCCGCGAGGTTCTCGCGGTACTGGCGGCACGAGGAGTACGACGAGTAGGCGGAGGTCGGCAGCACCGCCGCGCGGACGATGCCGTCGTCCGCCATCTGCCGGAGCGTGTCGGCGAGGTAGGGGTCCCAGTTGCGGTTTCCCCAGTAGACCGGGATGTCGATCCCCGCCCCGGCCAGGTCCTCGCGGAGCGCAGCCAGCAACGCCCTGTTCTGGTCGTTGATGGGCGAGCGGCCGCCGAACAGGAAGTAGTGCTCGCCGACCTCCTCCAACCGCTCGCGCGGGATGCCGCGGCCCTGGGTGACGTTCTCCAGGAACGGGACCACGTCCTCGGGCTTCTCAGGACCGCCGAAGGAGAGCAGGAGCAGGGCGTCGTAGGGCGAGACGTCGGGACCGGGAGCCAGAGTCATGCAAGCCATCGTAGGCAGGCCTAGGCTGCGGCCACGATGTTGGATTCCTACCGCCGCGTGCTGCGCCGCCCGGGCGCCCTGCGGTTCAGCACGGCCGCCGTGGTGGCGAGGCTGCCCATCTCCATGGTCGGCCTGGGCATCGTGCTGCTGGTCGAGGCGGAGACCGGCTCCTACGGGCTGGCCGGGACGGTCTCGGCGGCCTACGTGCTGGCTGAGGCGGCGCTGGCGCTGGTGCACGGCCGACTCCTCGACACCCTGGGTCAGGCCACCGTCCTGCCCGCGGCGATCTCGGCGTTCGGCGTGGCACTGAGCCTGCTGGTGCTCTCCGTCCAGGAGTCGTGGCCGATCCCCTCGACCTACCTCTTCGCGGCGCTGGCCGGCGCCACCCTTCCCCAGGTGGGGGCGAGCGTGCGGACCCGCTGGGCCCATCTGCTCGATCACCCGCAGGAGGTGCAGACCGCCTTCGCCCTCGAGTCCGTCCTCGACGAGGTGGTCTTCATGGCCGGGCCGGTCCTGGTGACCGCGCTGGCGACCCTCTGGCACCCGGCGGCCGGGCTGCTCGCCGCCCTCGGCTTCGGCCTGGCGGGGACCTTCGCCTACGCCGCCCAGCGCAGCACCCAGCCCCCGGCTCGCGGGCGCCGCAGCAGCGGCCCGAGACCGCCGATGCCCTGGCGGGTGGTGGGGCCGCTGGCCGTGGTGAGCCTGGCGCTGGGCACGCTCTTCGGGTCGGCGGAGGTGGTGACCGTGGCCTTCGCCGACGAGCGGGGGGTCCCGGCCGCCGCCGGGATCCTGCTGGCCTGCTGGGCCCTGGGCAGCCTGGTCGCCGGCCTGGTGACGGGCGCGGTGGCGTGGCGCAGGCCACCGGCCTTCCGGGTGAGGGTGGGGATGGCGGCCCTCGCGGTGGCCATGGTGCCCCCGGTCTTCGTCTCCTCCGTCCCGGTGATGGCGCTGGTGATGCTGGTCGGCGGGCTGGCGATCGCCCCCACCCTGATCGCCACCCTGACGGTGGTCGAGCAGTCGGTCCCGGCGGGCCGGCTGACGGAGGGGATGGCGATCCTGCACACCGGGCTGGTGGCCGGGGTGGCCCCGGGCGCGGCCGCCGCCGGCTTCGTCGTCGACCACGCGTCGGCGTCGCCCGCCTTCTGGGTGGCCGTGGCCGCCGGGGGGGTCGGGCTGGTCGCAGCGATCCTCTCCCCCGCTGACCACTAGCCTGAGCGCCATGACGGCATGGAAGAACTGGGCCGGCACCGAGTCCGCCCACCCGTCCCGGGTGCTCGCTCCCAGCGGCACCACCGAGGTGGTGGAGGCGGTCGAGCACGCCCGGGAGACCGGGACGACGGTCAAGATGGTGGGCGCCGGCCACAGCTTCACCGGCATCGCGACCCCCCTGCACACGATGATGAGACCCGACCGGATGACCGGCATCGTGTCGGTCGACCGCGACGCGATGACGGTGACGGCCCGTGCCGGCACCCGCCTCAAGGACCTCAACCACGAGCTGGAGCGGGTCGGGCTCTCGCTGCACAACATGGGCGACATCGCCGAGCAGACGCTCGCCGGCGCGGTCTCCACGGGCACGCACGGCAGCGGCGGCCAGACCGCGGGGCTGGCCGCGCAGCTCTGCGGCCTCCAGCTCGTCACCGGGACCGGGGAGGTGCTGACCGCGAGCCCGGAGCAGAACCCCGACGTCCTCGAGCTGGGCCGGCTGGGCCTCGGCGCCCTGGGCGTCCTCACCACCCTGACGTTCCGCGTCGAGCCGCTCTTCCTCCTCCTGGCGCAGGAGCGCCCGGTCGGCTGGGACGAGCTGCTCGCCACCCACGACGAGCTGGTGGCCGAGCACCACCACGTCGACGTGCACTGGTTCCCGCACAGCGACGGCGCCCTGCTCAAGGCCAACAGCCGGCTGGCCGACGAGGTGAGCGAACGGCGGCCGCTGCCTGCGTGGCGACGCCGTCTGGACGACGACCTGCTCGCCAACAGGCTCTTCGGCGTGCTCACCACCCTCGGTGTCCGCGCACCCGCCGTCGTCCCGACCGTCAACCGGCTGGCGACCCGGGCGCTCTCCGCTCGCGGCTACTCCGACGTGGCCCACCGGGTCCTGGTCTCGAGCCGCCAGGTGCGCTTCCGGGAGATGGAGTACGCCGTCCCGCGCGAGGCCGGGCTGGCGGTCCTGCGGGAGGCGAGGCGGGTCATCGACGCCCACGACTGGCGCATCGGCTTCCCGGTGGAGATCCGGACGGCACCCGCCGACGACGTCCCTCTGTCCACCGCTCACGGTCGTGACGTCTGCTACCTGGCCTTCCACGTCCCGCACACGGTCGACCACCGGCCCTACTTCGGCGCCATGGAGGACCTGGTCCGCGACCACGACGGCCGGCCGCACTGGGGCAAGCTGCACTCGCTGGGGGCCGACGAGCTGGCCGCCCTGCATCCGGGGTTCGGCCGGTTCCGTTCGCTGCGCGAACGACTCGATCCCGACCGGGTCTTCGCCAACCCCTACCTCGAGCGGGTGCTCGGGCCCTGATCGCCGCCTCGTGCGCGCGTGTCCGCCCGTGCGGCGGGTGGGCTGGCGTAGGCTCGCCCCACCGAAGGACATGCCCCGGCCACCGTCGGGGCCCGACAGTGGCAGGAGCAGTGCACGCGATGGCACACCTCACGCTCGTGGGACTCAGTGAGGACCGCAAGCGGTTGCTCCTGGTCAACGACGCGGGTGAGGAGTTCACCCTCGCTGCCGACGCCAAGCTCCGCGCTGCCCTGCGCGGAGAGGAACCCCGCCCCGGCCAGTTGGAGATTCGAATGGACAGCGCACTCCGCCCTCGTGACATCCAGGCCCGCATCCGGGCCGGGGAGACCCCCGAGGCGGTGGCCCAGGCCGCCAAGGCGACGGTCGAGAAGATCATGCCGTACGCCGCCCCCGTGCTGGCCGAGCGTGCCCACGTCGCCGAGCGGGCGCAGCGCTCCTCGGTGCGCCGGCGCTCCTCGGAGGGCTCCGGTTCGCTCGGCGGGGGCAGGACGCTCGAGGAGACCGTCTCCACCCACCTGCGCAGCGAGAACGTGGACCCGGGCTCGGTGGAGTGGGACGCGTTCCGGCGCGAGGACGGCCGGTGGACCCTCACCGGCGAGTTCACCACCCCCGAGCGCCGCGGCACCGCGACCTTCACCTTCGACATCCCCGGCAACTACGTGACGGTCGAGAACGACCACGCCAGGTGGCTGGTGGGCGAGGCGAGCCCGACCCCCGCCCGCGCCGAGGCCCCGGCCCCGCCTGCCCCGGGGACGACCCGGCGCCGTCTCTCCGCGGTGCCCGCGGAGGAGCTGCCGCTCGGCGACGACGCCCTGGAGATGCTCGCCGGGGACACCGACGCGTCCCGGCCTGCCGCCTCGGCGAGCGCCCACGACGAGACCGCCGACCTCTCCGAGAGCCTCCCCGTCGAGGCGTTCCTCCAGGACGAGCCGTCCCCGGCGGCAGCGCCGCGCGCTGCGGAGCCGCGAGACGACGAACAGACGCGTGCCTCCGCCGAGCAGGAGCAGCCCGAGACGGCCCCCGAGCGGGACGAGCCCGGCAGGACCGAGGCGCCTCGCCGCCCGGTGCGCAAGAGCCGAGGCCGCGCGTCGGTGCCCAGCTGGGACGAGATCATGTTCGGCGGCGGCTCCGGCGACTGAGATCGGGCCGTCCGTGCGCGTCACCTCGCTGCGGGTCCATCCGGTGAAGAGCACCGCCGTCCGCACGGTGGCGCGCGCACAGCTCCAGCTCCGAGGCCTGGCGGGAGACCGCGACTGGGTCGTCGTGGCAGCCGACGGCACGGTCGTCTCCGCGCGCGAGCTGCGCGGGCTGCTCAGCGTCGTCGCGGACACCCCCGGCACCGACCCGGGGCTCGCGTCGGATCTGCGCCTGCGCCACCCCGCCCTGCCCGACCTGCACCTCGCCCATCCCTCGGGCCCCCGGGTCAGGGTCGGCCTGTTCTCCCACGAGCTCGCCGGGGTGGCTGCCGGCCCCGAGGCCGACGGGTGGCTGCGCACCGCCCTGGGCCGCGACGACCTGCGGCTGGTCTGGTGCGACGACCCGACCCGCCGACGGCTCAACCCACACCACTCCGAGCCCGGCGACCACACGGCGTACGCCGACGGCTACCCGCTCACCGTGGCCTCCGAGGCGTCGCTGGCACGGTTGGACGAGTGGCTCCGCGAGGAGGCTCAGGCGCGGGGGGAGCAGCCGCCCGCGCCCCTGCCGATGGACCGGTTCCGCCCCAACCTGGTGGTGGACGGGGACGAGCCCTTCGCCGAGGACCACTGGCTGCGCGTGCGCGTGGGCGACGTCGTGCTCCGCCGGGCCAAGCCCACGGACCGCTGCGTGATCACGACCATCGACCCCGTGTCCCTGCGCTCCGGCAAGGAGCCGCTGCGCACCCTGGCACGACACCGGCGCCACGAGGGGAAGACCCTCTTCGCCGTACACCTGATCCCGGAGACCACGGGCACCGTGTCGGTCGGCGACGAGGTCGAGGTCACCGTTCGACGGGACGACCCGGGTCGGTGATCCACCCGCTCCAGCTGCCCGGATAGAGGGCGGCCCGCACCCCGGCCAGCTCCATCGCGAGCACGTCGTGGGCGGCCGTGACGCCGGATCCGCAGTAGGCGGCGACGTCGGCCCCCGGGACGGCTCCCACGGCCGCGTAGAGCTCGGCCAGCTCGTCGGCAGGGCGGAAGCGCCCGTCGGGCGTCAGGTTCTGCTCGGTGGGCACGTTGACCGCGCCGGGCACGTGCCCCGCGACCGGGTCGAGGGGCTCCACCTCGCCCCGGTAACGCTCCGGTGCCCGGGCGTCGATCAGCACGCCGACGCCGGGGACCTCCTCGGCCGCCACCCTCGGCATGCCGCCGGGGTCGCCGGCGACCCCGGTGGCCGTGAAGTCGCCCGGCTCGGGCGGCCGACCGTCCTCACCGGCGGCGACGAGCAGCCCGCCGCGGGCCCGCCAGGCGGCCAGCCCCCCGTCGAGCACCCGCACGTCCCGGTGCCCGTGCAGCCTCAGCAGCCACCAGGCCCGGGCCGCCGCCCGCCCCTGCCAGTCGTCGAGGACCACCACCGGCCGGCGGTCGCTCACCCCGGCCCGTCTCATCGCGGCCTGGAAGAGGGCCGGGTCGGGCAGCGGGTGGCGACCACCCTGCCCGGGAGGGGCGGCGAGCTCGGTGTCCAGGTCGACGTACGCCGCGCCGGGCAGGTGCCCCGCCCGGAAGGCGGCCGGGCCGGTCCCGCCCGGTGGGGCGCCGGTGCGGTAGCGGACGTCGAGGACCGTCACCGCCCCGACGAGCTCCGCCAGCTCCTCGGCCGAGACCAGCGGCCCGCCCACGCTCACGAGGGGCGCTGGGTCATCGTCTGCTTGGCGGTCATGGCGGGGTCGCGGACCACGACGTCTCCCAGCACCTCGTCGATCCGGGTCATCACCTCGGCCGGCAGCCGGACCCCGGCCGCGGCCACGTTCTCGTGCACCTGCTCGGGGCGGGAGGCACCCACGAGCGCCGAGGCGACGTTGTCGTTCTGCAGCACCCAGGCCACGGCCAGCTGGGACATGGTCAGGTCCACCGACTCCGCGACCGGGCGCAGGCCCTGCACGGCCTCCAGCGTCGGCTCCGCCATGAACCGGCCGATCATGTCCGCCCCGCCCTTCTCGTCCGTGGCCCGCGAGCCGGGCGGCGGCGCCTGGCCGGGCAGGTACTTGCCGGTCAGCACCCCCTGGGCGATGGGGGACCAGACGATCTGGGAGACACCGAGCTCGCGCGAGGCGGGGACCACCTCGTCCTCGATCACCCGCCACAGCATGGAGTACTGGGGCTGGCTGGAGATCAGCTGGAAGCCCAGCTCCCGGGAGAGCTCGACGCCGGCCCGCAGCTGCTCCGCCGTCCACTCGCTGACCCCGATGTAGAGCGCCTTGCCGGCCCGCACGATGTCGGCGAACGCCTGCATCGTCTCCTCCAGCGGGGTGAAGGCGTCGAAGCGGTGTGCCTGGTAGAGGTCGACGTAGTCGGTCTGCAGGCGGCGCAGTGAGCCGTCGATGGACTCCATCACGTGCTTGCGGGAGAGCCCGCTGTCGTTGTGGCCCTTGGGCCCGGTCGGCCAGTAGACCTTGGTGAAGATCTCCAGGGACTCCCGCCGCTCCCCCTTCAGCGCCTCCCCCAGGACCGTCTCGGCCGCGGTGTTGGCGTAGACGTCGGCGGTGTCGAAGGTGGTGATCCCGCAGTCGAGGGCGGCACGGACACACTGGGTGGCGACGTCGTTCTCCACCTGGGAGCCGTGGGTGAGCCAGTTCCCGTAGGTGATCTCGGAGATCTTGAGGCCGCTGTTGCCGAGGTGTCGGAATTCCATGGGGCGACGCTAGCGCCAAGGCCCAACCGGCGGCAGCCCGGATGGCGTGCCGTCGGCGCGTCGTGGAAGGATCCTCGACCGTGGCCGAACTGCACTTCTTCACCGGGACCATGGACTCGGGCAAGAGCACCCTCGCCCTCCAGACGAACCACAACCACGCCACCAGGGGCCGGGCGGGCAGGATCTTCACCGCCCACGACCGCGGCGGTCAGGCCGTGCTCTCCAGCCGCCTCGGGCTGACCCACGAGGCCCTCGAGGTCACCCCCGACTTCGACTTCTGGAAGTACGTGGTGGACACCCTGACCCGGGGCGGCCGGATCGACTACCTCATCTGCGACGAGGCACAGTTCTACTCCCCCGCGCAGGTGGACCAGCTGGCCAAGGTGGTCGACGAGCTGCAGGTCGACGTCTTCGCGTTCGGCATCCTCACCGACTTCCGCACCGTGCTCTTCCCGGGCTCGGCGCGGATGGTGGAGCTGGCCGACCGGATGAACGTGCTCCAGGTGGAGGCGCTCTGCTGGTGCGGCAAGCGGGCCACCCACAACGCGCGGACGGAGAACGGCGCGATGGTGGTGGAGGGGGAGGTCGTGGTGGTCGGCGACGTCGAGGTGGCCGACGAGCCTCCCCGGGACGTCGCCTACGAGGTGCTGTGCCGCCAGCACCACCGCCGACGCCTCACCGCCGCCCGGGCCAAGGCGGTCAGCCTCGCGCCCGAGCCGCTCCCCTTCGGCTGAAGAGCCCCCGGCACGAGCGGGGGCCGTACGACCCGGGTCCTTCTCCCCTGCCCGACCTCCGGCACAGCCTCCTAGCCTGGTCCGCAGAGAGCCCGACGGACCGAGTCAGCGGGGACTGCGGCCGCCCCCGGCGCTGCCCCGCAGGAGTCCGGCATGTCAGAGAGCACCCTGCACGAGACCGAAGGGCTCGACCGTGAGGTGATCGCCGTCGGCGCCGTGCTCGTCGTCGGCATGCTCATGCCGGTGCTCGACAGCACGATCGTCAACGTCGCCCTCGACTCCCTGAGCAGGGACCTCGACGCCACCCTGCCCACCACGCAGTGGGTGGTCACCGGATACCTGCTCGCGGTGGCCCTCGTCATCCCGATCACCGGCTGGGCCCTGGACCGCTTCGGCTCCAAGCCGGTCTGGGTCACCGCGGTGACGCTCTTCACGATCGGCTCGGCGCTCTGCGCCGCCTCCTGGTCGATCGAGTCGCTGATCACGTTCCGCATCCTGCAGGGCCTCGGCGGCGGCATGCTGCTCCCGGCCGGGCAGGCGATGCTCGCCCGTGCCGCCGGCCCGGCCAACATGGGACGGGCCATGACCATCCTGGGCGTCCCGATGCTCATCGGCCCGATCCTCGGCCCGGTCCTCGGCGGTCTCCTCGTCGAGTACGGCAGCTGGCACTGGATCTTCCTGGTCAACGTGCCCGTCGGCATCGTCGCCGTCGCCCTGGCGCTGTGGAGACTGCCTCTCGAGCGCGGCCTCTACGACCCCGGCCGCCTCGACACCGTCGGCCTGGCCCTGCTCTCCCTGAGCCTCGCCAGCCTCCTCTACGGCCTCTCCGAGGCCAGCTCCCGGGGCGGCTTCGACGAGCGGGTGGTGATCGCGCCGCTGGTCGGCGGGGCGGTCGGCCTGGCGCTCTACGCGTGGTACAGCCTGAGACGGGGCGCCGCCTCCATCATCGACGTCCGGCTGCTCGCCGACCGACTCTTCGGCAGCGGGGCGCTCGCACTCTTCCTCGTCGCCATCGGCCTCTTCGGCGGCATGCTGCTGCTCCCCCTCTACTACCAGAGCGTGCGGGGCGAGGGGGCGCTCGACTCCGGGCTGCTGCTCGTCCCGCAGGGCCTGGGCGCGCTGGTCTCGATGATCGTCGCCGGCCGGCTCACCGACCGCTTCGGCGCCGGGTACGTCGTGCCCGTGGGGGTCGGCCTGGCGCTGCTGGGCACCTTCCCCTTCACCCAGCTGGGCGTCGACACCTCCTACGTCTGGCTCTGCGCAGCCCTGTTCGTCCGCGGCCTCGGCCTGGGCGCCGTGATGATGCCGACCGTCTCCTCGGCCTACGCCCACCTGAGCAAGGACCGGGTCTCCCGGGCCTCACCGACCCTGTCGGCGATCCAGCAGGTCGGCGCGTCGTTGGGCAGCGCCCTGCTCATCACGGCCCTCACCCAGCGGTTCGCCGACAGCCTCGCCTCGCGCGGGCTGCGGGGAGCCGGCGGCGGTGCCGACCAGATCGGCTCCCTCACCCCGGAGGCGAGGAGGGTCGTCGGGCCGGTCCTCGCAGACTCCTTCGAGTTCGCCTTCTGGGTGGCGTTCGGGCTCACCGCCCTCATCCTGCTGCCTGCCCTCTTCCTGCCCCGCACCGGAGCCAGGAAGTCCGCCGCTCAGGCCACCGGACAGGACACCGGGCAAGACACCGGGCAAGACACCGGGCAAGCCGCCGGGCAGCGGACGGCGCCCCCGGCCGCGCCCGACTGAGGCCGACGGCGCTCAGGCCACGAGGATCGGGATCCGCATCTCGTCGGGGGTGAGCGACCCGTGCAGCCCGACCAGCTGGTTCTCGTAGGGGAAGTCGGCCGTGGAGACGATCGCCGCGTCACCCCGGCACGCTGCCACCACGTCGCCGATCCTCGGCAGCACCCCCGGCTCGACCGCGCCGAACCAGCCCGCCGCCACCACCTCGTCGCGGGTCAGCACCTCGGCGCGCTCCCCCAGCACCTCGCGCCAGGTGGCGGCCACGTCCGCCACGGCGCCGCCGGCGCAGTAGACGTGCCGGAAGCGCGCCTCCCCGCCCAGCAGCGCGACGCCGGAGCGGAGCTCCAGCCGCTCGTCGACGTCGATCCGGGAGACGGCCGGGCTGTCGACCATCCCGTGGTCGGCGATCACCAGCATCCGGGTGTGGGACGGCAGTGCCTCGCGCATCTGCTCCGCCTCGGCGTCGACCATGGCCAGCTGCTGGAGCCACTGCATGGAGGAGACGCCGAACTTGTGCCCGGTCCAGTCCAGGTCGGCGTCGTAGACGTAGGTCAGGGAGGGCCGGGCGGCGGAAGCCGCCTGGACCGCAGCGATCCGCTCCCCCACCCGGTCCGCGCCCACGTACTCGGCGCCCCGGTGGGCGGCCACGGTCAGACCGCTGCCCACGAAGTCGCGCTTGTTGACCACGGTGACCGAGACCCCGGCACCGGTGAGCCGGGCGAAGGCGGTCGGGTGGGGCTGCCACTGCCGGGGATCGACCGTCGTGTCCCAGGCCAGCGCGTTGAGCAGTCGCTCCGTGCCGGGGATCCGGGTGGTGAACCCGACCAGGCCGTGGGCTCCCGGGGGGAGGCCGGTGCCGAACGACGTCAGGCTCGTCGCCGTCGTGGAGGGCACGGTGGCCGACCCCGTGGCGCCCTCGTCGAGGAACGAGGAGAGGAACGGTGCCGCGTGGGCGTAGCGCCTGAGCAGCTCAGCCCCCAGGCCGTCGATCAGGAAGACGACGTACGACGGCGCCTGGGGCAGCACCAGCGACCCCGCCTGCTCGTCGAGAGGCACCCCCAGGGAGCGGGCCACGGCGGGCACCACGTCGCTGAGCGTCCGCGACCCGTAGTCCGGGGCGGCGAAGGCGCCGGGGGTCATGCCCCGCGGGTCCGCGCCGAGAGGGCCTCCGCGAAGTCGAGCAGCCCGGTCACGGCGTCCCGGCCCTCGGCGGCCGCGGAGACCCGCAGGGAGAAGTCGTCGCCGGCCAGCACGCCGGTGTACCCGTGGTCGGCCTCGCACTGCGGGTCGGCGCAGGAGGCCGGCTCGAGGTCGATCCGGGAGACGCCGCCCCAGCCGATCGTCAGCACCGCCTCCGCGGCGGGGGCGGGCCCGGAGGTCGGGTTCGCCACCATCCGGGTCACCACCACCGAGCGCACCGCCGACAGCGTGACCGCCTCGGTGGAGGTCGAGGTGTGCGGCTCGGGCAGGAGGTCGTCACCCGGGTGCTCGTCGGTGTGGGCCAGGATCAGGCGCGAGGCGGTGAGCACCGCCACGGTCAGGTGACGGCGCACCTCGTCGCGCTCGAACGTCGGCTCGTGGTGGACGTAGAACGCGGCCACCTCCTCGCCGCCCAAGGCCGCGAACACCCCGTCGATGACCACCTCGGGGTAGTAGCCGGTCCGTTCGATCGCCACCCGCAGGCGTCTGGCGTGGTCTTTCGCGTCCGCGGTCTGACCGGGGGTCCTGCTGCGCATGGGGGCAGTCTGTCATGCCCTCAGAAGACGTACCCGAAGGCCTCGAGATCGGCGGCGAAGACCTCGGCGACGCGATCGCGCATGGCGCCGGTGTACTCGCCGCGGTAGTCGCGCGGAGGGGCCGCGTTGTCCCGAGGGACACGCTCCGGGGTCGGGAGCCCGAGGTGCAGCATCACGCGGCGCACGTCCTCCTCGAACGACTCGGTCCGGCCGACGAAGTCCGCCTCCCGCCCGGGAGCGCGCAGGTAGGTGACCTGCGCGGTGCGCAACCGTGGCCAGTCGTCGGGCCCCCGCATCACGAACGACTCGAAGTCGGGGTAGTCCCGGGCCACGCCGGCCATGAAGCCTCCGCCCTCCAGGAAGCGCCTCGCCTTCGGGGAGCCCTTCGCGGCGAGCTCACGGAAGCGCTGCACCATCCCGTACCAGGAGAGGAGTCGGGACCAGGGGTTGCGGACGAAGCCGGCCGTCCAGTACTCCGCGAGCCCGGGCTCGGCCCGCAGCACCTGCCCGAGGCGCGCGTGCCTGGTCAGGCCGTCCACGGTGCGCACGTCCGGGAGGAGGGGCCGGAGCAGGTGCTCCACGCTGACCCCGCCCGTCTTCTGCACGTGCACGAAGAGGAAGCGGTGGGAGTCGGAGACGAGCACGGGCGCGATCCTAGTGCGAGCCGCCGCCGGCTCCGCGCGCTCAGTCCGGGAGCGTGTCCCCGGGCATCATGCTGAGCCGGCGGACGAACCAGTCCGACCGCGGGTCCAGCACCGGCTCGATCCGACAGGAACCGCCCAGCACCGAGCACCCGTTGCGCCCCGCCAGCACCAGCGGCAGCGAGAGCGAGCGCACCTGCGGCAGGTCGTGCTGGAGCTGGGCGACGCGGCGCACGATCCGCTCCACCTCCTCCACGTCGACGATCTCGCTTCCCCGGTAGCCGAAGAGCAGGGGTGAGGCCTTGATCTCCCGCACCATGTCCTGGGCGTCGTGCTCGGCCAACGGGGGGATCCGGAACGACCGGTCCTGGAGGAGCTCGGTCATCGGCCCGCCGACGCCGAAGGAGACCACGGGCCCGAAGAGCGGGTCCTCGATGCTGGCCACCGCCACCGGCACGCCGGGCGGTGCGTTGCGCTGCACCACGAACCCGGCCGCCTCCGGCTCGGCGATCACCTCGTGCAGGGTGTGCCAGGCGTCCGTCATCTCGGCGGCGGAGTCGATGTTGCGCCACACGTGGGCGAGGTCTGGTCGGTCCCGCAGGTGCAGGGCCGTCGCCTTGAGCACCACGTCCCACCCCAGTCGCTCCCCCGCAGCCAGGGCCCCCTCGAGGTCGGCCACGGGGTAGCTGCGCCACATCTCGATGCCGTAGGCGGCCAGCAGGTCGTGCAGGGACTCCTCGTCCAGGTCGTGGCCGTCGGGGTGCTGGGCCAGCAGCTCGCCGACCAGCTTCTTGGCGGCCGGCCGGTCGACCAGCTCCGCGTCCGCCGGCGGCTTGTCCGGACTGCGCAGCCACATCGCGTACTCCACGACGCGGGCGAGCGCCCGCACCGCGGCCTCGACCGCCGGGTAGGACGGCACCGAGCCGCGACCGGCGGTCGACCCGGCCACGTCCGGCACGCGCAGCAGCTCGGGCACCCCCTCCGCGCCCAGGAAGGTGGTGACCAGCGGCTTGTCGGACTGCTCGCCGATGGCAGCGAGCACGTTGGCCACGTCCTCCCCCGAGACGTTGAGGGGAGGGATGTAGATCGCCGCCACGGCGTCGACCTCGGGGTCGTCGATCGCCGCGTCGAGCGCGTCCTCGAAGTCCTCGGCCCCTGCGTCGGAGCCCAGGGCCACCTGCTTGTTGACCACCAGCCCCGCGCCGGCGGCGGCGTCGGCGGCGAGCAGCCCCAAGGCGTCGGAGTTGCCGACCACCGCCACCCGGCGGCCGCGGGGCAGCGGCTGGTGGGCGAGCAGCTGGGCGACGTCGAACATCTCCTCCAGGGTGTCCACCTGGATCACCCCGGCCTGCCGGAACATCGCGTCCACCGACTGCGAGGGTGCGGCGATCTTGCGCACCGCGTGTCCCATCGGCACCCCCTGCGTGGTGCGGCCCGACCGCACCGCGATGATCGGCTTGCGCCGGGAGACCCGCCGCGCGATGCGCGAGAACTTGCGCGGGTTGCCGATGGACTCCAGGTAGAGCAGGACCACCTCGGTGGAGTCGTCCTCCTCCCAGTACTGGAGCAGGTCGTTGCCGGAGACGTCGGCGCGGTTGCCCGCGCTCACGAAGGTGGTGAGTCCGAGGCCACGGTTGTTCACCTTCTCCAGGATCGCCGAGCCCAGTGCCCCGGACTGGCAGAAGAAGCCCGCACGACCCCGCGGTGGCATCACCGAGGAGAGCGAGGCGTTGAGGGAGACCTCGGGGGCGGTGTTGATCACGCCGAGGCAGTTGGGACCGATCAGGCGCAGGCCGTACGAGCGGGAGAGCCCGACGAGCTGACGCTGCCGGTTGCGGCCCTCCTCGCCGGTCTCGGCGAACCCCGAGGAGATCACCACCAGCCCGTGCACCCCCTTGGCCGCGCAGTCCAGGACCACCTCCTGGACCGACTCGGCGGGCACCGCCACGATCGCGACGTCCACCTCGTCGGGGATCTCGGTGACCGACGCGTAGGTGGGGAGACCGGAGACCGCGTCCGCCGTCGGGTTGACCGCGTAGACACGGCCGGTGAAGTCGCCCAGCACCAGGTTGCGCACCAGGGCCTGACCGATGGTGTCCTGGCGCCGGCTGGCCCCGATGACCGCGACGGAGCGGGGGTTGAAGAACTTCTCGATCGAGGCGGACTCGGCGCGGTGCTCGCGCTGCTCCATCACCCCGATGGCGGTGTCGGTCGGGTCGATGGAGAACTCCAGGCTCACCAGGCCGTCGTCGTACTGGCTGGCGACCTGGTAGCCGGCGTCCTTGAACGTGCGGATCATCGGGTGGTTGTCGGGGAGCACCTCGGCCACGAACCGCTCGATGCCGCACTCGCGCCCGGCCTGGGCGAGGTGCTCGAGCAGCAGCTGACCGATCCCCCGGCCCTGGTGCTTGTCCTCCACCAGGAAGGCGACCTCGGCCTGCCCCGGCTTCACGGCGTCGTACCGGCCGACGGCGATCATCTGACCGCCGACCAGGAGCACCAGGGCGACCCGGTCGCGGTAGTCGACCTGGGTGAAGCGCGCCACGTCACGGTCCGAGAGCCGCGGCATCGGGGCGAAGAAGCGGTAGTACTTGGACTCGTCGGAGACCCGGCTGTAGAAGTCGACCATCAGCTCGGCGTCGCTGGCCCTGATCGGCCGGATGTGAGCGGTCCGACCGTCTCTGAGCAGGACGTCCGCCTCCCAGTGACGGGGGGGCTCGTGGGAGGTGGGGGTGGCGGAGTCCGCTTCGGTCACGTGCTGAATCTAACGCGTCCCTCCGGCTCGGCGCGCCCTACCTCGGCAACCCGGACCGTGACCGGGAGAATGCGGGCATGGCACGCCGTGGCACGAAGTCCCCGATTCCCGACGACTTCGAGGAGCACATCCTCGACATCGACGTCGGGGACGAGATCAAGAGCTCCTTCCTGGAGTACGCCTACTCCGTCATCTACTCGCGCGCCCTGCCCGACGCCCGCGACGGGCTCAAGCCGGTGCAGCGCCGGATCCTCTACACGATGGACGACATGTCCCTGCGACCCGACCGGGGCCACGTCAAGAGCGCCCGAGTGGTCGGCGAGGTGATGGGCAAGCTGCACCCCCACGGCGACAGCGCCATCTACGACGCGCTGGTGCGGCTGGCCCAGCCCTGGTCGATGCGCCTGCCGATGATCGACGGCCACGGCAACTTCGGCTCACCCGACGACTCCCCCGCCGCGATGCGCTACACCGAGTGCCGGATGGCTCCGGCGGCCGTCGCCATGACCGGCTCCCTCGACGAGGACACGGTCGACTTCAAGGCCAACTACGACTCCCGCGAGCTCGAGCCCGCGGTCCTGCCCTCGGCCATCCCCAACCTCCTGGTCAACGGTGCGACCGGCATCGCGGTGGGCATGGCCACCAACATCGCCCCGCACAACCTGGTCGAGGTCGTCCAGGCGCTGCGGCACCTGCTCAAGCACCCGAAGTCCGGCCTGGACGACCTGATGCGCTTCATCCCGGGGCCCGACCTGCCCACCGGGGGCAAGATCGTCGGGCTCGACGGGGTGCGCGACGCCTACGCCTGCGGGCGCGGCAGCTTCAAGATGCGGGCCACCGCGCGGATCGAGTCGGTGACCGCCCGCAAGAAGGGCATCGTCGTCACCGAGCTGCCCTACGGGGTCGGCACCGAGCGCGTGGTGGAGCGGATCAAGGTGCTGGTCCAGTCCAAGAAGCTCCAGGGCATCTCCGACATCAAGGACCTCACCGACCGGGCGAACGGCCTGCGGCTGGTCATCGAGGTCAAGAACGGGTTCGTCCCCGAGGTCCTGCTCGAGCAGCTCTACAAGATGACCCCGCTGGAGGAGTCCTTCGGGATCAACGCGGTCGCCCTGGTCGACGGCCAGCCCCGCACCCTGGGGCTCAAGGAGATGCTGGAGGTCTTCCTGGCCCACCGCCTCGAGGTGGTCCGACGGCGCTCGACCTTCCGCCGCGGCAAGGCGGCGGACCGCCTCCACCTGGTGGAGGGCCTGCTGCTGGCCATCCTCGACATCGACGAGGTGATCCAGCTGATCCGCGCCAGCGACAACGCCGCCGCGGCGAGGGAGCGCCTGATGACGGTCTTCGACCTGACCACGATCCAGGCGGACTACATCCTCGACATGCCGCTGCGCCGGCTCACGAAGTTCTCCAAGCTCGAGCTGGACAAGGAGAAGGCGGAGCTGGAGGCGGCGATCGAGGAGCTCGACGCGATCCTCAACGACGAGGAGCGGCTGCGCAAGGTCGTCTCCGACGAGCTGGCGGAGGTGGCGAAGACCTTCGGCACCCCCCGGCGCACGGTGCTGCTCGCCTCGGCCGGGACGGCGGTGGCCTCCGGCACCGCCTCGCTCGAGGTCGCGGACGACCCGTGCTTCGCCTTCCTCTCCTCCAGCGGGCTGCTGGCCCGCTCCTCCAGCGACGAGGTCCCGGGCGAGGGCGGCGGCCGGGCCAACCACGACGTCATCGTCTCCGCGGTCCGGACCACGGTCCGCGGGGAGGTCGGGGTCCTGACCTCGCGCGGCCGGCTGGTGCGCACCCAGGTCCTCGACATGCCCGAGCTGCCGCCGTCGGCCAACGACCCCAACCTGCAGGGCGGGCTCCCACTCAGCGAGGTGCTGCAGCTGGAGAGCGGGGAGCGTGCGCTGGCGCTCACCCCCCTCACCGCCGACGGCCCGGGCATCGCCCTGGGCACCGCGATGGGGGTCGTCAAGCGGGTCAACCCCGAGGTGCTGGCGCGCGACGAGTGGGAGGTCGTCTCCCTCAAGGACGGCGACGAGGTGGTAGGCGCCGTCGCCCTCGCCACCGGCGAGGAGGAGCTCTGCTTCATCACCTCCGACGCCCAGCTGCTCCACTTCTCCGCCGGCGGGGTCCGGCCGCAGGGCCGCTCGGGCGGCGGGATCGCCGGCATCCGGCTGGGCGCCGGCGCGAAGGTGATCTGGTTCGGCGCCCTGAGCGGCGAGGACGCCGTGGTCTTCACCGCCTCCGGCGCCTCCACGGCCCTGCCCGGCACCGAGCCGGGGGCCTGGAAGGTGACCCCGTTCACCGAGTACCCCGCGAAGGGGCGGGCCACCGGCGGGGTCCGCTGCCACCGGTTCCTCCGGGGCGAGGACACCCTCGTGCTCGCCTGGGCCGGCCCCTCGCCGGCGCGGGCGGCGGCCGCCAGCGGCGCGCCCGTCGAGCTCCCTCCCGCCGACGGCAGGCGGGACGGCTCGGGCACTCCGGGGAGCATTCCGGTCGTCGCCGTGGCGCCTCCGGTGGCCCGGCAGCTCGGGGTGGCCGCCGATGCGTGAGCAGCGCCGGGCTCGGGGCCTGTGGGACGCTGCCCCCATGACCTCCCCACGTCCCGTCGCCCCGTGTGGTGCGCGGCGCGCCGCGCTCTCCGGCCTGCTCCTGACCATGGCCGTGACGTTGACCGCCTGCAGCTCCGAGGAGCCGAGGGCGGACGAGGACGTCGAGGAGGTGCTGGAGACCGCGAGCGACCGGCTCGTGGAGACCTCGGGCCTCAACCTCTCCCTGACCACCGACGACCTGCCCGACGGCGTCACCGGCGTGACCAGCGCGGTGGGCGTGGCGACTGACGCGCCGGCCTTCGAGGGAGACCTCGGCATCCGGCTCGCCGGCAACGTCTTCAACGTGCCGGTGGTCGCCGTCGACGGGACCGTCTGGGCCCAGATCCCGCTCGCTCCGGGCTGGTCCGACGTCGACCCGGCCGAGTACGGCGCGCCGGACCCCTCGCTCCTGATCAGCCCGGACCAGGGCTTCGCCACCCTGCTGCAGGAGGTGCAGGACCCGCAACAGGGTGACCGCGAGCGCGGTGGTGTCGACAACGCCGAGGTGCTGACCAGCTATACCGGCACCATCGACGGCGCGGTGATGGAGAACGTGATCCCCAGCAGCGCCGGGGACACCTTCGACGTGGTCTTCCTGGTCACCGACGAGGGCGAGCTCAGGCGCGCAGAGCTCACCGGGGTCTTCTACGCCGACAGCGACGAGATGACCTACACGGTCGACTTGACCGACTACGGCACGACCAGGGAGATCGTCGCCCCGTGACGCCCCGCGTCGATCGCGCCCAGCAGGCGCTGCTCTGGCTGGCCGCGGTCGCGGTGGCCTTCGCCGCCGCCGACACCTACGTCGTCGTGCTCGCCCTGCCCGACATGATGGGCAGCGCGGGCGTGCCGGTCGACCAGCTCCAGCGTGCCGCCCCGATCGTCTCCGGGTTCCTCCTCGGCTACGTGGCCATGCTGCCGCTGATCGGGCGGATCGCCGACATCCGTGGTCGGGTGCCGGTGCTCGTGCTCTCGCTGGTGCTCTTCTCGCTCGGCTCGCTGGTGACCACGCTCGCCTACGACATGCCCTCCATGGTGGTCGGCCGCTTCCTCCAGGGCGTCGGCGGTGGCGGCCTGGTCCCGGCCACCCTGGCCCTGGTGGCCGACCTCTACCCCGAGGAGCGACGCGGGGTCCCGCTCGGCATCGTCTCGGCCGTCCAGGAGATCGGCTCGGTCCTGGGGCCGCTGCTCGGGGCGGTGGTGCTCGCGCTCGCAGACTGGCGCGCGATCTTCGCCCTCAACATGGCCGTCGGGCTGCTGCTCGCCGCGGGGGTCCGCAGCCTGGCCTCGCGTGCCCCGAGCCTGCTCGACGACCGGTCCCGCGACCTCCTCGCCTCCCCCAGCCAGCATCGCCGCGACCTCCTCGGTGGCGCGCTGGCGCTCCTGGTGCTCGTCGCCGGCGCCCTGACCTTCCTCCGGCCGCCGCCGATCATGCGCGACGTGCGCTGGGGCGAGCTCTTCGTCCCGTTCGTGACGGGCAGCCGCTGGCTCACCCCGGTGGGGGTGCTCTCCATGGTCGCGGCGGCGCTCCTCGTCGCGCGGCTGCTCACCGCCCGGCGTCCGTTGGTGGACGTCGGCTCCTGGGCCCGCGCGCTCCGTGAGGCGGACCTGACCGGGGCGCTGCTCCTCTCCGTGGCGCTGGGCGGCGTCGTCCTCGCCTTCGCGACCGCCGACCCGAAGGTGGAGGTCTTCTCCGACCAGGGGATCTGGTACCTCGCCGGCGCCTTGCTGGGGGGCGTGGCCCTGCTCCTGCACCTGCGGCGGGCCGCCGACCCCATCGTGCCGCGCGGCGCGCTGCGCCGTACCCCGGCCTGGGGCGCGATGCTGGTCAGCTTCTTCGTCGGTGCCGCGCTGATCGCGGCGCTGATCGACATCCCGCTCTTCGCGCGCACCACGATCTACGGCGACTCCCAGCTGATGGCAGCCCTGGTGCTGGTGCGGTTCCTGGTCGCCCTGCCCCTGGGCGCGGTCGCCGGGGGCTTCCTCACGCGCCGGTGGGGCTCGGGCCCGACCGCGGCCCTCGGCATGGTCCTGGCCGCTGCGGCGTTCGCCTGGATGTCGACCTGGGGCATCGACGCCCTGGAGCACTGGCACGCCAGCGTGCCGCTGGTCGTCGGCGGGCTCGGCTTCGGGCTGGCCCTCGCGCCGGTGAACGCGGCAGTGCTCGCCTTCACCGAGCCCGGCGTCCACGGGCTCAGCAGTGCCCTGGTGGTGGTGGCCCGGATGGTCGGGATGCTGGTGGGGATCTCGGCCCTCACCACGCTGGGCCTGCGCCGCTACTACGCCGAGCAGGCCGACGTCCCACCCGTCCGGGAGGTGTGCGACGGCGCCTCCCGCTGCAGGGAGTTCACCCTCCTGCTGAAGGAGGCGGGGATCGCCCAGGAGCAGACCGTCTTCGCCGGCGCCGCGGTCTGCGCCGTGCTCGCGGCCGTGCTGGCCCTGGTGCTGCTTCGCGCGGCGGGCCCGGCGAAGGCACCGGTCGTGAGTGGGCTAGGTTTTTCCTCGTGAACGACTTCGACGACCTGCTGGCTGCCAACCGGGCCTTCGCGGCCGACTTCGACCTCGGCGGATTCGACGGGCGGGCCCATGCCGGCGTCGCGATCGTGACTTGCATGGACTCGCGCATCGACCCGCTGGCGATGCTGGGCCTCAAGCACGGCGACGCCAAGATCTTCCGCAACCCGGGCGGCCGGGTCACCCCGCAGGCGCTCGAGGCGCTGGTCCTGGGCGCCCACCTGCTCGGCGTCGAGCGGGTCCTGGTGGTGCCCCACACCCGGTGCGCGATGACCACCGCCAGCGAGGCGGAGCTGCAGGAGCGGATCGGCACCGCCGTCGGCGAGGACGCCACCTGGCAGTCGTTCGGTGTGGTCGACGACCAGGTCGCCCGCCTCCGCCAGGACGTGCGCAAGGTCCGGTCCCACCCGCTGATCCCCTCCACCGTGCTGGTCGGCGGCTTCGTCTACGACGTCGACACCGGCCTGATGCGTCAGGTCGACTGAGCTCGGCCCGCCCCGGGAGCGCACCGGCCCCGGGGCGCACCCCGACGGTGCGCCGCCGGGCCGCCCTCAGGCGTCCAGCGTCTCGAGGTCGACCTCGTAGGCGCCCTGCACGATGAACTCCTTGCGCGGGGCCACCTCGGAGCCCATCAGCAGCTCGAAGACCGACGCGGCGTCGCCGGCGTCGTCGACCGTCAGCCTGCGCAGCGTCCGGCGGCGCGGGTCCATGGTGGTCTCCTCGAGCTGGTCGGCGTCCATCTCGCCGAGGCCCTTGTAGCGCTGCACCGGGTCCTTCCAGCGCAGGTTCTTCTTCTTCAGCTCCGCCAGCTTGCGGCGCAGCTCGTCGTCGGAGTACGTGTAGACGTACTTGTCCATGCCCTTCTTGGGGTTGGTCAGCTCGATGCGGTGGAGCGGCGGGACGGCGGTGTAGACCCGGCCCGCGGCCAGCAGGTCGGGCATGTACTTGAAGAAGAGGGTCGCCAGCAGGCACCGGATGTGGGCGCCGTCGGAGTCGGCGTCCGCCATGAAGATGATCCGCCCGTAGCGGGCGGCCTCGAGGTCGAAGGTGCGCCCGGAACCGGCGCCGACGACCTGGATGATCGAGGCGCACTCGGTGTTCTTGAGCATGTCCCCGACCGAGGCCTTCTGCACGTTGAGGATCTTGCCGCGGATCGGCAGCAGCGCCTGGAACTCCGAGTCGCGCGCGAGCTTGGCGGTGCCAAGCGCCGAGTCGCCCTCGACGATGAAGAGCTCGGAGCGCTCGTTGTCCGTGGTGCGGCAGTCGACCAGCTTGGCGGGCAGCGCGGAGGACTCCAGGGCGTTCTTCCGCCGTTGGGTCTCCTTGTGCTGCCGGGCCGCGATCCGGGTCTTGGAGGCGTTGCCCACCTTCTCCATGACCAGCTTGGCCTGGGCCTTCTCGGTCCGCTTGGTCGAGGTCAGGAACTTCTTGAGCTCGCTCGCGACCACCTTGCGCACGATGGTGCGGGCAGCGGGCGTCCCCAGGATCTCCTTGGTCTGCCCCTCGAACTGGGGCTCGGCCAGGCGCACCGTGACGACCGCGGTGAGCCCCTCCAGCACGTCGTCCTTCACGACGTCCTGGTCGCCGACCTTCAGCACCTTGGCGGAGCGCATCACGTCGTTGAAGGTCTTGGTGACGGCCTGCTCGAACCCGCTGACGTGCGTCCCGCCCTTCGGCGTGGCGATCACGTTGACGTAGGAGCGCAGGGTGGTGTCGTAGTCCGTGCTCCAGCGCAGCGCCACGTCGACCCCGAGCTCCCGCTCGATCTCCTGGGGGGTCATGTGCCCCAGCTCGTCGAGGAGGGGCACCGTCTCGGTGAAGTGCCCGGACCCCTGGAGCCGCAGCACGTCGGTGACGGGCTCGCCCGTGGAGAGGAACTCGGCGAACTCCGAGATGCCGCCGTCGTGCCGGAACGTCTCCTCCACCGGCTCCTCGCCCCGCAGGTCGCGGATCACGAGCTCGAGGCCGGGCACGATGAAGGACGTCTGCCGGGCGCGCGTGACCAGCTCGTCGAAGACGAAGGTGGCGTCGCGGGTGAAGATCTGCCGGTCCGGCCAGAAGCGGACCCGGGTGCCGCTGCGTCCTCGCGCCACCCGCTTGCCCTTGCGGGTCAGTCCCGAGCGAGCCGTGAACCCGCTGTCCGGGGCGTCGGAGTCGAAGACGCCGGGGGTGCCCCGGCGGAAGCTGATGCCCTGCTGGGACGGCGAGCGGTCGACGTCGATGTCCATCCGCGACGAGAGCGCGTTGACGACCGAGAGGCCGACGCCGTGCAGGCCGCCGGTGGCGACGTAGGACCCGCCGCCGAACTTGCCCCCGGCGTGCAGCTTGGTGGCCACGACCTCGACGCCGGGCAGGCCGGTCTTCGGCTCCTTGTCGGTCGGGATGCCCCGGCCGTCGTCCACCACCTCGGCGGAGCCGTCAGCCAGGAGCGTCACCTCGACCCGGTGTGCGGCCCCCGCGAGGGCCTCGTCCACGCCGTTGTCGATCACCTCCCACAGGCAGTGCATCAGGCCCTTGGTGTCGGTCGAGCCGATGTACATGCCGGGCCGCTTGCGCACCGCGTCCAGTCCCTCGAGGACCAGGAGGTGTGCTGCGTTGTAGGAGGTGTCCGTCGGTGCTGCCACGAGAGGAGAATCTACCCGCGACACGCCCGGCGACGGCCCGCGGCACGCCTGCACCCTCCGGACGGTCTGCCGGTCTAGCGTGGCGGCACACCACCCGCGGGAACAAGACCGACAGGTCGAGGGTTGGGCATAACTGAAACCGGGTAGTGACGAGCATGGTTGGATAGTGGTTCGTCGACCTGACATCCCGGGGAAACTTTTGCCGGACCAAGTACGTTGGGCAAGACACCGATGGAGAGAAACGAGGCCGATGTGACTACTGCAGTTGCCCCCACACCCGCCCTCACGGCGGCGGATCGTTGCGACCGTTGCGGAGCGCAGGCCTACCTCCGGGTGGAGCTCCAGAGCGGCGGCGAGCTGCTCTTCTGCGCTCACCACGCTCGTGAGCACGGCGACAAGCTCCGCCAGGTGGCGGTCGCCGTCGTCGACGAGACCCACAAGCTCGGCCCCGCTCCGAGGCCAGAAGCCTGAGAAGCCCCTGCTCCGCACGGCCCCGGACCTTACGGTCCGGGGCCGTTCACGTCTACCCCGAGGTCGACCCATGAGCCTGCCGACCCTGTTCACCGGACTGGTCATCGCGATCGGCCTGGTGGGGATCCTGGTGCCCGTGCTCCCCGGCACGCTGCTGGTGCTCATCGCGATCCTGGGGTGGGCCTGGTACGTCGGCACCGGCACCGCGTGGACGGTCCTGGCCGTCGCCACCCTGCTGCTGGGGGCGGGGGCCCTGGTCAAGTACGTCGTGCCGGGACGCCGGCTGCGCGACGCCGGCATCCCCGCCTCGACCCTGTGGGCCGGTGGCGTCCTCGCCGTGGTGGGCTTCTTCGTGGTCCCCGTCGTGGGCCTGGTCCTCGGCTTCGTGCTGGGCGTCCACCTCGCCGAGCAGCGCCGGCTGGGCAGGGCTGCTGCCCGGCGCTCGACGGGCCACGTCCTGAGAGCCGTCGTCCTGAGCGTGGCGGTGGAGCTCTCGGCGGCCCTGCTGGCCACCCTCGCCTGGGCAGCCGGCGTCCTCCTGGTCTGACGGGAACGGTGTGGTGCGCGCACCCACGCACCGTCCCGGGATGCCACAACCCCGACCCGCACGTCACGGATCGGGGTTGTGCCGCCACGGGGACCTGACCCCCTCAGGAGGCTTGAGGTGTCAGGCGCCGGAGCTCTCAGTCCAGGTAGTCGCGGAGGACCTGGGAACGGCTGGGGTGCCGCAGCTTCGACATCGTCTTGGACTCGATCTGGCGGATCCGCTCCCGGGTAACCCCGTAGACCTTGCCGATCTCGTCGAGCGTCTTCGGCTGGCCGTCGGTGAGGCCGAACCGCATGCTGACCACGCCCGCCTCGCGCTCCGAGAGGGTGTCGAGCACGGCGTGCAGCTGCTCCTGGAGAAGGGTGAACGAGACCGCGTCCGCCGGGACGATCGCCTCGGAGTCCTCGATCAGGTCGCCGAACTCCGAGTCCCCGTCCTCACCCAGCGGGGTGTGGAGCGAGATCGGCTCACGGCCGTACTTCTGGACCTCGATGACCTTCTCCGGGGTCATGTCGAGCTCCTTGGCGAGCTCCTCGGGCGTGGGCTCGCGACCCAGGTCCTGGAGCATCTGGCGCTGCACACGTGCGAGCTTGTTGATGACCTCGACCATGTGGACCGGGATCCGGATGGTCCTGGCCTGGTCCGCCATCGCGCGGGTGATGGCCTGGCGGATCCACCAGGTCGCGTAGGTCGAGAACTTGTAGCCCTTGGTGTAGTCGAACTTCTCCACCGCGCGGATGAGACCGAGGTTGCCCTCCTGGATCAGGTCGAGGAAGAGCATGCCGCGGCCGGTGTACCGCTTGGCCAGCGAGACCACGAGGCGCAGGTTGGCCTCGAGGAGGTGGTTCTTGGCACGCCGCCCGTCCTCGGCGATCCACTCGAACTCCTCGAGCGTCTTGGCGCTGAGCTTGCCGCCCTTGGCCAGCTTCTCCTCCGAGAAGAGGCCCGCCTCGATCCGCTTGGCGAGCTCGACCTCCATCTCCGCGTTGAGGAGGGGGACCTTGCCGATCTGCTTGAGGTAGTCCTTGACCGGGTCCGCGGTCGCGCCCGCGACCATGACCTGCTGCTCGGGCTCGTCGGTGTCGTCGGCGGCGGAGACGACGAAGGCCTGCTTCTCGTCCTCCTTGATCGTCGGATCGACGACGACGTCCTTCTCGAACTGCTCGTCCGGGATGTCGGGCAGGACCTTCTTGCCGTCGGCACCGATCACCGGGTCGGCGGGGACGACCTTCTTCGCGGCCGTCTTGGCGACCGCCTTCTTCGCGGGCGTCGCCTTGACCGCCGAGCTCTTCGCGGCCTTGGCCGTGGTGGTCTTGCGCGGGGCGCCGGCCGCGGCGGTGCGGATCGCGGTGCCGGCGCTGATGTCGACCGTGATGCCCTGCCCGCTCAGATGCGTGAGCAGCGCCTTCAGGTGGCGGGGCTCCACCAGAGCGGCGTCACTGGCCTGGCGCACCTGGTCCGGAGTCACCGTGCCGGTGGCCGAACCACCCTCGATGAGGGACACGACGGCCGGGTGCGACAGCACCTCGGCGGGGAGCAGCTTGCGTGCGTTCGAAGACACGAACACCTCTCGTCACGGAAAAGGGGCGCGGCAAGGCCCGGTTACGTCAAGGCCGCGCTTCACATTCTGCCATGCCCCCGGTGAGCACCTGCGCCCCACTCCTGGCAGCGGCCTTCTTCTGCCTCGTCGTCCCTACGTCTTGGCGGCCTTCGCGGCAGCCTTGGCAGCCTGCTTGTACTCCCTCACCTTGAGCAGACTGCCAGCGTCGACCACATCGGCGACGGAGCGGTAGCCCTCCAGCGCGTAGTCACCGGCCGCGGCCTCCCACCCCTCCGGGCGCACACCCATCTGCTTGGCGAGGAGCGCCACGAAGATCTGGGCCTTCTGCTTGCCGAAGCCTGGAAGGGCCATCACTCGTGCAAGGAGGTCCCTGCCGTCCTTCGCCTCGTTCCAGAGCCGGGTGACGTCGCCCCCGTACTGCTCCTCCACGATCTCCGCGATGCCGTGGAGCTTGGCAGCCATCGATCCGGGGAAACGATGGACCGCTGGTGGCTGCGAGCAGACAGCCTTGAAGTCGTCCGGGTCCATCGAGGCGATCTGGGCCGTGTCCAGCGCTCCAAGCCTGTCCAGAAGCTTCGCACCGCCGCGGAACGCGTGCTCCATTCCGTACTGCTGGTCCAGCGCCATGCCGACCAGCACGGCGAACGGGTACCGGTCCAGGACGCGGTCTGCTTCAGGCTCGTTGGCGATCTGGAAACCCATGTCCCCAGCCTACGACGCGGGTGACCTCTCATCCGCGTCGCACAGGCGGCAGGGGGCTCCGGTGGTCGACGTGCGGGGAGGCGCGACCTCAGAACTGGGGGTGGTCGAAGTTGCTCTGATCGCCCTGACTCTCGGCCCGGTACCAGTCCGAGGCAGGTCCGCCCTTGGCTCCGCACAGCCACAACGTCAGGTTCAGCACGATGACGAACGCGGCGAAGCAGACGATGATCGCCCATGTCGGCATAAGAACAGCTCCTCCTGCGGTAGGACCGGGGCGAAGGACCTGGAGGCCGTCGCGCCCCGAGGCGGTCTCAGGCCTTGACCGCCAACACCGGGCAGTGCGCGTCGAGCAGGATCCGCTGCGCGTTGCTGCCCAGGATCAGCTTGCCCACGGGGGTCCGCTTGCGCAGCCCGATCACGATCAGGTCGGCGGCGTTGGCCTCGGCCAGGCTGATCAGGTCCTCCGACGGCTCGAAGCCCCGCACCATCTGCCGGATGTCGTAGTCGACCGCGGCCTGGTCGAGCCGCTGCTGGACCGACTCGATCTCGCGGGAGGTCCGCTGAGCCGCCTCGCCGTCGTACTCCGCACCACCCCGGTGGGAGTTGACGACCACGAGCTTGGCTCCCCGCAGCTTGGCCTCCTCGATGGCCTTGGCCAGCGCCGCCTCCCCTTCCGGCTTGGCGACATATCCCACGACCACGGTCGGCATCAGCTTCTCCCTCGTTCACAGGCTGCTGCGGGCGCCAGGCGGCGTCCACGCGAGCACCGTACCCAATCCGGTCGGCGTTGGGGAGGCTGTGGAGAACCGGACGGGTGAGGACGCCCACTCGGGCAGGGTGGCGCAGTGCCCACTCCGCCCACTCCGCTGGACCTCCCGCTCGAGCCCGGCCTCGGCGACGCCCGGCCGGCGGCGCCGGCAGCCGAGCTCCAGCGGCGTCTGCGCGAGGCGGTGCTGGCGCACAAGACGGCCGCACCGAGGGGCCGCCTGGCGCCGGTCCTGGCAGCCGGGCTGCCGGGCTCGCCCGAGACCGAGCGGGCCTGTCGCTTCCGTCCGCTCGCCCAGGACCCCCTGGACCACGACAGCCGCGTCGAGGTGGCGGTCGCCCTGGCGAACCGCGCGCTGCTGCTGGTGCCGGAGCCGGTGCTCTGGCTGGCACGGTCAGGGGAGCTGGAGCCCTCCCCGGGCGACCTGGAGTGGCAGGCAGCGGGCTGCGAGGCCTGGCAGCAGCTCGGCCTGCCTCCGTGCTTCGTGGTGCTGACCAGGCACGGCTGGCGCCACCACCCCAGCGGTGCGGAGCGGACCTGGCGCCGGCTGCGTCGGCGCAGCTGAGGGTCGCCGGGCCGAGCGACCCGGACCGAGCGACAGGACCGGGCGACCAGGACCGGGCGATCAGGACCAGGTGTGCACCGGCTCGTTGCTGTGCATCCGCTCCACGTAGTCGAGCAGGGTGGCACGCAGCGCGTCGAACCGCTCCTGGTCGTCCCGCGCGGCCATCTGGCGCACGAACCACTCCGCGCCGTTGGTGCGCAGCAGGCATCGCTGCTCGATCATGCCGAGGAAGTGGTCCCGCTCACCGGCCTCCACGCCGCTCGCGGCCAGCCCCTCGTCCGCCATCGGCAGCAGCCGGCGCAGCACGAGGTCGCTGGCGCTCACCTGCCCCAGTCCGGGCCAGTAGACCTGCGCGTCGATCCCGTGCCTGGCGGCCACGTGGAAGTTCTCCTCGGCGGCGCTGAAGGACATCTGGGACCACAGGGGGCGCTCGCTGGTGGCCAGGGCGCGCACCAGCCCGAAGTAGAAGGCGGCGTTCGCGATCGTGTCGGCCACCGTGGGACCGGCCGCGAGCAGCCGGTTCTCGACCCTCAGGTGCGGACCCTCCGGCGTCACGTCGTAGACGGGCCGGTTCCATCGGTAGATCGTGCCGTTGTGGAGCCGGAGCTCGGTCAGGGACGGCGTACCACCGGCCTCCAGCACCTCCAACGGGTCCTCGTCCTCGGTGACCGGAAGCAGAGCCGGGAAGTAGCGCACGTTCTCCTCGAAGAGGTCGAAGACCGAGGTGATCCACCTCTCCCCGAACCAGACACGCGGTCGCACCCCCTGAGCCTTGAGCTCCTCGCTGCGGGTGTCGGTCGCCTGCTCGAAGAGCGGGATCCGGGTCTCGCGCCACAGCTGGCGACCCAGCAGGTACGGCGAGTTGGCCCCGACCGCCAGCTGGACCCCCGCGATCACCTGACTGGCGTTCCAGTAGGCCGCGAACTCGTCGGGCGACGTCTGGATGTGGAACTGCGTGCTGGTGCAGGCGGCCTCCGGGACGATCGAGTCCGTGGTCGTCTCCAGGCGCTCGGGGCCCGAGACCGAGATCGTGATGTCCTCGCCCCGAGCGTTGAGGATCTGCTCGCTCAGCAGCTTGTAGCGGGGGTTGGGGCTCAGGGAGTCCGGGGTCATGTGACCCTCGGCCAGGGTCGGGAGGATCCCGATCATCACCAGGTGGGCGCCGACCTCGGCGGAGCGGGCCTCCGCCTTGTTGAGGCTGTCGCGCAACCCCGCCTCGAACGCCCCCAGGCCGCGCTCGCGCAGCCGGGCAGGCGGGCAGTTGATCTCGATGTTGAACTGCCCCAGCTCGGTCTGGAAGGCCGGATCGGCGATCGCCTCCAGCGCCTCCGCGTTGCGCAGGGAGGGGTCCCCCTCCGCGTTGATCAGGTTGAACTCCACCTCCAGGCCAGTCATCGGATCGTCCGTGTCGAACCGGGACTCCCGGAGCATCCGCGCGAAGACGTCGAGACACCGCCGGACCTTCTCCCGGTGCCGGGTCCGGTCGGAGCGGGAGAACTCCTGTGCTTCCACCTCTGCGCCCATGGCGTCACGATAGCCAGCCGAGGGCTCCCTGGCGCACAACTCAGGCGGCGCCTCCCGCCTGGTGGTCGTCCGGAGGGACGGCGCGGTTCAGCAGGTCGGCGACGACGAGGGCCAACGGGCAGACCACCGGGCCGGTCTGGGCCACGTCGACCGCGCACCAGGCCAGGGCCCCGTCCCCCGTCCGCCACGCCAGGATGCCGACGACCGCGGCAGGGGCCGACGTCAACGCCGGAGGCGTCGCCCTCAGCACGGCGATCCACAGGTCGACGTGGCGCCGTGCCTCCGCCCTGGAGACCGCGCTCCAGAGAGCGTCGCGCAGCCGGGGGTCCGCGGCGGCCAGAGCCAGGCGCGCCACCTGCTCGGGGTCGGGCACGCCCCCGGAGCGGACGAGACCGCGCACGGTCGACCGCACCCAGGCCGCGTCGGGCCGTGCCACCCACGGAAGGATCCGCGAGGTCAGCGCCACCCGCTCCGGCGCCGGCGCCAACGAGTCGGCGAGGGCGGCCCGGGACCGGTGCACGACGCGGCCCCGCACCACGGCCTCGGTCACGAAGGGATGGGCGAGGACGTCGAACTCGGTGGCCGGTCCGCGCGCCTCAGGATCCAGGAGGGCCCACGCGCGCCCGTCGCAGCCGAGCACCACGAGCACCGTCACTCCGGCGCGGTCGAAGGCGCGCCGCAGTCCCCCGGCGGTGGCCCTGCCACGGTCGAGTCCGGAGTAGACGAGAAGGACGACGTGGTCGAGGCCGTGCCTGAGTGCGGGCCCGATCAGCGCGGCGCAGACCCCGGGCAGGTCCTCCGGACCGCCCAGGTCGACGCGGGCGTGCGGTGCGCCTGCTCCGCCCAGGCCGACCATCACCACGGACTCCTCCGGGACGAAGCCGAGCAGCAGGGGCACGCAGGCGAGCAGGTCCTCGGGTGAGCGGGCGACGAGGTCGAGCGGGATCTCCATGCCAGCAGGCTGCCCGGACCGCTGCCCCGGGCGCCCGCGGCGCCGGGTCGGCCTGGGGACGAGCGCCGCCCCGGTCCTCCTGTGCACGGTGGGAGGCCCGCGGAGTCACAATGGGAGGCATGAGGACGCAGGAGCGCGACTGATGCGGTCACACGCGTCGGTGCTCCACCTCGACCTGGACGCCTTCTTCGCCTCGGTCGAGCAGCGGGACAAGCCCTCCCTGCGGGGCAAGCCCGTCGTGGTCGGCGGGGTCGGGGGCCGGGGCGTGGTGTCCACCGCGTCCTACGAGGCACGCAGGTTCGGCGTGCGGTCGGCGATGTCCACCCGCGAGGCGCGGGCCCGGTGCCCCCACGCCGCCTTCCTCTCCGGTCGGTTCCACGCGTATCGCGAGGCCAGCTCCGCGGTGATGGCGGTGCTGCGCGACCTCTCGCCGCTCGTGGAGCCGCTCTCCCTCGACGAGGCCTTCGTGGACCTCGCCCACGCGGATCTCCCGGACCTGGAGGTGGCCACCCTCGCCGAGGTCGCGGAACGGCTCAGGACGCGGGTGCACGAGGTCACCGACGGGCTCACCGCGTCGGTCGGGCTGGGCTCCTCCAAGTTCATCGCCAAGATCGCCAGCGAGCTCGACAAGCCCGACGGACTCACCGTGGTGCCACCCGGGACGGAGCACGACCTGCTCCGCCCCCTCCCGGTCAGCGTCATCCCCGGAGTCGGTCCGGCCACCACGGAGCGCCTGCGTCGGGCGGGGATCCACACGGTGGCCGAGCTCGAGGCGGTCGAGGAGGAGGAGCTGGTCCGCCTGGTCGGCCGCGCCCAGGGTCACAACCTGCACGCGCTGGCACGCGCCCAGGACCATCGACCGGTGGTGGCCGAGCGCGAGGCGAAGTCGGTGAGCGTGGAGGACACCTACGACACCGACCTGACCGACCGACGGCTGATGGAGGCGCTCGTCACCCGCCAGGCGAGCACCGTCGCGGCCCGCCTGTCCAAGCAGGGCCTGGCGGGTCGCACCGTGACGCTCAAGGTCCGCCTCCACGACTTCACCACGCTCTCCCGGTCGACCACCCTCCCGACACCCACCGACTCCCCGTCCGTGGTCGCGCGCCTGGCCCGCACCCTGCTCGCCGACCTCGACACCTCCGGTGGGGTCCGCCTGCTGGGGGTCGGCGTCTCCGGGCTCGCCGACTGGGTGCAGGAGGTGCTCTTCGGCGAGGACACCGAGGAGGTGGAGACCGAGGAGCCGGCCCTCGAGCCGCCGCGCCGCGCCGCCGGCTGGCGCCCCGGGATGGATGTGGTCCACGCCGAGCTCGGGCCGGGCTGGGTCTGGGGCTCGGGCCGGGGGGTGGTCACCGTGCGGTTCGAGACGGCCGCCACGGGCCCCGGGCCGGTGCGCTCCTTCCCGGACGACGACCCGGACCTCGAGGTCCCCGAGCAGGTCACACCAGGGTGAGCCTGAGCTCGTCACCGGGACGCGCCTGCGCGCACTCCGCCAGGTCAGCGGGATCGACGACCGCCACGACCGGGTAGCCGCCGGTCGCGGGATGGTCGTGGAGGAAGACCACCGGGTGCCCCGAGGGCGGCAGCTGGACGGCCCCGAGCACCAGCCCCTCGCTCGCGAGCTCCCCCTGGCGTCGGGCCAGGGAGGTGCCCTCCAGCCTGAGTCCGATCCGGTTCGAGGCAGCCCCCACCCGGTAGCGCAGCCCCTCGAGCACGGTCAGGTCACCCAGCCAGTCGGCCCGCGGCCCGGGATGGAGACGGAGCTCGCGCCGCCTGGGCAGCCGCTGGCTCACGTCCACCGCCACCGGGTCCCGGGTGGGTGCCCCCAGCCGGAGCACGTCGCCGGCGGCCACGGGCGGCGGGCCCAGCCAGGAGAGGGTGTCGGTCGACCGCGATCCCAGCACGGACGGCACGTCGATCCCCCCGGCGACCGCCAGGTAGCTGCGCACGCCCTCCAGCGCGGGGCCGACCCGGATCCGCGCCCCGGCCGGCACCGGGACGGGCTGGTCGAGCGGGACGACCCGACCGTCGACCCGCACCTCGCAGAGCGCACCGGTCACCGCCATCACGCGCGATCGCTGTGCCACGACCTCCGTCCCGGCCAGGGTCGTCTCCAACAGGGCGGCGTCCGGCTCGTTGCCGACCAGCCGGTTGGCCAGCCGGGCAGCCGGGGCGTCGCACGCCCCGGCGGGCGGGACGCCGAGGTGCGCCCACCCCTGACGGCCCTGGTCCTGGACCGTGGTCAGCGCTCCGGCATCGGTGACGAGCAGGCTCATGCGACGGTGAACCTGACCCTGGTCCCCGGCGGGAGGAGAGCCGGGGCGTGGGCGCGTGAGGCGTCCCAGACCGGGGCCGAGGTGCGGCCCAGCAGCAGCCAGCCCCCGGGAGAGGCGGCCGGGTAGATCCCGCACCAGCGGTCGGCGAGGGCGACCGAGCCCGCCGGCACCCGGGCCCGTGGCGTGGCCAGCCGCGGGACCGCCAGCTCGGCGGGGAGGCCCGCCAGGTAGCTGAACCCGGGGGCGAAGCCGCAGAAGGCGGAGACGAACTCGATCTCCGTGTGCCGGCGTACCACCTCGGCGACCGACGTCCCCCACAGGCTCGCCACCCGGGCGAGGTCCGCGCCGTCGTAGGTCACCGGGACCTCGACGCCCGCGCCCTCCCCGGACGGCGCGGCCTCGACGCCGGGCCACCGTGCGAGCAGCTCCGGCAGCAGCGCCCTCGCCTCGGCCGACACTCCGTCGAGAAGCAGCGTCCGGGCACCCGGGACGACGTCGCGGCACGACAGCGAGGAGGCACGGATCCAGGCGGCGAGCGAGCCGGCCGCGCGGTGGTCGGTCACCTCGACCAGCACCGCGCCCGGTCCCGCCGGCAGGAGGCCCAGCAGGTGCCTCGACCGGGCGGGGGGCCCGGCGTGACGCACGGGCTCGGCGTCGGGATCGGCGGCCATGGCTCAGAGTCCACGCAGGGCGAAGCCGGCGCCCTCGAGGGCGCGCCGCACGGCCCGCGCATGGGCCACCGCGCCGGGCGAGTCACCGTGCAGGCAGAGGGAGTGGGCGGTGCCGGCACCGGCGAGCTCGACGGCGCGTCTGGCCACCTCCGACTCCCCCACCACCAGCGCGCCGGGCTGGTCCCGCGGGACGAGCCCGCCGTCCTCGGTGTAACCGCGATCCGGGAACGCCTCCCGCCACGCGGTGCGCCCCTGCGCCTCGGCCATCCGGAGGAGCAGGCCGCCGGGCAGGCCCAGCACGGGGAGCCGTCCGGACCCGGCCAGCACAGCGGCCGCCTGCTCCTCGTCGTCGACCACGCGGTGGTAGAGCGCGCCGTGGGGCTTGAGGTAGCGGACCGCCGTCCCCTCCGCCGTGGCGATGTCGGTGAGCAGACCGACCTGGTCCGCCACCTGCTCGCGCAGCACCTGGGCCGGCAGGTCGGTGCGTACCCGGCCGAAGTTCTCCCGGTCGGCGTAGGAGACCTGGGCACCCACGGAGACCCCGAGCCGCGCCGCCTCCGCGCAGGCGACCCGGATCACCGCGGGCGTGCCGGCGTGGTAGCCGCACGCCACGTTGGCGCTGGTGACCAGGGGCAGCAGCGCCAGGTCGTCGGTGACCTCCTCGGCGAGGTCGGCGTTCAGGTCCACGTGCACGCCGACCATTCTGCTCCCGGTCCCGGGCAGGTCGTACCCTCGGCCACATGCCCGAGACCCCGGTCGAGCCGACGTCCGCTCCCTCCCCCACCCCCACCGCAGCCCCGACCGCCCCTCCCGCGGCCGCCCGTCGCCCGGTGACGCGGGAGCTGCACGGCCACCAGCGCACCGACGAGTACGACTGGCTGCGTGATAAGGAGTCCCCCGAGGTGCTGGCCCACCTCGAGGCGGAGAACGCCTGGACGGAGCAGCGGACCCGGCACCTCGCCGACCTGCGCGCCAGGCTCTTCGAGGAGATCAAGGCGCGCACCAAGGAGACGGACCTGTCGGTGCCGACCCGCAACCGCGGCTGGTGGTTCTACGCGCGCTCCTTCGAGGGTCGGGAGTACGGCGCCAGCTGCCGCGTGCCGGTCCTCGACCCGGACGACTGGACTCCCCCGCGGCCGGACGGCGACGCCTCCCCGGACCGACCCGCCCTGCCGGGCGAGGAGATCCTGCTCGACCTCGACGAGCTCGCCCGTGGACACGAGTTCTTCTCCCTCGGCGGCTCCGCGCTGAGCCTGGACGGCCGGCTCCTCGCCTGGTCCGTCGACACCACCGGGGACGAGCGATACACGGTGCGCGTCAAGGAGCTCGAGGGCGGCCGGATGCTCGACGACGTGGTGGAAGGGGTGCTGGGCGGGGTGACGTGGGAGCCGGACGGGTCCGGCTTCTACTACACGACGGTCGACGAGGCCTGGCGCTCCGACAAGGTGTGGCGCCACCGGCTGGGCACCTCCCAGGACGCGGACGAGCTGGTGTTCCACGAGGAGGACCCGCGTTTCTGGGTCGGCGTCGGCAGGAGCCGCGACGACCGGTTCCTCTTCGTGGTGAGCGGCTCCAAGACGACCACCGAGTGGCAGGTCAAGGACACCACGGTGCCCGGCGCCGGCTTCGTCACCTGGTCGGCGCGGCGGGAGGGGCTGGAGTACACCCTGGAGCCCGCCGTGCTGGCGGGGCGTCAGGTCTTCCTCGTCCTGCACAACGGGACCGGGCCCGACTTCGAGATCGCGACCGCGTCGGTGGCGCCCGCCCCGCCCGAGGAGTGGACCCCCCTGGTGGCGCACGACCCGTCGGTCCGGCTGGAGGAGGTCGACGCCTTCGCCGGCCACCTGGTCGTCCACCAGCGCAGCCAGGGCCTCACCCAGCTCCGCATCATCGAGCTCGGCGCCGAGGGGCCCGGTGAGGACTACCTGGTGGAGTTCGACCGGGAGGTCTACACGGTCGGCTCCGGCGCCAACCCCGCCTTCGACCAGCCCACCGTCCGCCTGGGGTACACCTCCTTGGCGGTCCCCTCGTCGGTCTACGACTACGACGTGCGCACCCGCGAGCTCACCCTGCTGCGCCGCACCCCGGTGCTGGGCGGCTACGACGCGGACGACTACGAGGAGCACCGGCTCTGGGCCCCGGCGCGCGACGGCGAGCGGGTGCCGGTGAGCCTGGTGTGCCGCAAGGGCGCCCGGGACGCCGGTCCCGTCCCGACCCTGCTCTACGGGTACGGCGCCTACGAGGCCTCGATCGATCCCTACTTCTCGCCCTCCCGGCTCTCCCTGCTGGACCGCGGTGCCGCCTTCGCCATCGCGCACGTCCGCGGCGGGGGCGAGATGGGCCGGCGGTGGTACGACCAGGGCAAGCTGGAGCACAAGGAGAACAGCTTCCACGACTTCGTCGACGTGGCCAGGCACCTGGTCGAGAGCGGCTGGTCGACTCCGGAGACCCTCGTCGCGGAAGGCGGCAGCGCGGGCGGGCTCCTGGTGGGCGCCGCCCTCAACGAGGCGCCCGAGCTCTTCGCGGGGGTGGTGGCCAGCGTGCCGTTCGTGGACACCCTCACCACCATGCTCGACGCGTCCCTGCCGCTCACCGTCGGTGAGTACGACGAGTGGGGCAACCCCGAGGGCGACCCGGAGGCCTACGCCCGGATCGCCGGCTACGCGCCGTACGACAACGTCGCCGCGGTGGACTATCCGCCGGTGCTGGCCGAGACGTCCCTGCACGACACCCGGGTGCTCTTCGTAGAGCCCGCCAAGTGGGTGGCGCGGCTGCGGGCCACGGCGGTCGGCCGCCGGGACTTCCTGCTGCGCACGGAGATGTCGGCGGGCCACGGCGGGGTCTCAGGACGCTACAAGGCCTGGCACGACCGGGCCTTCTCCCTCGCCTGGATCCTCGACCGGATGGGCCTGGCCGCCGCCGGTCCGGTGCATGACGCCGTGAGGGCGGGGGTACCGGGGGCAGACGGCACGGCGGAGACCGGTACCCCCTGAGAAGTCCCTGAGAGTTGCTCCACCCGGCAACTCTCGCCGCCCCCCGGACGTCGTTGCTGGTGAGAGAGACAGCGACTCACAGGGTGCTCGGGAATGACCGATCCCCTCGGGTCGTTGACGACGATGTGACCACGTCGACGGTCACGGAGCAGGAGGCGGCAATGGCAACCCGAACAGCAGCTCGCACCACCAGCACGTCCCGCGAGATCGAGGGGCGCGACAGTGTCGGGCTCTACCTGGACGAGATCGCGCGCACCCCGCTGCTCGACGCCGCCCGCGAGGTCGAGCTCTCCAAGAGCATCGAGGCCGGGCTGATGGCTGAGGCGCTGCTGCGCGAGGGCCGGGTCGGCCGGCGCAAGGGTGGGGCGCCGGGGCGCGCCACCCAGGAAGAGCTGGAGTGGCTCGCCGAGCAGGGTCGCCAGGCGGTCGACACCTTCATCACCGCCAACCTCCGGCTGGTCGTCTCCATCGCCCGCAAGTACGGTCGCGCGCAGATGCCCATGCTCGACCTGATCCAGGAGGGCAACACCGGCCTGATCCGCGCCGTCGAGAAGTTCGACTACACCAAGGGCTACAAGTTCTCCACCTACGCCACGTGGTGGGTCCGCCAGGCCATCACTCGCGGCATCGCCCAGCAGGCGCGGGTCGTGCGGCTGCCCGTGCACGTCGTCGAAGAGCTCAACCAGGTCGGCAGCGCCCGCCGCAACCTGGAGCGCCAGCTCGGTCGCGAGCCCGACCCGCAGGAGATCGCCGACGAGCTCGGGATGGAGTTCGAGCGGGTGCTCGACCTGATGGCCTGGGGACGCGACCACGTCTCGCTGGACACCCCGATCGACGAGGACGGCGACACCTCCCTGGGCGACCTGATGGCCCAGGAGACGGCGCCGAGTCCCGACATGAACGTCCTGGACGTGGAGTCCCGCGAGCGGCTCAACCGGCTGGTCTCCCAGCTCGACGACCGCTCGGCCGACATCGTCCGGGCGCGCTACGGCCTGGTGGACGGCCGTCAGCACAAGCTCGCCGACATCGGGGCCCGACACGGCATCTCCGCCGAGCGGGTCCGTCAGCTGGAGCGCGAGGCGCTGCAGAAGCTGCGTCGCCTCGGCGACCCGGACCTCGCGGCCTGAGCCGCTCTCACCAGGCGGCAGCCTCCAGCGCGGAGGCTGCCGCCTGTGCGCGTTCCACGACGTCGAGGGGGACGGGGGTCCGGGCCGCGCGCCGCTGCTGCCACAGCTGCACGGCCACCACGGTGGCGGCGGCCTCCTCCACGCGGGCGCGGGAGAGCGTCCCGTCGTTGATCGCGCGGACGACCGTGTCGTGCGTGGCCCGGGTGTCGACGGGCATCAGCAGCAGGTCGGCCCCTGCCTGGAGCGCCCGGACGGCGGGGAAGTCCAGCTCCGCCACGGCGCCCATCCCGAGTGAGTCGGTGATCGCCACCCCGTCGAACCCCATCTCCTCGCGCAGGTGGCGGTAGACCTTGGAGGCCACCGTGGCCGGCCGCCCCGGCTGCAGGGCCGTCACCTCGAGGTGGCTCATCATCACCGCCGGCGCCCCCGCACGGATGCTGGTCTTGAAGGGAAGCAGGTCGCGGGCGACGAGCTCGTCCATCGGGGTGTCCAGCCTGGGCAGCACCAGGTGCGAGTCCCCCGTGGCGCTGCCGTGCCCGGGGTAGTGCTTGGTGGTCGAGACGATGCCGGCCGCGTTGTAGCCGCGCACCGCCGCGGCAGCCGCGGTGGCAGCGGTCCTCGGGTCGGTGGAGGGCGAACGGCTCCCGATGGTGGGGTCGGCCGAGCCGATCGTCACGTCCGCCACCGGGGCGAAGACCCAGGTGAAGCCCAGGTCGCGCAGCTCGAGCCCCGAGGCCCGCATGGCCGCCCTGACCGCCTGGCGCCCGGCTCGTCCGCCTTGGGCACGGTCCACGTCGATCGCGTCGCCGGCCGCCCGGAAGGCCGGGAACGTGCTCGCCACCCCCCTCAGGTGGGCGACCGACCCGCCCTCCTCGTCCACCCCGATCACCGGTGGGTGGGTGCGCCCGTCCTCCGCGTGCGCCGCGACGACGGCGGCGGTCGTCTCGCGCACCTGCTGCTCGTCGACGACGTTCCCGGAGGTCACCGCCACCCCGGCGAGGTGGAGGTCGCGCACCAGCTGGGCGGGCACCTGGGGGTCGGCGGAGTGGTAGCGCCCGACGATCACCTGGCCGGCGAGCCGCTCCGGCTCCCAGCCGGCCACCAGGCTCCGGGCACGCTCCACCTCCTCGGGAGTCGGCCCCCAGAGCAGCGGAGTCCGGTCGGCCGTCTCCTGGGACGCCGCGGAGCCGCCGTCGTCGGACCCCTCGCTGGGTCGTGGTGCCGACCGGCCTGCCGAGCCGTCCCCGAGCAGCCCGCAGGCACCCAGGCACAGCACCAGCAGGGCGGCCAGGAGCACCCTCACCGGTCGTCTCCTGACGCCCGCGTGCCGTCGGCGGGCTGCGGCGCAGCCCCCCTTCTCGTCAGCTCGTCGTGGAGCGCCACCACGGCGCGGCGCAGCTCCTCCCGCGTGCCCGAGTTGTCGAGCACGTGGCTGGCGACCGCCAGTCGCTCCTCCCGCGTCGCCTGCGCGGCGATCCGGGCCCGGGCCTCCTCGACCGTGGCCCCTCGCTCGGCGACCATCCGCGCGACCTGGGTCTCCACCGGCACGTCGACCACCACGACGGCGTCGAAGGCGCCCGCCTGTCCGGTCTCCACCAGCAGCGGGGTGTCGTGGACGACGAGCGCCGTCGGGGCGGCGGCAGCCTCCAGCGCGGCGCCGAGGGCCCGCACGCGGGGGTGGATGATGGCCTCCAGGGCCCGTCTCCTCCCCTCGTCGGCGAAGACCAGCGCGCCCAGGGCGGGGCGGTCGAGTGCGCCGTCCGGCATCAGCACCTGGGGGCCGAACTCCGCGACCACCTCACGCAGCCCCTCGGAACCGGGCTCCACCGCCTCCCGCGCGAGGAGGTCGGCGTCGATCACCACCGCCCCGAGCTCGGCGAGGATCCTCGAGACCGTGCTCTTGCCCGAGGCCACGCCACCGGTCAGTCCGACCCGCACTGCTCCTCACCCGTCTCCTGCTCGCTGACTGGACCTGACGAGACTACGTGCCGGGCCTCAGCCGACGTCCCCGGTCCCCACGTCCGCCCCCACGAGTCCCGCCTTCGCGGCGTACCGGGCCGCCAGCTCATCCGCGTCGAGATCGCCGGCCAGCAGGCGCACCGTCGTCCAGTGCTCCACCGACAGCCCGGTCAGCTCGGCGAACTGTGACACCTCGGGGCGGTAGCGCTCGGCCAGCTCCCACAGCTCGGAGCCGGTGGGCGGCGTCCCGGTGATCGCGCCCGTCGCCTTCATCAGGTGGCGCAGCGGCGGGTGCTCCTCGAACCTCGGGAGCCCCAGGAAGTCGGTGCCCAGGTCGAGATGACGCTCGTGGTCGGAGAGGAACGAGGCGAAGTCCATGAAGAGCCACTGCTCTCGTGGGAAGAGCTCGAGCCCGCGTCCGACCTGGCTGCCGTAGTAGCCACGGATCACGCCCGAGGCCCGTTGGAAGCGTCCCGGATCGGCCTTGCCGCGCAGGTCCTGCGGCACCCGGTCGGGCATCGACTCGGGCCGCCAGGCGGTGAACTCCGCCCAGTCGGGCCCCGCCTCGCCGTGCCGGAGCCTGAGCATGGTCCAGTGCGAGACCAGCCGGTCGAGGGGGTCGCGGAAGATGGCGATGAGCTGCATGCCCGGGTCGTAGTCCCGCATCCGCTCCAGCGCACCCGGCCAGGCCAGGTAGCGGGGGGTGGCGTCACCCATGTGCCGGTGCGCCCTGCGCCGGCGGGGCACCCGGTAGTCGCGGTGGTCGGTGCGGGCCCAGTCGACGTTGTCCTTGTCGAAGTAGTGGATCTCCTTGCGCGGCGCCTTCGCGATGTTGACGTGGGCGTTGAAGAGCGCCGAGAGGGTCGACGTGCCCGACTTCTGCACGCCGACGATCGAAAAGGTGTAGCGCTGCCAGCCGAGCGGGGGCGGGGTCTCGACGGGCATGGTGCCGGAGGTTATCAGTCGGCCCGGATGGCAGGATCGTCGCCGTGACCGAGCGTGAGCGGGCCGGGATCCTGGAGGACGTCGATCCGGTCCTGGTGGTCGAGGAGAGCGACGGCCTGGCGACCCTCGCGGGGGCGCTACCGCACCCGGTCCACGGGCTCCTCCCGCTCGGGCGCCCGATGCACGTCACCAGCGGCACCACGGGCCGGCCGACGACGATGTTCTGCGTCCCCACCCACCTGCAACGGCTCTTCGGCCACTGGGACGAGGTCGGGGTGCCCGACCTGAGCTGCTTCCGCCTCGTCGCCCACACCGGTGCCCCGTGCCCGCCCGCGGTCGAGCAGCGGCTGATCGAGCTCTTCCCGGCGGGCTCGACCTGGGAGCTCTACGGCTCCACGGCGGGCCAGGTCACCGCCTGCCGGTCCGAGGAGTGGCTGCGCCGGCCCGGCACCGTCGGGCGGCGGGAGGACCTGATCATCAGCGGCGGGGTCAACGTCTACCCCCTCGAGGTGGAGAACACCCTGCGGGAGCACCCGGCCGTCGCCGACGTGGCGGTCTACGGCGAACCGGACGCCGACTGGGGCCAGAGCTCCCCCGCACCGCCACGGGCAAGATCCGGCGAGACCAGCTCGGCTCCTGAGCCGCCGGGACGCGGAACGTCCCGCCCACCCTGAGGGTGGACGGGACGTTCAGGACGCTTGGGTCGGGGCCTGGACTCAGGCGCCGCCGCCGGTCAGCTTCTCGCGCAGGGCCTGCAGGGCCTCGTCGGAGGCCAGCGAGCCGCCGGTCTCCTGGGCAGCCGCGGGCTCGCCGCCCGAGCTGTACGAGGTGGCCTCACCGGCCTCGACCTCGGCCACCTTGGCCTCGGCCTGCTGCTTGACGTGGGCCTCCCAGCGAGCGTGCGCCTTGGCGTACTGCTCCTCCCAGATGGCCCGCTGCTCGTCGAAGCCCTCGAGCCACTCGCCCGTCTCCGGGTCGAAGCCCTCGGGGTAGATGTAGTTGCCCTGCTCGTCGTAGGTGGCAGCCATGCCGTAGAGCGTCGGGTCGAACTCCTCGACGTCGGTGGCGGTGGCCGTCTCGTTGGCCTGCTTCAGCGACAGCGAGATCCGGCGACGCTCGAGGTCGATGTCGATGATCTTGACCATGACGTCGTCGTTGACCTGGACGACCTGCTCGGGGATCTCCACGTGGCGCTCGGCCAGCTCGGAGATGTGGACCAGGCCCTCGATGCCCTCCTCGACCCGGACGAACGAGCCGAAGGGCACCAGCTTGGTGACCTTGCCCGGCACGATCTGGCCGATCTGGTGGGTCCGGGCGAAGTGCTGCCACGGGTCTTCCTGCGTCGCCTTGAGCGACAGCGAGACGCGCTCGCGGTCCATGTCGACGTCGAGCACCTCGACGGTGACCTCGTCGCCCACGGTGACGACCTCGGACGGGTGGTCGATGTGCTTCCAGGAGAGCTCGGAGACGTGCACCAGGCCGTCGACGCCGCCCAGGTCCACGAAGGCACCGAAGTTGACGATCGAGGAGACGACACCCTTGCGGATCTGCCCCTTCTGGAGCTGGGTGAGGAAGCCGTGGCGGACCTCGGACTGGGTCTGCTCGAGCCAGGCGCGACGCGACAGGACCACGTTGTTGCGGTTCTTGTCGAGCTCGATGATCTTCGCCTCGAGCGTCTGGCCGACGTAGGGCTGGAGGTCGCGGACGCGACGCATCTCCACCAGGGACGCCGGCAGGAAGCCGCGCAGACCGATGTCGAGGATCAGGCCGCCCTTGACGACCTCGATGACGGTGCCCTCGACGACGCCGTCCTCCTCCTTGACCTGCTCGATCGTGCCCCAGGCGCGCTCGTACTGTGCGCGCTTCTTGGACAGGATCAGGCGACCTTCCTTGTCCTCCTTCTGGAGCACCAGGGCCTCGACCTTGTCGCCGACGGAGACGACCTCCGACGGGTCGACGTCGTGCTTGATCGACAGCTCGCGCGAGGGGATGACGCCTTCGGTCTTGTAGCCGATGTCGAGGAGGACCTCGTCACGGTCGACCTTGACGATGGTCCCGTCGACGATGTCGCCGTCGTTGAAGTACTTGATGGTCGCGTCGATCGCGGCGAGGAAGTCCTCTTCGGACCCGATGTCGTTGATCGCCACCTGAGGGGCGTCGTAGTCCGGAAGAGCGGAGATGGTACTCGTCATAGGGGCGGGATGTCCTTGGATGGATGGAGTCGTGCGGGCACACCTGAAGTCGGTTTCGTCGTCCAGGAGGGCGACGAGCGGGGGTCCGCTCCGTATGGGACCCGGGCAGACGACTGGCGCAATCGACAAGTCTACGCGTCACTCGCGGTCAGCGTCCAACCCGGCGCCGCGCACGGACAGAGGCAGCCGCGCGTTAGCCTCGTCCCGTGCCCGAATCGTCGCGCCCCCACCCCACCGACCACCAACCACAGGCCGTGCGGGTCGAGCGCCGGAGGGTGGACGAGGCCGAGTCCAGGCGGGCCAACGGCCCCGACTGGGACCGCTACGCCGACGAGTACCAGGCCACGCACGGTGAGTTCCTCGGTGACGTGGGCTTCGTCTGGGGCCCCGAGGGGCTCACCGAGGCCGAGGCCGGGGTGCTGGGCGAGGTGTCGGGTCGGCGCGTGCTGGAGATCGGCAGCGGCGCCGGCCAGTGCTCGCGCTGGATCCGGGCCCAGGGCGGGCTGGCGTTCGGCCTGGACCTCTCCCACCGCCAGCTCCAGCACTCGCTGCGCCTCGACCTCGACACGGGCGTCGCGGTCCCGTCGGTGCGGGCGACCGCGACCGAGCTCCCCTTCTCCGACGGCGCCTTCGACATCGTCTTCTCGTCCTTCGGCGCCCTGCAGTTCGTCAGCGACCTCGGGCGCTGTCTCGACGAGGTCGTCCGGGTGCTGACCCCGGGTGGCCGGCTCGCCTTCTCCATCACCCACCCGACCCGGTGGATGTTCCCCGACGACCCGGGCGAGGCCGGGCTCACCGCGACCCAGTCCTACTGGGACCGCACGCCGTACGTGGAGATCGACGACGAGACGGGGACGGTGGCCTACGTGGAGCACCACCGCACCCTGGGCGACTGGGTCGAGCTGCTCGCTGACCGCGGCTTCGCCCTGCGCCGCCTCCTCGAGCCGGAGTGGCCACCCGACCACGACCGGGTCTGGGGCGGTTGGTCGCGCACCCGGGGCCTGCTCACCCCCGGGACGGCGATCCTCGTCTGCGACCTGGACCGATGACGCACGACGGCTCCCGCACCCTGTGCGGGTGCGGGAGCCGTGGCGGACGTGAGCGGCGCGAGCGGCTAGCTCGTGCTCCTCTTCGGCCGGCGAGCCAGCAGCAGCCCGATGATGATGAGGATCGGCCCAGCGATGACGCCCACCAGCGGGACGGTGCTGGTGATCAGCTTGAGGCTGGCGCCGTTCTCCTTGGCGTCCGCGACGTTGACGGCGACCTGCTCGTCGGTGAAGGAGACGTCGAGGTCCAGCAGGACCTCACCGTCCTCACTGGTGCGGAGCTCGTCCTGGTCCTGGTCGATGAGCGCGCCGGTGACCTGGTCGACCCAGACCGTCTTCGTCTGGCTGTAGAAGCCGGAGATGTCACCCGAGACGATCGCGGGCTCCTCGCTGACGCTGACGGTGTACTCGTAGGTGGGAAGACCGTCGATCTCCCGCTCCCCCACGTAGGCCGCCGTCACCCCCGTCTCGAGGATGCTGTCCCACGAGACGTAGTCACGCTTCTCGGGGTCGAACGGCCACTTGTTGACGACGCCCTCGTGCTGGACGGTCGTGTCGGGCAGGTAGCCCTCCTGGTCGACGGACTCCGCCGTGACCCGGTCGGTGGCGAACATGTCGTCGCCGATGTTGATGACGTTCGTGTCCGCATCCTTACCGGTCCCGCCCCGGCCGCAGTCGGGGGTGTTCGGGACGTCCTTGACGAGGCAGGTGTTCGTCACGAAGACGGCCACGTCGTCGTCCGAGGCCTCGGAGTCGACCTTGGTGTAGTTGGCGACCCTGACGTCGTACGGGTCGCCGACGTAGACGGCGGTACCGGACAGGCGGGTCACCTGGTCGATGTCCAGGGGGGTCTTCTTGACCTGGCCGGGCGCCCAGAACGCACCGATCGCCGCGGCGACGAGCAGGAATGCCCCCATAAAGAGCAGCACCCAGCTGATGATCTTGCGCACGTATTTCCTCCAGTCCCATGTGGTGAGCGGCACACTAACAGGTTGTTACTCGTCAGTCAGTCATGTCTCGAAGCGTCTTGCCGACGCCGGCCTTCGTGAGATAGTCACCGACGTGGACCAGTCATCGTGGCCTCGGCCGTCCGTCCTGCCCGGGGGACTGGACGCGGCCCGTCCCACGGTCTCCCCGGGAGGACACCTGTGACCAGCACACCGGCGGAGTCCGACTCCTACCCCGTCCTGGACACACTGCGGTTCGTCGGGGCCCTCGCCGTCCTGACCACCCACGTCGCGTTCTGGACCGGGTCCTACGGCTCCCACCCGATCCTGGGCCCGATGTACTCCCGTCTCGACGTCGGGGTGGCGGTCTTCTTCGTCCTCTCCGGCTTCCTGCTCTCCCGGAAGTGGATCTCGGCCAGCGCCGGGCGCACCGAGCGGCCGGACGTCCGGCGGTACCTGTGGAGACGCCTGCTGAGGATCTACCCCCTCTACGTCGTGACCGCCCTGCTCGCCGTCTACTTCGTGAGCGACAACGCCGACATGGCGACCGGCGAGGTGCTGTCCACGGTGGCGATGCTCGGGATCTACGTCGACCCCGCACTGCCGGCGGGGCTCTCGCACACCTGGAGCCTCGCGACCGAGGTCTCCTTCTACGTCGCGCTCCCCGCCCTCATGGCTCTCGGCCTGGGCAGCTCGCGTCGTGGGCTCCCGGTCCGTCGTCTGCTCCTCCTGGTGCTGGGCATGCTCGTGCTCAGCATCGCCTGGCTCAGCGGCCTGGCCGCCCGGGTTCCCGGCACCGACAACGTCCCGGTGAACGAGTGGCTGCCCGCCTTCGGCGGCTGGTTCGGCGCCGGGATCCTGCTTGCCCTCGCCGAGGTGCTGCTCGCCAGGGGCGAGGCTCCGCGGTGGCTGCGCCGCACCGCCGAGGCGATCGGGCTGCAGCCCGGCGCCTGCTGGGTCCTGGTCCTGGGGCTGATGCTGGTGGCCACCACTCCCCTTGCCGGGCCGACGCTGCTGGTGCCTCCCACCACGGCCGAGGCGGTCACCAAGAACCTGCTCTACCTCCTGGTGGGCACGATCGTGGTGGCCACCGGTGTCTTCGCGCGTCCCGGGACGGGCTACCACCGCGTGATGAGCACTCCCCTGCTGCGCCACCTCGGCCACACGTCCTACGCCATGTTCTGCATCCACCTCCCGGTGCTGCACGCGGTCGGCTGGCTCACCGACTACCCGCTCTTCACCGGTCAGATGCTCGGGATCTGGCTGGCCACCCTGGCACTCACCCTGGTGGCCGCCGAGGTGCTCTACCGATCGGTGGAGACGCCCTTCATGCGCTTCAAGGACCGCGTGCCCGGCTCCAGCGACAGGAGCAGGACTCCGGCCAGGGCAGCCAGAGCGAGGTAGTGCGGCCAGGCCCAGTCACCGGCCCACCCGTCGCTGCTCCCCCAGGGGCGGAAGAAGTAGGCGCCCGAGGCGACCCAGAAGGCGGCCCCGCAGAGCCAGGGAGCGACGTCGTCGCCCCACCGCCGTACCCCGGCCAGGAGGAGGCAGGCGGCGCCGCCGACGAGGACCCCGACCCAACCGCCCAGCGTGCCCAGGGCGAGGAGCCCGAGGACCCCGGTCGCCAGCGGACCGAATCTCCGGGGTCCGGCGGGCGCGGTCTCGCGACCTGAGTCCCACCCTCTGCTCTGGAAGGCGAGGAAGGCGAGCATCACGAAGAGCGCGAGACCGAAGACCACGCCCGTCTGGTAGACCCGGTCGGGCTTGAACTCCGCGAACACGGGGTCCAGCCCACTCGGGCCGGCGCGCCACCCTTGCAGCCATCCGTCGACCGTCACCGGCGTGAGAGTCTCGCCGGCCTGCTGCGCCACCCACCCCGCGTTGGCGTTCTGCCTGAGGAGGACCACCTCGTCGTCGGCGGTGGGCGAGATACGGGTGGTGACCCTGGTCCCCTGCGCGGCCGCCGGGTGGACCGTCGGGTCCGCGGCCGAGGACGACGAGGCCCGCTCCAGGGCCACGGTCTCCGCGACCAGGGCGCCGGTCGACAGCGACCGGATCCGGTTCTCGCCGGGCTCCAGCCGGACCCCGGTCTCGTCGCAGGGACGGGTCTTCACCACCTCCATCGCATAGAGGGCGGCCGGGCTGGCGACCAGCTCCGTGGAGCGCTCCTCGCCGTTCACCTCGAGGGTGGGCCCCGAACCGCAGCCGTAGCTCCGCTCCTGGCGCGAGAGCGAGAGCGCGGGAAGGTCGAGCCCGCGCAGCTGGACCTCGCTCATCCCGAGCGGCAGCACCTCGGACCTTCCGGTGCTGGTTACGGAGCTGGCGTTCTCGCCCTCGGTCGGTCGCAGGCTGAGCCGGTCCGCGGTGACGGCGGGGAAGTCGGCGCGCCCCTGCTCGTCGAGCTCGATCTCCTTCGACCCACCCGGCCACCGCAGCGTGAGGGCGGTGGGACGACGCACGGGCGCCTCGTCGTCGACCACGACCCTGATGCCGTCGATCACCCGCTGGTCGGGGAACCGCAGCGTCAGCTCCGGCCGCTCGTCCTCGGTGCTCGGCGTCCAGCTGGTCCCGACGTCGCCGTCGATCGCGGCGAGCCCCGAGGCGCGGGCATCGGCCGGTCCGGTGGAGCTGGCTTCTGCCTTCAGCAGCTGGTCACGCTGCAGCAGGTCGACCAGGTCGGTCCCCATCCGCGGGCGGGCGGTCAGCGAGGCGCTGTAGTCGACCTGGGCCGGCAGCGGAACGATCCGGTCGAAGCCCTCGGGCTCCTCCGCCTCGACGACCTGCGACTCCCGGCAGGGCACGCGCTCCTCGACCACCACGCATCCGGTGCGACCGTCGGAGACGGTGCGCAGCAGGACCGCCTCGGGGGCGGGCGCCCCGGTGGGCAGCGCCGGCGTGACGAGCGGGCGCTCGACCGTCAGTCCCTCGGCGGAGACCTCGGCGAGGGCGAGCCGCCCCAGCGTGCCGGTGTCCTCCACCCGCACCCAGGACACGGGCTCGTCGCCCAGGTCGAACTGGCCGACCTGCCCGCTCGCGATGGTGCTCGACCCGGACGCCCCCCGGTCGGTGACCACGCGGACCTCAGCGCGGGCCGCGCCCTGCGTGCCCAGCCGCACCGACAGCGTGCGGAGGACGCTGGGCTCCTCCAGCTCCACCTGCCACCACCCAGTCCCCTGCCCGTCGCCGACGACCCACTCGGTCTCCTTCGAGCCGTCGACCGCGGCGTAGGGCAACCGGGACCTTCGCGAGCCGCCGGCCGAGTTGGGATCCGCGAGCGAGCTCGAGGCCGACAGCGCGCGCGCCCCCAGCAGCCTGGCGGTCGTCAGCCACCGGTCGCCGTCCTCGAGGCGGTAGTCCGCGGCAGGGTTGAGCGAACGACGCACGTCGCCCTCGGTGCGCACCGGCGAGACCGCGTCGTGGATGCGGCCGAAGTTGCGCTCCCGCTCGTGCATCCCGTCGGTGAGCAGCAGGCGGGTCTCCGGACCGATGACGGCCTCCTCCGACCCCGCGGCCAGCTGCGCCGGCTCGTCGCCCAGCAGCCCGGCGTTCGAGAGGCCCAGCAGGTCCTCGGGCCCACCGACCACGACCGGCAGGGCGTCCGACGACGCGGCGCGGGTGGGCTGGTCGGTGAGCGCGTAGACGTCGATGGCCGATCGCTCGAAGTCCCAGCCGCCGTTGGGCAGGAGACGCCCGTCCGGACTCGTCAGGCTCCCGTCCCCGCCGATCTCCGGCCCGAACCCCCTCACCCGCCGGATGCCCGGGGACTCCATGAGTGCCTGGTGCACGAGCGCCGGGTCCGGGATCTCGGGGGACGGGGTCAGGTCGTTGCGGACCAGCACGTAGCCGATGCCGGCTCGCCGCAGGTACGTCGCGAGGCCCGCCTGCCCCTCCCCCTGGCTGAACCGCTCCTCGATCGCGTCGAGCATCCGGATGTTGCCCGGCGGGGTCAGCGGGATCGCGTTGCGGATCGTCCACCGGTCCAGGCCGAGGTACTGCACGGGCTCGTCCTGGGGCTGGCCCCACAGGTACTCGGCGAACTCCGAGCCGGGGGCCACCAGGACCGCCGACTCCCCGGTGTTGTCATCGAGCCACTCGACCGCCTCCTGCCAGTAGCCGGGCGTCTCGGCGACCCGCTCGGTCGTCAGCAGGTTGCCTGACAGGAGGGGCATCGAGGCGCCCACGACGCCCAGGACGGCGAGGCCTCCGAAGGTCCACCGGGGCTGCAGCCAGCGCGGGACCGACGAGCCTGTGCTCCGGGTTCGGCTGCTCGCGCGCACGGCTTCGTCGAGGAACCACGCGAGTCCCATGACGAGTGGCAGGCGCACCACCGGGTCGAACTTGTGCACGTTGCGCACGGGCGCCAGCACCCCGTCCAGCGCCTCGTGGAGCGAGCCGGCGAACCAGCCCTGGACCGTGCCCAGGTGTCCCATCGTGACCAGGAAGAGGCCGGCGAAGGTGCTCAGGATCAGGAACTGGCGGTGCGGGTTGGACCGTAGGCACATGCCGATCGCGCCGAGCATGAGGACGATCCCGCTGTTGAGCGCCGCGTAGGGCGTCATCGTCAGGTCGCGCCCGCCTCGCCGGGTCTCGTCGAGGTAGGGCACCCAGGCCGAGGTCCCGCGCAGCGCGTCGAAGACGGTCGTCGGGAACGTCGTGACCTGGGCCGACTCGATGTAGTCGAGGAAGGGTGGGCTGTAGGTCCCGAGCAGGAACAGGGGCACGAGCCACCACAAGGTGCCCATCAGCGTGAAGAGGGGCCACCAGAGCATCAGGCTGCGGCGCCTGGGCCCGGGGGTGCGGGTGAGCAGCCAGAGGGCGCCCAGCGGGATCACCGCGAAGGTCGCGGCGGCGTTGACGCCTCCGACGAGCGCCACGCCGAAGCCGGCGAGCAGGGCGGCTCGCCGGGTGGAGCCCTGGATGCTGCCGCGCACGAGCGGCAGCAGCACCCACGGAGCCACCGCGCTGGGCCACGCCTCGATGGAGATCCACCCGGCGGTGCTCAGGATGCGTGGCGAGGCTGCGAAGGCGAGTCCAGCGAGCAGGGCGGCCGCCTGCGACCGCACCCCCATGACGCGCGCCAGCCGGGCGCCGCCGACGAAGGCGACGCACAGGACCAGGGAGAGCCAGAGTCGTTGGATCACCCACTCCGGGAACTGGTAGCCCCAGAAGAGGAGGAAGAACGAGCCCATCGGCCAGAGGTAGCCGTAGGCCTGGTTCTGCAGCTGGCCCAGGGCCCCGGTGTCCCACAGGTGGAGGGCACGGGAGAGGAACTCCAACGGGTCGGCGACGAGGTCGAACTTCGTGTCCGCCACCTGGTACCCCGACGACTGGATGAAGGCGAGGCCGGTGAGCAGCGCGCAGCCCGCGAGCAGCCGGACCCGCCATCTCCCGGCGTCACCGCCGGAGTCGACGGAGGGTACGTGGCGGTCCGGGGTCACCTCTTGCGCAGGACGAGCACGAGGTTCCACGTCACCACCTCACGGATCACGGGCACACGCAGCAACCACCACGTCCACCGCGGGTTGTACCGGGGCAGCACCGCCACCACCTCCGCGGAGGTCGCGGCGCGCGCCCACGCCAGTCCATCACGGACCGTCACCTTGTACAGGGATTCGCCGAACTTGTTCTTCGGCTCGTGACCGTGGCGGCGGGCGTAGCGGCGACGGGCGAACCTGCCGCCCAGGTAGTGCCAGGGGGCGGTCTCATGGCCCCCCCACGGGCCGTACCAGACGGTGTAGCTGAGGAAGACGAGCCCACCCGGCCTGGTCACCCGGACCATCTCCTCGGCCATGGTCCACGGCTCCGGGACGTGCTCGAGCACGTTGGAGGAGTAGGTGACATCCAGCGAGTCGTCACGGAACGGGAGCTGCATGCCGCTGCCCAGCACCGTGCCCTGCGCGATCTGGCCGGCGCTCGAGAGCTCGCCCACGTCGGCGTCGAGCGCGTAGTAGGTCGCCCCCCGCGCTCGGAAGGCGTCACGGAAGTAGCCAGGGCCACCGCCCACGTCGAGCATCGTCATGCCGGCGAGGTCCTGGTAGCCGGAGAGCTGGCGCGCGGAGTCCTCCGCCAGGGCGGTGTAGAACCTGGCCGGGTCCGTCTGCTCGACCCGGAACTCTTGGAAGAGCCGGATGGAGCGCCTGAGGGTCTCAAGGCGCGCGCTGGTCCGCTCGGCGGCGGACATGGTCGGCGTCTTCACGGCCGCGACCATACCTGACCGACGAGTAACTCCGAGGCCGGTTCTGTCGTAGTGTGCTGGGCCAGGGAGCAGGTGCGGGACCAGTGGCGACGAAGGAGCCGAGGGTGGGAGAGACCATGAACGGAACCCGTGCGGGGGCACTCTCGCTGCAGGGCCGCCACGTGGTGTTCCTGAGCTGGCGGGACGTCCGCAATCCCGAGGGCGGCGGCGCGGAGGTCTACCTCGAGGAGATCGCGCGTGGACTGGTCTCCCGCGGAGCCAGGGTGACCATCTTCTGCGCGGCCCACCAGGAGGCCCCCGCCGAGGACCTGACGGGCTCCGTGCGCTTCGTGCGCCGCGGCACCAAGCTCTCGGTCTACGCCTGGGGCATGTTCCTGCTGGCCACCCGGCGCTTCGGCCGGGTCGACGCGGTGGTCGACGTGCAGAACGGGCTCCCCTTCTTCTCCCGACTGGTGACCCGGCGGCCCGTGGTGGTGCTGGTGCACCACGTGCACCGCGAGCAGTGGCCGGTGGTCTACCCGGGGCCGGTGGCACGTGTCGGGTGGTGGATCGAGTCCCGGCTGGCCCCCCGCCTCTACCGGCGTTGCCAGTACGTCGCGGTGTCCCGCGCGACCCGCGAGGAGCTCGGTGAGCTCGGGGTCGACCCGGACCGCGTCGCCGTGGTCCACAACGGCACCGCGCCGTGCGCCCCGCTCGCCGTGCCGAGGACCGAGGCGCCGTCCATCTGCGTCGTCGGCAGGCTGGTGCCGCACAAGCAGGTCGAGCACGCCATCGACGCCTGGTCGGTGCTGCGCGAGGAGATCCCCGGACTCCGCCTCCGGATCGTCGGGTCGGGCTGGTGGGAGGACGAGCTCCGGGTCCACGCCGCGAAGGTCGACCCCCGCGGCGACGTGGAGCTGCTGGGACACGTCACCGAGGCCGAGAAGCAGCGCGTCTACGCCGAGTCCTGGGTGATGGCACTCCCCTCCCTCAAGGAGGGATGGGGGCTGGTCGTCGGCGAGGCGGGCATGCACGGCACCCCGACGGTCGCCTACCGCTCCGCCGGCGGGACCCAGGAGTCCATCGACGAGAACGTCTCAGGCCTGCTGGCCGACAGCTTCGAGGAGCTCGTCGACGGCCTGCGTCGCGTGCTGACCGACGAGGCGCTCCGCGAGGATCTCGCCGAAGGCGCCCGGAAGACCAGTCACCGCTTCACCTGGGAGCACTCCCACGGCTCGTTCGCCCGCGTCCTCCACGAGGTCTGGCACGGAGTCACGGTGCACGAGCAGGACCCCGAGGAGACCGTGTAGGTCCTCGGGGTCCTGGCGTGGCTCGAAGAGTTCCGGAAGGGTGAAGCGCCGGTCCTCAGGGGTACCGCTCGTGCGTCAGTTGCTGCCGTAGTCGACGATGATCGACGACTCGTTGACGTCGGCGGGCGACGAGGTCGGCGCACTCGTCTGGGACGAGATCACGCCGATCACAGTCGCGGCTGCGACCCCCGTACCGACCAGCAGGCTCACAAAGGCACCGATGATGGAGCTTCCCACAGTTGTCCTCCCTCAATTGACTCCTACCCACGCTACCAGTCGGTAGCGGCTGCACGCCATCTTCGTCCCAAATCACCCCCGTGTCGGGACCCGCGTCTCGCGGCGGCGCCGACGTCGCCACGCCAGCGCGGCTCCCCCGAGGAACGACCCGGAGTACGCCGCCCAGGCCACCGCGACCGCCGGGAGCCACCACCCCGGGTCCGCACGCGGGGCGGGGTCCCCCAGGTCGAGCACCTCGAACGCCTGGTTGTCGAAGACGACCCTCCCCCGGAGCTCCGGGACCGCGGCGCGCAGGTCCTGCTCGATCAGCACCCGGTCGATGCCCGCCGCCAGCAGCCCGGCGGTCCGCTCGGCCGGGGTGGCGGCCCGCAGCGCGGAAGCCACTCGCCCGGCCAGCGGATCCTCCCCCGCCAGCAGCTTCCCGTCGATCGCGAGCTGGTCGGAGGTCACCATGGAGGCGGAGAAGTAGCGACCGGCGGGATCGAGCACCTTCCCCCGCGCGTTCCAGACGGGGGCGCGATAGCTGGCGAACGGCAGCACCGCGACGCGGCCCCCCTCCTCCGCGAGGGCCGGACGGGCCTCGGCCCAGGACGCGGGATAGGCGACGGGCGACGGCAGCCCCGCCCCCCACGCCGCGTCGGGCAGGAGCGTCACGGGGAGGAGGACGAGCGCTGCGCCCACGAGACCGCGCTGCCACCGGACCGCCAGACGCGAGACCAGCCAGGCCACGCCGTGCCCGACCAGCACGGCGAGGAGGGGCACCCCCAGCCCGAGCAGTCTGGACCCGTCACGGAACAGTCCACCGCCCGGGACGTGCCCGGCCAGCCAGCCGGACGCAGGAGGCACGGCCCACGTCACCAGGGCCAGGGCCATGCCCACGGCCCACACGACCAGGGTGGCGGCTCGGAGCCGGCCGTCGGTCCGCGCCCACCAGGACCTGGCCCCGCAGGCGGCGAGCGCCACCAGCACCACGAGCCCGACCACGGCGGGCAGGCCCTCGCGGCTCGCCGGCACGACCTCGCTGTTCCACACGCCCCCCAGCGCCAGTGCCTCGAGCGGCGCCGGGAGGAGCGCCCCACGCAGGGCGAAGAGCTCCGCCGCCCGCGGGTCGGAGGTCGCGGAGCCGGCGTGGAGCAGCCCCGAGACGACCCACGGCGCGTTCGCCGCCGCCAGCAGCACGGTGACCGCCAGGGCCGTACCGCGGCGCAGGCCCGCTGCGGCCACGGCGATCGCGAGCATGAGGCCGGCGCTGGGACTCAACGACGACAACGGCAGCAGGACCATCAGGCCAGCGGGCAGCCGCCCGGTCACGTGGAGGCGGTGCGACCACAGCAGGGCCCATGGCAGCGCGGCGTACGCGACGAGCATCGTCCAGTGGCCCAGGAGGAGCCGCTCGACGACGTAGGGGTTCCAGACCGCGACGGTGGCGGCCGCACACCTGCCCGCCACCGGGAGGCCACGCGTCAGCGCCGCGGCACCGGCGCCCGCCCCCACGAGTGCCGCCACCAGCACGATCTTCTGCAGGACCATGCCGGGGACGAGCTCGTCCAGCACGGCCACGACCGCGTCCGCCGGCACCGCGCGAGGCAGCGCCGGGCCGAGACCGAACGACTCGGGCCGCAGCGTCAGGTCCGGCACCCAGACCATGTCGTAGGTGAGCAGGAACCCCGGAGCCAGCGCCGGGCCGAGCAGCAGGAGGGTCAGCACCGCCGACCAGGCGGCCGGCAGCCACCTCTCCCATCGACCCACGAGGCCTCCGTTCCCCACGACGCTGGGCACACCGTAGTCGGTCCGGCCGCCGGTCGTGGCCGGGCACCGCGCGGCACGCGCGCCTCCCCTACGCCGCCGGACGCGGGCTTCCGCGTAGTCTCGGCCGACGTGAGAACTCTGAGCGGGCGCGTGCGCGGCCTCATGCACAGCGGGGCTGGGATCGCGGTCGCCATGGCGATCATGAACGTGGCGTCGTACGGCTACACCATCCTGGCGGCACGACTCCTGGGTCCCCAGCAGTACGGGGCGTTCGCGGCGATGATGAACCTGCTGCTCGTCGTCAGTGTCGTCAGCCTCGGGCTGCAGACCACTGCCGCCCGACGGATCTCCGCCGACCCCGACCACGTCGACCAGATCCAGACCCAGGTCCTGCGCGTCACCACCCGGGTGGCGCTGCTCCTGGGAGCCGCGCTCTTCCTGCTGGCACCCGCGATCAACGTCCTGCTCAACCTGGACAACCTGGCGATGGCGGCGCTCATCGGCCCGGCGATGGTCCCCCTCACCATGATGGGTGGCCTGGCCGGCACGCTGCAGGGAGAGCGCCGCTGGCTCCCCCTGGGCCTCCTCTACGTCGCCGCGGGCGTTCCCCGCCTCCTGGTGGGGGTGGCGATGCTGGCGTGGCAGCCGACCGAGTTCTCCGCGATGCTGGCGGTCACGATCACCTCGGTGGCCCCCGTCCTGGTCGGGTGGTGGGCGCTGCGCCACGACCGCGTCCCGGGCGCCTCCTCCCAGACCCACGGCGGTCGCGCCGTGGCCAAGGAGGCGTTGCAGAACTCCCAGGCGCTGCTGGCGTTCTTCATCCTCTCCAACGTGGACCTGATCGTGGCGCGCAACGTGCTGTCGGGGCATGACGCCGGCCTCTACGCCAGCGGTCTGATCCTGACCAAGGCCATGCTCTTCCTCCCCCAGTTCGTCGTCATCGTGGCCTTCCCGTCGATGGCGGCGGCCGAGGGCCGGCGCCGGGCGCTGGCCCGGGGTCTCGGACTCGTGGCCGCGATGGGTGTGCTGGGCACCCTGGCCGCGTGGGTCCTCTCCTCGGTGGCGCTGAAGTTCGTCGGCGGCCGCGAGTTCGCCGAGATCGAGGGCAGGCTGTGGGCCTTCGCCGTCCTGGGCACCGCCCTGGCGATGCTCCAGCTCCTCGTCTACTCCGTGATCGCCCGGCAGGGCCAGCGTTCCGTCTACCTGGTCTGGGGGGCCATGGCGACCCTCGTCGTCGGCGCCGTCCTGACCAGCTCGGTGGACGGCCTCCTGCTCTGGGTGGCCACCGTCGACATCGCCCTGCTCGCGGCGCTCGCCGCGATCAGCTTCTACCTGCTCGGTGACGACGAGAACCAGGCGCCCGTCGAGGAGTCCCCCGCCTCGGACGTGCCCGACCGCACCGTCTAGGACGCCGCGCCTAGTGCGCCGCGTCGTGCCAGCTGCGGCCGGTGCCGACCGAGACGTCGAGGGGCACGGTCAGGTCGGCCGCCCGGCCCATCTCGTCGCGCACCAGCGCCTCGAGTGACTCGAGCTCGCCCTCGGCCACCTCGAAGAGGAGCTCGTCGTGGACCTGGAGGAGCATCCGGGAGCGGAGACCCTGCCGAGCCATCGCGGTGTGGACTCCCCGCATGGCCACCTTCACCAGGTCTGCCGCTGAGCCCTGGATCGGAGCGTTGAGGGCCATCCGCTCCGCCATCTCTCGACGCTGGCGGTTGTCGCTGGTCAGGTCGGGCAGGTAGCGACGACGTCCCATGATGGTCTCGGTGAACCCGCACCGACGTGCCTCGTCGACGATGCCGCCGAGGTAGTCCCGCACGCCACCGAAGGTCTCGAAGTAGTCGTCCATCAGGACGCGCGCCTCGGAGGGCTCGATCTTGAGCTGCTGGCTCAATCCGTAGGCCGAGAGCCCGTAGGCGAGCCCGTAGTTCATCGCCTTGATCTTGGCGCGCATCTCCCCGGTCACCGCGTCGGCCTCCACCCCGAAGACCCGGGAGGCGGTGATCGAGTGGAAGTCGTGGCCCGAGCGGAAGGCCTCGATCAGCAGCTCGTCCTCGGAGAGGTGCGCCATGATCCGCATCTCGATCTGGCTGTAGTCGGCCGTCATCAGGGTCTGGTAGCCGGACCCCACCACGAAGCCGGCACGGATCCGGCGACCCTCCTCCGTGCGCACCGGGATGTTCTGGAGGTTGGGATCGGTGCTGGAGAGCCGGCCGGTCGCCGCGATGATCTGGTTGAACGTGGTGTGGATGCGGCCGTCCGGCGCCACGGTCTTCAGCAGTCCCTCCACCGTCTGGCGGAGCCGGCTGACGTCGCGGTGGCGCAGCAGGGCCAGCAGGAAGGGGTGCTCGGTCTTGACGAAGAGCTGTTGCAGGGCGTCGGCGTCGGTCGTGTAGCCGGTCTTGGTCCGCTTGGTCTTGGGCATCCCCAGCTCGTCGAAGAGGACGACCTGCAGCTGCTTGGGCGAGCCGAGGTTGATCTCCTTGCCGATGACCGAGAACGCCTCCTCGGCGGCTCTGCGGACCTCGTCGCCGAACTCCGCCTCGAGCGCCTGGAGATGGTCGAGGTCGACCCCGATGCCGGTCTGCTCCATGCCGGCCAGGATGTGGACCAGCGGGAGCTCGACGTCCGCCAGCAGGCGGGTGCCGCCGTGCTCCTCCACGGCGTCCTCCAGGGCGGCCGCCAGCTCCACCACGGCCCGTGCCCGCAGCATCGCCACGTCGGCGACCGCCTCGTCCTGGTCGAAGAGGAGCGCCTGGCCGTCCTCGACCTCCTCGCGCAGCTCGCGGCGCAGGTAGCGCAGGGTCAGGTCGGCGAGGTCGTAGGAGCGTTGGTCGGGGCGGACCAGGTACGCCGCGAGGGCGGTGTCGCTGCGCAGCCCGGCCAGCGACCAGCCGTGGGCGGCCAGCGCCAGCATGGGGCCCTTCGCGTCGTGCATCACCTTGGGCCGGTCCTCGTCGGCCAGCCACGAGGCCAGTGCCGCGTCGTCGGCGGGCGACAGCGTGGCGACGTCCACGTAGGCGGCGTCCCCGCCCGCGGTGGAGAAGGCCAGTGCCTCCACGTGGCCGGTCCCGGCGCCCCAGGCTCCGCGGACGTGCAGCCCGATCGTCGCCTCGGCGTGCTCGGCCAGCCAGGGGCCGACCTCGTCGGGGCCGAGGACCGCACCGGTCAGCTCGAAGCCCGACTCCTCGACGTCCTCCTCGGAGGTGAGCGACTCGAAGAGACGGTCCCGGAGCACGCGGAACTCCAGGCCGTCGAAGAGCGTGTGCACCTCCTGCCGGTCCCACGGCTGGCGGAGCAGGTCGTCGGGGCTCAGCTCCAGCTCGAGGTCGCAGACCAGGGCGTTGAGCCGGCGGTTGCGGATCACGTCACCCAGGTGGAGCCGGAGGTTCTCCCCCGCCTTGCCCTTCACCTTGTCGGCGTGGGCGATGACGTTGTCCAGGCCGTCGTACTCGTTGATCCACTTGGCCGCGGTCTTGGGCCCCACCCCGGGGATGCCCGGCAGGTTGTCGGAGTCCTCACCGACCAGAGCCGCCAGCTCGGGATAGCGGTGCGGGGGGACGTTGTACTTCGCCTCCACCGCGTCGGGCGTCATCCGGGCCAGCTCGGAGACCCCGCGCATCGGGTAGAGCACGGTGGCGGTCTCCCCGACCAGCTGGAGGGAGTCGCGGTCGCCGGTCAGGATCAGCACCTCCATGCCCTGGGCCACCGCCCGGGTGGAGAGGGTGGCGATGATGTCGTCGGCCTCGTAGCCCTCGACCGACAGGTGCGGGACGTGCAGGGCGTCCAGCACCTCCTGGATCAGCGGGAGCTGGCTCTTGAACTCGTCGGGCGTCTTGTTGCGCTTGGCCTTGTACTCCGCGTACTCCTCGAGCCGGAACGTCTGCCGTGAGCGGTCGAAGGCCACGCCCACGTGGGTGGGCTCCTCGTCGCGCAGCACGTTGATGAGCATCGAGGTGAAGCCGTAGACGGCGTTCGTCGGCTGCCCGGTGGTGGTGGAGAAGTTCTCCACCGGCAGGGCGAAGAAGGCGCGGTAGGCCAGGGAATGGCCATCGAGGAGGAGCAGTCGGGGGCGGGAGTGCGTCACGGTCACGCCACGACCCTATCCGCCGGCGGCGACGGGACCGCGTCCGCCAGAATGGGGGCATGAGCGACCCCCGCAGCCTCCCCGACCAGGCCCCCTCCCCCGACGACCTCATCGCCCTGATGACCGAGCACAACGGCGCGCTCGCGGACAAGATGGGCATCAAGGTCCTCGAGCTCTCCGCCGAGCGCGCGGTCGCCACCATGCCGGTCGAGGGCAACACCCAGCCCTTCGGCCTGCTGCACGGCGGCGCCTCGGTGGTGCTGGCGGAGTCGCTGGGGTCGATGGCCTCCGCGGTGCACGCGCACCCCGACCGCATCCCGGTCGGGGTGGACATCAACGCCACCCACCACCGAGGGGCGACCTCCGGGATCGTGACCGGGGTGGCCACCGCCATCCACCGTGGTCGGACCAGCGCGGCCTACGAGATCGTGATCACCGACGAACAGGGACGCCGGCTGTGCACCTCCCGGATCACCTGCGCGCTGATCCCGGCTGACCGCACGCGCTGACCCCCGCCGCGGGGGGGCTCAGGAGACGCGCTCGCGGCGGCGGACCCGCCGGGCCGCCAGGACCCGGTCGAGGTGGCGCGACCCCTGCTGCCCGGCGCGCTCGGGCCGCAGGGCGGCCAGCCGGTGCCGTGCGCTCTGGGTGGTGGCGATCCGCAGCGTCGCCTCGGCGCCCAGCGACAACCGGGCGAAGAACCGGTTGGCGTCCCGGGAGCCGGCGATGGCGGCCGCCCCGACCAGGCCCACCTGCCGGTCCTCCGCGAACGTGACGGCCGCCTCCATCAACGCCGTGCCGACCCCGCGCCGCCGGTGGTCGGGATCGACGTGCGGCGCGACCACGTGCACCACCGGCTCCAGGTTCACCGACGAGATCGTCGTCACCTCGAGGTGCACGGCTCCCGCGACCCGCCCGTCCACCTCCGCCACCAGCACGCACACCTCCGGGCTGCTCTCCGCGGCCTCGAGGATCCGCAGGACGTCCGCCGCCTGCTGCACCGCAGGACCTCGGCGCAGGGCGTCGCCCCACAGCTCGACGAGCACGTCGGCGTCGTCGAGGGTGGCCGGTCGCAATGTCACGCTCGCTCGCACCATGGTCAACCTCCGCCTGCCGGGACTCTGTCAGCACCTTGCCCCCGCACGCGCCGGTGAGCACGATACCGGCTACCACGGCCCTCCGGGAGGGGCGGGGACGCCCGGTCCGGACCACCGCCCGCAGAGCCGCGAGCACGCCATCGGTCCGCATACCGGGCGGCGAGTAACGAATCGGCAACGACCGGGTGCGGGCGCGGCTCGCAGGTGCCCGTCAGCCCTACCTTGACAGGGCTGAGCCCACCCATCTGGAACGGGCGCCGGTGGAAGACAACTTCTGAAAGAAAGGTTCACGACGTGAATCGATCCACAAAAGCCTCCTGGCTGAAGGTGATGGCGGGCGCCGCCACGCTGTCCCTCGCGCTCACCGCTTGCGGCAGCGACACCGAAGACACGGACGCCGGCAACGAGGCCAGCGACTCCCCGTCGGCCGACGCCACGGAGATGACGTTCACCAACGACGAGTGCTCGGGTGACGTCACCAGCGCCGACACCTTCAAGGTCGGGGGCATCCTGCCGCTGACCGGCAACCTGGCCTACCTCGGCCCCCCGGAGATCTCGGGCGTCGGCCTGGCCGTCTCCGAGATCAACGCCGCCGGTGGCGTGGGCGGCGCTGACGCCTGCCACGTCATCGAGGACTCGGGCGACTCCACCGACATGTCGATCTCCACCTCCGCGGCCCAGAGCATGGTCTCCGGGAAGCCCTCGGTGGTCATCGGCGCGGCCTCGTCCAGCGTGTCCCTCAACTTCGTGGACACCCTGACCGACAACAAGATCGTCCAGATCTCCCCGGCCAACACGGCGCTCGACCTCAGCGGCTACTCGGACTTCTACTTCCGCACCGCTCCCCCGGACACCATCCAGGGCAACGCGCTGGGCAACCTGATCGCCCAGGACGGCCACCAGCGGCTGGCCTTCCTCGTCTTCAACGACACCTACGGCACCGGGCTGCGCAACGCGGTCGAGAAGACCTTCACCGAGGCCGGTGGCGAGGTCGTCTACGGCGGCAAGGGCGACGGGGACGAGTTCCCGGCCGGCCAGACCACCTTCTCGGCCGAGGTGACCGCGGCGCTCAACTCCTCGCCCGACGCCATCGTGGTCCTCGCCTTCGACGAGACGAAGGCGATCGTGCCCGAGCTCGCCGCGCAGGGCTGGGACATGCCGAAGACGTACTTCACGGACGGCAACACCGCCGACTACACCGCCGACTTCGAGGCCGGCACGCTCGAGGGCGCGCAGGGCACGATCCCCGGCGGCGAGGTCGCCGAGGAGTTCGGTGACAAGCTCATCGCCTGGTACGAGCAGGCGGAGAACGAGACCCTCACCGACTTCGCCTACGGCCAGGAGTCCTACGACGCAGTGCTCCTCGCCGCGCTGGCCGCGGTCAAGGGCGGGGATACCAAGTCGACCACCGTCCAGAAGAACCTGGCGGCCGTCTCGGGTGCCACCGACGGCGAGGAGTGCACCACCTACGCCGACTGCGTCGAGCTGATCGAGGCCGGTGAGGAGATCCGCTACGTCGGTCCCTCGGGCATCGGTGCGATCAACGAGGACAACGACCCGTCGTCCGCCTTCGTCGGCATCTACACCTTCGACGGCAACAACAAGAACGAGCGCACGGGCACGGTCGAGGGCAAGATCTGACCGGCTCACCCCACACGCGGAAGGCCCCGGACCGAGAGGTCCGGGGCCTTCTGCGTGGGCGGGCATCCGTGACGCGGACGCCGGCCGGCGGAGCGGTCAGGCGGGGCCCTGCGCGCCGTCCTGCGTCTCCAGGTCGGCGGCGAGGGTGCCGAGGTAGAGCTCGATGACCTTGGGGTCGTTGGCCAGCTCGCGGCCCGTCCCCGTGTAGGCGTCACGCCCCTGGTCCAGGACGTAGCCGCGGTCGCAGATCTGCAGGGTGCGGCGGGCGTTCTGCTCCACCATGACGACGCAGACGCCCGTCTTGTTGATCATCCGGGTGCGCAGGAAGGTCTCGTCCTGACGCACGGGCGAGAGACCCGCCGAGGGCTCGTCGAGCAGCAGCACCGACGGCTCCATCATCAGGGCCCGGGCCATGGCCAGGGACTGGCGCTCGCCCCCGGACAGCGCGCCCGCGTTCTGGTTGCGCCGGTCGTGGAGGACTGGGAAGAGGTCCCACATGGCGGCCAGCCGCTCGCCCACCTTCTTGGGCCGCAGGAAGAGGCCCATGCGCAGGTTCTCCTCGATGGAGAGGCTGGGGAACACGTTGTTGGTCTGCGGGACGAACCCGACACCCATCTCCACCAGCGTGTTGGTCCGCGCGTTGGTGATGTCCTCGCCGTGCAGCCGCACCGTGCCCTCGTGCACGCTGACGAGGCCGAAGATGACCTTGAGCAGCGTCGACTTGCCCGCCCCGTTGGGCCCGATGATCCCGATCATCTCGCCCGGGTAGGCCTTGAGGCTGCACCCGTTGAGGATGTTCACGCCCGGCAGGTAGCCGGCGACGATGTCCTGCGCCTCGATGACGGGCACGGTCCCATCCGTCTGTTGGCTCATCGGCTCTCCTCCGTCGCGCCGGCGGCCTCGGGCTCGGCCTCGGCCTCGCCCCGCACCTCTTCGGCGAGCTGGTCCATGGTCTCGTCGTTGAGCAACGCGTCGTCACCCAGGTCGGTGTCGTGGTGGGCGCCCAGGTAGGCGTCGATCACGGCCGGGTTGCTCATCACCTCGTCCGCCGCTCCCTCGGCCACGATGCGGCCCTCGGCCATCACCACCACCCAGTCGGAGATGTGGCGGACCATGTGCATGTCGTGCTCGACGAAGAGCACGGTCATCCCCTCGTCGCGCAGGCTCTGGATGTGGCCCAGCAGCGACTGGGTCAGCGCGGGGTTCACGCCGGCCATCGGCTCGTCGAGCATGATCATCTTCGGGTCCGTCATCAGCGCCCGCGCCATCTCGAGCAGCTTACGCTGGCCGCCGGAGAGGCTGCCGGCGTAGTCGTCCTTCTTCTCCAGGAGCTGGAACCGCTGGAGGAGGTCCTTGGCCTTGACCTCGATCTCCCTCTCCTGGGCCCGCCACAGGGGTGAGAGCCAGGACTTGAGCAGGTTCTCCCCCGCCTGGCCGGTGGCGCCCAGCATCATGTTGTCGAGCACCGTCATGCGGTTGAGCGCCTTCGTGAGCTGGAAGGTGCGGACCATGCCGGCGCGCGCCACGTTGGCCGGCGAGGTCTTGTCCAGGGTGGCGCCGTCGAAGGACCAGTGGGCACCGCTGCGGGCCGAGGTGGGCTTGTCGAAGCCGGTGATCAGGTTGAAGAACGTGGTCTTCCCCGCGCCGTTGGGGCCGATCAGGGCGGTGATGACCCCGCGCTGGACCTCGAGGTGGTCGACGTCCACCGCCGTCATGCCGCCGAAGGAGCGGACGATGTTGTCGACCTTGAGGATGGGGTCGGGCTTGGCGGAGCCGGGCTCCGGCGCGACGCCGGCCATGAGCGCCCGTCGCTGCTCGGGATCGGCGCTGTCGAACGGGGTCGCCCCGGTCTTGGTCTCAGACATTGAACCGAAGCTCCCTCTTGTCGCCGAGGATTCCTTGTGGTTTGAAGATCACCAGCAGCATCAGCGCGACGCCGACCACGATCCAGGAGAACTGCTCGGTCTGCTGGCTGTTCATCAGCGAGTTGGGCACCAGCACGTCGGCGGTCCCCTTGATGAAGATCCGGACCGTGAAGAAGAGGATCGAGCCCAGCACCGGTCCGAAGATGGTGGCGGCGCCACCGAGCAGCAGGGCGGTCCAGGCGAAGAACGTCAGCGCGCGACCCATCGAGTCGGGCTGCACCGCGGAGGGCAGCACGTAGACCATGCCGCCGAGGGCGCCCAGGACACCACCGATGACCAGGGCCTGCATCTTCACCGCGAAGGCGTTCTTGCCCAGGCTCAGGATGGCCATCTCGTCCTCGCGGATGCCGCGCAGCAGACGCCCCCAGGGGCTGCGCACCAGCAGGAAGATGCCGAGCACGCAGAGACCCACCAGGGTCCACGCCACGAACCTGACCCACCAGCCGTTGACGCCGGTCATCTGGTAGTTGAGGAAGCCGATGCTCGCGTCCCCGCTCCCGAAGAACGACAGGTCGGTGAAGGGGTCGCGGTAGGTCTTGCCCTGGATGCCCTGGGCCGCCCCGGTGAAGTCGGTCAGCAGTGCGGAGCGCCCGACGTAGCGGATGATCTCCGCCGCCGAGATGGTCACGATGGCCAGGTAGTCCCCGCGCAGCTTGAGGGTCGGCAGGCCCAGGATCAGCGCGAAGACCACCGCGGCCATCAGGCCGATCAGGACCGCCGGCACCAGGGGAACGTCGTACCTGATGGAGATCGTGAAGCCGTAGGCCCCCAGCAGCATGAACCCGGCCTGGCCGATGTTGAGCAGCCCGGTGAAGCCGAAGTGCACGTTGAGGCCGATCACCGCGATGGCGACCGCCGCGGTCTGCGGGGAGATGGCCTCGCGCATCATCGCCCGGGCGATCGAGCCGACGTCCCCTGGCGCGAACTGGCCCACCAGCCACAGCAGGACGAGTCCGCCGACCATCCCGCCGGTGATCACGAGCCCCCGGCGGAGCCGGCTGGGCTCCCGCTCCGGCGCCTCGGCGAGCGTGCGTGCCTCTGCATCCATGGTCATGGGTTTCCCTTCCTACCCGACCCGCTCAGCCTTGCCGAGCAGGCCCTGGGGCCGCACCAGCAGGAGCAGGATGAGAATGAGCATCGCGGTCGCGTACTTGAAGTCGCCGGGCATGCCGAAGACCGGGGCCAGCTCGACGACCATCCCGATGATGAGCGCGCCCAGCAGGGCACCGAACGCGGTGCCGAGCCCGCCGAGGGTCACCGCGGCGAAGAGCAGGAGCAGGATCTGCATCCCGGAGTCCCACTTGATGCCGTTGGTCACCAGGGCGTACATGATCCCGGAGAGTCCGGCGAGACCCGTCGCCACGACCCAGACCAGGCGGATCACCTTGTCGACGTCGATCCCGGAGGCGGCCGCCAGGGCGGGGTTGTCGGAGACGGCGCGGGTGGCCCGCCCGACCCGGGTGCGGAGCAGGGCGTAGCCGACCGCCGCGAGGACCAGGACCGAGATGCCCATGGCGGCCAGGGACTGGTAGGTGAGGGTGATGGGACCGAGCTCGGCGACGCCGGGGTTGTCCTGGATCACCCGGACGGTGCGCGCCCCCACGAAGTACTGGAAGCAGTACTGCATGGCCAGGGAGAGACCGATGGTGACGATCATCATCTGGGTGAGGCCGAGGCCGCGGCGCCGAAGGGGCTGCCACATGATCCGGTCCTGGGTCCAGCCGGTCGCCGCACAGATCAGCACGGTCAGCGCCCCGCCCAGCCAGAGGTTGAGCCCGCCCACGTTGACCAGGCCGTAGGCGACCATGCCGCCGAGGGTGACCTGCTCGGCGTGGGAGAAGCTGGAGAGCCTGGTGGTCCCGTAGATGAGGGAGAGACCGACGGCCGCGAGGGCGAGCAGCAGCCCGAGCCGCAGTCCGTTGACGGTGCTCTGGGCGAGGTACTCCGTGAAGCTCCGCTCCGAGCTGAAGTTCTCGGTCCGCACGGGGATGAGCCCGGGGATGGTGGCACCGAAGCGGGCCTGGACGGTCACCACCTCCTCGCCGGTGGTCGCCACCCCGTCGGGGAGCGACTCGGCGTCCACCTCGAGCGTCCAGGGGCCCTCCTCCTCGACGGTGAGGTTCCACTTGCCCTGCTCGTTGGTGGTGAGCACGGTCTCCTCGCCCGAGGGACTGGTCACCTTGACGTCCGCGTCGGGGACGACGCCCTCCTCGGTGCGGAGGGTGCCGCCGAGGCAACCGGTCGTCTCGCTCGGCATGCACAGCGTCATCACCGCGTGCGCCGCCGGCATCAACGTCCAGGCGAGCCCCGCGACGAGCGCGACCAGCAGCAGCTTGACGCCGCCGGAGGCTCGTGGAGACACCTGGGGCGAATCTTGGCGAACCTTCACTCGAGCCCTCCCATCGGCACGCCCGCCGCGGACGCACACGGAAGTGTAGGTGTGACGCACCACATTGGGGAGGATCACCCCGACCATCGGACCGAGTGATGCCAAACAGTGACCTTTCCGGCGCAGCGGCTCCCGGAGGCCCACGGGGGGTCAGGAATGACCGGCGATGCCCGGGCCGTGGGTGATCACGCCGTCGGCAACCTGACGCATCGAGAGCCGCAGGTCCATGGCGGTCTTCTGGATCCAGCGGAAGGCCTCGGGCTCGCTGATCCCCAGCTCCGACTGCAGGACTCCCTTGGCCCGGTCCATCGACTTGCGGGTCGCCAGCCGTTCGGTCAGGTCGCCGATCTCGGCCTCGAGACTGCGCACCTCCGCGAAGCGGCTGACCGCCATCTCGATGGCGGGCACCAGGTCGGACTTGCTGAACGGCTTGACCAGGTAGGCCATCGCCCCGGCGTCCCGGGCGCGCTCGACGAGCTCGCGCTGGGAGAATGCGGTGAGGATCACCACGGGGCAGATCCGCTGGGCAGCGATCCGCTCCGCGGCCGCGATCCCGTCGAGCACCGGCATCCTGACGTCGAGGATCACCAGATCGGGGCGCAGCTCCTCGGCCAGCTCGATCGCCCGCTGCCCGTCGCCGGCCTGGCCGACGACGTCGTAGCCCTCCTCGGAGAGCATCTCGGCCAGGTCCATGCGGATCAGCGCCTCGTCCTCGGCCAGGACGACGCGCGGGGTGGATCGGGGCTCGGTCGCGTTCACGCAGCAGAGGTTAGCCTTCCCGCCCCGTGTCCAGGGACCGCCGTGCGGTTCCGGTACGGTGTCGCCTTGCCGGGCCCCGGTATCCCAACCGGCAGAGGAAGCGGTCTCAAACACCGTCCAGTGTGGGTTCGAATCCCACCCGGGGCACTCAGCGCTCGCCGAGCCTCCGGTACGCCGGCGCCTTGCCGTGGATCGCATCGCCCATCCGGTGGATCCGCAGGGCGTTGGTCGAGCCGGCGATCCCGGGCGGGCTGCCGCCGATGATGACGACCTGCTCCCCCTCCTGGACCCGACCGATCGCCAGCAGCGCCTCGTCGACCTGGCGCACCATCTCGTCGGTGTGCTCGACGTCGGAGGTCTTGAAGGTCTCCACGCCCCAGGTCATCGAGAGCCTCGACCGGGTGCTGGCCAACGGGGTGAACGCGAGGACCGGGATCGCTCCGCGGTAGCGGGCCAGACGCCTGGCCGAGTCGCCGCTCTGGGTGAAGGCGACCAGGTAGCGAGCCCCCACCCGCTCGGCGACCTCCGCCGCGGCCTTCGAGATGATGCCGCCACGGGTCCGGGGCGCCCACGTGAGGGACGCCATCCGGGCCAGGCCGTGCTCCTCGGTCGACTCGATGATCCGGGCCATCGTCCGGACCGCCTCCAGCGGGTACTGCCCGACGCTCGTCTCCCCCGACAGCATCACCGCGTCGGTGCCGTCCAGCACCGCGTTGGCCACGTCGGAGGCCTCGGCCCTGGTCGGGGCCGGCGCGCCGATCATCGACTCCAGCATCTGGGTGGCGACGATCACCGGCTTGGCGTGGCGGCGGGCCAGCTCGACCAGCGTCTTCTGCATCAGCGGGACGTCCTCGAGGGGGCACTCCACGCCGAGGTCGCCGCGGGCCACCATCAGGCCGTCGAAGGCGTCGATGATCGACTCCATGTTGGCGATCGCCTGGGGCTTCTCGATCTTGGCGATCACCGGGACGGAGAACCCCTCCTCCGCCATCACGGCCCGCACGTCATCCACGTCGGCGGCGGCACGCACGAAGCTGAGCGCGATGAAGTCGACACCCTGGCGCAGCGCCCACCTCAGGTCGTCCACGTCCTTCTCCGAGAGCGCGGGCACCGAGACCGCGACGCCGGGCAGGTTGATCCCCTTGTGGTCCGAGACCCGCCCGCCGACCACCACCCGCGTGCGCACGTCGGGGCCCTCGACCGCCTCGACGACCAGGCGCACCTTGCCGTCGTCGATCAGGATCGGGTCGCCCACCGCCACGTCTCCGGGCAGCCCCTTGTACGTCGTCCCGCAGGCCACCAGGTCGCCCGGGACGTCGCGCGTCGTGATGGTCCACAGCCGGCCGGCCTCCAGCACGACCGGGCCGTCCTGGAAGCACTCCAGCCGGATCTTCGGCCCCTGGAGGTCGGCGAAGATGCCGACGCCCCGACCGGTCGCGTCGCTGGCCTCCCGGACCATCCGGTACATCCGGGCGTGGTCGTCGTAGGAGCCGTGGCTCATGTTGAGCCGGGCGACATCCATGCCGGCCTCGACCAGCTCGCGGATCTTCTCGGGGGTGCCCACCGCGGGGCCAAGGGTGCAGACGATCTTTGCTCTACGCACACCACGAGCCTACCCCTTGAACGATCCAAGCCACGGTGCGGCGCCGGGCGGGACGGACGACGCCCCGGGTCGGCAGGGCCGACCCGGGGCGCGTGACGCTCGGTGCTTCCCGTCCTGCCTAGACCACCAGGGGGCGGGCCGTGGGCGGCACCGGGGCGGGCAGGGCGGTGGAGCCGGTCAGGTACTCGTCGACGGCAGCCGCGGCGGCGCGACCTTCGGCGATGGCCCAGACGATGAGCGACTGCCCACGGCCGGCGTCGCCGGCCACGAAGACCCCACGCTCCGAGGTGGCGTACTTGTCGTCGCGCGCGACGTTGCCGCGCTCGTCGAGCTCGACGGCGAGCTGCTCGACCAGCCCGGCGCGCTGAGGGCCGGTGAAGCCCATCGCCAGCAGGACCAGGTCGGCCGGGATCTCGCGCTCGGTGCCGGCCACCGGGGTGAAGGTGCTGTCCACCTCGACCAGCCGCAGGGCACGGACGCGCCCCTGGTCGTCGCCGAGGAACTCCTGGGTGGAGACCGCGTAGACACGGTCCCCGCCCTCCTCGTGCGCGGAGGAGACCCGGAAGGTCATCGGGTAGGTCGGCCAGGGCTGCCCGGCCGGCCGCTCCACGGGCGGCTGGGCCAGGATCTCCAGCTGGGTGATGCTCGCGGCGCCCTGGCGGATGGAGGTGCCGAGGCAGTCCGCGCCGGTGTCGCCGCCTCCGATGATCACCACGTGCTTGCCGTCGGCGCGGATCTGGTCGGGGACCTCCTCGCCGAGCGCGACCCGGTTGGCGTGGGGCAGGAACTCCATGGCCTGGTGGATCCCGTCGAGCTCGCGCCCGGGGACGGGCAGGTCACGCGGCAGGGTCGAGCCCGTGGCCAGCACCACCGCGTCGTACCGCTCCCGCAGGCGCGAGCCGGAGAGGTTGCCGGTGCCGACCTCGACGCCGGTCCGGAAGATCGTGCCCTCACGGCGCATCTGGTCCAGTCGCCGGTCCAGGTGCTTCTTCTCCATCTTGAACTCGGGGATGCCGTAGCGCAGGAGCCCCCCGGCCCGGTCGTCACGCTCGTAGACCGCGACGGTGTGCCCGGCTCGGGTGAGCTGCTGGGCCGCGGCGAGGCCGGCGGGGCCGGAGCCGATCACCGCCACGGTCCGTCCCGAGAGCCACTCGGGCGGCTGGGGCCGGACGTAGCCGGACTCCCAGGCGCGGTCGATGATCGCCACCTCGACGTTCTTGATGGTGACCGGGTCCTGGTTGATCCCCAGCACACAGGCGGTCTCGCACGGCGCCGGGCAGAGCCGCCCGGTGAACTCCGGGAAGTTGTTGGTCAGGTGGAGCCGGTCCATCGCGCCGTCCCAGTCGTCGCGCCAGACCAGGTCGTTCCACTCGGGGATGATGTTGCCCAGCGGGCACCCCTGGTGGCAGAACGGGATGCCGCAGTCCATGCAGCGGCCCGCCTGGGTGTTGATGATGGGCAGGAGTGCCCGCCCGATGCCGTCGGGGTAGACCTCGTTCCAGTCCTTCACCCGCTCCTCGACCATCCGCCGGGTGGCCACCTGGCGTCCGTGCTTGAGGAATCCCTTGGGGTCAGCCATGAAGCACCTCCATGATCCGCGCTGCGGCCTCGTCTTCGTCGAGGCCCTCCTCGAGGGCCTCCGCGCGGGCCTCGACGACCCGCTTGTAGTCGCTGGGCATGACCTCGGTGAACCGTGTCACCGCGCTCTCCCAGTCGTCGAGCAGCGCCTGGGCCACCGAGGACCCGGTCTCCTCCAGGTGCTCGCGCACGATGCCCTGGAGCTCGGCGACGGCGTCGCCGGTGACCGGGGCCAGCTCGACCAGCTCGGGGTTGACCCGCCCCTGGTCCAGGTCGAGGACGAAGGCGTAGCCACCCGACATCCCGGCGGCGAAGTTGCGGCCCGTCGGTCCGAGGACCACGACCCTGCCGCCGGTCATGTACTCGCAGCCGTGGTCGCCCACCCCCTCGACGACCGCGGTGGCACCGGAGTTCCGGACGCAGAACCGCTCGCCGGCCTGTCCGCGCAGGAAGATCGAGCCCGACGTCGCGCCGTAGCCGATCGTGTTCCCGGCGATGACCTGCTGGGAGGCGTCGAAGCCGGCGGCCCGGTCGGGCCGGACCACGATCCGGCCGCCGGAGAGGCCCTTGCCCACGTAGTCGTTGGCGTCGCCCTCCAGCCGCAGCGTCATCCCCCGGGGCACGAAGGCACCGAAGGACTGTCCGGCCGACCCGGTGAAGGTCAGGTCGATGGTCCCGTCGGGCAGGCCCTCCCCGCGGTACCGCTTGGTGACCTCGTGCCCGAGCATCGTGCCGACCGTGCGGTTGACGTTGCGGACCTCGATCTGGGCTCGCACCGGCTCACCCGACTCCAGTGCGGGCCGCGCGATCTCGATCAGGCGGTTGTCCAGGGCCTTCTCCAGCGCGTGGTCCTGGCTCTTGGTGCGCCGCAGGTCCTGACCGTCGAACTGCTGCTGCGGCTCGACCTGGTGCAGGATCGGGGCGAGGTCGAGGCCGGAGGCCTTCCAGTGCTCGATCGCCTCGACGACGTCGAGGGCGCCGACCTGGCCGATCGCCTCGTCGAGCGTGCGGAAGCCGAGCTCGGCGAGGAGCTCGCGCACCTCCTCGGCGATGTACTCGAAGAAGTTGACGACGAACTCCGGCTTCCCGGTGAACCGCTCGCGCAGCACCGGGTTCTGGGTGGCGACGCCGACCGGACAGGTGTCGAGGTGGCAGACCCGCATCATGATGCAGCCGGAGACCACCAGCGGCGCGGTCGCGAAGCCGTACTCCTCGGCGCCGAGGAGGGCGGCGATGACCACGTCGCGCCCGGTCTTGAGCTGGCCGTCGGCCTGCACCACGATCCGGTCGCGCAGCCCGTTGAGCAGCAGGGTCTGCTGGGTCTCGGCCAGGCCGAGCTCCCAGGGCCCACCCGCGTGCTTGAGCGACGTCAGGGGCGAGGCGCCCGTGCCCCCGTCGTGCCCGGAGATGAGCACCACGTCGGCGTGCGCCTTGGAGACGCCGGCCGCGACCGTGCCGACCCCGACCTCCGCGACCAGCTTGACGTGCACCCGTGCGGACGGGTTCGCGTTCTTCAGGTCGTGGATCAGCTGGGCGAGGTCCTCGATCGAGTAGATGTCGTGGTGCGGCGGGGGCGAGATCAGGCCCACGCCGGGCGTGGAGTGCCGGGTCTTGGCCACCCAGGGGTAGACCTTGTGGCCCGGCAGCTGGCCGCCCTCGCCGGGCTTGGCGCCCTGGGCCATCTTGATCTGGATGTCGTCGGCGTTGGTGAGGTACTCCGAGGTCACCCCGAAGCGGCCCGAGGCGACCTGCTTGATCGAGCTGCGGCGCTCCGGGTCGTAGAGGCGGTCGGGATCCTCGCCGCCCTCACCGGTGTTGGACTTGCCGCCCAGCCGGTTCATCGCGACCGCCAGCGTCTCGTGCGCCTCCTGGCTGATCGAGCCGTAGGACATGGCGCCGGTGGAGAACCGCTTGACGATCTCCGAGACCGGCTCGACCTCCTCCAGCGGGACCGGCGGACGGTCCGGGTTGAACCTGAAGAGCCCGCGCAGGGTCATCAGCCGCGCGGACTGCTCGTCCACCCGACGGGTGTACTCCTTGAACAGGTCGTAGCGGCCGCTGCGCGTCGAGTGCTGGAGCCGGAAGACCGTCTCCGGGTCGAAGAGGTGCGGCTCGCCGTCACGGCGCCACTGGTACTCCCCGCCCGTGGCGAGCTCGCGGGTGCCGGGCACGATCCCACCGCGCGGGTACGCCGTGGCGTGGCGCCGCGCGACCTCCTCGGCGATGGTGTCGAGCCCGATGCCGCCCAGCTTGGAGGTGGTGCCGGTGAAGTACTTGTCCACCACCTCCTGGGAGAGGCCCACGGCCTCGAAGATCTGCGCACCGGTGTAGGAGGCCACGGTGGAGACGCCCATCTTGGACATCACCTTCAGCACGCCCTTGCCCAGCGCCTTGATCAGGTTGGCGACCGCCTTGGCGGGCTCCTCCTTGACGTAGTAGCCCTCGCGCGCCAGGTCCTCCACCGACTCCATCGCCAGGTAGGGGTTGACCGCGGCTGCGCCGTAGCCCATCAGCAGGGCGACGTGGTGCACCTCGCGGACGTCGGCCGCCTCGATCACCAGGCCGACCTGGGTCCGGGTCTTCTCCCGGACCAGGTGGTGGTGGACCGCCGCCGTCATCAGCAGGGACGGGATCGGGGCCAGCTCCGCGGTGGAGTGCCGGTCGGAGAGCACGATGATCCGCGCGCCCCGGGCGATCGCCTCGGAGACCTCGCGGCAGATCTCCTCGAGCCGCGCCGCCAGCGCCGTGCCGCCGCCGTCGACCTCGTAGAGACCGCGGGAGACGTGCGTGATGAAGCCCGGCATGTCGCCGTCGTGGTTGATGTGGCGCAGCTTGGCCAGGTCGTCGTTGGAGATCACCGGGAACGGGATCACCACCTGCCGGCACGACGCGGGGGTGGGCTCGAGCAGGTTGGCCTCGGGACCGACCGTGCCGTAGAGGGAGGTCACCAGCTCCTCGCGGATCGCGTCCAGCGGGGGGTTGGTCACCTGGGCGAAGAGCTGGGCGAAGTAGTCGAAGAGGAGCCGCGGCTTCTCCGACAGCGCCGCGATCGGTGTGTCTGTGCCCATCGAGCCGATCGGCTCACCCCCGGTGTTGGCCATCGGGGTCAGCAGGATGCGGAGCTCCTCCTGGGTGTAGCCGAAGACCTGCTGGCGCCGGGTGACCGACGCGTGGGTGTGCACCACGTGCTCACGGTCCGGGATGCTGTCGAGGTTGATCAGCCCGGCGTGCAGCCACTCGTCGTAGGGCTGCTCCGAGGCGAGCTGGCTCTTGATCTCCTCGTCCTCGACGATGCGGTGGTCCTGGGTGTCGACCAGGAACATCCGGCCCGGCTGCAGGCGACCCTTGCGCACCACGGTCGCGGGGTCGAGGTCGAGCACGCCGACCTCCGAGGCGAGGACGACGAGGCCGTCGTCGGTGACCCAGTAGCGGGAGGGCCGCAGCCCGTTGCGGTCCAGCACGGCGCCGATCTGGCGACCGTCGGTGAAGACCACGCACGCCGGGCCGTCCCACGGCTCCATCAGGGTCGAGTGGAACTCGTAGAACGCGCGGCGGGCGGCGTCCATCTCGGTGTGGTTCTCCCACGCCTCGGGGATCATCATCAGCACCGAGTGCGGGAGCGAGCGGCCACCCAGGTGCAGCAGCTCGAGCACCTCGTCGAAGGAGGCGGAGTCCGAGGCGCCGGGGGTGCAGATCGGGAAGAGCCGCTCCAGGTCGCCCGGGATCAGGTCGGAGGAGAGCAGCGCCTCGCGGGCCCGCATCCAGTTGCGGTTGCCCATCACGGTGTTGATCTCGCCGTTGTGGGCGATGAAGCGGAAGGGGTGGGCCAGCGGCCAGCTGGGGAAGGTGTTGGTGGAGAACCGCGAGTGCACCACGGCCAGCGCGGAGGCGACGCGCTCGTCGCGCAGGTCCGGGAAGAACGTGTCGAGCTGGTCGGTGGTCAGCATGCCCTTGTAGGCCAGCGTCCGCGAGGAGAGCGACGGGAAGTAGACCCCGGTCTCACGCTCGGCGCGCTTGCGCAGGCAGAAGGCCATCCGCTCGAGCGCCATCCCGGTCCGCCGGGCGCCGCTGGCGGCGACGAAGAGCTGGGTGAAGGCCGGCATCACGCTGCGCGCGGTCGCCCCCAGGATGCCGGGCTCGATCGGGACCTCGCGCCAGCCGAGGACCGTGAGGTCCTCCTCAGCGGCGATCTCCTCGATCCGCTGCCTGATCTTGGAGACCTCCTCGGGGCTGCCCGGGATGAAGGCGGTGCCCACGGCGTAGCCCTGCGGGACCGGCAGGTCGAAGTCGACGACCTCGCGGAGGAAGGCGTCCGGCACCTGCATCAGGATGCCGGCCCCGTCGCCGGAGTTGGTCTCGGCGCCCGCGGCACCGCGGTGGTCGAGGTTGCGCAGCGCGGTGAGCGCCTTGGCAACGATGTCGTGGCTGGCAACGCCGGTCAGGGTCGCCACGAAAGCCACACCGCACGCGTCGTGCTCGTGGGTGGGGTCGTAGAGCCCTTGGGGCGGAGGGAATGCATGCATGGGCATCCTCCCGTCGTCTGCGCCCGGGCCGGAGGCCGGCTGCGGGCGAACTGGCAAGGCGTGGTGCGAGCACGGGACGACGTTGGCCAGCGCGAGGACCGACTTTACCACCCTGTAACAGGGCTCAGTCACGCCCTTCCACGTCGACGGCCTCGGCCTCGGGCGTGCGGGAGTCGGTGTAGACGGCGCCCTCCCGGCCGGGATGGCGCCGCGCGGAGATCACGAACCAGGCCAGCGCGAGGGCGAAGAGGACCACCGACGTCCACACGTTGAGCCGCAGTCCCCCGACGTCCGACATCTGCACGTCGTCGATGCGCAGCGTCTCGATCCAGCCGCGCCCCAGCGTGTAGACCATCACGTAGAGGGCCAGCACCCGCCCGTGGCCCAGCCGGAACCGGCGGTCGGCCCAGACGACGACGACGAAGCCTGCCAGCGCCCAGAGGGACTCGTAGAGGAACGTGGGGTGGAAGAGGAGGTCGGCGTCCTCAGGGCCGCTGTACTGCGGGACCCGGTGGGCCATGTCGATCTCCAGCCCCCACGGCAGGTCGGTCGGCCGGCCGTAGAGCTCCTGGTTGAACCAGTTGCCCCACCGCCCGATCGCCTGGGCCACCAGCACGCCGGGCGCGAGGGCGTCCAGCATCGGCGCGAGCCGGATGTGGTGGAGCCGGGCGCCGATCATCACCCCGACGGCGCCCAGCGCGATGGCCCCCCAGATGCCGAGGCCGCCGCGCCAGATCTGCAGCGCGGCCCAGGGGTCGCCGTCAGGCCCGAAGTAGCGCTCGTAGTCGGTGGCGACGTGGTAGATCCGTCCCCCGACCAGTCCGAACGGCACCGCCCAGATGGCCAGGTCCTGGACCTCGCCCGCGGTGCCGCCCCGGGCCACCCACCGGCGCTCGCCGATCCACACCGCGGCCACGATGCCGGCCATGATCGCCAGCGCGTACCCGCGCAGCGGGAGGGGACCGAGGTGCCACACGCCCTGGTCAGGGCTCGGGATGGCGAACGCCGTCAGCTGGGCGAGCATGGGTCTCCACTCCTGGGCGGGGTCACGGGGAGAGCAGCTCCTCGATGTCCTCGGCGAGCTGCTGGGCGGAGGTGTCGGCCGACCAGACGGTGGTCGCCCGGCCCTCGCCGTCCAGCCCGAGCACCGGGTCGCTGTGCACGACCTCGTACCCGCCGCCGGGCAGCTTCTCGCCCTTCTCCACGAAGACGGCCAGCTCTCGCGCGGTCCTCACGATGGTGCTCATCCTGCCGGTCGCACCCTCGAACGTCGGGTCGTAGGCGTCGAGGTAGCGCCGCAGGGTCTGCGGGTCGTCGCGGGCCGGGTCGGTGGTCACGAAGACCACGTCCACCCGCTCGCGGTCCGCCTCGTCGAGCCGGACCAGGGCGCTGGCGATCGACGACATCACGATCCCGCAGATGTCCGGGCAGTGGGTGTAGCCGAAGAAGACCAGGGTGAGGTCCTTGTCGGCGTCGGTCAGTGAGTACTCCGCACCGGAGGTGTCGACCAGCGCGGTGTCGGGCACCTCGTAGGGGTCGTCGAGGGCGGTGCCGTGCAGTCCGTCGGCGTCCAGGGTGGAGGCTCCCGCGTCGCCGGCGGCCTCCCCGCCACCGCACCCCGCGAGCAGGGCCAGCGCCAGGAGGACACCCAGCAGGGTGGTCCGTGGTCGCCGTGTCATCGCCGCACCCCCCGCGCCAGGTCCTCGGTGAGCGTCGCGAGGGCGCGGAGCCCGGCCCGGCGGTCGTCCCGGTGCTCCTGGAGGGTCCGCACGAAGGCGGAGCCGACGATCACCCCGTCGGCGTAGCCGGCGATCTCCGCGGCCTGCGCCGCGTTGCTCACCCCGAGGCCGACGCCGACGGGCAGGCTGGTGACCGCCTTGGTCCGCGCCACCAGGGGCGCCGCCAGGTCGCTGGTGGTCGTGCGAGCACCGGTCACCCCCATCACCGCCGTGGCGTAGACGAAGCCGCGGCAGTGGGCGGTCGTCATGGCGATCCGCTCCTCGGTCGAGCTGGGCGCGACCAGGAAGATCTTGTCGAGGTCGCGGGCGTCGGCCGCCGCGAGCCACTCCTCGGCGGAGTCGGGCGTCAGGTCGGGCGTGATCAGCCCGGCACCGCCCGCGGCGGCGAGGTCGGCGGCGAACCGCTCCACGCCGTACCGCTCGACCGGGTTCCAGTAGGTCATGACGACCGTGGGCACGCCGGTCGCGGCCACGGTCTCCACCACGCGCAGCACGTCGCGGGTGCGGATGCCGCCGTCGAGGGCCTGCTGGGCCGCCGCCTGGATGGTGGGGCCGTCCATCACCGGGTCGCTGTAGGGCAGCCCGATCTCGATCACGTCGCAGCCGGAGTCGACCATCACCCGCAGGGCGTCGACCGACCCTTCGACGTCCGGGAACCCGGCCGGGAGGTACCCGATCAGGGCCGCCCGGCCCTCCGCACGCGCCCGGTCGAAGGCGCTCCGAGCGGTCATCGGGGCTCCCCCGTCCCGCCGTCGGCGGTGCGGCCCAGGCCGAACCACTCGATCGCGGTGCCCATGTCCTTGTCGCCGCGGCCCGAGAGGTTGACCAGCAGGGTCGCCTCCGGTCCGTGCTCCTCGACCAGGGCGGGCACCTCGCGCAACGCCCCCGCCAGCGCGTGGGCGCTCTCGATGGCCGGGATGATCCCCTCGGTGCGGCTGAGCAGCGCCATCGCCTCCATCGCCTCGGTGTCGGTGACGGGCCGGTAGGTGGCCCGCCCGACCCGGGCCAGGTGGGCGTGCTGCGGCCCCACGCCGGGATAGTCCAGGCCCGCGGAGATCGAGTGGGACTCGACGGTCTGCCCGTCCTCGTCCTGCAGGACGAAGGTGCGGGCGCCGTGCAGCACCCCGCTGGCACCGGCGTGGATGGTGGCGGCGTGCCGGCCGGTCTCGACCCCGTCCCCGCCGGGCTCGAACCCCAGGAGGGCGACCTCGGGGTCCTCGAGGAAGGCGGTGAAGATGCCGATGGCGTTGGAGCCGCCCCCGACGCAGGCGGCCACGGCGTGCGGCAGCCGGCCGTACTGCTCCAGGCACTGGGCCCGCGCCTCGTCACCGATCCCGCGGCAGAACTCCCGGACCATGCTGGGGAAGGGGTGCGGACCGGCCGCGGTGCCGAAGAGGTACGCCGTGTGGTCCACGCTGGCGACCCAGTCGCGCAACGCCTCGTTGATGGCGTCCTTCAACGTCGCGCTCCCGGAGTCGACCGGGACGACGGTGGCGCCGAGCAGCTGCATCCGCGCCACGTTGAGGGCCTGGCGCCGGGTGTCGACGGCTCCCATGTAGACCGTGCAGTCGAGGCCGAAGTAGGCCGCGGCCGTGGCGCTGGCCACGCCGTGCTGACCCGCCCCGGTCTCCGCGATCACCCGGCTCTTGCCCATCCGCTTGGTGAGCAGGGCCTGGCCGAGCACGTTGCGGATCTTGTGCGCGCCGGTGTGGTTGAGGTCCTCGCGCTTGAGCAGCACCCGGGCGCCGACCTGCGCGGAGAGGCGCTCGGCGTGGTAGAGCCGGCTCGGGGCGCCGGCGTACTCGACCAGGATCTTGTCGAAGTCGGCGACGAAGGCCGGGTCCGCCATGGCGTCGCGCCACGCGGCGTCCAGCTCGTCGAGGGCCGCAATCAGGGCTTCCGGCATGAACCGGCCGCCGAAGTCGCCGAAGAAGCCGCGCTCGTCGGCGTCGAAGGCTCCGGGCGCCGTGCTCACGCCGTCACCCCGGTCATCGCCCGGACGGCCTGCTCCGGGTCGCCGTCGCGCACCAGCGCCTCGCCGACCAGCACCGCTCCCGCGCCCTGGGCGACGAAGCCGGCCACGTCGGAGGAGTCGTTGATCCCGGACTCCGCCACCTTGACCCGGTCGCCGGGGACCAGCGGGGCCAGGCGGCCGAAGGTCGCGGCGTCCACGGCCAGCGTCTTGAGGTTGCGGGCGTTGACGCCCACGAGCTCGGCGCCGAGCTCGACGGCACGTCGGGTCTCGTCCTCGTCGTGCACCTCGACCAGCACCGTGAGGCCCAGCTCGCCGGCGAGCTCGTAGAGGGCGCGCAAGCGGTCGTCGTCCAGGGCCGCGACGATCAGCAGGGCCAGGTCGGCACCCGCCGCCCGGGCCTCGAGGAGCTGGTAGGGCTCGACGATGAAGTCCTTGCGCAGCACGGGGACGTCCACCGCCGCGCGCACCGCCCGCAGGTCGGCCAGCGACCCGCCGAAGCGCCGCTCCTCGGTGAGCACCGAGATGGCGGCCGCACCGCCACGGGCGTAGGCGCCGGCGAGGGCCGCGGGGTCGGGGATGTCCGCGAGATCGCCCTTGCTGGGGCTGCGCCGCTTCACCTCGGCGATGACGCTGGATCCCGGTGCCCGGAAGTGCGGCATCGGGTCGCGGGGGGCGTCGACGTCGGCCAGGGCGGCCCGGAGGTCGCGCAGCGGGACCTCGGCCTCGCGACGCGCCAGATCGACCCGGACACCGGCGACGATGTCGTCGAGAACGGACACGGGTTCACTCGCTTCTGCAGATCGTGGTGACGGCAGCCGGGCCGGAGCCCGGCTCCGTCCGGCGCTCAGTGGCTGGACTGGTGGTAGCCCATCTTGTCCATCACGAGGAAGAGCGGCAGGGCCACGACGGCCAGTGCCACGCCCACCCAGAAGAGCACCATGCTCACGGGGTCGAGCATGAGCGCGATGCTGCCGACCACGAAGCCGAGGAAGGCGACCGACACCGCGGTCCATGCTGCAGGGGTGTTGCCGTGGTTGTCAGCCATTCAGGTGCGCTCCAAGGTCAGCGGTGGGCAAAGTTCCGCCGCCATTCTAGGGGGCGGGGTCCCGGGTCGGGTCCTGGCCCTCGTCCAGCGCCTTCCACAGGTCGGTGGGGTCCTGCGGCCGCGCCCCCGCACCGGTGGCGTCGGCGGCGTCCACGCCGCCGTCGGCCCCGGGGGCGCCGGCCCCGTGGGCGCCGGAGCCGGGGGCGTCGTACCGCGCCCCCATCGCCGGCCACCTCGGCGCCTGCCGGACGGCCACGGCGCACGCCACCACGCAGAGCAGGGCGGCGGGCAGGGCGACCCAGAACCAGCCGGTCCGCTCCAGGGCACCGTGCGCGACACCGGCGTCCGCGAGCCGGACGGCGACCTGGTCGGGCAGCTGCACCAGCGCGACCACCCACGTCGCCACGAGGCCCAGCGCGCCGAGCAGCCCCGCCACCGCCACCAGCCGCCGCACGAGGCCACGGCTGACCAGGATCACGCCCCAGCACGCCAGCACGACCAGCCCGAGGGCAGCGCCCAACGGCATCTGGGCGACCCCGGGCGAGCTGTCCCAGAAGACCTGCGCGAGTGCGTCCTCCCGCGAGGCGCCGTCGAGGGCGACCCAGTCACGGCTGCCGGAGACCGCGGCCAGGACCCCGCCGGTCAGCCCGGCGAGCACGGTGGGGCCGAAGGTGCGCTCAGCCACGCCCGGGGCCCTCCCACACGAGGTCGGCGTCGAAGCAGGTGCGGTCGCCGGTGTGGCAGGCCGCGCCCTCCTGGTCGACCTTGACCAGCAGGGTGTCCTTGTCGCAGTCGAGACGGATCTCCTTGACCCACTGACGGTGGCCGGAGGTCTCCCCCTTCACCCAGTACTCGCGGCGGCTGCGGGACCAGTAGGTCGCGCGGCCGGTGCTCATGGTCCGGGCCAGGGCCTCGTCGTCCATCCAGCCCAGCATCAGCACCTCCCCCGTGTCGTGCTGCTGCACGACGGCGGGGACCAGTCCCTCCGCGGTGCGCTTGAGACGGTCGGCGACAGCGGGATCCAGGGTGCTCACGGCGTCCAGTATCCGCTCAGTGTCCCTGCTGCGCGACCCAGGAGTCGTGGAGCCTCGCGTAGACCGAGCCGGGCTGGGCGGCCAGCACCGCGTGCGGACCGCGCTGGACGACCCGGCCCCGGTCCACCACCACGACCTCGTCGGCCTGCTCGGCGGTGGAGAGCCGGTGCGCGATCGTCACCGAGGTGCGGCCCGACATGAGGCGCTCGAGCGCGCGCCCGATCCTCATCTCCAGCTCGGGGTCGACGGCGCTGGTCGCCTCGTCGAGGACCAGCAGGTCGGGGTCGGCCAGGTGGGCGCGCAGCAGCGCGACGAGCTGTCGCTCCCCCGCGGAGAGGGAGTCGCCCCGCTGGCCCACCCGCGTCCCCAGACCCTCGGGGAGCCCGTCGACCCAGTCCGCGAGACCGAGCTCGCGGGCCGAGGCCATGATCTCGTCGTCGGTGGCCTCGAGCCGCCCGTAGCGCACGTTGGCCGCGATGGTGTCGTCGAAGAGGAATCCCTCCTGGGGCACCAGGACCACGCTGCGGCGCAGGCTCTCGTGACGGATGTCGCGCACGTCGACTCCGTCCAGCAGGACGGCGCCGCTGGTGGGGTCCATGAGGCGGGTCAGCAGCTTGGCGAAGGTGGACTTGCCCGATCCGGTCTCGCCCACGATCGCGATCCTCGTGCCGGCCGCGATCGACAGGTCCACGTCGTGGAGCACCGGGGGGCCGCCGGGGTAGGCGAAGGTGACGTCCTGGAACCGGACGTCGACCGGTCCGCGGGGCAGCAGCCGGCCCGACTCGCCGGGGTCGACGAGGTCGGCGGGGGTCTCGATGATCCCGATCACGCGCCGCCAGCTGGCGATCGCGTTCTGCGCGTCGGTGAGGATCTGGGTGCCCATCTGCACCGGGCCCACGAAGAGGGTCACCAGGAAGGCGAAGGCCAGGACCTGCCCGGCGGTCATGTCCCCGGTGAACCCCAGGAGGACGCCGACCACCAGCACGCCCGCGTTGGCCAGCCCCGCGGAGATGCCCCCCAGGGAGAAGGAGACGACCGTGTAGGTCTGGGCCTTGACGCTGGCGGCCTTGAAGTCGTCGATGGCCGCGTCGATCCGGCCCTGGGTCCGCTCCTCCACGGCGTAGGCGCGGACCACCGGAGCGCCGACGACGGGCTCGGAGATCGCCGAGAGCATGGTGCCGACGTGCCTCCGGACGATGCCGTAGGCCTCGGAGAGCTTGCGCTGGAAGTACCGGATCGAGGCGAAGAGCGGCGCGAAGCAGAGCCAGACGACCAGGGCGAGCTGCCAGCTGTAGATCACCATGATCACGGTGGCCACCACCACCTGCCCCACGCTGACCACCAGGATCAGGCCGCCGAAGACGAGGAACTGGCTCACCTGGTCGACGTCGGTGGTCACCCTGGAGACCAGGGAGCCCCGCCGCTCGGTGCTCTGGGTGAGCATCGGCAGGTCGTGGACGTGCCGGAACGCCTTGACCCGCAGGGTCGCCAGGCCCCGCTCGGCTGCGGTGAAGAGCCGGCTGGTCATCAGGTACGAGGCGACGCCGGTGAGCAGGACCCCCACGGCGCAGATCACGCCGGTCCAGACGACGAACGAGACGTCCGGTCCGCCGGGCCCGTTGATGCCCCGGTCCAGGGTCTGCTGGACCGCGACCGGCACGATCACCTGGCCGAGGGAGGCCAGCACGGCCAGCACGAACGTCACCCGCATGCCCTGCGTCAGCTCGGGCGAGATCGCCAGGCCGCGACGGATCGTCGCCATCGCGCCCATCTCCTCGCCGCTGGTCACCTTCGTCCCCGAGACGGCCGGCCCCCGCTCGGGCGCCGGCTCCACGACGGTCTCCGGCTTCCGCGTGGTGCCGCTCATGTCCGCTCCCCCACCGTCTCGACGTCGTCGTCCAGCTCGTGCTCGTAGGCGTTGACCAGCCGGGCGTAGTCGAGGTTGCGCGCGAGCAGCTCGGCGTGGGTGCCGCGGTCGACGACCCGGCCGCCGTCGAGGTGCACCACCTCGTCGGCCAGGGCGATCGTGGCCTTGCGGTAGGCCACCACCACCAGGGTGGTCTCGGAGTTGCCGTCCCGCAGGGAGGCCAGGATCCGGGCCTCCACCTCGGGGTCCACCGCCGAGGTCGCGTCGTCGAGGACGAGCAGCCGGGGCCTTCGGACCAGCGCCCGGGCCAGGGAGATCCGCTGGCGCTGACCGCCGGAGAGCGAGGCGCCGCGCTCCCCCAGCTGGGTGTCGAGGCCGCTCGTCAGCGCGGCGACGAAGCCGTCGGCCTGGGCCGTGCGGAGCGCCGCCCAGACCTCGTCGTCGGAGACGTCGGCCCCCAGCGTGATGTTGCCGCGCACCGTGTCGTCGAAGAGGAAGGCGGTCTGCGGCACCAGCGACAGCGCCCGCGCGAGCTCACCGCGGCGCAGGGCGCGCACGTCGACGCCGTCGACCAGCACCTGTCCCCGGTCCGGGTCCAGGAGCCGGGCCAGCAGGGCGGTGAGGGTGCTCTTGCCGGAGGCGGTCGAGCCGACCACGGCCACGGTGCGGCCCGGCGCGACGTCGAAGGAGACCTCGCGGAGCACCGGGGTGGCCTGGTCGTAGGCGTAGCCCAGCCCTTCCACCCGCAGCTCCGCGCCCCGCGGGGAGGGCGGGAGGACCGACTCCCCGTACGGCATCGACCCGGTGGCCCGGATCACCGACCTGGTCCGCCGGAAGCCGACGACACTGCGCGGGAACTCCCCCAGCAGCCAGCCGATGGCCCGGATCGGAAACGCGACGATGGTGAGCAGGTAGGCGACGGTGACCACGTCGCCGGCGTCGGTCGCACCCGAGAGGACGCGCGAGACGCCGACGGCGAGCACCACGAGGACACCGAGGTTGGGCAGCGCGGCGAGGGCGGGGTCGAAGACCGCACGGACCCGGCCGGCCCGGGTCAGCACGTCGCGCAGCTCGTGTGCCTTGGCCCGGAAGCGCTCGGTCTCCTCGGTCTCGCGGCCCAGCGTCTTGACGACCATGGCGCCGTCGAAGGACTCGTGGGCGATCTCGCTCAGCTCGGCCCGCAGCCCCTGAGCGGCGGTCATCAGCGGCGAGGAGAGCCGCTGGTAGACGAGGTTGGCGCCGACGACGGCCGGGAAGACGAGCATGCCGACGACGGCGAGGACGACGTCCGCGACGAGCATCTGGACGACCGCGATGACCATCATCACGACGGTGCCCAGCGCCATCGGCAGCGGCGCGATCGGCCCCCACGCGGCCTCCACGTCGGAGTAGGCGTTGGAGAGCAGCTGACCCGTCGGGTGCCGCTGGTGCCACTCCATCGGCAGCGACAGGTACTGGCGGGTCACCGCACGCCGGGTGTGGGCCTGCATCCGGTACTGCATGAGCCCCGCACCGAGACGACGCGCCACGATGCCGACCGCGCGGAGCACCGCGACGCCGACGAAGAGGCCGACGACGGTCCAGAGCAGGCCGGTCCCGATCTCGCCGTCCTCGAAGGCCGGGATGACGACGTGGTCGGTCGCCCAGCCCAGCACCCAGGCGTCCGCCACGGTGAGCACGGCGAAGAGCACGCTGCCCAGCGTGGAGAGCGCGAAGATCACCGGCTCCCGTCGGATCGCGACGGCCAGGACGGCGAACCCCTGGCGGGTGGTCGAGGCGCGCAGCGCGTCCTTCTGCTCCACCGTGCGTCTGCCTCCTCGTCGCGTCGACTGCCGCCGAGGGACTCACCCGGCTCCCACCGCAACCGCCGTGGGCACTCAGGCTATTCCCGGGCCAGGCCTCCGCCCGCTGGGGCGCCCCGCGCCCGTCGCCCCCCTACGCTGGCACCATGACCGCGCCACTGGCCCGCCGGGAACGTCTCGCGCTGTGCGACACCGCCCTGGAGGTGGGCGCCTCCGCCCCGACCTGCTGCGCGGGCTGGGACGCCCGCGACCTCGTCGCCCACCTGCTGGTCCGGGAGCGTTCGGCGGCGGCGGTGGGGCTGGCGGCACCCCCGCTGAAGGGCCTGCTCGACCGCGCGATGGAGCAGCGCACCCGTCAGGACCTGCCCGAGCTGGTGGCCACGCTCCGCACCCCCGCCCCCTGGGCCCGGGGCCCCGTCGAGCGCGCGCTCAACACGGTCGAGTTCTTCGTGCACCACGAGGACCTCCGGCGGGCCCGCCCCGGGTGGCAGCCTCGCGCTCTCCCGGCGGACGACGAGGAGACGCTGTGGCGCCAGCTCAGGCTCGCCGGACGCGCCCTGGTCCGGGCCGCCGGCACGCCGGTGGTCGCGGTGGCTGAGGACGGCCGCCGCGCGGTGCTGCGCCGCGGACCGGATCCGGTGGTCCTCACCGGCCGGCCCTCCGAGCTGCTGCTGCTCCTCTCCGGGCGCCCGAGCCGCGACGTCGCCGTCGAGGGACCGCCCGACGCCGTGGCGAGGTTCCGGACGGCGTTCGACCTGACCTGAGCGCCCGGTCCGGACGGCCGGGCCGGCGCCTACCGCCGGACCGGGTGCCCGGAGGCCGCGAGAGCCTCCTTGACCTCCGGCACGGTCAGGGTGCCGAAGTGGAAGACGGTCGCGGCCAGCACCGCGTCGGCGCCGGCGTCCACCGCGGGCGCGAAGTGCTCGAGCCGGCCGGCACCGCCGCTGGCGATCACCGGCACCGAGACCTCGTGCCGCACCGCCGCGATCAGGCCGAGGTCGAACCCGTCGCGGGTGCCGTCGGCGTCCATCGCGTTGAGCAGGATCTCGCCGGCACCCAGCCCGGCGGCACGCGACGCCCACTCCAGCGCGTCCAGGCCGGCCGACTGCCGCCCGCCGTGGGTGGTCACCTCGAACCCGGAGTCGGTGCCGGCCGCGCGGCGGGCGTCCACGGAGAGGACCAGGACCTGGCTGCCGAACCGGTCCGCGATCTCGGCCACCAGCTCGGGCCGCCGGATCGCCGCGGTGTTGACCGCGACCTTGTCCGCGCCCGCCCGCAGCAGGCGGTCGACGTCCTCGACCGAGGAGACTCCCCCGCCGACGGTCAGCGGGATGAAGACCTCCTCCGCGGTGCGGGAGACGACCTCCATCGTCGTGGCCCGCCCCTCGTGGGAGGCGGAGATGTCGAGGAAGGTCAGCTCGTCAGCCCCCTGGGCGTCGTAGGCACGCGCCAGCTCGACCGGGTCCCCCGCGTCACGCAGCTGCTGGAAGTTCACTCCCTTGACGACGCGACCCCCGTCGACGTCGAGGCACGGGATGACGCGGACGGCGAGGGTCATGAGCGGGGCGGGAGGGTCAGGGCGAGCGCCTCCTGGAGGGTGAAGCGGCCCTCGTAGAGCGCGGTGCCGATGATGGCCCCCTCCACCCCCTCGGGCACCAGCGACTGAAGGGCCTCGAGGTCGGCCAGCTCGGTCACCCCGCCCGAGGCCACCACCGGGCGGTCGGTGCGGGAGCAGACGGTGCGCAGCAGCTCCAGGTTGGGCCCCTGGAGCATCCCGTCCTTGTTGACGTCGGTCACCACGTAGCGGGCACACCCCTCGCCGTCCAGCCGGGCGAGCACCTCGAAGAGGTCGCCGCCCTCCCGGGTCCAGCCACGGGCGGCCAGGGTGGTGCCCCGGACGTCGAGGCCGATGGCGACCCGGTCGCCGTAGGTCGCGATGGCCTGTGCGCACCACTCCGGCTGCTCCAGGGCGGCGGTGCCGATGTTGACCCGCCGGCAGCCGGTCGCCATCGCGGCGGCCAGCGACTCGTCGTCGCGGATCCCGCCGCTCATCTCGACCTTGATGTCCAGGCGGCCCACGATCTCGGCCTGGAGCTCCCGGTTGTGGCCGCGGCCGAACGCCGCGTCCAGGTCCACCAGGTGGAGCCACTCCGCCCCGGCCTCCTGCCAGCGCAGGGCGGCCTCGACGGGGTCACCGAAGCGCTTCTCCGAGCCCGCCACCCCCTGGACGAGCTGGACGGCCTGGCCACCGGCGATGTCGACGGCGGGAAGGAGCTCGAGGTGGTCGGGCACGGTGCTTCTCCTGGGTGAGGTCGGGAAGGGTGTCGGCACGGTCGACGACACGTGCGTGGGGGCGGGGGAAGGGGACCCCTGGGCAGCGGTCACAGGGTGCCCACCCAGTTGCGGAGCAGCGCCGCACCGGCGTCCCCGGACTTCTCGGGGTGGAACTGGGTGGCGCTGAGCGGACCGTTCTCGACCGCGGCCACGAACCGGTCCCCTCCGTGCTCGGCCCAGGTCACCAGCGGGGCACGGGTCCGGTCGTTGGTGACCAGCTCCCAGGAGCGCACCCCGTAGGAGTGGACGAAGTAGAAGCGCTCCTCGGCCAGCCCGGCGAGGAGGACGGTGCCCTCGGGCGCCTCGACGGTGTTCCACCCCATGTGGGGCACCACCGGAGCCTGCAGGCGCTCGACCACGCCCGGCCACTCGTCGCACCCCTCGGACTCGACCCCGTGCTCGACCCCGCGGGAGAAGAGGATCTGCATGCCGACGCAGATCCCCAGCACGGGGCGTCCGCCGGCCAGGCGACGGCCGATGATCTCGTGGCCGCGCACCGCGCGCAGCCCCTCCATGCAGGCCGCGAAGGCACCCACGCCCGGCACCACGAGGCCGTCGGCACCCTCGGCGGTGGCGCGGTCGGAGCTGAGCGTGACGCGGGCCCCGGCGCGCTCGACCGCGCGCACCACCGACCGCAGGTTCCCCGACCCGTAGTCGAGGACCACCACGTCCTTCACAGGGTGCCCTTCGTGGAAGGCACTCCGGTCTCACGGGGGTCGAGGGCCACGGCGTCGCGCAGCGCTCGGGCGAACGCCTTGAACTGGGTCTCCACGATGTGGTGCGGGTCGCGGCCGCCGAGCACCCTGACGTGGATCGCCATCTGGGCGTGGTGGGCCACCGACTCGAAGACGTGGCGGGTCAGCGAGCCGACGTACCCCGCGCCCGTGCCGCCGATCACGACGTACTGCTGCCCCTCGGGCTCCCCGTCGTGCACGCAGTAGGGGCGACCGGAGACGTCGACCACGGCCTGGACCAGCGCCTCGTCGAGCGGCACGGTGGCGTCGCCGAAGCGGCGGATCCCCGCCTTGTCGCCCAGCGCGGTCCGGATCGCCTCGCCGAGCGCGATCGCGGTGTCCTCCACCGTGTGGTGGGCGTCGATGTGGGTGTCGCCGTCGACCTGGACGACCAGGTCGACCAGGGCGTGCCGGCCGAAGGCGGTGAGCATGTGGTCGTAGAAGCCGACCCCGGTGCTGACGTCCGTGCGACCGGTGCCGTCCAGGTCGAGCTCGAGGTGGACCTTCGTCTCCCGGGTCTCGCGGTCGACCACCGCGGTACGACGCCGGAACCGGTCCTGCTGCTCGTTCATGCCTGCTCCTCGCTCGTGGCGCCGGTGGTCACGTCCACCAGGGCCTCTCTGAATGCTGCCATCTCCTCCGGCGTCCCTACCGAGACCCGCAGCCAGCCGTCGGGGCCGACCTCGCGGATCAGCACCCCCCGGTCGAGCAGACCCTGCCAGGTCGCGTGCCGGTCGGCGAACCGCCCGAAGTAGACGAAGTTCGCGTCGCTGTCGGCCACCTCGTAGCCCTGCTCGCGCAGCCACACCACCAGCAGGTCACGCTCGCGGCGCAGGTCGTCGACCCGGCCCAGGAGCTCGTCGGCATGCCGTAGGGCCGCCAGTGCGGTGGCCTGGGTGACCGCGGAGAGGTGGTAGGGCAGCCGCACCACGCGCACCGCGTCGCAGATCTCCGGGGCGGCGGCGAAGTAGCCGACCCGGGCTCCGGCGAGCGCGAACGCCTTGCTCATCGTGCGGGTCACCACCAGGTTGCGGTGGCGCGGCAGCAGCTCGAGGGCGCTCGGGGTGCCGGTACGCCGGAACTCGCCGTAGGCCTCGTCCACCACGACCACGCCGTTCTCCGCCGCCTCGCACAGCGTGGTGACCGCCTCCGGTGGCAACGCGGTGCCGGTGGGGTTGTTGGGCGAGGGCAGCAGCACCACCGACGGCTGGTGCTCGAGCACCAGCCTGCGGGCCTCCTCGAGGTCGAGCGCGAAGTCCTCGGCCCGCCGGCCCTGCACCCACGCGGTGACGGTGTCGCGGGCGTACTCGGGATACATCGCGTAGGTGGGGGCGAAGCTGAGCGCGCACCGGCCCGGCCCACCGAAGGCCTGGAGCAGCTGGAGCATGACCTCGTTGGAGCCGTTGGCGGCCCACACCTGGTCGGGGGTGATGCCCGAGCCGCCGGAGGAGTTGAGGTAGTCGGCGAGCCGGGCGCGGAGCTCGACGAACTCGCGGTCCGGGTAGCGGTTGAGCGTCGCCGACGCCGCCGCCACCGCGGCCGCGATGTCGGCCACCACCGTCGCCGAGGGCGGGTAGGGGTTCTCGTTGACGTTGAGCTGGACGGGGACGTCGATCTGGGGCGCGCCGTAGGGCTCCAGGCCGACCAGGTCCGCGCGCAGGGGCGGGAAGGTCACCGGAGGCGGACCTTCACTGCCTCGCCGTGACCGGGCAGGTCCTCGGCCTCGGCCAGGGCCACCACGTGGTCGGCGACCTCCACCAGGGCCTCGCGCGAGTAGTCGACGACGTGCACCGACCTGGTGAAGGCGCGCACCGAGAGCCCCGAGGAGTGGCAGGCGCAGCCCGCGGTCGGCAGCACGTGGTTGGAGCCGGCGCAGTAGTCGCCCAGGGAGACCGGCGCCCAGGTGCCGACGAAGACGGCACCCGCGTTGCGGACCCGGGCGGCCACGGCGGCGGCGTCGGCGGTGTGGATCTCCAGGTGCTCGGCGGCGTAGGCGTTGACCACCTCCAGGCCCTGCTCGAGGTCACGGACCAGGACGATGCCCGACTGCCGCCCCGTCAGCGCGGTGCGCACCCGCTCGACGTGACGGGTCGCGCCGACCTGCTTGTCCAGCTCCACCTCGACCTCGGCCGCGAGGCGCTCGGAGTCGGTGACCAGGACCGAGGCGGCCATCGGGTCGTGCTCGGCCTGGGAGATGAGGTCGGCGGCGACGTGGGCGGCCTTCGCCGAGTCGTCGGCCAGGATGGCGATCTCGGTGGGGCCTGCCTCCGAGTCGATGCCGACGACGCCCTTCAGCAGCCGCTTGGCCGCCACCGTGTAGATGTTGCCCGGCCCGGTGACCAGGTCGACCCGCGCACACGGGCCGGCGCCGTAGGCCAGCATGGCGATCGCCTGGGCGCCGCCCACGGCGTACACCTCCTCGACGCCCAGCAGCGCGCACGCGGCCAGGATCGTCGACTCCGGCAGTCCCCCGTTGTGCTTCTGGGGCGGACTGGTCAGGGCGATCGAGCCCACACCGGCCACCTGGGCCGGCACCACGTTCATCACCACCGAGGAGACCAGCGGGGCCAGCCCCCCGGGGACGTAGAGGCCCACCCGGTCCACCGGGACCTTGCGGTGGGTGACCACGGCGCCGGGCGCGAGCTCGGTGACCACGTCGTGCTCCAGCTCGGCCTCACAGGTGGCGCGCAGCCGGCGCACGGACTCCTCCAGCGCCGCCCGGACCGTGGGGTCCAGGTCGCGCAGCGCCGCGTCGAGCGCCTCGCGGGGCACCCGGACGTCGCTGGTGCGCACGCCGTCGAAGCGCTCGGTCAGCTCCAGGACCGCCTCCATGCCACGGGCCCGGACGTCGTCGCAGATCGGTCGCACGACATGGACCGCGGTCTCGACGTCGAACTCGGCGCGCGGCACCTCGGCGCGGTAGTCGACGGACGCGTCAGCGTCCCGGAGGTCGAGGCGGCGGATCATGGGCCAATTGTAGGTCTGCCCCTGAGCGAGCCCATTGTCCGGACCCGCGGTGGACAAACTAGGTTGGGCCCGTGAGCCAGACGCCGCCCGAGGTGCTGCCGATGTTCCCGCTCAGCACCGTCCTCTTCCCGGGAGTCTCGGTACCGCTCCACGTGTTCGAGGACCGGTACCGGGCCTTGGTGCGCCACCTCGCCGCGGAGCCGGACCCGGCGAAACGCGTCTTCGGGTCGGTGGCGATCCGCGAGGGCTACGAGGTCGGGGACCACGGCTCCCAGTCCCTCTACCGGGTCGGCTGCCTGCTCCAGCTCGCGGAGATCGACCCGCTCCCCGACGGAGGGTTCGACATCGTCGCGGTGGGACGCAGCCGCTTCCGGCTCGACCAGCTCGTCACCGCCGAGGAGTACCCCGCCGCCCGGGTCACCGCGCTGGCCGACCGGGAGGTGACGGTCCCCGAGGAGCTCGTCGCCCGGGCCCGGGCGACCTTCACCGCGTACCGCGCCGCGATCTCCCAGTTCCGTGAGGACCCGTTCTCCGGCGCCCTGCCGCGGGACCCGCACTACCTGTCCTGGACGCTCTCGGCGCTGGCGCCGCTCCCCATGGCCGAGCGGCAGTCCCTGCTCGAGGCCGACGACACCTCCGACCGGCTCGAGCTGGTGACCCGGCTGCTCCGTGAGGAGCTGCGCGCGATGAACGTCATCCCCTCCCTGCCCGCCACCGAGGTCGCACGCACGCGCTGGTCTCCCAACTGAGACCGGCCGTCAGCTACGGCCGTCAGCTACGGCCGTCAGCTCCGGCCGTCAGCTCAGGGAAGCTCGTTCGGGACGGGCGGCTCGTTCACGACGGTCGGCCCGCGAGGGACTCGAGAGGAAGACTCCCGCCAGACCGAGGAGCGCGCCGACGGGCAGCGCGCAGAACGCGCTCGACTCGAACCAGAAGGGCCAGGGTGCGCTGCCCGCGCCGGCGAGCGTGAGGTCCCCGGGGATCGAGGTCATCTCCGGCGCCGTGGCGGCCACGACGGACGGGTCCGGCGGACCCAGGGCGTGGCCGACGTGGAACATCAGCCAGGCCGCGAGGACCGAGCCGAGGCAGGCGCCGGCCAGCGTGACGAGCTCGGTGCCACGGGCCCGGAGGGCGAGGACCACGCCGAGCACCAGCCCCCCGAGCACCCCGATGACGGCGAAGAGCGCCGTGGCGGAGACGTCCTGGGCGAGCCCGGCCCGGGTGAGGAAGAACTCGCCCTGGAAGGCCTTGCCCTCGGGGGGCTCCCACAGCCACTCCCAGACCACGCCGAGCACGGCCCCCCACGCCGCCCAGACCACCACGAGCAGGAGGAGGCGCCGCAGCAGCGGACCCGCCGCCGCCCTCAGCTGGTCAGGCATCCGGGACCCAGCAGCTGCTTCAGGTCGGCGAAGAGCGCGGGGCTCGCGGTGACCCTCAGCCGGTTGTCGAGCCTCATCACGGTCGTGGAGGTGCGGGTGAGCAGACGCAGCTGGACCTCGGTCATCCCCGGGTGGGTGGAGAGCACGTCGCGCAGCTGCTCGACGACCGGGGCCGTGCACCGGGTCGACGGCAGGGAGATGACGACCGGCCCGCTGGGGCCGTCGGTGAGGTCGGGCACCGTGACCTCCTGGCCCCGCAGCTCGGGCTGGTCCTTGTCCCGGGAGAGCTGACCTTTGACGCGCAGGATCGCGTCCTGGGAGAGGTAGGGCGCGGCCAGCTGGTAGGAGCTCGGGAAGAGCAGCACCTCGATGGCGCCGTCGAGGTCCTCGAGGGTGATGGTGGCCCAGGCGTCGCCGCGCTTGGTGATCTTGCGGTTGACCGAGGTCACCAGGCCGCTGACCGTGAGGGTGCTGCCGTGCGGCCGGTCCTCGTCGAGCATGAGCTGCCCGATGGTGCAGTCGGTGCCCGCCGACAGCACGTGCTCGAGGCCCATCAACGGGTGGTCGGAGACGTAGAGGCCGAGCATCTCGCGCTCGTGCCCGAGCAGGGTCATCTTGTCCCACTCGTCGATGTCGGGGACGGTCACCGAGATGCCGAACCCCTGGTCGGCCTCGTCCAGGCCGCCGAAGAGCGAGTCCTGGCCGATCGCCTCGTTCTTCTTGATGTCGACGTACTGGTCGACCGCACTCTCGTGGATGGTCACCAGCGCGCGCCGGCGGTGCTTCATCTCGTCGAAGCCGCCGGCCTTGATCAGGGACTCGATGACCCTCTTGTTGCAGACCAGGGCCGGGACCTTGCCCATGAAGTCGTTGAAGTCGGTGAAGCGCCCCTTCTCCTCCCGCGCGGAGACGATGCCGTCCACGACGTTGGCGCCGACGTTGCGCACCGCGGTGAGGCCGAACCGGATGTCGGTGCCGACGGGGGTGAAGTTGGCGGCCGACTCGTTGACGTCGGGGGGCAGGACGGCGATCTTCATGCGACGGCACTCGTTGAGGTAGATCGCCATCTTGTCCTTGTCGTCCTTGACCGAGGTCAGGAGCCCCGCCATGTACTCGGCCGGGTAGTTGGCCTTGAGGTAGGCGGTCCAGTAGGAGACGAGGCCGTAGGCCGCCGAGTGCGCCTTGTTGAAGGCGTAGTCGGAGAACGGGAGCAGGATGTCCCACAGGGTCTTGATCGCGGCCATCGAGTAGCCGCGCTCCTGCATGCCGCTGGAGAAGGTGGCGAACTGCTTGTCCAGCTCCTCCTTCTTCTTCTTGCCCATCGCCCGGCGCAGCAGGTCGGCCTGGCCGAGCGTGTAGCCGGCGAGCTGCTGGGCGATCGCCATGACCTGCTCCTGGTAGACGATCAACCCGTAGGTCTCGCCCAGGATGTCCTGGAGCGCCTCGGCCAGCTCGGGGTGGATCGGCTCGACCGGCTCACGCCCGGTCTTGCGGCGCGCGTACTTGTTGTGGGAGTCGGCCCCCATGGGGCCGGGCCGGTAGAGGGCGCCGACCGCGGAGATGTCCTCGAAGGTGTCGGGTCGCATCGAGCGCAGCAGCGCCCGCATCGGACCACCGTCGAGCTGGAAGACGCCCAGGGTGTCCCCGCGCTGCAGCAGGCCGTAGGTGGCCGGGTCGTCGAGGGTGAGGTCCTCCAGGACCACGTCCTCGCCGCGGTTGGCCTTGATGTTCTTCACCGCGTCGTCGAGCACCGTGAGGTTGCGCAGACCCAGGAAGTCCATCTTGATCAGGCCCAGGGACTCGCAGGTCGGGTAGTCGAACTGCGTGATCATGGCGCCGTCGGAGGGCCGCTTGAGCAGCGGGATCACGTCGATCAGCGGCTCGCTGGACATGATGATGCCGGCGGCGTGCACACCCCACTGCCGCTTCAGGCCCTCGATCCCCATGGCGGTGTCGACGACCCGCTTGACGTCCGGCTCGGCGTCGTAGAGGGCGCGGAACTCCCCACCCTCGCCGTAGCGCTTGTGGTCGGGGTTGAAGATCTCCTGGAGCGGGACGTCCTTGCCCATCACCGCCGCCGGCATGGCCTTGGTGATGCGGTCGCCCATGGAGAAGGGGTAGGCCAGGATGCGCGAGGAGTCCTTGACGGCCTGCTTCGCCTTGATGGTGCCGTAGGTGATGATGTAGGAGACGCGGTCGTCGCCGTACTTGTCGGTGACGTACTTGATGACCTCGCCGCGACGACGCTCGTCGAAGTCGATGTCGAAGTCGGGCATCGAGATGCGGTCGGGGTTGAGGAACCGCTCGAAGATCAGGCCGTGCTCGAGCGGGTCGAGGTCGGTGATCCGCATGGCGTAGGCCACCATCGAGCCGGCACCGGAGCCACGACCGGGTCCGACGCGGATGCCGTTGTCCTTGGCCCAGTTGATGAAGTCGGCGACCACCAGGAAGTAGCCGGGGAACCCCATCTGGGTGATGACGCCGACCTCGAAGTCGGCCTGCTTGCGCACCTTGTCGGGGATCCCCGCGGGGTAGCGCACCCTCAGGCCCCGCTCGACCTCCTTGACGAGCCAGGAGTTCTCGTCCTCCCCCGGAGGGCAGGGGAACCGGGGCATGTAGGTGCCGTTGCCCTCGGTGAACTCCACGTCGCAGCGCTCGGCGATCCAGAGCGTGTTGTCGCAGGCCTCGCGGAGGCCGTGCTTGTCGACCCACAGCGAGCGCATCTCGGCGGGACTCTTGATGTAGTAGCCGTCGCCGGAGAACGCGAACCGCTGGCCCGGACCGTCCCCGGCGGGGATGTCCATGGTGCTGCCCGAGTTGATGCAGAGCAGGTGCTCCTGGGCGGCGGCGTCCTCCTGGAGGACGTAGTGGGAGTCGTTGGTGGCGAGCAGCGGGATGCGCAGGTCCTTGGCCAGGCGGAGCAGCCCGTCGCGGACCCGGGTCTCGATGGAGAGGCCGTGGTCCATCAGCTCGAGGAAGTAGTTGTCGCGCCCGAGGATCTCCTGGAAGTCGCCCGCGGTCTGCCGAGCCGCCTCGTAGTTGTCGTGCCGGAGGTGGACCTGGATCTCCCCGGACGGGCAGCCGGTGGTGCCGATGAGGCCCTTGCCGTACTGCGAGAGCAGCTCGCGGTCGGCGCGGGGGTGCTGGAAGAAGCCGTCACGCCAGGCACCCGTGGAGAGCCGGAAGAGGTTGTGCATCCCCTCGGTGCTCTCCGAGAGGAGCGTCATGTGGGTGTACGCGCCGCGGCTGGAGACGTCGTCCGGGCCACCCTGGTAGAAGTTGACGCGCTTGCGCTCGAAGCGCGAGATGTTGGGGGTGAAGTAGGCCTCGATGCCGATGATCGGCTTGATGCCGGCGGCCTTCGCCTTCTTGTAGAACTCGTAGGCACCGAAGACGTTGCCGTGGTCGGTCATCGCGATCGCCGGCATGCCGAGCTCGGCGGTGCGCTCGGCCATGTGCTGCAGCCGTGCGGCACCGTCGAGCATCGAGTACTCAGTGTGGACGTGCAGATGCACGAAGCTGTCGTTGGAACCGGCCGACATGAGTGGCTCTTCCACACCTTCCGAGGGTTTGCTGGAGCAGGCGCGGCTGACGCGTCCTGGGGAAGGAAGCCAGCCTACGACAGCCTCTCAGACCCCTCCGACACGACACGGCAGCGGCGGTCCGGGACGCGCCGCCGGCGCGCTCACCACCAGCTGACGGCGCGTCCGTGGCCGTGCGCCCAGCCCCTCGCCCGGCCGTCCAGCCCGAGCACGAACCGGGCCTCGAACCTCTGCTCAGCCGGGCCAGGCCAGGCGGATGTCCGGCGCCTGCTCCTCGTTCTCCGAGCCGTCGGTGTGCTCGACCTCGACGAAGCCGTGCCGGGCGTAGAAGCGCCGGGCCGCCACGTTGGACTCGAAGACCCACAGGCCCAGTCCCTCCGGGCGCAGGGCCTGGGCCAGGGTGAGGAGCGCCGAGCCCACCCCGCTCCCCTGGTGGGCGGGGTCGACGTACAGGTGGTCGAGCCAGGTGGGCGTGAGCAGCGCGAAGCCCACCACCAGCGGGTCGGCCCGGTCCTGGACCGGACGCTCGGCGAGCCAGAGGCCGTGGCTCGCCAGGTCCCAGGTGAGGACCCAGGCACGCACCTCGGGGTCCGGGTGGGCCAGGGGCGGCACCGCCGGGACGGCGTGGTGGCGGGCCCGCAGATAGAGCTCGGCGACGCCCGGCAGGTCCTGCTCGGTACCCGGCCTCAGCGCCAGGTCAGCGCCGGGCCCGGCGTGCGGCTCCGCCTGCGGCCCGGGGCTCACCGCTCGTCCCGGATCGTCTCCAGGGCGTGGGCCAGGTCGTCGGGGTACTCGGACTCGTACTCGACGTACTGGCCGCTATCGGGGTGCTCGAAGCCGAGCTTGACCGCGTGCAGCCACTGCCGCTCGAGGCCCAGCCGGCGGGCGAGCACCGGGTCCGCGCCGTAGGTGACGTCGCCGACGCAGGGATGCTTGAGCGCCGCCATGTGCACGCGGATCTGGTGGGTCCGGCCGGTCTCGAGGTGGACCTCGAGCAGGCTGGCGAACCGGTGCGCCTCGAGGGTCTCGTAGTGCGTGACGCTCTGCCGGCCGTCGGCCATCACCGCGAACTTGTAGTCGAACTTGGGGTGGCGCCCGATCGGGGCGTCGATCGTGCCCTCCAGCGGGTCCGGATGGCCCTGCACCAGCGAGTGGTACGTCTTGTCCACGGTGCGGCGCCGGAAGGCGTTCTTGAGCAGGGAGTAGGCGTGCTCCGACTTGGTGATCACCATGACGCCCGAGGTCCCGACGTCGAGCCGCTGCACGATCCCCTGCCGCTCCGAGGCGCCGGAGGTGGCGATGCGGAACCCGGCGGCGACCAGGTGGCCGACGACGGTCGGGCCGTTCCACCCCGGGCTAGGGTGGACCGCCACCCCGACAGGCTTGTCGATGACCACGATGGAGTCGTCGTCGTGGATGATCTTGATCCCCTCGACCGTCTGGGGCACCACGGCGAGCGGGTCCTTCTCGACCGGGATGGTGACCTCGAGCATCGAGCCCGGGGTGACCCGTTCGCTCTTGGCCACCCCCGCGCCGTCGAGGAGCACGAGGTCCTGGGCGATCAGCTCGGAGGCCCGGGTGCGGGAGAACCCGAACATCCTGGCCATGGCCGCGTCCACCCGCTCGCCTGCGAGGCCCTCCGGCACCAGGACGGTGCGGTGCTCGGCGTGGCCGCTCATGCCTCGTCCTTCGTCGCCGCGGCGGTGTCCCGCTCGCCGCTCAGGGTGATGCCGCGGAAGCTCTGCAGGATGATGATGCCCGCCGCGACGTTGATGAAGACGTCGGCGAAGTTGAAGACCGGCCAGTTGGGCAGGGCCAGGAAGTCGATCACGTGGCCGCGGAACGGCGACGGGTCGCGCAGGATCCGGTCCACGAGGTTGCCACCCACGCCGGCCAGCAGCAGTCCCATGCCGACGGCCCAGAAGACGCTCCCGATCCGGCGGCTCAGGAAGCCGATGACCAGCACGGCCACGATCGCCAGGCAGGTGAGCACCACGGTGAACTCCGTGCCCATGCTGAAGGCGGCACCCGGGTTGAACACCAGGTGCAGCGTGAACCAGTCACCCAGCAGGGGGCGGTCGCCGTCCTCCAGCGCGGACAGGGCCCACGCCTTCGAGCCTTGGTCGACCGCCAGGCCCAGAACGGCCAGGAGCAGGAAGACCCGGCGGGCTCGGCGTCGCCGATCGGACGTGTTGACCTGGTCGCTGAAACTCAGCGACGCTCCTCGCGTTGCTTGCATGACAGGCACAGTGTGGCACGCGGGAATGCCATGACCCGCATCTTGCCGATCGCCTCATCACAGGACTCGCAGACGCCGTAGGTGCCGTCGTCGATCCTGGCCAGCGCCCGCTCGATCTGCTCCAGCATCTCCCGTTCGCTGTTCATCAGGGTGAGCTCGTGGTCCCGCTCGAAGCTGGTGGCACCCAGATCGGCCTGGTCGTGGCCGGCGCCGTCGCCGGCGTCCCTCATCAACCCGTTCAGCTCGAGCTCCTGCGCCTCCATGATCTCGACCAGCCGGTCGCGGTGCAGGTGCAGGTCGGCGAGGACCTCGCCGAGCTCCGCCTTCGACCACGCCTCGTCGCCCGCCCTGACCCGCAGCGCGCTGGCGGGCGCCTTCTTGGCGGACCCCTTCTTGACTGCCGCGTTCTTCACCGGGGTCGACCTCTCGCTCGGCTGGGTGGACTTCTTGGTGGCCGCGTCGGTCGCCGCGGCCTCCTCGACCGTCCGGGCCTTCTTCGCGGCCGGGGCCTTCTTCGCGGCCGGAACCTTCTTGGCCGGCGCGGCCTTCTTCGCGGCCGGGGCCTTCTTCGCCGGAGCCTTCTTCGCCGTCACCTTCTTGGCGGGCGCGGCCTTCGGGACCGGCGGGACACTCACCTCGACGGGGGCCTCATCGCCCGCCCCCCGCCCGATGACTCGTCGCGCCGCGGCGGCCGCCGATCCGGCCAGGGACTTCCGAGCACTGCCAGCCATGGAGCACGCCCCTTTGGGACAAGAAAAAGATGTGGCAGGTGCCACACGCTGGGTAGGGAGATTAGCCCGTGGTTGGGCGCCACTCAACCCGCCTTTGCGAACCGTCTCACCGCAACGCAGAACGGCTGGCTCCTTGCGGAGCCAGCCGTCTGTTGCCGATCGGGTGAGAGGGTCTCAGCCCTCGTCCTCGCCCAGGATGGAACGGAGCCGCTTGGGAGCCGGCACGCCCTCTCCCTGAGCCGGGTTCTCGAGGCTGGCCGTGCCCTCGAGTGCCTCCAGCTGCTGGGTGAAGTAGGTCTTGAGCCGGGAGCGGTACTCGCGCTCGAACGAGCGGAGGGTCTCCACCTCGCCGTTGAGCTTGTCCCGCTCCTTCTCCAGGTCACCGAACATCTGCTGGCGACGCTCGGCGGTCTCGGAGTCCAGCATCTGCGCGCGCTGGCGGGCCTCCGCCTCCATGCGGTCGGAGCTGGTCTTCGACTCGGCCTCGAGGCGCTCGGCCTTGGTGCGGGCCTCGCCCACGATGCGGTCCGCCTCGTTCTTCGCGGCGTCGACCAGCTCGTCGGCGTTGCGAGTGGCGATCTCCAGCAGCCGCGCAGCGGCGTTGGAGGCGTCCGGGACGGTCTCGACCTTGATCGTCTCGACGGGAGCCGGGGCCGCGGCCACCGGCTCGGGCGCCCTGACGGGCTCGGGCGCAGGAGCCGGCGTCGGCTCGGGCGCCTTGACCGGCTCGGTGTTGATCGCGAACGGCGACGAGCCGGGTGCCCCGGCGCCGGCCTTCTGCGCGGCCGAGAGCTTGGCCCTCAGGTCGTCGTTCTCCTTGGTCAACCGGGCAAGCTCTGCCTCGACCTCGTCCAGGAACTGGTCGACCTCCCCCATGTCGTATCCCTCGCGGAGACGGACAGGAGTAAAGCGCTTGTTGCTCACGTCCTCAGGCGTCAGCGGCATGACCTCACCCAATCTCTTCGTCGGCAAACTTGTGGTGCTGCTGTTGGAACAATAGCGCTCGACGGGCGGCCGTGTTCAGGGACCCGTGTGGCTGGTGATTCACGGGCGGCTAGGCACCCACCACGCCGAAGGTGCGGCCGACCACCCAGAGCAGCAGGTAGGCGGCCACCAGCACGATCATGAAGCTCAGGTCCAGAGCCACGGAGCCGAGCCGGATGGGGGGCACGTACCGCCGCACGGCCTTGATCGGGGGGTCGGTGAGGGTGTACACCACCTCGAGCACGACGAGCAGTGGACCCTTGGGCGACCATTGACGCGCGAAGACCTGCACCCAGTCGACCACGAAGCGGACGAACATCAGGGCCAGGAAGCACCACAGGACGGCATACAGGACCGTTCCGACGACAACCACCGGGGGACCTCAGCTCTGGTTGAAGAAACCGCCCTCGACGAGGCGCTCCTTCTCCTCGGCCGCGACGGTCACGTTGGGTGGCGAGAGGAGGAAGACCTTGTTGGTGATCCGCTCGATGGTCCCGCGGGTGGCGAAGACCAGGCCGGCCGCGAAGTCGACCAGTCGCTTGGCGTCGGAGTCGTCCATCTCGGAGAGGTTCATGATCACCGGGATCCCCTCCCGGAACTGCTCGCCGACGGTGCGTGCCTCGTTGTAGGTGCGCGGGTGCAGGGTGGTGATTCGACTCAACTCGTGGACCGTTCCAGGGTCGGGGACCGGCGCCGGGCGGCGCCGCTCTGAGAGATCGGCGACCGGGGCGGGATGACGCTCGCGCGACTGTGCGCGGTCCTCCACCCGGCCGTGGACCGTGCTGGTCTCCGCCGCGTGGTCGTCGGCGGCGAAGTCGTCGTACCGTCCCGTGTCCTCGAGCAGGCCGAGGTACTCGCCGATCCTGCGCATCGCGCCGCTCATGACAATTTCCTCCGGTACGTCGTGGCGCCCCTCACGGGCACGATCCTCTTCTTGGACATTACAAGACCTCCGGCCTGGGACCCAGGACCGCGGAGCCGACACGCACGTGTGTCGCCCCGCGCTCGATCGCGGCCTCCAGGTCCGCGCTCATCCCTGCCGACAGCACGGTCGCGTCCGGGTGCTCCGCGAGGAACGACTCCCTGATCGCGGCGAGACGGTCGAAGGCGCGCTCCGGCTCCTCGCCCAGCGGCGCGACGGCCATCAGTCCGCCCAGTCGCAGGGCCTCGTGCGTGTGGACCTGCTCGGCGAGGTCGGCGAGCTGGTCGGGTGCGGCTCCGGCACGGTGGGTCGCCCCGGGCGGGTCGAGGCTGACCTGCAGCAGCACATCGAGCCGACGGCCGGCACGCTCGGCACCCCGGGCCAACGGCTCGAGGAGCTTGCGGCGGTCCACCGACTCCACCACGTGGGCGTAGGCCGCCACGGCCGCGGCCTTGTTGCTCTGCAGCCCGCCGATGAAGTGCCAGCGCAGATCCAGCCCGGCCAGCTCCGCGGTCTTGGCGGCCGCCTCCTGGTGGCGGTTCTCCCCCACCTCGCGGACCCCGAGCTCGTGCAGCAGCCGCACGTCGGCGGCAGGGAAGAACTTCGTGACCACCACGAGCGCCACCTCGTCGTCGCGGCCGGCTGCGGCACGAGCCCGGGCGATGCGCGCGCGGACCGCTTCCAGGTTGGCGCTCAGCTGCTCGCGCCTGCTCATGCCGCCCACACCAGGCCGGCGAGACGACCGGCCTCGGCGCCGTCGCGCCGGTAGGAGTGCAGGGCCGGGTCCTCACGCGTGCAGCGACCGACCTCCACCACCTCGACGCCGGCACGGCGCAGCTGGGCGCGCACCCCGGCGCCGATGTCGAGGGACGGGGTGCCCCAGGAGGTCTCGGCGTACGACTCGGGGACGAGGCGGGCGACCTCGGCTCGCATGGCCTCCGGGACCTCGTAGCAGCGTCCGCAGACGTGGGGCCCGAGCCATGCCACCAGGCGCCCCGCCCCGAGCTCGCGCATCTCCTCGACGGCACGGGTGACCACGTCGAGGACCATCCCGGGCCGCCCGGCGTGGACCGCGCCCACCACGCCGGCCTGCGGGTCGGAGAGGAGCACCGGGACGCAGTCGGCCACCCGGACCATCAGGCCCAGCCCGGGCACGTCACTGACCAGGGCGTCCCCGGTGGGGACCTCGTCCAGCGCCATCGGTCCGGTGGCCCGGACCACCTCGGCGCCGTGGACCTGGGTGAGACGGGCGAACCGGACCCCTGCCGCCTCCTCCACCTCGGCGAGGGCGGCCGGGAAGCCCGGCCGCAGCCCCTGGAGGTCTCGGGAGGAGTCGGTGAAGGCGACCTCGACCCGCGTGCGGGTGACGTCGCTCTCGCGGGAGTCTCGGTAGGCGAACACGGACTACTTCAGGAAGTCCGGGATGTCGAGGTCGTCGTCCTCGAACTCGACCTGCCGGGACGGACGGGGCCGCGAGGTGGTGGCCGGGGCACTCTCGCGGGCACCCGAGGGACGCCCGTCGGCGCCGGACTGGCCGGCCCCACGGCCGCTGCCGTCGGAGGCGGAGGACTGGGCCATCGCCGGGCTCGGGGCACGCCGCTCGGGCGCCTCCGACGGGGGCCGCACGGACTCCCGGCTCGGCGTGGCCGGCACGACCGGCCGGCCCTGCTGGGAGGACTGCGCGGTCGGCCGGTTGAAGCCGGAGCTGTTCTCCCGCCGCTTCGGCATCCCGCCGTCGAACCCGGCCGCGATCACGGTGACCCGCACCTCGTCGCCGAGGGCGTCGTCGATGGTGGCGCCGAAGATGATGTTGGCCTCCGCGTGGGCGGCCTCGGAGACCAGGGCGGCCGCCTCGTTGATCTCGAACAAGCCGAGGTCGGAGCCCCCCGCGATGGAGAGCAGCACGCCGTGGGCGCCCTCGATCGAGGCCTCCAGCAGAGGGCTGGAGACCGCCATCTCGGCCGCGGCGACGGCGCGGTCCTCGCCGCGCGCCGAGCCGATGCCCATCAGGGCGGAGCCGGCGTTGGCCATCACCGACTTCACGTCGGCGAAGTCGAGGTTGATCAGGCCGGGGGTGGTGATCAGGTCCGTGATGCCCGAGACACCCTGCAGCAGCACCTGGTCGGCCTGCTTGAAGGCGTCGAGGATCGAGACGTTGCGGTCGCTGATCGAGAGCAGGCGGTCGTTGGGGATCACGATGAGGGTGTCGACCTCTTCGCGCAGCTGGCTGATCCCCTCCTCCGCGGAGTTGGCACGGCGCCGGCCCTCGAAGGCGAACGGCCGGGTCACCACACCGATGGTCAGCGCGCCGAGCGAGCGCGCGATCCGCGCCACCACGGGGGCGCCGCCGGTCCCGGTGCCGCCACCCTCGCCGGCCGTCACGAAGACCATGTCGGCCCCCTTGATGACCTCTTCGATCTCGTCGGCGTGGTCCTCGGCGGCCCGGGCCCCCACGTCGGGGTTGGCGCCGGCGCCGAGGCCACGGGTGAGCTCGCGGCCGATGTCGAGCTTGACGTCGGCGTCACTCATCAGCAACGCCTGGGCGTCGGTGTTGATCGCGATGAACTCGACGCCCTTGAGGCCGACCTCGATCATCCGGTTGACGGCGTTGACGCCACCACCACCGATGCCCACGACCTTGATGATCGCCAGGTAGTTCTGGGCTGCTGCCACGGTCTACGCCTTCCTTGGTCGGGGCCCTGAGGCCCTCGGGGTCTGTGGTGGAGAGGATGCAAGGCCTCTCCCGCTCCGGCCGGGCCGGAACCCTAACCGTGAGCCTGAGGGTTATAGTTATGTCAACCTCGCGTTGGGGAAGACACTAGGCACGCCCCGGCCCCGATCTCGTCCAACACGCCGCCGACGCGCCGGAAATATGGGCGCCCGAGCGGGTCAGCCGGAGGTGACGGGCTGACCGGGCACGCTCACGTCGTAGCGTCGCGCGTCCCGGGCCGTCAGCAGGGCCTCGAGCACGGCCGCCTTCTGGGCCGACTCCTCCGCGGACCCCCACAGCACCACGCGCTCGTCGCGGAGCACCAGCGAGATCTGGTCGACCGTCTCCACGTCGACGTGGTGGACCCGCTCCGCGATCTCGGCGGGCAGGGACGAGACGACGTCGGCCGCCTCCTGGAGCGCGTCGCTGTCGAGCTCCCCCACCACCAGCACCCGGGGCAGCCCGGCGGGCGCACTGCGGTACTCGGTGAAGACGACGCCCTCCTGGTCCAGCCCCCGCAGGCTGCCGCCCAGGTCGACGACCGCGATCGCCACCCGCTCCTCCACCTCGACCACGACGCCGTCCGGCCACTGCCGGCGCACCTGGGCCGCCCGCACCTCGGCGAGGGTCTCGACCCGACGCCGGACCCCGTCGAGGTCGACCCGCGCGAGCGGCTCCCCGGCGTCGATGCCGGCAGCCTCGCGGACCTCGCCTTCCGAGAGGAGCCGGCCCCCCTGGACGTCGACCCGGTCGACACCCAGCACGTCGGAGAACCAGACCAGCCACGCGCCGGTGGCCAGCAGCCCGACGACCAGCAGGGTCAGTCCGAGTCGGCGCCAGACGCCCCAGCGGCGTGCCCACTGGCGTCGCAGGAAGCGCCGGCGGGTCCGCTCCGCGGGTGGCAGGTCGCCGATCCGGCCCGGCAGCCGGACCATCAGCGGCGATCCTCTGCCAGGAGCTCCAGGACACGTGGCCCCAGCGAGGTGACCGAGCCGGCGCCCAGGGTGAGCACGAGGTCACCCGGACGGGCGCGCCGCACCAGCTCGGCGGGCACCTCGGCCATCTCCGGGACGAAGACCACCCGGTCGTCCGGGAGGGGGCAGGCGCGGGCCACCAGCTCTCCGGTCACCTCCGGGTCCGGGTCCTCGCGCGCGACGTAGACGTCCAGGACGACCACCTCGTCCGCGGCCCCGAGGGCCTCCCCCATCTGGCGCCCGAAGATGCGGGTGCGCGAGACGAGGTGAGGCTGGAACGCGACCACCACGCGCCCCTCGCCGGCCACGGCCCGGGCGGCCTGGAGGTCGCCCGCGATCTCGACCGGGTGGTGGGCATAGCTGTCGTAGACCCGGACGCCGCCCGCCTCGCCCTTGGCCTCCATCCGCCGCCGGGTGCCGGTGAACCCCTCCAGGCCGCGGGCCAGGTCGGCGAAGGGGTAGCCGAGGCGGAGCCCGGCGGCCAGCGCCGCCGTGGCGTCGAGCAGGTAGTGGCGCCCCGGGATCCGCAGGCGCAGCCGCCCGAGCTCCTCCCCACCGGCCAGCACCGTCGACGAGGAGTGCGTGCCCTCGAAGCTCAGCCCGACCAGGCGCAGGTCGGCGCCCTCGGACTCCCCGACGCCGACGACGTCCAGGCCGCGCGCCCGCGCCTCGGCTGCCAGCGAGGCCGCTCCCGGGTCGTCGACGACGCAGACCAGGAACCCGTCCGGGTCGAGGCGCTCCAGGAACGCCGAGAAGGCCGCCCGGTAGGCCTCCTCCGTGCCGAAGTGGTCGAGGTGGTCGGCCTCCACGTTGGTCACCACCGCGGCGTGGGGGCGGTAGACCAGGAAGGCGCCGTCGCTCTCGTCGGCCTCGGCGACGAAGAGGTCGCCCGACCCCTCGTGCGCGTTGGCCCCGGTGGCGGCGAGGTCGCCGCCGACGGCGTACGTCGGGTCGGCCCCCGCGGCCTGCAGCGCGACCGTGAGCAGCGAGGTGGTGGTGGTCTTGCCGTGCGTCCCGGCCACCGCGACGGTGCGCCGGCCGGCCATGAGCGAGGCGAGCCCGGCCGACCGCGGCCACACGCGCAGCCCCCGGCCCAGTGCCTCGACCACCTCCGGGTTGTCGTCGCGGACCGCGGTGGAGACGACGAGGGTGTCCGCCTCGCCCACGTGCGCCCCGTCGTGCCCGACGTGCACCTGGGCACCGAGCTCGGCGAGCCGGTCGAGGGTCGGGGACGGCGCGCCGTCGCTCCCCGAGACCCTCACGCCCCGGGCCAGCATCAGTCGGGCGATCGCGGAGAGACCCGCACCGCCGATCCCCACGAAGTGGACCCGCCCCAGCTCCTCGACGGGCAACAGGTCCTCGGGCACCGGGAGCTTCACCGGCCTGCCCCCAGGATCATCCGGGCCAGCTTCTCGTCCGCGTCCAGCGCGACCACCTGGGACGCCGCCCGCCCCATGTCGCTGAGCCGGTGGGTGTCGGTGAGCAGTCCGGGCAGCGTGGCCCGCACCCACTCGGGGGTCAGGGCCTGGTCCGCGACGAGGAGCCCCCCGCCGGCGTCGACGACGGGGCGCGCGTTGAGCGCCTGCTCACCGTTGCCGATCGGCAGGGGGACGAAGACGGCCGGCAGGCCCACCCCGGAGACCTCGGTGACCGTGTTGCTGCCCGCGCGGCAGAGCACCGCGTCCGCGGCGGCGTAGGCCAGGTCCATCCGGTCGACGAAGTGCCGGACCACGTAGGGGACGTCGCCCACCGGGGCGACCGCCTCCTGCTTGGGCCCGACCACGTGGAGCACCTGCACCCCGGCCGCGGCGAGGTCGGACGCCGCGCCCAGGACCGCGGCGTTGATCCGCGCGGCCCCCTGGGAACCGCCGGTCACCAGCAGCACCGGGAGGTCCGGGCGGAGGCCGAACTCGGCACGCGCCTGGTCGCGCAGCGCGGCGCGGTCCAACGTCGAGATCATCCGGCGCACCGGCAGCCCGAGGTAGCTGGCGTGCGGCAGGGCGGTGTCGGGGAAGCTGGTCGCCACGTGGCGGGTCATCCGCGCCCCGAGGCGGTTGGCCACCCCCGGCAGGGCGTTGCCCTCGTGCACCACCAGGGGGAGGCGACGGGACCGGGCGGCCAGGTAGGCGGGCACCGAGACGTATCCCCCGAACCCGACCACCACGTCGGGACGCACCCGGTCCACGATCTCCAGCGCGGCACGCCGGGCGGCCCAGAGCCGGGAGGGGGTGCGCAGGAGGTCGGGTCCCGGCCGACGGGGCAGGGGCACCCGCGGCACCACCTCGAGCGGAAGGCCCGCCTCCGGGATGAGCCGGGCCTCCAGGCCCGTGCTGGTCCCCAGGCAGGTGATCCGGGTGGCCGGGTCGAGCCGGAGCAGGGCGTCGGCGGTGGCGAGCAGGGGCGAGGTGTGGCCGGCGGTTCCACCGCCGGCGAGAAGGACGCGCATATCCCTTCCAGCCTAGGCGGTGCCGCGACCGGAGGGAGACATGGCCGTCACCCCGGTGGCACGGGCGTGGCGACGTGCCCTGAGGGCCGCGGCGGCATCAGGCTCCCGGCGCGCGAACCCGATCAGCAGACCGAGCGCGACCAGCGAGGGCAGCAACGCCGAGCCGCCGTAGGAGATCAGCGGCAGCGGGATCCCGATGACCGGCAGCAGTGCCAGCACCATGCCGACGTTGATGATCATCTGCCCGAGGAGCCACACCACGATCCCGAAGGTGGCGTAGCGGACGAAGGGGTCCTCGGTGGCGACCGCGACCCGGGTCGCCGCGTAGGCGATGGTGAGGAAGAGCAGGATGACCAGCAGCGTCCCCACCAGGCCGAGCTCCTCGCCCAGCACGGCGAAGATGAAGTCGGTGTGCGCCTCCGGCAGGTCGCCCCACTTCTGCGTCGACCCCCCGATGCCCTGCCCGAGCCAGCCCCCGGTGGAGAGGGCGTAGAGGCCGTGGGCGGGCTGCCACCCCGTGTCGTGGTAGTCCTTGAAGGGGTCGACGAAGTTCGTCAGCCGCTCACGCCGCTCCGAGCTGGTGGACGCCAGGTAGAGGGCGACCACGCCGACCACCGAGCTGGAGAAGACGAAGAGCCGGCTGGGCGCCCCCACGATCCACAGCATGGAGAGCAGGATCGCGAAGAGCACGAGCGCGGTGCCCAGGTCACGCCCGAGCACCACCAGGAGGATGACGGCCAGCATGCCGGGCACCACCGGGACCATCACGTGGTGCAGCCGGTCGAGGCGTCGCTCCTTGTGCGCGTAGACGTGCGCGGCCCAGAGCACGATCGCCAGCTTGGCGACCTCGGAGGGCTGGACCGCGAACGGGCCGACGCCGAGCCAGTTGGTGTTGCCGTTGACGGTGATGCCCAGGCCCGGCACCTGGACCAGGGCGAGGAGCACCATCGACACCGCGAGTCCCGGCCAGGCCAGCCGTCTGATCGCGGAGTAGGGCAGGCGCGAGGCCACCCAGGCCGCCGGGATGCCGATCGCGACCCACAGCAGCTGTCGCTTCACGATCGCGTAGGAGTCGTCGTAGAACTTGAACGAACGGACGCTGGAGGCGCTGAGCACCATGATCAGGCCGATCGTCAGCAGCAGCGCCGACGCCCCCAGCAGCAGGTAGTAGGAGGTCAGGGGCCGGTCCATCGCGTGGCGCAGGGTCCTCCCCCACGACGTGAGGCTGCGGCCGGAGACGTGCTCGGGGTTCGCGGTGGTCATCTGCGCTCCCTCGCTGCCTCGTCTCAGTCCGTCTGTCCGCCCTGCCTGCGCCGCACGGCTGCGGCGAAGGCGTCACCTCTCGCGCCGTAGCCGGCGAACATGTCCATGGAGGCACATCCCGGCGCCAGCAGGACGGTGTCGCCCTGACGGGCGAGGCCGGCTGCCGCGTCGACGACACGCTCCATGGGATCCCCAGTCTCCCCGTCCCCTATCTGGATGACAGGCACATCGGGCGCGTGTCGCGAAAGGGCGTCCGCGATCACGTGCCGGTCCCGTCCCAGCAGCACGACTCCCCGCAGCCGGCCCGCGACCGACTGCACCAGGTCGTCGAAGTGCGCCCCCTTGGCCAGGCCACCGGCGACCCAGACGACCGGGTCGTAGGCCTGGAGGGAGGACCGGGCGGCGTGCGGGTTGGTCGCCTTGGAGTCGTCGACCCAGGTGACGCCGGCGAAGGTCGCGACGTGCTCGATGCGGTGACCGTCGGGACGGAAGGAGCGCAGCCCGTCGCGGACGGCCGCCTGCGGGACCCCGTGCGCCCGGGCGAGGGCGGCGGCGGCCAGGGCGTCCGCCACGAAGTGCGGTGCCCGGGAGGCCAGGTCGTCGAGCGTGCAGAGCTCGGCAGCACTGGAGGCACGCTCCTCGATGAAGGCGCGGTCGGCGAGGATCTCGTCGACGAGCCCGAGCATGCCGACGCCGGGGACGCCGAGGGTGAAGCCGATCGCCCGCGCACCCTCGACGACGTCGGCCTCCTCGACCATGCGCCTGGTCAGCTCGTCGGCCACGTTGTAGACGCAGGCGCGCTCGACATGGTCGTAGATCCTCGCCTTGTCCGCGGCGTAGTCGTCCATGGAGGGGTACCAGTCGAGGTGGTCCTCGGCCACGTTGAGGACCGCGGCCGACTCGGCGCGCACCGACGAGGTGTAGTGCAGCTGGAAGCTGGAGAGCTCCACCGCGATGACGTCGTAGGGCTCGGGGTCCATGACCACCTCGACGAGGGGCAGCCCGACGTTGCCGGCCGCGACCGAGCGGAGTCCGGCGGCCCGCAGGATCGAGTCGAGCATCTGCACGGTCGTGGTCTTCCCGTTCGTGCCGGTGACCGCGAGCCAGGGAGCGGGCGCGTCGGGGTGCCGAAGCCGCCAGGCGAGCTCGACCTCACCCCAGACCGGGATCCCCCGCGCGTGCGCCTGAGCGATCAGCGGGGCGTCCGGGCGCCAGCCGGGCGAGACGACCAGGAGGTCGGCGTCCTCGGGCAGCCGGTCGGTGGCTCCCTCGCCCAGCCTGACCTCGGCCCCGAGGACCTCGAGCAGCTCGGCCCGCTCCTCCTTGTCGCCCGACGTGGTCGCATCGAGGGCCACGACGCCGGCACCGAGGTGGTTGAGGTTGTCCGCCGCGGCGAAGCCGGAGACGCCGAAGCCCGCCACGACGGCTCGTACGCCGTCCCAGGAGTCCGTGCGTCCCAGGGAGGTCGGGTCGTGGCCGCTCATCCGATCCCCGCCACCCATTCGGCGTAGAAGATGCCGAGGCCGGCGGCCACGGCCAGGCCGGTGATGATCCAGAACCGGACCACCACCGTCACCTGCTCCCAGCCGAGCATCTCGAAGTGGTGGTGCAGCGGCGCCATCCGGAAGATGCGCCGCCCCTTGGTGACCTTGAAGAAGCCCACCTGCAGCATCACCGAGAGGGTCTCGATCACGAAGAGGCCTCCGATCACCAGGAGGAGCAGCTCGGTCCGGGTGAGGATGGCGAGGCCGGCGAGGGCGCCGCCGAGGGCGAGCGAGCCGGTGTCGCCCATGAAGATCTGTGCCGGGGAGGCGTTCCACCACAGGAAGCCGAAGCAGGCCCCCATGATCGCGGCGGAGACCACCGCGAGGTCGAGGGGGTCGCGCACCTCGTAGCAGGTGCTGCCCTGCTGGATGGAGCAGGACTGGTTGTTCTGCCAGATGTTGACCAGCGTGTACGCGGCGAAGACCACCGTGCAGGCGCCGGTGGCGAGACCGTCCAAGCCGTCGGTCAGGTTCACCGCGTTGCTGAAGCCGGTGATCAGGAACCACAGGAAGACCAGCAGCAGGGCGGTCGGGACGACCCAGGAGTCGAAGTCCCGGATGAAGGAGATGTGCCGCGACGCCGGGGTCTCACCGCGCTCGTCCTCGAGCATCGGCGAGAGCGCGAGCCAGCCGAAGATCAGGGCGACCACGGTCTGGCCGATCATCTTCGCCTTGCTGCGCAGGCCCAGGCTGCGCTGCTTCACGATCTTGATGAAGTCGTCGAGGAACCCGACGGTGCCGAGTCCGACGAAGAGGAAGAGGAGGAGCAGCGCCGACGCGGTGGGCACCTGGCCGGTGATCAGCTTGGCCAGGAAATAGGCGACCACCGAGGCCCCGATGATGACGATGCCGCCCATGGTGGGCGTGCCGCGCTTGGTGTGGTGGGTCGTGGGGCCGTCGTCGCGGATCTCCTGGCCGTAGCCGCGGTTGGACAGCACGGTGATCGCCACCCGGGTACCGAGCAGCGAGAAGATGAGGGCGAGTCCGCCTGCGAACAGGATGGCTCTCATCGAGCAGCGTCCCTTTCCTCGAGAAGTCCGTCCGCGATGTGCTCGAGTGCCGCACCACGGGATGCCTTGACCAGGACCGAGTCCGTGGCCGCGACATTCTCCCGCACCCAGGCCAGCGCCTCGTCACGGGTGCCGGTCACCACCGCCGTGCCCCGCCAGCCCGGGTCCTCGCGGGCGGCGTCGGCCATCGCGGCCGCCACGGGGCCCACCGTGACCAGGACGTCGACCTGGGCGGCAGCCGCGGAGGCGCCCACCCGCCGGTGCTGGGACTCCGAGTCCGCGCCCAGCTCGCGCATCTCCCCCAGCACCGCGACGGTCCGGCCCGACCGGGAGGCGCCCAGGTGCCCCAGTGCCTCCAGGGCGGACTCCATGGACTCCGGGTTGGCGTTGTAGGCGTCGTTGACCACGAGCAGGCCGTCCCCGCGCCGGTGCAGCTCCATCCGCCACCGGGAGGCGGCCACCGACGCGGTGAGCCGCTCCGCGGCGTCGTCGAGCGAGACCCCGACCGCGAGGGCCATCGCCGCGGCCGCGACGGCGTTCTCCACCTGGTGGGGCCCCAGCTGGGAGAGCCGCACCGGAGCCCAGCGGCCCTCGTGGCCGACCTCGAAGCCGTAGCGCCCCAGCTCGTCGGCGGTGAGCCCGCGCACGCCGACGTCGCCGCCGCGGCCGAAGGTCAGCACCCGCGCCCTGGTCCTGGGGGCCATCGCCCGGACCAGCTCGTCGCCGGCGTTGAGCACCGCCGTCCCGTCGGCGGGCAGCCCCTCGATGATCTCGCCCTTGGCCTGGGCGATCCGCTCGCGACTGCCGAACTCGCCCAGGTGGGCCGTCCCGACGTTGAGCACCGCCGCGACCCGCGGCGGCGCGATCGCGCAGAGGTGGGCGATGTGTCCGACTCCGCGCGCCCCCATCTCGACCACGAGGAACCTGGTGGCCGGGGTGGCCCGCAGCACGGTGAGCGGCACCCCGAGCTCGTTGTTCAAGTTCCCCGCCGTGGCCACCGTGGCGCCCTCCCCGGCCAGCACCTGGGCCAGGTAGTCCTTGGTGCCGGTCTTTCCCTGCGAGCCGGTGAGGGCCAGCACCGTCAGGCCTGGGAGCTGGTCGACCAGGTGCCGCGCCAGCCGGCCCAGCGCGTCCACGGCGTCCTGCACCACCACGCCGGGCACCCCGACGTCGCGAGTGCCCAGGTAGGCCGCCGCCCCCGCGGCGACGGCGGCGGCCGCGTGGTCGTGCCCGTCCGAGCGCTCCCCCGCGACGGCCACGAAGAGCCCGCCCGGGGCAGGCGAGCGGCTGTCGAGGAACGCCTCGCCCACCACGGCGGTCCCGGACGGGTCGCCAGGCCCGACGACCCGCCCGTCCAGCACGTCGGCCAGCTGCCGCAGAGTCATCTCGATCACAGCGCTGCCAGCTCCTCACGGACCACGTCGCGGTCGTCGAAGGGGTGGACGACGCCGGCCACCTCCTGGCCGGTCTCGTGCCCCTTGCCGGCCACCAGCACGATGTCGCCCGGCGCGGCGCGCACGAGCGCCTCGCGGATCGCCCGGCGCCGGTCGCCGACCTCGAGCACCTCCGTCGTCGTCCCGTCCGGGACCCCGGCCAGCACCGCCCGCCGGATCGCGGCCGGGTCCTCACCGCGCGGGTTGTCGTCGGTCACCACGAGCACGTCGGCCAGACGGGCCGCGATCTCGCCCATCAGGGGGCGCTTGCCCGGGTCGCGGTCCCCGCCGGCACCGAGCACCACCAGCACCCGGCCCTGGGTCAGCGGCCGGAGGGTGCGCAGCGTGGCCTCCACGGCGTCCGGCTTGTGCGCGTAGTCGACGACGACGGCGAACCGCTGTCCCTCCTCCACGCTCTCCAGGCGCCCCGGGACCCCGGGCCCCGAGGCCAGCGCGGCCGAGACGCGGGCGGGGTCGAAGCCGGCCTCGGCGCAGGAGGCGATGGCGGCCAGCGCGTTGCTCACGTTGAAGTCGCCGGCCAGCGGCACGCCGGCAGCCACGGACACCCCCCGCGGCCCCAGGACGGTGAAGGTGGAGCCGCACGCCGTGGTGGCCACCTCGACCGCCCGCCAGTCGGCGTCGGCGCCCGCGGCCGAGAACGTGCGCACGGGGATCTCCACCGTCTCGACCAGCCGGCGACCGTGGGCGTCGTCGACGTTGACCAGGGCCAGGCGAGCCCGCTCGGGGGTGAAGAGCGACGCCTTCGCGGCGAAGTACTCCTCCAGGTCGTGGTGGAAGTCGAGGTGGTCCCGCCCCAGGTTGAGGAAGGTCGCGACGTCGAAGACCAGTCCGTCGACCCGGCCCATCACCAGGGCATGGCTGGAGACCTCCATCGCGCAGGCCTCCACCTGCCGCTCGCGCATCAGCGCCAGCAGCGCGTGCAGGTCGGGGGCCTCGGGCGTGGTCAGCGAGGTGGGGACGTCCTGCCCGGCGATGCGGGTCCCGACGGTCCCCACCACCCCGGCCCGGACGCCGGCCCCCTGCAGGGCGCTCTCGGCGAGCCGGGTGGTGGTGGTCTTGCCCTGGGTGCCGGTCACCCCGATCAGCCGCAGGGCGGAGGCCGGGTCGTCGTAGACGTGGGCCGAGAGCGGCCCCAGGACGCGCCGGGGCTCCTCGACCACGATCGTCGGCACCTCGACCTCCAGCATGGCGGCGCCCTCGGCGTCGGTGAGCACGGCCACGGCGCCGGACGCCACGGCCTGGGCCGCGTAGCGGGCGCCGTGCACCCGCGAGCCCGGGAGGGCGACGTAGAGGTCGCCCGGCACGACCCTGGCGGTGCTGAGCGTGAGCCCGGTGACTGCCGTCCGGCCCTCGCCCAGGACCCGGGGTGCGACGTGGGTGCCCAGCCACTCGGCGAGCTCGGTCAGGGTCGAGCTCGGAGGCCGCGCAGGTCTTGTCGTCTCACTGCCCACCATCCCGGCGACACTATCGCCGCCCGGGCGCGGGGTCACCACTCGACCGGGAGCTGCGACGGCTTCGAACCCGTGGGCGGCACCCGGTAGCGAGAGAGCAGGTACCCCATGATGCGGGAGAAGACCGGGCCTGCCACGGAGCCGCCGCCGCCGTCGACGGCGGGGTTGTGGATGACCACGTAGACGGTGAAGCGGGGGTCGTCCGCCGGGGCGAAGCCGCCGAAGGAGAGGGAGAAGGAGCCGTCGTAGCAGCCGCACTCGGGGTCGACGCGCTGCGCCGTGCCGGTCTTGCCCGCCACGCGGTAGCCCTCCACCTGGGCGCTGGGGGCCACCCCGGCCTCGGGGTCGACGACCCGCTCCATCATCTTCGCGGTCTGCCGCGCGGCCCGCCGGGAGACCACCCGCTCGCGCGTCGCGACGTCGGTGCCGACCACCGTGCCGTCGTCCGCGGTCGCGGTGCCCTCGATCAGGCTGGGCGAGACGTGCACCCCGTCGTTGGCGATCGTGTTGACCGCCGCCGTCATCTGCACCGCGTTGACCGAGAGCGACTGCCCGAAGGCGATGCGGTCCTTGGTCTGGGAGGTCATGACCTCGCCGGACGGCAGCAGGCCGCGGGTCTCGCCGCGCACGCCCACCTGTGTCTTGCGCCCGAGCCCGAAGCGGGTCAGGTAGCCGGCCAGCTCGGCCGGGGTGAACTGGTCGGCGGCGAGCACGGTCCCGATGTTGGAGGACTTGGCGATCACCCCGGCCATGGTCAGCCGGATGGTGTCGTGGTCGAACCAGTCGTTGATCACCCGGTCCTGGCGGGCCAGGCTGCCGGGCACCTTGATCCGGGTGCGGGCGGTGACCTTGCCGGCGTCCACCAGCGCAGCCGCCGTGAGGACCTTCTGCACCGAGCCCGGCTCGAAGACGTCGCTGAACGCCCGGGAGCCCAGGTCGGCCTCGTCGCTCTCGGTGGGCGCGTTCGCGTCGAAGGTGGGGACGTCGGCGACGGCGAGCAGGTGACCGCTGCGGGTGTCCATCACCACGGCGGCCGCGCTCTCGGCCCGGTAGGCCTGACGCTGCTCCTCGAGCACCTTCTGGACGAACCAGGACAGGTCCCGGTCGAGCGTGGTGCGCAGCGGCTCCCCGTTGGCCGGCTTGGTGACCGACCGCTCCCCCAGGGGGACCCGGTGGCCGCTGCCCACGGTGTAGCGCGCCTTGCCGTCGGTACCGGAGAGCTGCGCGTCGAAGGTCCGCTCGAGGCCGCCCAGCGGCTCGTCGACCCCCATGAAGCCGACCAGGTTCGCCGCGACGTCGCCCGCCGGGTAGTCGCGGATCGGGTCGTCACGCAGGGTGATCCCCTTGAAGCCCTCCGCCTTCACCAGCCCCAGCACCCGGTCCGCCTCGGTGGCCGGGACCCGCCGGTCGATGTACTCGAACCGACTGTCCTCCGCCCGGAGGCGGTCCAGGACGGCGAAGTAGTCGACCCCGAGCTCGTTGCTCAGCAGGGTGGCCAGCGCGGGGGCGTCCTCGGCGGTCATCTTCGGGTCCGCCACCACCATCCGCCCCGCGACCGAACCGGCCAGCGGCTCGCCGCGCCGGTCGAGGATCTGGCCCCGGGTGGCCGGCAGCGTCACGTCGATCACGCCCTCCTCGGCGGCCATCTGCGCGTAGGAGCGCGGGTCGATCCCCTGGAGCTGGACGAGCCGCCCTCCGAAGACCGAGAGCACCATCGCGATGACGACGAAGCCGAACCGGAGGCGGAACATCGGCGAGCCGCGGCGGCTCAGTCGACCCGGCCGTCGGCTCGAGGGAGCCGGGGGCGGACCGGGGGTGCTGGACACGGGGAGCTCTCCTTCGAACGACTGCTGCTCATTGATACCCGGCACGGGACCCGGTTCCGCTCAGGCGGTGGCCGTGTCGCCCCATTCCTTGCCGGGCGTCACGGAGCCGGCGGCACCTCGACGAACTCCACGGCGGGGCGCAGCCCTGCGGGAAGCCCCGGCGGTCGTGGGGTGAGCCGCAGCCCGTCCTCGGCCGTCGCCGGGCCGGGCGAGCCGATCACCTCTCCGTCGAGGGTGAGGAAGACCGGGGTGCTCGGGATGACCATCCCCATCCGCTGGGCCTGGAGCGCCACCCGCTGGGGGTCGCGCAGGTCGTCGAGCTCCATCCTCAGCGACTGCTCGCGGGCGGCCATCGTGGCCGCCTGCTCGTCGAGCCGGGTCGCGGTGAAGGAGGCCTGCTGCATGGAGGTGTTGAACATCAGCAGCCCGATCACCCCGGTCAGCAGGATCACCGAGACCAGGAAGACGAAGGGGACCCGGGCGGCCGGCGTCCGGGTCTGCGGCACCACGGTGAGGCGGGCCCGCGAGACGGCCGCCTCACCGAGGGAGGCGACGCGGGAGCGGATCTGCACTGCTGGACTGCTCATCTGGCTGCTCCTCGGTCGGGTCGGACTCGTTCGACGGCACGCAGGCGGACCGAGGCCGCGCGTGGGTTCTGGGCGATCTCCTGCTCGTCGGCCACCTCGGCGCCGCGGGTGACCAGGTGCATGGCGGGCTCGCTCCCAGCCGGGACGAAGGGGAGGTCCTCGGGGACGTCGAGCCGGGTGGCCTCGACGAAGGCGCGCTTGACCATCCGGTCCTCGAGCGAGTGGTAGGCCTCCACGACGACCCGCCCACCGACGCCCACGACGGCCAGGGCCGCGGGCAGGGCGCGTCGGAGCACGCCGAGCTCGTCGTTGACCTCCATCCGCAGCGCCTGGAAGGTCCGCTTGGCCGGGTGTCCCCCGGTGCGCCGGGCCGGCGCCGGGATCTCCGCGTAGAGCAGCTCCACGAGGCGCCCCGAGCGGGTGAAGGGCTCCTTCTCGCGCTCCCTCACCACCGCGCCGGCGATCTTGCGGGCGAACTTCTCCTCGCCGTACTCCTTGAGCACCCGGGTCAGCTCGGCCGCCGAGTACGTGTTGAGCACGTCGGCCGCGGTGAGACCGGCACTGCCGTCCATCCGCATGTCCAGCGGGGCGTCCTGGGCGTAGGCGAAGCCGCGCTCCCGCACGTCGAGCTGCATCGAGGAGACCCCGAGGTCGAAGAAGACCGCCTCGACGTGGTCGAGGCCCTGGCCGGCGACCACGGCACCGATCTCGTCGTAGACCGCGTGCACCCCGGTGAACCGGTCCGCGAAACGGGACAGCCGCTCACCGGCGAGCGCCAGGGCCTGGGGATCCCGGTCGATGCCGATCACCCGGACGGAGGGGAACCGCTCGAGCACGGCCTCGGTGTGCCCGCCCAGCCCGAGCGTGCAGTCGACCAGGACGGGGGCCGTGCCGGTCAGTGCAGGCGCCAGCAGCGCGACGACCCGGTCCAGCAGGACCGGGACGTGTCGGGAGCCCTCCATGTCCGGTCCTACTTGCCCAACGTCGTCAGCACGAGGACCGCCACCACGACGGACGCCGAGGCGAGGGCCGAGAAGGCCATCACGGCCAGTGCCTCGCGGGCCTGGTCGCGCACCCGGAGCGGTCGGCCCGCCCCGACGGCGGTGCCGCCTGCGTACGTCCTCTGCATGGTCTCGACCCTTCACGTGCTGGTCCGGCTGGTGCCCGGATGGTGTGCTTCGTGTGCGGCGGCGTCGCAGTGGTCAGGTCCCTGCCCGCTCCGTCGATGGGAAGACCGTCTGGTGCCGGGGAAGTGACCCCAGATGGTTCGAGGGAGCGGGCACGAGACCTGGCCCTGCGCTGCCGCTGTGGAGTTGTGGAACCTGGTGTGTCGTCCCGGTCAGATGCCCGGGAAGACCTCGTCGCTCAGCTCGGAGAAGACCTGCTCCTGCTCCTCGCTGTAGGTGGCCCACGACGCCGGGTCCCAGATCTCGATCCGGTTCATGGAGCCGATCACCACCACGTCCTTGGTGAGGGAGGCGTACTCCCGCAAGACCGGGGGGATCGAGATCCGCCCCTGCTTGTCCGGCACCTCCTGGCTGGCGGCGGCGAACAGCATGCGGACGTAGTCGCGGGTGCCCTTGTTGGTCACCGGCGCCTGGGCCAGGCGCTCGGTGAGCCGACCGAAGTCCTCGAGCGACCAGATGGTCAGACAACGTTCCTGCCCTCTGGTCACGACGAGCCCCTCTGTCAGCTGGTCCCTGAACTTCGCGGGGAGGAAGAGCCGGCCCTTGTCGTCGAGCTTGGGCGTGTAGGTCCCGAAGAACATCCGGGCACCCCCTGCAAGTCGACCCCTCCACCACTTTCCACCACACTACCCCACAATCCCCCACGATCAACCAGAATTGATGACTTCCCTCCCCGTTTTCGCCCGCGCCGTCTCCGGCGAGACGGTCGGACCGCGTGGCCCCCGGGGAGGGATCTCCCCGGGCAGGTGGGGCGAACGCGCAGGTCAGCGGCGTGCCGGCCTCCTCCGCTGTCGCCCAGGAGCGGCGCCGGTGGAGCGCCGGTGGAGGACGGGACGCAGACGGTGGAGCGGAGTGGAGGAACACCCGGGGAACGGACCGCCCCCGCCGGTCCCCCCGGCCGAGGGAGCACCGCCTTCCCCACCGTTCGACTACCGTGGACGCCTCAGGGAAGACCGGCGCAGCGCCTGCGTCGCGACGAGGGGAAGACGAGAGTGAGCGTGCCTGCTGCCGGCGGCGCCGACCTGGACACCGTGCGCCGGGTCACCACCCGGGTGCGGGAGAACGTCGAGCGCGTCATCGAGGGGAAGCCCGACGTGGTCACGGCCGCACTCGTGGTCCTCCTCGCCGAGGGACACCTGCTGATCGAGGACGTCCCGGGTGTCGGGAAGACCATGCTGAGCAAGGCCCTGGCACGCAGCATCGACTGCACGGTGCGGCGGATCCAGTTCACCCCGGACCTGCTGCCCTCCGACGTCACCGGGGTCTCGGTCTTCAACCAGGACACCCGGCAGTTCGAGTTCCGCCCCGGTGGCGTCTTCGCCAACATCGTCGTCGGCGACGAGATCAACCGCGCCTCCCCCAAGACCCAGTCGGCGCTGCTGGAGTGCATGGAGGAGCGCCAGGTCACCGTCGACAACACCACCTACCACCTCGAGGCACCGTTCATGGTGATCGCGACCCAGAACCCGATCGAGATGGAGGGGACCTACACCCTCCCCGAGGCCCAGCGCGACCGGTTCATGGCCCGGGTCTCGGTGGGCTACCCGGTGGCCTCCGCGGAGATCGCGATGCTGGACTCCCACACCAGCCGCAACCCTCTCGACGACCTCGAGCCGGTGACCGACGCGGGCGCGGTGCGCAAGCTGGTCGACATCGTCGGCCAGGTCCACGTCTCCGACGCCGTACGTCACTACGCGGTCGCCCTGACCACCGCGACCCGGCACTCGCGCGAGCTCAACCTCGGCGCCTCGCCCCGCGCCACCCTCCACCTGGTGCGCGCCAGCAAGGCCGTGGCGGCACTGGCCGGGCGCGACTACGTGCTCCCCGACGACCTGCACCGCCTCGCCGAGCCGGTGCTCGCCCACCGGCTGATCCCGACCGTGGAGGCCACGATGAGCGGCCGCACGAGCCAGGCGGTCCTCGCGGACCTCGTGGAGACCGTCCCGGTCCCGGACCTCGGTCGTGCGTGAGGCACTCGGCGCGCTGACGCTGCGCGGCCGGGCCTTCCTCGCCGGAGGGGCCACCGCGATCGCCTGTGCCATCGTGCTCGGCCAGTCCTCCCTGGTCCGGGTCGGGGTGCTGGTCGCCCTGCTGCCCGTCGTCTCGGCCCTGGTCCTGGCCCGGTCCCGCTACCGGCTGGCGCTCGAGCGGGAGGTCGCGCCACGGCTGGTCTCGGCCGGCCAGCCGGCCACCGTCTCGCTCACCCTCACCAACGAGGGACGCACCCCCACCGGGGTGCTGCTGCTGGAGGAGCAGATCCCCTACAGCCTCGGAGCGCGGCCGCGCTTCGTGCTCGAGGGGATCAGTCGCGTGTGGCAGCGGCACGTCAGCTACCGGCTCCGCTCGGAGGTGCGCGGCCACTACGAGGTCGGCCCGATGACCATCCGGGTCACCGACCCGTTCGGCCTGGTCGAGCTGGGGCGGGCGTTCCACACCACCGCGTCCCTCACGGTGACACCGCGAGTCACTCCCCTGCCTCCGATCCCCCTGGGCGGCGTCTGGTCCGGGTCGGGCGACAACCGTCCTCGCTCGTTCGCCACCGGCAGCGCCGAGGACGTCACCGTGCGCGACTACCGGCGCGGCGACGACCTGCGCCGCGTCCACTGGCCCAGCTCGGCGCGGATGGGCGAGCTGATGGTGCGCCGGGAGGAGCAGCCCTGGCAGTCCCGGGCCACCGTGCTGCTCGACAACCGGCTCACCGCCCACCGCGGGCACGGCGCGGCCTCGTCCCTGGAGGCGGCCGTGGCCGCCGCGGCGTCGGTGGCGGTGCACCTGGCTCACCGGGGCTACGCGGTGCGCCTGGTGACCGCCGCGGGAGAGGACCCGAGCACCGCCTGGCACTCCCGCGACTCCCGGGCCAACACCGCTCCTCTGCTCGAGGCGCTCGCGGTCGTCGACCTCGAGCCCCGGCGGCTGATGGAGAGCGGCTGGATGGCGGAGGCGGGCTACGGCCTCGTCGTCGCCGTGGTGGGGGCCCTCGAGCCGGTCGACAAGGGGTTCATGACCCGGCTGCAGCACCACGCAGGGACCGCCCTGGCGGTGGCGCTCGACGTGGACGCGTGGGCGCCGCACCTGCCCCCGTCGGGACAGGCGTCGGGAGGGGTGCTCGCGACCTCCGGATGGCGGGCGGCCACACTCGGGCCGGGCGACCGCCTCGACACGGTCTGGCAGGAGCTGGGGCGTCAGGCGGGGCGAGGGGCGGGAACACCGCCGGTCCCGACCGGAGCCGGCTCGTGACTCGGTCGCGGGGCTCGCTCTCCCACGGTCTGCTGGTCACCGCCGTCGCGGCCCTCACCGTGTGGGCGACGGTGGCCACCTGGGACGCCCTCACCGCGCGGACCGGGGACCTGCTGACCCCGCTGCTGGTCCTCGCGGCGGCCTCCACCTGCTGCGGCGCACTGCTCCGCTGGCTCGGCCTTCCCGCCCTGCCCGTCGCCGCGGCCCAGTGCGTGGTGCTCGGCGCCCTCGTCCTGCTGATGGTCACCGGATCCCCGTTGCCGAGCGCCGAGAGCGTGGCCGCGCTCGCGGAGGCGATCCGGGACGCGGGGGCCTCGGCCAACCGCTACGTGGCCCCGATCCCCGCCCAGGCGTCCCCGCTGGCCCCGCTCTTCCTCCTGGCCGGCGCGGTGGCCCTGGTGGTGATGGACCTGGTGGCGGTCTCCCTGCGCCTGGTGGGGACCTCGGGGCTGCTGCTGCTCGCCCTCTACAGCGTGCCGGTCGCCTTCGTGGACCAGGGCGTGGCGTGGTGGTGGTTCGTGCTGGCCGCGGCCGGCTTCCTGAGCCTGCTCTTCCTGCAGCAGGAGGACGCCGTCCTGCGCTGGGGGCGCGCCGCCGACGGCGCTCAGGAAGACGCCCCGCTCGGTCGGGCGAACGGGCGGCGCGGCCCGCTGCTCTCCTCCGCCCTGGTGATCGGCACCGGTACGACGGCGCTGGCGGTGGCGCTGCCGACCCTGCTGCCGACCCTGGACCTCGCCGTGTGGGACGGCCCCGGCCGGGGTGGGGACGGGGACGGCATCTCGATCGAGAACCCCTTGGTGGACATGCGCCGGGACCTCTCCCGCGGGGCCGACGTCCCCCTGCTGGAGGTCTCCACGAACGGCGAGCGGCCGACCTACGTGCGGCTCTCCGTCCTCAACCGCTTCAACGGCGAGGAGTGGAGCAGCGGGGATCGGGAGGTGCCCTCGGACCAGGTGGCGCGAGGCGACATGCCCCCGCTGCTGGGAGTCGCCTCCGACCTCGACCGCACCGAGGCCCGCCACGAGTTCCGCGCGACGGGAGGCCTGGAGTCGCAGTGGCTGCCCACGGTCTCCCACGTGTCGCGGATCGACGCGCCGGGCGACTGGCGCTACGACCGGGAGACGATGGACTTCATCGCGGGCGACGACGACGCGACCGTCGCCGGCCTCGAGTGGTCGATGCGCGGGGTGCAGCTCGAGTACGACCTGGACTCCCTCGACGAGGCGTCGTCCGGGGTCTCCCAGGCCGGAAGCGACATGGTCCAGCTCCCGGCGAACCTTCCCGGCCTCGTGCGCACGCTCGCCGAGAGCGTGACGAGCGAGGAGACCAGTCGTTTCCGCAAGGCGCGGGCGCTGCAGGAGTGGTTCCGGACCGAGTTCTCCTACAGCCTCGCCCAGGTGGACGCCGTGGGGAGCAACGAGCTGGCGGCCTTCCTCTCCGAGGGCGGCCGCGAGGGGTACTGCGAGCAGTTCGCGGCCGCGATGGCGGTGATGGCGCGGGTCCTCGACATCCCCTCCCGCGTGGCGGTCGGCTTCCTGGAGCCCACCGAGACCGGGCCGGGTCAGTGGGAGTTCTCCTCGCACGACCTGCACGCGTGGCCGGAGCTCTTCTTCCCCGGCTCGGGGTGGGTGCGCTTCGAGCCCACCCCGCCCGACCGGGCACGGCTGGCCCCCGACTACACCACCGGGCTGCTCCCGGCCGTCGACGAGGTCGATCGCCCCGCGGTGCCCCGCGAGAGCACGGGGCAGTCACCGCGTGACCGGACCGAGGCCCTGCCGCCCTCCGAGGACGAGAGCGAGCAGCAGGATCAGGGTGGGGTGCCGTGGCGGGGCCTGCTCACCTTCGTGGGGCTGCTGGCCCTGCTGGCGACGCTCGTCCTGACTCCGCGTCTCGTGCGGCGCCGACGCCGGGAGACCAGGGAGCGCGACGGCGACATCGAGAGCCTCTGGGCGGAGCTGCGGGACGAGTGCCTCGACCTGGGACGCCCCTGGCCCGCAGGGCGCTCACCGCGCACGACGGCCGAGCACGTCGCCCATTGGTTCGGGGCCACCGAGCCGGACGGGCAGCCGGGACGCAGCGCCCCGTCGAACCCGGCGGCCGTCGCCGCGCTGGGCAGGCTGGTCGAGGTGCTGGAGCGCTCGCGCTTCGCTCGTCCCAGCGCCGTCCCGACCCCGGAGAAGAGCTGGACGAGGGACCTGGCGAAGTGTGTCGCCGCGGTCAGGGCCGGGGTGAGGCCGCGCCGGGCCAGGATGGCCGCCTGGTGGCCCGTCTCGCTGGTCCGGCAGCCGACGGAGCGCCCGGCGTCGTTGATCTCGAGCGGCCGGACGGGCCTGGTCGACCACGTCGACTAGGTGTGATGTCCAGGTCGGCGGAGTGCACGGCGTCCCCGCCTCCTCATGACCGCCGCCTGCGCCGGTGCCGGATAAGCCGCGCCGCCGGCCCGCTCTCGTGGATCGCCGCTCAGGCGGGGATCCAGGGGGCGGTCAGAAGCCGCCGCCGGACTCCCGCCGTCGCCGCCACCGCTCCTCCATCCGCTCCATGAAGGAGTGGGAGGAGCGCGGGTGGCTGCCCTGGCCGGCCCGCGAACGGCGTCGACTGCGGCCGCCCTCGATCACGCTGAAGCCCTGGGGTGCGTCCTTGAACGGGATGGGCTGCGCGGCCCGTTGCGGGTTGCGGAGCGAGGTGACGACCACGGTGGCAGAGGCGAGCATCACGACGAAGCCCACGACTCCGACCACGGGCATCGAGGCGATGGCCCCCGTCATCATGATCGCGACGCCGGTGGCGAAGACGACGCCACCGAGCACCGCGCGGCGACGGGCGGCTCGCTGGAAGGCAGTCCCCCGCAACGTGTGGGCGAACTTGGGGTCTTCCTCGACGAGAGCACGTTCCATCTGCTCGAGCAGTCGCAGCTCTTCTTCCGAGAGCGGCACGTTTCCTCCCGACCGGTGTGATGCGCGGCACATCTGCAACGTCAAGTCTAGGCAGCGCTTGTCCAACACGGTAGCCGCAAGGGAAAAAATGATCACCACCGGATCCCGCCTCACCCGAGCAGGGTCGCCGGCCGCACCGCCCCGGAGCCGAATCTCCTCCCGGCGGCGTCGACCGCCCGGTCGGCGGCCTCCCACCCGTGGCTCCGCTCCCCGAGCACCAGCTGCCTCTGCACCCGCTCCCGCGGGACGAGTCCCTCGACCCTGACACCGACCAGCCGGAGCCGGGCACGCTGCAGCCCGAGCGCGTCGAAGAGACGGACGGCCGTGCGATAGACCTCCACGGTGACATCCGTGGCCTCGGGCAGCGTGCGAGACCTGGTGATCGTGGTGAAGTCGGCGAACCGGATCCGCAGCGTCACGGTCCGGCCGGCCACGCCGGCGGTCCGCATCCGGCCGGCCACCCGGGCCGAGAGCCGGAGCAGCTCGCGGAGGATCCGCTCGCGGTCGTCGGTGTCCCGGGCGAAGGTCTCGTCCGCCCCCATCGAGCGATCCGGCTCATCGGGCCCCCGCCGCACCACGATCTGCCGCCTGTCCACCCCCCACGCCATCTCGTGCAGCTGGCTGCCCAGACCGGGGCCCAGCGCCCGCTGGAGGGTGCGCAGGGGCGTGTGGGCCAGGTCGGCCACCGTGCGGAGACCGAGCCGGTGCAGCAGGGCCCGGGTCTTCTCCCCCACCCCCCACAGCTCGCCCACGTCGAGCGGATGCAGGAAGGAGATCGCGTCCTCGGGCGCGACCACGACCACGCCGTCGGGCTTCGCCCGCCGACTGGCCAGCTTGGCCAGGGTGGGTGAGGCCGCGATCCCGACCGAGCAGGTGATGCGCTGCTCGTCGTGGATCGTCGCCCGCAGTCTCTCGGCGATCTCCCGGGGCGACCCGAGTCTGCGAGCGGCACCCGAGACGTCGAGGAAGGCCTCGTCCAGGGACATCACCTCCACCACGGGGGTGATGCTGCGGAAGTTCTCCATGACGGCCGCCGAGACCCGGGCGAAGGTGTCGAAGTCCGGCGCGAGGACCACGGCGTCGGGACACATCCGGCGGGCCCGGGTCATGGGCAGCGCCGATCGCACGCCGTGGGCGCGGGCCAGGTAGTTGGCCGACAGGACGACGCCCCTGCTCCCGCCGCCCACGATCACCGGCACGTCGGCCAGCTCCGGACGGTCACGCACGGCCACGGAGGCATAGAACGCGTCCATGTCGACGTGCAGGATCGACGGGCGCGACTCCGGCCCGGCGGCCCGGCTCACCGGGCCACCGCCCGGACGCCGGGGTCAGTGAGAGGCCAGCACGTGCAGCTGTGCCGCGAGCGGCCTGTACTCGGCGCGCTCCGCCACTGCCCGCTCGAGCTCGACCAGCGCGGCAGTGGCGCCCGGCTCGAGGTCGAGCAGCGTCCCGGGGACCAGGTCGGCGAAGACCCGGACCGCGTGCACCACCGAGGGCTCGAAGCCCGCCGCGACGAGCAGCTCGAGGAGCTCGTCGTGGGTGAACCGACGGCTCCCCCGGCCCGGATCGGTGCCCTCGAGCAGGTCCCGCGCCTGCTGGAAGTGCCCCGCCATCGCCCGGGCCACCACCGCCGCGTGGCGCTGGGCGACCAGGAGGCTGAGGGTGCCACCGGGACGGAGCACCTCCGCGAGGACATCGAGGGCAGCAGCGGCGTCGTCCACGACCTCCAGCACCCCGTGGCAGAGCACCACGTCGGCAGTGGCCGGGCCGAGGGTCTCCAGCAGGTCGGAGAGCTCCCCCTGGCGCCCGGTGACGGTGACGGCACGCTCCCGGGCCCGACGGTCCAGGGCCGCCAGCGCGTCCGGACTGGGGTCGACGACGGTGACCCGGTGGCCCAGCTCGGCGACCCGGACCGCGAAGCCTCCGGTGCCGCCTCCGATGTCGAGGACCTCCAGCCCCTGCCCCCCGGCGAAGAGGGGCTCGAGTGCGTCCCAGACCACCGAGGAGCGGGCTGCGCTGCGTCGTTCGCTGGGTCGGTCGGTCCGCTCACTCGCTGGCATGAGAGACACCCTAGGACGTGGACGGATGGCACCGCGCTCACCCCGGGCTCCCGGGGCTCCGGTGCCACAGGGCCCGCGACGGCGCCTCCCCGCGACCGGGCGTCTCACCCTCGAGCGCCCGGCTGAGCGCCCCCGCACTCGCGGCGTCCTCGCCGGCGGGCCTGATGTCGGCGTAGGGCGACATCCGGAACCCGCTGCTGTGCACCAGCACCCGGCGGTGGGCAGGCTCGTGCCCGCCTGCCGGGCGGCCCGCCAGCACCGCGCGGACCGCCGCCAGGCCCTCGTCGGGGGTGGCTCCCTCCTCCCAGAGCGCGCGGAGCTCCGGCAGGGACCAGGCCCCGGTGGCGCGGACGGAGACCCCGCGGTGACCGGTGCGGCGCAGCTCTCCTCGGACGAGCAGCAGCCAGGACCCGAAGACGGTGGCCGCGTAGGGCCCCTGGGCGTCCTCGAAGAAGGTGGCGTCCACCGGACCGGTCGCGTCGTCGAGGGTCAGGAAGACCACCCGCCGGCCCGAGCGGACCGGTGGGGTCTGGGTGGCGACCTTGACCCCGGCGACCAGGATCTCGGCCTTGCTGCGGCAGCGGAGCAGGTCCTGGCTGCGGACCACGCCCAGGGCCTGGAGGAGGTCGGCGTAGCCGTCGACGACGTGCCGGCTGACGTCGAGGCCGAGGATCTCCAGCTCGGCTGCCACCCGCTCGGCCGGAGTCAGCTCCGGCAACCCCGAGACCTGGTCCTCGACAGGCTCGTCCCCGAGCCCGAGGGCGAGCTGGACCGACTCCACCTGGACGGGCCGCGAGGCCCTGGACTGGGCCGATGCCTGCTGCCACACCCCGCTCCGGGTGACCTGGTCGCTGCTGTTGCGCGAGGTCGCCTGAGCGGCCCTTCCCGCGGCGCGGTCCCGCGCCGGTCGCGCCCCGAGCCCGCGTCCTCGCGACGATCTCTGCAGCACGCGGCTGTGCCGGTCGAGCTCGGCCACCTGCAGCAACAGGTCGCGCCGGGTGGGCCCGGCCCGCAGCGGCACGGCCTGGTCGGAGCCGCCGAGCCGGTGGACCCGGTCGAATCCCCCGGCCAGCACCAGGCGCTCCACCACGGGGCGTGAGACGGCGGCCCGGTGCCAGAAGTCGCTGACCGAGGCGTAGGGGCGCGCCGCGACGATGCGGGCCGCCTCCGCCTCGCTGATCCCCTTCACCTCGCTCAGCGCCAGCCGGATCGCGTAGCCGGCAGGGTCGCTCGACGAGCGCTCCACGCAGTAGTGGGCCTCGGAGCGGTCGACGTCCAGCCCCCTGATCCCGATCCCGAACTGGCGGGCGTCGTCGAGGATGAACCGCTTGGGGTACATGCCCGGGTCGTGGGTGAGCACCCCGGCGAGGAAGTGTGCCGGCCAGTGCGCCTTCAACCAGGCGGACTGGAAGGTCGGCAGGGCGAAGGCGGCCGCGTGCGCCTTGCAGAAGCCGAAGGAGGCGAACGCCTCGAGCACCTTCCACACCTTCGCGACCACCTCGGGCGAGTAGCCGCGGGCCGTCGCCGTCGGCTCGAACCACTCCCTCGTCCGGGCCATCCCGTCCACGTCGCCCAGCGCGCGGCGCCACTCGTCGGCCTCGGCGAACGAGACTCCCCCGAAGCAGGCGATGATCTCGATGACCTGCTCGTGGAAGACCACCACGCCGTGGGTCGGCGCCAGGATGGGGACCAGGTCGGGGTGCAGGTAGGAGGCGTGGCGCCACCCCTGCTTCACCTCCAGGTAGGGGGTGATCATGTCGCTCTTGACCGGGCCCGGACGGAAGAGCGAGATGTCGGTGACGATCTCCTCGAAGGAGTCGATCCCCGACTTCCCCACCAGCTCGCGCTGGCCGGGCGACTCGATCTGGAAGACCCCCAGGGTCTTGGCGGAGCTGACCAGCTCGAAGGTGACGGGGTCGTCGAAGGGGACCTGCTCCTCGTCGTCGAGATCCACCCCCACTCCGTCCACCCGCTCGATCTCGGCCACCGCGTGGGCCATCGCCGACTGCATCCGGATGCCCAGCACGTCCAGCTTGAGCAGACCCAGGTCCTCCACGTCGTCCTTGTCGAACTGGCTCATCGGGAAACCGGCATGGCTGGCCTCGACCGGGGTCCGGTCGAGCAGCGTGGCGTCGGAGAGCAGCACCCCACAGGGGTGCACCGCGATGTGCCGGGGCAGTCCGTCCAGCCTCTCCACCAGGGAGAACAGCAGGTCGAGACGCTCCTCCCCCAGCCCGCTGGCTCGCAGCTCGGGAAGATCCTGCAGTGCCCGCCGGGCGTCCCGGGCACGGATGTGCGGGAACGCCTTGGCGATCGAGTCGATCTCCCCGGGCGGCATCCCCAGGGCCGCGCCCACGTCACGCACCGCATGCCGGACCCGGTAGGTCTCCATCATCGAGACGCAGACGCAGCGCTCCGCGCCGTAGCGGTCCAGGATCGCCTCGTAGACCTCCAGCCTGCGAGCCGACTCCACGTCGATGTCGATGTCGGGCAGCGACTGGCGCAGCGGGGAGAGGAAGCGCTCCATCAGCAGGCCGTGCCGCAGGGGATCGACCCCGGAGACGCCGAGGAGGTAGTTGACGAGGCTGCCGGCCCCGGACCCCCGCGCAGCGCACCTGACTCCCATCTCCCGGATCAGGTCGGTGACGTCCCCGACGGTGAGGAAGTAGGGGGCGTAGCCCAGGGAGGCGATGACCTGGAGCTCGTCGTCGAGACGCTTCCAGATCCGTTGCCGCGGCGCGCTCCCGTAGCGCCACCCGATCGCGGACTCGCACCGGGCCCGCAGCACCGCGTCGGCTCGGGTCTCCCCGGCGAGCCGAGCCACCGGTGCCCCCGCTCCGGCAGCCGTCTCCAGCTCGGGGAAGTGGACCTCCCCGATCCCCAGGTCGGCACGAGGGTCGAGCGCGCACCTCTCGGCCACGGCACGGGTCCCGGCCAGCAGCCTGTCGACCTCGCGCCGGCCCAGACCGGCTGCCCGGCAGACCTCCTCGGCCACCTCCCGCATCTGCCTGCCGGACTTGAGGAACCCCTCGGCGTTGCCCCGGTCCACGTGGCGGCGATCCAGCGGCACCAGCCGCCGGGCCGCGTCGAGGACGTCCACGGTCGGCGCGTCGCCACGGTCGGCGTAGCGGACCGCGTTGGTGAGCACGGCTCCCAGGCCCAGCTCCCGGGAGAGCCCGGCCATCCGGGCCGCGTGCGGGGTCGACCCCGGCCCCCACCCGCCCTCGGACCCGGGGAGGCGGTGCGAGACCAGCTCGACCAGCAGGTTCTCCCGAGGCACCATCCGCAGCCAGGAGCCCACGACCTCCCGGGCCAGGTCGTCCCGGTGCCGGGCCACCTCGAGGCCCAGCTGGGAGGCCGGTCCCAGCAGCACCAGCAGCCGCCCCTCGGCGAGGTGGGGCGCCAGCAGGTCGAGGGTCGCCACCGGCCGCCCGCGCTCCCCGGTGAGGTGGACCGAGGAGACCAGTCGGCACAGTGCCGTCCAGCCCGCCCGCCCCTCGGCGAGCAGGGTGACGCGAGGCCGCCTCTCCTCCCGGAACGCCCCACCGCGCACGGGAGTGCGCCGGCGGACCGGCGGGCGTCCGGCCACGGCGGTGGGCTCCACCGCCAGGTCGACACCCAGCACCGGGCTGAGGCCCGCCGCCCCGCAGGCCTTGGCGAACTTCACCGCTCCGTAGGTGCCGTCGCGGTCCGTGAGGGCCAGCAGGTCCATCCCGTGCTCCCCGGCCCGCTCGACCAGAGCGGCCGGGTGCGAGGCGCCGTACTGGAGGGAGTAGCCGGAGGCCACGTGGAGGTGGGCGAAGGGATCAGGCGACACCGGTCCGACCGCCCGGCCCCGTCGCAGCCAGCAACCATCCCGGGGCCGCGGTGTGCGGCACCAACCCCAGCGTCGACTCGACGACCGCCAGGAACCGGTCCGCATCGCGCACCAGGTCGTCGGCCTCCCGCTCGCTCACGGCCCGGGCGGAGCCCGCCTCGGCAGCCGCCCGCTTGCCGGCGCCCGCGGCGAAGAACGTCGCCCACTCCGTGAGCTCCGGCGCTACCTCACTGAGCAGCACCCAGGCGTTCTTCTGGCGGCGCCGCGCTCCCGCGGCGGGGTGGGCCCGGGCGGCCAGCAGGGCGGCCGCGGCCCGGAGGGCAGCGACGTGGGCGCAGGCATAGCGGCTCGGCACGTCTCGCGCGACCATCGCCTCCTGCAACGACTCCGCGGCCCGGGCCAGGTAGGAGTGGGTGGTGGCGGGCAGCAGGTGGGGATTGGTGGGTCTCGTCTGGTCCGTCATCTCAGTCCACGCACCCGACGAGCTGCCAGCAGCCGTCGCTCCAGTCGAAGGAGAGGTCGAAGACGCCCCCGGCCGATCCCTCACGCACCGCGCCGCGCCCCGCCTCGACGCGCCAGACCTCGCGCTCCACCAGCAGGTCGGCCTCCTCGACACCAGGGCCCGGGGAGTCTCCGCCTGCCAGGGACGAGGCACGTGCGGACTGCCACCAGGGAGGCGTCTCCACCCAGTGGGCCACCACGGCCCGGACCTTCCACAGCCTCCCCCGCCACAGGAACTGCTCAGGCCCCTCCTCACCGCTGCCGGGCACCGGCCCTCTCCGCACGTCCACGGGATCGTCGTACCGCCTCATGGCTCCTCCTCGGAAGCGTCGCTCGACCCACCTGGCGGATCCGGTGGCGGTGGGGTCGAGGCATCGCCACCGGATCCGCGTTCGAACGTCTGTTCGAACAAGGCCAAGGTACACCCAGCCACCGACAGCGGGTCAACGCTTGGGAGCCGAGAGGGCTCAGACCTCCCGGAAGTACCGGTTGGTGTCCTTGTGGAAGAGGAGGACCAGCAGGGCCAGGCAGAGCAGGACCATCAGCACCGACATCACCACGAAGAGCGTGGGGATCCCGCTGGCCACGCACAGCACGGCCAGGAAGACCCCGAAGAGCGCGGTCACCGCGAGGGAGAGCCGGGCCCAGCCGAAGCCCTCGACGAAGAACGCCAGCAGCACCCCCACCAGCATGGTCAGGACGACGAAGGAGGTGACCGCCACCGGCACGAAGGCCGGCACCGCCAGTGTCTCCTCCACGGCCTCCAGCCCGCCTTCGCGCAGGATCACGCGGGCCCCGGCGTTGCCCTCGGCCCACGAGGTCAACAGGTCCTCGCGGCGCCACCAGGTCAGCACGGTGGTGATCCCCGCCATCACCAGCAGGGCCAGGGCGACGCGGGTGGCATGGACCACCGAAGGGGGCCGGACGATCATGGAACTCCTGCAGAGGGTCGGGGTGGGCACGGGACGCACCGGTCCCCGTCGGCGGAGCCGGGGGAACAGCACTGGCTAGGGTCGCACCTATGGCGACCGAGCACGCGTCCATCACGGCATTCCGCGACGAGCACGCGCGCCGCCACGGTACCGGCGAGGTGGTGGTGCTCCCCGAGTCGGTCCACACCGCCGCGCTCGCCGCCGAGGCGCTCGGCTGCGAGGTGGGGGCGATCGCCAACAGCCTCCTCTTCGACGCCGACGGCTCACCCGTCCTGATCCTGACCTCCGGAGCGCACCGGGTCGAGCCCGTCGCCACCGCGGCCCGGGTGGGGGTGCCGCGCCTGTCCCGGGCCACGCCGGAGTTCGTCCGCACCCACACCGGACAGGTGATCGGCGGGGTCTCGCCGTGGGGCCACCCCGCTCCCGTCCCGACCTACGTCGACACCTGGCTGCGGCGGCACCCGACCATCTGGGCCGCCGCCGGCCACCCGGCCGCCGTCTGGTCCACCACCTTCGAGGAGCTGGTCGCGATGACCGGCGCCCGCGAGATCGAGGTCGACTGATGGAGATCTGGCTCAACCCGGCCTGCAGCAAGTGCCGGACCGCGACCTCCGCGCTCGAGGAGGCCGGCCTCGACCCCACCGTCCGCCGCTACCTCGACCAGCCCCCCACCGCCGAGGAGATCGCGGAGGTGGCGGCACGCCTCGGGGTCGAGCCGTGGGACCTGGCGCGGCCCCGCGAGGCGCGCGAGGCGGGCATCGACCTCCCCCGTGACGACGAGCACCGCGACCGCTGGCTGGCGGCGCTCGCGGCCCATCCCCGGGCGATCCAGCGCCCGATCCTCACCGCCGCGGACGGGACCACGGTCGTCGGGCGCGACGCGGAGTCCCTGGCCCGGGTGATCGCCGCGGAGGAGCCGCCCACCCGTCGCCCCACCCCCGGCCGCTAACCTCCCGCCCATGCGCGTGGTGGTGATCGGTGGTGGCCTGGGGGGCACCGCCACTGCCGCCCGGCTGGCGAAGCTGGGCCACCAGGTGGTGGTGGTGGAACGGGCACAGGCCCTCGGCGGCGCCCTCGCCACGGTGCGCGCCGGCGACCACACCTGGGACGCCGGCCCCAGCACGACCCTGCTGCCGGCCGTGCTGCGCGACCTCTTCCGCAAGTCCGGACGCCCCCTGGAGCGCGAGCTGGAGCTCGTCCCCCGCGAGGTGGTCCGCGAGCACCGCTTCACCGACGGCAGCAGCGTGCACCTCACCACCGGCTCGCGGGCAGCGCAGAAGGCCGCCTTCGACCGCCTGGGCCAGGGGCTCGGCTCCCGGTGGACGGCCTACGTCGACATGCTGGGCCACGAGTGGGAGCTGCTGCGCCGCGACTACCTCGAGCGCCCGTGGGACCCCGCCCTGGCCGAGCGCGAGACGGTCCGTCTGCTGCGCCGGCGCGAGTCGCTGGCACGGCGGCTGCGCGACGTGCTGGGCGAGGAGCGGCTCCGTCTGGTCGCCGGCCATCCCTTCACCGTCGACGGGCACGACCTGCGCCGGGTGCCGAGCTGGCTGGGCACCGTCTCCTACGTGGAGCACAAGTTCGGCGCCTGGACCGTCCCAGGCGGCATGGCCGCGCTAGGGACGGCGCTCGCGGGCCGGCTGGCGACCCGCAAGGTCGAGGTCCTGCTCGGCACGACCGCGTACGACCTCGTGCTGCGCGGCGGCCGGCCGGCCGCCGTGGCCACCTCGGCGGGCGAGGTGGACGCGGACGCGGTCGTGTGCGCCGTCGACCCCCGTCACCTTCCCGCGCTGCGCAGCCACGTCGTCCGGACCCGCGCCGTGGCACCGCCGACCCTGGTCCATCTCGGGCTCGCCGGCGACGTCCCGCCGCTGGGCCACGACCTGGTGCTGCACGGCGACCCGGACCTGGTGGTCCGCCCGGGCGGCAGCGCGCCGGACGGCGCCGTCTCCTGGACGGTGGCCCACCGGGGTGGCACGGCCGAGGACGTGCTGGAGGTGCTGGCCCGTCGCGGGCTCGACGTCCGCGGATCCGTCGCGGTGCGGGTGGACCGTCACCCCCGCGACCTGCTCGAGCAGTGGGGCGGCTCACCGCTGGGGGTGCAGTGGCGCGGGCGCGGCACGGTACGGCGCCGACTGGGTCCCACCACCCCGTTGCCCGGCGTCTACGCCGCCGGGGCCCATGCGACCCCCGGGTCGGGGATCCCCTTCGTCGGCCTCTCCGCGGCCCTGGTCGCGCAGGTCGTCGGCCCGGCCTGAGCGCCTCGCCGGATCAGACGATCTGCCAGGTGCCGCGCACCCGGGCCGTCACCGTGGTCTCGCCCGGCTCGAGCGTCGCGGCCCGCATCAGGCCGGGACCCGACCCCTCGCCGGGCTCCTCGGCGACCTCCAGCAGGTCGCCCAGCGAGAGCCCCTCGAGGCCCGCGAGGTGCGCCGCGCGCCGCCGGGCGTCCAGGTAGGCGGCCTCCCGGGCTTCGTCGCGCAGCCGCGACTCGTCGGCGACCTCCAGCTGGACCCCCTCGATCCGCAGCCGGTCGCCGACCTCCTCGGCCAGCCCGACCACGAGGGCGGAGGCGACCGGCAGGTTGGGGCACCGGATGGTCAGCTGGTGGGAGGCCTCGAAGCCGTCGAGCCCGCCGTCACGGTCCTGCACCGGCCAGACCGTCATCCCCGTGGTCGAGACGGTGGCCACCTCCGCCAGGCCGCGCGCGACCCGCCCGATCGCGGTGACGGCCGAGTCCACGCCCGCCACCGCCTCCGCCACGGTGCGTGCCCGGTGCGCCGCGGCGACCCGCACGGCCGCCGAGTCGGGGACGGCCCGGACCGCGCCGTGGCCGACGACCGAGACAGAGCGGGGCATGGCGAGAGGGTAGCCGCCTCCGCCCGACGCCGGTGGTGTGCGACGCGGCAGCGCTCAGGCCGCGAGGCTGAGCGCCTCCCAGATCTCCCGGGTGGCCCGCGAGCGGTTCAGCGTGTAGAAGTGCAGCCCGGGCGCGCCTCCGGCGAGCAGGGCGTCGCACAGCTCGGTGGCGATCTTGATCCCCTCGCTGCGGACCGCCGCCGGGTCGTCGGCAAGAGGCTGGATCCGCTCCTCGACCTCGACCGGCATCCGACGGCCGGACATCTCCACCATCCGCCGCATGGAGGTCAGCCCCAGGATCGGCATGATGCCCGGGATGATCGGGAAGTCGACGCCGAGCTCCCTGGCGCGCTGCACCAGGCCGAAGTAGTCGGAGGCCCGCAGCACCATGTCGGTGATCGCGAACTCGGCTCCCGCGTCGTACTTGGCGCGCAGCACCCGCGCGTCCGCCTCGAGGCTCTCCGCGTCGCGGTGGCCCTCGGGGAAGGCGGCCACGCCGACGCAGAGGTCGTCGTGCTCGCGGACCAGGGTCACCAGGTCGCAGGCGTGGTCGACCCCGCCCTCGGTGGCGACCCAGGGGGTGCCGGGGCCGGCCGGCGGGTCGCCGCGAAGGGCCAGCACGTTGCGCACCCCCGCCGAGTGCAGGTCGGCGAGCACCGTCGAGATCTCTCCCCGGGTGTGGCCCACACAGGTTAGGTGCGCCATCGGCAGCAGGCTGGTCTCCCGCGCCATCCGGCCGGTGATCGCCACGGTCCGGTCCCGGGTCGACCCACCCGCCCCGTAGGTGACCGAGACGAAGGTGGGGCGCAACGGCTCCAGGTCCCGGATCGAGGCCCACAGCACCTGCTCACCCTCGGCGTCCTTGGGCGGGAAGAACTCGAAGGAGAACGAGCGGCCACCCTGACGCAGGAGGTCGCCGATCCGTGCCGGACGCGCAGCAGTCATGCCGGGATCCTAAGGAGAAGACCGGACCCGGCGAGGGACGGTCCACTGGCTAGTCTTGGCCGGGTGCCCCAGCCTTCGTCTGCCTCTCGTCATCCGGAACCAGTGTGCGAGGGGTGGGACCCCACCGACTTCCGGGCCAGGGTGCAGCACGAGCTCGACGAGTTCCTCACCACCCAGGAGGAGCGGCTGGCTCCCCTCGGTCCCGACGCCGCCCGGCTGGTGGCCGAGGCCCGTGCCTCCACCCGCGGCGGCAAGAGGTTCCGGGCCGCGTTCTGCTGGTGGGGCAACCGGGCGGTGGAGCCCGACACGGTGGACGAGCGCGCCCTCGCCCGGGCCTGCGCGGCGCTCGAGCTGCTGCACGCCAGCGCCCTGGTCCACGACGACCTGATGGACGCCTCGGACACCCGCCGCGGACGCCCCGCCACCCACCGCGGCTTCGAGGCCGAGCACCGCGCCGCGGGCTGGGGCGGGGACCCGGAGCAGTACGGCGCCGCCGCCGCCATCCTCCTCGGCGACCTGCTCCTCTCCTGGTCCGACGAGCTGCTGCGCCGCTGCGGACTCCCCCTGGACCGGGTCGTCCCCGCCCTCGGCGTGCTGGACCTGTGCCGTTCGGAGGTGATCGCGGGGCAGTTCCTCGACGTCTCGGTGCAGGCCCGGGCGCACGCGGACGAGCAGACCGCGATGACGGTGCTGCGCTACAAGTCCGCCAAGTACTCGGTGGAGCGGCCGCTCCACGTCGGGGCCGCGCTGGGCGGCGCCACCCCGGAGGTGCTGGAGCAGCTGACGGGCTTCGGCCTGCCGCTGGGCGAGGCGTTCCAGCTCCGCGACGACGTGCTCGGGGTCTTCGGCGACCCCGAGGTCACCGGGAAGCCGGCGGGCGACGACCTGGTCGAGGGCAAGCGCACGGTGCTGGTGGCCAAGGCCATCGCCGCCGGCGGGGCAGCGGCCGCCGAGCTGGACGCCGCCCTGGGCACCCAGCTGGACGCCGCGACGGTGGACCGGCTCCGGGGGCTCATCGACGCCTCCGGCGCACGCGCGGCGGTGGAGCGGCTGATCGACCGCCTCGTCGAGGAGTCGCTCGCCGCGCTCGACGACGCCGACCTCGACCCGGCCGCCCGGCAGGTGCTGCGCGAGCTGGCCACCGCCGTCACCCAGCGCTCGGTGTAGCCGCCGGGGACGCCACGGGGCCAGGTCGGACCGGGCTCAGAGAGCCATCGCCTGCGCGCGCCGCTTGACCTCCGAGCCGCGGTTCTCCCGCAGCGCGTCGATCGGGCGGCCCGGGAGGCCGAGGTCGGTGAAGAGCCAGGCGATGCACTCGCGGTCGTCGTACCCGCCGTCGTGCAGCACGGTGAGCAGCCCGGGCAGCCCCTTCACCACCAGGCCGTCCTGGAGGAAGGCGGCCGGCACCTGCTGGCCCGCACCCGGCCGCGGCACCGCGGCGGCGAGCTCGTGCTCCCTGATCATGGTGCGGATCCGGCCGACGGAGACGCCCAGCGCCTGCGCGGCGGTCGACCAGTCCACCCACTCCGGCACCAGTGCGTCGAGGTCTGCTTCGGCGAGCGGCACGTCGTTCATGGGGACCATGCTGCCACCCGGCGCCACGCCGTGAGACAGGCCACCCAGCACCGTGATCGCCGCGTCCGTACGATGGCGCCACGCACACTTCCCCATCCGGTGACTTCGGAGGTCCCCGTGCAGCCAGACGAGCGAGCCTCCAGGCGCGCCTCGCAGGCGACCTCCGACCCCCTCGTCGGCCGTCTCCTGGAGGGCCGATACCGGCTGGACCGACGGATCGCACGCGGCGGCATGGCCGGGGTCTACGAGGCTCACGACACCCGGCTCGACCGCACGGTCGCGATCAAGGTGATGCACGCGGGGATGGGCGACGACGAGGCCTTCGCCGCCCGGTTCGTCCGTGAGGCGCGGGCCGCCGCTCGCCTCTCCCACCCGCACGTGGTCTCGGTCTACGACCAGGGCGACGACGACGGGATCGTCTTCCTGGCGATGGAGTACGTGCCGGGGCGCACCCTGAGGGACGTGATCCGCACCGAGGCGCCGCTGCCGCCCGCGCGCGCCCTGGCGCTCATCGAGCCGGTGCTCTCCGCGCTGGCCGCCGCGCACCGGGCCGGCCTCGTCCACCGCGACGTCAAGCCCGAGAACGTCCTGATCAGCGACCGCGAGAGCGGCGAGCAGGTCAAGGTCGCCGACTTCGGGCTGGCCAAGGCCGTGAGCGCCGACACCCAGCACACCGCGACCGGGGTGCTGATCGGGACCGTCTCCTACCTGGCGCCCGAGCTGGTCGTGCACGGGCAGGCCGACCCCCGCGCCGACGTCTACGCGGTGGGCGTGGTGCTCTACGAGCTGCTCACCGGGCACAAGCCGCACGAGGGCGAGTCCCAGATCCAGGTCGCCTACAAGCACGTCCACGAAGACGTGCCCCCACCCTCGGCCCGGGTGCCGGGGATCCCGTCGTACGTCGACGCCCTGGTGGCCCGCGCCACCGCCAGGGACGCCAGTCAGCGCCCGGCCGACGCCGGCGTGCTGCTCCACCAGCTCCACCGGGTCGCCCAGGCACTGCGCGAAGGGCTCGCCGACGATCCGGAGCTGGAGACGGACCTGCGTCCGGTCCGCCCCGTCGCGCCTCTCGAGGTCGAGGTCGAGGCGGAGCGAGACGGCTTCGTCGACCTGGTCGAGGACCTCGGCACCGGAGGTCCGCCCGAGGAGCCGGACGCCGAGGTGAACTCCACACGGCAGATCCAGACCCTCCCCGCGGCGGCCGTCCCGGTGACCCAGGCTGCTCAGACCAGGTCGACCGGCGCGCCACCCGCCCCCGCGATCCCGCGGCTGCCCAGCCCGCACGCGGACACCGCCACCGGCGCGCGGCGTCCCAGGTGGCGCGGCCCGCTGCTGCTGGCGCTGGCCCTGCTGCTGGTGGTCGGCGTGGGAGCGGGCGCCTGGTGGTTCGGCTACGCGCGCTGGACCACCACGCCGGGCGTGCTCGGCCTCACCGAGGCCGAGGCGGTCTCGACGCTGGAGGACGCGGGGCTCGAAGGGCGGGTGGGAGACCCCGCCTTCTCCGAGACCGTGCCGCCCGGCCACGTCGTCTCCACCGACCCCGAGCCCGGGGGGCGCGTGCTGAACGGTGGGATCGTCACCCTCGCGCTCTCCCAGGGTCCCGAGCGCTACGAGGTGCCTGCGCTGGCCGGGGTGAGCCTCGACGAGGCGCAGGACGCCATCCTGGGCGCCAACCTCGCCTACGGCCAACGGGTGGACCGCTGGAGCGAGACCGTCCCGGAGGGGACGGTGATCGCCACCGACCCCGCCGCGGGCACCGTGCTCAAGCCCGGGGACGCCGTCGACGTCGTGGTCAGCCAGGGGCGCAAGCCGCGCGAGGTGACGGACTGGACCGGGAAGAGCGCGGCCCGGGCGCAGCAGGCCCTGGAGCGCAAGAAGCTGGTGGTCGTCCGCGAGGAGGAGCACAGCGACACCGTCCCGGAGGGCGTGGTGATCAGCCAGGACCCGGCCACCGCCACCCTCTACAAGGGCGACACCGTCACGCTTGTGGTCTCCCTCGGCCCGGAGCTGGTGGAGATGCCGGGCGTCGTCGCCTCGGGCGTGGACGCGGCCCGGGAGGAGCTGGAGGCACTGGGCTTCCAGGTGGAGGTGGAGGAGTCGGGGCAGTACATCGGCCTGGGCTTCGTGCTGAGCACCGACCCGGACCGCGGCGAGATGGTGCCGAAGGGCTCGACGGTCACCCTGTACCTCATCTGACCCGTCGTCGCCGTGCCACCCCCGGCACTAAACTGGACGGCATGACACCCGAGGTCCGCAACCCCATCGGGACCCACGTGCAGGTCGGGAAAGGCCTCGCCAGCGGTGCCCTCGCCAGCACCCGCGAGCTGGGCTACGAGACGCTCCAGGTCTTCGTCGGCAATCCCAGGGGGTGGGCGCTGTCGTCGGGCGACCCGGCCGAGGACGCCCGCTTCCGCAACGGCTGCGAGTCGACGGGCACGCGCAGCTTCATCCACGCCCCCTACCTCGTCAACCTGGGCTCCCCCACCCCCGCCACCTACGAGCGGTCCGTCGCCGTGGTGGCCCACAACCTGCGCCGGGCCGCCCAGATCGGGGCCGAGGGGGTCGTGGTGCACACCGGGTCCTTCGTCGACCCCTCGGGCAGCGCCGAGCGCCACGCCGCCGCCCTGCGCCAGGTGCGCGAGGGCCTGCTGCCGATCCTGGACACCCTCGACCACGAGGACGCGCCGTGGCTCCTCCTGGAGCCCACGGCCGGCCAGGGACGCTCGCTGTGCGCCGGCGTGGAGGACCTGCAGCCCTACCTCGAGGCGCTCGACCACCACCCGCGCGCCGGCATCTGCCTGGACACCTGTCACGTCTTCGCCGCCGGCGCTCCACTCGACGAGCCGGGTGGCGCGACGGCCACGGTGGACCGGATCGTGGAGATCGCCGGACCGGGCCGCCTGCGGCTCATCCACGCCAACGACTCGATGGACGTGCGAGGAGCCTTCAAGGACCGGCACGAGCGGATCGGCGAGGGGCACATCGGGCTGGGCGCCTTCACCGAGCTCTTCGAGCATCCGGCGACCGCCGGCGTCCCCTTCGTCCTGGAGACCCCCGGCTCCCGCACCCCGGGCAACCCGGACCAGGCCGTGCTCCGCAAGCTGCGGGAGGCGGCTCAGGTTGGGTGAGCGGCGCACGGCCCTCGTCGCCGCCCTCGCCCTGCTGGCCATGACGGCCTCCTGGGGCTCCACCTTCTTCCTGATCAAGGACCTCCTGGACCGGGTGCCGACCCTGGACTTCCTGGCGGTCCGCTTCGCCATCGCCGGGCTGGCGATGCTGGTCGTCGCACCCCGGGCCCTGGGCCGGCTCTCGGCCGAGTCCCGTCGCCACGCACTCGTCCTCGGGCTCCTCTACGGGACCGCCCAGATCCTGCAGACCGCGGGGCTGGCCCACACGGCTGCCAGCGTCAGCGGCTTCATCACCGGCATGTACGTGGTGTGCACCCCGCTGCTGGCCGCCGTCCTCCTGCGCACCCGCATCACCCGGCTCACCTGGGGCGCGGTGCTGCTCGCCACGGCGGGGCTCGCCGTCCTCACCCTCCAGGGGGTCAGCATCGGGTACGGCGAGGCCATCACCCTGGTGGCCGCCGTCCTCTACGCCCTGCACATCGTGGGACTGGGGGCCTGGTCGAGGCCGGAGGAGGCGATGGGGATGTCCATCGTGCAGATCCTGGTGATCACCCTCGTCTGCTTCGTCGCCACCGTGCCGGACGGCATCGTCCTCCCGCAGAGCGGGCCCGACTGGCTCTCGCTGGTCTACATGGCGCTGGTGGCCGGAGCGGCGGCGCTCTTCATCCAGACCTGGGCCCAGGGGCACCTGCCGCCCACCCGCGCCGCCATCATCATGAGCATGGAGCCCGTCTTCGCGGCGGCCTTCGCAGTGCTCCTCGGGGGTGAGCACGTCACCGCGAGGCTCGTGGTGGGCGGGCTGATGGTGCTCTCCGCGATGCTGCTGGTCGAGCTGGTGCCCCGCCGCCGGGCGGTGGAGGCGGAGGTGCAGCACCTCGTCGTGTGAGCCGTCCGCTTGGTCGTCCACATGGTGATGAGGCGCCGTCCGCGACGCCCGCCGTCGGCTAGCGTCGTCCCTGTGAAGGCGACCTATTTTTTCGGACACCTGCCGGGAGCACCCGCGCAGGGCGTCTCGTCGTAGTCCGCCCTCGCACCACACCACCGCCCCCGGCTCCGGCCAGGGGCGTTTTTCGTCTGGTGGCCTGAGCCGGCCACACGAAGGAGCACCCCCATGGTCGTCGTCATGTCCCCTGGAGCCACCGACGAGCAGATCGGCCACGTGGTCACGCGTGTCGAGAGCGTCGGGGGCAAGGCGTTCGTCTCGAAGGGGATCGAGCGGGCCATCATCGGCCTGGTGGGTGACATCGAGTCGTTCCACCACCTCAACCTGCGCGCGCTTCCCGGGGTCGCCGACGTCCATCGCATCTCCGACCCCTACAAGCTGGTGAGCCTGCAGCACCACCCGCAGCGCTCGACGGTGTGGGTGGGTCCGGAGGGCAACCAGGTGCCCATCGGGCCGGACACGTTCACCTTCATCGCCGGCCCGTGCGCCGTCGAGACCGCGGAGCAGACTCTGTCGGCCGCCCGGATGGCGCAGTCGGCCGGTGCCACGCTGCTGCGCGGCGGTGCCTACAAGCCCCGCACCTCGCCGTACGCCTTCCAGGGCCTCGGCGAGGAGGGTCTGCAGATCCTCTCCTCCGTGCGCAACGCCACGGGGCTGCCCATCGTCACCGAGGTGGTCGATGCCCGCGACGTCGAGATGGTCGCCGCGTACGCCGACATGCTCCAGATCGGCACCCGCAACATGGCCAACTTCGGTCTCCTCCAGGCCGTCGGCGAGTCGGGCAAGCCGGTGATGCTCAAGCGCGGGATGACCGCCACCATCGAGGAGTGGCTGATGGCCGCCGAGTACATCGCCCAGCGCGGCAACCTCGACATCGTCCTGTGCGAGCGTGGGATCCGGACCTTCGAGCCCTCGACCCGCAACACCCTGGACATCTCCGCCGTACCGGTCGTGCAGGCGACCAGCCACCTCCCCGTCATCGTGGACCCCTCCCACGCCGGAGGCCGCAAGGACCTGGTGGTCCCGCTGACGAAGGCGGCGATCGGGGTGGGCGCGGACGGAGTGATCGTGGACGTCCACCCCAACCCGGAGGACGCCCTCTGCGACGGCCCCCAGGCGCTGCTCGGCAACGACCTGCGCGAGCTGGCGCAGGCGGTGCGCCGGCTGCCCGCTGCGGTGGGCCGCGCCGCGGCCGTCCCCCGGCGGGCCTCGGCCTGAGGTGGGGTCAGGCGGTCAGGCGGTCCGGCTCAGTCGTCCCAGGACGTCGGCCGCCCGCTCGACGCCCGCATCGTCGACCCCCAGGTGGGTGACCAGCCTGACCGTCCGTGCCCCCACCTGGCTGACCCGCACCCCCGCGGCGGCGGCGGCGGCAACGAAGTCCGGCGCGTCGTCACGCTCCACCAGCACGATGTTGGTCTCGACCGCTTCGGGGTCCACCCCGCACGCGTCGGCGAGTCGCCGGGCCCGTGCGTGGTCGTCGGCCAGCCGCTCGAGGTGGTGCTCCAGCGCGTGCAGTCCCGCCGCCGCCAGGATGCCCACCTGACGCATCCCGCCGCCCAGCCGCTTGCGCCGCACCCGCGACTGCGCGACGACGTCGGCCGAGCCCACGACCAGGGAGCCCACCGGGGCACCCAGCCCCTTGGAGAGGCAGACCGCGAGCACGTCCGCGCGGGCGCCGTACTCGGCCAGCGGGACGCCCGAGGCGACGTGCGCGTTCCAGAGACGGGCGCCGTCCAGGTGGATCCCCACCCCGTGGGCGCTGGCGAAGGCGCGCAGCGCGTCGAGGTCGGCGAGCGGGAGCACCGTGCCGCCGGCGAAGTTGTGGGTGTTCTCGACCGAGATCGCCCGGGTCTGCACGAAGTAGGGCCCCAGGTCGGGAGCGAACATCCGCTCGACGGCGTCCAGGTCCACCCCGCCGCGGGGGTGGCTCCAGGTGCGCATCGTCACCCCCGAGACCGCCCCGTGGGCGCCCAGCTCGGCGCGCGCGATGTGGGCCGAGGCCTCGCACAGCACCTCCTCCCCCGGTCCGACCAGGGCAGCCACCGCCAGCACGTTGGCCATCGAGCCCGTGGGGGTGAAGAGCGCGGCCTCGTGGCCCAGCAGCGCCGCGACCCTCTCCTCCAGCCTGCGGACGGTCGGGTCCTCGCCGAAGACGTCGTCGCCCACCTCGGCGTCGGCCATGGCCCGACGCATCTCGGGGGTGGGCGTGGTCAGGGTGTCGGAGCGCAGGTCGACGAGGTCGGTCACGTCCCCGATCCTAGGAGGCTGGCCGCGGCCGCTCGTCAGGCCTTGCGCAGCATCTCAGCGACGAGGAAGGCCAGCTCCAGCGACTGGACGCGGTTGAGGCGGGGGTCGCAGACCGACTCGTAGCGGTCGGAGAGGCCGGCCTCGTCCAGCAGCTCGCCACCGCCGACGCACTCGGTGACGTCGTCGCCGGTCAGCTCGACGTGGACGCCGCCGGGCCAGGTGCCCAGCGTGCGGTGCACGTCGAAGAACCCCTGGACCTCCTCGATCACGTCGTCGAAGCGACGGGTCTTGTAGCCCGACGACGCCTCGAAGGTGTTGCCGTGCATGGGGTCGCAGACCCAGGCGACCTGCACGCCGGCCGCGGTGACCTTCTCCACCAGCTCGGGCAGGCCCTCGCGGATCCTGCCCGCGCCGAACCGGGTGATGAAGGTCAGCCGGCCCGGGTCGTTGCCGGGGTTCAGCCTGGCCGCGAGGGCCAGCGCGTCGTCGGCGGTCGTCGTGGGGCCGAGCTTGACACCGACCGGGTTCCGCACGTGGCTGAGGAGCTCGACGTGGGCGCCGTCGAGCTGACGGGTGCGCTCGCCGATCCACAGGAAGTGCGCCGAGACGTCGTACGGCGCCTGGGTGCGGCTGTCGATCCGCGTCATGGCGTGCTCGTACTCCATGAGCAGCGCCTCGTGGCTGGAGTGGAAGTCGACGCGGTGGAACTCGTCCGGGTCGGCGCCGATCGCCCGCATGAAGGTGAGGGCACGGTCGATCTCGGCCGCCACCGTCTCGTAGCGCTGGCCGGCGAGCGAGTCCCGGACGAAGTCGGTGTTCCAGGCGTGGACCTGGCGCAGGTCGGCGTAGCCGCCGGTGACGAAGGCCCGGACCAGGTTGAGGGTGGCGGCCGAGGAGTTGTACACCTCCACCAGCCGGTGCGGATCGGGCATCCGCGACTCGGGGGTGAAGTCGAAGCCGTTGACCGCGTCACCCCGGTAGGCGGGCAGCGTCACCCCACCGCGGGTCTCGGTGTCCGAAGAGCGCGGCTTGGCGTACTGGCCGGCGAGGCGCCCCACCTTGACCACCGGCACGGAGGCGGCGTAGGTCAGCACGACGGCCATCTGGAGCAGCACCCGGAGCTTGTTGCGCACGTTGTCGGCGGTCACGCCGTCGAAGGTCTCCGCGCAGTCGCCCCCCTGGAGCAGGAAGGCCTCGCCGCGGGTGACGGCGGCGAGCTTCTCGGTGAGGTCGTCGCACTCCCCGGCGAAGACCAGGGGCGGGGACTTGCGCAGCCGCGCGACGGCGCGCTCCACCTCCCGGGGGTCGTCGTAGGTGGGCTGCTGGGCAGCGCCGAGGGCGTGAAGCTGCTCGAGGGAGGGGACGGTACTCACCCCGTCAGCCTACGTCCGCCTCTCCGCGCTCCCGATTCACCGTCGTCGCGATGGACGCTCAGCGGTCGTCCTCGAGGTGCTCGATGTCACGGAAGCCGGTCTTCTTGGCCCGCCCGCCGCGGTTGATCAGCCAGGTGATGGCCCAGAGGACGACGCCGATCCCCAGCATCCCGCCCGCGATCTCGTAGACGAGGGCGTCCCGCTCCCCCCACGGGACGACGATGAGCGCGAACGACAGCACCGCCGCCAGCGCCGGCGTCGGCCCCGGCGAGCGGAAGAACCCGCTGTCGGGATCGCGGCGCAGCACCAGGCACGCGACGTTGACGACCATGAAGACGGCCAGCAGCAGGATCGCGGTGGTGGTGGAGAGGTTGGTCACCACCGGCGAGTCGGACTGGCTCGCGACGTACCAGATGAGCCCGAGTGCCAGGACGGTGGAGAAGAGGATGCCGACCCACGGCGACCGGGTGCCGGGCGAGACCTTGCCCAGCGCCCGGGGCAGCACGTCCTGGCGCGCCAGGCCGTAGAGGAGCCGGCTCGCCATCAGCATGTTGATGAGCGCGGTGTTGGCCACCGCGAAGACGGCCAGGAACGGGAAGACGCGGTCGATCGGGAAGTCCGGCGCCCCCTTGCTGACGACCTCGAGCAGGGCACGGCCTTCGGACTCGTTGATCGTGTCGAGCTCGGTGGGGGTCAGCACCGCCACGACCGCCACCGCGACCAGCATGTAGATCACCACGGCCACCCCGAGGCCGGTCAGCATCGTGCGCGGGAAGATCTTCTCCGGCTCCCGGCACTCCTCGACCATGTTGACCGAGTCCTCGAAGCCGACCATCGCGAAGAAGGCGATCGAGGTGGCCAGGGTGACCGCCATGAACAGGCCCTTGTCACCGGCGTCGCGGAACGTGAAGACCTGGCCCAGGTCTCCCTCCCCCTGCGAGAGGGCCCAGAAGCCGACGCCGATGACGATCGCCAGCGCGGTCATCTCGACCACGGTCAGGACCACGTTGAACTTCACCGACTCGCCCACCCCGCGCAGGTTGATCAGGGCGAGCAGCAGCATGAAGGCCATCGCGATCGCCATGATCACGCCGCTCCCCGGGGCCTCGTCGAGCCAGCCGTTGACCACCAGCCCGCCGGTGAGGTTCTGGGCCAGCACGTTGGCCGACGTGGAGGCACTGGTGATGCCGGAGCAGACCACCGCGAAGGCGACCAGGAAGGTGACGAAGTGGATGCCGAACGCCTTGTGGGCGTAGAGGGCGGCACCGGCCGCCTGGGGGTACTTGGTGACGAGCTCGAGGTAGCTGAGCGCGGTCATCGTGGCGACCACGAACGCCAGCAGGAACGGCAGCCAGACCAGGCCGCCGACCAGGCCGGCCATCTCGCCGGTCACGGCGTACACCCCGGCGCCCAGGATGTCGCCGATGATGAAGAGGAGCAGCAGGCGGGGCCCCATCACCCGGCGCAGCTCCGGCTCGCCGGTGGGTGCCGGGTCGGCGGTGGAGACGGCGTCGTGGCCCTGCGAGTCCGGCATCTGCGTTCCCCTCACCCGTGCGCGGAGCTGATGGCCCCACTGTGGTCCCCATCGGACCGACTGGCAAGGAACGTTGCCCGTCCTCGATCGATCAAACCTAGGATGAGCGCATGGCACCTCATCGCGTCGCAGTCCTGACCGCCGGCGGCTACGCCCCCTGTCTCTCCTCCGCGGTCGGTGCGCTGATAGAGACCTGGAGCAGGGTCTCCCCCGAGACCGAGATCCTGGGCTACCGGCACGGCTACCAGGGCCTGCTCACCGGCGACAGCGTCCTGGTCGACGAGGTGGCCCGGCGCGACGCCGCGGTGCTGCACCGCTTCGGCGGCAGCCCACTCGGCAACAGCCGCGTCAAGCTGACCAATGACGAGGACTGCCGCCGGCGCGGGCTGATCGGCCCCGACGAGACGGCCCTGGAGGCCGCCGCCCGCCGCCTGGTGGCCGACGGCGTCTCGGTGCTCCACACGATCGGCGGCGACGACACCAACACCGCCGCGGCCGACCTCGCCGCCTTCCTGCGCGCCCAGGACATCGACCTCACGGTGGTCGGGATGCCGAAGACGATCGACAACGACATCGTGCCGGTCCGCATGAGCCTGGGCGCCCAGACCGCCGCCGAGCAGGCCTCGCTCTTCGCCCGCAACGTGCTCGCCGAGCACGGGTCGAGTCCCCGGATGCTCATCGTGCACGAGGTGATGGGGCGCAACTGCGGCTGGCTGACGGCCGCGGCCGCCCGGGACTACCTCACCTGGCACGCCGAGCAGCAGTGGCTGCCCAGCCTCGGGCTGACCCCCGAGCGGTGGGGGATCCACGCGGTCTACCTCCCCGAGCTCCACATCGACCTGGAGTCCGAGGCCCAGCGGCTCCGCGCGGTGATGGACGAGATCGGGTGCGTCAACATCTTCCTGGCCGAGGGAGCGGGCGTCGCCGACATCGTGGCGGAGCTGGAGGCCTCCGGGAAGCCCGTCGACCGGGACGCCTTCGGTCACGTCAAGCTGGACACCATCAACCCCGGCAGCTACTTCGCCCAGGCGTTCGCGGAGCGGATCGGGGCCGAGAAGACGATGGTGCAGAAGTCGGGCTACTTCTCGCGGTCCGCCCCCGCCAACGAGACCGACCTGGCGCTGATCCGCCAGATGGCCGAGCTGGCGGTGGAGTGCGCGCTGCGGGGCGAGGCGGGGGTCATCGGGCACGACGAGGAGCGCGGCGACGAGCTGCGGGCGATCGAGCTCGACCGGATCGCCGGGCACAAGGCCTTCGACGTCGCGCAGCCCTGGTTCGCCGACATCCTCCGGGCGACGGGCCAGCTCACCGAGCCGCAGGACCCGGAGGCATGACCTTCTCGCTGGTGGCCCGCAGCGACGACGGTCTCTCCTGGGGCGTCGCGGTCGCCTCGCGGTTCCTCGCGGTCGGCTCGGCCGTGCCGGCGGCTGTCGCGGGCGTGGGAGCGATCGCGACCCAGGCCGACGCCAACGTCGCCTGGAAGGGCGAGGCGCTCTCCCTGCTGGACGAGGGTGCCACCGCCGAGGTCGCGCTGGCACGCCTGCTCGAGGAGGACGACGGGCGTCACGACCGTCAGGTCGGAATGGTGGACCTGGACGGCGGTGCCGCTGCGTTCACCGGCGACCGCTGCTTCGACTGGGCCGGGCACCGCACCGGCGCCGGCTACGCGGCGCAGGGCAACATCCTGGCCGGGCCCCAGGTGCTCGACGCCATGGTCACGGCGTGGGAGACCGGCTCCGGGCTGCCCTTCGCCCGCCGCCTGCTGACCTCCCTGGCGGCCGGGGACGCCGCGGGCGGTGATCGGCGTGGCCGTCAGTCTGCCGCGCTCTTCGTGGTGCGCGAGGGCGCCGGGTACGGCGGACGCGACGACGTCGCGGTCGACCTGCGGGTCGACGACCACCCGGAGCCGACCACCGAGCTGCTGCGGCTCCTCGACCTGAGCGACTTCTACCTCACCGCCTCCACCGAGGAGGAGCGCGTCGAGGTGACGCCGGTTCTCGCCTCCGAGCTGGAGCGGCGGACCCGCGCGCTCGGCCACGAGCACGTCGCGGAGTGGGTGGGCTCCCAGAACTTCGAGAGGCGGGTGGCTCCGGGGCTCTCACCCCGGTGGATCGACCGCCGGGTCCTGGCGATCCTGCGCGACACCACCCCCGACCCGCAGGCCACGGCCGGGGACGACGAAGGAGCCCGCCCATGAGCATCCTGGCGATCGACGCCGGCACCACCGGCGTCACCGCGGTGGTGATCAGCCCGCAGGGGACGATCACCGCCTGTGGCTACGAGGAGTTCCCGCAGCACTTCCCCCGCCCGGGATGGGTGGAGCACGGGCCGGAGGAGATCTGGCAGGCGACCATGGAGGCGACCCGGGCCGTCCTGGCCCAGGTGGACGCCGGCGAGCTGACGGCGCTCGGGATCACCAACCAGCGCGAGACCGTGCTGCTGTGGGACCGCGAGACCCTCGGCTCCCCCCGCCGGGCGATCGTCTGGCAGGACCGGCGGACCGCCGACCTGTGCACCCGGATGCGCGAGGACGGGCACGAGGAGCGGGTCAGCGAGCTGACCGGCCTGCGGCTCGACCCGTACTTCTCCGGCACCAAGCTCGCCTGGCTGCGGGAGAACGAGCCGCACACCTGGGCGCTGGTGGAGTCCGGCCGGTACGCCATCGGCACCGTCGACTCCTACCTGATCACCCGGATGACGCGCGGCACCTGGCACGTCACCGACGTCTCCAACGCCTCGCGCACCCTGCTCTTCGACCTGGGCACCGGCGACTGGTCCGACGAGCTCTGCGACCTCTTCGGCGTGCCGCGGGACGCGCTCCCCGAGATCGTGCCCAGCTGGGGCGAGGTGGGGGTCACCGACCCCGCCGTCTTCTGCGGGCTCTCCCTCCCGGTCGCGGGCATCGCCGGCGACCAGCAGGCGGCACTCTTCGGGCAGACCTGCTTCGAGGAGGGTGACACCAAGTGCACCTACGGCACGGGCTCGTTCGTCCTCACCAACGTCGGCACCACCCTCCCCCGGTCCAGCCCAGGCCTGCTCTCCACGGCGGCCTGGCGCAGCCCGGAGGGCACCATGACCTACGCCCTGGAGGGCTCCATCTTCGTCACCGGCGCGGCCGTGCAGTGGCTGCGGGACGGGCTCCAGGTGATCGGGTCGGCCGCCGAGACCGAGGGGATCGCCCGCACCGTCCCGGACTCGGGTGGCGTGGTCTTCGTCCCGGCCCTGACCGGTCTCGGCGCACCGCACTGGGACCCGCACGCCCGAGGGCTCCTCATCGGCCTGACCCGGGGCACCACCCGGGCCCACGTGGTGCGCGCCACGCTGGAGGCGATCGCCTTCGAGGTCCGCGACGTGCTCGAGACGATGCCCGCCCTGGCGTCCCTGCGGGTGGACGGGGGCGCTGCGGCCAACGACTTCCTGTGCCAGATCCAGGCCGACCAGGTCCGGGTGCCGGTGGAGAGGCCCAGGTTCGTGGAGACCACCGCACTCGGCGCCGCCTTCCTCGCGGGACTCGGCACCGGGGTCTGGGCCTCCACCGACGACCTGCGCGACACCTGGCAGCTGGACCGCCGCTTCGAGCCGGCCGGCGACGCCGAGCTGGTCGACGCGGCGTACGCCACGTGGGGTCGCGCGGTCGAGCGGGCCAAGGAGTGGGCCTGAGCAGGCTGCCGCGCGGGGCCGGCTGACGCCCCGGCGCAGGGGTTCAGCGGTGGGGCCTCCCGGCCGCCTCGAGCGCCGCGCGGGCCCGCTCGACGCCCGCCTCCGCCTCGGCCAGCTCCTCGCGTGCCGAGGCGGCCGACTCCTCCGCCTCGGCGAGCTCGTCGTCCACCTCCTCGGCCGCCGCCTCGAGATCCGTGATCCGGCGCCGCAGCTCGTCGATCTCGGCGACCAGCTGGAGGCTGCGGGCCTCCAGGTCGGAGACCTCCTGCCCGGCCGTCTCGGAGCGGTCCCGGGCACGGTCCCTGCGGGCCTCGGCCTCGCGCAGCCGCTCCTGGGCAGCACGACGGCGCTTCAGCTCGGCATCAGGGTCGGGCACCACGCGCAGCTCGGGACGCGCGCCGTCCTCAGGCGCTCCGACCCCGGAGCCGTCCTCGGCCGGGCGCGCGGTGACCAGGTGCCCCAGGGCCTCGGGGACGGCCACCGCGGCGCCCACGTCGGCGTCGCCGACGCCGGTGGCCCGCAGGGCGGAGACGAGCAGGCCTGAGCGCAGCGCCGCGGCCGCCCCCTGGTCGAGCAGGGCCGCGGTCAGGCTCGCCTCGAGCTGGTCGCCCACCGCCTCGGTCACCCGCTGCCCCTCCTCCCGCGCCCGGGCGCGGGCCGTGGCGGCGAGCGCGGCGGTGACCTGCCGCCGCTGGCGGGTGAGCGTGCGCAGCTGCTCCCCGTCGAGGGTCTCCTGCGCCTCGCGCAGCGCCTCCCCGACCGCCAGCACCTGGTCGACCTGGTCGGGCTCGCGCCTGACCAGCAGGTTGAGGACCCAGGCGGCCAGCGAGGGCTTGCGGAGACCCTTGACCCGCTCGGCGAGCGCCCGGTCCTGACCCCTCAGCTCCTTGGCGTGCCGGTCCCGGGCGCCGGTGAACTCGCCCAGCGGCAGCGCGTAGAGCTCGTCCGCCACGGCGAGCAGGGGGTCCGTCGGCACGCCGACGAGCATAGGCCGCTCACGGGGGTCCGCGCCCGGACCGCCCGGTTCAGTCGGCGTCCAGCCCCTGCTCGATGGCGTACCGGGTCAGCTCCACGCGGTTGTGCATCTGGAGCTTGCGCAGGGTGTTCTGCACGTGGTTCTGCACCGTGCGGTGGGAGATGAAGAGCCGCTCGGCGATCTGCTTGTAGCTCATGCCCTTGGCGACCATCCGCAGCACCTCGGTCTCGCGCTCGGTGAGCTCGGGAACGTCCGGTGCCGGGTCCGACGGGCCGGCGATCCGCCGGAACTCGCCGAGCACCAGCCCGGCCAGCCCCGGGGTGAAGACGGTGTCGCCGGCGGCCACCCGCCGTACCGCCTCCAGCAGCTCGGCCCGCGAGGCCGACTTGACCAGGTAGCCGGTGGCGCCCGCCTTCACCGCCTCCAGCACGTCGGCCTGCTCGCCGGAGGCGGAGAGGATCAGCACCCGCGCGCCGGGGTCGGTCGCCAGCACCGTCCTGGTCACCTCCACCCCGTTGGGCTCGGGGATCTGCAGGTCGAGGACGACCACCTGCGGGCGCGCCGCGGTGAACCGGGCCACCGCCTGGGCGCCGTCCGCCGCGACCGCCACGACGTCGAAGCCGGCCGCCTGCAGGTCACGCTCGACCGCGTCCCGCCACATGGGGTGGTCGTCGACGACCATCACCCGGATCGGTTGCTCGCTCACGGCCCGCACCTTAGTGGCCGGCAGGCCCGGGCGCGGGGGCCACGCGCCGGTAGCGACCCCGGTGGTGGAGCAACGGCGAGGCCGCGTCGTCCTCGCCCCCGCCCGGGCCGTCTTCGCCGTCCAGCCCGACCGCCACGACGGCGCAGGTGACCAGCAACGACCAGCCGACCTCCGTGACCTCCTCGAGCTCGAGGGTCGCCCAGGTCCGTGCCGAGAGGAGTCGTGGCCCGTGGTCGAGGTCGACGAAGTCGGCGAGGCGGAAGGGGCCTCCGGGGGCGGGCGCCACCCCGGCGAAGGCGTCGGCGAGCTCCCGGTGCCGCCAGTCGAGCAGGTGGAGCAGCCCGCGACGGGTGGCGAGGAGGCGGTCGGCCAGGTCCGAGTCGGGGTCGAGGAGCGCCAAGGCGCGACCCGGCTCCCCTCCGGCGACCATCACCGAGGAGACGGTCAGGCCGGCCCTCTCCTCGGGGCCCCCTGCGGTCCACAGGCTGACCACGCCGCCGATCCGGCCGCGAAGGCGGCGGACGGGATCGCGCTCGGGCTCCGGGGTGGCGAAGGGATGGGAGGTGTGGATGGTCATCGACGTGCCTCCGGGCGCTCCGGGGCCGCCACCGGGACGACCAGCTCCCACTCGGTTCCGCCCGGCCCGGTGGTGAGCTCACAGGTGCCGCCCAGCTCCGCGACCCGCCCGCGGAGGGAGGAGGCGACGCCCAGGCGGCCCTGGCGCTCAGCCTCACCGAGCCGGCCACCGGGGATGCCGGGCCCCTCGTCGCGGACGGTGAGGGCGACGCGGTCACCGAGCTCCTCCAGCAGCACCCAGGCCGGTGCCTCCAGGCCGACGTGCAGCCGGACGTTGTCCAGGCAGGCGCAGACCGCGGCGACCAGCTCCTCGGCGCGGCCCGCGGGCATCGGCACCCGGGTGCCGGGCGTCACCACCGTGACCGTCCGGGACGCGAGAGCCTCGAGCGCCGCGGAGAGGTCCGTCTCGCCCCCGTCCTCGTCGCGGGCCAGCACGGTGTCCTGGGCGTGGATGAGGGAGCGCAACCGGCTCTCCTGCTCACCCGCGAGCCGGCCCAGGGCCGCCCACTCCCCCTCACCGCCGGCACGCTGCACCAGGCTGAGCACCTGCAGGACCCCGTCGTGCACCGCCCTGGCGAGCCGGGCGCGCTCGGCCGCGGCGGCGGCCTCCCGTTCGGCGCGCCCCCGCTTCGCCGCCATCTCCTGGAGCGACTGGCACATGAAGCCCACCACGCTGCCCCCGAGCAGGAGCAGGAAGATGTGGCCGTAGTTGGTCTGGGTGATCTCCTGGCGGATCGCCACGTCGACCACCGCGAGCACGGTCCCCGCGACCAGCCCGCCGCGCCACCGCCAGTGGACCGCCCAGGCCAGCAGCGCGCCCATCACCCAGAAGCCGGGGAGGGTGGCCCGGAACTCCTCGCCCTTGAGCCACGGGGTGGCTGCCATCGCCGCCGCGGCCACCGCGAGGTCGGCCACCAGCAGGGCCGCGGTACGGCGGCGGGGAACGCGGTAGGCGACCAGCACGAACGCGGTCCAGAGCAGGAGGAGCACCAGCGCGACCAACGTGGCGCCGGGCCGCTCGAAGTTCTGCCACCGCCACACGGCCAGGCCGACCATGTTGAGCGTGACCACGACCCGGAGCACGGCCAGGGCCGCGAAGAGCCGGTCCGCGACCGAGACGACCGCCGGGTCGTCGTCGCGGAGCCGCGGAGCCCTGGGCCCGGTCAGGACGCCTTCTTCGACTCGGCGGAGTCCTCCTGCGCCCGGTCGTGGGAGGCGCGCTCGAGACGGCGGGTCTCCTCCTCCGCCTTCTTCGACTCCTCCTTGGCCCGGGCGGCATACATGTCGACGTACTCCTGGCCGGAGAGACGCATGATCTCGTACATGATCTCGTCGGTGATGGAGCGCAGGATGTAGCGGTCGTTCTCCATGCCCTCGTAGCGCGAGAAGTCCAGCGGCTTCCCGAAGCGGACCACGGGCCGGGTGAAGCTGCCGAACTTCTTGCCGGGAGGCGCGACGACGTCGGTCCCCACCACCGCCACCGGGATGACGGGGGCACCGGTCTCCAGCGCCAGCCGGGCCACCCCGGTCTTGCCGCGGTAGAGCCGCCCGTCGTGCGAGCGGGTGCCCTCGGGGTAGATCCCGAACAGGTCGCCCTGGGCGAGGATCGCCTTGGCCGACTTGAGCGCGCCCTCCGCGGCGTTCCCGCTGCTGCGGTCGATCGGCACCTGGCCGGAGCCGCTGAAGAACTTCTTCTGGAACCAGCCCTTGATCCCGGGCGTGGTGAAGTACTCCGCCTTGGCCACGAAGGTCACCCGGCGCGGCAGCGTCAGCGGCATGAAGAGCCAGTCGGCGTAGGAGAGGTGGTTGCTGGCGAGGATCGCGGGACCCTCGGACGGCACGTTGTCCAGCCCCCAGGCCTGGGGACGGAAGACGAGTCGCAGGAGGGGCCCGAGGGCGATCCTCTTCAAGAACCAGTAGAGCACGACGCGAGCCTAGCCCCTCCAAAACCTCTCGTGCAGAATGCGCCCATGCCCCTGCACCCGCTCGCCGCCCCGCTCTCCCTGCCCGCGGACCCCGGCAGGACCGGCGGGCGCAGCATCGGCGTGCTGCTGAGCCACGGCTTCACCGGGTCCCCCGCCTCCATCAAGCCGTGGGGCGAGGCGCTGGCCGGGCACGGGTATGCCGTGGAGGTCCCCAGGCTGCCGGGCCACGGCACCTCGTGGCAGGAGCTCAACGCGACCACCTGGGACGACTGGTACGCCGAGGTCGAGCGCGTCTTCGACCGGCTCCGGGCCAGCCACGACGCCGTCGTGGTGGGCGGTCTCTCGATGGGAGGGGCGCTGACCCTGCGACTCGCCGCCGATCGCGGCGACCAGGTCGCCGGGGTCATGGTGGTCAATCCCGCCGTCCACACCACCCGCAAGGACGTCCTGGCGCTGCCCCTGCTGAAGTGGGTCGTCCCGTCCCTCGCCGGGATCACCGACGACATCAAGAAGCCGGGGGTGCAGGAGCACGGCTACTCCCGCACGCCCCTCAAGGCCACCCACTCGATGATGACGCAGTGGAAGCGGCTCCGCGCCGACCTGCCGGCGGTCACCAGCCCGCTGCTCTACTTCAAGTCCGACGTCGACCACGTGGTGGACCCCTCGTCCCTGGAGATCGTCCGCGGGGCCGTCTCCAGCGCCGACCTGACCGTGAGAACGCTGCCGGAGAGCTACCACGTGGCCACCCTGGACAACGACGCCCCGACCATCTGGGCGGAGTCGGCGCGGTTCGTGGCCAGGGTCGCCGGCTGAGCACGAGCGCTCGGTCACGTCCGGCGGGCTAACCTCGAGGCGTGAGCGCACGGGACGAGGACGCGGCCTGGCAGGCCATCGTCGACAACTACGGCGAGCGGCCCGCCCTGCCCGACGAGGACGACGGCGACGGCCCGGCCGCGCCCGCCGCCTCGCCGGCCCCCGAGCCCGGAGAGTTCCGCGACGAGCCCCACCTCCACCGCGACCGCCCGGAGGAGCCGGAGGAGGACCCGGTCGACGAGGACGACCGCTTCGTCCCGCCGCCGCCCCCGCCGCTGCCCCGCACCACCCCGGCCCGGCGCGCGGCGTGGGCGGGCACCCTCGGCGCTCCCCTCCTCCTGCTGGTGCTCGCGGTGCTCGACCTGCGCCCCCCGGCGCTCGTCTCGGTCGGGATCTGTCTCGCCTTCGTGGCGGGGTTCCTCTACCTCGTCGTGTCGATGGACTCCGGTCCGCGCGACCCCTGGGACAACGGCGCGCGGCTCTGACCCACGGGGTCGTCCCGGCACCACGTGACCGCAGCGAGCAGGAGCGCGGCCCCGATGAACCCGAAGTAGTTGGTGAACGCCTGCTTGGAGAGCATGACCGTCACCAGCAGGCTCAGGCCGATGCCGAGCGTCATCGCGGTCGACCCCGGACGCGCGCGCCAGGCCAGCAGGGCGGAGACGGTCAGCCCCAGGACCAGCGAGGGGCCCGAGACGAACCAGTCGGGAAGCGGACCGAACAGCTCCGCCAGACCCGGCAGCAGGGACATCGAGTCGGCGCGGAACGGCTGGATGAAGTGCCACTCCACCACCGAGCGCCAGAAGCCGCGCGGGTCCCACACGAAGAAGACCCCGATCAGCAGCGCGGCGACGGCCACCGCGAGGACGACGGCTCGGCGGCCCGCGGCGCGCCACACGCTCCACAGCTGGGGCAGGACCACCACCAGGTACTGCTTGGAGGCGAGCAGCATGCCCAGCGCCACCCCGGCCGTCCTCCACCTCTCCCGCAGCATGGCCCACGCCGCGACCGCGAGCAGCAGCACCATCACCGGCTCGATCCAGTAGGAGACCATCAGGGTGCGCGAGATCGGAGCCGTCACCCAGAGCACCGCGAGCACCCGCCCGACCCGGTCGGTGGCGAGGTGGCGCAGCAGGGCCGCCGTCGCCAGGAACGCCAGCAGGTGCATCAGCCGGACGTCGCCGAGCAGGTGGGCGGGCACGTCGAGGAGGAGGACGGCGGGCAGGTAGGGATAGCCGTACATCACCCGCCCGTCCTGCACGACGCCCGGCCCGTAGAGCACGGCGGTCTTCGCGGCGTCGTACACGTTGGGCACGGTGATCCCGTAGGGGCTGGTGCCGGCCAGCAGCGCGTCGATCCCGCTCTCCAGCAGGACCCTGACGTCGATCAGGTGGTTCTGGGTGTGGAAGGTGGTCAGCACCAGGACGGCGTAGAGCGCCAGCAGGCCCACGAACCCCAGGCTCCCCCAGCGGGTGCCGCGGAGCGCGAGGAGGCCGAGCGCCAGGAACACCACGGTGATCCCGACCTGCCCCGCGGGACTCTCTCCGTGCTCACGGGCGAACCGGAGCGCCGTGATCAGCACCGTGTAGCCCGTGAGCCCCGCGGCGAGGAAGAAGGGGTCGCGCCACCCCGCCCCTCCGCGGCCGGTGACGATCAGGACGACCGCCGCCAGCGCCGACACTGTCACCAGGGTCGGGAAGAGCAGGATGGGGCGCACCTGCTCCCCCTGGAGCAGCACCAGCCACGCGGTGAGGATCACCGCGGTCCTGGCCAGAGGATGGACGAGCACCCGCCGAGTGTGCCAGCCCTGCGCCCTTCGCAGGACCGGACTCACTACAGTCGGCGAGATGAGCAGCACTGAGACCGTCGAGGTCACCGGGCACCTGATGGACAGCGGGGTCCTGTCGCAGATCCTGGACGACATCCGCGAGTACGACGGCGACTGGGTCATCGACTCCATCGACGTCGGCCGCGAGGCCGCCGACACCTCCACCGCGACCATCACCGTCACCGCCGCGGACGACGAGGCGCTCCAGCGGCTGCTGATGCGGCTGCAGACCCGCGGCGTCAACATGGTGGATCCCGGTGAGGCCTCGGTCTCGACCTGCGACCACGACGGGGTGTTCCCCGACGGGTTCTACTCGACCACCAACCTGCCGACCAGGGTGCGGCTCGCCGGGACCTGGCACCCGGTCGAGAACCCCGAGATGGACTGTGGGCTGGTCGTCACGGCCGAGGCGGGACGCACCCGGATCAGCACCCTCCCGATGTCCGACGTGCGCGTAGGCATGCAGGTGATCTGCGGTGCCGCCGGCGTCCGGGTGACGGTGCCGGAGGTCGACCGCCGGCAGGAGCAGTTCGGCTTCATGGAGTCCGACGTGTCGTCGGAGAAGCCCCAGGCGGTGCTCGTCCGCCAGGTCGCCCAGGGGATGCGCGAGGCGAAGGCCGCCGGCCGCAAGGTGCTGTGGGTCGGCGGGCCGGGGGTCGTGCACACCGGAGCCGCGCCGGCGATGGTGGCGATGGTGGAGGCCGGCTTCGTGGACGTCCTCTTCGCCGGCAACGCGCTGGCGACCCACGACATCGAGGCGAACCTCTACGGCACCAGCCTGGGCGTCGACCTGGCGCACGGCCGCGGGGTCAAGCACGGCCACGAGCACCACATCCGCGCCCTCAACACGATCCGCAAGCAGGGGTCGATCGCGGCCGCGGTCGAGAGTGGCGTCCTGACCGGCGGCATCATGCACGCGTTGGTCACCCACCACAAGCGCTTCGTGCTCGTCGGCTCGGTGCGCGACGACGGCCCCCTGCCCGACGTCTACACCGACGTGCTGGAGGGCCAGCGCGCGATGCGTGCCGAGCTGCCCGGTGTCGGCTTCTGCCTGATGGTCGCGACCATGCTCCACTCGGTCGCCACCGGAAACATCCTGCCGGCCTCCATCCCGCTCGTCTGCGTGGACATCAATCCCGCCACGGTCACCAAGCTGGCCGACCGGGGCTCGTCCCAGGCTCGCGGGATCGTCACCGACGTGGGCCTCTTCCTCGAGCAGCTGGCCCACGAGCTGGTGCCCGGCTACCGACGCGACTGAGCACGCCGGGCCAGCAGGGCGGCGCCCACCAGGCCGGCCTCCGGTCCCAGCGCCGCCGCGCGCAGGGGCGGCACGGGACGGTGGGCCGCCCCGACCAGGGACTCCCCGAGTGCCCGCCGTGCGGGTGCGAGCAGACCCTCTCCGGCGGCGGCAAGCCCTCCCCCCACCACCAGGCACGCAGGATCGAAGGCCGCCACCAGGTTGGCGAGCCCCAGCCCGAGCCAGCGCCCGACCTCCTCCAGGGCCTGCCGCGCCAGCGGGTCGCCCTCCGCCGCCGCGGCGGTGACCATCGGACCGGTCACCCGGGCCGGGTCGTCCCCGCACCTCGCCGAGAGCCGGGGCGATCGGGCGCCCCAGTCGGCGCGGACCAGTCGCACCAGCGCCCGCCCCGACGCGTACTGCTCCCAGCACCCGCGTCCCCCGCACTCGCAGGCGGCGCCGCCGGGCACCACCTTCATGTGCCCGAACTCCCCCGCCATCCCGGCGGCTCCCCGCAGGACCTGTCCGGCGACCACCACGCCGCCGCCGATCCCCGTGCCCAGGGTCAGCACCAGCGCACTGGCGACCCCACGCGCGGCGCCGTGCTCGGACTCGGCCAGGGCTGCACAGGTGGCGTCGTTCTCGAGCGACACCGCCACGCCCCAGCGCTCGCTGAGGCGGTCGCGCACGGGGTCGTCGCGCCACGGCAGGTGCGGCGCGAAGACGACCCGCTCCCCCGGCGCGTCCACGAAGCCCGCCGCGGCCACCCCGACCCCGGCCAGCGCCGCGCCCCCCGCAGCCTCCAGCACCGCCTCGGTGAGGGCATCCTCGATCAACGCGACGGGCGCCGTCCGCCCCGGAGTCTCGCGCCGGGCCGTCGTGCGCACGCGGCCGTCCGCCCCCACCACCCCCGCGAGGACCTTCGTGCCGCCGATGTCGACCCCGACCCAGACCGGCGCGCTCACTCCTCCACCGGGTCCTGAGGCCAATCCTCCCCGAGGTCGATGTGCTCGACCGGCGACCCCTTCGGCCCCTCGGCCTCGCCGGCAGGCGTCGGCACCTGGGAGAGGACCGCGAGGCCGGCCTGCAGCAGGTGGGTGCCGGCCGAGACCAGGTGCGACCTCACCTCCGGGCTGAGCCCGCGCAGCGCGTGCACGGTGCGGCACAGCGGACAGACCGAGCACTCGGACGCGCCGGGGGCGGCGTGCGGTCCGGCCTCGTCGCGCGAGTCCGGAGCGTCGGCCGCCTCCTGGGGGGCGTTCCCGAGGTCCGAGGCGTGCTCGGCCGTCCAGCCGGCCAGCGCCCCGAGGAGGCGCACGGCCTCCTCACCCAGCGATCCGACCTCCGCCGAGCCGTCGACGTCGTCCTGCTCCTCGCTCATCCTGCCTCCTCGAATCGGGCCTGCAACCGGCCGCCGTCCACCCGCGCCGCCGTGACCCGCAGGCGCGCCAGCGCCGCGGGCAGCGTCAGCACGCGGCGGTAGGAGCCCACGGTGACCACCAGATCGTCCTCGTGCCTGGCCAGGTCCACGTCGCCGGCGTCGGCCAGCGGGAGCCGCAGGGTGAGCAGGAAGCCAGCGGGCGTGCGGGCCACCTCGAAGGGTGTCTCCACGGCCGGCGCCGCCAGCGGGTCGTCCCCGCGGTAGAGCTCCGCGGCGAGCGCCGCCAGCGCGGCCTCTCCCACCGGCTCCTGGGCCTGGTACTCGGCCCGCCAGACGGGGAGCCCGGAGAACGACCTCTCGACGTCGGCCAGCACCGCCGCCTGCGCCCGGACCCACCCCGCGCGCCAGGGGTCCTGGGCGTCGGTGGGGAAGACGCGGTTGGCGACCACGCCGTCGACGGAGTACCCGTAGAGCGACAGCGTGGTCCACGACCGGCGCGCCTCCGCCACCACGACCCGCTCCGGGGTGAGCACGAGCCGCACGCTCGCCCCGGGCGCCGTCAGCAGGTCGCGCACCTGACCCAGCTCCTCGTGGAGGCGCGTCACCGCGTCGAAGACCGGCTCCCCGGGCATCGGCACCCCCGCCGCCCGGCCCAGCACCGGGCTCAGGGCACGGACCACCCGGCGCTGCACGGGGAAGACCCGCCTCATGTACCAGCCCAGCGCCTCCGGGAGGGCGAGCAGGCGCAGCGTCTCCGCGGTCGGAGCACAGTCGACCACCACGGTCTCCCAGCCGCCCGCACGCACCTGCCGCCTCAGCTCGAGGAGCGCCAGCACCTCCTCGGCGCCGGGCAGCACGGTCAGCTCCTCGGCGGCGACGGGATCCATCCCGGCCACGTCGAGCATCCCGAGCAGGTAGGCCTGGATCTCGCCCCACGACTCCTCGAAGCGGCGCTGCGCGTCCACCTGCTGCACGAAGAGGTGCGGGGAGACCTCACTCGGTTCCGCGCCTGCCGTCACCCCGAAGGCGTCGGCCAGCGAGTGCGCGGCGTCGGTGGAGACCACCAAGGTGCGCCGGCCCGCGCGGGCGGAGGCCGCCGCGGTCCCGGCCGCGACCGTGGACTTGCCGACGCCCCCCTTGCCGGTGAAGAGAAGGACTCGCAAGGTCAGAGGGACTCGACGCGCTTCTTCAGACCCTTGAGGGCGGTGTCGATCAGGATCTTCTCGCCCTTGCGCTTCAGCATCCCGATCACCGGGATGGAGACGTCGAGGGCCAGCCGGTAGGTGACCTCCGTGGAGCCGTCACCACGGTCCTTGAGCAGGTAGGCACCGTCGAGGGCACGCAGCATCTTGCCCTCCACCAGCGTCCAGGTGACCGCCCGGTCACCGTCCCACTGGTAGGCGAGCGTGTACTCGTCCTTGATCGGGGAGACGTCGAGGGCGAAGAAGACCTGGTCGGCCCGGCCGTCCGAGCCGGGGTCCACGATCTTGACCGTGCGCACGCCCTTCGCCCACGCGGGGTAGGCCTCGAAGTCGGCGATCACGTCCATCACCGCACGCGGCTCGGCGTCGACGACGATGGACGACGTGGTCTGCTCGGCCATCCCTGCCCCCACTCGTTGGTCGCCGGCCGGTGGTGACCGACGGATACGGATCAGGCTCGCGACCCTACCGGATCCTTCGCCCGGCGGACCCGGCGGTAACGTGCGCGTTGAAAACCCCGAACCAGGAGGCACCTGACTTGCGTGAGTTCTCCACGCCCCTGACGACCGAGCTCCCCAGCACCGGGAACCTCACCGATGACGTCGTCACCAACGCCCGGCTCGCGGGGGATGCCGTGGTCTTCCGGCGCAACACCGGTCAGGAGTGGGTCGACGTGACCGCGGGGCAGTTCCTCACCGAGGTCAGCGCAGTGGCCAAGGGGCTGATCGCCGCTGGGCTGGAGCCCGGCGACCGGGTCGCCCTGATCTCCAAGACCCGGTACGAGTGGACCCTCCTGGACTACGCGATCTGGTTCGCCGGCGCCGTCACCGTGCCCGTCTACGAGACCTCGTCGTCGGAGCAGATCCGGCAGATCCTCGCCGACTCCGGGGCCCGCGCCGTGATCGGGGAGAGCCCGGAGCACACCGCCCGGGTCACCAGCGTCCGGGCCGACCTGGAGTGCCTCCACCACCTGTGGTCGATCGAGGACCGCGCGCTGGAGGTGCTGACCAGCCTCGGCCAGGAGGTCGACGACGACGAGCTGGAGCGACGCCGCACCGCCGCCGGTCGCGACGACCTCGCCACCCTGATCTACACCTCCGGCACGACAGGGGTGCCGAAGGGGTGCATGCTCACCCACGGCAACTTCATGTTCGAGCTCGGCGTCGCGGTCGACGAGCTCGACGAGCTCTTCGCCGACGGCGCCTCGACGCTGCTCTTCCTGCCGCTGGCCCACGTCTTCGCCCGCATCATCCAGATCGGCGCCATCAAGCGGCGGGTCGTGCTCGGCCACAGTGCCGACATCAAGAACCTCGTCGCCGATCTCCAGGTCTTCCGTCCGACCTTCATCCTGGCCGTCCCCCGGGTCTTCGAGAAGGTCTTCAACACGGCCTCGCAGAACGCCGCCGCGGACGGCAAGGGCAAGATCTTCAACCGGGCCGCTGAGACCGCCATCGCGTGGTCCAAGGCCCAGGACAAGGGCCGGGTCCCGGTCTCCCTGCGGATCCAGCACGCCCTCTTCACCAAGCTCGTCTACGGCAAGCTCGAGGCCGCCCTGGGCGGCCGCTGCCTGCACGCGGTCTCGGGCGGCGCCCCCCTCGGGGAGCGTCTCGGGCACTTCTACCGCGGCATCGGCCTCACGGTCCTCGAGGGCTACGGGCTCACCGAGACCACCGCCGCCCTCAGCGTCAACCTCCCCGACGCCCACAAGGTCGGAACGGTGGGTCGGCCGCTCGGCGGCACCACGGTGCGGGTGGCCGACGACGGCGAGCTCCTGTTCCGCGGCGGCCAGGTCTTCGCCGGCTACTGGAACAACGAGGCGGCGACCGCCGAGGCCCTCGATGCCGACGGCTGGTTCCACACCGGCGACGTCGGCGAGATCGACGACGAGGGGTTCGTCCGGATCACCGGCCGCAAGAAGGAGATCCTGGTGACCGCCGGGGGCAAGAACGTGGCCCCCGCGGTGCTGGAGGACCGGATGCGCTCGCACCTGCTGATCGACCAGTGCATGGTGGTCGGTGACGGCCAGCCGTTCATCGGCGCCCTGATCACCCTCGACACCGAGACTCTGCCCGGGTGGGCGGAGTCCCGCGGCAAGAAGGGCTCCCTCGACCAGCTCGTGCAGGACGAGGAGCTGCGGGCCGAGATCGACGCGGCCGTGGAGGACGCCAACAAGGCGGTCTCCCGGGCCGAGTCGATCCGCAAGTACGCCATCCTGACCGCCGCCTGGACGGAGGAGGCGGGCCACCTCACCCCCAGCCTCAAGCTCAAGCGCAACGTCGTCATGCGGGAGTTCCGCGACGAGGTGGAGGCGCTCTACCTTCCTTGACGAAAACGCGAACAAGACCCGGTACAGACCACTAGCGTTCGATCCGAAGTTTCCGCCACACCCGTCTCGCTCCTTGGGCAGGGTGTGACGGAATGGACAGGAACGCAGTGCCGGGCCCGGAAGAGCCCCGGTCTGCTTGAGACCGGAGGCGCAACCCATGGATCGACGCAAGCTCCTGCTCGTCGTAGCGGTCGTCGTGGCGCTGCTCGGCACCGCCCTCGTCTACCTCTACGTGGAGAGCGCGGACAACAGGGCGGCAGAGCAGTACGACACGGTCGAGGTCCTCACCGCCGTGAGCCCGATCGTCACCGGCGAGACGATCGCCGACGCGGCGGCCAACGGGAAGATCCAGCGCCAGAACCTGCCCCGCAACTCGGTCCTGCCCAGCGCCGTCACCACGACGGACTCCCTGGAGGGCCTGGCGGCCAACACCAACATCTACCCGGGCGAGCAGATCGTGCCCGAGAAGTTCGGCGGGGTGGGCGCCTCGTCGTCCTTGCCGATCCCGAACGGCAAGCTGGCGGTCTCCGTCCAGCTCACCGACACCGCGCGGGTCGCCGGCTTCATCTCCGCGGGATCGGACGTCGCGATCTGGCTCAACGGCACAGCGGAGGACGGCAAGCCGTTCACCCGGCTGCTGCTCCCCGAGGTCACGATCCTCGCCGCCGGCTCGACGACGCTGGTCTCCACCACCTCCACCGACGAGACCGGCGCCGAGACCGTCGAGCAGCTTCCGCGGACGCTGCTGACGCTGGCCGTCGACCAGGACCAGGCGGAGAAGCTGATGTTCGCCGCCACCAACGGCGAGCTCTCCTTCGGTCTGCGCACCGGAACCACCAAGGTCCAGCCCAACCCGGGCATGAACCTCCAGAATCTCTTCAGCTAGGCGACCACGATGCCCATCCTTCTCGACGCGGACCCCGCCAAGGCTGCGGCGCTCCTGACCGTGCTCCCCGCGGGCACGCAGGTGGTCGACAGCCAGGAGCGGCTCTTCGGCTGGCTCGCGCACCGGACCGACGAGTACGCCGTGGTGCTGGGGCCGAGCCTCTCGGTCGCCGAGGCGATGGCGATCTCCGACCGCATGCGCACCGCGCTCCCCACCGCAAGCGTGGTCCTGGTCCGCGACAGCGTGGACACCGACGTCCTGACCCAGGCCATGCACGCCGGCGTCCGCGAGGTCGTGACCGCCAGCGACCTCCCCCAGGTCAACGCAGCCCTGCAGCGTGCCCACGCCCTCTGGGCGGCGCTGCGGGGCAATGCCGCGCCCTCCTCCCGGCTGGGGCGCGTCATCACGATCTTCTCCCCCAAGGGCGGGGTGGGGAAGACGACGATGTCGGTCAACCTCGGCATCGCGCTGATGCGCGGGGGTGAGAACAAGGTCTGCGTGGTCGACCTCGACCTCGCCTTCGGCGACATCGCGATCACCCTCCAGCTCTTCCCCACCCACTCCATCGAGCACGCCATCGGGGGTGAGCAGTCGATGGACTACGCGTTCATCGAGGAGCTCATGACGCCCCACGAGAGCGGCCTGATGGTCCTGGCGGCGCCCAGCCAGCCCGACGCCCGGGAGCGGGTGACCGGTGCCCTGGTGACCCGGCTGCTGCGCACCCTCCAGGACCACTTCGACTACCTCGTGCTGGACACCGCGCCGGCCTTCGACGAGCAGACCCTCACCGCGCTCGACGAGACGGACGACTGCATCATCGTCGCCACCCTCGACGTGCCCACCCTCAAGAACGTGAAGGTCGCCCTGGAGACCCTCGACGTGCTCGGCGTCGCCGAGGGCCACCGTCACCTGCTGCTCAACCGTGCCGACGAGCAGGTCGGGATCGGAGCCGACAAGGTGGAGGGGATCCTCGGGATGGACGTGGCGGCCCGCGTGGCGACCTCCCTGGACATCGCCAAGGCCACCAACGCCGGCCGGCCGCTGATGCTCTCCTCCCCCTCGCACCCCTCCTCCAAGGCCGTCCGGGCCCTGGCGGAGAAGCTGATGGGCTACGAGACCGCGCAGCCCACCGACGTCCCGTCGCAGAAGATCCGGCCCCCGAAGGCCGCCAAGGCGCCGAAGGCGGTCAAGACCGAACCCGTGACCCCGGTCCCCGCGCCCGCCCCCACCGAGAAGCGCGAAGAGGGCCAGAAGCGCTTCCGCATCAGCAGGAGATGACACGATGAGCAACCTCTCCGAACGTCTGGCCGCACGGCGACGCGCCGAGGAGGCCGCCGCCGCCGCGGGCATCCCCGCTCCCGGTGTCACGGCGCCGGTCGCCGTCGAGACCCCCCTCGCCGACATGCTGGTCGAGGAGCCGATGATGGTGCCCCCGTCGCCCGTCGGCGCCTCGGACTCCCCCCTCAACGACCGCCGGACCCCGGTCCCGGACCCGACGTCGTCACGGAGGCCCCAGTCGGCCAACACGGACCGGATCGAGGAGCTGAAGTCCTCGGTCCACGCCGAGCTGCTGCGGCAGCTGGGCCCCCAGCTCTACGACGCCAACCTCGAGCAGAGCGAGCTCGACCAGAAGGTCCGGGCGGCGCTCGCCGACGTGCTGAAGAAGTCGGACCGGCCCATCAGCGCCGCCGACCGGCAGCAGATCACCAGCGAGATCAGCGACGACATCCTCGGCTACGGCCCGATCGAGCCCTACCTGCGCGACCCCGACGTCTCCGAGGTCATGGTCAACGGCGCCCACAGCATCTGGCTGGAGCGCAAGGGCCAGCTCGTCGCGGCCGACGCGATCTTCCAGGACGAGGCCCACCTGCGGCGCACCATTGACAAGATCGTCTCCCGGATCGGCCGGCGTGTGGACGAGTCCAGCCCGATGGTGGACGCGCGTCTGCCCGACGGGAGCCGCGTCAACGCCGTCGTGCCTCCGCTGTCCATCGACGGCTCCGCGCTGACCATCCGCAAGTTCGCCACCGATCCCCTGACCGCGGACGACCTCGTCAAGTTCGGCTCCATCAGCCAGCAGACCAAGGAGTTCCTCGACGCCTGCGTCCGCGGCCGCCTCAACATCATCGTCTCCGGCAGCACCGGCGCCGGCAAGACCACCACGCTCAACGTCCTCTCCTCCTTCATCCCCTCCGACGAGCGGATCGTCACCATCGAGGACGCCGCCGAGCTCCAGCTCAAGCAGGAGCACGTGGTGCGGCTGGAGTCGCGGCCCTCCAACATCGAGGGCAAGGGCGCGGTCACGATCCGCGACCTGGTGAAGAACAGCCTGCGCATGCGGCCCGACCGCATCATCGTCGGTGAGGTCCGTGACGCCTCGGCCCTCGACATGCTCCAGGCGATGAACACCGGCCACGACGGCTCCATCTGCACCGTCCACTCCAACGGTCCCCGCGACACCCTGTCCCGCATGGAGACCCTGGTGCTGATGGCCGGGATGGATCTGCCGGTGCGCGCGATCCGCGAGCAGGTCGCCTCGGCGGTGGACCTGATCGTGCACCAGACCCGGTTCAAGGACGGGTCGCGCCACATCACCCACGTCACCGAGGTCGAGCGGATGGAGGGCGACATCATCACGCTCCAGGACGTCTTCCTCTACGACCACTCGGCCGGCTTCGATACCGAGGGCCGGACCCTGGGTGGTCTCAGGGCCACCGGTCTGAGGCCGAAGTTCCTGGAGAAGATGACCTACAACAACGTGCACGTCGACCCGATGATCTTCGTGCCGGAGCGGTTCTGATGCGCGGCCTCTCGCGCGTGCTGGCCGCCCTCGGGGTGGCGGCACTCCTGGGTCTCCCGATCGCCGCGCACGCGGCGGACGACGCCAGCATCACCCACGTCCAGTCCACCGCCGAAGGAATCCAGCTGCTGGTCGCCGTGCCTCCGGGCGCCGAGGTGGAGATGGAGGGCGTCGAGGTCTCGTTCGACGGCGCCTCCGCGGAGGCCACGGCCGAGTCCGCGGGTGGACAGTCGGTCCAGCGGACCACCGTCCTGGTGATCGACACCAGTCGCTCGATGGACGGTGAGCGCTTCGAGGCGGCCAAGGCCGCGGCCGAGGTCTACCTCGGCTCCGTGCCGGCCGACGTCGAGGTCGGCCTCGTCACCTTCGACAAGACGGTCGTCCCGGCGGTGCCGCCGACGACCGACCGCGAGGCGGCGCGCAGCGCGATCGCCGGTCTGACGCTGGCCCGTCAGACCCGGCTGTACGACGGCGTGATCACCGCTGCCGAGCTCGCCGGGACCGAGGGACAGCGCAGCCTGCTCGTCCTCTCGGACGGGGCGGACACCAGCCAGACCGCCCTCAACGAGGTCACCTCCGCCATCTCGCGCACGGGGGTCCTGGTCGACGTGGTCGCCCTGGAGCAGGACGGGGACCTCGGTCCCCTGACCGAGCTCAGCAACGCCGGCAACGGCCAGGTGATCAGCGCCGACGTGGACGCCCTGGGCGCCGCCTTCTCCGAGAAGGCGGAGATCCTGGCGAGCCAGGTCCTGGTCACCTCGCAGGTCCCCGCCGGGGCGGCTGACGAGGCGACGATCTCGGTCTCGCTGCCGACCGGCACCGGGATCCTGACCGCGGAGGTCTTCGCTCCGGTGCGCGCGAGCGCCCCGACCCCCCGCAAGGTGACGCTGCCCTCTCCCGACCGGGGCATCATCCTCCCCGACTGGGCGATGTGGGCCGCGGTGTCGCTGGTCGGCGCCGGGCTGCTGATCTTCCTCGGCACGCTGCTGACCGGGATGGCGAAGGGCCAGATGACTGCTGAGGAGCGGGTCGCCATGTATGCCGGCCTCGCCTCGGGCGCTGCCCCCGCGCCCGGCAGGTCCGGACCCGGGTCGGAGGAGAGGCTGGCCCAGTTCCGCGGAGCCGCGGACGCCGTGCTGAAGCGCAACAAGTCGCTCGAGGAGCGGATCGCCGGGCGGTTGGAGGCGGCCGACAGCGGCTTCCGGTCCTCGGAGTGGCTGCTGCTGCACACCGGCATCATCGTGGGAGCCGGGCTCCTCGGGGTCGTCCTCGGAGGCGGCAGCCTCGGCGTGGGGCTGCTCTTCATCGTCATCGGCGCCATCGTCCCGTGGCTCTACCTCGGCCGCGCCAAGAAGAAGCGGCTGAAGAAGTTCAACGCGGCCCTCCCCGACACCCTGCAGCTCATGTCGGGCTCCCTCTCCGCGGGGCTCTCCCTCGCCCAGTCGGTGGACACGATCGTCCGCGAGGGCACCGAGCCGATCGCGAGCGAGTTCAAGCGCGTCCTGGTCGAGACGCGTCTCGGGGTCTCCCTCGAGGACGCGCTGCAGGGGATCGCGGAGCGGTTCGACAGCAAGGACTTCGAGTGGGTCGTCATGGCCATCAAGATCCAGCGTCAGGTCGGCGGGAACCTCGCCGAGCTGCTCGACACCGTGGCCGGGACCATCCGGGAGCGGGAGTACATGCGCCGTCAGGTCCAGGCACTCGCGGCGGAGGGCAAGATCTCGGCCTACGTGCTCGGAGGTCTTCCGCCCGTCTTCCTCGGCTACCTGATGCTGACCAGCTACGACTACGTCAGCGTGCTCTTCCGGGAGCCGCTGGGCTGGCTGATGCTCGGCGGCGCCGCGATGATGCTCGCGGTGGGCGCCTTCTGGATGAGCCGACTGATCAAGGTGGAGATCTGATGACGATCTATCTGGTGCTGGGGTTCCTGCTGGTGGGCATGGCGATCCTGCTGGCCGCCATGGCGACGGGGGCGCCGGTGAAGGAGGCCGGGCTGAGCCGGTCCCTGGCCGCGTTGGAGTCCATGGGCGACGTGCCCAAGGAGCTCACCGCCGAGCTCGACCGCCCCTTCGCGGAGCGGGTGCTGGCGCCGCTCCAGGGCCGGGCCCTAGTGATCGGCCGCCGCTTCACCGGCGCGGACAGCACGGAGCGGATCTACCGCAAGCTCGAGCTCGCGGGGAACCCCGCGGGCTGGACCGTGGACCGCGTGGTCGCGCTCAAGGTGATCGGTGCCGTCGCGGGCCTCGTCGTCGCGGTCCTCTTCTCCTTCATGCTCACCTTCGGGCTCGTGGGCAAGATCGTCTTCTGGGCCCTGGGTGCTGTGGCCGGCTACTTCGGCCCCAACATGTACCTGTACCAGAAGGCCCACGAGCGCCAGGAGACCATCGGCAGAGGGCTCCCGGACGCGATCGACCTCCTCACCATCAGCGTCGAGTCCGGGCTCGCCTTCGACGCCGCCGTCCAGCAGGTCGCGAGGAACACCGACGGCCCGCTGTCCGAGGAGTTCGCCCGGGTGCTGCGGGAGATGCAGATCGGGCAGGGGCGGAGCGCCGCCCTGCGCGCCCTCGCCGACCGCACCAACCTCGACGACCTCCGCAGCTTCGTGAGCGCCCTGGTGCAGGCGGACGCCTTCGGCATCCCGATCGCCCAGGTGCTCCGCGTCCAGTCCGCCGAGATGCGGATCAAGCGGCGGCAGAAGGCCGAGGAGAAGGCGCAGCAGGTCCCGGTGAAGATGACGGTGCCGCTGATCTTCTGCATCCTGCCCACCCTGTTCATCGTGGTCATCGGGCCGGCCGTGATCAGCATCATGGACACCTTCGCCTGATGCTCGGCCGGGGCGAGCGGCTCCAGCAGGCGGGGCTCATCGAAGGCGCCCGCGCCTTCGTGCTGGTCACCGTCGCGATGTCGATCGCCTGGGGACGCGACGTCGACGCGCTGGGCGGACTCTTCGGCCTCGCCGCCCTGTGGGTCACCGCGGGGTGGCTGCTGCGGACGCAGACGCCACTGCGGATCGTCTGCGCCGTGGAAGCGCTCACGGTCGGCGTGCTGGCCGGCGCGTTCTACCAGAGCGCTCCCGCCCTGCTGGCCGGGCTTGCCGTCCCGCCCTTCGTCCACGGCCTGCTGCGCGGCCTGCCCGGTGTGGCCGAGTCGCTCCTGCTCCAGCTGGGCGGGACCACCCTGGTGATGTTCCTCGTCGGCGACGCCCCGCAGAGCTCGCAGGTGACCGACGTCTTCATGTTCATGGTCACCGGCCTCGGCCTGGGGCTCGTCGCGGGCTTCTTCGTCAGCACCTCCGCCCGGGACGACGGGACGCTCGCCTACCGCGAGGCCCGGACCCTGCTCACCGAGCTCAACGACTTGTCGGCGAAGCTGCAGGGCGGCCTGGACCCCACGAGCATGGGCGGTGAGATCCTGGACGCGGTGAGCTCCGAGCTGCCCTCGGAGGTCGTGGTCCTGCACGTGCGGCGCGACGGCGTGCTGCTGCCCCTGGTCACGCGATCCTCCCAGGACGGGCTGGAGGGCGAGGAGAGCCAGGAGCTGGCCCAGGCCGTCTGGGACGACGGGCACCCCCGCGTCCTGGGCCACGACTTCGGGTTCCCCGTCTCGCACGCCGACGCCCCGATCGCGGTCGTCACCGGACGGCTGGCTGCCGGTTCGAACCCCGACTCGGTCGACGTCTTCGAGCGCCTCCGCACCTTGGCGGAGCGGCTGGCCCCCGCGGCGCTGCGGCTCGACACCGCCCAGCTCTTCACCGCCTTCCGGGACGCCGCGATGTCCGACGAGCGGCGTCGACTGGCCAGGGAGATGCACGACGGCGTCGCGCAGGACATCGCGTCCATGGGCTACGTGGTGGACGCCCTGGTCTCCACGGCCACCAGCCCGGAGCAGCAGAACGCGCTCTTCCAGCTCCGCGGGATGATCACCTCGGTGGTGGCCGAGGTACGGCGCTCCGTGATGACCCTGCGCACCCAGGCTGGCTCGAGCGAGAGCCTCGGCGCCGCCATCGCCACCCTGGCCCGGCACCTGAGCGACGTCTCGGGCACCCCGATCAAGGTGACGGTCGACGAGCGGACGAGCCGGCTGCGCCACGAGGTGGAGGCCGAGCTGCTGCGCATCACCCAGGAGGCGATGAACAACGCGGTCAAGCACTCTCAGGCCACCCTCATCGACGTGCACTGCCGAGTGCAGGCCCCCAACGCCCGGATCGTGGTCGCCGACGACGGACGGGGCCTGCAGGCCGGGCGCCGCGACTCCCACGGCCTCTCGATCATGAAGGAGCGGGCAGCCCTGATCGGCGGGGTGCTGGAGGTCCGCTCGAGCCCGACCCGCGGCACGGTCGTCTCGGTGCACGTGGGCGCCCCGCTCGACAGGCTCCCTTCGCACGACGTCCGCCCACTCCCCAGGAACGCGAGAGTCTCATGACCACTGACCCCACCCCCACCCCCACGCCCTCCCCCACGTCGGTGCTCCTGGTGGACGACCACGAGCTGATCCGGGCGGGCCTCGCCACGGCGTTCTCGCTGGACCCCTCCACCCACGTGGTCGACCAGGCCGGCTCCGTCGGGGAGGCACTGGAGCAGTTCCAGCGTCACCACCCGCAGGTCGTGGTGACCGACCTCCAGCTGCCGGACGGGACCGGTCTGGACATCGTGCGGGCCGTCCGCAAGGAGGCGCCGGAGACCGGCCTCGTGGTGCTGACCATGCACTCGGGCGACGAGCAGATCTTCGCGGCGATGGAGGCGGGTGCCTCCGCCTTCGTCGGCAAGGACGCACCCTCCACCGAGGTGGTGAAGGCGGCGAAGCACGCCGCGGTCTCGCCCAGGACGTTCCTGTGCGCGGGACTCTCCGCGGCGATGATCCGGCGGATGAGCGGGGAGACCTCGCGTCTCTCCGACCGCGAGCAGGAGGTCCTGGTGCTCCTGGCCGACGGGCTGGGAGCCGGACAGATCGCCGGACAGCTCTACATGAGCGAGTCGACCGCCAAGTCCCACATCGCCCGGATCTACCAGAAGCTGGGCGCGACCAACCGGGCCCAGGCGCTGGTGACCGCGATGCGCAGCGGTCTCCTCTCCTCGATGAACCCCACCGGCCGCTGAGCCTCCCCCGACCACGGGGCCGAGTAGTCCTTTGTGACTAGGGCACCGTGACCGGTCTTCCGATCTCATGGATCGGCGCACTCGACGAGGATTGGGTCCACGGATCAGGCGAGTGCCTGCCGGACCAGAATCCCAGAGCATTCCCCGAAAGGACCCACCATGCTTCAGTACCTCACCATCCTGCTGGACGCCAAGAAGGCCAAGATGGACGAGCGGGGCGCCTCCGCCGTCGAGTACGGCCTGCTGGTCGCCGGCATCGCCGCGATCATCGTCGTCGCCGTCTTCGCCTTCGGCGGCCTGGTCAAGGACATCTTCAGCGGCACCTCCACCTCGATCAAGAACAGCGGCGGCACCAACTGACCGACTGATCCGTTCGTGCTCGGCGCGGTCCTGCCTTGCGGGACCGCGCCGCGGCGCATTCACGTAAAGGATCTCCCATGGAGAGCAACGCGATCGACCGGACCGCTGCCCCGCACCGGAAGTCCGAGCTGGGCGCTTCCTCGGTCGAGTACGGCCTGCTGGTTGCCGGCATCGCCGCGATCATCGTCACGGCAGTCTTCCTCTTCGGCGGCGCCGTGGTGGGTCTCTTCGACGACTCGTGCGGGAGCCTGAAGACCAAGATCACCCAGGCCCAGTGCGCACCATGACGACCGCAGCCCCGGGCCACGCGGCCATGGCTCGGCGCGTCCGTTGACTCAGCGCACCAGGGCGACCCTGGTGAGCACCCCCGGGTGACTCCCCCACCACCAGTGTGACCACGCCGGTGGGGTCGGGTCGGCGAGGGACCTCACCGCGAGCTGCCGCTGCAGTTCCACGAAGTCGCCAGGGTCCTCGACGGACTCCAGCGCCGTCACGTCGGCGCGGAGCTCGATGCGACGGCTTACCATGTTCTGCACCGGCTGCGCCAGCTGCCCTCCCACGAAGACCAGCGCCACCAGGAGGGGCACCACCCGCGGATCCGCGAGCGAGAGACGCGTGATCCTCGGCAGCAACAGGGCCAGGAGACCGACGGCCGTCACCACGCCCGCCGCGCCGAGCACCGTCCCGACGACCACGTCCTGGTGCTTGGCATGTGCCAGCTCGTGCGCGACCACCGCCAGCACCTGGCCCTGAGGCACGTCGTCGACCAGGTTGTCGTAGAGGACGACCCTCCTGGTCCCCCCCAGCCCGGAGACCCAGGCGTTCAACGTCGTGGTCCGGCGCGAGGCGTCCGCGACCACGATGTCCTCGAGGTCGACCGACTGCTCAGCGGCGATCGTCTCGACCGCGTCCCGCAGCTCACCGGCGGGCAACGGCTCGAAGGAGTTGAACGCGGGCTCCACCAGCAGCGGGTAGGCGAACGAGCCCAGCACGACCCCGGTCCCCAGGACTGCGGCTGCGATCGCCGGCCACCACCGTCGCGCCCCCCGGGCGGTGCCGACGAGGACAAGGACGACCGCGGCGAAGGTGGCCATCTCGACCGCCTCCCCCCTGGCCAGGTCCACCGCCCAGGTCGCCCAGGTCTGGGTGGAGAGCCCCTCGTCGACCCGGAGCCGCCACGCGCCCACCGCGAGGGGCAGGGTCACCAGGCGTGCCAGGAGCAGCGGTCCGACCACGCCGAGCAGCACCCGGACCCACCAGGGTCCCCGGAGGCGGGCCACCATCCTGCTCCCCGCCCGGGTGAACCCGAGTCCTGCGAGGATCAACACGGTCAGGGCCAGGGAGCTCCAGCTCCAGGCGCGGGCACGGCGGGAGTACTCCTCCGCGCGCTCCAGCTCAGCCTGGGAGAAGAGCGTCGACGGATCCACGGGAGCCGGCACGCCGCCCGGCACCGGGCTCCAGGGGACGAGCCACCAGCCCAACACGACCAGGGCTGCCAGGCCGGTGCAGAGGACGGCCACGGCGACAGCACGCGAAGAGGGCGCAGGGCGGTCTTCTGACGTCACGGGTCGATCCTCTCAGGACCGCCGTGACCACCCGGTGGTCCCGGGCGCGGACGCGAGGTCAGCCCGGGCGGACCGCGCCGACGTACGGCATCGAGAAGACGCCGTCCACCCGGACCCCGCTGCCGGGGTTGGCAGCGTGCACGATCATGCCGTTGCCGATGTACATGCCCACATGGCTGATCGGGCTGTAGTAGAAGACCAGGTCTCCCGGCTGCAGGTCGCTCTGGGCGACACGGGCACCGGAGCTGAACTGGGCGCTCGAGGAGTGCGGGAGGCCGACCCCGGCGGCTCCCCACGCCATCATGGTGAGGCCCGAGCAGTCGTAGGCGTTCGGGCCGACGGCGCCGTAGACGTAGGCATCACCGACCTGGGCCATCGCGGCCTTGACGGCCACGGCGGCACGGCCAGAGGCCGGGACGCTGCTGGGCAGCCGGGTGAAGGAGCTCCGCGAGGCGGCGAAGAGGCGCTCGCGCTCCTCGTCCTCCAGGCGGGCCAGCAGCTTCTTGGCCTCGTCGAGCTTCGCCTCGACGGCCGCCTTCTCCTCGGCCAGCTCCTCGGTGGTGCTCTGGATCTCGGCGCGCCGCTCCTGGGTCGCCTCCTGGCGGATCCCGAGAGCCTCGACCTCCGTGCTGAAGGAGTCGAAGAGGTCGTTCTGCAGGTCGTTGAAGGCCGACATCGTCGAGAGCTGGCCGAGGAAGGCACTCGGGTCGTCCGAGACGACCACCTGACCGACGGTGGAGATGCTCTCGCCCTGGTACTGCCGGACGATCGACTCCTGGACCTGCTCGCGGACCACCTCGAGCCGCGCGTCCTGACGCTTCTGGTCAGCCTTGAGCGAGGTGAGCTCGTCGGACAGCCCCTCGAGCTTGAGGTTTGCGTCGTGGTAGCGCTCCTGCGCCTGCTCGGCCTCGTGGTAGAGACGGTCGACCTTCGCCTGGACCTCGTCGATGTCCGGCTCGGCCTGCACGGGCGCCGCGACGAGTCCGGTCGCGACGACGGCCGCCAGAGCGACGGCGACGCCACTGAGACGCTTGGGGGCGAGGCTCACGAGCCGCCAGTCTCCTCTGCTGTCAGATGCTAGGAACAAGGGCTCCGCGAGGGAGCCCTGCGACAGGCTAGTCGCCAGCGACGGGACCGTCCAAAACTCGCCTGAATTTACGCAGATTCGATGATGGGGCCCGCTTGCGGGTGCACCATCCGCAGCGGTGGCACCAGCCCCCCGGCGGCCAGCGCCTGGAGCGCCGCCGTCTCCTCGTCCTCCAAGGTGAGCTCCGGGGGTGGGCCCAGGAGCACGGTCACCACGCAGTCGTGACAGGCCAGGCCGCGCACCACGCAGGTGTCGCAATCGATTCGCGTCGTCATGTGAAGGACCCAAGCACCGACCGCCGACAAGCCGGGACGGGTGCGGCGCGGGGCGGCGTGTCGCTCAGCCCAGGAGCCGGATCAGGGTCGCCGCCGGGACCACCCGCGCGCCCCCCGCCCGCAGGTCCGCGCCCAGCGCACCGTCACTGGTGATCGCCACGACCGGTCTCCCCACGGGCTCGGCCGCGACGTACTGGCGGAGCAGGTCGTCGGCGATCACTCCGTGCGGGCTGAAGGCGACGCGGATCCCTCGCGGAGTCCGCACGACCGGCCGGCTCTCGGCCTCGTGCGCGTCGAAGACCACCGTCGTCTCGGCCCCCGTCCTCGCCACCACGGGCGCCAGCGCGGAGAGCAGCCTGATCCGCTGGACCTCCAGCGACGAGGAGCCCCACGCCGCCTTGCTCACGTTGTAGCCGTCCACCAGGAGGCGGGCCCGCGGCAGGGCCAGCAGCGTCTCCAGCGACTCAGGTGTCTCCGCCGGACGCGGGCCGGGCGTCCCGGCCGTCGCCGCCCCGTCCACGCGCACCGCGTCCGCAGGGACCCCGTCGACCACCGGCAGTCCGAGCTCGCGACGCAGTCCGGTGGCCGCCTCCACGACCGTGTCGAGGAGAAGCCGGGCGCGCACGGTGGTCTCGTCCCGACCGGTGCGGCTCTCGCGCCGTGCGGTCTGGAGCTCCCGGGTCAGCTGCTCGACCTGCGCACGCATCCGGCGCACCTCCGCCTGGGCCTGGCGCGCAGCGAGCTCGGCGTCCTGCCGGGCGCTCTCCTCCGCGCTCGCCGAGGACTCCAGCTCGCCGCGTGCGGCACGAAGGGCAGTGCGGGTCTCCCCCAGCTTGCGCCGCAGGTCCGCGTTCTCCTCCCTCAGCGCCCGCAGCCGCTCCCGCTGCTCCGATCTGCTCTCCTGCGCAGACCGCTGGAGCGCGGTCACCCTCTCCCTCAGCCGTGCGACCTCCCGCTCGTCGACCCGCGCCGAGGTCTCCTCCGTGAGCTCCTCCAGGCAGGAGTCCAGCCTCTCGCGCCATCCCTCGGGCCGGCGCAGCCAGCAGTGCGCGGCTCGAGTCACGGCATCCGCCGCGACCGGCTCGTCGGGCTCCGGAGGGCCTGACGGGGACGCGGAGACGGCCTCCACCTGCGTCGCCACCCGGCGCCGCAGGTCCTCGTCGCCCAGGGCCGCCTCCAGCAGTGCCGCGCCCGCACGGGCCCGCCGGGCCGGGGCGAAGGATGCGACCTTCTGCAGGGACGCCGGCAGCCCAGCCACCCGGGGCAGCGCCTCGGCAGCCAGCGCGAGCACCCGGCGCCGCACCGGCTCCGGCAGCTGGGCGAGGGAGATCGGCCCACCCTCGTCCTGGTGCGGGGTCACGCTCGGATCCTCTCGTGGCGGCTGGTGCGCCCACAGTAGTCCGCGAGCCTCGCCGGTCCTGTCGGTGCGCACGTCTAGCGTCCCCGACATGAACAGCGCGGCCGTGGCCAGGACCGGACGGTGGGAGACGCAGCGCAGCTTCGACGAGCTGGGGCGCCCGCTTCGAGACCTGACGTTCACCGTGGTCGACCTGGAGACCACCGGAGGATCGGCGGCAGCGGGGTCGATGATCACCGAGATCGGCGCAGTGAAGGTCCGGGGCGGCGAGGTGCTGGGCGAGTTCCAGACGTTGGTCAACCCTCGGGCCGAGATTCCTGCCTTCATCGCGGTGCTGACCGGGATCACCAACTCCATGGTGGCGGACTCACCCGCGATCGACTCCGCCCTCCCCGCGTTCCTGGAGTTCGCCGCCGGCACCGTCCTGGTGGCCCACAACGCACCGTTCGACGTCGGCTTCCTGCAGCACTTCGCCAAGGAGCAGGGCCGGCCGTGGCCCCGGTTCGAGGTGATCGACACCGCCAAGCTCGCACGCCGGGTCGTCACGCGCGACGAGACCCCCAACTGCAAGCTGGGCAGCCTGGCACGGCTCTTCGGGTCGACGACCACCCCCAACCACCGCGCGCTGGCCGACGCACGCGCCACCGTCGACGTGCTGCACGGCCTCATCGAGCGACTGGGCTCCCTCGGGGTGCAGACCCTGGAGGAGCTCCAGACGTTCAGCGCCAAGGTGACCAGCGCCCAGCGTCGCAAGCGCCACCTCGCCGAGTCGCTGCCGCACGCCCCTGGGGTCTACCTCTTCCGCGACGACCAGGCCCGGGTGCTCTACGTCGGAACGTCCCGAGACCTGCGCACCCGGGTCCGCACCTACTTCACCGCCTCCGAGACGCGGTCGCGCATGGGCGAGATGGTCGGTCTGGCCGCCACCGTGACCGGCCTCGAGTGCGCCACCCCCCTCGAGGCGGAGGTGCGCGAGCTCCGGCTGATCGCGGAGCACAAGCCGCGCTACAACCGTCGTTCACGCTTCCCCGAGCGGATGCACTTCCTCAAGCTCACCCGAGAGCCCTGGCCGCGGCTCTCGCTGGTCCGACGCGTCCTCGACGACGACGCCGACTACCTGGGCCCGTTCTCCTCGCGTCGGGTGGCGGAGCAGAGCCTCGAGGCGCTCCACGACGTCTTCCCGATCCGTCAGTGCAGCGGCCGGCTCCCCCTGGCGCCGTCCCGGTCCGCCTGTGCGCTGGCCGAGATGGCACGCTGCCTGGCGCCCTGCGACGGCTCCGTCGACACCGCCGCCTACGCCGCGGTGGTGAGCCGACTGCGCGACAGCCTGCTCCGGAGGCCGGACGCGGTCGTCGCCCGGATCAACGAGCGGATGGAGGCCCTGGCCGGCGGGGAGCGCTTCGAGGAAGCGGGGGTGCACCGCGACCGGCTCGCCGCCTTCGTGCGCGCCGTGGCGCGCACCCAGCGTCTCGGCGCCCTAGCCCGGTGCTCTCAGGTGGTCGCCGGTCGCCGCGAGGACGACGGCCGCTGGGCCGTGCACGTGATCCGGCACGGCCGGCTCGCTGGCGCCGGGGTGATCCCGGCGGGCGCCGACGCCCACCAGTTCGTGGCCGAGCTCACGGCGTCCGCCGAGACCGTGAGCGCCGGTCCGGGTCCCGTGCCGGCCGCCAGCGCCGAGGAGACCGAGCGGATCCTGCGCTGGCTGGAGTCACCGGGGGTCCGCCTGATCGACGTGCAGGGCGAGTGGGCCTGCCCCGTCGGAGGGGCTGGTCGTCACCTGGCCCTCCACGACGCGGTCAGCCACTCGCGTCTGAGCCTGGTCCCCTTCGACGAGCAGCGTCTGCCGTCCCCCGTGCACCAGCCCACTCGGTAGTCTCGCCTCCATGATCACCGCCATCGTCTTCGTCAAGGCCGACGTGGCCAGGATCCCGGAGGTCGCCGAGGCCATCGCGGCCCTGGACGGCGTCAGCGAGGTCTACTCCGTCACCGGCAAGATCGACCTGATCGCCCTGGTGCGGGTCTCCCAGCACGAGGACGTGGCGCGGGTGGTGGCCGACCAGCTCAACAAGGTGGCCGGCGTCCGGGAGACCGAGACGCACATCGCCTTCCGCAGCTACTCACGCCACGACCTCGAGGCGGCCTTCTCCCTCGGTCTCGACTGACCTCTCCGCGCCGCTGTCCGGTCGCACACTTTTCCCCCATTCGCCCACGCGTGTCCCGTCCGCGCCCTAGCGTGCCCTTGAAGACACATCCGGGTCCGAGCGCGCAGTCGAGCCTCGGCATCAGTAGGGGCACGCATGCAGGTCATCTCCCACCGTCCGTCGTCGTGGCGCCAGGTGCTCGTCACGCTGGTGACGGCCGCACTCGTCAGCAGCCTCGCAGTCCTGGGGCCCGGGCAGGTGGCCCCGTCGTCGGCCCAGCCGCCCGGCAGCCTCATCCCCGCGGGCGACGTGCTCAGCGACACGCCTACCCTGACCTGGACCCGGGTCCCTGAGGCCAGCAGCTACCGGGTGGAGGTGCTCAACGGCTCGGGGAACGTGCTGTGGGGACTCGACACGGTCCAGCGACAGGCGGTCCCGACCGTCCAGCTGCCGCGCAACCTGCCCCTGACCTGGCGGGTCCGCTCGACCGTGCGAGGAGCCCTGAGCGACTGGTCGAGCGCCACCTTCACCCTCTCCGACCTCGCGGCTCCCACCCCGACCGCTCCCGGGTCTGCTCCCCTGAAGCAGCCGGACGAGCCCGTCGTCCTCTCCTGGACAGCCGTCCAGGGCGCCATCGAGTACGTCGTGGAGATCAGCACGGACCCGCTCTTCACCGACGAGCGCGCGATCACCACCGTCTCCACCAAGTCCCTCCACCACACCGTCCAGACCCCGGGTATCGAGCGCACCTACCACTGGCGGGTCAAGGCACGGCTCGGCAACGGCATCTTCTCGCGCACCTCCGCGCCGCGCTCCTACACCGTGGTCCAGCTCGACGACGCGACCCGCCGGGCGCCGCTGGCAGGTCCCGACGGTGACGGGGCGGTCGTCGACGACGCCGTCCTGGACTGGGACCCCATCCCGGGCGCCCAGTCCTACGACCTCCAGATCTCCACCGACTCCCGGTTCCTGAGCATCGTCCACGAGCGGCGCAACATCACCGGGACCAGCTACGCGCGCCCCGACACCCTGGGCAACGACGAGTACTACTGGCGGGTCCGCGGGAAGGACGTCACGGGGTACAGCAAGGACTTCGACAAGAGCCCGATCTGGCGGTTCCGTCGCGCCTGGCCCGACCAGCCGGTGCCTCTCTTCCCGGAGGCGGGGGCAGAGCTCACCGGGGCTCCCATGTTCGAGTGGACCCCCGCACCGCTGGCGAGCCGCTACGTCGTCGAGTTCAGTCCGGACCGGAGCTTCGACCGGGCGGGCGAGATCCGCCGCTGCACCACCGTCCACACCACCCTGGTGCCCCAGGACGCGGCCTCCTGCTGGCCGAACGACGCCGGCACCTACTGGTGGCGGGTCCTGGCCTTCGACGACTTCAGCGGGAATCCCCCCGCGACCGACGCCATCGCGGCCCGCGCCCAGGCCCGTCAGTTCACCTACAGCGCTGAGACGGTCGAGCTCGTCTCCCCCGGTGACGGGCAGACCGTCACCATCCCGACGTTGACCTGGAAGCCGGTCTCGGGAGCTGCGCGGTACCGGGTGACGATCACCCCGCTGGACGGCAGTGGCGCCCAGGCGTTCACCACGGCCTCGCTGAGCTGGACGCCCCGGTGGAAGCTCGACCCGGGCAGCTACCGCTGGATGGTCCAGACCGTGTCGGCGAGCGGACGCATGAGCGCCGGCTGGCTGCAGGAGTCCCAGCCGGTCTTCACCCTGGCGGAGATGCCCGCCCCAGGGCCGACCACCCCCACCATCGTCTCCCCCGTCGACGGGGGGGACGGCGTGCCCACCTTCTCCCGGTTCCCCCTGCTGAGGTGGACCGCCACGGGAGGCGACGTCACCCACTACCGGGTCTGGATCCGGCCTGAGGGTCCGGGGGCCTGGCGGGAGGTCCGGGACATCTTCCAGTACCCCGAGGGCCAGGACGCCGGAGCGGACTTCATCGCCGAGGGGACCTACGAGTGGCGGGTCGAGGCCTACTCCAACGGCGCCGTGCGGGGCACTGCCGACGGCGGCCTCTTCCGCATCGTCACGCTTCCCGACGTCGACGGCCACCGTGCCGCCCTCACCGCCACCGGGCTGCTCCGTGGCGGCAGCGAGACCTGCGCGGCCACGCTGCCGGCCGAGTGCCAGAACCTGCGGCAGACCCCGCTGCTCTCCTGGTCGCCCCAGCCCGAGGCCGGCTACTACAAGGTGTGGCTCTCGAAGGACCGCGAGATGACCGAGGGGTCGGTGCTGCCGGGCTTCCCGGTCAGCACCGAGTCCACCACCTGGCTGACGACCGGCACGTTCGAGGACAGCCAGGCCGGTTCGGCGTACTTCTGGCACGTGCAACCGTGCAAGTACGACGACGTCTGCACCCCGCCGGAGTACCCGGCGCACGCGTTCAACAAGATGAGCAACCCGGTCGACCTGGGGAGCGGCCCGGGGATCGCCTACCCCGTGGCAGAGGGGGCCAGCGTGCCCACCATCCAGGACGACGTCACGTTCCGGTGGAAGGGCTACCTGGAGTCCAACCGGGACCAGCCGCGGGGAGACACCCCGCTGACCACGAAGGCGACCGTGGAGGCCCGGCAGTACCGGGTCCAGGTCTCCACCGAGCCGACCTTCCAGGGCTCGATCCTCGACGACGTCCAGGTCGACCAGCGCTCCTTCACCTCGTTCGCGACGACCTATCCCGAGGGTCCCGTCTACTGGCGGGTCCAGGCCTTCGACGGGAACAACCGCCCCTTGCCGTGGAGCCCGATCCGGGTCTTCAACAAGCGGTCCCCCGCACCCGCGCTCGTCAGTCCGCTGGAGTCGAACCCCGGCGGCGGAGTCGTCCCGGGCAACACTCCCCTGACCTGGACGCCGCTCAACTACGCGGCCAAGTACCAGGTGGAGGTCTACCGGGACAACGACACCAACGCCAGCGACGCCAACCGGGTCTTCAGCGTCGTCACCCCGCAGGTGACCCTGACCAACCTCGCTCCCCTGCCGCGTGCCGAGAAGCCGTACGTGTGGCGGGTGCGCCGACTGGACGCGAGCGACCGCAACGGGGCGTGGAGCGACTGGGGCAGGTTCACCGTGGCGGGCGACGCCCCGGAGGTCACCGGTCCGGCGACCGGGGCGACGGTCCCCCCGCGTGACGGCTACTTCTCCTGGAAGGCCACCCCCGGCGCCGCGACCTACCGGTTCGAGCGCCGTCCCGCCTCCTCCCCCAGCGTGGTGGAGAGGCAGGAGACGACGGCGCTGGCCTGGGCGCCTGCCTCCGCCATCGCCGGTGGCGACTGGCTGTGGCGGGTGACCGCGCTCGACCCGCAGGGGGCCGACCTCGGCAGCAGCGCGTGGCGCTCCTTCCGGGTGGACGCCTCCCCCGCGGCGAGCACCCCCACCCGGATCGAGGGTTCCGGCGCGGTCGGGACCGTCCTGACGGGTCGCGCGCCGAGCTGGAACCTGCCGGGAGTGGTGAACACCTACCAGTGGCTGCGCTCCGGGTGGGAGATCGAGGGAGCCACCGGCACCTCCTACACCGTCACGTCCGAGGACATCGGCCGCCCCGTGACCCTGCGGGTGACCGGCAGGCTCGACGGGTACGACGACGGGGTCAGCGTGAGCAACGCGGTCCCGGGAACCGTCGGCGCCGCGCCGACCGTGACGGTGCCCGCGAGCATCGCGGGGAGCGGACAGGTCGGCAGCGTCCTGACCCTCACGCTGCCCACCTGGGACCAGGGGGGCGTGGAGACGAGCCACACCTGGCTGCGCAACGGTGAACCGCTGCGCGGACAGCACGGACCCACCTACACCGTCGACACCCAGGACCTCGGAGCCGCGATCTCGGTCCAGGTCGACGGCCGCAAGCCGGGTCTGACCGACGCCAAGGTGCTGAGCAACGCGATCACCGGTGTGCTCGGTCCCATCCTCACAGCGACCGCACCGCCCGACATCTCAGGTGAGGCGCGGGTCGGCGGGGAGCTCCGGGCGAACCCCGGCAGCTGGCCGAAGGACACCCGGATCTCCTACCAGTGGCTGCGCAACGGCTCCCCGATCAAGGACGCCACCGGCTCCTCCTACGGGGTGCTCCCGCAGGACGCGGCCCTGGACCTGTCGGTCCTGGTCGTCGCCAAGAAGGAGGGACAGGGTGACGGGACGGCGACCTCCGCCCCGATCAAGATCCCCAAGATGGTCTCGGCCACGCACGCGGTCCTGTCGGCGAAGAAGATCACCCGCAAGGACAGGGCGACGATCACCATCACCGTGAGCGTCGAAGGGCTCGCCGGACCCGCCGGCAAGATCATGGTCAAGGCCGGGCGCAAGAAGCTCGTCCAGGCCGTGCTCAAGGAGAAGCAGGGCGGTGGCGTCACACTCAAACTGCCGCGCCTGAAGAAGCCCAAGAACAAGATCAAGGTGTTCTACGTAGGTACTCCGCAGATCTCGGGTTCCACGTCGCGAGCGGTGAAGCTCGTGGTCAGACGTGGGAAGAAGGGTTGACGGACTGACGGACTGCGGCTTCAGCCCGAGGTTGCCGAGGACATCGCTGCCCGAACACGTGTGCGCCGTCCAGGCGTCAGATCCGTGAATCGGACATCATTGGCGCCAATCCGATCACGCCTCCCAGCGTCTCGTGCGAGGGTGACCCGGTGCCACAGCCCCAGCCCTCGCGTGCCCAGACCTCGCCCATCCTGACGCTGGTTCCCCTGCTGGTCCTGGGCGGAGCCCTCGCGGTCGTGGTCAAGAGATTCGCTGAGCCCGTGACGAATCCGGACACCTTCTTCCACCTGCGCCTGGGGCGGGAGTTCCTGGGGCAGTGGACCCCGTGGGACCCAGGCACCGTGACCCCGTTCGCGACTGCGGAATGGTCCCCCACACAGTGGCTCAGCCAGCTTCTGTACGCCGGGGCCGAGAAGTGGTTCGGCCTCCCGGGGGTCGCCTGGCTGAGCGGCACCGTGGCCATCGCCCTGGTGGCCACTCTCGCCATGGTCTCGCGGCGGTTCGGAGGTCTGCTCGTGGCCGCCCTCGTCACGGGGCTCGCCGTCTTCGGGACCCTCCCGTTCCTCACCTCGCGCCCGCAGGTCGCGAGCTACCTGTTCCTCGTCCTCGTGACGGCTGCCTGGCTCCACGCAGGACGCAACGGTCGGCTCCCCTGGTGGACGATCCCCCTCACCTGGGTGTGGGCCATGGTCCACGGTATGTGGCTCTCTGGGGTCATCGTCGGTCTGGGCGCCGCGCTCGGGCTCAGCCTCGACCGCCGATCAGCACCCCCAGATCGGCGCCTTCACCCCTTCTGGGCACCCTGGCTCGTACCTGTCCTCTCGTTGCTGGCAGCGGGACTGACGCCAGTCGGACCTGCGATCTGGACGGCCACGGCACGCGTGAGCAGCATCTCCGGCTTCTTCACCGAGTGGTCGTCACCGGAGTTCACGGACCCGTCCACGGCGAGCGCCGCGCTCATGTTGGCGATCACGCTCCTCATCCGACTGCGAGACGGCGCCCAGTCCTGGCTCGAGCTCTGCCTCCTCGCCATGGCAGGTGGCTGGATGCTCCTTGCCGAGCGCTCCGTGCCCGTGGCCGTGGCAATCCTGGTGCCCATGCTGGCGACCTCGCTCGGCACTCTCGTCCCCCGCAGACCGGCGGCGCGGTGGGAGGGGACTGCGATAGTCGCTCTGGGGGTCGTCGCCTCGGCGGTCCTCGCCGCCACCGTTCCGTTCACCGCACAGCAGCCTCCCCGAGAGGACAGCGCGGCCTCGCGAGCCGTGACAGCCCTTCCCGCCGGCAGCGCCCTCCTCAACAACTGGGGTCTGGGCGGCACTGACATGTGGCTCTATCCCGACCTCGCGCTGGTGATGCACGGATACGGCGACATGTTCACCGACGCGGAACTGGAGCGGAATCTGGACATCCAGAACGTGGAGCCCGGGTGGGACGAGAAGCTCAGGGCGCTGCCGGTCACCCATGCCCTCCTGCTCACAGAGAGCCCGCTGGCGTACGCGCTCGAGAATGGTTGGGACTGGACCGTGGAAGCACAGGACGACAACGGGGAAACGAGCCTTGTCTATCTAGTGGCGCCGGAGGGGTGGCTCGACGTGTCAGCCGAGTGAGGCGGCGACCCAGCGGTCAAGGAGATCTTCAGCCGCGCCGGAGTCGAGCCCCTGCGCCGCCTTCTCCATGCCAGCGGCGAGCCGCTCGACCGTCGTGCCCGCGCCGTCGTCGTAGACCGCCAGGGCAGCCCCGGCGTTGAGCAGCACCGCGTCGCGCACCGGCCCGCTCCGCCCCCCGAGCAGGCTCCGGACCACCTCCGCGTTGAACGCCGCGTCGCCGCCGCGCAGGGTCTCGACCGGGTTCAGCGACAACCCGAGCTCCACGGGGTCGACCGTCCACCGGTCCACCGTGCCGCCCCGCACGCTCCACACGGTCGAGGTCGTGGTGATGGTCAGCTCGTCGAGCCCGTCGTCCCCCCGGAAGACCCAGGCATCCACGCCACGTCGCGCGAAGACCTCCGCCATGATCGGGGCCATCCGCGGGTCCGCGCACCCGATCGCCTGGGCTGCGGGCCGGGCCGGGTTCGACAGCGGCCCGAGCAGGTTGAAGCTGGTCGCGATGCCCAGCTCGCGCCGTGGCGCCGCGGCGTGACGCATTGCGGGGTGGAAGGCGGCGGCGAAGCAGAAGGTGATCCCGACCTCCTCGGCGATGGCCGCGACGCGTGGCAGGGGCAGGTCGAGTCGGATGCCGAGAGCCTCCAGCACGTCCGCCGACCCGGACTGGGAAGACGCTGAACGGCTGCCGTGCTTGACCACCCGAGCGCCGGCCGCGGCCGCGACGATCGCCGACATCGTCGAGATGTTGACCGACATCGACCGGTCCCCTCCCGTGCCCACGATGTCGAGGAGCCGACCCGGCACCGAGATGGGGTTGCCCGCCGCGAGCATCGCGTCGGAGAGCCCCTCGATCTCGTCGACCGACTCCCCCTTGGCGCGCAGCGCCACCGCGAAGCCCGCGATCTGGGCGGGGCTCGCCTCTCCGGCGAGAACCTGGCCCATGGCCCACTGGGCCTGGCCCAGCGACAGGTCACGACCGGCCACGAGGTCGGTGAGGACCTCTGGCCAGGTGGCGGCCGCCATCGAGGTCAGGCGGTCGCCGGCACGCGCGAGCGCAGCAGTGCCACGACCGACTCCGCCAGCTGGATCGGGTCGATCGGGTGCGGCACGGCCGCCTCGGCCCGGGACCACGTCGCGAGCCAGGCGTCCTGGGGACGACCGGTGAGCACCAGCACCGGGGGGCAGTCGTAGATCTCGTCCTTGAGTTGCTTGGCGATGCCCATGCCACCGGCGGGGACCGCCTCACCGTCGAGGATCAGCAGGTCGATGCCGCCCGCGTCCATGTTGGCGATGACGACCGGCTCCGTGGCCACCTCGACGTACTCCAGCTCGGGGAGGTCGGGGTGCGGACGCCGTCCCAGGGCGAGGATGACCTGCTGACGCGTGTTGATGTCGTCGGAGTAGACGAGCACCTTCAGCGGGGCGGCCTTCGAGGCATTCGAGTCCATCACGTCGCTGATGCTACCCGCCGGGACGGGCCAGCTGCTCGCGCGCCTCCAACCGGTCCAACCGGCGGTCCTCCCGCTCCCCCTCCTTCATCGACGAGCGCGCCCACTGGGCGAAGAGCACCAGCAGGAAGATGATGCCGATGAGGTCGCCGGACGCCCACAGGATGCCGCCGGCGCGGTGCTGGTCGTCCATGGCGTCGGGCAGCCAGGCGCCCATCGGCCCCTCGCGCAGCGCCAGGTACCAGTCACCGGCGAGCAGGCTGCTCTGCCCCATGATCGTCACGCCGAGGAAGGCGTGGAAGGGCAGGGTCAGCACCGTCAGCAGCAGCCGGAACGGGTAGCTGACCCGGCCCGGCACCGGGTCGATCCCCATCAGCGGCCAGAAGAAGAGAGCACCCACGACCACCAGGTGCACGTGCATCATCTCGTGCACGTACGTGGAGCGGAGGCTGGCGTCGTACCAGTCGGTGAAGTAGAGCGCCCACGGCGAGAGGATGTAGAGCCCGAAGACCAGCGGCGGGAAGGAGAGGACCCTCGCCGCCCTGGAGTGCAGGACGGCCAGCAGCCATCCGCGGGGCATCCGCGGCAGGGTGCGCAGAGCCAGGGTGACCGGCGCCCCCAGCGCAAGGCAGAGCGGCACGACCATCGACAGGATCATGTGCTGGACCATGTGGGCCGAGAGCAACGTGGTGTCGTAGCGCGCCAGCCCGGAGGCGGTCGCGAAGAGGAACGACCCCATGCCGAGACCCACGAAGGCCACCGTCCGGCCCCAGGGCCAGGCGTCGCCGCGCTGGCGCAGGCTCCGCACACCGAGGAGGTAGAGCCCACAGACCCAGACCGTGAGCACGAACGGGACGGGCGCGATCCCCCAGTCGGTGAAGACGCGGCCGAGGGTGAACTCCGGTAGCACAGTCGAACCGGATGAGGCAACGAGCATTGCCTCAGAGTACGTGGCGCCCCGTGGCCCACAGCCCACGAGTGCGCCCTCACCGGGCAGCCATGCGGGGAATCGCTCAAACACAGGGGGTAGGGGAGCCATCGGGGACGCCCTCCTACATAATGGCTACCGTGGCGACAGCAACGGCTATTCCGGCATCCCGGCTACACGGGCACCACGACCGACCGAGCATGGTCAGCGTGGGGACGATCATCTGGCTCGCGAGTGAGCTCATGTTCTTCGCGGCTCTCTTCGCGTCGTACTTCACGATCCGCGCAGTGAGCCCCGACCTCTGGGCACAGGAGACGGCGCACCTCAACGTGCCCTTCGCCGCCGGGAACACCACGATCCTGGTGCTCTCGTCCGTGGCGTGCCAGCTGGGTGTCTTCGCGGCCGAGCGCGGCCAGGTCGGCCGCACCGGCTCGATCTTCGCCGTCAAGGGCTGGGGCCTGCGCGAGTGGTTCATCCTGACCTACGTCATGGGCGCCGTCTTCGTCGCCGGCCAGGCGCTCGAGTACGTGGAGCTCGTCCACCACGGCGTGACCATCCAGGACTCCGCCTACGGCACGATGTTCTACCTGACCACCGGGTTCCACGGCATCCACGTGGCCGGTGGCCTCATCGCCTTCCTCTTCGTCCTGGGCCGGACCTACCTGGCCCGCCGCTTCACCCATGAACAGGCCGTCAGCGCGATCGTCGTGTCCTACTACTGGCACTTCGTCGACGTGGTGTGGATCGCCCTGTTCGCTGCCATCTACCTCATCCAATGAGTCTCCCGAACCGGATCTGAAGAGGAATTTGTCACGTGCGTCTCTTGAATCGAACCGCCGGACGGCTCTCCCGGCACCGCCGGGGTCCGCTCGCGGGTCTTGCCGTGCTGCTCCTGGGGCTGGTCATGACGGGCGGGCTCTACTCGGCCTTCGCCCCTGCCACCGCGCAGCAGGCCAGCAGCGACCAGGAGCTCATCGAGCAGGGTCGTGAGCTCTTCCTGGTCGGCTGCTCCTCCTGCCACGGCCTCAACGCCGAGGGCGTCAGCACCGTCCGCGACGGCTACAACATCGGCCCCTCGCTGGTGGGCGTCGGCGCTGCCGCCGTCGACTTCCAGGTCGGGACCGGTCGCATGCCGATGGCCAACCCGAGCCACCAGGCTCCGCGCAAGGAGCGTGTCTACGCCGACGAGGAGATCGACGCGCTGGCCGCCTACGTGGCCAGCCTGGGCCCCGGCCCCGCGATCCCGTCCGAGGAGGACTACAGCGTCGACGGCCTGTCGGAGGAGGAGCGCCAGGAGGCGATCTCCCGCGGCGGCCAGATCTTCCTGACCAACTGCACCGCCTGCCACAACTTCAACGGCTCGGGCGGAGCCATGCCCCGAGGTGGCTACGCCCCCTCCCTCAAGGGCGTCGACGAGAAGCACATCTACGAGGCCATGCTCACCGGCCCGCAGAGCATGGATGTCTTCTCCAACGGCAACATCCCGCCCGACGCCAAGCGTGACGTCATCGCCTACCTGAAGTCCCTCGAGTCCGAGCCCGAGTACGGCGGCTTCGGTCTCGGCGGTCTCGGCCCGGTCTCCGAGGGCGTCTTCGCCTGGGTGATCGGGATGGGCAGCCTGGTCGCGTTCGCGGTGTGGATCGCTGCGCACTCGACCCGCTCGAAGAAGGACAAGGTGGAAGCGTGAGTCACAACGACCACAACGAGCAGAACCTCCCCGCGGTCGAGGGTGACCCGATCGCGGACCCCGGCCTCGCACCGCACGAGTGGCGTCCCACCGACGTCGACGAGCGGGCCGCCAAGCGGGCCGAGCGCCAGGTCGCGACCTTCTTCGGGCTGTCCGCGCTCTTCGCCGTCCTCTTCGTCGTCGCCTACTTCTCGTTCGACGTCGGGGACGACATGGACACGCTGCTGGGCTTCGGCGCCTCCAACGTGACGCTGGGCGCCACGCTGGGCCTCGCCCTGCTGCTGCTGGGCATCGGCATCATCCAGTGGGCCCGCAAGCTCATGGCCGACCAGGAGCTGGTCGAGTACCGCCACCCCGCCCGCTCCACCGACGAGGACCGGGAGGCCGCCGTCGAGGCGCTGCAGACCGGTCTGGCGGAGTCCGGGATCGCCCGGCGCCCGCTGGTCCGCAACTCGCTCCTCGGTGCGATGGGCGCCCTGGGCCTGCCCGCGATCGTGCTGCTGCGCGACCTCGGCCCGCTCCCCTTCTCCGACGACGTGGTCGACCCCGAGAACGGCGGCGGCCTCGAGCACACGATCTGGAAGGCCGGCGAGCGCGTCGTCCGCGACGTCCTCGGCACGCCGATCAAGGTCTCCGACCTGGAGATCGGTGACCTGGTCAACGCCCAGCCCGCCGCGATCTTCGCGGTCGACGAGAACGGTCACCACGTCTTCGAGGGCGCTGCCCTCCAGGTGGCCAAGTCGAAGGCCTCGCTGATCCTGCTGCGCATGGAGCCCGACGACATCACTCCCGGCCCCGGCCGGGAGAACTGGACCGTCGACGGCATCACCGCCTACTCCAAGATCTGCACCCACGTCGGTTGCCCGATCTCGCTCAACGAGCGCATCACCCACCACCTGCTCTGCCCCTGCCACCAGTCGACGTTCGACCTGGCTGACAGCGCCCGGGTGGTCTTCGGACCGGCCGCGCGGGCACTGCCTCAGCTCCCCCTGGCCGTCGACGCCGAGGGCTACCTGATCGCGCAGAGCGACTTCACCGAACCCGTCGGTCCGAGCTACTGGGAGCGTGACTCGAAGTGAGCGTCGACACCAGCAAGGTGGCCACCAGCAATGGCACCACCGCTGCCACCGGCAGGAAGACCGTCAAGCCAGGAGGACTGGCCACCTGGGCCGACGAGCGCCTCGGGATCGCCGGCGCGATGAAGAAGAACCTGCGCAAGGTCTTCCCCGACCACTGGTCGTTCATGCTGGGCGAGATCGCCCTGTGGAGCTTCGTCGTGCTGCTCCTGACCGGAGTCTTCCTCACGCTGTGGTTCACGCCCAGCATGTCCGAGGTCCAGTACCAGGGCTCCTACGACCAGCTGCGCGGCGTCTACATGTCCGAGGCGATGGTCTCGGCGCTGGACATCTCGTTCGACGTGCGCGGCGGCCTCCTGATGCGCCAGATGCACCACTGGGCGGCCATGATCTTCATCGCCTCGATGATGGTCCACCTGATGCGCGTCTACTTCACCGGCGCCTTCCGCAAGCCCCGTGAGCTCAACTGGGTCATCGGCATGCTGCTGCTCATCCTCGGCACGCTCGAGGGCTTCACCGGCTACTCCCTCCCCGACGACCTGCTCTCGGGCACGGGCGTCCGGGCGGCTGACGGCTTCATGAAGGCCGCGCCGGTGGTCGGCACCTACATGTCGTTCTTCCTCTTCGGCGGCGAGTTCCCCGGCGAGGCGATCATCCCGCGGCTCTACATCATCCACGTGCTGCTGATCCCGGGCCTCCTGCTGGCCCTGATCGCGGCGCACATGCTGCTGCTCGTCTACCACAAGCACACCCAGTGGCCCGGGCCCGGACGCACCGAGGGCAACGTGGTCGGCTACCCCATGCTCCCCGTCTACGCGGCGAAGGCCGGCGGCTTCTTCTTCGTGGTCTTCGGCGTCACGGCGCTGATGGGCGGCTTCATGACCATCAACCCGGTCTGGAAGTACGGCCCGTACGACCCGTCCAAGGTGACCGCGGGCTCCCAGCCCGACTGGTACATGGGCTGGCCCGACGGCGCGCTGCGGATCATGCCCGGATGGGAGTCGTCGTTCCTGGGCATCACGCTCTCGTGGAACGTGCTGCTGCCGATCCTGGTGCTGCCGATCCTGCTCTTCGTCGTCGTGCTGCTCCTGCCGTTCATCGAGGCATGGATCACCGGCGACAAGCGGGAGCACCACCTGCTCCAGCGCCCGCGCAACGCGCCCACGCGCACCGCGGTCATGGTGGCCCTGATGACGTTCTACGGCCTCCTCTGGGCGGCCGGCGGCAACGACATCATCGCGATCAAGTTCGACCTGAGCATCAACCAGATCACCTACTTCATGCGGGTGGCTGTGTTCATCGGGCCGCTGATCGCCTTCTGGATCACCCGCCGGTGGTGCATCTCGCTCCAGCGCCAGGACGAGGAGAAGCTCCTCCACGGCTACGAGACCGGGATCATCATGCGTTCGCCCGAGGGCGCCTACACCGAGCGGCACCTGCCGCTCGCTCAGGAGACGCAGTACACGCTCACCGCTCGTGACCGCGACGAGGTCTACACCCTCGAGAGCGACGTCGACGAGAATGGCGTGCCGGCCCCCGGCACTCGTGCGAACCGGCTGCGGGCCAGGCTCTCGGCCTGGTTCAACGGCCACAACGTGCAGAAGCCGACCCGTGAGGAGCTCGAGGCGGCGCACCACCACGCCGAGCACGAGGCCGAGCTGCAGTCGGGGCTCGACCACCCGGCCGACGGACACCAGTTCGACGGTGTCCACGCGGTGGAGGGCGACGAGCTCAGGCACTGAGTGAGCGTCAGCCAGTGATCATCACGTTCGCCCGGTCCCCGGTCAGGGGGCCGGGCGAACGTGTTTCCAGGAACAGGAAGGCGTCACCACGATGACCGTGCAGCTCGGCTTGGACACCTTCGGTGACGTCACCACGGACTCGGCGGGAGAGCTTCTCCCCCACCACCAGGTGCTTCGCGACGTCGTGGAGCAGGCCGTCCTCGCCGACGAGGTGGGCGTCGACGCGTTCAGCGTCGGCGAGCACCACCGCGACGACTACGCCATCACCGCTCCCGACGTCGTGCTGGCGGCGATCGCCTCCCGTACCCAGCGGATCATCCTGGGCACCGCCGTGACGGTGCTGAGCTCGGACGACCCGATCCGCGTCTACGAGCGCTTCGCGACCCTTGACGCGCTCTCCCGGGGCCGGGCGGAGGTCACCTTGGGACGCGGCTCCTTCACGGAGTCGTTCCCCCTCTTCGGCCTGGACCTCGCCGACTACGAGCTGCTCTTCGAGGAGAAGCTCCGCCTCTTCGCCAGTCTGCGCTCCGAGGGCGAGGTCTCGTTCGAGGGGCGCACCCGCCGCCCGCTGCCCCCCACGCACGTCCATCCCAAGACGGAACGAGGTCAGCTGCCGACCTGGGTCGGGGTCGGCGGGTCACCCGAGTCGGTGGTGCGCGCCGCCCGCCACGGCCTGCCGATGATGCTGGCCATCATCGGTGGGGCGCCGGCCCGCTTCGCGCCCTTCGTGGAGCTCTACCGCCGCGCCCTCGACGAGCTCGGTCAGCCGCCGCAGCCGGTAGGCGTGCACTCCCCCGGTTTCGTGGCCGCGTCGGACCAGGAGGCCAGGGAGCTGCTCTTCCCGCACTTCAAGGCCAACCGGGACCGGATCGGCGCCGAGCGCGGCTGGGGCCCTGCCACCCGGGAGCAGTTCGAGGCCGAGGCCGACCACGGGGCCCTCTTCGTCGGATCCCCTGAGACGGTGGCCACCAGGATCGCCGCGACTGTGCGGGACCTGGGCGTGGACCGGTTCGACCTCAAGTACTCCAACGGCCCCATGCCGCATGCCCAGCTGATGGAGTGCATCCGCCTCTACGGCACCGAGGTCGCGCCACGGGTCCGCGCGCTCCTCTCCTGAGGACGGCGCAGCGCCACCCGCTCCCGGGGGCAGCACAGCAGAACGGCCCCGGACCAGAGTCCGGGGCCGTTCTTCGCGTCAGAGCAGATGTCAGTGGGCGTGCTCTCCGCGGTAGTACTCGAAGACCCAGCCACACAGGGCGATCATGCCGAGACCCCCGGCGATCATCACCAGCCACCAGGCACTCAGCGCGATGGAGTACACGAAGAGCGAGAGCGCCAACGCGCACCACAGGGGCCACCAGGAGTACGGCGGGAAGAAGCCGAGCTCGCCGGCCCCGTCCTCGATGTTGCCGTCCTTGCGGTCCTCGGGCCGGGGATCCATGCGCGAGGCGTGGAAACCCAGGTACAGGGCGATCATCCAGGCCAGGAAGGTGGTCATCACCAGGGCCGAGGTTCCGGTCCAGTCATTGGTGATCACCCAGTAGGCGGGCGAGACCAGGGTGAAGAAGACCCCCGTGACCACGAAGATCCATGCTTCGGCCTTCATCGCGCGTCACCGTCCTTGTCCTCGTCGATCGTGGAATCCATCCGCTCCTCCAGGAGCTCCTTGCGACCTTCCACGTCCGGCGCGTCCGCGAAGCGGCCTTGACGCTCCGCCTCGTTCTGCTCCAGCTCGAGGGCGGCGATCTCCGGGTGGTGCAGGTCGAAGGCCGGCGACTCCGAACGGATCCGGGGCAGCTGGTGGAAGTTGTGCCGCGGGGGCGGCGAGGAGGTGGCCCACTCGAGCGACCGGCCCCAGCCCCAGGGGTCGTCGACCCCGACCAGCGGCGCGTTCCGCGACTGGTAGACGTTCCAGAGGAACGGCAGGGTAGAGGCGGCCAGCAGGAACGCACCCACCGTGGAGATCTGGTTCAGCGTGGTGAAGCCGTCCTCGGGCAGGTAGTCGGCGTAGCGCCGGGGCATCCCCTCGACCCCGAGCCAGTGCTGCACCAGGAAGGTCGAGTGGAAGCCGACGAAGAGCAGCCAGAAGTGCAGCTTGCCGAGACGCTCGTCGAGCATCCGGCCCGTCATCTTGGGCCACCAGAAGTAGAAGCCGGCAAACATCGCGAAGACCACGGTGCCGAAGACCACGTAGTGGAAGTGCGCCACCACGAAGTAGGAGTCCGAGACGTGGAAGTCCAGCGGGGGGCTGGCCAGGATGACGCCGGTGAGCCCACCGAAGAGGAAGGTCGTCAGGAACCCGATCGACCACAGCATGGGCGTGTCGAAGGAGACGGATCCACCCCACATGGTCCCGATCCAGTTGAAGAACTTCACCCCCGTCGGGACCGCGATCAGGAAGGTCATGCCGGAGAAGAACGGCAGGTCCACCGCACCGGTGACGAACATGTGGTGTGCCCAGACCGCGATGGAGAGCACCGCGATCGCCATGGTGGCGCCGACCAGGCCGACGTAGCCGAAGATCGGCTTGCGGCTGAAGACCGGCAGGATCTCCGAGACGATGCCGAAGAACGGCAGCGCGATGATGTAGACCTCCGGGTGCCCGAAGAACCAGAAGAGGTGCTGCCAGAGGATCGGTCCACCGTGCGCCGGGTCGAAGACGTGTGCCCCCAGCAGCCGGTCGGCCTCGAGCGAGAGCAGCGCGCCACCCAGGATCGGGAAGGCCATCAGCACGAGCATGCTGGTGATGAGGGCGTTCCAGGTGAAGATCGGCATCCGGAACATGGTCATGCCGGGGGCACGCATGGTGATGATCGTGGTGATGAAGTTGACCGCACCGAGGATCGTGCCCAGACCGGCCATGTAGAGACCCATGATCCACAGGTCACCGCCCACGCCGGGCGAACGGACCGCGTCGGAGAGCGGGGTGTAGGCGAACCACCCGAAGTCAGCGGCGCCCGAGGGCGTGAGGAACCCCGACGCGGCGATGAGTCCGCCGAAGAGGAAGAGCCAGTAGCTGAACATGTTCAGCCGCGGGAACGCCACGTCCGGCGCACCGATCTGGATCGGCATGATCATGTTGGCGAAACCGAAGAAGAGAGGGGTCGCGAAGAGCAGCAGCATGATCGTGCCGTGCATGGTGAAGAGCTGGTTGTAGAGCTCGTCGTTGACCACCTGGTTGCCCGGGAAGGCCAGCTCGGAGCGGATGACCATCGCCATCAGCCCGCCGAGGATGAACCAGATGAACGAGGTCACCAGGTACATCTTCCCGATCAGCTTGTGATCGGTGGTGGTCAGCATCCTGACCGTCTGCTGACCGAGGGTCAGCTTCGGCGTGCCCGTGACCTGCGGTGAATCTGCGAGCGCGGTCACTCCTGGCCTCCTTCTTCGTCATCGTCCTCGGCCTGCCCGGCCTCTTCCACTTCGTCCTCGGACGGGTCGTCCAGGCCGGCCTGGGTCAGGGCGTCGGATCCGCCGAGCAGCGGCTCGTCGGCGACGGAACCCGCCTCCTCGAGCTCGGCGAGGTACAGCTCGTAGTCAGCCTGGCTGACGATCTCCACGTTGAAGAGCATCCGGGAGTGGTAGGTGCCGCACAGCTCGAAGCACTTGCCCATGTAGGTGCCGAGCTCGTTGGGCGTGACCTGGAACTTGTTGACCCGGCCGGGCACCACGTCGAGCTTGGTGAGGAAGGCCGGGACGCCGAAGGAGTGGATCACGTCCGGGGAGTGCAGGTTGAACTGCACCCGCTGGTCCACGGGAAGCACCAGGGTCGGCTGGATCGCGGTGGTGCCCACCGTGTACGGCGTGGTGCCGCCCTCGCCCTGGTCGGTGTAGTTGAACGTCCAGGACCACTGCTGGCCCACCACGTCGACCGTCACGTCGGGATCGTCGACCATCTCGGTCACCTCGTTCTGGACGTTGACCGTCCAGTAGAAGAAGACGACGACCATCATGATCGGCGCGACCGTGTAGAAGATCTCGAGCGGCAGGTTGTACCTGACCTGGACCGGGACCTCGTCCTCGCTGCGACGGCGGAAGCGCCACGACGAGTAGAAGATCAGGCCCCAGGTGAGGACACCGACGACCAGGGCGGCGACCCAGGCCCACCTCCACAGGTCGAGCGTGGCCGGCCCCTGCTCGGTAATCGGCGACGGCATCGCGAACCGGGCGATCTCATCTTTGTCCTCAGCCGAGCACCCACCCAGCAACAACAGGGTGAGACCCAGCACGGTGGCGGTCGCGACCCTTTTCACGGGTGCGACTGCGCGCGAGGGGAGTTGCAGACCCACGAACGAGCCTCTCTCTTGGGCAGTCACGTATGAACAGAACAGTATCCGAATGCTGGCGTCGGTGGCCGGGCGGGTCTGCCGGTGGTTCTTCCCACGGGTCACAGCCGCTAGGTTCGAGCGGGTGAGCACACCCGCCCGCAGCTACCTCGACGCGGCCTCCGCCGAGCCCTTGCACCCAGCCGCCCGCGACACCCTGCTGGCCGCCCTGGACCAGGGATGGTCGGACCCGCGTCGGCTGCACCACGAGGGGCGTCGCGCCCGGATGCTCCTGGACAACGCGCGCGAGGTGGTCGCCGAGGCGCTGGCCGTCCGTCCGGACGAGGTCACCTTCACCGGCTCGGGCACCGACGCCGTCCACCGCGGCCTGCTCGGCCTGCACCTGGCCCGCGCCCGTGCCGGCCGGACGGTCGTCCACTCCGCGGTGGAACACTCCGCGGTGCTCCACGCCGCGCGCTGGACGCGGGACCCCACCGTCGTGGTTCCCGTGGGGCGGACCGGGCTGGTCACGCCCGAGGCCGTCTCCGCGACGGTCGCCGAGCAGGCCCGCGGCGAGGGACCTCCCGCCGTCGTGGCCGTCCAGCACGCCAACCACGAGGTGGGCACCGTCCACCCGGTGGCGGAGATCGCCGCCGGACTCGACGAGGTCCCGCTCTTCGTGGACGCCTGCGCGAGCGCGGGACGCCTCCCCCTGCCGCAGGGCTGGTCGGCAGCCGCGGCCTCCGCGCACAAGTGGGGCGGCCCCGCGGGCGTCGGGGTGCTGCTGGTGGCCAAGGGGTCGCGCTGGCGCACCCCCTTCCCCGCCGACGACCGGTCCGACGAGCGCGGCAGCGGCTTCGAGAACGTGCCGGCGGCCCTCTCCGCGGCGGCCGCGCTCCAAGCCGTGGTCGCCGAGCGCGACACGGTGACCTCCGCCCAGACCGAGCTCATCGACCGGGTCCGGCAGGCAGCGGCGCGGGTGCCCGACGTGGAGGTGGTGGGCGAGCCCCGGCTCCGCCTCCCCCACCTGGTGACCTTCTCGTGCCTCTACGTCGACGGGGAGGCGCTGGTCACCGAGCTGGACCGTCGGGGCTTCGGCGTCGCCAGCGGGTCCGCGTGCACCGCCTCGACCCTGGAGCCCTCGCACGTGCTGGCCGCGATGGGGGTCCTCACCCACGGGAACGTGCGACTCTCGCTCACCAGGGAGACCGAGGCCGCCGAGGTCGAGCGCTTCCTCGCCGAGCTTCCCGACGTGGTCCGAGACCTGCGTGCGCAGGTGGGGCTGTGAGCCGCGCCGCGGAGCTGGAGCTCGACTGCCGCGAGATGCTCTGCCCCATGCCCGTCATCGAGCTGGCCCGCCACGTGGTCGACGTCGCGCCGGGCGCCTGTCTGGCCGTCGTCACCCGGGACCCGGCTGCCCGCGTGGACGTGCCCGCCTGGTGCCGGATGCGCGGGCACGAGTACGTCGGGGAGGACGTCGCCCAGGACGGCTCCCCGCGCTTCGTGGTGCGCCGGCTCAGCTGAGCCGCCGTCCGCCCCTCAGGGGTGGAACGTGCGCAGGTGCGGCTCGAAGTCGGCGGTCGCCGCCGCCCCGTAGGCGTCGGTGCACCGCTTCAGGAAGGCCGCGCGCGAGAGGGTGTACTCCTGCGTGCCCACCTGCTCGACCACGTGGACCGCCAGCAGGCACCCCAGCTGGGCAGCGCGCTCGTGGTCCAGGCCCCACGCCAGGGCGGCGAGGAAACCCGCCCGGAAGGCGTCGCCCACCCCGGTCGGCTCCACCGGGGCCACGTCGGGGACGGCCGCCACCGTGATGGTCTCGCGCCCCTTCCCCTCGACCCTGACCCCTGCGGCCCCCAGGGTGACCACCCACGTGCCGACCCGGTCGAGGACGTCCTCGACGCTCCAGCCGGTCTTCTGGATGATGAGCGAGGCCTCGTACTCGTTGGAGAAGAGCATGTCCGCCCCCTCGATCAGCTGGCGGATGAGGTCACCGTCACCGAACGCGAGCTGCTGGGAGGGATCCGCCACGAAGCGGTAGCCCCGCTGGCGGCACTCGTCGGTGTGCCGCAGCATGCCCTCGGGGTCGTCGGGCCCGATGAGCACGAAGTCGGGCTCCCCGACCCGGTCCACGATCGGCTTGAGCTCCAGCTCGCGGGACTCGCTCATCGCCCCGGGGTAGAACGAGGCGATCTGGGCCATCGCGGTGTCGGTGGTGCAGACGAAGCGGGCGGTGTGCCGGGTCTGCGAGACGTGCACGGAGTCACAGTCGACGTGGTGCCGCTCCAGCCAGGCGCGGTAGTCGGCGAAGTCCTCGCCGACGGCGCCGACGAGCACCGGCCGCAGCCCGAGGTTTCCCAGGCCGAAGCAGATGTTGGCGGCGACTCCCCCCCGCCGTACCTCGAGGTCATCGACGAGGAACGAGACCGAGATCTTGTCCAGCTGGTCGACCACCAGGGAGTCCGAGAACCTGCCCTCGAAGGACATGAGGTGGTCAGTGGCCACGGAGCCGGCGATCAAGAGCGACATGTCGCCGCACACTACTAGCGAGTTCCGTTCGGAGTACCAATCGGTAACGGCTAGCGTCTCAGACATGGCTACTCAGAACCCAGGTTCGCACTTGACCCATGACGAGCTCTCGACGCCCACGGAGATGTGTGCCGACGCTCGTGCGGTCGTGTCCTCCCTCCGCCTGGAGAGAGTGGCCAGGGCAGCAGTCCGGCAGGCGCCTAGCATCCACTTCGAGGACTACCCCCGAGAGGTGCGCAAGAGCGAGATCCGGGTCAGCGCGGCAGCGGCCCGACTCGCCAATGCCCTGCACCTGCACCTGGACTGAGCCCACCGTCCGCCGACCGGACGACGAGAAGCCCCCGCCGTGAGGCGGGGGCTTCTCGTCTGTGGAGGGCGGCGGGCCGCCCGACTCAGTGGAACGAGTCGCCGCAGGCGCACGACCCCGTCGCGTTGGGGTTGTCGATCGTGAAGCCCTGCTTCTCGATCGAGTCGACGAAGTCGATCATCGCGCCGTTGAGGTAGGGCACGCTCATCCGGTCGACGACGACCGTGACGCCGTCGAAGTCCGTGGTGACGTCGCCGTCGAGGGTGCGCTCGTCGAAGAAGAGTTGGTAGCGCAGACCGGAGCAGCCGCCGGGCTGGACGGAGATGCGGAGAGCCAGGTCGTCGCGACCCTCCTGCTCCAGGAGGCTCTTGACCTTGCCGGCCGCAACCGCGCTCAGGTTGATCTGGTCGGTACGGCGCTCTTCGGTGGTCTCGACCTGCTCGGTCATCTCGATCTCCCGTGGGTCTAGGTCGTGGTGGTCAACGGCTCAAGCGTCTCACAGCTCTGGTTATTCCGCTCCGCCGCGACCGGGACTCCGCTCAGGCCGGTGACCAGCTCCGCGCCACCCGTTGGGCCAGGTCGGCCAGCGCCTCGGCGGGCCGCCCGAGTGCCCTCTCCTCCCCGTAGGCCTCCGCCACCGAGTAGGCGGACTCGATGCCCAGCGCTCGCATCTCACGCGCCCCCACCAGCACCCGGCCGGCGAGCGCGACGCAGGGCCGCAGCTGCTCGCCGGCGATCTCCGCCACCCCGTACGGGACCTTTCCCGCCCGGCTGGAGAAGTCGAAGGCGCCTTCCCCGGTGACCACCAGGTCCGCGCGCCGCGCCCGCGCAGCCAGGTCGACCGCGTCGGCCACCAGCCGGATCCCCGGCTCCCGCGTGCCCCCCAGCAGCATCAGCGCGAACCCCAGGCCCCCGGCAGCCCCGGCACCGGGCTCCAGGGAGGTCCGCCGGTCGCAGGCGACGGCGAGCTCCTCCAGGGCGACGTCGACGGCCACCAGCGCCTCCTCCGGGATCCCCTTCTGCGGCCCGTAGGTGCGGGCGGCCCCGAAGAGACCGGTCAGCGGGTTGTCGACGTCGGTGGCGGCCACCAACGAGATCCCTCGGAGCGCCGAGCGGGCGGGGGCCAGGTCCACCGCGCGGACGCCCGCCAGCCCGCGGGGGCCCGCGTCGAGGGGCACGTCCGCCGTCGCCCCGAGCGCCCCCAGCAGCCCGGCACCCCCGTCGGTGGTCGCCGAGCCGCCCAGCCCGACCACGATGGTCCGGGCCCCCGCGTCGCGGGCCGCCAGCAGCAGCTCGCCGACGCCTCGTGACGATCTCGTCTCGGGGTCGGTGCCCGCGGCGAGGTGGAGCCCGCACGCCTGCGCCGACTCCACGTAGGCCACCTCGCCGACGAGGAGCAGGGAGGCGGGCACCTCCTCCCCCGACGGGCCGGCGACGGAGGCGGCGAGCAGCTCGCCCCCGAGCGAGGCGTGCAGGACGTCGACGAAGCCCGGGCCCCCGTCCGCCATCGGGGCGAGGTCGACCACGTCGCCCGGCGCCTGGCGCTGCCAGCCCCGCGCGATCGCCTCGGCGGCCTGGACAGCGGTCAGCGTGCCGGCGAACTTGTCCGGGGCGATGAGCACATGCATGTGCACATACTGCCGTGCGGGCCCCGCGCCGCGGCGTACGATGCCGTGGTCATGACAGCCGTGCCGGTTCCCGACCGTTCCGACCTCCGGATCCGACCCCTGCGGCACGACGACCTCCGGGTGGTCGAACGCCTGTCGTCCCACGCGTTCCTCGACCTGGAGCAGCGGCTGGCGCCGGCCGGGACCCCGGCGCCGAGCGGACGCTCGGTACAGGCGGCCCAGATCTGGATCGCCCGCACGGCGAGGTTCCTCGAGCGCGACGCCGAGGGCTGCTGGGCGGCCGAGCGCGACGACGAGGTGGTCGGCTTCGCGACCTCCTTCCGGCGGGAGACCACGTGGTTCCTGTCCACCTACGCCGTGTCGCCCCGGTGGCAGGGCCTCGGCATCGGCAAGGCACTCCTCGAGGCTGCCCTGGGCTACTCCCGTGGCTGCGTGCGCGGCATGCTGAGCGCCTCCTCCGACCCGCGTGCCGCGCGCCGCTACCGGCTCGCCGGCTTCGACCTGCACCCCCAGATGTGCCTGGAGGGGCAGGTGGACCGGTCCGCGATCCCCGAGCTGCGCCACCTGCGCGACGGGACCTCCGGCGACCAGGAGTGGATGGACTCCCTCGACCGCGCCGCCCGCGGGGCCGGTCGCGGTCACGACCACGGCTTCCTCCGCTCGGTGCACCGTCTCCGGGTGATCGACCACCGCACCGGGCGGGGCTACGCCTACAGCAACCTGGACGGCGTTCAGGTGCTGGCCGCCGACAACCGCCGTACCGCCTCCCGGCTGCTGTGGGACGCGTTGGCGGCCGTCCCGCCGGGGCGCCCCACCCGGGTGGCTCACGTGACCGGCGCCAACCAGTGGGCCCTGGAGACCGGGATGGAGGCGGGCCTCCACGTCCGTCTCGACGGCTACCTGGCCCTGCGCGGGCTCAAGCCCCCGGCGCCCTACCTGCACCACGGCTCGCTGCTCTGAGCCGACGGAGCCGCCCGGTCAGTCGCGCTGGGCGCGGCCCGGCAGCGCGAGCATCCGCTCCAGGGCCACCTGCGCCCAGTGCTGGGTGTCCCGGTCGACCTCAATCCGGTTGACCACCGTGCCCGCCACCAGCGACTCCAGCGCCCAGACCAGGTGGGGGAGGTCGATCCGGTTCATCGTGGAGCAGTAGCAGACGTTCCGGTCGAGGAAGACGATGTTCTTGTCCGGGTGGGCGTCCGCGAGGCGCTTGACCAGGTTGAGCTCCGTGCCGATCGCCCAGGTCGAGCCGGCCGGCGCCGCCTCGATCGTCTTGATGATGAACTCCGTGGAGCCCACCAGGTCCGCCTTCAGCACCACCTCGTGCCGGCACTCCGGGTGCACCAGCACCTTGAGATCGGGGTGCGTGGCACGCAGCTCGTCGACCACGTCCTCGCTGAAGCGGCCGTGGACCGAGCAGTGGCCACGCCACAGGATCATCCGGGCGTCACGGAGCTCCTCGGCGCTCAGGCCGCCCCCGGGGAGCAGGGGGTTCCAGACCACGCAGTCCTCCAGCTCCATGCCGAGCTGCAGGACCGCCGTGTTGCGCCCCAGGTGCTGGTCGGGCAGGAAGAGGACCTTGGCGTCGGAGTCCACCCCGCCCTTCTGGGCGAAGGCCCACTCCAGGGCCACGTCGGCGTTGGAGGAGGTGCAGACCGCTCCCCCGTTCCGGCCGCAGAACGCCTTGATGTCCGCGGAGGAGTTCATGTACGTCACCGGGACCACCGAGTCGGCGACGCCGGCGTCGACCAACGCGTCCCAGCAGTCCTCCACCTGCGGCAGTCGAGCCATGTCCGCCATCGAGCAGCCGGCGGCCAGGTCGGGGAGGACCACCTGCTGGTCGTCGGTGGTCAGGATGTCGGCGGACTCCGCCATGAAGTGGACGCCGCAGAAGACGATGAACTCCGCAGCCGGCCGCGCGGCCGCCTCGCGGGCCAGCTTGAAGCTGTCGCCCGTGACGTCCGCGAACTGGATGACCTCGTCGCGCTGGTAGTGGTGACCGAGGACGAAGACCCGCTCGCCCAGCGCCTCCTTGGCGGCGCGCGCCCGGGCCACCAGCGTGGGGTCGGAGGCCATCGGCAGGTCACCGGGGCACTCCACGCCCCGCTCCGCGTCCAGGTCACGGCCCTTGCCGAGAGGCAGCAGCGGCAGGAGGGGGAGGTCGATCGTCATGCCAGCATCCTACGGGGAGCGTGGCCGCGCTCACTCGGAGTCGAGCACCGGAAGGGTGAACCAGACGGTCGTCCCACCCGCGGGGTTCTCCTCGACGCCGGCCCGGCCCCCGTGCGCCCCGACGACCCGGCGGACCGTGGAGAGCCCCAGGCCCAGCCCCGGGACCCTCTTGTCGAGGCGCACCATCGGGTCGAGCACCCGCTCGCGGTCCTCGGGGGCGATGCCGCGTCCGTTGTCGGCCACCTCCACGCGCCACTCCCGGCCCTGCTGCCGGGCACTGACCTCCACCCGCAGCGGGACGTCCTCGGCCGCGAACTTGACCGCGTTCTCCAGCAGCCCCACCAGGACCACCCGGAAGTCACCCGGGCCGCCGGCCACGACGGGCAGCGGGGTCAGCACCACCACCTCACCGGGGACGAGCTCGGAGAGGGCCCCCAGGACCGCGTCCAGCTCCGCCTGCAGGTCGGTCGTGCCGGACGCCGGGTCCTGCGCGTGGTCGAGGAGGTCGGCCGTCATCCGCTTCATCCGGGCGGCGCTGCCGCTGGCCCGCTCGAGCAGGGAGATCAGCAGCTGCTGAGACTCCTCCACCTGGTCGCGCGCGATCTCCAGCGACATGGCGACGGCCGCGAGCGGGTTGTTGAGGTCGTGGGCGATCTGTCCGGCCACCCGGGCCACCTCGGCCTCGGCACGCGCCACCGCCTCAGCCGCGTCGAAGGCCGCAGCCTCGGCCGCCACGTAGGCGGCCTCGACCCGGCGCAGCACGGCGAGGTCGTCGGGCTCACTGAGGGCCGAGGCCAGTCTGCGGAGGTCGGCCGTGACGTCGGAGGGTCTGCTGAGGGTGTCGTCGCTCACAGTCCCGGAGCATCCCACACCGCGAGCCACCTCTGGAGGTCTTTCTCCATCGGAAGCTCACCGGCGAGCATGTCGCGCACGTTGAGCTCGAGCAGGTTGTCGCGGCGCTTCTCTCCCGGCACCTGTGCGAAGGGGTAGAAGGTCCCCTGCTTGTAGAGGTAGACCAGCCCGACCCGACGGCCGTCGGGGCCTTGGAACGGGATCAGCGTGCAGAGCAGCGAGTGCGCGAAGCCCTGCGCCCCCAGGCTGCTGTTCACCGCATGCAGATCCGTGCAGAGGCCCGCCACGTCGGCGGGGTCACCCTGCACGACGAGCCACGTGTAGCCGTAGGGATCCTGCGTGGTCGTGGCCGCCGGCGCCTGCGGGTCGTCGCGCAACAGCGCGACCACGTCGTCCTGCGTCTGGGCGAAGGCGGCGCCCGAGGCGGCCCGGTAGCAGACCGAGCCGCTGCCCGTCGGCATCAGCCCGGCCGCGGTCTGCAGGGTGATCGCCGCGCTGGGGACCAGGAAGAGCGAGTCGAGGTCGGGGGCCTTGGGCCGGGAACGTCCCAGCAGCGAGTCCCACAGGCCCACGTCAGCCCGCCGGCCGCGAGAGCTCGGCCTGGATCCGGGCCAGCTGCTCGAGCCGCGCCTCCAGGGAGGGGTGGGTGGCGGTGATCGTCCGCAGCGAGGCTCCGCTGACGGCGGGAGCGATGAAGAACGCGTTCATCGCCTTCGTGCCGCGCAGGTCGCGCTCGGGGATCGTCGACATCTCCCCGGTGATCTTCTGCAGGGCGGAGGCGAGCGCGGCGGGCTTGCTGGTGAGGTAGGCCCCGGCGCGGTCGGCGGACATCTCCCGGTACCGGGAGAGCAGCCGCGTCAGGAAGAAGCTGATCGCGTAGACCACCAGGCTCACCACCAGGGCCAGCACGAAGGCGGCCGCCGCGCCCTGGTTGTTGCGGCTGCGCCCGAGGCCGCTGAACTGGGCGCCCCGGGTGAGCATCCCGGCGACGATGCCCGCCGAGGAGGCGAGCGTCATCACCAGCACGTCGCGGTGCGCCACGTGGGAGAGCTCGTGGGCCAGCACGCCCTCGAGCTCCTCGGCGTTGAGCTTGCCCAGGATGCCCGTCGTCACGCAGACCACGGCTCGGTCGGGCGAGCGACCCGTGGCGAAGGCGTTCGGGATGGCCATGTCGGCGATGCCGACGCGGGGCTTGGGCATGTCCGCCATCGCGCACAGCCGGTCGATCATGCCGTGCAGCTCCGGGGCCTCCTCGGGGGTGACCTCGCGGGCCCGCATCGCCCGCATCGCCACCTTGTCCGAGCTCCACCACTGGTAGAAGGCGACGGCGAGCCCGGCGAGGCCGATCAACGGGGCATAGCCGGCCGGGAAGATGTACATCAGGGCGACGACCAGGCCCACGAGCAGCGCCCCGAGCAGGAACATCACCAGAGTCATCCGGGCGGTGAGCCCGTTGTCCTTGATGAAGCGGCTGTGGGCCATGTCAGCCGGGGATCAGACCGTCGTCGTTGAGCATGGCGCGCACGTCCTCGAGCTCGGCGTCGGCCATCGGCAGGATCAGGTCCGAGGTGTCGAGGCTGTCGACCTCGTGCACCGAGCCGACCCGGCGGACGCCGTCCAGCAGTGCGGCCAGCGCCGAGCGGAACGCCTCCTCCTGGCCGGACTCCACCGCGGACTCCACCGCGGCGTCCAGCGCGTTGAGGTGGTCCAGCTCCGCGTCCGGGACGTCGTACTGCCCCTCCCCCAGGATCCTGACGATCATCGGGTCTCACCCTCGGTGGTGGACTGGGTCGACCCGTTGCCGAGCACGTCCCCGCCCTGCGAGGACTCCAGCGCCTCGGGCGCCTTGGCGGACTTGAGCCGCGCGAGCTCGGCCTCGACGTCGGCCGTCGAGCTCATGGAGTCGAGCTCGCGGGCGATGTCGTCGCCGCCGCCCACCTGGGAGACGTCCTCGAGGGCACCGGAGGCCAGCAGCTCGTCGATGGCACCTGCCCGGGCCTGCATCTGGGCGGTCTTGTCCTCGGCGCGCTGGATGGCGAGCCCCACGTCGCCCATCTCCTCGCCGATGCCGGACATCGCCTCGTTGATCCGGGTCTGTGCCTGGGCGGCGGTGTAGGTGGCCTTGATCGTCTCCTTGCGGGTGCGGAAGGACTCGACCTTGGCCTGGAGGCGCTGCTGGGCCAGGGTGAGCTTCTCCTCCTCGGCCTGGAGCTGCGCGTGCTGGGCCTGGAGGTCCTGGATCTGCGTGGCGAGGCCCGACTTGCGGGTCAGCGCCTCACGGGCCAGGTCCTCGCGGCCCACGTCGATGGCCTTCTGCGCCTGACCGGTGAGCTTGTCGGCCTGCTGGGTCAGCTGGTTGACCTGGAGCTCGACCCGCTTGCGGCTGGTCGCGACGTCGGCGACGCCACGGCGTACCTTGGAGAGGAGCTCGAGCTGCCGCTGGTAGCTGTAGTCCAGGGTCTGCCGGGGGTCCTCGGCACGGTCGAGGGCCGTGTTGGCCTTGGACCGGAAGATCAGGCTGATGCGCTTCATGAGACTCATGGGGGCGAACCCCTCCCTCGTGCTGGTCACTGGTGCTGTCCCCTCACCCTAGGGCCACACGCAAGACCGGATGAAGGACCCCCGGACGGTAGGATGGAGCGGTTCCCGCCGCACTCCTCACGAAGGTGCCCCGTTGCTCCGTCGCGCCAAGTCCGACCAGTCCGCCGCGCCTGCTTCCTCCCCGGCGCCCACCGAGACCGTCGAGCCGACCCCAGACCCTCGTCGACCCGGGGGGAAGGGCCGCCCCACGCCCACCCGCAAGGAGGCGGAGGCGGCCGCCCGGGCGCGCGCCAAGGTGCCCCGGACCCGCAAGGAGGTGGCCGCGGCCAAGCGCGCGGCCCGGCAGGAGGCCAACCTGCGGGTGCGTGAGGCCATGAAGACCGGGGACGAGCGCCACCTCCCCGCTCGCGACCGCGGTCCGGTGAAGCGGTTCATCCGGGACTTCGTCGACTCGCGCCTCTCCGTCGTGGAGCTGCTCATCCCGGTGATGGTGGTGACCCTGATCCTGGGCTGGACCGGCAACTCCACACTGGTGGGCGTCGGCAACATGATCCTCATCGGCGGCGTCGTGATGATCATCCTCGACGGCTTCTTCCTGCGCTTCCGGCTCCGCGGCGAGCTCCGGCGCCGGTTCCCCGACGCCCCCACCAAGGGCACGACCTACTACGCCCTCATGCGAGCCATGCAGATGAAGTTCCTGCGGCTGCCCAAGGCCCAGGTCAAGATCGGCGACAAGCTGCCCGAGCACTACCGCTGACCGGGCGCTGACCGGTGGCGCTGCAGACGGCCTGGGGCCTGGCCGCGGGTGTCGTGTCGGCGGTGCTGTTCGGCGTGGCCGCCGTCGCCCAAGCCTCGGCCGCACGGCGACTGCCCGCGTCGCAGGGTCTCGCCGACTTCGCGCGCACCGGTGTCCGCGACCGGGTGCTGATGCTGGTCGTGCTGGCCTACCTCGTCGGCTTCGTGCTGCACGCGGTCGCGATCTGGTGGCTGCCGCTCTACCTCGCCCAGGCGACGGTGGCGCTCTCCCTCCCGGTCACGGCCCTGGCCTCGGGCCGGGTGGACGGACGACTCCCCCTCGGCGCCTGGCGCGGCGTGGTCGCCGTGACCGTCGGGCTGGTGCTCCTGGCCCGTGCCGCCGGCGCCCCCGGCGAGGTCCGGACGGACTGGTGGCTGCCCGGGCTGCTGCTGCTCCTCCTGCTCGGGCTGGTCCTCACCTTCGGCCGCGTCCCCGCGTCCCGCGGCGGGCTGCTCGGCTGGGGTGCCGGGCTCGGCTACGCCGGCTCGGCCCTGGCGGTCCGCGGCGTGGGGTGGCCGCCGGAGGCCTCGATGGTGGCCGCCGCCCTGTTGGTGCCCGCGCTGGGTCTCGTGGCCTTCTGGCTCTACTCCCGTGGACTCTCCGGGACCCTCGTCACCACCGCGACGGCTCCGATGATCACCGCGCAGACCTTCGTGCCGGCACTGGTGGGCCTGGTGCTGCTGGGGGACGCGGCCCGGCCGGGCTGGCTCCCCGCGGTCGTCGCGGGACTGGCCCTCGCCGTGGTGGGCGCAGCCACCGTCCGTCCCGCTGCCACACCCTCGCCGCCTCAGGCGTCGTAGTCCACGACGACCCGGGTGCTCACGGGGTGCGACTGGCAGGTGAGCACGTAGCCGCGCTCCACCTCCTCGGGCTCGAGCGCGTAGTTGAGGTCCATCTCGACCTCGCCCTCCAGCACCCGCGCGCGACAGGTGCCGCAGACGCCTCCCTTGCAGGCGAACGGGACGTCGTGGCGGACCTCGGCGACCGCCTCCAGGATGCTCGCGCGGCCGACCGGAAGCACGACCTCGGTGACGCGGCCGTCCAGCCGGGCGCTGACCGTCGCCGATCCCGCCGCGTTCCCGGGCGGGCGGGGGGGGCGCGGCGCCACCGCCTCGGCGTGGAAGAGCTCGGTGTGCACCCGGCGCACCCCTCGGCGGGTCAGCAGGTCGTGCAGGGCGAGCACCATCGCCTGGGGTCCGCAGAGGAACCACTCATCGACCCGCTCGTGCTCCACCAGGGCGTCGAGAAGGGAGTCGAACCGCTCGGCATCGAGCCGTCCCGAGAGGAGGTCGACCTCCTGCCGCTCCCGGGAGAGGACGTGGACCAGCTGGAAGCGCGTGGGGAAGCGGTCCTTCAGGTCGTGCAGCTCGTCGAGGAACATGACGCTCGCCGTCGACCGGTCGGCAGCGACCAGGGTGACGTCGGAGTCCGGCTCCTCCTCCAGCAGCGTGGTCACGATCGAGAGCACCGGGGTGATCCCGGACCCGCCTGAGACCGCGACGTACGACGCTGCGCGCCCGGAGTCCGGTGTCGCGGAGAACCCGCCGGCGGGCGGCAGCACCTCGAGCACGTCCCCTGCTCTCAGCAGGGGGGCCACGCCGTCGCTGAAGGCGCCGCCCGGGAGCCGGCGGAGCGCGATCCGCCAGCGCCGCGCCGACGGCGCGCTGCAGAGCGAGTAGGAGCGACGCACCCCGTCGGCGCAGAGCACGGTCAGGTGCTGGCCGGCGAGGTAGGCGTAGGTCTCCCGCAGGTCGGCGGGGACCGTCAGCTCGATCTCCAGGGCGTCGGAGGTCAGCGGCCGCACCTGCGCCACCTCCAGGAGGTGGCCGGTCACAGCGGCTTGAAGTGGTCGAAGGGCTCCCGGCAGTCGCCGCAGACCCGCAGCGCCTTGCACGCGGTGGATCCGAAGCGGCTCGACTCGTGGGTCCGCGTGCTGCCGCAGCGGGGGCAGCGGACCGTGAGCGTGAGGTCCACGGGGCCAGGGGCGACGACCGGCCCCGGTGGCGCGATCCCGTGCGCGGCGAGCCGACGCCGCCCCCGGTCGGTGATCGAGTCCGTGGTCCAGGCCGGGGCCAGCACGAACTCGACGCACACCCGCCGGTAGCCCGCCTCCTGCAGCCGGGCGATGAGGTCGGCCCGGATGGTCTCCATCGCCGGGCACCCGGAGTAGGTGGGGGTGACCTGCACGTGCACCCGGCCCTGGTCGTCCTCGGTGACGTCGCGAAGGATGCCCAGGTCCTCGAGGGTGACGACCGGGAGCTCGGGGTCCTCGACGCCTGCCGCGATCTCCCAGGCCCTGCTTCGGCTCACGCCCGGGCTCACCACGACGCACCCGGGTGCGACCGCGCCAGGTGCTGCATCTCGGCGAGGAGCGGGCCGAGCGCGTCGGTGTGCCGGCCCGTCCGCCCGGCGGCGACCGCCGGCGGCACCTCCGGGACGGTCAGCGTGGCGCGGCGCACCGCGTCGGTCACCGTGTCGAGGACCGTCGGGCGGAGGGTCACGGGGTCGACCATCAGCCCGGACGCCACGACGTCGGGGTGGAGCCAGGTCCCGTCGAAGAGCTCCGCGACCCACGGCCACTCCGCGTGCAGCGCCGCCTGGACCCGGCGGTGCGACTCGTCGGTCCCGTCGCCGAGCCGCAGCAGCCAGAGGCGGGCGTGGTCATGGTGGTACGCGACCTCCTTGACGGCCTTGGCGGCCACGGCGGCCAGCACGGGGTCCGCGCTGGCACGGAGCGCGGCGTAGAGCTCGCGCTGCCAGCTGCTGAGCACGAGCATGCGCACCATGGTCGTCGCGAAGTCGTGCTGCACGCGCTCCACGAGGCAGACGTTGCGGAACGCACGGTCGTCGCGCAGGTAGGCCAGGTCGTCCTCGTCACGACCCTCGCCCTCGAGCTCGCCGGCTCGCGAGAGCAGGCTCCGGGCCTGCCCGAGCAGGTCGAGCCCGATGTTGGCCAGGGCCACGTCCTCCTCCAGCGCCGGCGCCCGGCTGATCCACCAGGAGAGCCGCTGGCTGGCCACCAGCGCGTCGTCGCCCAGGGCGAGCAGCACCTGGGCCGCGCCTGGCACGGGGGCCGGGGCGCTCACAGGTGCTCGACCCCCTCGGGGACCGCGTAGTGGGTGGGGTGCCGGTACGCCTTGTCGGCGGCGGGCTCGAAGAAGGACGCCTGCTGCTCGGGCCTGCTGGCGGTGACGGCGGCGGCCGGCACCACCCACAGGGAGATCCCCTCCTCGCGCCGGGTGAAGAGGTCGCGAGCACTCCGCAGCGCGAGCTCGGCGTCCGCGGCGTGCAGGGAGCCCACGTGCACGTGCGCCAGGCCACGCCGGGAGCGCACGAAGACCTCCCACAGGGGCTCGGACCAGGCCGTCATGCCGCGCCGGCCTCTCCCCGGGCGGCCTGCTTGGCGGCGTACGCCGCCGCGGCCTCGCGGACCCAGGCGCCCTCCTCGTGGGCGCGGACCTTGTGGGCGAGGCGCTGGGCGTTGCACGGCCCGCGCCCGTCGATCACCTCGGCGAGCTCGCCGAAGTCGACGGGCCCGTGGTCGTAGTGGCCCGTGCTCTCGTTCCAGCGCAGCTCGGGGTCCGGGAGCGTGAGGCCCAGGGCCTCGGCCTGGGGGACGGTCATGTCGACGAAGCGCTGACGCAGCTCGTCGTTGGAGAACCGCTTGATGCCCCAGGCCATCGAACGCGCGGTGTGCGGCGACTCCGCGTCCGGCAGGCCGAACATCATCAGGCTGGGCCACCAGAAGCGGTCGACCGCGTCCTGGGCCATGGCCCGCTGAGCCGGCGTCCCGTGGGAGAGCGTGTGCAGGAGCTCGAAGCCCTGCCGCTGGTGGAAGGACTCCTCCTTGCAGACCCGCACCATGGCCCGGGCGTAGGGGCCGTAGGAGCAGCGACAGAGTGGGACCTGGTTGACGATGGCCGCGCCGTCCACCAGCCAGCCGATCGCCCCGACGTCCGCCCAGGTCGGCGTGGGGTAGTTGAAGATCGAGGAGTACTTCTGCTGGCCGGAGTGCAGCTTCTCGAGGAGGTCGGCCCGCTCGACCCCGAGGGTCTCGGCGGCGGCGTAGAGGTAAAGACCGTGGCCGGCCTCGTCCTGCACCTTGGCCATCAGGATCGCCTTGCGGCGCAGGCTCGGCGCACGCGCGATCCAGCTGCCCTCCGGCTGCATCCCGATGATCTCGGAGTGCGCGTGCTGGGCCATCTGACGGATCAGCGCCCGGCGGTACTCCTCGGGCATCGGGTCCGTCGGCTCCACCGGCCCGCCCCCGGCGAGGATCCGGTCGAGCTCCGCTCCCTGCGCGTCCTGCCCACCCATCCAGCGACGCTAGCACGCATGTGACACGATTGTGTAGAGGTGCAGTCGCTGTGTAATGACTGCTCTGTGGGGACGCCGCCGGCCGCACGGCAGGATGTCCCCATGAGCACACCCTCCGCCGACGTCTCGGTCCGCGTCGCCTGGGCCGACGACGCTCCTGCCATCGCGGCGCTGCAGGTGCGGGCCTGGCCCGACCTCTACGCCGGCCTCGTGCCGCAGGACACCCTCCCCCAGGACCCCGACGAGCTGACCCCGGTCTGGCAGGCCGCACTGAGCAGGCCGGCGGACGCGCGCAACCGGGTCCTGGTGGCCCTCGAGCGCAACCGCGTGGTGGGGTTCGCCCTCACCTCCCCCGCCGCCGACCCCGACTGCGACCCGGTCCGTGACGGCGAGCTCACCGAGCTCACCCTCGACCCGGCCGAGCGGGGCCGGGGCCACGGGTCCCGGCTCCTCCAGGCCTGCGTGGACACGCTCGTGGCGGACCGCTTCGTCCGGGCCGTGACCTGGGTCGACAGCCGCAACGACCCGCTGCGGGAGTTCCTCACCCAGGCCGGCTGGGCGCCGGACGGCGCGCACCGCGAGCTCGACCTGGACGGCAACGGGACGCACCGCCTGAAGCAGGTGAGGCTGCACACCGCCATCGCCTAGACGGTGGACCGTTCAACAGTTGCTTTCCGGCCAGATGGCGGCACTATGGAGGGGTCCGGCAAGGTCGCCGGACCCGCCCCGCAGGAGGTTCCGGTGCTAGGACCACTCCCCCGCCTCCACCAGCTCGCGGTCGCGGCCACGGCGCTCGCCGTCTTCGTCGGCCTCGGCGTCTGGGCCGGCCACCTCCACCCGGTCCCGGTCCTGATCTCCGGAGGTGCCACCCTGGGGGTGCTCGCGGGCATGGTCGCCGCCTGGCTGCTGGTGCACGAGCCCCACGGCCGTGGACCCCAGGCCCGCAACCACCCACGGGGCCGCCGGCGCTGAGCTGCGGGCTAACCTCCCCGGGTGTCCGACTCCTCCCGCCTGTCCGGGGAGCCTCCCGCCCTCCAGCGCTCGCGCATCCTGCGTGACTCCCTCGGCGTCTCGGTGGCGACCGGGCTCTACGGCGTCTCCTTCGGCGCGATCTCCGTCGCCGCCGGGCTCAGCGTCCTGCAGACCTGCGCCCTGTCGCTGCTGATGTTCACCGGCGCCTCCCAGTTCGCCATGGTGGGGGTGCTGGCCAGCGGCGGGAGCCCGTGGTCGGGCGCGGCGACCGCCGCTCTCCTCGGCACGCGCAACACCCTCTACGGGCTCCGTCTCGCGCCACTCCTCCGGCTCCGCGGCTGGGCCCGGCTGGCCGGCGCCCACGTGGTGATCGACGAGTCCACGGCGATGTCGGTCTCCCGGGACTCCACCGCGGCGGCACGCACCGGCTTCTGGGCGACCGGGCTCGGTGTCCTCACCCTCTGGAACCTGGCGACCGTCGTCGGCGCGCTGGCGGGCAACACCCTCGGGGACCCGCGCGACTACGGCCTGGACGCCGCCGTGGGGGCAGCCTTCCTGGCCCTGCTGTGGCCACGGCTCGACACTCCGCGCCACCGGCTCGTGGCGGTCCTCGCCGCGGCCGTGGCCCTGGGACTGGTGCCGGTCACCGCCGCCGGGGTGCCGGTCCTGGGAGCCGCAGGCGTGGCCCTGCTGGTGGGTGCCCTGACTCCCTCGCACCAGGACAGCTCGGGGCCTGACGCCCCTGACGCCTCGCCCACGAGGAGCGCGGACTGATGTGGGGCGCCCTGCTCGCAGGCTGCGTGGCCTGCTACCTCCTCAAGCTGGCAGGACTCTCGGTGCCCCCCGCCGTCCTCGAGCACCGCGTGGTGGCGCGCACGGCCGACCTGATCCCGGTGGCGCTCCTGGCCGCACTGCTGGCGGTCCAGGTGCTGGGCGAGGGGTCGGCGCTCGTCGCAGACGCCCGCCTGGTGGGCCTGGCCTTCGCGGTGGTGGCCCTGCTGCTGCGCGCGCCGTTCCTGGTCGTCGTCTTCGGCGCCGCCCTGGCCGCGGCGCTGGTCCGCCTGCTCTGAGCCCAGCCGGCTTCCGCTCAGCCGGACAGATCGAGGAAGTGCTCCAGCCCCACCGTCAACCCGGGATGGTCCGCGACGGCCCGCAGCCCGGCGAGCACCCCGGGCGTGAAGGAGACGCGGTCCATGGAGTCGTGCCGCACGGTCAGGGTCTCGCCGAGCCCTCCCAGCACGACCTCCTGGTGCGCCACCATGCCGCGGATCCTGAGTGCGTGCACGGGCACACCCGCGACGGAGGCGCCCCTGGCACCCTCCAGGGACGTCGAGGTGGCGTCGGGCATGGCGGCGGAGCCCGCAGCGGCCCGCGCAGCCGCGACGAGCTCGGCGGTGCGGCGCGCCGTCCCCGAGGGCGCGTCGGCCTTGTCGGGGTGGTGCAGCTCCACGATCTCGACCGAGTCGAAGAACGGCGCCGCCTGCGCGGCGAACCGCATCATCAGGATGGCGCCGATCGAGAAGTTCGGGGCGATGAGGACGCCGCACGCCGGCTCCTCGCCGAGCCACCGGCGCAGGGTGTCGAGGCGCCGGTCGTCGAACCCGGTGGTCCCGACGACCGCGTGGATCCCGTGGCGGATGCAGAACTCGAGGTTGTCCATCACGACGTCGGGATGGGTGAAGTCGACCACGACCTCGGCACCGGAGGCGACCAGGTCCTCGATGTCGTCCCCGGCGTCGATCTCAGCCACCAGCTCGGTGTCCGGAGCCTCCCGCACAGCACGGCACACCTCCCGGCCGACCTTGCCACGGGCTCCCAGGACACCGACACGGACCGTCTCTCGCTGCGCGCTCACGAGGGCAATCTAGCGCTGGCACGCGCGCCCGCGCGCGGAGCACCCGGAACGGAGGGGAGCCGGTGGCTGACTCCGGGACCCGGGGATGGCAGGCTGTTCCCCATGGCTTCCCAGACGATTCCTCCCCGGATCCGGTGGGCGGTGGACCTGATGGACATCCAGCCCCACGACCAGGTGCTGGAGATCGGCTGCGGTCCGGGAGCCGGGGCAGAGCTGATCTGCGCCCGGCTGGACGGCGGGAAGCTCTTCGCCATCGACCGCTCCGAGTCCGGCGTCGACCGGACCAAGCGGCGCAACGCCAAGCACGTCGAGTCCGGACGTCTCACGGTGCGCCAGATCGATCTCGCCACCCTGAGGGTCCCGGTGAAGCGCCTGACCAAGGTGTTCGCCTTCAACGTGAACCTCTTCTGGGTCCGCCCGTGCGAGGACGAGGTCGCCCTGCTGCACGAGCGCCTGGTCCCGGGCGGCGCGGTCTTCCTCTTCTACGAGGCGGTGCGGCCCGAGCTGGTCCCCAACATCGTGGAGAAGACCTCGGCGGCCCTCGCGGGCGCCGGCTTCCGGGTCTCGATCGTGGAGCAGAAGGCCCCTCCGGTCATCGGAGTGATCGGTCGGCGTTAGGCACTGGGCTTATCTCTTGCACTCATAAGTTTTTTCCCTAATACTCGACACTATGAGTGCTGAGCCTGATGGTATCCGCGGCGTGGTCCTCACCGTCGACCAGCGGGACAGCCGGCGCAACCCCGACGCGGTGGGTTCCACGCTCGAGGCCCTCACCCCGGTGCCCACGCTCCTGCCCTTCCGACGCACCGCCGGCGACGAGTTCCAGGGGGTCGTGGACGACGCGGCCGCTCTGGCCCCGGCGCTCGAGCTGCTGCTCCGCGACGGACGCTGGCACGTGGGCATCGGCCTCGACCTCGTGCAGACGCCACTGCCGCGCGACACCCGGGAGGCACGTGGTCCGGCGTTCGTGGCCGCCCGGGAGGCTGTCTCCTCCACGCGCAACGCGCCGTGGCAGCTCCGCGTGGCGGGCCGGACGCCCCTGGCGCGGCACCTGGAGTCGGTCTGCTGGCTGTGGGCGGCGGTCCTGGGCCGTCGCACCGACAAGGGCTGGGAGGTGGCCGACCTGGTCGACGGCGGTCTCTCCTACGAGGCGGCGGGCCGCACGCTGGGCATCTCCCAGTCGGCGGTGAGCCAGCGGGCCGCCGCCGCCGGCCTGGTGGAGTCACGCCGGGCTCGCGAGCTGGTCACCGCGCTGGCCCGCGAGTGGCTCGAGGGGCCACGATGACGGCCGTGATCACCGTCCCCGCCATGACCTCCACGACCTGGCTCTGCCTGCTCGTGCTGGCGGGCGCCACGCTCGCGGCGGTCGTCGGCTGGTGGGTCGACCGCTCCCCCTGGCTGGCGGGGACCCAGCTGCTGCTCGTGGTCGTCGCTGCCCTGCTGGCCGCTCTGAAACCGGGGATGGCGGCCTCCCAGCGCGAGCTCGAGGTCCTCCTGGCGGGCCTGTGCGCGGTGCTGGCGGTCCTGGGGGGCGGCCCGCTGACCACCGCGGTCTTCCGCCTGGTGGACGGCCCGGGGGACCAGCAGGTCGGCTCCGTGCGCCGCGCGGCGGAGGTGTTGCGGGGAGGGGCGTGGATCGGGGCCCTGGAGCGACTGGCGGTCGTCGCCTCCCTGCTCGGCCGGTGGCCCGAAGGCATCGCCATCAGCCTCGCGGTCAAGGGTCTGGGCCGCTATCCCGAGCTCCGCAACGAACAGCACACCGGTATCGCCGAGCGGTTCCTCATCGGTACCTTCGTCAGCGTGCTGTGGGCCGCCGGGTGCGCCGGGGTCGCCCTGCTGCTGACGGGGTGACAGACCCCGGGCGTGACCCGCCCGGGGCCGTGCCTAGCTCTCCGGGCCCACCACGGCGAGCACCTCGGGCTGGCTGAACACCTCGGCGGCGAGCCGTCGCACGTCGTCGGCCGTCACATCCTGGATCCGCCCGAGCACCTCGTCGATGCTCAGCAGCTCCCCGTAGACCAGCTCAGACTTGCCCAGGCGCGACATCCTGGCGCCGCTGTCCTCGAGCCCCAGCACCACGCTCCCCCGCAGCTGCCCCTTGCCCCGGCTCACCTCCTCCTCGGTGATCCCCTCGGCCGCCACCCGGGCGAGCTCGGCGCGGACCACGTCGAGCACCTCGTCCACCTTCGCGGGGAGGCACGCCACCGAGACCCCGACCAGTCCAGCATCGTCGTGATGGCTGCCGAACGAGTAGACGGAGTAGGCCAGCCCGCGACGCTCCCGCACCTCTTGGAAGAGGCGCGAGGAGGTCCCCCCGCCCAGGGCGGTGTTGAGGACCCCCAGGACGAATCGGCGTGGGTCGCCGCGGGTGATCCCCCGCATGCCGAGCACGAGGTTGACCTGCTCGAGCTGGCGGCTGGCCGTCACCGTGCCGGGAGTGACCCGGCGCGACCGCGCGCCGCTCCGCGGCCGCACCGGCGGCTCGTCCCCGATCAGGAAGTTGTTGCGGTCGAACGCCCGTCGTACCTGCCGGACCACCGAGCCGTGGTCCACGTTGCCGGCCACGGCGACCACCATCGCGGCAGGTCGGTAGTGCCGGCGGTAGAAGCGGGCGATCTGGGCCTGGGTCAGCGACCCGATGGAGTCGGCCGTCCCCGCGATCGGACGCCCCAGCGGGCTGTCCCCCCAGGCCTGCTGCGCGAAGAGGTTGTGCACCACGTCGTCGGGGTCGTCGTCGTGCATGGCGATCTCGTCCAGGATCACCTCGCGCTCGGCCTCGACGTCGTCGGAGCTGAGGCGGGAGCTGGTGATCATGTCGCCCAGCACGTCCACCGCCAGCGGCAGGTCCTCGTCGAGGACGCGTGCGTGGTAGCAGGTGTACTCCTTGGCGGTGAACGCATTGAACTCACCGCCCACCGCGTCGAGGGCCACCGAGATGTCCATGGCGGTGCGCTCTCGCGTGCCCTTGAAGAGCAGGTGCTCGAGGAAGTGCGAGCAGCCGTGGAGCGCCGGGGACTCGTGGCGCGAGCCGACTGCCACCCAGACACCGATGCTCGCCGAGCGGACGCCCGCCATCTGCTCGGTGATCACCCGCAGACCGCCCGGCAGGAGGGTACGGCGCACCCGGGAGGTCACGTGCCCCTCGACGTCCTTCACCGTCTGCAGGGTCCGGGTCGAGCCCACCGGCTGGGACGGAAGTGACTGGGAAACGGCCGACCGGCCAGCAGAAACCTGCTGGCCGGTCGTCCTGGAGCGTGTGGTCACTCGGTCTCGGAGTCCTGCTCCGAGGCGCCGGACTCCTCCGAGCCGCCCTCGTCCTCGACGACGGGCACCAGGGAGAGCTTGCCGCGGTCGTCGATCTCGGCGATCTGGACCTGGACCTTCTGGCCCACCGAGACGATGTCCTCCACGTTGTCCACCCGCTTGCCGCCGGCCAGGCCGCGCAGCTTGCTGATGTGCAGGAGGCCGTCCTTGCCCGGCATCAGCGAGACGAAGGCCCCGAAGTTGGTCGTCTTCACGACCGTGCCCAGGTAGCGCTCGCCGATCTCGGGCATCGTCGGGTTGGCGATCGCGTTGACCGCGGCCTTGGCCGCCTCGGCCGCCTCACCGTTGGTGGCACCGATGTAGACGGTGCCGTCGTCCTCGATCGAGAGCGTCGCGCCGGTGTCGTCCTGGATCTGGTTGATCACCTTGCCCTTCGGCCCGATGACCTCGCCGATCTTGTCCACGGGCACCCGGATGGTGATGATCCGCGGGGCGTGGACCGACATCTCCTCGGGGGCGTCGATGGCCTCGGCCATCACGTCGAGGATGGTGTGGCGGGCGTCGCGCGCCTGCTTGAGCGCCGCGCCGAGCACCTCGGCGGGGATCCCGTCGAGCTTGGTGTCCAGCTGGAGCGCGGTGACGAACTGCCGCGTACCGGCGACCTTGAAGTCCATGTCGCCCATGGCGTCCTCGGCTCCGAGGATGTCGGTCAGCGCGACGTACTCGGTCTTGCCGTCGACCTCACCGGAGATGAGGCCCATCGCGATGCCCGCGACCGAGGCCTTCAGGGGCACACCCGCCTGCAGGAGGGAGAGCGTGGAGGCGCAGACCGAGCCCATGGAGGTCGAGCCGTTGGAGCCCATGGCCTCGGAGAGCTGGCGGATGGCGTAGGGGAACTCCTCGCGGGTGGGGAGCACCGGCAGGAGGGCGCGGCGCGCCAGGGCACCGTGCCCGACCTCGCGCCGCTTCGGGGAGCCGACCCGGCCGGTCTCACCGGTGGAGAACGGCGGGAAGACGTACTTGTGCATGTAGCGGCGGTGCTTCTCCGGGGAGAGCGTGTCCAGCTGCTGCTCCATCTTGAGCATGTCCAGGGTCGTGACGCCCATGATCTGGGTCTCGCCGCGCTCGAAGAGCGAGGAGCCGTGGACCCGCGGGATCAGGCCGACCTCGGCGTGCAGCGGACGGATGTCGGCCAGGCCGCGGCCGTCCATGCGGATCTTGTCGCGCAGCACGCGCTCGCGCATCAGGTTCTTCGTCAGCGAGCGGAACGCGGCGCCGATCTCCTTCTCGCGACCCTCGAAGTCGCCGCCGACGCGGTCCAGGATCGACGCCTTGATCGCGTCCATCCTCTCCTCGCGCTCCTGCTTGCCCGCGATCTGGAGGGCAGCAGCGGTCTCGTCCTTGGCCGCGGCCTCGACAGCGGCGTAGACGTCGTCCTCGAACTCGAGGAAGACCGGGAACTCCTGGACCGGCTTCGCGGCCTCCTTGGCCAGCTCGGCCTGGGCCTGGCAGAGCTGCTTGATGAAGGGCTTGGCGGCGTCGAGGCCCTCGGCCACGACCTCCTCCGTCGGCGCCTGGGCGCCGCCCTCGACCAGGGAGATGACACGCTCGGTCGCCTCGGCCTCGACCATCATGATCGCGACGTCACCGGTCTCGGTGACGCGTCCGGCCACGACCATGTCGAAGACCGCGTCCTCGAGCTGGCTGTGGCTGGGGAACGCCACCCACTGGCCGTCGATCAGCGCCACCCGGACGCCGCCGACCGGGCCGGAGAACGGCAGGCCGGAGAGCTGGGTGGAGATCGACGCGGCGTTGATCGCCAGCACGTCGTAGGGCATGTCGGGGTCCAGGGAAAGGACCGTGATGACGACCTGGACCTCGTTGCGCAGCCCCTTCTTGAAGGTGGGGCGCAGCGGCCGGTCGATCAGGCGGCAGGTGAGGATCGCGTCCTCGCCGGGGCGTCCCTCGCTGCGGAAGAACGAGCCGGGGATCTGGCCCACGGCGTACATCCGCTCCTCGACGTCGATCGTCAGGGGGAAGAAGTCGAAGTGGTCCTTGGGCTGCTTGGAGGCGGTGGTCGCCGAGAGCAGCATGGTCTCGTCGTCGAGGTAGGCGGTCACCGAGCCGGCGGCCTGACGGGCCAGCAGGCCAGTCTCGAACTTGACGGTGCGCTTGCCGAACTTGCCGTTGTCGAGAACGGTCTCGACGGCGGAGATGGTGGGTTCCACGTAGTGGTCCCTTCTGTTCGCGGAGCGCACCCGCGGACGACCAAGCCCCGTGCGGGGCATGGGCCGGTCTTCGATCGAGGCCCTCAGGCCTACGACCGCCTGGTCGCCTCCTGCGGGCCACTACCGAGGACCGAGCCTTGTCGGCGGGTCGCTCCTGAGTGGTGGGTTTTCAGTTGTGTCGCGGGCCAGGCCCACGGGTGTCACACATGCAAATGTAGCGAGAAACGGCGAGAGGGCCCACTCGGCACGAGTGGACCCTCCCCCACGTCAGCGACGCAGGCCGAGACGCTCGACGATCGAGCGGTAGCGCTCGATCTCCGTCTTCTGCAGGTAGTTCAGCAGGCGACGGCGCTGGCCGACCAGCAGCAGCAGACCACGACGGCTGTGGTGGTCGTGCTTGTGCTGCTTGAGGTGCTCGGTCAGGTGGGCGATCCGGTGCGACAGCAGCGCGATCTGGACCTCCGGCGAACCGGTGTCACCCTCGGCCGTGGCGTACTCGGCGATGATCTTCTTCTTGGTCTCCGCGTCAGTACCGATGGACATGCGCAGGCTCCCTTCCGGCCCACCAGGGGCTCGTTCGTTGCGCGGCGCGCCGGGGCCTGTTCACCCGGGCACTCTCGATCCGCGGCCGTTGGACGGCAGGTGTCGCCCACCCGAAGGTGGACAACTCCGACAGACTACCAACGGACCGGCGGACGCACCCAATTCGGAAAGTCAGCACGTTCGCCGAAGTCCGGGACAGGCAGTCGATTGCGGCACTAGCGTTCTGGCGAGGTGGCCCTGCCCGGCCACGTCATCTGCCGTGGAGGACACACGATGCCCAGCCAGGTGCTCGACACCCGGGCCCCGACGACGGGCCGCACCGCCAGGCCACCACACTTGACCCGCGGGTGGCGCTGGCTGGTCGTCCCACTGACCGTGCTCGTGGCGAGCCGCGTGGTGGACGCCGTCCTGCTGAGCTGGTTCATCGAGTCCAGGGCGCCGGCCGACATGGCGAGCAGCCACCGCCTGGACGCCCTGACCTATCTGCATTCCCTGACGGTCTGGGACGGTCAGTGGTACGGCCGCATCGTGGCAGAGGGGTATCCCGCGGTCCTTCCTCGCTTCGAGGGCGAGGTAGCGGCGAACGCCTGGGCCTTCTATCCGGTCTATCCGTTGCTCGTGGCGAGCCTGGTCGCGCTGGGGTTCTCCTTCCCCGTGGCGGCGACCGTGGTCAGCACGTCCTGCACCGGTCTGGCCGTCATCCTCCTGTACCGGATGATGGCGCGCCGGGGAGGGGCATTCCTGGCGACCCTCTGCATCACGGCGCTGCTGTTCGCCCCCGCCGCCATCGTCTTCCAGGCCGCCTACACCGAAGGGCTCGCACTGCTCCTGGTGGTCCTTGCCCTCATGTGTCTGGAGCAGCGGCGCTACGGCTGGACAGTGGCTGTCGCAGTAGTCCTCTCCCTGAGCCGTCCCATCGTCCTTCCACTCGCCGCGGTGATGGGTGTCGTCTGGGTCCTCCGGTTCCGCGGGCGACACGAGGAACCCTTCCCTGTCGGCGAGCGCCTTCGTCTCGGTGCGGCGTCCGTCGCCACTGCGCTGACGTTCCTCATCTGGCCCTTCACCGTCGGGGTCGTGACAGGGGACTGGGACGGCTACGCCCAGACCCAGCGCAACTGGCTGGGACCGGGTCAGGAGTGGAGCACGTGGCTCGGTCAGGCACTCAGTGGTGACGACCTCCCGGCGACCATCCTGGTCTTCGGCGCCCTCAGCCTGCTGGGATGGGTCGTGTGCAGGCCCCAGGCACGGGCGTGGAGCCCTGAGCTCCGCGCCTGGGCCTTCCTGTACGCCCTCTACATCGTGGGGTCCAGCCGGACCACGCCGAGTGTGTTTCGGTACCTGATCCTGGTCGCGGTGCCTGGCTGGCCCTTGCCGGAGGTCTCCGCCCGCATCGTGGGCCCCGTCCATCGCGCGATGACGCTGATCGTCATCGCCGTCGTGGGAACCCTGATGCAGATGGTCTGGATCCGCTTCTTCTACTTCACGCCGATGGGCGGGCGATTCCCCTAACGAGAAACGGCGAGAGGGTTCACTCGACACGAGTGGACCCTCCCCACGTCAGCGACGCCGGCCGAGACGCTCGACGTTTTCACCCGGGCACGACATGTCCGCGACCGTTTCACGGCAACCGCAGCAGACGCCCAAGGCCGGCAGCGGGCACCCCATCGGCACTCAGCAGCCGCGGCCGGCACCCGGGCCATCGGGAACCCTCCGACCGAGGGCCGGTCCAGGCCGAGGAAGGCGCGTGGATCGACCTGCGGCTGGTCGCTGTCCTGGAGCCGGCTCGGCACGCGAAAGATGTTGTCGCCGGCGCCGATGGGCGTGCTCCACGGGTAGTAGACCCGGAGGCGGTCCTGGGGTGTCCCGCCCTCGTCATAGACGCACTCGGGCTGGCTGTTCACCGAGATCGGACTCGAGTCCCTCGGTCAGGTCCTGCTGGACGTCGGTCGGGAGGTCGGCGAGCAGGGCTCGCACCTGGGCGACGAACTGCGCCACGTCGGGACTGGCCGGAATACTGGTCGTGTTCATGCGCTCACTCCGTGTGCCGGGGCGGACCCGTCCAGGATCCGGCCGAGGGTGGTGGCGAAGGTCCGCCAGTCGGTGCGCTCGCGCGCCAGCTGGTCACGCCCGGCGGGCGTGATCCCGTAGTACTTGCGGTGCGGTCCCTCGTCGCTGGGGACGACGTAGGAGGTGAGCGCACCGGCGGCGTAGAGACGACGCAGCGTGCCGTAGACCGAGGCGTCCCCCACGTCCTCGAGGCCGCCGGCCCGCAGCCGCCGCACGACGTCGTACCCGTAGCCGTCCTCGTCGTGGACCACGGCCAGCACGGCCAGGTCGAGCACTCCCTTGAGGAGCTGGGTGGTATCCATGGCTGCACAGCAGTGCGGATTACGCACTACTGCGCAGAATGCTAGGCCGTCTGCGTGTCGGACATACGTCTGAGCCCGGACCGATGAACGGTCCGGGCTCAGCGTCGGGGTCTCTCAGTAGGCCGGCGGCGGCGGGTCCGCCTCCACGTGCCGCTCGGTGGTCGCCTGCCGACCCTGTGCGTCGGTGGTGGTGGCGATGGTGCTCTGCCGGCGCCTGGTGTTCTGCTGGGCGATGCTCAGCAGCAGCAGCGCCACGCCGGCGAGGGTCAGGATCCAGCCCACCATGCCGAGGTTGACCGGGCCGACCTGCTCCTCGTTGATGGCAAGGGACAGGATCAGTCCCACCACGATCAGTCCGACGGCGCCTCCGTAACCCATGACGTCCTCCATCTGCTTGTCCTTCGGGCACGCGACCGCGCGCCTTGCAGGGCAGGCGTACCCTTGGACCCCGGTGACCATGCGTGCACACCTGAGGGATCCGGCGCCCCGGGTTCTGTGCTCCGCGCCCATGTCCCCCCTGGCCCCGGGGTGCCACGATGCCCGGATGCTGCTCCCCTCCCGCGCCACGACCGAGCCCCGGGACGGGATCCGTCACGTCTCCTGCAACCTGTGCGAAGCGATCTGCGGCCTCCGGCTGACGATCACCGACGGCGCCGTCACCGGTGTGCGCGGCGACCCCGCCGACCCGCTCTCCCGGGGGCACGTGTGCCCCAAGGGCGTCGCCATCGCCGATGTGCTCACCGACCCCGAGCGGCTGCGCCGACCCGTGCGCCGCCGCGGGCCTGCGGACGACCCGCAGTGGGAGGAGCTGGACTGGGACGAGGCCCTCGACCTGGTCGCCGACCGGCTCGCGGAGACCGTCGAGCGGCACGGACGCGACGCGCTCGCGGTCTACCTCGGCAACCCCAACGTGCACAGCCTGGGCTCGATGACCCATGGCACCGAGCTGGCCAAGGCGCTGCCCACGCGCAACCGGTTCAGCGCCACCTCGGTCGACCAGCTGCCCGCCCAGCTGGTGGCCCACCTGATGTACGGCCACCAGCTGCTGCTGCCGGTGCCCGACCTCGACCGCACCGACCTCCTCCTGGCCTTCGGCTACAACCCGATGGCCTCCAACGGGTCGCTGATGACCGTCCCCGACTTCCCCGCCCGGCTCCGCGAGCTGCAGGGACGCGGCGGGCGGCTCGTGGTCCTCGACCCGCGCCGCACCGAGACCGCGAAGGTGGCCGACCAGCACCTCTTCGTCCGCCCCGGCACCGACGTGCACGTGCTGCTGGCCATGGTGCACGTGCTGCTCGCCGAGGACCTGACCACGCCGCCGCCGTACGTCGCCGGGTTGGACCGGGTGCGCGCCGCGGTGGCTGACCGCACCCCGGAGGCGGCCGAGGGCGCCAGCGGCCTGCCCGCCGAGACCATCCGCGGCCTGGCCCGCGAGCTCGCGGGTGCCGAGCGGGCCGCGGTGCACGGCCGGATCGGCGTCTCCACCACTGAGTTCGGCACCTTGGCGCAGTGGTCGGTCCAGCTGCTCAACCTGCTCACCGGCAACCTCGACCGGGTCGGCGGGACGATGCTGACCAGCCCGGCGATCGACGTGGTGGGGCGGGGCCTGATCGGCCCCGGACACCGAGGGGTCTGGCACAGCCGGGTCCGGGGACTGCCGGAAACCGCCGGCGAGCTGCCGGTCGCGGTGCTGCGCGAGGAGATCGAGACGCCCGGCGAGGGCCAGGTGCGTGCGCTGCTCACGATGAGCGGCAACCCGGTGCTCTCCACCCCCGACGGCGGCGGGCTGGACCGGGTGCTGCCGACGCTCGACTTCATGGCCTCGATCGACTTCTACGTCAACGAGACGACCCGGCACGCCGACGTGATCCTGCCTCCGACCTCCCACCTCGAGCGGGACCACTACGACCTGGTCTTCCACGCCCTGGCGGTGCGCAACACCGCCCGCTTCTCCCCCGCCGCCTTCCCCAAGTCCGACGACCAGCGCCACGACTGGGAGATCTACGCCGGCCTGGTCCGCCGCCTGGCCGCGCGCTCGTCGCGCCGGCTCCCCCGGCGGCGCCGGGCGGTGCGCTGGGCGCGGATGCGCACCTCCCCCGCCCGGGTGGTCTCGATCCTGCTGCGCACGAGCAGGACGGGGGTGACCCTGCGGGCACTGCGGCGTGCCCCCTCGGGCCTGGACCTCGGTCCGCTCCGACCGGACCAGCTGCCCGGCCGGCTGCGCACCACCGACGGCCTGGTGCAGGCCGCGCCCGACCTGGTGCTGGAGGACCTGGCCCGTCTGGGGTCAGCCACGCCGCCCGAGCCCGGCACGCTGCTCCTGATCGGTCGGCGCCACCAGCGCGACAACAACTCCTGGATGCACAACACGGCCAGGCTGACCAAGGGGCGGCCCCGGCACCAGCTCCTCATGCACCCCGAGGACCTGGCGTGCCACGGACTGCGCGACCAGGCGCTGGTGAGGGTGAGCTCGCGGGTCGGCGAGGTCGTGGTCGAGGTCAGCGCCTCGGAGGACATGATGCCGGGGGTGGTCTCCCTGCCCCACGGCTACGGCCACGGCCGGCCGGGCACGTCGATGTCCGTGGCGGCCCAGGTCCCGGGGGTCTCGATCAACGATTTGACCGACCCCGAGGTGCTCGACGTGTCGGGCAACGCCGCCCTGAGCGGGGTACCGGTCCGGGTCTCGACCGCCTGAGGTCTCAGACGCCCAGGACCTCGTGGGCGCGGCGCACATCGTCGTGCATGGTGGCGACCAGCGCCTCGATCCCCTCGAAGGCGACCATGCCGCGCAGCCGCTCGACGAAGGCCACCTCGACCTCCACGCCGTACAGCTCGAGGTCGTCACGGTCCAGCACGTAGGACTCCACCCTGCGCTCGCGCTCACCCGCGAACGTCGGGTTGGTGCCCACCGAGATCGCAGCAGGGAAGCGCTCGCCGGTGTCCCGACGGGTGAGCCACCCGGCATAGACACCGTCGGCCGGCGCGGCCTCGGCGACCGAGGTGGGGACGTTGGCGGTGGGGAAGCCCAGGTCCCTGCCTCGCTGGTCCCCACGGACCACCACCCCCCGCACGGTGTGCAGTCGGCCCAGCGCCTCGGCCGCGCCGGTGACGTCGCCGGAGGCCAGGCACTGCCGGACGTAGGTGGAGCTCCAGACCTGGGGACCACCGTCCAGGGGCACGCCTTCGGTCTCGAAGCCTCGCTCCGCCCCCACCCGGGACAGGAAGGCCACGTCACCGGCCGCCTTGCGCCCGAAGCGGAAGTTGGCCCCCACCACGACCGCGCGCGCGCCCAGCGCCTCCACCAGGATCCGGTCCACGAAGGTCAGCGGCTCCCACGCCGCGACGCCCCGGTCGAAGGGGACGACGAGGAGCGCGTCGACCCCCGCCCGGGCCAGCAGCGCGGCCCGCCTCGGGATCGAGGTCAGCGTGGGTGGGGCGTGCTCGGGACGGAGCACGGCCATCGGATGCGGGTCGAAGGTCACGGCCACGACCGTCTCCACGCCGATCCGCTCCGCCGTGGCCCGGGCCTGCTCCAGCACGTGCTGGTGACCGCGGTGCACCCCGTCGAAGTTGCCGACGGAGACCACGGTGGGCCCGAGGTCGGCAGGGACTTCCTCGACTGATCGCCAGATCTGCACGGGGGAATGCTACGGCGTGGGTCAGCCGACGAAGACGGCGACCGGACGCGCCCCCTCCGGAGCAGGCTCGTAGAGGGCCAGGAACTCGCCGTCGGGCGCGAAGAGCGCGTGTTCGCCGCCACCTGGGAGCGCCCTGTCGAGTCGCCTCCCCACCCGTACGTCCCTGGCCTCCTCGTCCGAGAGGTCCACCGCGGGGAAGCCGGCGCGGGCCGCCTCGCTGATGGGCAGCACCGCGAGCTCCTGCTCCAGCTGCTCCAGGGTGCGCGCCGTCGCCAGGTCGAACGGTCCGACCGCGGTGCGCCGCAGCGCCGTGAGGTGGCCACCCACCCCCAGCGCGAGGCCGAGGTCGCGAGCCACCGCCCTGACGTAGGTGCCGCTGGAGCAGCGCATCCGGATGCGGACCTGTGGCAGCGTCATCTCCACCACCTCGAGCTCGTGCACGGTCACCCGGCGGGCGGGGAGGTCGACCTGCTCGCCCGCCCGGACCCGTTCGTAGGCGCGCCGGCCGTCGACCTTGATCGCCGAGACCGCCGTCGGGACCTGGTCGATCTCGCCCACGAACCGCTCCAGCTCGGCCCTCACCTGCGGCTCGAGGAGCCCCGAGGTGTCCCGCTCCTCCAGCACCTCGCCCTCGGCGTCGTCAGTCGTGGTGGAGCGACCCAGCAGGATCGTGGCCTCGTACTGCTTCTCGGTCAGCATCAGATGACCCAGCAACCTGGTGGCCCGACCGAGGCCGAGGACCAGGACACCGGTGGCCATCGGGTCCAGCGTGCCCGCGTGACCGACCTTGCGGGTCCCGGCGAGCCGACGCACCCGTGCGACCACCCCGTGCGAGGTGATGCCGCCCGGCTTGTCGACCACGACCAGACCGGTCGGGCCCTCGGCGCCCTTCTGCGGGCGCGCGCCGGTCACGCGTCGTCGTCCGTGGCGGACTCGTCGTCCTCCGCGGTACGCGGCTTCTTGTAGGGGTCCTCCTCCGAGGCGTACGTCGCGCCGGCGCGCTGCGCCGCCACCGCCTCGTCGCTGGCCCGGGCCGCGGCCAGCACGTCGTCGAGGTGGCGGGCACTGTCGGGCAGCGCGTCCCGGACGAACTCCAGGGTCGGCACCAGGCGCATGCCCAGCTGCTTGCCCATCTCGGCGCGGATCACGCCCTTGGCCGACTCCAGCGCCGCGGCCGAGCTCTCGACCTCGGTCTCCTCGCCCAGCGCGGTCCAGAAGACCGTGGAGTGCTGGCTGTCACCGGAGACACGCACGTCGGTGATGGTCACGAACCCGAGTCGCGGGTCCTTGATCTTGCGCTCCAGCATCTCGGCCACGATCACGTGGATCCGGTCGGCGATCTTGCGCACCCGTGGGTTTGCCATGTTCCTACCTTCGTCAAAATGTCGAGTCGGCGCCAGCATTTCACTGGCGCCGACTCGAGGGTGGGTCTGTCAGCCGCGCGGGATCTCGCGCATCTCGAACGACTCCACGACATCGCCGATCTTGATGTCCTGGAAGTTCTTGAGCACCAGACCGCACTCGAAGCCCTCGCGGACCTCCGAGGCGTCGTCCTTCTCGCGCTTGAGCGAGGCCAGGTCAAGGTTGTCCGCCACGACCTTGCCGTCGCGCAGCACGCGCACCTTGGCGTTGCGTCGCACCGTGCCCGAGATGACCATGCAGCCGGCGATGTTGCCCGCCTTGGACGAGCGGAAGATCTCGCGGATCTCCGCCTGCCCGAGGCTCGCCTCTTCGTACTCCGGCTTGAGCATGCCCTTGAGGGCCGCCTCGATCTCCTCGATGGCCTGGTAGATCACCGAGTAGTACCGGATCTCCACGCCCTCCTTGTCGGCCATCTGCGCCGCCTTGCCCTGGGGCTTGACGTTGAAGCCGATGATGATCGCGTCGGAGGCCGCGGCCAGGTCGACGTTGGTCTCGGTGATCGCACCGACACCGCGGTCGATGACCCGCAGGGTGACCTCGTCGCCGACGTCGATCTGGGCCAGCGAGTCCTCGAGGGCCTCGACCGATCCGGACACGTCGCCCTTGAGGATGAGGTTGAGCTCCTGGCTCTCGCCCTTCTCCATGGAGGCCATGAAGTCCTCGAGGGTGCGACGCACGCGACGCTTGGCCTGCATGGCCGCCCGCTCACGCGACTCGCGCTTCTCGGCGATCTGGCGAGCCATGCGGTCGTCGTCGACCACGATGAAGTTCTGGCCGGCACCGGGGACGGCACTGAGACCCAGGACCATCGCCGGACGCGACGGGTCCGCCTCGGTGAGCTCGTTGCCGAACTCGTCGAGCATGGCGCGCACCCGGCCGTACGCCGGCCCGGCCACCAGGGAGTCCCCGACGCGCAGCGTGCCGCGCTGGACCAGGACGGTCGCCACCGGACCGCGACCGCGGTCCAGGTGGGCCTCGACCACGAGACCCTGGGCGTCCTGCGTCGGGTTGGCACGCAGGTCCAGCGAGGCGTCGGCGGTGAGCACCACGGCCTCGAGGAGCTTGTCCAGGTTGAGCTCGGACTTGGCCGACACGTCGACGAACATCGCGTCGCCGCCGTACTCCTCGGGGATCAGGCCGTACTCGGAGAGCTGACCACGCACCTTCGTCGGGTCAGCGTCCTCCTTGTCGATCTTGTTGACCGCGACCACGATCGGCACACCGGCGGCCTTGGCGTGGTTGAGCGCCTCGACCGTCTGCGGCATGACACCGTCGTCGGCCGCCACCACGAGGATGGCGATGTCGGTCGCCTGGGCACCACGGGCACGCATGGCGGTGAACGCCTCGTGACCCGGGGTGTCGATGAAGGTGATGCGGCGGTCCTGGCCGTCGACCTCGGTGTGGACCTGGTAGGCACCGATGTGCTGGGTGATGCCACCGGCCTCCTTGGCGCCGACGTTGGCGTTGCGCAGCGCGTCGAGGAGCTTGGTCTTTCCGTGGTCGACGTGACCCATCACGGTGACGACCGGCGGCCTGATCACCAGGTCGGACTCGTCACCCTCGTCGGAGCCGAACTCGAGGTCGAAGGACTCCAGCAGCTCGCGGTCCTCGTCCTCGGGGGAGACGACCTGGACGACGTAGTTGAGCTCCTCGCCGAGCAGCTCGAACGTCTCGTCGTTGACCGACTCGGTCGCGGTCACCATCTCGCCGAGCGAGAAGAGCATCTGCACCAGGGCGGCCGCGTCGACGTTGATCTTCTCGGCGAAGTCGGTCAGCGAGGCGCCGCGGGGCAGCCGGATGGTCTCGCCGTCACCCTTGCGGACCCGCACGCCACCGATGGTCGGGGCCTGCATGGCCTCGAACTCCTGGCGACGTGCCCGCTTGGACTTGCGGCCGCGTCGCGACGGGCCGCCGGGGCGACCGAAGGCACCCTGGGTCTGGCCGCGCTGGCCCGGCCGCTGGCCGGGACGCCCGCTGGCGGGCGGGCCGAAGCCACCGCCGGGACGACCGCCGGCACCGGGGGCGCCGCCACCGGGGCGACCCGGGGCGCCGCCGCGTGCCGGAGCACCCGGACGTCCGGGTCCACCCGCGCGGCCAGGGCCGCCGGGGCCGCCCGGACCGCGGCCACCGGGGCCGCCACCGAAGGCGGCAGGGGACTTCGGCATCATCGCCGGGTTGGGACGCGGCATTCCGGGACGGCCCGCGGGGGCACCGTCACGTGCAGCGGGAGGACGAGGCGCGCGCTGCTCGTCGCCGGCGCCGCCCGGGGTCCCCGTCGCAGGGGTCGGCGGGGCGGACGGGCGACGGCCCATGCCCTGACTGGGCGCGAAGGGGTTGTTGCCGGGCCGCGGAGCCCCGGGCTTGCCGACCGGCCGAGGTGCGGGGGTCGGGGCCTTGGGGGTCGGGCTCGGGCCGGGGGTCGGGCTGGCGGCCGCGGCCGGCGGCTGCTGCGCGGCCGGGGCCACGGGAGCCGGGGCCACCGGAGCCGGGGCGGGCGCGGGAGCGGGCTCCGGCTCGGGGGCAGGCTTCGCCTTGGGACCGGGCTTGGGGCCCGGGCGGGGCGGCGTCGGGGCGGCGGACTTCTCAGCCGGCGCCGTCTCGCGGGGCGCCACGGTCTCGGCCGGCTTGTCAGCCGCCTTCGCGGGCGCCGCCGGGGCAGCGGGCGCGGCGGGGGCCGGGGCGGCCTCCGCGGCGGGGGCAGCAGCGCCAGCGGACTTCAGCTGGTCGCCGTACTGCTTCTTGAAGCGCATCTCGACCGGGGGCTCGACCGTCGACGATGCCGACTTGACGAACTCCCCCATCTCCTTGAGCTTCTCGAGAACGAACTTGCTCTCGACTCCGAACTCCTTGGCGAGTTCGTGGACTCGGGTCTTGGCCACGTTAGAACGTTGCTCCTTCTGGCCCGAGCCCCGTCAGGGGATGTCTTCGGACCGTTAGTGGTGGTGCTGGCTCATCGGAAAGTACTCATCGAGTGCTCATGAGCTGCCTGCTCCAGTTTCTTGTCGGTCGATCACGGTGGGATGAGCTGAGAGGTGGTCCTCCAGCGGTGTGAGGGTCAAGCCCTCCCTGGACCTGAGGGCCCGGGGGAACGCCCGCCTTCGCACCGCCAGCTGCAGGCACTCGGACGTGGGGTGCAGGTGCGCCCCGCGGCCTGGTGCGGAGCCGGCGGGATCGGGAACCACGGCCGGACGACCGTCGGCTCCCTCGCCTGCCACCACGCGCAGCAGCTCGCTCTTAGTGGTCCGACGGCGACACCCCACACAGGTCCGAACCGGACCGGGGGCAGGGAGGAACGTCGTACGAATCACTGGGAGCCAGCCTAGCGTGTGAGGCCAGTGATTTCCGAACCGGGGATGCGGGGCCCCGCGCTCCTGCTAGCCCGCGGCCGGTGCCTCGTCGGAGTCCGAGGGCTGCTTCGCGGGCTCCTCGTCGGAGCGGATGTCGATGCGCCAACCGGTCAGCCGAGCGGCCAGGCGGGCGTTCTGCCCCTCCTTGCCGATGGCCAGCGAGAGCTGGAAGTCCGGCACCACCACCCGGCACGAGCGGGCGGCGCGGTCCAGGATCTCCACCGACGTCACCCGCGCCGGGGAGAGGGCGTGGGCGACCAGCTCGGCAGGCTCCTCGGACCAGTCGACGATGTCGATCTTCTCCCCGTGCAGCTCCGACATGACGTTGCGCACCCGCTGGCCCATGGGACCGATGCAGGCACCCTTGGCGTTGACGCCCGGCACCTTGGAGTACACCGCGATCTTGGTGCGGTGCCCCGCCTCGCGCGCGATCCCGGCGATCTGCACGGTGCCGTCGGCGATCTCGGGGACCTCGAGGGCGAAGAGCTTCTTGACCAGGCTGGGGTGGGTGCGCGACAGGGTGATCTGCGGCCCCCGCATCCCCTTGCGCACCGAGACCACCAGGCACTTGATCCGGGTCCCGTGGGTGTAGGTCTCGCCGGGCACCCGCTCGCCGACCGGGAGGAGGGCCTCGACCTTGCCGAGGTCGACCATCACGTCGTCGGGGTTGCGACCCTGCTGGATGACGCCGGAGATGACGTCACCCTCCTTGCCGGAGAACTCCCCGAAGCGGATGTCGTCCTCGGCGTCGCGGAGCCGCTGGAGCATGATCTGCTTCGCCGTGGTCGCGGCGATCCGCCCGAAGCCGTCGGGGGTGTCGTCGTACTCGGCGACGACGTTGCCCTCCGCGTCCAGCTCAGCGGCCAGCACCGCGACGTGCCCGGTCTTGCGGTCCAGGGTGACCCGGGCCCGCTCCTGGGCACCGGGCGACTTGTGGTACGCCGTCAGCAGTGCCTGCTCGATCGCCTCGACGAGCACGTCGAAGGAGATCTCCTTCTCGCGTTCCAGCATCCTGAGGATGCCGAGATCGATGTCCATCAGTCGTCCTCGTCCTTGTCCTTGCGATTGAACTCGACCTGCACCAGAGCCTTGGCCACGTCGTCGTAGGTCACGCGGCGCTCGTCCGCGTCGACCGTCAGGTCGACACCGTCCTGGTCGCTCGAGGCGATCCGGCCCACGAGCTCGTCGCCGTCGACCAGGGAGACCCGCACGAGCCGGCCTGCGTTGCGCCGCCAGTGGCGCGGCAGCGTCAGCGGCCGGTCGACACCCCGCGAGGTGACCTCGAGAAGGTAGGGCATCTCGCCCATCACGTCGGAGTCGTCGAGGACCCGCGAGACCTCCTTGGTCGCGTCGGCGACGTCGTCCAGGGTCACCCCGCCGTCCTTGTCCACCGCGATCCGCAGCACCCGACGCTTGCCGGCCGGGGTGACCTCCACGGCCTCGAGGTCGAGGCCCAGCACCTGCAGGGGGTCCGTCAGCGCCGTCTCGATGCCGGCTCGGGTGGCGTCACTTCTGGCGTTGCCCACGCTGTCAACCTCCTTGTGCTGTTGTCTGCGCCCACCATAACCGCCGCCGCGGGAATCGGGTCAGCCGCACGCGTCCGGGGCCGGCCAGGTGAGGCCGCGCGGCCTGCCACGAACCCGTTCCCCGACCGGTGGACTAGGCTCCCCCGGTGCTCCTCCCACCTCGTCACCGAGACGCCCGAGACCCCCTGGCGACGACGCGCCGGTCGGTCCTGCTGGGTGCCGGCGGGGTGGCGACGGTGCTGGCCGCCGGGTGCGACGCGACCGTGGGCGACCACACACCGGCACCGGGCGTCGAGCCGGCCGCGCACCCGCTGCCGGACCTCCTCGCCCGCACCTCGACGCTGATCTCGCTGGTGCACGCGACCGCGACCGCCCACCCGCGGCTCGCCACGACGCTCGAGGGCCTCCGACTGACCCATGACGACCACGCGCGCGTGCTCCGTACGGCGACCGGCGAGGGCTCTGCCGCCTCGTCCCTCCCCTCCCCCTCCGAGCCGGCCGCCGCGACCGCGCCGTCGGTGCCGGGGAGGCCGGCCCGGGCGCTGGGCCGGCTGCGGAAGGCGGAGTCCGCGCACGCGCGGCTCGTGCTCGACCGCGCCAGGGAGGCCGACGACGCCCAGGTGGCCCGGCTGCTGGCCTGCATGGGCGCCGGACTGGTCCAACAGCTCACGGTGCTGCCCACGGAGCCGCCGCGATGAGCTCGGTCGACTCGCTGCAGACCGTCCTGACGGCCGAGCACGCCGCGGTCCACGTGCTGGGGACGCTGGCCGCTCAGGCCGCCCGGGCGGACGACCCCGCGTCGGCCTCCCTCGCCGCCGAGCGTCATGCCCGGCACCTGGCGCGCCGCGACTGGCTGGTGGAGCAGCTCAGGGCCCGGGAGGCCACGCCGGTCGCGGCCGCCGCGGCGTACGAGCTGCCCGCCGTCGGCTCCCGGGACCTCCTGAGGGCCGGGGGACGCCTGGTCGAGCAGCGGTGCCTGGCCGTGTACGCCGGGCTGGTCGGCGGGTCGTCGGGCCGCCTGCGCAGCTGGGCGGTGGACGCCCTGGTGGAGTCCGCCGAGGCGGTGCTGGCCTGGGGCGGGGCACCGGAGCCCTTCCCCGGAGCTCCCGAGCTCTGAGCTCAGCCGGACCTCCCCCGCTGCCGCCGTCCCTGCCGGACCCTCGGGCCAGAAATGGGGGCGGCCCGCGGTCTCGTCATCCTGGGGGAGTCCCGAGATCTCCCCCAGCACGTCGAGTCCGCGGGCCGGTCGGGCTGGTCAGCAACAGCCCGGTCGTGGTCAGAGCCTGGGTCGAGGATCGTGTACCACTGGCATGAGTCTGCAACAGAGGCGTGGGAAACGGAATGGCATCCGGCTTGCATGATCATGCAGTGCGTAAATCCGCAACACCCGTCCCACGTCGACGAGGCTCAGTCGCGCACGAGGGCGCTCAGGTGACCCGCCGCCTCCGCGACCGGGATCTCCTGCCGCTCCCCCGTCCGGCGGTCCTTCACCTCGACCAGCCCGTCCACCAGCCCACGGCCGACGGTGACGATGAGGGGGACGCCGATGAGCTCGGCGTCCTTGAACTTCACCCCGGGGCTGATCTTGCCGGTGCGGTCGTCGTAGAGGACGTCCAGCCCCGCACGCGAGAGCTCGCCGGCGAGCCGCTCGGCGGCCTCGAAGAGCGTTGCGTCCTTGCCGGCGGCCACCACGTGCACCGCCGCGGGAGCGACCTCGCGCGGCCAGCACAGCCCGATCTCGTCCAGGGTGTTCTCCGCGATCGCGGCCACGGCCCGCGAGGGCCCGATCCCGTAGGAGCCCATGGTCACCGTGACCAGCTTGCCGTTCTCGTCCAGCACCTTGAGGTCGAGGGCCTCCGCATACTTGCGGCCCAGCTGGAAGATGTGGCCCATCTCCACGCCGCGGGCGGACTCCAGCGTCCCCTGGTCGCAGCTCGGGCACGCATCGCCGTCGCGCACCTCGGCGGCCTCGATGGTGCCGTCGGGGGTGAAGTCACGCCCCACGACGAGGTCGAGCACGTGCCGCCCGTCCACGTCCGCGCCGGTCACCCAGCGGGTGCCCTCCACCACGCGGGGGTCGACCAGGTAGCGGATGCCGGAGGTCGACTCCTCCCCCAAGGCGGCGGGACCGATGTAGCCCCGGACGAGTGCGGGGTGCTTGCGCAGCTCCGCCTCGTCCATCGCCTCGACCTCGATCGGTTCCAGCTGACCCTCGAGACGCTTCTGGTCGACCTCACGGTCGCCCGGGAGACCGATCGCCAGCGGCTCCCGGGTGCCGTCGGGATGCTTGAGGACCACCAGGACGTTCTTGAGGGTGTCGCCGGCGCGCCAGGGGCGGTCGTCGCGGGGGAACCGCTCGTTGAGATGGTCGACCAGCGTCTCGATGGTCGGCGTCCCCGGGGTCTGCTCCACGTGCGCGGGCGGGGCGTCGTCGAAGGGCTGGGGCTCGGGCGCCCGGACCGTGACGGCCTCGACGTTGGCTGCGTAGTCGCAGGAGGTGCAGCGCACGTAGGTGTCCTCGCCGACGTCCGTCCGGGCCAGGAACTCCTCCGAGCGCGAGCCACCCATGGCGCCGGAGGTGGCCTTCACGATCACGTAGTCGAACCCGAGCCGGTCGAAGATCCGGATGTAGGCGTCGCGGTGCCGCAGGTAGGAGGCCTCCAGGCCGGCGTCGTCCACGTCGAAGGAGTAGGAGTCCTTCATCACGAACTCGCGGCCCCGCAGCAGTCCGGCCCGGGGCCGCGCCTCGTCCCGGTACTTCGTCTGGATCTGGTAGAGGGCGAGCGGCAGGTCCTTGTAGGAGGAGTAGAGGTCCTTGACCAGGAGCGTGAACATCTCCTCGTGGGTGGGGCCGAGCAGGTAGTCCCCTCCCTTGCGGTCGGTGAGCCGGAACAGGTTGTCGCCGTACTCGGTCCACCGGCCGGTCGCCTCATAGGGCTCCTTCGGCAGCAGCGCGGGGAAGAGCACCTCCTGGGCGCCGATGCCGTCCATCTCCTCGCGGATGATGTCCTCGATGCGACGCAGCACCTTCAGGCCCAGGGGCAGCCAGGTGTACATGCCCGGGGCCACCCGGCGGATGTAGCCGGCCCGGACCAGCAGCCGGTGGCTGGGCACCTCCGCCTCCGCCGGGTCGTCGCGAAGCGTGCGCACGAAGAGCTGGGACATCCGCATGATCATGGGCGCAAGGCTACTGGCGGCCGTCGGAGCCGACGAACCGGTGCACCCCCCACCCGTGAGGTGCGTCCTCCCAGCAGCTGACCGCCATGATCCCGGGGACGCCCTCACGGTCTGTTCAGGCCAGGGCTCAGGACGGGGCTCAGAACATGATGGTGGCGAGCCGCGCGGACTCGGTGAAGCCGGCGCGCTCGTAGGCCTTCCGCGCGCCGGTGTTCCAGTCGTTGAGGTAGAGGGAGACCACCGGCGCGATCTCGCGACGCACGTGCTCGACCACGGCCGCCATCCCGTGCGTGGCGAGTCCTCGGCCGCGCAGGTCCGGGGGGACGTAGACCCCCTGGACCTGGGCCGCGAAGGGGCTCGCGCAGGCGACCTCCGCCTTGAAGAGCACCCGTCCGTCCTCGATCCGCGCGAAGGACCACCCCCGGGAGACCAGCTGCTGGATCCGCGCCCGGTAGAGGTCGCCCCCTCCCCCGGCTTCCGGGGAGACCCCCACCTCCTCGGTGTACATCGACACGCAGGCGGGATAGAGCACGTCGAGGTCGGCCGCGGTCGTGGCCCGCACGGCGGGGTCGGGCTCGGCGGTCGGGGGTCCGCCGATCTCGAGGTGGGGCTGGTGCCACCGCTCCTCGCGGGGCTCGCCCCAGGCGCCGTCGAGTCCGTGCCAGAGCGCGGTCACGGCGGGCTCGGGACCGACCAGGGTGCTCGAACGCCGGACGCCGCGGGCGGCTCGAGCGGCGAAGAGGGCCGCGGACTCCGCGTCGCACTCCACCGGGACGAGGTTGGCCCCGACGTGGCAGGCGGCGACCATCTCGCCGTGCACGAACCGGCCCCACACCTCGCCCCCCAGCCACCGGGGATCGAGCCGGGTGGTCCGGGCGCGGTGGTCGACGAAGACGTTGACCACCGGGTCCCGGGCGGTCAGCTCCAGGAACTCCTGGAGGTCCAGCACCCCCAGGACCTGGATCTCGTCACTCGTCACGGCCGCGACCTTACTCGCCGTCGCGCGTCGAGCCTCGTCCCCGGAGACCTCAGGAGACCGAGACGGAGGCCCCGGCGCCCTCGACGGGCTCCATCCCCTCGGCGATGCGCAGGGCCTCCTCGATGAGGGTCTCCACGATCTGCGACTCCGGCACGGTCTTGATGACCTCGCCCTTGACGAAGATCTGGCCCTTGCCGTTGCCGGAGGCGACCCCCAGGTCCGCCTCCCGAGCCTCGCCCGGCCCGTTGACGACGCAGCCCATGACCGCGACCCGCAGGGGCACCTCGAGGCCGTCGAGTCCGGCGGTGACCTGCTCGGCGAGGGTGTAGACGTCCACCTGGGCCCGACCACAGCTGGGGCAGGAGACGATCTCGAGCCTGCGCTCGCGCAGGTTGAGGGACTGCAGGATCTGCAGGCCCACCTTGACCTCCTCGACCGGAGGCGCGGAGAGGGAGACCCTGATGGTGTCCCCGATGCCACGGCTGAGCAGAGCGCCGAACGCGGTCGCCGACTTGATCGTGCCCTGGAAGGCCGGACCCGCCTCGGTCACGCCCAGGTGCAGGGGCCAGTCCCCCGCCTCGGCGAGCAGCTCGTAGGCCCGGACCATCACCACGGGGTCGTTGTGCTTGACCGAGATCTTGAAGTCGTGGAAGTCGTGCTCCTCGAAGAGGCTCGCCTCCCAGACGGCCGACTCGACCAGCGCCTCCGGGGTCGCCTTGCCGTACTTCTCCAGCAGCCGCTTGTCGAGCGACCCGGCGTTGACCCCGATCCGGATCGAGGTGCCGTGGTCCTTGGCGACCCGGGCGATCTCCTTGACCTGGTCGTCGAACTGCCGGATGTTGCCCGGGTTGACCCGGACCGCCGCGCACCCCGCCTCGATCGCGGCGTAGACGTACTTCGGCTGGAAGTGGATGTCGGCGATGACCGGGATCTGCGAGTGCTGGGCGATCTGCGGCAGCGCGTCGGCGTCGTCCTGGCTCGGGCAGGCGACGCGGACGATGTCGCAGCCCGCCGCGGTGAGCTCGGCGATCTGCTGGAGGGTGCTGTTGACGTCGGAGGTGAGCGTGGTCGTCATCGACTGCACCGAGATCTGGTGGTCGCTGCCCACCCCCACGGATCCGACCTTGATCTGACGCGTCGGGCGACGCGGGGCGAGGACCGGGGGAGGTAGCGCGGGCATGCCCAGGCCGATGGCAGTCATGCGGTCAAGGCTACTGGGCAGGGCCCGACGGCTCGTGGCCGCCCGCGCTCACCCGGTGAGGCTGAGCGGGACGACGATGTCCCCGACGATGAGGACGACCCCCATGCCGAGCAGGGCGAGGCCGACCACGTAGGCGACGGGAAGCATCCTGGCCACGTCGACGTGGCCGGGATCGGGACGGCGCCGCAGCCGCGCGATCCTGCGCCGCACGCCCTCGTAGACGGCGCCCGCGATGTGGCCCCCGTCCAGCGGCAGGAGGGGGATGAAGTTGAACATCCCGATGAAGAAGTTGAAGCCCGCGATCAGCATCAGCATGAACGCGACCTTGTCCGTGGACGGCACGAGGTCGTGCGAGACCGCTTCACCGGCCAGGCGGCCGCCGCCGACGATCGAGACCGGACCCTCGCGATCGCGCTCCTCGAGACCGACGATCGCCTTCGCGACGCCCCAGACCTTCACCGGCAGCTGGGCCATCGCCTCCACGGTGTCGACGGTCATGTGGCCCATCCGGCCCAGGGTGTAGCCCAGCCCGCCGGTGGCCAGCTCGGTGACGGGGGTGACGCCCAGGAAGCCCACCTCCACCAGGGTCTCGTCGTCGTTCGAGGTGGGACGCGCGGTCACCATCGTGTTGGTGACGACCGTCTTCTCCTCGCCGTCGCGGCGGATGACGATCTCGGCCCGCCCGTCGTCGTTGCCGCGGATCTGGTCCTGGAGGACCTCCCAGTCGGTGATCGGCACGCCGTTGAAGCTGACGAACTCGTCACCCGGCTCGAGACCGGCGGCGAAGGCGGGGGCGACCGGGTCGTCCTCGCGGCAGACCCGCTGGTCCTCCGCGGCCGGCACCACGCAGGCCGAGACGTCGGCGACCTGCGGCAGGATCCTCGGGTCGTTCGGGTTGCCGTAGGTGGCGAAGAGCGGGGCGAAGATGGCCAGGGCGATCAGGATGTTGACCGTCGGCCCGCCCGCCATCACGACGACCTTCTTCCACGCCGGCAACCGGTAGAAGAGGCGGTCCTCGTCACCCGGCTCGACCAGCTCCCACTCGGCGGTCCGCGCGTCGGAGATCAGCTGGGTAAAGAGGCCGGTGTTGGACCGGCGCACCCGGAAGACCGGCTCGCCGTTGTCGTCGAAGCCTGCCGGCTCGGCGAGCTCGGCCGCGCCCGGGGGCAGCATGCCGACGATCTTCACGTAGCCGCCGAGCGGGATCGCCTTGACGCCGTACTCGGTCTCGCCGACCGTCTTGCTCCACACGGTCGGGCCGAAGCCGATGAAGTACTGCGTGACCTTGGCCCCGAACCTCTTGGCCGGAATCATGTGCCCGAGCTCGTGCAGGCCGATCGAGAGCAGGATGGCCAGCACGAAGAGCACGACGCCCAGGGTGTAGAGCAGCGCGGTCATGGAGCGGTATGGTCCCCTCGGATCAGGCGGCGGGCCTCCTCGCGCGCCCAGGTGTCGGCGGCGAGGACGTCGTCCACGGTCAGGTTCTCCTTCGAGGGTACGCCGTGCTGGTCAAGGACGTGCTCGATCGTCTCCACGATCTGGGGGAACCGGAGCGCCCGCGCGTGGAACGCCTCGACGCACTCCTCGTTGGCGGCGTTGTAGACCGCGGGGGCCGTGCCGCCCGCCTCGCCCGCGCGGCGGGCCAGCCGCACGGCGGGGAAGACGTCGTCGTCCAGGGGCTCGAAGCGCCAGTCGGCGGCCCGGGTCCAGTCGATGGGGGTCTCCGCGTCCGGCACCCGGTCGGGCCATCCCATGCCCAGCGCGATCGGCACCAGCATGGTCGGCAGCCCCAGCTGGGCGACCACGGCCCCGTCCACGAACTCGACCATCGAGTGGATCAGCTGCTGCGGGTGGACGACCACGTCGATCCGGTCGAAGGGGACGTCGAAGAGCAGGTGCGCCTCGATCACCTCCAGCCCCTTGTTGACCAGGGTGGCGGAGTTGGTGGTGATGACCCGACCCATCGCGAAGTTGGGGTGGGCCAGCGCCTGGTCGGGCGTGACCTCCTCCAGCTCGGCCCGGTCACGGCCACGGAACGGTCCGCCGGAGGCGGTCAGCACCAGCCGGCGCACCTCCTGCGCGCTCCCGGCCCGCAGGCTCTGGGCGATGGCGCTGTGCTCGGAGTCCACCGGCACGATCTGCCCGGGGCGGGCCAGGTCCCGCACCAGCGGCCCCCCGATGATGAGCGACTCCTTGTTGGCCAGCGCGAGCGTGCTGCCTGTCTCCAGGGCCGCCAGCGTGGGGCGCAGCCCCACCGCCCCGGTCATCGCGTTGAGGACGACGTCGCAGGCCGTCGAGGCCGCCTCGACGCAGGCCTCCTCCCCCATCCCGGAGAACGCGGGGGCGAACTCGGCGACCTGCTGGGCGAACAGGTCGGGCCGACTGCCGCCCGCGGTCAGGCCGACCACCCGGAAGCGGTCGGGATGGGCCCGCACCAGGTCGAGGGCCTGGGTCCCGATCGACCCGGTGCTGCCGAGGATGACGACGTCGCGCTGGTTCACCCGCACAGTCTCGCAGGGGCTACGGACGACGCAGCACCGGCCGCAGGGTCTCCAGCACGCTCTCGTCCTCGATGGTCGACGGCACCGGGGTCTCCTTGCCGTCCGCGATCTCCCGCATCGTCCGGCGCAGGATCTTCCCGCTCCGGGTCTTGGGGAGCCCGCCCACCACCGTGACCTCCTTGAAGGCGGCCACGGCGCCGATCTCGCTGCGCACCAGGGCGACCAGCTCGTCGCGGATCTCGTCGGGGTCGGCCTCCACGCCGGCCTTCAGCACCACGAACCCGCGCGGCAGCTGGCCCTTGAGCTGGTCCGCGACGCCGATCACCGCACACTCCGCGACCGCCGGGTGGCGGGAGATCACCTCCTCCATGGCGCCGGTGGAGAGCCGGTGCCCGGCCACGTTGATCACGTCGTCGGTGCGTCCCATGACGAAGAGGTAGCCGTCCTCGTCCAGGTAGCCCCCGTCGCCCGAGAGGTAGTACCCCGCGAAGGCCGACAGGTAGGAGGAGACGTAGCGCTCGTCGTCCTGCCACAGGGTCGGGAGGGTCCCGGGCGGCAGGGGCAGCCGCAGACAGATCGCCCCCTCCGCCCCGGCGGGCACCGGGACCCCGTCGGGCCCGAGCACCTGCACGTCGAAGCCGGGCACCGGGACCGAGGGCGACCCCGGCTTGATGGGCATCGGCTCCAGACCTCGCAGGTTCGCCGCGATGGGCCACCCGGTCTCGGTCTGCCACCAGTTGTCGACCACCGGCACCCCCAGCCGCTCGGTCGCCCACTGCCAGGTCTCGGGATCGAGCCGCTCGCCGGCGAGGAAGAGCGTCTCGAGCGTGGGGAGGGCACCTGCGGCGAGGAAGGTGCCGTCCGGGTCCTCCTTCCGGATCGCCCGGATCGCCGTGGGCGCGGTGAGCAGCGCTGTGACGCCGTGCTCGCGGACCACCCGCCAGAAGGCCCCGGCGTCCGGCGTGCCGACGGGCTTGCCCTCGTAGAGCACCGTGGTGGCTCCCGCGATCAGCGGCGCGTAGACGATGTAGGAGTGGCCGACCACCCAGCCGACATCGGAGGCGGCCCACCACACGTCGCCCTCCCCGACGCCGTAGACGTTCTTCAGCGACCAGGCCATCGCGACGGCGTGACCGCCGTGGTCCCGGACGATCCCCTTGGGACGTCCCGTGGTCCCGGAGGTGTAGAGGATGTAGAGCGGGTCGGTGGCGGCCACCTCCACGCACTCGGCCGGCTCCGTCCGGCCGGCCCGCATCGCGACGTCCCAGTCCAGGTCGCGGCCCTCGGTCAGCGAGGCCGCCACCTGGGGGCGCTGCTTGACGACCACAGCATCCGGGGCGTGGTCGGCGAGCTCGAGCGCCCGGTCCAGCAGGGGCTTGTACTCGACCACGCGGCTCGGCTCGATCCCGCAGCTGGCAGTCACCACCACCGACGGGGCGGCGTCGTCGATCCGCACGGCCAGCTCGTGGGGCGCGAAACCCCCGAAGACCACCGAGTGCACCGCCCCGATCCGGGCGCAGGCGAGCATGGCGACCACCGCCTCCGGGATCATCGGCATGTAGATCACCACCCGGTCCCCCGCGCCGACCCCGAGGTGCCGGAGCACTCCGCCGAAGGCGGCGACCTCGCTGAGCAGCTCCGCGTAGGTCAGCTGCCGCTTCGTCCCCGTCACCGGCGAGTCGTAGATGAGGGCGACCCGGTCGGCCCCGCCGCGGACCACGTGCCGGTCCAGCGCGTTGAAGCAGGTGTTGAGCGTCGCGCCCGGGAACCACCGGTAGTGCGGAGGGTCGTCGCCGTCCAGCACCCGGTGGGGCTTGGTGAACCAGTCGACCAGGGCGGCCTGCCTCCCCCAGTAGGCCTCGGGGTCGGCGATCGACTCGGCGTGCTCCTCGCGGTAGCCCATCTCAGACGAGTCCGTTCGCCACGGTGGCCTCCGGGCGGGTGGGCTCGCGCAGCCACACCCGGAAGAAGTCGGTGAGGTCCTCGCCGCTCAGCTCGGACGCCAGGGCCTCGAACTCCTCCGAGCTCCCGTGACCGTCCTTGCGGGTCTCCAGCCACGTGCGCAGCAGGAGCCAGAAGCGCTCCTCGCCGATCCGGTGCCGAAGCGCCTGGAACGTCATCGCCCCGCGCGTGTAGACGGGCTCGTCGAAGATCCTGCCGCGGCCGGGATCGGCGATGCGCAGCCGCCAGAACGAGGACGGCATCGAGCCGTGGAGGCGGGTGAGCCACTCCTGGGAGTCGCTGCCGTCGGTCAGCTCGGCGTGGCGACGCTCCATGAAGGTGGCCGCTCCCTCGTTGAGCCAGATGTCGCGCCAGCCGGAGATCGAGACGCTGTCACCGAACCACTGGTGGGCCAGCTCGTGGACCAGCAGCCAGTCCATGCCGCGACCCAGCGCCGGGTAGGTCGGCCGGGTCTGGTTCTCCAGCGCGAAGCCGGGGTCGAGGGAGGTGACGATCCCGCCGGTGCTGGAGAACGGGTAGTCGCCGAGGTCGCGCTCGAGCTGCGCGACCAGTCCGGGCGTCCGTCGTAGCACCCGCATGGACGACCGCCGCGTCGGCGCGGGCAGGCGCGAGGAGACGGCGAGGGTCCACGGGAGCCCGTCGGTCACGCCCCGCTCGACGTCGAAGCGCCCCGCGGCGAAGAACGCGAGGTAGGAGGCCATCGGCTCGTCGGTCCGCCAGCGCCAGGTGGTGGTCGCGCCCTTGGTGCGGCGGGAGACGAGGTCACCGTTGGCCACGACCTTCTTGCCCTTCGGGACCCGCACGGCCAGGGCGAAGGTCGCCTTGTCGGTCGGGTGGTCGTTGGCCGGGAACCACCACGGCGCCATGTGCGGCTGGTTCATGGTGACCACCTCGTGGCGGTCGGCCAGCCAGTTGGACTCCCCGGCGTAGCGCTCGCGTCCCGGTCGGCCGGCGTACCTGACCACCACGGCGACCGGGACGCCCGGCTGCAGCGCCGTCGCCGGGCGAACCACCAGCTCGTGCCCGTCCGTCTGCCGGTGGCGGGCCCTCGCGCCGTCCACGGTCACCCGGGAGACGGGGAGGAGGAGGTCGAGGTTGAACGAGGACAGCTCGGCGGTGGGCACCAGGGTCACGGTGGCGCGCCCGCGCAGCCTGCCCTCCTCGAAGTCGTAGCCGACCGCGACGTCGTAGTGCTGGACGTCGATCCCGCCGTTGCCGTCGAGCGGGAAGTAGGGGTCCCCGATCCCCGGTCCTCCGGGGCCTGGGACCGCGGCCTGCTGTGCGGCTCCCGCCGAGGGGGCCGCGGCGAGGCAGAGGGCGAGGGTCGTCGTCAAGGTGGCCGCAAGCGCACGCGCCCGGCAGGTTCGGGGTGCCCGAGTCATGTCGGTCAACGTACCGCGAAAAGAAGTTGCCCAGCCGGTACGCCACCACCGAGCATGGTCACGTCCGGGCGACGTGCGCCCAGCGAGAAGTGAGGAGGCGCGACATGTCCACGACTGTCCTCTGCCTGTCCGCAGACCACCTCACTCACCGCTGGAGACCCGCCCATGCCCTCGGACCCGCACGCGTCCACCCCTGAACCCTCCTCGCTCCACCCCGACTTCGTCTTCGACTTCCGCGCCTACGACGAGCTCGACGACCCGACCCGCCGCTGGTCCACCTGGTTGGAGGTGGAGCCCCTGATGCGCGGCCCTGAGCCGCGGCCCGACTGGGTGGTGACCTCGCAAGGGGCCCTCGACACCGACCTGGGCGTCCTCAAGACCGGCAAGGAGGCGGACGTCCACCTGCTGGAGCGCGCGGACCCCCACCACCCGGGGACCGGTGTGGTGATGGCGGCCAAGCGCTACCGCGACGTCCACCACCGGTCCTTCCACCGCGCGGCGGTCTACACCGAGGGCCGCTCGGTGCGGCGCTCACGCGACCAGCGTGCCCTGAAGCGCGGGTCCACCTGGGGACGCACCGTCGCCGCCGGCGAGTGGGCGCTCGCGGAGTGGGCCGCCCTCACGCGGTGCTGGGAGGCCGGCCTGCCGGTCCCCTACCCGGTGCAGGTCGACGGGACCGAGATCCTGATGGAGTGGATCGAGGTGGACGGGTCGACAGCTCCCCGTCTGGCCCAGACCAGGCCGGAGACGGCGCTGCTCCACCACTGGTTCGAGCAGCTCCACGAGGCCCTGGGCACCATGGTCCGGGTGGGCCTGGTCCACGGCGACCTCTCGGCCTACAACATCCTGGCGGCCGGTGAGCGCCTGGTGGTGATCGACCTGCCCCAGGTCGTGGACCTGGTGGGCAACGCCCAGGGCCCGGACTTCCTGCTGCGCGACTGCGCCAACCTCTGCCGGTGGTTCCGCTCCCGGGGCCTCCCGGCCGACGAGCACGATCTCTTCGCCGACCTGATGGGTCAGGCGTTCTGAGGAGGATGCCCGGGGACTCCGCACTCCCCTCGGCCGCGCCTCACTCGGAGGCGGCGAGCTGCCCGCAGGCCCCGTCGATCTCCCGGCCCCGGGTGTCGCGCACGGTGGTCGGGATGCCCTTCGCCTCCAGGCGGCGGACGAACTCGCGCTCGTCGCGAGGGTCCGAGGCCGTCCACTTCGATCCGGGCGTGGGGTTGAGCGGGATGAGGTTGACGTGGACCCAGCCCCAGTCGCCGTAGGAGTTGAGCACGTCCCCGAGCAGGTCGGCGCGCTCACCCTGGTCGTTGATGCCCCGCATCATCGCGTACTCGATGGAGACCCGACGCTTGGTGGTGCGTGCGTAGTTCCACGCGGCCTCGACCGTCTCGGCCACCGAGAACCGGGTGTTGATCGGGACCAGCTCGTTGCGCAGCTCGTCGTCGGGCGCATGGAGCGAGAGCGCGAGGGTGACCGGGATCCCCTCCTCGGCGAGCTGGTTGATCCGCGGCACCAGCCCGACGGTGGAGACGGTGACACCCCGGGCGCTCATCCCCAGCCCCGCGGGGGTGGGGTCGGTCAGCCGGCGGACGGCGCCGATCACCGCCTTGTAGTTGGCCAACGGCTCGCCCATCCCCATGAAGACCACGTTGGAGACGCGACCGGGACCTCCGGGGACCTCGCCGCGGTGCATGCTGCGGGCCGCCGCCACCACCTGCTCGACGATCTCGGCGGTGGACATGTTGCGTTGCAGTCCGCCTTGGCCGGTGGCGCAGAACGGGCACGCCATCCCACAGCCAGCCTGGCTGGAGACACAGACCGTGGCCCGGTCGGGGTAGCGCATCAGCACCGACTCCACCAGAGCCCCGTCGAAGAGCTTCCACAGGGTCTTGCGGGTGGTGCCCCGATCGGCCTCGAGGGTGCGGAGCGGGGTCATCAGGTTCGGCAGCAGAGCGGAGACGAGCTCGTCACGCTGGGTGGCGGGCAGGTCCGTCATCTCGGCGGGGTCGTCGGCCAGCCGCCCGAAGTAGTGGGTGGAGAGCTGCTTGGCCCGGAAGCCGGGCAGGCCCAGGGAGGTCAGCAGCTCCTTGCGCTCGTCGAGGTCGAGGTCGGCGAGGTGCCGCGGCGGCTTCTTGCGACCACGGGGCTCGTCGAAGACGAGGGGCAGGAGCGGGGGTGTCTGGGACATCTCCACGATTCTCCCACTCCGTGGGCCCCTCCCCCAATCAGGAGTCGGCCTGCACCATGAAGTAGAGGACCAGCGAGGCGACGCCCAGGACGACCAGCGCGGTCAGCACCATGCCCACGAACATGAACTGGGCGAACCGGCGGGTCCGGCGCCGCACGAGCAGCCCGGCGGGGACCAGCAGGAAGAGGAGGACCAGCGGGAAGTACTTCTCGGCCGTCTCGTAGGGGAAGAAGAGGCGCAGCGCCGCGGCGAAACCCCCGGGGACGGCGGTGACGAAGAGCATGCCCGTGAAGAAGCCGGTCAGCGCCGCGAACGTGGGGTGGCTGCGGTTCCACCACTCGAGCGGCGAGCCGGCCCGCGTCGTGGGCGGACCCGTCTGCTCCCCGGAGTGCTGGTGGGCCTGCTCAGTGGTCATGGTCGCTCATCCTAGGGCGGAGGACCCCCGAACGGCGCCTCGACAAGCCGGGGACGCACCGATGCCCCGGGGTCGGTCAGAACGGCTGGAGCAGGCAGCGCGGTCAGAAGACCAGGTAGTGGAGGAGCAGCCAGGTCGGCGCGATCGTCGCCAGCAGCGAGTCCAGCCGGTCCATCAGTCCACCGTGGCCGGGGATCACGTGGGACATGTCCTTGATCCCGAGGTCGCGCTTGATCACCGACTCGACCAGGTCGCCCAGCGTGGCCATGACGACCGTGATCAGCCCCAGCACCACCCCGACCCACCAGTCGCCCTCCAGGAAGTACGTCACCAGGTACCAGCCGGCGGCGACGCAGGCAGCCGCGGAGCCGGCGAACCCCTCCCAGGACTTCTTGGGCGAGATGACCGGCGCCATCGGGTGCTTGCCGAACAGCACGCCGGCGGCGTACCCCCCGGTGTCGGAGGCCACCGTGACGAGGATGAAGACGACGATCCCCTTCACCCCGTCGTCCCAGCGGACGAAGTCCACGGTCCCGCCCTCGGACAGCATGAGCCCCACGAAGGAGGCCAGGAAGGGCAGGTAGACCAGGACGAAGACCGACGCGGTCGCGTTGCGCACGTAGCCCTCGACGCCGCGGCGCAGCAGCCACAGCATGATCACCAGGGCGGTCACGGCCGTCGCGGTGACCAGGGCGGGGGCCCCCCAGAAGTAGGCGACCAGGACCATCACCACGCCCCCGAGCATCAGGGGCTGCTCGGGGAGGTCGATCTGCTTCGCCAGGAAGCCCCGGCGCAGCTCCCACACCCCGATCACCACGGCGACGGCGACGACCAGGACGAAGGCCGTCTTCCAGAAGTACAGCGTCCCCGCAACCAGGGAGAGGAGGACGACAGCGGACGCCACGGCCGCCGGGAGGTTGCGCCCGGCCCTGCCGTGGTCCTTCTTCGGCTGTTCCGCCGGGGTCGTGGAGGTGGTCATGGGTGGCGCTCAGACCTCGAGCAGCTCGGACTCCTTCTTCTTCAGCATCTCGTCGATGTGGTCGGTGTGAGTCTTGGTGAGCGCGTCGAGGCGCTTCTCGGCCCCGGCCACGTCGTCCTTGCCGACCTCGCCGTCCTTCTCCAGCTTCTCCAGGGACTGCTTGGCGGCCCGCCGGACGTTGCGCACGGAGACCCGGCCGTCCTCGGCCTTGCCCTTGGCGAGCTTGATGTACTCCTTGCGCCGCTCCTCGGTGAGCTCGGGGAACGCGCACCGCAGCACCCGACCGTCGTTCGAGGGGTTGACGCCGAGGTCGGAGTCACGCACCGCCCGCTCGATGGCGTCCATGGCCCCTTGGTCGAAGGGCGCGATGAGGATGACCCGGGCGTCCTGGGAGGTGAAGGTCGCCAGGCTCTGCAACGGCGTGGGCGACCCGTAGTAGTCGACGACGATCTTGCTGAACATGCTCGGGTTGGCGCGGCCCGCCCGGATCGTCGCGAACTCCTCGCGGGTCGACTCGACCGACTTGTCCATCTTCTGCTCCGCCTCGCGGAGGATGTCGCTGATCACGTCTGCATACCTACTCTCGGTGAAACGGTCGGACTGGCGTCTCGATGACGGTCGGCGGGGCTCAGGCTTCCCGGCTGACCAGGGTGCCGATCTTCTCACCCTGCACGATGCGCAGGATGGCTCCCTCGTCCTCCATCCCGAAGACGATCAGGGGCATGTTGTTCTCCATGCAGAGTGCGAAGGCGGTGGCGTCGGCCACCTTGAGGCCGCGCTGCAGTGCGTCGGAGAAGGTGAGGGTGTCGAGCTTGGTGGCCGTCGGGTCCGTGCGCGGGTCGGCGGTGTAGACGCCGTCCACCCCCTGCTTGGCCATCAGGACCACCTCGCACCTCGTCTCCAGCGCGCGCTGGGCGGCGACGGTGTCGGTGGAGAAGAAGGGCATCCCGGCACCGGCGCCGAAGATGACCACGCGGCCCTTCTCGAGGTGCCGGATGGCGCGCCGCGGGATGTAGGGCTCGGCGACCTGCCCCATGGTGATCGCGGTCTGCACCCGGGTCTCGATGCCCTCCTTCTCCAGGAAGTCCTGGAGGGCCAGGCAGTTCATCACCGTGCCGAGCATGCCCATGTAGTCGGCGCGGGCGCGGTCCATCCCCCGCTGCTGCATCTCGGCGCCGCGGAAGAAGTTGCCTCCGCCGACCACGATGCTGACCCCCACGCCGGAGCGGACCACCGCGGCGATCTGACGGGCGACCTTGGAGACGACGTCGGGGTCGACACCGATGCGTCCGCCACCGAAGACCTCTCCGGAGAGCTTGAGCAGGACACGGGAGTACGCCGTCACGCGAGATCCTTTCGCCGGGGCGAGGTCGAACGGGGACACGCGAAGGCCGGTCCGATGGTCATGTGTCGATCCACCGAACCGGCCTCCTCGTTGTTGCTGCTAGCCGAAACCCTATCGGGTCAGGCGCCGACCTCGAACCGCGCGAAGCGCGTGATCGTCACGCCCGCGGCGTCGAGGACGGCCTTCACGGTCTTCTTGTTCTCGGTGACCGACGGCTGCTCCAGCAGGACGACGTCCTTGAAGAAGCCGTTGAGCCGGCCCTCGGTGATCTTGGCGATCGCCTGCTCGGGCTTGCCCTCCTCGCGCGAGGTGGCCTCGGCGATCTCGCGCTCCTTGGCCACGACGTCCGCGGGGACGTCCTCGCGGGTGAGGTACTGCGGGCGCATGGCCGCGATCTGCATCGCGGCTCCGCGAGCGGCCGCCTCGTCGTCGCCGGTGTACTCCACCAGGACGCCCACGGCGGGCGGCAGGTCGGCGGCACGCTTGTGCATGTAGGCCACCACCTTGCCGTCGAAGTGGGTCACCTGGCCGAGCTCGATCTTCTCGCCGATCGTGATGGCGAGACCCTCGACGACCTCGCCCACGGTCTTGTCGCCCAGCGACACGGCCTTGAGGGCCTCCGCGTCGCCCGCCTTGGCCGCGTCGGCGGCGTCGGCGATCTTCTGGGCGGTCGCGACGAAGTCGTCGTTCTTGGCGACGAAGTCGGTCTCGGACTTGAGCTCGAGCAGGGAGCCGCCCGAGTGGGCGACCAGGCCCGCGGAGGCCTCGCGCTCGGCGGCACGGTTGGCCGCCTTCGCGGCGCCCTTGACGCGGAGCAGCTCGACGGCCTTTTCGAAGTCGCCGTCGGTCTCGGTGAGCGCCTTCTTGCAGTCCATCATGCCGGCGGAGGTCAGCTCGCGGAGCTTCTTGACGTCGGCTGCGGAGAAGTTAGCCATGTTCCTTCTTCCTCGAATTCGGTGTGGTCTCGCTGCGGGAGCGAGAGGGTCAGGCCTTCTCGGCGGGCGCCTCGTCGGCGGGCGCGGCAGCCTCGGCGGCCGGAGCCTCGGCGGCGTCGGTGGCCGGAGCCTCGGCGGCGTCGGTGGCCTGCTCGGCGACAGCGGCCGCAGTCGCCTCGTTGGCGGCAGGGGCCTCGCCCGCGGCGCCGGTCGCCTCGGAGGCGGGGGTGTCGTCGCTGGACGCGTCGCCACCGGTCGCCTCGACGGCGGCCTTCTCGGCGTCACCGGAGAGCAGCTCGCGCTCCCACTCGGCGAGCGGCTCGCCCGCGGCGACGCTGTCGCCGGAGCCGGCTCCGGTCTTGGCGCCCGAGCGGGCGATGAGGCCCTCCGCCACGGCGTCCGCGACAACGCGGGTGAGCAGGCCCACCGCGCGGATGGCGTCGTCGTTGCCCGGGATCGGGAAGTCGACGACGTCGGGGTCACAGTTGGAGTCGAGGATGCCGACGATCGGGATGCGCAGCTTGCGCGCCTCCTCGACGGCGAGGTGCTCCTTGTTGGTGTCGACGATCCACACCGCGGAGGGGGTCCGGGTCATCTCGCGGATGCCGCCGAGCGACTTGTTGAGCTTGTCGCGCTCGCGACGCATCTGCAGCAGCTCCTTCTTGGTGCGGCTGCTGCCGGCGACGTCGTCGAAGTCGACCTCGTCGAGCTCCTTGAGGCGGTTGATCCGCTGGTGCACGGTCTGGAAGTTGGTGAGCATCCCGCCGAGCCAGCGCTGGTTGACGTAGGGCATGCCGACGCGGGTCGCCTGCTCGGCGATCGCCTCCTGGGCCTGCTTCTTGGTGCCCACGAACATGATCGTGCCGCCCTTGGCGACCGTCTCCTTGATGAAGGCGTAGGAGCGGTCGATGTAGGCCAGCGACTGCTGCAGGTCGATGATGTAGATGCCGTTGCGCTCGGTCATGATGAAGCGCTTCATCTTGGGGTTCCAGCGACGGGTCTGGTGCCCGAAGTGGACGCCGCTCTCGAGCAGCTGGCGCATGGTCACGACTGCCATGGTGTTCTCCTGTGTCGGTGCAGGCACCCTGTCGCTTCGCCTCCTGTGGGAGACGTGGCCGGGCCCTGCGCTAGGTTTTCAGTTCACTGCCGCCGACGGGTGCCGGAGGCCCTGACGCTCACGCGCGATCCCACCCACCTCTCGCGAGGTGGGACCGAGGATCGGCGCCCGCGGGCGGGCGGGGCCTCAGAAGAAGACGACCCCGTCGCGGTCTGCGAGCGTGCGAAGTCAGCCCATGAGGGCTGCTGGTACGAGAATAGTTCACCCGGAGGCTCCCGGGCCAATCGCAGCCGGCGCACCTCCACAGGGCGCGGCCCCGACCCTCTCCTCCACAGCCCGGGGCCGGTTCCCGGGCACCCGGCGGAGGCAGGTCCCAGGATCGGCGCATGCCCCTGGTGAGCACCGCAGTCGCAACCGCCGTCAGCGCCGCAGCCGGCGCCGCTCTCGTGCTCGGCACCCTCGCCCCCGGAGCCGAGCCACCCGAGTCCGCGCGGGGGACCTGGCCGCTCGCACCTGTGCCCGTGGTCGTGCAGCGCTTCGACCCGCCGCAGCAGCGCTGGTTGTCGGGCCACCGGGGAGTCGATCTCGCGGGACGCCCGGGGCAGGGGGTCCTCTCCGCCCTCCCCGGGCGCGTCACCTTCGCCGGCCGGGTCGCCGGGAAACCGGTGGTGGTCGTGAGCCACGGTCCGACACGGACGACCTACGAGCCGGTGGTCCCCCTCGTCGAGGTGGGCGCCCGGGTGGAGGGCGGGGAGCGACTGGGGCTCCTGTCGCTCCCGTTCTCGCACTGCTACCCCGCCGCCTGCCTGCACTGGGGGCTGCGCCGGGGCTCCACCTACCTCGATCCCCTCACGCTGGTGGGCGCGGCGGTACGGGTCCGGCTGCTTCCCCTCGCTCCCCGCGTGCCCACGCGCTGGGGCCCGGTGGCTCAGGCCCGCGGGTGGGCCTGGCGGTAGGCCTTCCTGAGCCTGTCGGTCGTGACGTGGGTGTAGAGCTGGGTGGTGGAGAGGGACGCGTGCCCCAGGAGCTCCTGGACGGAGCGCAGGTCCGCACCACCCTCGAGCAGATGCGTCGCGACCGTGTGCCGCAGCCCGTGCGGGCCCATGTCCGGTGCCCCCGGCACGGCCCGCAGGTGGTCGTGCACCGCGGTGCGGACGACCCGCTGGTCGATGCGTCGGCCGCGTGCCCCGAGGAAGAGCGCCGGACCGGAGTCGGCGCAGACCAGCGCGGGGCGCCCCGCGCCGGTCCAGTCGGCCAGCGCCTGGTCGGCGGGCTGTCCGTAGGGGACGACCCGCTCCTTGCGTCCCTTGCCCAGCACCTTGAGCACACGCCGCTCCGGGTCCACGTCGTCGACGTCGAGCCCCACCAGCTCCCCCACCCGGATGCCGGTCGCGTAGAGCACCTCGAGCATCGCCGCGTCGCGCAGTCCGAGGGGGCTCCGGTCGTCGGCCCGCCGCGCCGCGACCGTCATCAGGTCGGCCGCCTCGTCGGCCCGCAGCACCGACGGCAGGCTGCGGTCCAGCTTCGGCGACAGCAGGGAGGCACCGGCGTCGGACGACGCCCGCCCGGTGCGCGAGAGCCAGGCGGTGAAGACCCTCACCGCGCTCGCCCGCCGAGCCACCGTCCGCCGCGACATCCCCAGGGTCTGCTGCTTGGCCAACCAGCTGCGGAGCGTCCGCAGGTCGATCTCGTCCAGCTCGCCGACGCCGAGGCGCCGCGCGTGCTCGAGCATCCCGGCGATGTCGTGGAGGTAGGCCTTCACCGTGTGGACCGAGAGATCGCGCTCGGAGACCAGGTGCCGTTCGTAGGCGGCGAGCGTCCGCGCCCAGTCCTCGGGCAGGTCGGGACCCTCGACCTGCTCGCTCATGGCCCGATCCTAGGAGGCGGGGGCCCCGCGACGCGTCAGGCTCGCGCGTCCACGCTGAGCATCCACCCGCTGGGCCGGCGATGGACCATCCCCCTCTCCTCCAGCGTCATCAGCGCCCGGTAGACCTCGCGCACGCCGATCCCCGCCGTGCGGGCGATCGAGTCCGTCCCGGCCGGGTGCGCGACCGGGACGGCGTCGAGCACCTGGCGGTGCCGCGCGGTCAGCCGGTCGCGAGGACGCGGGGCCGCGCGGGGCACCTCGACCAGGTGCTCCCCCGACCCGCCCAGGATCTCCAGGACGTCGTGCCCGCCCGTCACCAGCACCGCGGCACCCGACCTGATCCTCTCGTGGACCCCCTGCGACTCGGCGGCGGTGATCGGACCGGGCACACCCATCAGTGGCCGGTTCAACCGCTCGGTCCAGGCCGCCGTGCTCAGCGCTCCGCTCCGGACGGCGGCCTCGACCACGACCGTCCCGCGGCCCAGGGCTGCGATGATCCGGTTGCGGGCCAGGAAGCGCGTCCGCATGGGAGCGCACCCCGGCGCGGTGTCGGAGACGACGGCACCGACCTCGGCGATGTGGTCGAGGAGCTCGCGGTGCGCGGCCGGGTAGGCGCGGTCCACCCCGCAGGCCAGCACCGCGATGGTGGCGGCCCTCACCGAGAGCGCCCCGCGATGGGCGGCCTGATCGATCCCGAAGGCGGCTCCGGAGACCACGCAGAAGCCGGCCCGTGCCGTGATCGCGGAGAGCTCCCTGGCCGCCAGCTCCCCGTAGCCTGTCGAGCTGCGCGACCCGACGACGGCGACGCCGTCCCCCAGCTCGTCGAGACGTGCCCGGCTGCGCACCCACAGCCCCAGCGGCACCCCGCCGCGACCGTGGACCGTCCCCGCTGTGGCGAGCCCGTCGAGTCCGGCGGGCCACTCGGCATCCCCGGGAACCACGAACCGCAGCCCTCGCCGCTCGGCGCGCTCCAGCTCGGCCTCGGGGGCCAGGGACGCCAGCCTGGCCGCCACGTCGACACCCACTCCCTCGAGAGGACGCTGGGCCAGAAGGAGGTCCCTGACCTGGACGGCACCGAGCTCGCCGACCAGGCCCGCGAGCCGGGGGTCCCCCGGCTCGCCGAGACGACTCAGCGCGACCCGCGCCAGCCGCTCCGGCTCGGGTGCGCTCACCGCGCCGCCACCATGCTGGCGGCCTTGAGGGGGTCTCCGGTCCGCAGACGCAGGGCGGTGTCGACGTCCTCCTCGCACGGAGCAGGCCTGCCTCGCAGGTCGGCCACCGACCAGGCCATCCGATGCACCCGGGTGGCTCCCCGCCGGGTGAGCCGCCCGGCGAGGAGGAAGTCGTCGAGCAGCCGCTGCCCGGCGTCCGGCAACGGCCACTCTTCACGCAGGACGTGACCGGGCACCTGCCCGTTGAGCCGCCACCCCCGGCCGGCATAGCGATCGGCCTGACGCTCGCGGGCGGTCGAGACCCTCCCGCGGATGAGGGCGGAGCTCTCCCGGAGCTCGAAACGGTCGCCCCCGTGCGCGCGCACCGGTGGCACGTGTCGCGAGATGTCGATCCGATCGGTGATCGGGCCCGAGACCTTGCGCCGGTAGTCGCGTCGCACGACCTCCTGGCACTCGCACCGGTTCTCGCCCGCGGTCGGGTGGTACTCGCCGCAGGGGCACGGGTTGGCCGCCAGCACCACCATGCCGCGGGCGGGGAAGACCGCGGCCTCCTCCCCCCGCACCACTCGGATCTCGCCGCTCTCCAGGGGCTGGCGCAGGCCGTCGATGACGTCGGCGCGGAAGAGCGGGAACTCGTCGAGGAAGAGGATGCCGCAGTGGGCGCGGCTCAGCTCCCCCGGCCTGACCCGACCGCTCCCGCCACCCAGGATGCTCGCCTTCGAGGCGTCGTGGTGCGGTGCGCGGAACGGCGGCCGGACGAGGAGCTCCTGCACGGGCGCCAGCGGCCCCGACAGGGACCGCACCGCGGTGACCTCCAGCGCCTCCTCACGCGTGAGGTCGGGGAGGATCCCGGGGATCCTCTCGGCCAGGCTCGTCTTGCCCGCACCCTTGGGCCCGGAGAGGAGCAGGTGGTGCCCGCCGGCCGCGGCCACCTCCACGGAGAACTTCGCGTCCTCCATGCCGAGGAGGTCAGCCATGTCGAGCTCGTCGGTGCGGTCCTCCCCCCGCCAGCTGAGCAGCTGGCTGCCCGACGGCTCCGTGACCGGCTCGGCCACCGGCACGAGGTCACCGCGGAGCTGGGCCACCACCTGGCCCAGGGACCGCACCCCGAAGACCTCCACGTCCGGGACCATCGCCGCCTCGCGCGCCTGCGGCTCGGGCACGAAGACCCTGCGGAAGCCGCGCTGCGCCGCCGCCATCACCATGGGGAGGACACCGGCCACCGGCCGGAGGCGTCCGTCGAGGCCCAGCTCGCCGATGAAGACCGTGCCGGCCAGCCCCTCGGGGGGCACGTCCCCGTCTGCCGCCTTGACCCCCAGGGCGATCGCGAGGTCGAAGTGCGTGCCGCGCTTGGGCAGGTCGGCCGGGGCGAGCAGGATCGTCACCCGCCGCGTGGAGGGCCACTGCGGCGCGTCGTGGGTGATCGCCATCCGCACGCGGTCGCGCGCCTCGAGGAGGGACGCGTCCGGACGACCCACGATGGTGGCTCCGACCACGCCCGGGGAGATGTCGACCTGGACCTCGATGAGGTGCCCGACCGCCCCCTCCAGGACGAAGGTGTGCGCGGTGGCCACCATCAGCACACGCCACGGACGTGGTCGACGATCGCTGCCCCTCGGCGGGGGCGCAGGACGGCGACGAGGTCGATGCGGACCCCCTCGGGATGCACGTCGTGGGCGTGCAGCCACTGCCCGGCGAGGCGCTGGAGGCGCCTCAGCTTCGCCTCGGTCACCGCCTCGTGGGGCGTGCCGAAGGCGTCGCTCGACCTCGTCTTGACCTCGCACACCACCAGCGTGCGGCCGTCCCTGAGCACCAGGTCGATCTCGCCGGCCTCGCCGTGCCAGTTGCGGTCGAGGACCACCATCCCCTTGTCGACGAGGTGGCGCGCCGCCATCTCCTCGCCGTAGGCGCCCAGTGCGTGGTTGCGTCCCGTCCGGGGGCCGCTGGCCGTCATGTCGTCGTCTCCATGCGGAGAGCGTGCCGCCCGCGCGCCCTGGCGCGACGAGGCTGCGGCAGGACGCTGTGCGGAACCGGCGGCGACGACGCCCTGTGGAGGGCCAGCGGCCCGTCACCGGGTCAGGGCTTCGGCAGGTCCATCTCCTGGTGGCTCAGCTCCTCGACATTGACGTCCTTGAAGGTGAGCACCTTGACGTTCTTGGCGAACCGGGCCGGCCGGTACATGTCCCACACCCAGGCGTCGCTCATCGAGAGCTCGAAGAAGACGTCGCCGTTCTCGGTCCGCGCCTTCACGTCGACCTGGTTGCACAGGTAGAAGCGACGGTCGGTCTCGACGACGTACTTGAAGATCGACACGACGTCGCGGTACTCCCGATAGAGGGTGAGCTCCATCTCGGTCTCGTACTTCTCGAGATCCTCGGCACTCATCGACTCTCCTGTGGGTTCGGGCGGACCTCGACACTATCCGTCGCAGGTGGGGCTGACGGCGATTGCGGCGGCGGTTCGCCGGGACCTTCCAGGCCGGCCGCCCGCCGGACGTTGACGAAGCGCCGCCGGTGGGCGGGACAGGGCCCGTGCTCGGTCAGCGCCGCACTGTGCACCTGGGTGATGTAGCCCTTGTGGGTCTTGAAGTCGTAGTGCGGCCACGTCCGGTCGATCTCCCGCATCAGGCGGTCGCGGGTCACCTTCGCCAGCACCGACGCGGCCGCGATGCAGGCGGCGACCCGGTCCCCCTTCCACACCGCCAGGCCCGGGACCTCGAGCCCGTCGACCGGGAACCCGTCGGTGAGCACGTAGGCCGGGCGACGGTCCAGCAGCGCGACGGCCCGACGCAGCGCCTCGACGTTGGCCACGTGCATCCCGAGGCGGTCGCACTCCTCGTTGCTGACGACCACCACCGACCACGAGAGCGCCCGTCGGGTGATCTCGGCGTAGCAGGCCTCGCGAGCGCGCTCGGTGAGCAGCTTGGAGTCGGCCAGTCCGGGGACCACGCCCCGCCTGCCCTCGGGGAGGATGCAGGCGGCCGCGACCAGGGGTCCGGCGCAGGCTCCCCGGCCCGCCTCGTCGACGCCGGCGACCGGCGTCAGACCGACCCGGCCCAACGCGCGCTCGTACCCGTAGAGGCCGGCGTCCCGCCGCACGGTGACCCCACGGGGCAAGGCAGTGGACCGGCTCATCCGGATCCGGCTGCCGCCACGTCGTCGAAGGTGCCGGGACGCTGGACCCACCGGAAGTTGTCCGTGGGCCAGAGCACCAGGAAGACCTTCCCCACCACCTGGTCGACGTCGACGAACTCGCGACCCGGGACGCAGTCGGTCTCGTCGGGCAGGCACATCTTGGAGGTGGAGTCGGCACTGTGGCCGCGGTTGTCGCCCATCACGAAGACGTGCCCCTCCGGCACCGGGCCCGCCTTCCAGTCGCAGGAGCCGATCATCGGCCCGTTGCACTGTGTCCCCGGGTCGTCCTTGACGTAGTCGTCCTCGGCGAGGGGCTCGCCGTTCACGGTGATCCGCCCCTCCGCGTCACAGCACTCGATCACGTCGCCCGCGACCCCGATCACGCGCTTGACCAGGTGACCGCCCGACGGATAGAGCCCGATCTTGGTCATCGCCTTCACCAGAGGGTTGTCCGGCTCCTCCAGGGTGCTTCCGTTGAGCCAGCCACCGGGGTCCTTGAAGACCACCACGTCGCCCCGCTGCGGCTCGCCGTCCCCCCAGTACGAGACCTTCTGGACCAGGATCCGGTCGTTCTCCACCAGCCCGGGCTCCATCGACTCCGACGGGATGTAGAACGCCTGGACGAAGAAGGTCTTGACGATCACCGCCAGCACCAGGGCCACCCCGAGCAGCAGCGCGGTCTCCTGCCACAGCGGCATGTGCTTGCGGCCGGCCTGAGACACAGAAGACCGCGATCCTTCCTCCACGTCGTCGTCGGTGGAGAAGGGATCGCGGTCTTCGTGAGTCACGACCAGAGACTAACCAGTGCTCGGTCAGGACGAAGCTCAGGCCTCGCGGCGCTCCTTGATCTTCGCCTTCTTGCCGCGCAGGTTGCGCAGGTAGTAGAGCTTGGCGCGACGCACGTCACCGCGGGTCACGATCTCGATCTTCTCGAAGATCGGGGAGTTGAGGGGGAAGGTCCGCTCGACGCCCACGCCGAAGGAGACCTTGCGCACCGTGAAGGTGCGGCCGACGCCCGAGCCGTGGACGCGGATCACGACGCCCTGGAAGACCTGGACGCGCGAGCGGTTGCCCTCGGTGACCTTGACGTGGACCTTGATGGTGTCGCCGGCGCGGAAGGCGGGAACGTCGTCGCGCTTGATGGCGTTGCCGAGCTCGGCAATGAGGTTGGTCATGCTGTTCTCCTCGCGATCGCCACAGGTCAGCCGCGGATGTCATCGTGCACGGACGGCCCCCACGTCTCGACCGGCGCACCGGCACCCCCTGTGGCAGGCGTCCGGCGCAGATCCCCCGCGTGCATGCTCCGGGGCAATCCTCGGTCGGTGTGGACCAAGGAGGAATTCTGCCAGACGCGGTGGTTCAGCGTGAAATCCGCTTGGTCAGCGTCGTCACACCCGGCTCGGGAGAGCCGCCGGGACTCGGCCGGTAGCCGGCGCGCTTGCAGAACCGCAGGGTCCGCTCGCTCCTCCCGACCACGTGCAGCACGTAGGAGGTCGCCTCCCGGGGCGCCAGGGCCTCGGCGGTCTCCAGCATGGCCCGCCCGATCCCCTGTCCCTCGAGGTCGGGGACGACCATGAGGCGGTCGACCTCCCAGGCCCCGCCGTGGAGTCGGCCGCGGACCGCCGCGACCAGCCTGCCCTCCCGACGCGACGTCAGCACCGTCCACTCCCCCAGCCAGCGGCGGACGTCGTCGGCCCCCTCACGGAGGGCATCGACGGTCACCCCGGGGGAATCACGCTGGACGCCGGCGGCGCAGGCGAGCTGCAGGGTCAGCACCTCACCCGCGTCCGCGGGGGTGGCCGGGGCGACCTGCCCGGCACCGGGCAGGCTGGCGGGTGCGAGCAGGTCGGGTCGGCGCTCGGCGGTCCGCTGACGGGCCTGGTCGAGACGCCAGCGGCTGATCGCGGCATGGTTGCCCGAGAGCAGCACGGGCGGCACCTCGTGCCCCCGCCACGTGGCGGGCTTGGTGTAGACGGGGTACTCGAGCAGTCCGTCCTCGTGCGACTCCTCCGCCAGCGACTCCGGGTTGCCCATGAAGCCCGGCAGCAGCCGGACCACGGCCTCGGTGACGGCCAGGGCCGCCACCTCCCCGCCGTTGAGCACGTAGTCGCCCAGGGAGACCTCGCGCACCTGGGCGACCTCACGGGCGTGGTCGATGACCCGCTGGTCGATGCCTTCGTAGCGTCCGCAGGCGAAGACCAGGTGTTGATGCCCGGACAGCTCCCGTGCCTGGGCCTGGGTGAACGGCGTGCCGCTGGGGGTCGGGAAGACCACCGTGGGCCGCGGGCTTTCGGCGAGCAGCTCGTCCAGCGCCTCCCCCCAGGGCTCGGGCTTCATCACCATGCCGGCGCCGCCGCCGTACGGGGTGTCGTCGACCGTCCGGTGCCGGTCCCGGGTCCAGTGCCTGAGGTCGTGGACGCTCACCTGGAGCAGGCCGCTGTCCCGCGCCCTGCCGGCCAGGCTGAGCTCGAGGGGCGCCAGGTACTCCGGGAAGATGCTGACGATGTCGATCCGCACGACTCACGCCTCGTCGGGGAAGGGACTGACCAGGCCCGGGCGGTCCGCGACGACCACTCGTCCCGCCTCGACGTCGATCTCCGGCACCAGGGCCCGCACGAACGGCACCAGCGTCTCGCGGCCGTCGTGGGCCGTCACCTGGAGAAGGTCCTGGGCGGCACCCGCGACCAGGCCGCGCACGGTGCCGATCCGCTCACCCTCCTCGTCGACCACCTGCAGGCCGACCAGCTGGTGCTCGTAGAACTCGTCGGGGTCCTCCGGGGTGGCGTGCACCGGCAGGTCGGCGTGCATGACGATCCCCCGGGCGGCCTCGGCCGCGTTGCGGTCGCCCAGCTCCTCGAAGCCGAGCAGCAGCACCCCCTGGTGCCAGCGGCTCGACCTGACCGTGAGCTGGCCCAGGGAGCTGGCCGAGCCCTTCGGCGGCTCCGCCCGGAGCCTGGCGCCGACCTCGAACCGGCGCTCCGGCTCGTCGGTACGGACGTCCACGGTCACCTCACCCCGAAGGCCGTGCGGCTTCCCGATCCGACCCACCACCACGTCGATGCTCTCCACGCGCTCAGGGTAGAGGGCGGCACGGCGGGAAATGCATCGTGGGCGCCACCCTGACGGGTGACGCCCACGACGTGGGGTGCTGCTCAGCGCCTGCGGTCGACGTCCACGAAGTCGATCCGCGCACCGCCACGGCCCGCGAGGGCCGAGATCACGGTGCGGAAAGCGGTGGCGGTACGCCCGTTGCGACCGATGACCTTGCCGAGGTCGTCGGGGTGCACCCGGACCTCGAGGATCGAGCCGCGGCGCAGCTCCTTGTCCCGGACCGACACGTCGTCAGGGTTGTCCACCACCCCGCGGACGAGGTGCTCCAAGGCATCGGCCAGCATGCTCAGGCCTCGCTCTTGCCGGCGTCCTCGGCGGTGATCTCCTCAGCCGCCTCAGCGACCTCGGCAGCGACCTCGGGGGTCTGGTCGGCCGGCACGGCCTTCTCCTCGACCTTCTCCTCGGCCTTCTTGTCGTCCTTCTTGGAGGACTTCTTGGTCACCGCACCGGCCTTGGGCTCGCTGGCGGCGTCCTTGAGGGCCTCGTTGAAGATCTCGAGCTTGTCCCGCTTGGGCTCGGCCACCCGCAGGGTGCCCTCGGCGCCGGGGAGACCCTTGAACTTCTGCCAGTCGCCGGTGATCTTGAGGATCGCCTCGACGGCCTCGGTCGGCTGCGCGCCGACACCGAGCCAGTACTGGGCCCGGTCGGAGACGACGTCGATGTACGACGGGTCCTCCTTGGGGTGGTACTTGCCGATCTCCTCGATGACGCGCCCGTCCCGCTTCTTGCGCGAGTCGACGACGACGATGCGGTACTGCGGCACCCGGATCTTGCCCAGGCGCTTCAAACGGATCTTGACGGCCACGTTTGTGGTGTCTCCTTGCGAAGTTGAGGTTGGTGAGCGAGCCGCAACCAGGTGGGGACCGGGTCGGATCACTCGGAGGGCACTGCCGCGTCCGGATGAGAGGGTCCGTACGGACAGGACACGAGGAAATATTCTGCCAGACGTCTGCCCGGTCCCACCAATCGCGTCCGCCTGCCGTGCCTCGTCGCCTCCCCAGCGCGGGCGACTCAGGCCACGACCCGCCCCCGCAGCACGACGCGAGCCGGCTCGTAGAGGACCGACAGGTCCACGCGCGGGTCCCGGTCGTAGACCACGAAGTCGGCCGGGGCTCCCTCGGTGAGCTGCCCGTTCCACCCCAGCCACTCGCGCCCCTTCCAGGAGACCGCGGCCAGCACCTCGTCGGGGGGCAGTCCCATCTTCGCCATCGCCAGCACCTCGCCCGCCAGGTGGCCGTGCCTGCTCGGGCCCCCACCGTCGCTGCCGACGTACATCTGCACGCCCGCCTCGTGGGCCGCCATCAGGACCTCCCGGCGCCGCGCGTAGAGCTCGTCCATGGTCTGGGAGTACGCCGGGAACCGCTCGCGCCCGCCGGCGGCGAACTGGGGGAACTTCGAGGTCTGCATCACCGTCGGCACCAGGGCGACCCCGGCCGCGGCCATCTGCTCGACCTGGTCCACCGAGAGGCCGGTGCCGTGCTCGATGCAGTCGATGCCCGCGTCGAGCAGCCCCTGGAGCACCTCGGTGCCGAAGCAGTGGGCCGTCACCTTCGCCCCGTGCTCGTGGGCCACCGCGATCGCCGCCGCGAAGGCGGCGGGCGGGAAGGACGGCGCCAGGTCGCCGTCCTCGCGCGAGATCCAGTCCCCCACCAGCTTGACCCAGCCGTCCCCGGCCCGTGCCTCCTGGGCGACGTAGGCCGACAGCTCCTCGGGCTCCACCTCGTGCCCGAAGTTGCGGAGGTAGCGGCGGGTCCGCGCGATGTGCCGCCCGGCGCGGATCAGGCGGGGCAGGTCCTCGCGCTCCTGGACCCAGCGGGTGTCGCTCGGCGAGCCGCAGTCACGCAGCAGGAGCGCGCCGGCGTCCCGGTCGGCCAGCGCCTGGCGCTCGGTCTCCTCGTCGCTGATCGCGCCGGGGTCGTCGAGACCGAGGTGGTTGTGGGCATCCACCAGCCCGGGAACGATCCATCCCGACGCCACCGTCTCGGCGCCCGGCTGCGGCTCGAGGGTGACGCGGCCGTCGACCACCCACAGCTGCGTGGCCTCCCCCGTGGGCAGGACCGGACCCGAAAACCTCGACGCTCTCATGGAGCGACCGTATGACACCGCTCCTCCCCGTGGCCGCTACTGTCCTCGGGTGAGTGTGGAAGGACATGCGGCCCGGGGCCTCCGCAACCTCGGCCTGTTCCTCAGGTTCGGTCTGGTCGGTGCCTCCGGCGTCGTGGTGAACCTGGCCACCCTGGTGCTGGTGAACCGGCTGGGCTCCCATCCGGACGCCGCGGTCGTGGGTCTGCCCCTGACCGATTTCAACGTCCGGTGGTACCACGTCTTCTCCACCGTGGCGTTCCTGGTCGCCAACGTGTGGAACTTCCAGCTCAACCGGACGTGGACCTTCCGCTCGACCGCGCACGCCCGCTGGTGGGACGAGTACTGGCCGTTCCTGGCGGTGGGCCTCCTGGGACAGGCCCTGGGGCTGATGCTGTTGACGTCGCTGATGCACCCCGGCTCCGCGCTGGCGCTGCCCACCGACGTGCTGGACGACTCGACGGGCTTCAGGACACGCCTCTACTGGGGCCAGCTCATCGTGATCCTGGTGGTCACCCCGCTGTCGTTCGTGCTCAACAAGCTGTGGACGTTCGCCGCGGTCCGCGGCCACCGGCCGGCCGACCACTCATAGCCGGTCCCAGAGCCAGGCCGGACCCAACGTCAGGGCGCCGAGCCCCTCGACGCGGGCGCGGAGGAACCGGTCGGCGGTGACCACCGTGACGCGGCGTCCGGCCTCCCGGGCGGTCCGCACCTGCGCCACGATCGCGGAGTCCCCGTCCTTGGGGGCGTGCACGGTCGTCACGTGCACGTCCCGTCCCGGCCTGACGCCTCCCTTGGCCGCCCCCTCGACCACCAGGGCGATCTCGTCGTGCGGCAGGTCGGCGACGAGCAGGGCCTCGTGCAGTCGACGCGCCGCGCCGCCCCGGTCCTTCCACCAGCCGTCCGGCCGGGAGCCGACCACGTTCGCCGCGTCGATCACCAGCAGGGTGCGGTCCACCGCGCGTCCGACCCGTCAGCTCACTTGAGGAACTTCGAGAAGTCCTTGGGCAGCTCCAGCGCGGCGGCCGCCTTCTCGTAGTCGATCTCCTCCGCGCCCGCGCCGAAGGGGTTGGCCGCGGCCCCCGGCTGCTTCCCGCCGGCGGCCTTCTGCGCCGCTGCCTTGGCGGGGTTCCCGGAGACCCGCTTCGACTTCCCCTTCGCCTTCTTCGGCTGCTTGCCGCGCTTGCCGCCGCCCATGCCGGGCATGCCGGGCATGCCCGGGATCCCGGGCATCCCGCCCTTGGCCATCTGCTGCATCATCTTGCGCGCCTCGAAGAACCGGTCCACGAGCTGGTTGACGTCGGCGACCGTGGTGCCCGAGCCCTTGGAGATGCGCGCCCGGCGTGACCCGTCGATGATCTTGGGGTTCGCCCGCTCGGCCGGAGTCATCGAGGAGATGATGGCCTGGATGCGGTCCAGCTCCCGCTCGTCGAAGTTCTCCAGCTGCTCGCGGTACTGCCCCATCCCGGGCAGCATCCCCATGATCTTGGTCATCGAGCCGAGCTTGCGCAGCTGCTGCATCTGCTGCATGAAGTCGTCGAGGGTGAAGTCCCCCTTGCCCTGGAGGAGCTTCTCGGCGGCCTGGAGGGACTGCTCCTGGTCGAAGGCCTTCTCGGCCTGCTCGATCAGGGTGAGCATGTCCCCCATGTCGAGGATCCGCGACGCCATCCGGTCGGGGTGGAAGAGGTCGAAGTCGGTCATCTTCTCGCCGGCGGAGGCGAACATGACCGGCTTGCCGGTGAGCGAGGCGATGGAGAGCGCGGCTCCACCGCGCGCGTCGCCGTCCAGCTTGGTGAGCACGACGCCGTCGTAGCCGACGCCGTCGAGGAACGCCTGAGCGGTGCTGACCGCGTCCTGGCCGATCATGGCGTCGACGACGAAGAGGACCTCGTCGGGGTCCACGGCGTCACGGATGTCGGCGGCCTGCTTCATCAGCTCGGCGTCGACGCCGAGGCGGCCGGCGGTGTCGATGATGACCACGTCGTGCAGGGTTCGCTTCGCCTCCTCGAGCGCGGCCCGGGCCACCCGCACGGGGTCGCCGACACCGTTGCCCGGCTCGGGGGCGAAGACGGGGACGCCGACCCGCTCGCCGTTGACCTGGAGCTGGTTGACCGCGTTGGGCCGCTGGAGGTCCGCGGCGACCAGGAGCGGCGTGCGGTTCTGCTCCTTGAGCCACAGGGCGAGCTTGGCGGCGAGCGTGGTCTTGCCGGCACCCTGGAGACCGGCGAGCATGATCACCGTCGGGCCGGTCTTGGCGAACCGGAGGCGACGGGTCTCGCCGCCGAGGATGTTGACGAGCTCCTCGTTGACGATCTTGATGATCTGCTGGGCGGGGTTGAGCGCCTGGCTGACCTCCTCGCCGCGGGCGCGCTCCTTCACCGCCCCGACGAACTCCTTGACCACCGGGAGCGCGACGTCGGCCTCCAGGAGCGCGATCCGGATCTCCCGGGCGGTGGCGTCGATGTCGGCCTCGGAGAGCCTCCCCTTGCCACGGAGGTTCTTGAAGGTCTCGGCGAGCCGGTCGGAGAGTGTGGCGAACACGTGCGGTCCTTGCGTCGATGGGCCCCTGGTCGCGGGGCTGGTTGCAGAGCTGGGTGGGGAGCTGGGTGGGGCGGTGGTGCCGCGATGGCTGCCCCCAAGACTAACCGGCCGGGCCGGGCGGGCGTACCGGGCGCGGTCAGGTCAGGGCGTCCCTCACCGCGTGGGCCGCCGAGGCCGCCCGGTCGTCGGCCAGCGCCCCTCCCCCGATCTCCTGGAGGTAGAAGACGTCGACCGCCTGCGGTCCCAGGGTGTCCACGTGGGCCGACCTCACCGTCATGCCCAGCGCGGCCACCGCGGAGAGCACGCGGTGGAGCAGGCCGGGACGGTCGGCTGCGCGCACCTCCAGCACGGTGGCCCGCCTGGAGGCCTCCGGCCGCACGGCGACCGACGGATCCAGTCCGCGGGTCTCGATCGGACGCAGTCGCGTCGAGGGCTCGATGCGTCCCTCCGCGATCGCCTCGAACCGCTGGCGCAGCACGGCGGTCTCCAGGCCGGTGTCCGAGATCTCCCACTGCGAGACGGCCATCTCGCCCTGCGACCACGCCCGGGCCCCCCGGACCGGGGCCCGGTGCAGGGCCAGGGTCGCGGCCACGTCCGCCAGCAGCCCGACCCGGTCCGGAGCCATCACGGTGACCCGCGAGCCGTCGTCGCTGTCCTGCACGGTGATCGAGACGGGTACCGAGCCCTCCGCCAGGGACGCCGGGACCGGCAGCTCGCGGTCCGCCGGGTCCAGGAGCGCCGGCTCGTCGCCCCCCTCGGCGAGCGCCGCGCCGGCCCGGCGCACCAGGGCGCCCACCAGCCCCGCACGCCAGCTCGACCAGGCCTTCTCCGAGGCGGCGAGCGCGTCGGCCTCCGTCAGCGCGGCGAGCAGCTGGAGGGTCAGCTGGTCGGGGATCCGCTCCGTCACCTCTGCGACCGTCGTCGGGTCGTCGACGTCGCGGGTGGTGGCCACGCTCGGCAGCAGCAGGTGCCAGCGCACCATGGTCCCGATCACCTGGACGTCGGCGGGAGAGAACCCCATCCGACCCGCCACCGCCCGGGCCAGGGGCTCCCCGGCCACGCTGTGCTCGACCAGACCGCCCTTGCCGATGTCATGGAGCAGGGCGGCGACCATCAGCAGGTCGGGCCGCGGGACCCGTCGGATCAGCCGGGACGCCTCGACGCAGGTCTCGACCACGTGGCGGTCCACGGTGAAGCGGTGGACCACCGAGGCGTGGGGCAGGAGACGGATCCGCTCCCACTCCGGCAGGACGCCGTCCAGTCCCCCCGTCTCCTCGAGCGTCTCCCACACCCCCAGGAGTCCTGGCCCGGAGGCCAGCAGCCGGACCATCAGGTGGCGCGCCTCCTCGGGCCAGGGCTCGGAGAGCCCCGGGGACTCCGCGACCAGGCGGGCGACGGTGGCGGGGGCGAGGACCAGGTCACGCTCGGCCGCCTCGGTCGCCGCCCGCAGCAGGAGCAGGGCGTCCGACGACGGCTCCACGCGCCCGTCGAGCACGACCTCGCCGGCCGCCTCGGCCACTCCCGGGGCCAACGGCTGGAGCCGCGGCCGCCTGCCCCCGGTCGCCCTGGGCCGGGCCAGGACGGCCTCGACCCGTCGCCAGGTCAGGCGGGAGAGGTGGGCGATGCGACGACCGTGCCGGCGCACGTGCCGTTGCGCGGCGTCGGAGTCGGAGAGTCCGAGCCCCGTGGCGATCTCCGGCCAGCTCTCGGGCCCCACCCGGTCCACGGGACGGCCCGTCGTGGCGTGCAGGTGGTCGCGCACGTCCAGCAGCGCCTGCCGCCCCCGCTCCAGCTCGACGTGCGGCACGTCCACCAGCCAGGTCGCCACCAGTGCCCGCAGGATGCAGGCGTCCCGCAGCCCACCAGCCGCCTCCTTCAGGTCGGGGACGGAGACGTGGGCGAGCTCCCCGACCAGCTCGTGGCGGCGGCGGACCATCGCCGCCAGCTCCGGGAGCCGCTCGCGGGCCGAGCGCCGCCACTGCGCCAGCATCGTCGTGCGCAGTCGCAGGGTGAGGCTGGGATCCCCCGCGAGGTGCCGCAGGTCGAGGAGTCCGAGGGCCACCTTCAGGTCCGCCGCGGCGGTCTGGACCATCTCGCTGGAGGAGCGGACCGAGTGGTCCAGACGGGCGCCCGAGTCCCACAGGGGGTACCAGAGGGCGGACGCCAACGCCGCGGGGTCCAGGCCGTCCTCGTGCACCAGCACGACGTCGAGGTCGGAGTACGGCGCCAGCTCGCCACGACCGTAGCCACCGACCGCCACCAGCGAGAAGCCGGACTCCGGCCCCCCGGCTGCCTGGTAGGCCTCGCGGCAGAGCGTGTCTGCGCGCGCGGTGCGCTCACTTCGTTCGACCTGGGTCATCGGGGCCTCCTGCTCCGGACATGGGCGAGGCCCGTCCCGGACGGCGTGCGCCGCCCGGGACGGGCCTCCTCGATCTCTGGGGTGGGACCTCGGCTCAGAGGGCGGCTTCGTCCTTGTCGCCGGTCCGGACACGGACCACGGTGTCGACCGGGCTGACCCAGACCTTGCCGTCCCCGATCCGGCCCGTCTGCGCGGTCTTGACCACGATGCCGACCACGTCCTCGGCGTCGGCGTCGTCGATCACGATCTCGATCCGGATCTTGGGCACCAGGGCGATGTCGTACTCCGCCCCCCGGTAGACCTCGGTGTGACCCTTCTGCCGGCCGTAGCCGCTGACCTCGGAGACCGTCATCCCGGCGACCCCGAAGGTCTCCAGGGCCTCACGGACGTCCTCCCACTTGTGCGGCTTGATGACCGCGGTGACCAGCTTCATGCGGTGGCTCCTTCCTTGACCTGCTCCGAGGTGGCAGTGCCACCGATGACCCCACGGCGGGTGCCGCCGGCACCACCGAAGTCGTAGCCGGACTCGCCGTGCTCGACGAAGTCGAGGCCCTCGACCTCGACCTCCTCGTCCACCCGGAGCCCGATGACCGCCTTGACCGCGAGGGCCACGACCAGGGTCGCGACCGCCGACCAGATCATGGCGAAGAGCGCGACCACGACCTGGATGACGAGCAGCTTGACCCCGTCACCGTAGAACAGGCCGCCGCTGGTGGCCAGGAACCCGATCCCGACGGTGCCGACCAGGCCACCGACCAGGTGAACGCCGACCACGTCGAGCGCGTCGTCGTAGCCGAGCTTGTACTTCAGGCCCACGGCCAGGGCGCAGAGGGCACCGGCGACCAGGCCCAGGATGATCGCGCCGACCGGGGAGAGCGAGCCACAGGCCGGGGTGATGGCGACCAGACCGGCGACGACACCCGAGGCAGCACCCAGGGAGGTGGCCTTGCCGTCGCGGATCTTCTCGATCACGAGCCAGCCCAGGATCGCGGCCGCGGCGGCCATGGTCGTGTTGAGCCAGACCAGGCTGGTCTCGCTGAGGAACTGCTCCGCGTCCGCCTCGGGGCTCTCGCCGCTGAAGACGACCGAGCCCACGTTGAAGCCGAACCAGCCGAACCAGAGCAGGCCCGCGCCGATCATGGTCAGCGGCAGGTTGTGCGGCTTGATCGGCTCCTTGCCGAAGCCGAGCCGCTTGCCCAGCAGCAGGACCAGCACCAGGCCGGCGACACCGGCGTTGATGTGGACCACGGTGCCACCCGCGTAGTCGATCGGCGCGACCTCGGCGCCGTCGGCACCGGAGAAGATGAGGTCAGCGAGGCCGTTCGTGGCGCCGCTCAGGAACCCACCGCCCCAGACCATGTGGGCCAGGGGGAAGTAGGAGAGCGTCGCCCACAGGGGCAGGAAGAGCATCCAGGCCGAGAACTTGAGCCGGTCGGCGACCGCCCCGCTGATCAGGGCCGCGGTGATGACCGCGAACGTCAGCTGGAAGCCGACGAAGATGTAGTCCTGCCCGCCCACGTCCTTGAGCCCGAAGAGCTCGAAGGGGTTGGAGAAGAGCATCGCCACGTCCTGCGACCCGTAGGACATCGACCAGCCCCAGAGCACGTAGACGACGCCGATGACGCCCATCGCCGAGAACGACATCATCATCATGTTGAGCACGGACTTGGAGCGGCTCATGCCGCCGTAGAAGAGCGCCAGCGCTGGCGTCGTCATCATCAGGACCAGTGATGCCGACATCAGCATCCAGGCGTGGTAGCCGTAGTCCATTGGACCTCCAGTTGCCTCGGGGTGTGATGCCAGCAACCCTCGGGCCAGGAGATTTCCAGGTGTGCCGAAGCATGTTGCGTCCATGCAACGTCTGAGGCCCTGGTGTTACAGCCATGTGAACACCGCCGCCGCTGGCGCGGTGAACTAGGGTGCGGGGTTGTGAGGATCATCGGGACGCTGATGGTGCGCGACGAGGTCGACATCGTCGCGGCCATGGTCGAGCACCACCTGGCGCAGGGGCTGGACCGGCTCATCGTCACCGACAACGCCTCGGTGGACGGGACGCGCGAGGTGCTGGAGGCCTACGCGGAGACGGGGCTGGTCGAGCTCCACAACGACCCCGAGCACCGCAAGCAGCAGCGCGACGTGGTGACCCGGATGGCCCGCCGGGCCCGCACGCAGTACCGGGCGGACTGGGTGCTCAACCTCGACGCCGACGAGTTCCTGGTCCCGGTGGACCGCCACCTCAGCGTCCGCGAGGCGCTCGAGCGGACCCCGCTCCACCTCAACGCCTTCACCGTGCCGGTGGTCAACCTGATCGGCCCGGCGGGCTGGTCGGGCAGCGGTCTCTCCCGGCTGGTCTGGCGCGACCAGCGCAGCAACGAGACGCTGCGCGCGGTGGGGCTGCACGCCCAGCCCACTCCCAACGCAGTGCACCGGGGCGAGTCGGACATCGTGATCCAGCAGGGCAACCACTTCACCTCGATGCCCAGCAACGGCCAGCCCGATCCCGAGGTCTCCATGGAGGTGCTGCACCTGCCGTGGCGCTCCTGGACCCAGTTCGAGCGCAAGGTGGTCAACGCCGGCCGGGGCTACGAGGCCTCGCCGGACCTCAAGCCGAGTCCCAACCACCACGGGATGGCCGACTACCGACGGTGGAAGGAGGGCACACTCGAGGAGTCCTACCTGGCCCGCAGCCCCGACCCGGACGAGCTCGCCCTCGGTGAGCCCACCGGCGAGTTCCGCCACGACCCGTGGCTCCTCGACCATCTCCGTGCCCTGGTCTCGTCGGCCCTGCGTCCCGACCTCCTCGCCGCCGTCCTGGAGTCGGATGCGAGCTCCCCGGTCCCCGACGGGCTCGGCGACACCGCCCTGCGTCGCCACCTCGAGGTGGCTCGTGACTCCGCCGACGGACGGGCCACCCGCACCGCCTGATCAGCGGTCGAAGCCTCGCTCGCGCCGCGCCTCCACGGCGATCTCGACGAGCCGTGCGGCCCGGGCGCGGAAGGAGTGCTCGCGCCGGATCCGGGCCGCGACCTCGCGGCGCTCCTGGTCGGAGCCGAAGACCTCGTCGGGCCGGCTGGAGGAGCTGAGCGCCACCAGCTGCGCGGGTGAGGTCATCACCTGGACGGAGCGCCCGAAGAGGTCGTCGAGCCCGACCACGTCGTCGGTGATCACGCGGGCGCCGCTGGCGGCCGCGTCGAAGAGACGGTTGGACAGGAAGCCGTCGAGCCGCATGTCCTCCCAGTGGTCGTTGAGGACGACCCCGGCCGACCGGTAGGCGGCCCCGAGCCGGGAGTTGGGCAGGTAGGTGTCCTTGATGAGGCGCCCAGCCACGAAGGGGCGCCACTGGCTCCCGTAGATCGACAGCGGCAGCCGCTGCTCGACCGCGGCGCGGACGATGGGGCGGTACTCCTTGCGGGAGCCCCCGACGAAGAGCACCGGGTGGCCGGTGTCCGGCACCGCCAGGTCGGGGTGGAAGAGCCGGTGGTCGGTGGCCTGCAGCATCGGCTCGACCCGGATCCCCCAGTCCCGGGACCGTCGCTCGGCCCAGGTCACCGAGGCCGCCAGCAGACGGTCGTAGGAGACCGCCTCCGCCGTGGGCAGCATCTCCGGGTGCGAGATCACCCATCCGATGGTCACGTGCTCGAGGGAGGGGCGGAACGGAGCCAGCCCCCGCAGCACGAGCGAGACGTCGTCGAAGCGGCCGGTGTAGCGCTCGTGCTCCGGACGGTGGTCGATCACCACCTCCTGGCCGAGCTCGCGCAGGGCTGCGGCCAGGGCGCGAGCGAAGTGGGTGTCACCCCAGCGCTCGGCCTCCGGGCCGAACGGGGCGGGGTTCTTGATGGCCCACCGGAGCCGGGGAGGCGACTCGGAGATCCGGGGACGCGGCGCGCGGACCAGGACCGGCTCGGGGACACCGAGCCGGCGCTGCTTGCGGTGCCGGAAGGCGACGGCCCGGTCCACGACGCGGAAGCCTCTCGTCGCCCACAGCTCCTCGTCGTCGCCCGGCAGGTCGTGCTCCCACCGCTGCAGGAAGAGGGTGCGGTTGGTGTCGAAGGCGTCGAACCGCCCCGGGGTCTGGGACTCGTGGTGGGTGACCCGCGAGTCGGGGCGCACGGTGAAGCGTCCGCTGCGGCGGGCGGCCAGCCGCAGGCACAGGTCGATGTCCTCCATCCCGTTGCGGAAGACCGGGTCGAACCCCTGGAGCGCCACCGCGTCCTCGGTGCGCAGCGCCAGGGCGGCGCCGGTGAGGGCGTGGAAGGAGAGCTCCTCGACCCCGGTGGCGTCCTCGACCGGGAAGCCCTGGAGGAAGGCGTGCGGCAGCCCGCCGGTGACCGGGAAGGCGACCCCGGCGGACTGGACGACACCCGTGGGATAGAGGAGCAGGGACTGGGCCGCCAGCACCTCCGGGTCGGCCAGCGCGTCGACGAGCGGCTCGAGCCACCCGGCCTCGACGGTGGTGTCGTTGTTGAGGAAGACCACACAGGCGCCACCGACGTGCGGCAGGGCCAGGTTGTTGCCGAGCGCGAACCCGTGGTTGGTGGGCAGGTGGAGCACCCGGACCTGGTCGAACCTCGCCGGCAGCGAGTCCAGCACGACCGAGGCGTCCGCGTCGCACCCGTTGTCGACCACCAGGCACTCGACACGTAGGGCGCTGTCCGCCGCGGCGGACATCACGCTCTCCACCGCGGCGCGGGTCATCTCCCAGTCCGCGTAGGTGGGGATCACGACCGAGACCAGCCCGGGGTCCCGGGGGGTGCGGGCGGCCTCGTCCCAGTCGATGAGGGAGCGGTTGAGCACGACGTCGGCCCAGGACTTCACGGTGGCGTGCTCGAGCACCGGGCGGTCCCCCGCCGGACGCTTCCGGGCCTCCGAGGCCCACTTCGCGTGCCGGGTCACTCCCTGCAGCGGCACCGGGTGCAGGCCGCACCGGGGGGCGAGCCTGGTCGCGAGCTCGAAGACCCAGGCGCCCGGGAGCTCCTCGTCGAACCCGCCCAGGCTCGCGAGCACCTCCCGCCGGACGACGAGTCTCGCGAGGTCGACCGTGACACGCTGCGCGAGCGGCCCGCGGGCCAGCCCTCCCCCGACCAGTGCCGAGGAGCCGTCGCGACGCACCCGGCGCAGGACGTCGACGAGGGCCGGCTCGTCCTCCACCTGCCCGACCGCCGCCATCAGGCGGAGGCGGTCCGGAGACCAGGTGTCACCGGCCTCGAGGAAGGCGACCCAGTCGCCCCGGGCGAGGGCGAGTGCCGTGTTGAGGGCCGCGGCGCGCCCCGCGTCCTGCACCTGGACCGTCGACCAGCGGCCGTCGGGCAGCTCGGCCGTGAGCACCTCCTCGAGCTGGGGCAGCACCCCCTCGTCGAGCACGAGCACCTCCCAGGAGGCGAGGACCTGGGCGCGCAGCGACCGCAGCGAGGTCGCCAGGTGCCCGCTGTCGCGGCCCGGGGCCAGGAGGACCGAGACCAGCGGTCCGTCGGAGGCCGGCTCCGGCGCGACGTGGTCGTAGCTGGCCAGCACCTGCTGGCCACGGCGCAGGTCCTCGCGGACGGCGGCGGAGCTCGGCGCGGCGCTGCGACGCCGGGTCCACTCGGAGCGGCGCTGGGCGATCCACGCGAGGAGATCCGGGTGCCTCTCGTCGTCCTCCCCGAGGAGCCACTGGTTGGCCGCCGCCCCGGCGGCGGCCCCGAACTCCTGGTAGTGGCCGATCGGCCCGTGCGGGTGGGCGCTGGCACCCGGGGTACGTCGCAGGTAGCGCCGGGTGTCGAAGAGTGGGTGGGTCGAGGCACGCCAGGCGCGGCGGCGCAGGTAGACGAGGAAGACGTCGCGGTCGCCGAGGTCGGCGGGGTGGTGCTCGGCGAACCACTGCCGGTCGAAGAGCCGGTTGGGTGAGGGACGACGGGCGACCGGGGTCCGCAGGTAGTGCCGGATCAGCTCCAGCCGTGAGCCCTCCTCGCCGGTGACCAGCGAGTACCACTCCTCGTCGAAGAGCGGGGAGCCCATCAGCAGGGACGCGTCGGCCCCGAGCTGACCGACACCCGCCGGGGCGGAGGCCCGTCCCTCGACGACCCGTCCGAGGACGCGTCGAACCCGGGTGATGCTGGGTCGGTCCACGTCGGGCGGCCTCCTGGTCGGTCTGGTTCGGCTCAGCCGAGCAGCGCGTCGACGAACGCCTCGGCGTCGAACGGCGCCAGGTCGTCAGCTCCCTCGCCGAGTCCGACCAGCTTGACCGGAACGCCGAGCTCACGCTGGACCGCTACGACGATACCCCCCTTGGCCGAGCCGTCCAGCTTCGTGAGCACGATGCCGGTCACGTCGACCACCTCGGAGAAGACGCGGGCCTGGATCATCCCGTTCTGGCCGGTGGTCGCGTCGAGCACGAGGAGCACCTCGGTCACCGGCGCCTGCTTCTCGATCACCCGCTTGACCTTGCCCAGCTCGTCCATCAGGCCGGCCTTGTTCTGCAGGCGGCCCGCCGTGTCGACCAGGACGGTCTCCGCCCCGCTCTCGGCCCCGACCTTGACGGCCTCGAAGGCGACGCTGGCCGGGTCGCTCCCCTCGGGTCCGCGGACGACCTCGACCCCGACCCGCTCGCCCCAGGTGGCGAGCTGCTCGACGGCCGCGGCGCGGAACGTGTCGGCCGCACCCATCACGACCTTGCGGTCCTGGGCGACCAGGATCCGCCCGATCTTGCCCACGGTGGTCGTCTTGCCGGCACCGTTGACTCCCACCACCAGGACGACGCCCGGCTTGCCGTCGGCGCCACTGACCTGGAGGCGCCGGTCCAGACCCGGGTCGACCAGGGTGAGCAGCTCCTCGCGCAGCACCGCGCGCACGTCGGGTGCCTTGCCCCCCTCCACCCGCATCCGGGCGCGCAGCCTCTCGACCAGCTCCTGGGTGGGCCGGACCCCGATGTCGGCGGTGAGCAGCGTGTCCTCGATCGACTCCCAGGTGTCCTCGTCGAGGCGGTCACGGGAGAGGAGCGCGAGCAGACCGCGACCCAGCCCTCCCTGCGAGCCCGAGAGCCGCTGACGCAGGCGGACGAGCCGGGAGGAGACCCCCTCCGGCCGCTCCACCGCCGGGGCGGTCTCGACCTCCGCGACGTCGGGCGCAGCGACCACCCCGACGTCGGCCCCCGCCTCGGCGGGGGTGGGAGGGGCCTCCGGTGCCGTCGTGGTCCCGGGTCGGGTGAGGACGTCGGTCCCCGCGCCCGGGGGCACCTTCGGGGAGCGACGGCCGCTGGCCAGCAGACCCGCGACGGCCAGCACGCTGAGGACAGCGATGCCGATGATCAGATAGAGCAGTTCACCCATGCCCCAATCCAATCAGACCGACCACGTCAACGTCGTGACGGGCTGCGCGGCACCTCGGGGTCCTCCTCGATGACGGGCAGTGCCTCCAGCCCCTTCCGGACCGCGCGACCGGCCTGCGGCAGCACCGGCAGGTCCTGCCCCCGGTGCGGGAACGCCACGTAGGCCAGCACGACGGCGGCCACCAGCAGGGTGAGCACCATGACGACGACGATGGTCAGCATGTGACTTGCTCCTGTGGTCCGGTTCCGAGATCCCCCACCTTCGCACGATAGGACACCAGGGCGGGGACCACCGCGTGTCGCGTGCGCCACAGCGCCCGGCGAGCTGCTCGAGTCACGGGGCCGCGGGGTCGCGCAGCAACGGCAGCACGGCGTCCCGGACCACCTCGGGGATCGGCACCACCGGCCGGTCCCCCGGGCCCCGGGTGTTGTCCACGTAGACGTGCACGAACCGCCCCTCGGCCGCCGCCCGGTCGTCCTCACCCTGGAAGAGGCCGATCCGGTAGACGACCGAGGAGGTGCCGATCCGGTCGACGACCAGACCTGTCTCGATCGGCTCGGGGAAGCCCAGCTCGCGGTAGTAGCGGCAGCCGGTCTCGGCCACGATGCCGATCCGGGGCAGCAACCGCACGTTGGTCCCGGTCGCCTCGAAGAGGTGGGCGTTGACGGCGGTGTCGAAGAGCTCGTAGTACGTGGCGTTGTTGAGGTGCCCGTAGGCGTCGTCGTCGCGCCACCGGGTGGTCACGGTCCGCCAGGCGACGTAGTCGGCGCGGGTGGGTCTGGAGGGGCTCATGCCGGCTCACTCTCGCGCAGCCGCTGGCTGATCACGGCGGAGACCCCGTCGCCGCGCATGGTCACCCCGTAGAGGGCGTCCCCGACCTCCATCGTGCGCTTCTGGTGGGTGATCACCAGGAGCTGGGAGTTCTCGCGCAGCTCCTCGTAGATCTCCAGCAGCCGACCGAGGTTGGTGTCGTCCAGCGCGGCCTCGACCTCGTCGAGGATGTAGAACGGGGACGGCCGGGCCTTGAAGAGGGCGACCAGGAACGCCACCGCGACCAGCGACCGCTCCCCGCCGGAGAGCAGCGAGAGCCGCTTGACCTTCTTGCCCGGCGGCCTCGCCTCGACCTCGATCCCGGTGGTCAGCATGTTCGCGGGGTCGGTGAGGACGAGTCGGCCCTCCCCTCCGGGGAAGAGCCGGGCGAAGGTCGAGTCGAACGCCTTCTCCACGTCGGCGTACGCTTCGGTGAAGACCTGCTCGACGCGCTGGTCGACCTCGTGGACGATGTCCAAGAGGTCCTTGCGGGTCCGCTTGAGGTCCTCGAGCTGCTCGGTGAGGAAGCGGTGCCGCTCCTCCATCGCGGAGAACTCCTCGAGCGCCAACGGGTTCACCCGGCCCAGCATGCTGAGCTGCCGCTCGGCGGCACGGAGCCGCTTCTGCTGCTCCTCACGGACGAAGGGCACCGGGTCGGGCGCCTCCTCGCCCTCCGGCACCTCCCCGAAGAACGGCACCGGGTTCTGCGGGCCGTACTCCGCCACCAGGGCGTCGGGGTCCAGCCCCAGCTCCTCGAGGGCACGCTCCTCGAGCTGCTCGATGCGCATCCGCTGCTGGGCCCGGGCCATCTCGTCGCGGTGCACCGAGGAGACCAGCTCGTCGTGCTCGCGCCCCAGGTCGCGCATCCGGGCGCGGACGGTCAGCAGCTCCTGCTCGCGCCCGTGCCGGGAGCGCTCGACCTCGCCGCGCTCGTGCGCGGCGCGGTTGACCGCGCCCTCCAGGGCATGGAGCACCACGGCGACGGCCGCCCCCACCGCCTCCGCCGCCCGGCCCTCGCGGAGCAGGCGCTCCCTGCGGGCCTGCGCCCGGGCCCGGGACTCGCGCTCCCCCGCCGCTGCCCGCAGCAGCGAGTCGGCACGTCCGTGGATGGCACGGGCCCGCTCCTCGGCGGTGCGCAGCGCCAGCCGGGCGTCCATCTCCTCCTGCCGCGCCGTCCGCGCCGCCTCCTTGAGGGCCTCGCGCTGGGTGGCGTCGGGCTCCTCCTCCGGGGCCTGCTGGGCCTGGTCGAGCCGGGACTGCAGGTCGGCCAGGCCGGCCAGGTCCTTCTCCCGCGCCTGGGTCGCGGAGGCGATGGCCCGCTCGAGCCGCTCGGCCTCCCCACGGGCCGCCCGGGCCTGGGAGCCGTACTGGCCGAGCTCCTCGGCCACGGCCGCGAGGGTGGCGTCGGACTCGTGGAGGCGCGCCAGGGCCACGTCGACCCGCTTGAGCGCCTCGAGCCGCTCGCCCTCGAGGCCGGAGATCTCGAACCCCAGCCGCTCGCTCGCCGCGGTGACCTGCCCCAGCTGGGCGACCGCCTCGTCGTAGGCCGCCTGGACCTCGAGCAGGCTGGGCTGGCTGGTCGAGCCGCCCACCGCGAAGTGGGCCCCCAGGGCGTCACCGGCCCTGGTGACCGCCGTGAGGTGGGGGTGGGTCCCCAGGAGGTCGCGCGCGGCGCCGAGATCGTCGACCACCACCACCTGCGAGAGCAGCTCCGCGACGGCCGGGGCCAGCTCCGCCGGGCACTCCACCACGTCGAGGGCGTACGTGGCCCCCGCCGGGAGCGTCGGCCTGTCCCCGTCGCGCGCCGATCCCCCGGCCACCACCAGGGCCGCGCGTCCGAGGTCGTGCTCCTTGAGGTGCGTCAGCGCGGCCAGCGCGGCAGCGCTCCCCCGCACCACGACCGCGTCCGCGGCGGCACCCAGGGCACCGGCGACTGCCGCCTCGTACCCCTGCCGGACCTGGAGCAGCGCCGCCACCGAGCCGAGCAGCCCGGAGACCTCGTCGGCGGCCGCCAGCAGCGCCCCGGCGCCGTCCTTGCGGCTGAGCCCGATCTCCAGCGCGTCCTTGCGAGCCAGCAGCCCGGCACGGTCGCGGTCGGCGGCCTGGAGCGACTCGCGGGCTCTGGCCAGCCGTTCCTCGACGTCGTCGAGCTGGTCGACCGACGCCTCGTGCTCGGCATCGAGCCCCTCCTCGCCGGCGTCCAGGCCGGCCACCCTCGTCTCCAGGGCGGTGAAGTCGTGCTGGGCCCGCTCGGCTCGGGCCAACGCCTCCTGGCGCGCGGACTCCAGGCGTCCGAGCTCCTCGTCGGCCGCGGCCGCGCGCGACTTCAGCGCGTTGACCTGACCCTGCAGGCGAGCCAGCCCTTCGCGACGGTCCGCGGCTGCGCGGACCAGTCCGGCGATGCGCCTCTCCTCCTCGGCGGCGGCGTCCTCCGCCTCGCGACGGGCGAGGACCGCCCGCTCGAGCGCGCCACGCAGCTCCTCCACCTCGGCGGCGGTGCGCTCCTCCTGGACCCGCACCTTGGCCGCCTGGGCCTCGAGCTCGTCGGGGTCGCGGCCGCCCGGGTGGCTCTCCTCGGAGGAGCCGCGGGCGTTGCGCACCCGCTCGGCAGCCAGCGACTGTGTGCCGCGCAGGCGCTCGCGCAGGCCCGAGAGGGCGAACCACGCCTCCTGGGCCGCAGCCAGCGCCGGCAGGTCCTCGCGCAGCGCGGCCTCGAGGCGGGCCTCCACCTCGCGCGCCGCGGTGAGCTCGGCCTCCACGGCCTCGCGCCGCTCCACCAGGACCGACTCGTCCGCCAGCTCCTGCTCGAGCGCCTCGCGGGCGGTGACGAGGTCGTCGGCCGCCATCCGCGCCCGGGCATCGCGGACCTCCGCCTGGACCGTCGCGGCCCGGCGTGCCACCTCGGCCTGACGCCCGAGGGGCTTGAGCTGGCGACGGATCTCGGTGAGGAGGTCGTTGAGCCTGGTGAGGTTGCCGTCGGTGGAGTCGAGCTTGCGGAGCGCCTTCTCCTTGCGCTTGCGGTGCTTGAGGACGCCCGCGGCCTCCTCGATGAACCCGCGACGGTCCTCCGGAGTCGCGTGCAGGATCGAGTCGAGCTGGCCCTGCCCGACGATCACGTGCATCTCCCGGCCGATGCCGGAGTCGGAGAGGAGGTCCTGCACGTCGAGGAGACGGCAGGAGCTGCCGTTGATCGCGTACTCCGAGCCACCGTTGCGGAACATCGTCCGGCTGATCGTGACCTCGGCGTAGTCGATGGGGAGCGCGCCGTCGGAGTTGTCGATGGTCAGGGCGACCTCGGCGCGGCCCAGGGGCGGGCGTCCCGAGGTGCCGGCGAAGATGACGTCCTCCATCTTGCCGCCGCGCAGCGACTTGGCCCCCTGCTCGCCCATCACCCAGGCGAGTGCGTCGACGACGTTGGACTTCCCCGACCCGTTGGGTCCGACGATGCAGGTGATGCCTGGCTCGAGCTGGAGCGTCGTGGCCGACGCGAAGGACTTGAAGCCCTTCAGGGTCAGGCTCTTCAGGTACACCCAGGACTCCTCATCGCGGTTGCGTGGCCGCGGGTCACACTACCTCCGGGGGAGGCTCGGCAGGGCGACCCGCGCGCGGGCCCCCGAGCGAGGCGCCGGCGAGCGCGACGTGCCCGAGCTGGCGCCAGACCAGGGCGAGGGTGAGGGCCGACCCGACGAAGGCGAACCAGAAGGGGGCGGCGAGCCCCCACTGCTGGGCGATCGCCCCGCCGAGCAGCTGCCCGAGGACCATGCCCCCGAAGACCGCCACCAGGTACACCGATCCGACCCGGCCCTGGAGCTCGGTCGGCACGGCCCGCTGACGCACCGAGACCGAGACGTTGTACCAGACGAACGAGTACGCCCCGAACCCCAGCATGATGAGCAGGGCGAGCCATCCCGTCGTGGTGAGCGCCAGCCCCAGGTGCATCGCGACCTCCAGCAGCAGGCAGCCGCGCATCAGGGTGGCCGGAGTGGTGCGGCTCTCCAGCCAGCCGTACGTCGCCGTCCCGACCAGTCCGCCGACCGCCGCGGCGGTGGTGAGCAGGCCGTAGCCCACCTCCCCCATCCCCACCCGGTCGATCGACCACAGGACGAGCACCGACCAGGCGGCGCCCCAGGTGACGTTGAACGCGCAGATCACCAGCGCGAGCGTCCGCATCGCGGGGTGGCGGCGGATCCAGCGCATCCCCTCGACGATGTCGTGTCGCACCCGGGTTCCGCTCTCCTGCCGCACCGATCCGCGCGCCGCCGCGATCCGGGAGACCAGCACGGCGCCCAGGAGGACGGTGGTCGCCTGGACCATGAAGGGCCACGCCATCCCGGTGGCGAAGAGGAAGGCCCCGACGGGTGGTCCGGTCAGCTGGTTGCCGACCAGGTAGCCGGCCTGCAGGCGGGAGTTGGCCACCCCCAGGTCCGCCTTGGCGACCACCATGGGCGTCAGGGTGGAGGTGGCGGAGTCCGAGAAGACCTCGGCGACCCCGAGGGCGAACATCGTCGCCAGCACCAGGGCGATCCCCACCCGGTCGGTGGTGACGGCCGCACAGAGGACGACCAGGACGCCGGCCCTCGCCAGGTTGGCGACCACCACCACCCGACGCCGGTCGAGTCGGTCCGCCACGGCGCCGGCGAAGAGGCCGAGGAGCAGCCAGGGCACCCGCTGGAGAGCGGCGGCCAGCGCCACGAGGCGCGCGTCGTCGGTCTGGGAGGCGACGAGCAGCGGCCCTGCGGCCAGGGCGATGCCGTCGCCGATGTTGGTCGTCCAGACCGACGTCAGCAGGCGCCGGTAGTCGACTCCCAGCCGGGAGGGCGCGAGCGTCTCGCCCAGCCGGGAGCGCCGCCGGCTCAGGCGGGCAGCATCTCCTGGAGCGACTGGTCGTCCAGGAGCGCCGCGGCCTGCAGGTCGGTCAGGCGGTCGTTCTCCAGCTGGAGGCGCCGCACGAGCGACTCCAGGTCAGCCACCCGCGTGCGCAGCCGGGCGTTCTCCAAGGAGAGCTGCGCGCTGCCGCGCTGGTCGATGCCGAGATGTCCCAGGAGCGCCTTGGCCATCGTGAACCTTTCAAGAGTCCGTGCGAGTCAGCGAGGCTTTTACAGCCTCTGTCAAGAGTCCCACCGGCCGGGGCCGGGGTCAACTCCGCACACGTCTCAAGTTACCGGGCGGTACGACGTCGCGGCGCGGGCTGGCAGGCCGGGCAGAAGTAGGAGGAGCGGTTCATGAAGGCCACACGCCGGATCGGGGTCCCGCAGCGGTCGCAGGGCTCCCCCTCCCGTCCGTAGGCGTGCAGGCTCCGGTCGAAGTAGCCGGACTCGCCGTTGACGTTGACATACAGGGCGTCGAACGACGTGCCGCCCTGGTCGAGCGCTGCCTCCATGACCCCGGTCGCGTGACCCAGCAGCTCGACCACCTGGCGTCGCGCCAGCCGGTCTCCGGGACGCTCCCCGTGCACCCGGGCCCGCCACAGCGCCTCGTCCGCATAGATGTTGCCGATCCCCGAGACCAGCCCCTGGTCGAGCAGCTGGCGCTTGACGGCGCTGGGGCGCTGCCGGATCCGGCGGGCCACCGCCTCGAGGTCGAAGTCGGGATCGAGGGGGTCCCGCCCGATGTGGGCGATCTCCCTCGGCAGGTCGGCGCCGCCGGCCGAGAGCATCAGCCCGCCGAACATCCGCTGGTCGACGAACCTAAGCTCCAGGTCGCCGGTCAGCGCGAAGCGCACCCGCAGGTGGCGTTCGGCCGGCGCGTCCGGGGACTGCACCAGCATCTGGCCGCTCATGCCGAGATGCCCGAGGAGGGCGTCGCCGTCGTCGAGGACGAGCCAGAAGTACTTCCCGCGGCGGCGGACGCCCGTGACGGTGCGTCCGACGATCGCCCCCGCGAAGGCCTCGGCCCCGAGGGGGTCGCGCCGCACGGCCCTGGGGTGGAGGACCTCGACCGCGAGCACCCGGCGTCCGGTGACGTGGCGCTCGAGGCCCCGGCGGACGACCTCGACCTCAGGGAGCTCCGGCACTGCTCAGGACCCGCTCGGGATCCCGTCGACCCGACGAGCCTCCACGATCTCGCCGTAGGCGGTCTGGGCGGCCGCCTGCTCGGCCTCCTTCTTCGACCGGCCGGCACCGTGGCCGTAGAGGGAGTCGCCGACGCGGACCTGGGCGGTGAACGTCTTCGCGTGGTCGGGCCCGTCGTCCTGGATGACGTAGTCGGGCACACCGAGCTGGTGCTCAGCGGCCAGCTCCTGCAGGGAGGTCTTCCAGTCCAGGCCGGCACCCATCGCGGCGGCCGCCTCCATCAGCGGGTCGAAGAGCCGATGGACGACCTCGGCCGCCACCGCCAGCCCGCCGGAGAGGTGGATGGCACCGATCACCGCCTCGACGGTGTCGGAGAGGATCGAGGCCTTCTCCCGGCCGCCGGTCGTCTCCTCGCCCCGGCCGAGCTTGATGTGCTCCCCCAGCCCGATGGTGCGCGCGACGTCGGCGAGCGCCCGGGCGTTGACCACGGCCGCCCTCAGCTTGGCCAGGCGGCCCTCGGAGAGGTCGGGGTGGGTCAGGTAGAGGGTCTCGGTGACCACGACGCCGAGCACCGAGTCACCCAGGAACTCCAGGCGCTCGTTGGTCGGCAGTCCGCCGTTCTCGTACGCGTACGAGCGGTGCGTCAGCGCACGGTCCAGCAGCTCGGGATCCAGGATCGGATCGCCGAGTGCTGCCCGTAGCTGCTCCGTGCTCAGTTGCCGGGCCTGGGTCAGAGGACCTGGCGGCGGGCGGCGCGAGCGCCGTACTGACCGCACTCGCCACAGGCGCGGTGCGGCAGGTGCTTGGCGTCGCAGGCCGGGTTGGCGCAGGTCACCAGCGTCGGGGCGACAGCCTTCCACTGCGAGCGACGGTGGCGCGTGTTGCTGCGCGACATCTTCCGCTTGGGGACAGCCACTGTGATCTCCTTGTGCCAGGGCCTGACGGCCTCGTGCTCTCGTCCGGTCGGGGTCCCGACCTTCTCAGTCCTCATCCTGCTTCAGGGCCGCGAGGCCCGCCCAGCGCGGGTCGACCGCTTCCTCGTGCCCGTGGTCCGGGTCGTCCGCGAGCCGCGCGCCGCACTCGACGCACAGACCGGGACAGTCGTCCTGGCACAGCGGCTGGAACGGCAGTGCGAGCACCACCGCATCCCGCAGCAGGGGCTCGAGGTCGAGCAGGTCGCCCTCGAGCTTGCTGGCCTCGTCGTCCAGCTCCTCGTCGGAGTGGTCGTGCCGGACGTCGTCGTACACGAACAGCTCCTGGAAGTTGACCGCGATCTCGTCGTCGATCCTCTCCAGGCACCGCACGCATTCGCCTTCCAGAGCGGCTCGCGCCGCACCGGTGACCAGCACACCCTCCATGACCGCCTCGAGGCGCAGGTCGAGCTCGACCGGCGACCCCTCGGGGACACGAAGGACTTCGATGCCAAGCTCTGCCGGTGCCGGCACCGAACGGACCACCTCACGCTGGGACCCCGGGCGGCGGCCGAGCTCGCGAGTATCGAGCACGAGCGGCGCTCTCGGGTCCAAGCTGTTCAGTGGTCCACTTTCAGTGCTGGGGCAAGGCAGAACTTGGTGAGTCTAACCGGCCGCCCGGGCAGGCGGCAAAACGGGTCAGGAGGCCGCGGAGGCGCGCTCCGCGAGCCGGGCGGTCAACCGCTCCAGCACGAAGGCGGGCACCAGAGCCGAGACGTCGCCGCCGAGGCTGGCCACCTCCTTGACCAGGCTCGAGGCAAGGAAGGAGTACTGGGGGCTGGTCGTGACGAAGACGGTCTCGACCGGGGCCAGGCCGGCGTTCATCTGCGCCATCTGCAGCTCGTAGTCGAAGTCGCTCGCGCCACGCAGCCCCTTGACGATCGCGACGGCGTCCTGCGCGGTGCAGAACTCGGTGAGCAGACCGGTGAAGCCGGCCACCCGGACGTTCCCGAAGACCGCGCACGCCTCGGTCAGCATCTCCATCCGCTCCTCCGCGGTGAAGAGCCGGCTCTTCGAGGCGTTGACCCCCACCGCGACGACCACCTCGTCGAAGAGCCGTGAGGCCCGTCCGACGACGTCGAGGTGCCCGAGGTGGACCGGGTCGAACGACCCCGGACAGACGGCGCGGCGCACTAGTTCTCCTCCTGCTGGCCCTGGTCGGCCCCGGGAGCGGGTCCGACGGCGTGACCGTACCAAAGCACCGTCTCCCCGTAGCGACGCTGCCGTTCGCCCTCCAGCCCCGGGGGCCACTGGAGTGCGGGGCCACGCGAGGAGCGTTCCACCACCACCAGCGCGTCCTCGGCGAGCCACCCGCCGGCGACGAGCAGCGCGAGGTCCTCCTCGACCCTGGCGCTCTCCAGCGGGTAGGGCGGATCGCTGAAGACCACGTCGTACGGCGCCGCGGGGGGTCGGCGCAGGGTGGTGGCGACCGTGGCGGCCACGACCTCCACCCCCCTCTCCCCGGTGCCCGCGCCGATGGTCCTGGCGTTGGCGCTCACCAGGGCCGCCGTCCGCCGGTCGTGCTCCACCAGGGTGACCGAGGCGGCCCCCCGGGACCAGGCCTCCAGTCCGACCGCCCCCGAGCCCGCGTAGAGGTCGAGCACCCGGAGTCCCTGCCAGGATCCGCACCAGGCCTCGAGCGCCGAGAAGAGCGCCTCGCGGACCCGGTCGCTGGTGGGCCGGGTGGCGTCCCCGGAGGGGGTCGCGAGACGGCGTCCCTTCGCCTCGCCCGCGATGATCCTGGTCATGCCTTCTCCATGAAGTCGGACTTGACGGACTCCTCGATCTCGCGGACCGCGCGCGCCAGGAGCGGGGCGCCGTCGAGCTCGGGGTCCTCCTCCAGCAGCCGCTCCGCGGCCTCGCGGGCGGCCACGATCGTCTTCTCGTCCCGCAGCACGCGCAGGTTCTCCAGGCTCGAGCGGAAGCCGCTCTGGCTCTTGCCCAGCACGTCTCCCTCCCGCCGCTGCTCGAGGTCGATCCGGCTCAGCTCGAAGCCGTCCGTGGTGCCGGCCACCGCGTCCAGCCGGCCCCGCGCCTCGCTGCCGGCCTCGGCTCCGGAGACCAGGAGACAGAGGCCCGGCAGCCCACCACGACCGACGCGCCCCCGCAGCTGGTGGAGCTGGGAGACACCGAACCGCTCCGCGTCGAGGAGCACCATCGTGGTCGCGTTGGCCACGTCGACGCCCACCTCGATCACGGTGGTGGAGACGAGGACGTCGATGTCGCCGGCGGCGAAGGAGCGCATGGCGGCCTCCTTCTCCTCGGCCGGCATCCGGCCGTGCAGGCGCCCGACCCGCACGTGCGCCAGCGGGCCGGCGGCCAGCTGCTCGGCGACCTCCTCCACCGCGGCGAGCGGCTTGCGCGGGGTGGTGTCGTGACCGTCCTCGTCGACCTCGCGCTGGTCGCTCTCGCCCTGTTCGGGCTCGTCGCCGCTGATCCGGGGACAGACCACGTAGACCTGGTGGCCCTTGGCCACCTCCTCGGCGACCCGCTGCCAGACGCGGTCCATCCAGTGCGGCTGGTCGGCCAGCGGCACCACGTTGGTCTGGATCGGCGCCCGGCCGGCCGGGAGCTCGCGCAGCACCGAGGTCTCGAGGTCGCCGAAGACGGTCATCGCGACCGTCCGCGGGATGGGCGTGGCCGTCATCACCAGCACGTGCGGCGGCGTGCGCGCCTTGTCGGTGAGCGCCGCCCGCTGCTCGACCCCGAACCTGTGCTGCTCGTCGACCACCACCAGGCCGAGGTCGGCGAAGGAGACGCGCTCCTCGAGCAGGGCATGGGTGCCGATCACCAGACCGGCCTCGCCGCTGGCGATCCGGAGCATGGCCTCGGCGCGCTGCGCCTTGGGCATCGAGCCGGTCAGCAGGGCCACGCCGGTGGCCTCCTCGGCGCCGCCGAGCATCCCTCCCGCGGCCAGGTCGCCCATCAGCGCGAGGATGCTGCGGTAGTGCTGCTGGGCGAGCACCTCGGTCGGGGCGAGCAGGGCAGCCTGACCCCCGGAGTCGACGACCCGCAGCATCGCGCGCAGCGCCACCAGCGTCTTTCCCGAGCCGACCTCGCCCTGGAGCAGGCGGTTCATCGGGTGCGGGCGCGCGAGCTCCGCGGCGAGCAGGTCGCCGATCTCGCGCTGGCCGGCGGTCAGCTCGAACGGCAGACGGGCGTCGAAGGCGGCCAGGAGCCGTCCCTCGCCGCCGTCGCGCCCCTGGGCTCCCCGGGCACGCAGGGCGGCCCGCCGACGGGCCAGCACCAGCTGCAGGACCAGTGCCTCCTGGAACCGGAAGCGCTTGCGGGCGGCACCCAGCTGCCGTTGGTCGTCGGGCCCGTGGATCCAGCGCAGCGCCGTCATCACGTCGAGCAGCCCGTGCCGCTCGAGGAGGAACGGGGGCAGGACCTCCTCGACGCCGGTGACCAGCTCGAGGGCGACCTGGACGATCTTCTGCAGGTCCCACGAGTAGAGCCCGGCCGTCACGGGGTAGATCGGCAGCAGCCCCTTGAGGCTCGCGGCCAGCGCCGCGTCGGCCGCGGTGGGGTCGACCTCCTCGCCCGGCGCCTCGCCGGCGGAGGTGAACATCACCGAGTGGGGTGAGGCCAGCTGCCAGGTGCGGTTGAAGAGCTGCACCTTCCCGGTGAACATGCCGCGCGAGCCGGGGGCCATCCGCCGGCACTCGCTCTCGGCCATGCCCTTGTGGGGCATGAAGAAGGTGAGGGTGAACTCGGGCCCCGCGGTCTCGACGCGCACCTCGAGCCGGTGACTGAGCCGGTTGGTCCGCCGGTTGGTGAACGACTTCACCTGGCTGCTGCGGACCCGGCCGACGACGCTGAGCATCTCCCCCTCGCGCGGTCGGTCGACCTCGGTGAGCTCGGTGGTGGCGACGTAGCGACGGGGGAAGTACCCGAGCAGGTCCCCCACGCTCCGCAGCCCGAGGCCCTCCTCGACCGCCTTCCGCTTCTTGACCGCCCGGCCGAAGACGCTGGCAACGGGCGAGTCGGGAGTGATCGCGACCATCTCGCTACTCCACCGAGATCAGGAGGGGGTACCGCTCCTGACCGCCCTCGTAGACCACGACGTCGACGTGCGGGTGCTGGGTCTCGACGAGCTCGGCGCACCTGGCCGCCAGCTCCGGGGAGCCGTGGTCGGCGCCGGCGACGATCGTGACCAGCTCGCCACCGGCCCCCATCAGCCGGTCCAGCACCCCGGCCGCGACCTCGTCGAGGTCGCTGCCGACGACGGCGAAGTCGCCCTCGATCACTCCGAGCACGTCACCGGGCTCGCACGGGCCGGCCATCGTCATCGCCTGCTTGGCGGCCACGGTCACGGCGCCGTGACGGGCGTGCCGGGCGGTGGCCGTCATCTCCAGCACGTCCTGGTCGAAGGAGCGACCCGGCTCGTGCACCGCCAGGGCGGCGAGCCCCTGGACCTGGGCGTGGGTGGGGATGACCGCCACCCGGACGTGCCCGGACTCCTCGGCGGTGCGGGCCGCGATCTCCGCGACCCGCACCGAGTCGGGGTCGTTGGGCAGCACCACGACCTCCGCGGCACCGCACTCCTCGATCGCCTCCAGGACGAGCCCGGTCGAGGGGCGCCGGCCAGGGCCGGCCGGGACGACGACCGCCCCGGCCTCCTCGAAGAGCTTGCCGAGCCCGGCGCCCGCCGCCACCGCGACGATGCGCCGGCCCTGGCGCGAGCCCGTCCCCACCTCGACCCGGGCGGCCTGCTGGGCGATCTGCTCGGCGAAGTGGGTCACCCGGATCCGGTACGGACGGCCCGCGGCCATCCCCGCCTCGATCGCCGCCCCGACGTCGTCGACGTGGACGTGGACGTTCCACAGCCCCTCTCCCCCGACCACCACCAGGGAGTCACCCAGCCGGCCGAGGTCGGCGCGCAGGGCCCCGATTTCGTGCTCCGTGGCCTCCAGCAGGTACATCACCTCGTAGGAGGGTCCCTCCGCCGTCAGGTCACCCGCGGGGAGCCGCACCGGGATCCGGGGCACCCTCGTGCGCACCTCCGCCGGCACGCGGCCGGTGAGGACGCGTTCGGCGGCGTCCAGGACGACGCTGAGCCCCCGCCCGCCCGCGTCGACGACCCCCGCGTCGGCCAGCACCTGGAGCTGCTCGGGGGTGCGGGCGAGCGCCTCGCGTGCCGCGGCGGCCGCGGCCGCGAAGACGTGGCTGGCTCGCAGCGTGCCGTCGACGTCGGCGTCGGCGACCTGCTGGGCGGCGTCGCTGGCGGCCCGCGCCACGGTGAGGATGGTCCCCTCCACCGGGTCGCCGACGGCGGCGTAGCTGGCGTCGGTGGCCACCCTGAGCGCGTCGGCCATCACCCGGGCGTAGGGCTCCGCGGGGTCGGCCTGCTCGATCCGCGAGGCGACCGCGCCCAGCATCTGGCTCAGAATCACCCCCGAGTTCCCGCGGGCTCCCATCAGCGCGGCACGGCGGAGGACGGCCAGGCACTCCGGGACCCCGGCGCCGGTGCCGGCCCGCTCCCGGATGGCGTCGCGGGCCGCGGAGAAGGTGAGGAACATGTTGGTCCCGGTGTCGCCGTCCGGGACCGGGTAGACGTTGAGCGCGTCGATCTCCTCGCGGGCCGCGCTGAGGGCGTCGGTCCCGACGTCCACGAACCGCAGGATGGTGTCGAGTGCGATCCCGTGGGGAACCTGCTCCATGCCCTCGCCCCTCCCTGGTGACCGTCGGCAGGCTGGCGCCGTCCGGGCTGCGTCCCACAGGTTAGTGGGCCCGTGGCCGGAGACGCAGAAGGCCCCGCGAGCATTCTCCTCGCGGGGCCGACTGGACGCTGTCAGGTCAGCGGGAGACCTTGCCGGCCTTCAAGCAGCCCGTGCAGACGTTGAGACGCTTGGGGGTCCCGTTCACCGTGGCGCGGACGCGCTGGATGTTGGGGTTGAAGCGGCGCTTCGTGATCTTGCGCGACCACGGACGGTTGTTGCCGAAGCCCGGCTTCTTGGCGCAGATGTCGCAGACGGCAGCCACCGTGCACTCCGATCAGTTCGTTTTGGTTTCGTCGACATGCCCGCAACGACCCGGATGGAACAGATCGGCGAGCAACCGCACAAGAGTATCCGACCATCCCCCGGCCGGAGAAATCGAGCCTCAGAAGTGCACCCAGCCGGCGTCGCCCTCGTGCGGTGCCCCGTCGACCGTGACGCCCTCACCCTCCAGGACCGCGCCCACCACCTGCCACCCCGCCGGCACCGAGGACTCGTCGGGGAAGGTGGCGAGCAGGGGGTGGTCGTCGCCGCCCCCGAGGATGAAGGCCATCGGGTCGGCCCCCAGCGCCGAGCCGACCGCGCGGAGCGGCTCGGGCACCTCGAAGGCGTCCCGGTGGAGGTCAAGGCGCACGCCCGAGGCGCTGGCCAGGTGGGCGGCGTCGGCAACGAGGCCGTCGGAGACGTCGATCATCGCGGTGGCGCCGGCGCGGGCGGCCTCCGGGCCGGCGTCGTACGGCGGCTCCGGACGCCGGTAGGCCTCCACCAGCACCCGGGGCGAGCGGAACCCGCGCCCGAGCACCGCCAGCCCGGCGGCCGCCCAGCCCTGCCGGCCGCGCAGCGCCACCACCTCCCCCGCGACCGCTCCCGAGCGGAGCACGGGTGCCTGCGCGCAGGCGCCGATGACGGTGACCGCGACGACGACCTGCTCGGCCCGCGTCAGGTCCCCGCCGACCACGCTGGCGCCGACGGCGGCGCATTCCGCAGCGAAGCCCCGGGCGAACTCCAGCGCCCAGGCGGCGGGCAGGTCGGCCGGCGCGGCGAGGCCGACGGTCAGGGAGTGGGCGCGCCCGCCCATGGCGTTGACGTCGGAGAGGTTCTGCGCGGCTGCCCGGCGGCCCACGTCCTCGGCATCGGCCCAGTCGCGGCGGAAGTGACGGCCCTCGACCACCAGGTCGGTGGAGACGACCACGTGACCCTGCCGGATCCGCAGCACGGCCGCGTCGTCGCCCGGGCCGACCAGCACGTGGTCACCCTGCTCGAAGAGGGAGACGAGCTCGGCGACGAGGCCGAACTCGCCGACGTCCGCCAGGGTCGCGTCCGGGGGAAGTGGCATGGAGCCATCCCACCAGATCACGGCTGCTCCGACCGGCATCGCCCGACCTTCCGGCGTGGCCGGGCCGACCTGTAGGTTGACGCAGGACATCGCCCACGAAGACCGCACCCGAGGAGCCCTGATGGTCGTCCAGGCCTACATCCTGATCCAGACCGACGTCGGCAAGGCTGCCGAGGTGGCCGCCGCGATCGCCCAGGTCAACGGCGTCACGCTCGCCGAGGACGTCACCGGCCCCTACGACGTGATCGTGCGTGCCGAGGCGCGCAACGTGGACGAGCTCGGCAAGCTCGTCGTCTCCAAGGTGCAGAGTCTCGACGGGATCACCCGCACCCTCACCTGCCCGGTCGTGCACATCTGAGGACACGCACCGACGTGCCCTCCACGACACCTCGACGCCCCGGGTCCTCAGGACCGCGGGGCGTCGTCGCGCCCAGGGTGGGAGTGGCGGGCTCGGTGCTGCTCCTCGCCCTCCTCACGCTGACGGGCTGCGGCGACGCCGTCGAGGTGGAGACGCCCGCCTTGCCGCCCGACGAGGCGGCGCGCTGCGAGGCCCTCATCGAGGACCTGCCGGAGACCCTCTTCGGGCAGGAGCGCCGGGACGTGGAGCCGGCGGACGCCCCGGCCGCGGCCTGGGGGGACCCGCCCGTCGTCCTGCAGTGCGGTGCCGACATCCCCGAGGAGTACGACCAGTTCGCCTCCTGCAACCCGATCGGCGGGGCCGGCTGGTTCATGCCGGAGTCGCAGCTGCGCGACCTCCGCGGTCCGATCGAGATCACGGCCATGAGCCACACCCCTCGGGTCCGGCTCGAGGTGCCGCCCGAGCTCCGCGACAGCGGGGCGGACTCGGCGCTGGCGACCCTGGGGCCGCTCGTGGCCGAGCACCTGGTCGAGACCCTCCCCTGCCACTGAGCGGGAGCCTCAGCGCAGGCCGGTCTCCCGGCGCAGCGCCAGCTGGACCAGACGGTCCACCAGCTCGCGGTAGCCGACGCCGGAGGCCCGCCACATCTGCGGGTACATCGAGGTGGGCGTGAAGCCGGGCATCGTGTTGAGCTCGTTGACCACCAACGACCCGTCGGGCATCACGAAGAAGTCGACGCGCGCCAGGCCCTCGCCGCCCACGGCCTCGAAGGCCCGGACCGAGAGCGCGCGCATCCGGGTCGCCACCTCGTCGGGCAGGTCGGCCGGGATGTCCAGCTCGGTGTGCTCGGCGGGCAGGTACTTGGCGGCGAAGTCGTAGAACTCGTGCTCGCCCCCGATGCGGATCTCCGCGGGCAGCGAGGTCTCGACGGTCCCGTCGAGGGCCTCCAGCACCCCGCACTCCACCTCGCGGGCCCCCTCCGCGGCGGTCTCGACGACGACCTTCGGGTCGTGGCGCTGTGCCTCGGCGAGCGCAGCGTCGAGCTCGGAGGCGTCGTGCACCTTGCTGATGCCGATGCTGGAGCCGCCCCGGGCCGGCTTGCAGAAGACCGGGTAGCCCAGCTCGGCCACCTCGTCCCGGCACGCCTGCGGATCCTGCTGCCAGCGCCGCCGGGTGATCACCACTCCGGGCATGACCGGAAGCCCGGCGGCCTGCAGGACGACCTTCATGTAGGCCTTGTCCATGCTCACCGCCGAGGCCAGGACGCCGGCGCCGACGTAGCGCACCCCGGCCATCTCGAACATGCCCTGGATGGTGCCGTCCTCGCCCCACGGGCCGTGGAGGACCGGGAAGACGACGTCGACCTGCCCCAGCGCCCGGGGCGGCTGCGACGGCTCGGTGACGAGCAGGTCGGTGTGCGACTCCGCGCGCAGCAGCTGGACCCCGGCCCGGTCGCCGTCGACCTGGGGCAGCCGCTCGGCGGAGGTGAGCCGCAGCCGCTCGGTGTCCTCGCTCTCCAGCACCCAGCGCCCGTCGGGGGCGATGCCCACCGGCACCACGTCGTACTTGTCACGGTCCAGGGCGTCGAGCACGGCGCCCGCGGTCACGCACGAGATGGCGTGCTCGGAGGAGCGCCCGCCGAAGACGACGGCGACACGGGGCTTGGGGCTGGCGGGCGAGTTCATCGGCCAAGACCCTAGCGTTCTAGAGTCGCCACCATGCCCACCGACGCCACCGGCAGCCCCGAGACCACCCCCACTCCCGCCGCCCCGGCGCTGCGTCCGGGCACCCTGGCCGTGACGGTCGGGCGCCCGCCGCACGAGCCGGACGCCCCGCTCAACACCCCCCTCACCATGGCCTCCACCTACGTCGCCGGCGGGGACCTGGAGTACGGCCGCTACGGCAACCCGACCTGGCTGGCGCTCGAGGAGGCGCTGGGGGCGCTGGAGGGTGGCCGCTGCCTCACCTTCGGCTCCGGCCTCGCCGCGGTCGCCACCGTGCTCGACCTGGTCGGCAACGGGGGCAAGGTGGTCGCACCGCGCCACGCCTACAACGGCACGGTCATGCAGCTCGCCGACCTGGAGGCGCGCGGACGCCTGCGCACCGAGCTGGTCGACGTCACCGACACCGACGCCATGGTGGCCGCGTGCGAGGGCGCCGCCCTGGTCTGGCTGGAGTCCCCGACGAACCCGGCGCTCGAGGTCGCGGACATCCCGACCATCCGGGCAGCCGCCCATGCGGCCGGCGCCTACGTCGTCGTCGACAACACCTTCGCCACTCCGCTCCTCCAGCGCCCCCTGGAGGACGACGTGGACCTCGTGGTCCACTCGGCCACCAAGTACCTCTCCGGGCACAGCGACGTCCTGATGGGAGCGATCTGCACCCGGGACGGGGAGCTCTTCAAGGTGCTCAAGGGGCGGCGCGACCTGGTGGGCGCGGTGCCGGGCACCCTGGAGGCCTGGCTCACTCTCCGGGGCCTGCGCACCCTCCACCTCCGGGTCGAGCGCGCCCAGGCCAACGCGACGGAGCTGGTACGCCGGCTCCGCGAGCACCCGGCCGTCGGGGAGGTCCGGTACCCCGGCTTCGGCGGGATCGTCTCGATCGTGCTCGCCGAAGGCGCGATGGCCGCCGACCTGCTGACCCGCAAGACCTCCCTGTGGGTGCACGCCACCTCGCTGGGCGGCGTGGAGTCCACGTTCGAGCGGCGCCGGCGCTGGAGGTCGGAGCCGGCGACGATCCCTGACGGGCTGGTCCGGCTCTCGGTGGGCATCGAGGACGTCGAGGACCTCTGGGACGACCTGCGCGGCGCCCTGGACGACCTGGTCCTGCCCGACCGCGACTGAGGCCGGAGCACGGAGACACGGGGGGCACGGGCTCCCACCCGAGCCCCGACGGGGCTCAGTCGGTCTCGGCCTTGGTGTCGCGGGCGATGAAGGCGTTCATCATGTCGTAGGCGGTCGCCCGGCCCGCGACGACGTCGTCGACGTGGGCCGCGATGGGGGCGTCCACGCCGTGGGCCTCGGCCAGCGCGCGCAGGGACGCGCACGACTTCGCTCCCTCGGCCACCTGGGAGGTCGAGGCATAGATCTCCTCGGTGGTCATGCCCTGGCCGAGCCGCTCACCGAAGCTGCGGTTGCGTGAGAGGGGCGAGGAGCAGGTCGCCACCAGGTCGCCGAGCCCGGCCAGTCCCATCAGGGTCATCGGGTTGGCGCCGAGCGCCACCGCCAGGCGGGCCGTCTCGGCGAGGCCGCGGGTGATCACCGACGCGGTGGTGTTGTCACCGAAGCCCAGACCCACCGCCATCCCCACCGCGAGACCCACGACGTTCTTGTAGGCGCCACCCAGCTCGCAGCCCAGCACGTCGGTGGAGGTGTAGGGACGGAACGCCGGCGAGTGACACATCTTCTGCAGGCGACGCGCGACGGCCTCGTCGGCACAGGCCACGACGGAGGCGGCGGGCTCGCGCTTGGCGATCTCCTTGGCCAGGTTGGGCCCGCTGATCACCGCGATCCGCTCGGGACCGGCACCGGTCACCTCGGCGATGACCTCGCTCATCCGCTTGAGGGTGCCCAGCTCGACCCCCTTCATCAGGCTCACCAGCACCGCGTCGTCCTCGATCAGCGGAGCCCACACGGAGAGGTTCTCCCGGAAGGTCTGCGAGGGGGTGGCGAAGACGACCACCTCGGCTCCGGCCAGCGCCTGCGCGGCGTCACACGTGGCGGTGACGGAGGCGGGGAGCTGGATCCCCGGAAGGTAGTCGGGGTTCTCGTGGGTGGAGCTGATCGTGGTCGCCAGCGCCTCCCGCCGGGCCCAGAGCACCACGTCGTTGCCCGCATCGGCGAGCACGAGGGCGAAGGCGGTGCCCCACGAGCCGGCACTGAGCACTGCCACCTTGGTCATCTCGTCCTCTTCCTGCTGCGGGGGGGCTTGTTGCGGGGAGCGCGCTGGTGAGGATTGCCTACCAGCCGGACGCCCGCGCGGCGAGGGTCGAACCGCTCCTCGGGCGCCTTCTCACCGCGGATCTGCTCGAGCTCGGCGACCAGGGCGGCCATGATCCTGTCCGTGGCCCGCTGCACCACCGACGGGTCGTCCTGCAGTCCTCGGAGGTCGTCCAGCGGGACGGGGCTCCCCGCCCGGACGGTCGTGCGGGTGCGGGGCAGTAGCTTCGGCCTTCTCGAGTACGGCGGCAGCAGCTCGTGAGCCCCCCAGTGCGCCACGGGGACGACCGGGGCGCCGGTGGCCAGGGCGATCCGGGCGGCGCCGGACTTGCCGCGCATGGGCCAGAGGTCCGGGTCGCGGGTCAGCGTTCCCTCGGGGTAGATCACCAGGCACTCCCCGGCCTGGACCGCGGCGACCGCCGCGTCGTAGGCCCCGATCGCCCCGGCGGTCAGCCGCTCCACCGGGATCTGCCCCGTGGAGCGCAGCACCCCGACCACGAAACGGTTGCTGCGGAAGAGCGCGGCCTTGGCGAGGTAGCGCGGGAGTCTCCCGTGGTCGTAGACGAAGTGCGCGGTCACCAGGGGGTCGACGTGCGAGAGATGGTTGAAGACCAGGATGCACCCGCCCTCGCGGGGGATGTTGTCGCCGCCGATCCAGCGGTGGGTGGTGGTGGCACCCAGCGAGGGGCGGAGGATCATGTTCCCGGCCAGGAAGCCCCAGCCGTGCCGCCTCGTGAACTTGCCCAGGGGCACCGACGACCGACCTCCTCTCGACTGCGCACCGACCCGCACGCACCTGCTCGCATGTTGTGTGACAGAGGTTACTGCCTACCCGGGGCCAGACCGTGCCCCCGCTGGGTGACAGGATCGTGAGCGTGTGCCAGCAGACCTTCTCCGTCCTGGTGCCGGCGAAGCCGCCGGCCCACGGGAAGTCCCGGCTCACCGGGCTGGACCACGGTCGACGGCAGGCGCTCGCGGAGGCCTTCGCCCGCGACACGGTGGCCGCCGCACTCGCGTGCCCCTCGGTGACGGCGGTGCTCGCCATCACCGACGACCACCGACTGGCGCGCACGCTCCGCGGAACCGGCTGCGCGGTGATCCCGGACGCCGTGACCGGGGACCTCAACACCACGTTGCGCCAGGCCGCCGCCGAGGCTGCCCGCCGCTGGCCCGGGACTCGCCCGGTCGCTCTCTGCGCCGACCTGCCCTCACTGCGCCCCGACGACCTCGAGCAGGTGCTGGCAGCCGTGCTCCGCGAGGCGCCGGAGGACCCGGCCTTCGTCCCGGACGCCACCGCGACGGGCACGACCCTCTACACCGCGCCGCACGCCGTCTTCGAGCCCCGCTTCGGGCCGGGCTCGGCCGCGGCCCACGAGGCGCTCGGGGGACGCCGGCTCGGCGACGCGCCCTTGCGGGTGCGCCTGGACGTGGACGACCCGGACGACCTCGCCCGGGCGCTGCGTGCCGGAGTCGGCCGCCACACGGCGGCGCTCATGACGCCCGGCGGGCGCTGACCCGGCACACGACCACCGGCCTGCGACGCACGAGGACCCGCCCGGCGTGCCGGACGGGTCCTCGTGCTGGATCCGAGGTCAGCTCTTCTTGGCCGTCTTCTTGGCCGTGGCCTTCTTGGTCGCGGCACTGCTGGCGCTGGTCTTCTTGGCGGGCGCCGACTTGGCGGCGGTCTTCTTCGCCGTGCTCTTCGAGGCCGTGCTCTTCGAGGCAGCGCTCTTGGTGGTCGCCGTCTTCTTGGCCGTGCTCGTGGTGGCCGTGCTCTTCGTCGCCGTGGCGGTGCTCGCGCTGGCCTTCTTGGTGGCCTTCTTCGCGGGCGCCTTCTTCGCGGGTGCCTTCTTGGCGGCCGACTTCGCGGCCGCGGACTTGGTCGCCGTCTTCTTGGTGGCGGTGGTCGTCTTCTTGGCCGGGGTGACCGTCTTGGTGGCCGCGCCGGCCATCGAGGCGGCCTTCTTCGCGGGGGCGGTGGCCTTGGCGACCGTGAGCTTCGGGAGCTTCTTGGCCCCGGAGACGATGTTCTTCAGGTCCTGGCCCGCCTTGAAGGCGGGGACCGAGGTCTTCTTCGACTTCATCCGCTCACCGGTCTGCGGGTTGCGGACCCACCGGGCGTTGCGGACACGCTTCTCGAAGGAGCCGAAACCTGTGATCGCGACCTTCTCGCCCCGGGCGACCTCCCGGGTGATGGTGTCCAGGACGGACTCGAGCGCGTGCGCCGCGGCCTTGCGGTTCCCTTCGAAACGAACTGCCAGCGTGTCGATGAGCTGTGACTTGTTCACTAGCTTCCCTTCCAACGAACTGTGCGGCCGAGCCCGTGCTCGACTATCTGCACGTCACGCTAAGTACTTGTGGCGGGCGCCACAATCACCGCAGCCGTGTTGGAGGGAACTTTTCCCTACAGGGTGGCGGGTTTCCAGCTCGGGCGGCTCTGCTCGAAGGCGGTGATGTCGCTCTCGTGGCTCAGGGTGATGCCCACGTCGTCGAGCCCCTCGAGCAGCCGCCACCTGGTGTAGTCGTCGATGTCGAAGCTGTCGACGATCGCGTCCTCGCCCTCGCCGGCCCGGACGGTGCGCGAGACGAGGTCGACCGTCACCTGCGCACCGGGGTCTGCCTCCAGGTACTCCCAGAGGCGCTGGACGACCTTGTCGTCCACCTGTGCGGCGAGCAGCCCGGCCTTGCCCGAGTTGCCACGGAAGATGTCGGCGAAGCGCGGGGAGATGACGACCTTGAAGCCGTAGTTCTGCAACGCCCACACGGCGTGCTCCCGCGACGAGCCGGTGCCGAAGTCGGGGCCCGCGACCAGCACGGAGCCGCCGGCATAGGCCGCACGGTTGAGCACGAACTCCGGGTCGTTGCGCCAGGCCGCGAAGAGGCCGTCCTCGAAGCCGCTGCGCGTCACGCGCTTGAGGTAGACCGCCGGGATGATCTGGTCGGTGTCGACGTTGGTGCGGCGCAGGGGGACGCCGATCCCGGTGTGGGTGGTGAACTGCTCCACGTCAGATCTCCTTGCTCGAGACGCCGACCAGCTCCAGGTCGGCAGGGGAGGACAGGGTGCCGCGGACCGCGGTGGCGGCCGCCACGGGCACCGAGACCAGGTGGGTGCGACCGCCCTTGCCCTGGCGGCCCTCGAAGTTGCGGTTCGACGTCGAGGCGCTCCGCTCCTGGGGGGCGAGCTGGTCGGGGTTCATGCCCAGGCACATCGAGCACCCCGCGCCGCGCCACTCGGCGCCGGCGGCGATGAAGACCTTGTCCAGCCCCTCCGCCTCGGCCTCGAGCCGGACGCGCGCGGAGCCCGGAACCACGAGCATCCGGGTGTTCTCGGCGACGGTGTGGCCCTCCACGATCGAGGCGGCCAGCCGCAGGTCCTCGAGCCGGCCGTTGGTGCACGAACCGACGAAGACGGTGTCGACCTTCACCTCGCGCATCGGGGTGCCGGCCTCGAGACCCATGTACTCCAGGGCCCTCTGCGTCGTGAGCCGGTCGTTCTCGTCCTCGAAGTCGTCGGGGCTGGGGACGTTGCCACCCAGCGGCACGCCCTGGCCCGGGTTGGTGCCCCAGGTGACGAACGGGGTCATGGTCGAGGCGTCGAGCACGATCTCCTCGTCGAAGACCGCGTCGTCGTCGGTCACCAGCGTCCGCCAGTGCTCGACGGCCGCCTCCCAGTCGGCGCCCTTCGGCGCCTCCGGCTTGCCCTGGATGTAGTCGAAGGTCGTCTGGTCGGGAGCGATCATCCCGGCCTTGGCGCCCCACTCGATCGACATGTTGCAGACCGTCATCCGGCCCTCCATGGAGAGCTCCTCGATGGCCTGACCGCGGTACTCCACGATGTAGCCCTGTCCTCCGCCGGTCCCGGTGTGGGTGATCAGCGTGAGGACCAGGTCCTTGGCGGTGACGCCGGGGGGCAGGCTTCCGTTGACGGTGACCGCCATCGTCCTGGGCTTGGCCTGCATGAGCGTCTGGGTCGCCAGCACGTGCTCGACCTCGGAGGTGCCGATGCCGAAGGCGATCGCCCCGAAGGCGCCGTGGGTGGAGGTGTGGCTGTCGCCGCACACGATCGTCATCCCCGGCTGGGTGAGCCCGAGCTGGGGTCCGACCACGTGGACGATGCCCTGCTCGATGTCGCCGAGGGGGTGGAGCCGGACGCCGAACTCGGCGGCGTTCTTGCGCAGGGTCTCGACCTGGACACGGCTCACCGGGTCGGCGATGGGCTTGTCCCAGTCGAGGGTGGGGACGTTGTGGTCCTCGGTGGCGAGGGTCAGGTCGGGGCGCCGCACCGGTCGCCCGGCGAGCCGGAGCCCGTCGAACGCCTGGGGGCTGGTGACCTCGTGGATGAGGTGCAGATCGATGTAGAGCAGGTCCGGCTCACCCTCAGCACTCCGGACGACGTGCTCGTCCCACACCTTCTCGGCCAGGGTCTTCCCCATGGACCTGCTCCTCTCGTGAGGGCATGCCGGAAGGGGCATACCCGATCTGGGTCATGTCGCGACGTTACTCTTGCATCCCAACTTCTGAGACGGCAATATTGCCATATGGACAACTCAAGCGGGGTCGGAGTCCTCGACAAGGCCGCTCTCGTGCTCGCCGCCCTGGAGGCGGGTCCCGCCACCCTGGCAGGACTGGTCGCCGGCACCGGCCTGGCCCGGCCGACGGCCCACCGCCTCGCCGTGGCCCTCGAGCACCACCGGCTCGTGGCACGCGACATGCAGGGCCGCTTCGTGCTCGGCCCGCGGCTGGCCGAGCTCTCGGCGGCCGCGGGTGAGGACCGGCTGCTGGCCGCCGCCGGCCCGGTGCTGGCCCGGCTCCGCGACATCACCGGGGAGTCTGCCCAGCTGTGGCGCCGGCAGGGTGAGCACCGGGTCTGCGTCGCGGCGGCCGAGCGCCCCAGCGGACTGCGCGACACCATCCCCGTCGGCTCCCAGCTCACCATGCGGGCGGGCTCGGCCGCCCAGGTGCTGCTGGCCTGGGAGGACCCCGAGCGGATGCACCGCGGTCTGCAGAACGCCGCCTACTCGGCGACCGCCCTCTCCGGCATCCGCCGCCGGGGCTGGGCCCAGAGCGTCGGCGAGCGTGAGCAGGGCGTCGCGTCGGTCTCCGCGCCCGTCCGCTCACCGGGCGGCAAGATCATCGCCGCGGTCTCCGTCTCGGGACCGCTCGAGCGGCTCTCCCGGCAGCCCGGCCGGATGCACGCCCCCGCGGTGCTGGCGGCCGCCGAGCGACTCTCGGAGTCGCTGCGCCGCGCCGCCGCTGAGTGAGCTGGCTCGGGGCCGGTGCGTCTGCGCCGGCCCGCCCGGCCGGGCGGGCTCGGCGAGGCACGGCGGGCGGTCAGAAGAGCGCGTCCGCCTCCAGGCCGAGCAGCAGCCGCTTGCGGTCCAGGCCGCCGGCGTAGCCGGTCAGGGTGCCGTCGGCGCCGATGACGCGGTGGCACGGGATGACGACGGGTATCGGGTTGCGCCCGTTGGCCAGCCCCACCGCCCGGGACGCGGCGTTCGTGGCGCCGAGCCGCACCGCGATCTGCCCGTACGACGCCGTCTCGCCGTAGCCGATGGTCCGCAGCTCCTTCCAGACCCGCTGCTGGAAGTCGCTGCCGGCCGGCGCCAGCGGCAGGTCGAAGTCGGTCAGCTCCCGGGCGAAGTAGGCCCGGAGCTGACGCACCGCCTCGACCAGCACGGGGCGGGCGTCGTCACGCTCCCCGCGCGGCGCGCCGTCGCCGGGCGGGCGGAACGGCGCGAACTCGATCGCGGTGATCGCACCGTCGTGCTCGGTGATCCGCAGCTCCCCCACCGGAGAGTCCATCACTGTCCACATCGTCGTCTCTCCTCGTCCGCCAGGCTCTGCCACAGGTGAAGCTGCGCGTAGGAGCGCCACGGCCGCCACGCCTCGCCCAGCGAGGGCGCCCGGCCAGGATCCTGGCCGAGACCGCGCAGCGCCTGTCTCGTACCGGTGTCGGTGGGCAGGAACAGGTCGGGATGGCCGAGCGCCCGCATCCCGAGGTAGTCGGCCGTCCAGGGCCCGATGCCCGAGAGGCTCAGCAGCGCCTCACGTACCTCGTCGCGGTCCGCTCCCCGGTCCAGACGGACCCGGCCCCGGGCCAGCGCCCCGCTCAGGCCGACGAGCGCGGCCCCCCGCGCGCGCGGCATCGGCAGCGTGGTCGGGTCGAGGGCGCCCACCGCCTCCGCGGTGGGGAAGAGCCGGGTCAGGCCGGGCACCGTGGTGTCAACCTCCTCCCCCAGCTCCTCGGTGAGCCGCGCCGCCATGGTGCGGGCGGCCGCCACGGTGACCTGCTGGCCCAGGACCGCCCGGACGGCGACCTCGTGACCGTCCACGTGGCCGGGCACCCGCAACCCCGGACGGCGGTCGACCAGCGGGCCCAGCACCGGATCGCCGGAGAGCGCCTCCGAGACCGCCACCGGGTCGCAGTCCGCGTCGAGCAGGCGCCGGACCCGCTCGACCGCGGCACCGGTGTCACGGAGGTCGGTCAGGACGAAGGTGGCCGGCACGAACGCGGTGCCGGCGCCCTCGTGGTCGGCCAGCTCCAGCGAGACCCAGCCGTGGCCGTGCGGCAGGCGCAGTGTGCGGGCGTACGTCGTCCCCGTCACGACCTCGACGCCCGCCACGGTCCGTCGCGCCAGGAACTCCAGGAGCGCCGACGCATCGAAGGGCGTCCGGACTGCCAGCCGCAGCGGCATCGTCCCCGGGGCGGCCCCGGCCGCCACCGGGCGGTGCCTCAGCTGGGACGGGGTCGCGTCGTAGACCTCCCGGACGGTCTCGTTGAACTGCCGGACGCTGGCGAAGCCCGCGGCGAAGGCCACGTCTGCCAGGCCCATGCCGGTGCTCTCGATGAGGATCCGTGCGGTCTGCGCCCGGCGGGCCCGGGCGAGCGCCAGCGGGCCGGCCCCCAGCTCCGAGACCAGCACCCGGCCCAGGTGCCGGGTCGAGTAGCCCAGCCGGGTGGCGAGCCCCGCCACGCCGTCGCGGTCGACGACCCCGTCGGCGATCAGTCGCATCGCCCGGCCCGCCACGTCCGCGGCCGCGTCCCACTCCGGGGAGCCGGGGGTGGCGTCGGGCACGCACCGCTTGCAGGCGCGGTAGCCCGCCGTCTGGGCGGCCGCCGCCGTGGGGTGGAAGGTGACGTTGCCCGGCGCCGGCGTGCGCGCGGGGCAGGAGGGCCGGCAGTAGATGCCGGTGGTGCGGACCGCGGTGTAGAAGACCCCGTCGAAGCGCCGGTCCCTGCTCCGGACGGCGCGGTAGCAGGACTCGTGGTCGAGTCCTGCGAACCGGGCGGAGGTGGTCGTCATGGGCCCATCCTCCCCCGGCGCCGGGCACGGGGCTGGCGGGTATCGGACACCACGGTCCGGCGTGCCGTGGCCGCGCTACCGGTCGTCGCGGGGGGCCGGAGGCACTCGCTGGCGTGCCATCAGGACGTCGTCGACCTGCTGCCCCTCGAGCAGGTACTCCCCGCGCAGCACCCCTTCGACCTCGAAGCCGCACGACTCGTAGAGGCGCCGGGCGGAGGCGTTGGTCGACAGCACCCGCAACGACAGCTTCCGGGCACCGCGCCTCGCCACCTCGTCCCAGGCGGCCGCGAGGAGGAGGCGACCCACGCCGCGGCCCTGGTGACGCGGGTCGACGGCCAGGCCGTTGATGAGCACCACGTGGGCGTGCGAGGGCGGTGAGCTCCGGTGCTGGAGCTGCGCGAAGCCGCAGACAGTGCCGTCGTCGGTGGCGACGAGGACGTCGGAGGGGGCCACCCCCTCGCCGAAGAAGGGCTCCTCGGGCGCCTTGCGGGGCATCGGGGAACCCACCGGACTCCAGGTGATCAGGTCGATCTCCCGCAGCCTCCCCGCGTCCTCCGGTCGGGCCTCTCGGATCTCGAGCACAGCGAGAGTCTGCCACGGTGAGCAGGTTTCGTCCGCCCAGGTCATCCGAGGACCGGCGCACGTGAACAAGCGGACCAGACGGAGGGAAATGCCGAAGGGGCCCCGCTCAGCATCTCTGCTGCTCAGGACCCCTTCGGATGCTGTACCCCCGACCGGATTCGAACCGGCGCTACCGCCGTGAGAGGGCGGCGTGCTAGGCCGCTACACAACGGGGGCTTGCACGTGTGTCACCTGCGATGTTCTGCTGGCAACGGTGAGAAACCTTAGTCGAACTGCCGCTTCTCACACAAATCCCGGATGGTGCTGGGATTTCGCTGGGATACAAGGACTCGAACCTTGACTAACTGAACCAGAATCAGTCGTGCTGCCAATTACACCATATCCCACTGCTGGGGCACCCTGAGGCGCCTCAAGCCCCCGGGGGAGCCGAGCCAGAACGATACACGGGGCCCTCCTGAGCGGCCAAAACGGCCCCCTCGACAGTGTTCCTCAGGCCCATCCGACGGGCCGTCCACCAGGCGAGGCCGAGGTAGACCAGGGACTGCGTCAGCGTGCCGGGCAGGCTCCACCAGCTCCCCCCTGTGGGATTGAGCGCCTCCCCGAGATCGGTGAAGGCCAGGGCGAGGCCGAAGGCCACGAAGTTGTTGAGCACGTGCATCGCGATCGCGGCCTCCAGCCCCCCGGTCGCGAGGACCAGGACCCCGGCGACGACGCCGAAGGCGAAGCGGTCGACGAAGACCGGGAGGTCCTGGGCGCCGTGGGCCAGGCCGAAGAGGAGGGCCGGCACCAGCACCGCCAGGACCCTGGCGGCCACGACCCCGCCGACCATCCCCCCGATCGCCTGGGTCAGGTAGCCGCGGAAGAGGTACTCCTCCCCCGCCGCCTGCCACGGCGTCAGCAAGAGCACGACGAGGAGGAAGTCCCGGGTCGTGGAGGTGAAGGCGTTGACCTCCACCGCCACCGGCTCCCCCGCCCCCTGCGGCACCAGCGCCGAGACGACGAGCGTGGCGATCAGGGCGAGCACGGAGAGCCCGAGGCACGCCGTGAAGTAGCGCCACCGCATCCGCGGCCCCACCGAGGTGACCCAGCGCAGCGGCAGCTTGTGGAGGAGCCTGCTCACCACCCAGACCAGCCCGATGGCGCTGGCCAGGACGACGTTGAGGAAGGCGAGCGTCAGCGGCGTGGGGTCGCGGGTGTCGACGAGCTGGTCGAGCGACTCCGCGAGCGGCTGCCCGGCGGCGACGAACCCGAGGGCGAAGAGCAGCTGCCAGACCAGCGGCGCCAGCAGGAAGGCTCCCACCACCACCACCACGATGCCGAGCAACGGCCGCCAGACGCCCCGCGGCCCGGCTCGGTGGAGCCGGTGGTAGCCGAGCGGCTCCCCGGCCCGCACGTCGGCCCTCACGTCGGCCCTGGGGTCGGCCATGGGGTCAGGCGAGCGCGTCGTGGAGCCGCGCGATGCTCCGCTCCCGGCCCAACAGCTCCATCGACTCGAAGAGCGGGGGCGAGACCTTGCGACCGCTGATCGCGATGCGGACCGGGCCGAAGGCGAGGCGCGGCTTGAGGCCACGCTCCTCGACCAGCTTGGCGCGCAGCGCCTGCTCGATCTCCGCCGTCGACCAGGTGGTCAGGCCGGTGAGCGCGTCGTACGCCGCCTGGACGACCTCCTTCGCGGCCTCGTCGAGCTCCTCGGACCGGGTGAACTCGGCCTCGGGCACGAAGAGGAAGGAGAGCATCGGGGCCGCCTCGGTGAGCTTGTTCATCCGCTCGGCCACCAGCGGCATCGCCAGCTCGAGGAGCTCGGCGTCGGCGTCGCTGACCGGGTCGCTCAGCACCCCCGCGTCCTTGAGGAACGGGATGACCCGGTGGGTCAGCTCGTCCAGCGGCAGCATCCGCATGTGGTCGGCGTTGATCGCCTCCGCCTTCTTGAGGTCGAACCGCGCGGGGTTGGGGTTGACGTCGGCCAGGTCGAACTTCTCCACCATCTCCTCGAGGGTGAAGACGTCCCGGTCCGGGGCGATCGCCCAGCCGAGCAGCGCCAGGTAGTTGAGCAGCCCCTCGGGCAGGAACCCCTGCTCGCGGTAGAGCCCCATGTGGGCCTCGGGGTCGCGCTTGGAGAGCTTCTTGTTGCCCTCCCCCATCACGTAGGGGAGGTGGCCGAAGCGCGGGGTCTCCTTCGCCACCCCGACGGCCTTGAGGGCGTCGAAGAGCGCGATCTGGCGGGGCGTGCTGGAGAGCAGGTCCTCGCCGCGCAGCACGTGGGTGATCTCCATCAGGGCGTCGTCGACCGGCGCGACCAGGGTGTAGAGCGGGTCGCCGTTGGCCCGGCAGAGCGCGAAGTCGGGGACGAACTCGGTCTGGAAGGTGATCCGGCCGCGGACGAGGTCGTCGAAGCCGATCTCGCCGTCGGGCATCCGGAACCGCACCACGGGCTCACGGCCCTCGGCCCGGAAGGCCGCCACCTGCTCGTCGCTGAGGTCGCGGCAGAAGCCGTCGTAGCCCATCACCTTCGAGCCGGCCGCCTTGCGCCGGGCGGTGGGCTCGTCGCCGGTGCAGTAGCAGTCGTAGGTGTAGCGGCTCTCCTTGAGGCGGGCGAGCACGTCGGTGTAGAACTCGCCGCGCTCGGACTGCCGGTAGGGACCGAAGGGACCGCCCTTGAGCGGGCCCTCGTCCCAGTCCAGCCCCAGCCACTGGAGCAGGTCGACCAGGGACTCGTAGGACTCGACGCTGTTGCGCTCCTTGTCGGTGTCCTCGATGCGGAAGACGAAGGTGCCGCCGTGGTGGCGGGCGAACGCCCAGTTGAAGAGGGCCGTGCGGGCCAGCCCCACGTGGGGGCTCCCCGTCGGGCTGGGCGCGATCCTGACCCGGACGGGCCGTTCGGGGGTGCTCTGGGTGCTCAACGCTTGGCCACCTTGTTCGTGAGGGTTCCGATGCCGGCGATCGAGACCTCGACCTCGTCGCCGACCTGCATGGGTCCGACGCCCGCGGGGGTGCCGGTGAGGATGACGTCGCCGGGCAGCAGCGTCATCACGCTCGAGACGTGAGCGACGAGGGTGGGGATGTCGAAGATGAGGTCGGCGGTGGAGCCGTCCTGGACGAGGTCGCCGTTGAGGTGGGTCTGGATCCGCACGCCGTCGGCGAAGGTCTGGGGGTCCAGGTCGGTCTCGATCCAGGGCCCCAGCGGGCAGAAGGAGTCGAAGCCCTTCGCCCGGGTGAACTGCCCGTCCCTGCGCTGGAGGTCGCGCGCGGTGACGTCGTTGCCGATCGTGTAGCCGTGGATGACGTCGGTGGCCTGCTCGGCCGGGACGTCACGGCAGATCCGCCCGATCACCACCGCCAGCTCGCCCTCGTAGTGCAGGTCGGAGGTCTGCGGCGGGTAGAAGACCGGGTCGCCGGGACCGACCACGGAGGTGTTGGGCTTGATGAACATCATCGGCTCCGCCGGCACCTCGTTGCCCAGCTCGGCGGCGTGGTCGGCGTAGTTGCGGCCGATGCCCACCACCTTGCTCCGGGGCAGCACCGGCGCGAGGAGCCGGACGTCGGCCAGCTTGTGCTCGACCTGCAGCAGCTTGATCCCGACGTAGAGCGGGTCGCCGGCCAGGGCCACCACCACGCTCTCCTCGTCGGGCTGGCCGAACTCGTCGACCTCGCCCGTCACGACGCCGTACATCGGCTCTTCCCCGGTGGTGAATCTGGCGATACGCACGCCCCGAGCCTATCCGCCTACCCTTGGCCCGTGCCCACGGCTCTCTCCCCCCGGCTCCTCGACGAGGCCACCTGGCGTCGTGCGGCGAGCGACCACGCCGCACGGGTCGAGCCCTTCGTGGCCGAGCACCTGGCCCGCCGTGGCACGGGAGCCAGGCATCCGGTCCACGACTTCCTCTTCACCTACTACTCCCAGCGACCCGCGCAGCTGCGCCGCTGGCACCCCGGCTTCGGCGTCGCCCTCGCCGGCGCCGCGGAGTACGCCGCGCTCAAGGGCTACGAGCCGGTCGGGGACGCCGCCACGGTGGCTCCGGCGTACGTCGCCTCCCAGCGGCCGCTGCTGGAGGCGCTGCGGCGCCTGCTGGCGGCGACCGCACGCAGGCCGGCCTCCTTCGGCTGCTTCGGCCTGCACGAGTGGGCGATGGTCTACCGGCTCGCCGAGGACGAGACCCGGCACGCCGACTGGCCCCTGCGCCTGGGGCCCGACGGCACCGACGAGGTCGTGGAGTCCCACCGGGTCGCGTGCTCGCACTTCGACGCCTACCGCTTCTTCACCGCCCCGGCCCGTCCGCTCAACACCCTGCGGCCCGGCCGGGACGACCGCAGCGACTTCGAGCAGCCGGGCTGCCTGCACGCCACCATGGACCTCTACAAGCACGCCTTCCGGCTGACCCCGATGATCTCCTCGGAGCTGGTCGCCGACTGCTTCGAGCTGGCGCGCGAGGTCCGCATCCTCGACATGCGCGCCGCCCCCTACGACCTGACCGGCCTCGAGGTCGACGGCCAGCCGTTCGTCCCGGTCCGGGTCGAGACCAGCGCCGGGAAGCAGGAGTACGCCGCGGCCCAGCGCGGCTTCGCCGAGCGGGCCGCGCCGCTGCGCGAAAGGCTGCTCGCCGAGTGCGAGCGGCTGCTGGTCGTTGCCGACGAGCAGCGGTGAGCACCTTCCCCGGCCACAGCGTGCTCCAGGTGCCCGTGCCCGCCCTCGAGTCCTGGGTGCGCGCACGCACCGCCCACTACGACCCCGCCTATCTCTCCGAGGACCCGCGCTTCGGTCATGCCCACGTGACCGCACTGGGCCCCTTCCTCGACTCCCCAGGGCCCGACGACCTGGCGGCCGTCGCGACGGTCGCGGCGACCACCCCGCCCTTCGACTTCCTGCTGGCCCGCACCGGCACCTTCCCCAACGGGATCGTGCACCTGCTCCCGGAGCCCGCGGAGCCGTTCCGCGCCATGACCAGCCGTCTGGTCGCGGCGTTCCCGCAGTGCCCGCCGTACGGCGGCCAGTTCCCCGACCCGGTGCCGCACCTGACCCTGGACGCCCTCTCCGAGCAGGTCAGCGAGGAGTCCACGCGCCGGGCCCTGGGCCCGTTGCTGCCCGTGCGCAGCCGGGCCGACCTCCTCGACCTGGTCTGGTACGAGCAGGGGGCCTGCCGGGTGCTGCACCGGTGGCGCCTGGGCGGCGACCAGCCGGGTCAGAACTCGTAGCCGAACTCCTCGATCGAGGAGGCGAAGAGCCTGGCGACCTTCGCGCGCGACCGGTCGTCGTAGAACTCGCGGTAGTCGCGCGCCGGACGGGCCGATCCCTTGGCCCGCGGCAGGTCGGGCTCGCCGGGCAGGCCGAGGTGCTGCCAGACCTCCGCCAGCTCATCGGCGAGCCGCTCGTAGCGCAGCACCCGGTCGACGGCGATCTCGCCGCGGATCCGGTAGATGCGCTGGTTGCCGGCGAGCTGCTCGACGGAGTCCTCCTCGACGAACTCCGAGAAGGGCGGCGCGACCCGCGCCCCGGGGCGCTCGCGGAACTTCCAGAAGTAGAGGGAGACCACCGTGTCCCACGGATTGCGCTCGATCGCGAAGCGGAAGTAGTCGTCCCAGGTCGCCGGGCCCACGACCTTGCGCACCATCTGGGCCGGCATGTGGTTGAACGCCTTGCGCACCAGCGGCGGGGCCTCGTAGTTCTGGGCCGGGCGCCCTCCGGCGGCGGCGCGCAGCTCCTCGTCGTCGGGGCTGATCCGGGTGATGATGTCCTCGGGCCCACAGATCTTGGACAGCGCGATCTCGACGCTGGTGCCAGCGGTCTTGCGCGTCTTGAGGAAGACGAAACGGTGCTGGTGCGAGACGATCACGGCCGTCACTCTAGCCACCCGGCGCGACCTCGGCCCCACGACCGACCGGTACCGTGCCGCCATGCCACGCACCGAGGAGAGCCGCAGCTTCGTCGACGAGGACTGGTACGGCGAGGACCTCGACGGCGCCAGGTTCGTCCGCTGCTCGTTCAACCGGGTCGACCTCACCGAGGCACGGATGTCGGGCGCCTACTTCGAGGAGTGCGTCTTCGACGGGGTCCGGTTCAACGCCGCCGTCCTGGTCTCCACGGCCCTGGTCGTCTGCACCCTGCGGGGCTGCAACCTCTTCGACGCCACCCTCGAGGGGTGCAAGGTCTCCGGCACGACGTTCTCCGGGTGCACGATGCGACCGATGAAGGTGCGCGGCGGCCAGTGGCGCGGTGTCACCCTGCGTGGCGCCGACCTGCGCAAGCTGGACCTCTCGGGACTCGACCTGCGCGACTCCGACCTGGCGATGGCCGACCTGACCGGAGCGACCCTGCGCGGAACGGTGCTGGACGGGGCGGACCTGCGCGCAGCCAAGCTCGCCGGAGCCGACCTGGTCGGCGCCTCCCTGGACCGGGTGGACCTCGCGGCGGCGGAGCTGCGCGACACCCGGCTCGACCTCGCCGGCGCGGTGCTGCTCGCCGAGCTGAACGGCGCCCTGGTCCAGCTGGACCCCTGACCCGGGAGGCGCCCGTGGTCAGCCGGAGGCGGCCGCCCGGGCGAGACGCACCCGGATCCCGTCGATGACCAGCGCCAGCCCGGCGTCGAAGTCGGAGCTCTGAGCGGGCTCGGCCTCGATCGCGCCGGCACTGCCGGCCTGGAGCCGGGTCTGCTCCTCGGCGGTGTGGCCGAAGACGATGTGGAGCAGGGTCCGGGTCGCGGTGGCGCGGAGCTCGGCGTCCAGGCCGCTGTCGGCGAGCGCCCCCTCGACCGCGGACTGCGCGGCGCCGGCGCCCAGCCCGAAGGCGTGCACGGTGGCCACCACCTCGGCCCCGTCACGCCAGGCGAGCATCGCGTCGCGCAGCTGCCGGCAGGCGGTGGCGACGCGCTCGTCCCACGGGCCGTCCGGCACCGGGCGGAGACCGCGGGCCAGCAGCTCGTCGGCGACCGCCGCGAGGAGCGTCTGCTTGTTGGCGAAGTGGTGGTAGAGCGCGCTCGGCTGGATCCCGAGCTCGGCGCCCAGCCGTCGCATCGTGAGATCGGCCAGGCCGTACTCGTCGAGCACCTCGACGGCCCGTTGCACCACGTCGGCACGGCGATAGCGCACCCCGGCGCTCCTTCCTGAGGCGATCACCCTCTGCGGCGGCCACGTCCCTGAGACGATCACGGCACCGGTTGACGCCGTGCGGGCCCGACCCTAACCTGAACGCCGTTCACCTGACCAGCGTTCAGCTCGAGGACGCACTCGCCGAAAGTACCCGACCGTGAGCCTGCGCCCCCACCGCACCGGAACCGACCTCGCCCTGATCGCGGCGTTCGCCGCGCTCATCGCCGCGTGCGCGATCATCGCCCCGATCAAGATCGGCCTCCCGGTGCCCATCACCCTCCAGACCTTCGGGGTGCTGCTCGCCGGCGCCGTGCTGGGTGCCCGGCGCGGCTTCCTGGCCGTGGCCCTCTACCTGGCCGTGGGGGCAGCGGGCCTCCCGGTCTTCTCCGGCGGCGCGGCCGGGCTGGGTGTCTTCCAGGGTCCGACGATGGGCTACCTGGTCGCCTTCCCGTTCGCCGCCGCCCTCTGCGGCTTCCTGGTGGAACGGCTCCCCCGCCACAAGATCGCCACCTCGGTCCCGCTGGTCTTCGCGGCCGGCCTCCTCTCCAGCGCGCTGCTCATCCACACCGGGGGCATGGCGGGCCTGGTCTGGCGCCTGCCCACCACGTGGGAGGGCGCCTGGGACATCGACAAGTTCTTCTGGGCCGGCGACGTGGTCAAGAACGTCGTGATGGCGCTGGTCGCCACCTCGGTGCACCGCGCCTTCCCCGACCTCCTCGACACCCCGCGCCGGGCGCCGCAGCCGGAGCACGAGACCATCAGGGCGTGACCAGTCTCGAGCTCGACCGGGTCGTCGTCTCCGCACCGACGACCAGCGGCGACGTGGTCATCCTCCAGGAGACGACGCTGACCCTCACCGAGCCGCGGATCGCGCTGATCGGTCCCAACGGCTCGGGCAAGTCGACCCTCGCACGGCTCCTCAACGGCCTCGTGGAGCCGGCCTCCGGACGGGTGCGGGTCGACGGCCTCGACGTGACCAAGCACGGCAAGGAGGTCCGCCGCCGGGTGGGCTTCGTCTTCACCGACCCCTCGGCCCAGCTGGTGATGCCGACCGTGGTCGAGGACGTCGCGCTGTCGCTGCGGCGTACCCACCGGGACCAGGGGGAACGGGCGGCCGCCGCCCACGCGGTGCTCGCCCGGTTCGGCCTCCAGGAGCTGGCCGACCGCAGCGTCCACACGCTCTCCGGTGGTCAGCGTCAGCTCCTCGCGATCGCCGGGGTCCTGGCCACCGACCCGGCCGTGCTGGTCGCCGACGAGCCCACCACCCTGCTCGACCTGGCCAACAGCCGAATGATCGGCGACCTGCTCCTCGGCCTGCCCCAGCAGCTGGTGCTGGTCACCCACGACCTCGACCTGGCCGCCCGCTGCGACCGCGCCCTGGTGGTCTCCGAGGGCGAGGTCGTCTTCGACGGCGCGGCCGACGCGGCCGTGGCCCACTACCGGGCGACCGCGTGAACCACCCCCTGCTGGACGGCTACCGCCCGGGCGACAGCGCGCTGCACCGGCTGCCGGCCGGCGCCAAGCTGCTGGGGATGATGGCGGCGAGCATCGTGGTCATCGTGCTCCGCGGCCCGGCGAGCGGGGCGGCGGCGCTCGGCGTCGCCCTCGGGCTGGTCGCCTGGTCCGGCCTGGGGCTCTCCGGCACGCTGCGAGCGCTGAGGTCGCTGCTGCTGCTCGGCCTGCTGCTCGGTCTCTACCACCTGCTGCAGCGCAACTGGGCGCTGGCGGCCGAGCAGGTGACCGACCTGGTGGCGCTGATCCTGCTGGCGACGGTGGTCACCGCCACCACGCCGGTGGACTCGATGCTGGACGCGATCGTCCGGGGCCTGGGCCCGCTGCGGCGGGTGGGTCTGGTGCCCGAGCGCGTCGCCCTGGCGTTCAGCCTGGTGCTCAGGTCGGTCCCCCTCACCCTGGCGATCGCGAGCGAGACGGTGGACGCCGCGCGGGCCCGCGGGCTGGGACGCAGTCCACGCGCTCTGCTCACCCCGATGGTGATCCGCACCGTCGCGCACGCCCGGCAGACCGGCGAGGCGCTGCACGCGCGCGGCCTGGGCGACGACTGAGGGCGACGGCGGAGGGCGACGGCGGAGGGCGACTATCCTCGCCCGCGTGATCGTCTCCCACCGGCAGCGTCTCCTCTTCGTGCACGTGCAGAAGACCGGAGGGCTCTCCACCGACACCCTGCTGGAGTCGCTGCTGCCCGACGCGGAGCGCGTCCAGGGACTGCCCGGGACCCGGCACGCCAAGCTCCGCGCGGCGCTGCGCGAGCACCCGGACTACGCCGACTACTTCGTCTTCGGCTTCGTCCGCAACCCGTGGGCGCGGCTGCTCTCCTGGCACGCCATGGTGCTGCGGCGCAACGCCTCCGCCGCCCAGGGCAACGACTTCGTCGCCCACCGGCTGGAGGCCAACAGCTTCTGGCGCAAGGTCGGCGAGGAGTACGCCGACTTCGAGGCGTTCGTGCTCCGTGGCACCCGCGAGATCCCCCGCCTCGGCACCCCCCAGATCGACTGGCTCCGGGCACCGGGCCGGGAGGCGGACTTCATCGGCCGGACCGAGTCGTTCGCCGACGACCTCACCACCGCCCTGGAGCGGGCCGGGGTCCGGGTGCCCGCGGGGGCGATCGAACGACGCAACGCCGGCCCGCCGACCGACTACCGCGGCGCGTACAGCGCCGAGATGCGGGACCGGGTCGCCGAGGCCTTCGCCGACGACATCGAGGCGTTCGGCTACCGGTTCTGACCCCTGCGCTGCCGCCGGCCGGCCCCTTCACCAGCCGGGCGGCCTGCGGTGCGCCCACGGCGCGGCCGCCTCGATCTGGGCCGAGACCGAGAGCAGCAGCTCCTCCTGGGCGGGGCGGGCGGCCAGCATCACCCCCACCGGGAGCCCCTCGGGGGTCCAGTGCAGGGGCAACGAGACCGCGGGCATCCCGGTGACGTTCCAGACCGAGGTCCAGGGGGTGAAGCGCATCTGGTTCTCGAAGTCCGCGGCGGGGTCGGCGTCGTCGCGCAGGGCGCCGACGGGTAGCGGCGGCGCGGCCAGCGTGGGGGTCAGCACCAGGTTGTAGGGGGCGAGCGTCGAGAGCGCGCCGGCGGCGAGCCGGCGCAGCTCGCCGATGGCCAGCCCGAACTGCGGACCGCTCACCTCGTGCCCCCGCGCAGTCAGCCACCGAGTCAGCGGACGCAGCAGGTGCTCGCGGCCCGGCGCCGGGGAGAGCGCGGTCAGCACCGACCAGCAGGTCTCGAAGACCGGCACCGCCTCGCGCGGTAGCGGTACCTCGATGTCCTCCACCTGGTGACCCAGCGACTCCAGGAGTGCGGAGGCGTCCTCCCAGGCGGTGACGCACTCCGGGTCCACGACGGTCTCGGTGAGCACGGGCGCCACGAACCTCGCCACCCGCAGCCTGCCCGGCTCGCGGTCGCATGCCGCCAGGAAGGAGGTGGACGGCTCGGGCGCCCAGGACGGGTCACCCGTCCGCGGGCCGGCGAGGACGTCCAGCAGGGCCGCCGCGTCCCGCACGTCACGGGCGATCGGACCGGCGGTGGCCAGGCCCACCGGGTCGCCGTACCCCGGCCCGCCGCTGATCCGTCCGCGGGACGGCTTGACCCCGACGAGCCCGCAGCACGAGGCGGGGATGCGGATGGAGCCTCCACCGTCCGAGCCGGGCGCCACCGGGACGAGGCCGGCAGCCACCGCGGCCGCCGCTCCCCCCGACGACCCTCCCGCCATCCGGGTGCGGTCCCACGGCGTGACGGCCGGCGGCAGTCCCTCGGGCTCGGTGTAGCAAGGGGACCCGAACTCGGGGGTGCTGGTCTTGCCCAGCCAGACCATCCCGGCGGCCTCGACCGACTCCACCAGGTAGTCGGATCTCTCGGGCACGTGGTCGGCGTACGCCGCGGAGCCGAAGGTGGTGCGCACGCCCGCGGTCGGATGCAGGTCCTTGATGGCGGTGGGGACGCCGTGCAGGGGCGAGGCGCCCTCGCGCGGCAGCGCCGCGGCCCGCTCGCGGGCCAGCTCCGGGACCAGGGTGACGAACGCGCCGACGTCGTCGGTGCGGGCCAGGTAGTGCTCGACCAGCTCGAGGGGAGAGACCTCCCCGCGGCGGACGGCGGCACCCTGGGCCAGCGCGGTCAGCTCGTGGAGCTCAGCCAACGGACCGACCCGACGTGTCCGTCCCCGGGGTCCTGCGTCCCCGGCGGCCCAGCACGAAGGCGAGACCCACCAGAGCCACCAGCGCCACCGCCCCCACGACCCACCAGAGCACCGTCCCGGAGTCGCCGTCCTCGGCCGCGGCGTCGTCCTCCCGCGCGGGGTCCGCCCCCGCGGTCTCCTCGGTCGGCTCGTCGGTCGGCTCGCCCTCCTCGGCCGCCGGGCCCTCGACCTCGCCCTCGAACTGGGGCTCGCCCTCGACCTCCCCCACCAGCTCGGCACGCAGCCGCACGGGGGCGGCGAACCCGTTCGCCTCCTCGGAGCTCTCGCGTCCCAGGCCCAGTGCCACGTACTGGTAGCCGTCCTGGACCACGGTCCGCACGTGGGGGTGGGGCGACTCCACGTTCCGCACCCGCACCGGCGGCACGACCGCGGTGACGACAGTCGGCTGCTCGCCGTTGTAGAACCCTTGGCCGGTGATGCCCCGGTCGGAGTCCCAGGCCCGGCTCTGCTCCTGGCCGAGGGCGGAGTAGGAGAGCATCTCCACGTGCGGGCCCTGGGCCCCCAGCAGGCTCGCGGCCCTCGGGTCGGTGCCGAGGCGCGCGCTGACCCGCAGCGCCTGGCCGTAGCCGGTGCGCACCTTGTAGACCAGCACCTCGGAGGGACGCACGGTGTCGGTGTAGGTCGTGCCGGGCTGCAGCTCCGGCGCGTCGTCGAAGGAGACCCCGCCGATCACCGGCTCCGCGGGTCCCGAGGTGGGGATCTCGACCTTGCCGACCCAGTCCCCGTCGGACTCGACGGGCCCGGGCAGCGTCCCGGTGTCGGCGATCGGCGGGTGGTTGCTGACCTGGAGGCGATAGTCGGAGACCCCCGCCTCGCTGATGACGGTGGCCAACAGCTGGTCGTCGCTGTCGCAGCCGTCGGCGAAACGGGTGGGGCCGAACTGGTTGAATGCCGCCGCCGTCGAGACCAGCGGGGTCATCCCCAGGATCTGGAACGACTGGGCGAAGCCCCGCGAGCAGGCCTCGCCGTCCAGGGTGGTGAGCTTGACGTGCACCACGGTGTGCCAGCTCTCCTGCCCCTTCGGCGGACGCACCAGCGCCGAGACCGAGACCCCGCCCCCTGCCGGGTTGTCCACCAGGTAGTAGCGCGCGGCCTCGTCGGGGAGGGAGGTGTCGAGGTAGGCACCGGGCTCGAGGGGCAGCGCGGTCTCCGCCGTGGTCCCGCCCTCGATCCGCTCGCCGTTCAGCTGGAAGCCGCGCAGCTCGCGCACGCTGACCTTGACCAGGCTGCTGGCGAGGTCCTCGGCGGACGACGCGTCGTAGTAGTCGCCGTTGCCGGCGCGGGCGATGCAGCGCAGCGACTCGCGGGCCTTGCCGGAGACATCGAGACCGACCACGTTGATCGTCAGGTCGATCCCGCTCTCGGCGAGCTGGGCGGCGACCTTGCAGGGGTCCGGCTGGCACGTCGGCTCCCCGTCGGAGAGCAGCACGATGGTGCGCGACTCCTCCGCCCCCGACGCGAGGTCCTTGCCCGCCTCGCGCAGCGCGTGGCCGATGGGCGTCTCCCCGTAGGGCTCGTAGGCCGCCACCGCGTCGGTCAGGGCCTGGCGGTCCAGTGGGCCGACGGGCACGACGGCCTGGGTGTCGGTGCAGGCGCCCGGCTCGCTGCGGTCGAAGACCTTCGCGCCGAAGACCCGGATCCCGACCTCGGCGTCGTCGGGGAGCTCCTCGACCACGCGGCCCAGCGCGTCCTTCGCCGCCTGGATCTTGGTGCCGCCACCCGCGGCAGGCCCCGCCATCGACCCCGAGGAGTCCAGCACCAGCACCAGCCGGCCGGGGCCCTCCTCGGTCGACTCGGTCGCCTCGGGCTCCTCGCCGGCGCGGGCCGGAGCCGCCGGGCCCAGCAGAACGACGCCGATCAGGCTGGCGAGCACGGGGACGAGGAGGAGCGGCAGCAGCCGCGGGATCATCTGGCGAGGGCGCATGGGCCCCATGCTTCCCACTCGGCGGCGTCTCAACCCTGTCAGCCGGTGCCCCTTGCCCGGCTCACGCCACGTGGTGGCGGCGCAGGCCGTAGGTGAGCCCGTCGACCAGCGCCTCCCAGGAGGCCTCGACGACGTTGTGGCCCACCCCGACGGTCACCCAGGAGGAGGCTCCGTCCGAGGTCTCGATCAGCACCCGGGTCACCGCGTCGGTACCGTGGCCGGCGTCCAGGATCCGCACCTTGTAGTCGATGAGCTCGAACTTCGCGACCTCCGGGTAGGCCTGGGAGATCGCCTGCCGCAGGGCTGCGTCGAGGGCGTTGACCGGGCCGTTCCCCTCCCCCGCGACGACGTAGCGCACGCCGGAGGAGACCAGCTTGACGGTGGCCTCTGAGACCGCCTCCTCCCCCGCGGCGGCCGTCTCGGTGATCACCCGCCACGACTCCACGTCGAAGTAGGCCGGCCGGCCCCCCTCGACCGCCTCGACCAGGAGCAGCTCGAAGGAGGCGTCGGCCGCCTCGAAGGTGTAGCCCCGGCCCTCCATCTCCTTGACCCGGTCGGTGACCCGGGCGATCACCGCGCGGTCGCCCGCGGAGTCGCCGAGGTCGAAGCCGAGCTCGCGGCTCTTGAGCTGGATCGAGGCGCGTCCGGCCATGTCGGAGACCAGCAGGCGCATGTCGTTGCCGACCTCGACCGGGTCGAGGTGCTGGTAGAGGTCCGGGTCGACCTTGATCGCCGACGCGTGGAGACCTGCCTTGTGGGCGAACGCCGACGTGCCGACGTAGGGCTGTCGGCTGGCGGGCGGGAAGTTGGTCACCTCGGCCACCGCGTGGGCGATCCGTGTCGCCTCGCGCAGCAGGCCGGCGGGGAGCACCCGCCGGTCCAGCTTGAGCTCGAGGTTGGCGACCACCGAGATCAGGTCGGCGTTGCCGGTCCGCTCGCCGTAGCCGTTGAGGGTCCCCTGGACGTGCGTCGCCCCGGCCTCGACCGCGGCGAGCGTGTTGGCCACCGCACAGCCGGTGTCGTTGTGGCAGTGGATGCCGACCCGGCCCCCGGTCGTCTCGAGCACGTCGTGGACCACGTCGGCGACCCACGGCGGCAGCATCCCGCCGTTGGTGTCGCACAGCGCGGCCACCTCGGCGCCCGCCTCGAAGGCGGTCCGCAGCACCTCGAGGGCGTAGTCGCGGTCGGCACGGTAGCCGTCGAAGAAGTGCTCGGCGTCGAGGAAGACCGTCCGCCCCTCGGCGCGCAGGTGCGCGACGGTGTCGCGGACCATCGCGAGGTTCTCCGCCAGGGTGGTCCGCAGCGCCAGCTCGACGTGCCGGTCGTGGGACTTGGCGACCAGGGTGATGACGGAGGCGCCCGAGTCACGCAGGGCGGCGACCTGCGGGTCGTCGGCGGCCGCGACGCCCGCCCGGCGCGTCGAGCCGAAGGCGGTGAGCCTGGCGTGGTGCAGGTCCAGCTCGACCGCGGCGCGGCGGAAGAACTCGGTGTCCTTGGGGTTGGCACCGGGCCAGCCGCCCTCGATGAAGCCGACCCCGAGGTCGTCGAGCTGGCGGGCGATCGTCAGCTTGTCGGCGACCGAGAGGTTGAGTCCCTCCTGCTGGGCGCCGTCGCGCAGCGTGGTGTCGTAGACGTGGAACGAGCCCTGCAGGTCCATCTCGTCATCTCTCGGGTTGGGGTCGGGGTCGGGGCAACAAAAAAACCTCCCGCGGTGCGGAAGGTTGCGCGTCGAGGTCTCCCGACGCGCTAGCGAATGATCCCCTGCTCATGCATGCGCGCCATCGTGCCACGGACTGACGGCGGCCCTCACCAGAGTCCGGAGAGCGGGACCGCGCGCCACGGGGCGTCCGAGGCCGGGTCCCAGTGGGTCTCCGCCTGTGCCAGCGAGACGAACCCGGAGGCGACGGCCAGCACTACCGCCGCGGCGACCAACCAGGCGACCGGACGGGCCGCGAGCGGCCGGACGACCCGTCGCACCGGTCGGCGGACCCGGCCGCTCCCCGGTCCGAGCCACAGCCCCATCACGAAGCCCGCGCCCACCAGGCCGAGGGAGGCGGTCTCGCCGGTGGCGAAGGCGAAGCAGAGCAGGGCCATGGCAAGGCCGACGCCCGTCGCCCAGCCGGCGAGGATCAGGGTCCCCGGCACCGAGGCGAGCAGGTGGTAGGGGCTCGCCAGCGTGGTCATCACCCCGTCGTACCACCGGCTGCCGCGCGCCAGCCGCCGGTCCCGGGCCGCCGACCCGGCCCGGGACCCGGTCCGGAGCAGCCACACCAGGACCACCAGCGCCACGGCGGCCAGGTACGGCGCCCAGGCGAACGCCGCGGCGCCCGCCGTGGCGGCGCCGAGCAGCAGCACCGCGCGGCGCAGGCGCTCCAGCAGCGGCGTCGCCCCCCCGGGCACCTGGGCCGGCTCCGGGCCGGCGTCGGCGTCGGCGTCGTGCCAGTCGTCCCACTCCCGGTGGTCCTCGTCCCACCGGTCCTCCGGCTCCCACCGCGGCTGCTCGTCCCACTGCGCCCGGGGCTCGTCCCACTGCGCCCGGGGCTCGTCCCACTGCTCCAGGTGTTCCTCGTGCTCCGCTCGCGGCCGCCACGGCGGCTGCGTCAGTCGACGGGTGGCGGAGGCGGGCAGGGGCAGCGGCACCGTGGGCGGGTCGTCGAGCGGCTCCGGCCGAGACCTCGGCCGCCAGGGCACCTCCCCGCGGCCGAGCCACTCCCGCAGCTCGCCCACGGTGGGACGCGCGGTCGGCTCCGGGTCGAGGGCGGCGAGCACCACCTCGCGGACCAGGCCCGAGAGCCCCCGCAGGTCGTGCTCACCACGCCGGACCCGGTCCATCACCGCGACGTCCGGTCCGGAGCCGAAGGGACGACGGCCGGTGCCGGCGTAGGCGACCGTCGCTCCCCAGGAGTGCACGTCGGAGGCCGGGACCGCGTCGTGGCCGAAGAGGATCTCGGGCGCCAGGTATCCCGGGGTACCGAGCAGCCAGCCCACCCGGGTCAGTCGCGGGTCGTCGGCGAGCCGCGCCAGACCGAAGTCGATGAGGACGGGGTTGCGTCCCTCCATCAGCACGTTGGAGGGCTTCACGTCTCGGTGCAGGACCCCCACCCGGTGCACCGCCTCCAGCGCCTCGGCCAGACCGGCGGCCAGGTGGACCAGGTCGGCGCCCGGCACGGGGCCCTCCTGCTGGACGTGGTCCTGCAGCGAGAGGCCGGGCACGTAGCGGGTGACCACGAAGGGCACGGGCGCCCACGGGTCGGCGTCGAGGATCTCGGCCACCCGGGGGCTCCGGATCCGCGAGAGCGTGTCGACCTCCCGGGCGAGCCGGGCGCGTGCCTCGTCGTCACCGACCACCTGGGGGCGCAGCACCTTCAGCGCCACCCGCGGGCCACCGGGACGCGCCGCGAGGTGCACGACGCCCATCCCGCCCTCGCCCAGCCGGGTGAAGAGCTGGTACTCGCCGACGCGGAGCCCCTCGGGCTCGTGCTGTCGGGAGGCGGTCACCCGACGAGCGTACCCAGCGGGCTGCCCGGAGCCCGGGAGGTGACGACCGGGTCGTGGCTCAGCAGACCCGGTGCATCCAGCCGAAGGTGTCCTCGGCCCGCCCGCCCTGCACGTCGACCAGGGCCTGGCGGATGCGCATCGTGAGCTCGGTGCTCGCCGGCGCCGGGACGGCGCCCTGCGCGGAGCGGAGCTCGCCGACCGGCGTGATCACCGCGGCGGTCCCGCAGGCGAAGATCTCCACGATGTCGCCCGAGGCCACGCCGTCGCGCCACTCGTCGATGCCGAACCGGCGCTCGGTGACCTCGTGGCCCATCTTGCCCGCCAGCTCGATCACCGAGTCGCGGGTGATCCCCTCCAGGATGGTGCCGGTCTCCGGGGTGACGATGCGGCCGTCGGCGTGGACGAAGTACAGGTTCATCCCGCCGAGCTCCTCGACGTACCGCTGCTCCTGGGCGTCGAGGAAGACCACCTGGTCGCAGTCGTGCCGGCTCGCCTCCTGCTGGGCGACCAGGGACGAGGCGTAGTTGCCCCCCGTCTTGGCAGCACCCATGCCGCCGCGCGCGGCGCGGGTGTACTCCTCGGTGAGCCAGAGGCTCACCGGCCTGATCCCGCCCTTGAAGTAGGAGCCGGCGGGGCTGGCGATGACCATGAAGGTCACGTGCTGGGAGGGCCGGACGCCGAGGAACTTCTCCGAGGCGAACATGAACGGCCGCAGGTAGAGGCTCTTCTCGCCGTCGCTGTCGGGCACCCAGCGCTGGTCGGTGGCGACCAGCGCGTCGACGGCCTGCACGAAGTCGGCCGGAGGCAGCTCCGGCAGCGCCAGTCGCCGGGAGGAGCGCACCATCCGCTTGGCGTTCTCCTCCGGGCGGAAGGTCCAGATGCTGCCGTCGTCGTGGCGGTAGGCCTTCATGCCCTCGAAGATCTCCTGCGCGTAGTGCAGGACGGCCGTCGCGGGGTCGAGCGAGATCGGTCCGTACGGGGTGATCCGGGCGTCGTGCCACCCCTGGTCCGGCGTCCACTCCACGGTGAGCATGTGGTCGGTGAAGTGCTGGCCGAACCCGGGGTCCGCCAGCACCTCCGAGAGCCGCTGGTCCTCGACGGGGCGGGTCGAGAGGGTGGTGCTGATCTCCATGGTCTCAGGCTATCTGCTCGGGCCGGGCAGCCGTCGGCGCGGCTGCCCGGCAAGGGTCTCTGCGGCCATCCGGTGGATGCCGCGCGAGGGCCACGTCACAGGCGGGCGGCGATCGCGTCGCCCACCTCCGACGTGCGGCGTACCTGACCTGCGGAGCGACCGGTGAGGTCGTCGATGACCGCCTTCTCCACCCGGGCGGCCGCGTCGGCGTGACCGAGGTGGTCCAGGAGCAGCGCGGCGGAGAGGATGGCCGCGGTGGGGTCGGCCTTCTGCTGTCCGGCGATGTCGGGCGCGGAGCCGTGCACGGGCTCGAACATCGACGGAGCGGTCCGGTCGGGGTTCACGTTGCCCGAGGCCGCGAGACCGATGCCGCCGGTGATGGCGGCGGCGAGGTCGGTGACGATGTCGCCGAAGAGGTTGTCGGTGACGATCACGTCGAAGCGCGACGGGTCGGTGGTCATGAAGATCATCGCCGCGTCGATGTGCATGTAGTCCCGGGTGACGTCGGGGAACTCCGCGCCCACCTCCTCGAAGAGGCGCCACCAGACCGAGCCGGCGTGGACGAGGACGTTGGTCTTGTGGAGCAGGGTGAGCTTCTTGCGGGGCCGCCTCTGCGCCCGGGCGAAGGCGTCGCGCAGCACGCGCTCCACGCCGAACGCCGTGTTGACGCTGACCTCGGTCGCCACCTCGGCGGGGGTGCCTACGCGCAGGGCGCCGCCGTTGCCCGTGTAGGGACCCTCGGTCCCCTCCCGCACGACCACGAAGTCGACCTCGCCCGGCGCCGCCAGCGGCGAGGAGACCCCCGGGAAGATCCGGGAGGGCCGCAGGTTGACGTAGTGGTCGAGCTCGAAGCGCAGGCGCAGCAGCAGGCCACGCTCCAGCAGCCCCGGAGGCAGGCCCGGGTCGTTGGGCTTGCCGCCGACCGCGCCGAGCAGGATCGCGTCCTGCTCGCGGATCTCGGCCAGGACGGAGTCGGGCAGCACCTCGCCGGTCGCGAGGTAACGCTCCGCGCCGAGGTCGTAGCGGGTGGTGGCGAAGGCTCCCGGGGAGACCGCGTCGAGCACCTTGAGTGCCTCGGCGGTGACCTCCGGACCGATTCCGTCGCCGGGGATGACGGCGAGAGTGACCGGTGTGTCTGCAGGGGTCTGGGTCATGGCGTGAGGTTAGTTGTCGTCCGGGCGCTGGCCGCCGTTGTCTCGCAGGTCAAGCGCGGTCTGCAGGGCCTCGCGGCTCTGCGGGCTGTCGGGGTCGTGACGGGCCGGGCCCCAGTCGGACGGGTACATGTCGTACATGGCGTGCTCCTCGGTGATCGGGACGGTCAGGGGTGGGTGCTGAGGGGCAGCACCCCTGCGCCGCGGCGGACGGGTCCCGAGCTCGACCACGGATCACGTGGGAGGAGGAGCCGTCGGCATCGCCGAGAGCGGATCACGTCGGCCGGAGAAGCGGAGCGCCGCGACGCAGGTGGGCTGCTGGTCGAGGGCCACGTCAACGCCGAACACCGCGGCGAGGTGGCCCTCTGTCAGGCCTCGCCGCGGCAGTCGATGAGTACGAAGACGCTCCGCATGATGGCGACGAGAGTACGCCGCGTCGCCGGCGGCCGGAAGCACGTTCCGCCACCTGTCCAATTTGCGAGACGACTTTCCCAGGATGAGAGACTCGGATCATGAGCGCTCCCCCGGAACTCCCCGAGATCGTCGCGCGTGCCTTCGACGTCTCCCGCAAGGCGGGATACGTCTCGTTCTGCCGCAACGAGACCGGGCGCCTGCTGGCCACCCTCGCCGCCACCCGCGGCGGGGTGATGGCCGAGTTCGGCACCGGCTGCGGGGTGGGCACCGCCTGGCTGCGCTCCGGCGTGCGCACCGATGCCCGCATCCTGACCGCGGAGCTCAACCCTTCGCTGGCCGCCGCGGCCGCCACGATCTTCACCGACGACCCCTCCGTGGAGGTCTTCCAGGCGGACTGGTCGACGCTCAGCAGCAAGGGGCCCTTCTCGCTCCTCTTCCTCGACTCCGGCGACCCCGAGAGCGTGCGGGTCGACGCGGTGGCCGACCTGGTCGAGCCCGGTGGCCTGGTCGTGCTGGACGACTTCACCCCGTGCGAGTCCTGGCCGCCGATCTACCTGGGCCGGGTCGACACGCTGCGCGAGCAGTGGCTCACCGACGAGCGCTTCACCGCCGTCGAGGTCATGATCGCCCCGGACGCCTCAGCGCTGATCGCCACCCGACGCTGAGCCGGTGCCGGGCCGCGCGTCCGGCAGCCGCACCGTGACCCAGGGCAGCACCAGCTGGGTCAGCGGTCCGATCCCCAGCGCGTAGAGCACCGTCCCGAGCCCGAGGACGCCGCCGAGCGTCACGCCGACCAGCACGACCGCGACCTCGAGCCCCGTCCGCACCAACCGGATCGAGGCCCCCGTCCGGCGGGCCAGGCCGGTCATCAGCCCGTCCCGCGGCCCGCGGCCGAGCTGGGCGCCGATGTAGAGGGCGGTGGCCAGCGCGTTGAGCAGCACCCCGAGCGCCATCAGGGCGACCCGCGCGGCCGGCGCCTCGGGCTCGACCAGCACCGACAAGGTGGCGTCTGCGGCCAGCCCCACGACGAACGCGTTGGCGACGGTGCCGACGCCGGGCTGCTCCCGCAGGGGGATCCAGAGCAGGAGCACGAGGAAGCTCACCGCGACCACCATCTGCCCCAGTGTCAGCGGGACGTAGCGGACCAGGCCGGAGTGGAGCACGTCCCACGGCGCCAGGCCGAGCGCACCGCGCACCATCAGCGCCAGCGAGGCGCCGTAGAGCACCAGCCCCACCGCCAGCTGCACCACGCGGCGGCCGAGCCTGCCGGCCCTCAGCTGTTCCAGCGGTCCGAGCACCGCCAGGTCGACCCTGGGGGGCCGGGGCGCGGACAGGATGCTGCGGGGGCGGTTCACCGGCCCATCCTCCCAGAGGGCGGTGTCAGACCAGGTCGACCGCGCGGACCGAGTGGGCGTCGATGGCGGCCTTGATCTCGGCCAGCACCTCGACGGGGATCGCGGAGTCGACCGAGAGCGCGACCAGGGCGCTGCCTCCCTTGTCGCGCCGGGCGACCTGCATGCCGGCGATGTTGACGCCGGCGTCCCCCAGGATGCCGCCGACCGTCCCGACCATGCCGGGGCGGTCCTCGTAGACGAAGAACGCCAGGTGGTCGGTGGGCTCGAGATCGACGGCGAAGCCGTTCACCTCCACCAGCCGCTCCCGCTGCCCGATCCCGACCAGGGTGCCGGCGACGGAGACCTGCGAGCCGTTGGCGAGCGTGCCGCGCACCGTGACCAGGCTGCGGTGGTCGGGACTCTCCGGCTCGACCACGAGCCGCACCTCCGTGCCCCGCTCCGCGGCCAGCAGGGGTGCGTTCACGTAGGAGACCTGCTCCTCGACGATGTCGGAGAAGGCCCCCTTGAGCGCGGCCAGCTCGAGCACCCGGACGTCGTACTCCGTGATCTCGCCGCGCACCTCCACGTCGATCTGCTGCGCCACCTCGCCGGCCAGGGCGGTGAAGACCCGCCCCAGCTTCTCGGTCAGGGGGATGCCGGGGCGGACGTCCTCGGCGATCACCCCACCCTGGACGTTGACCGCGTCGGGGACCAGCTCGCCGGCGAGCGCGAGGCGCACCGACCGGGCGACCGAGATCCCCGCCTTCTCCTGGGCCTCGAGGGTGGAGGCGCCGAGGTGCGGGGTCGCCACCACGTTGTCCAGCTCGAGCAGCGGCGAGCCGGTGCTCGGCTCCACGGTGAACACGTCGAGGCCGGCCGCCGCGATCACGCCGGTCTTGAGCGCGTCGTGGAGCGCGGTCTCGTCGACGACACCTCCGCGCGCGGCGTTGACCAGCACCAGGCCCGGCTTGGCCCGGGCCAGCTCGCCGGCCCCGATCAGGCCCACGGTCTCCGGGGTCTTGGGCAGGTGCACCGACATGAAGTCGGAGTCGGCGAGCAGGGTGTCGAGGTCGACCAGCCGCACCCCCATCTGCGCGGCTCGGCCCGCCTGGACATAGGGGTCGTAGGCGATGACCCGCATGCCGAAGGCGCTCAGCCGCTGGGCCACCAGCACCCCGATCCGGCCCAGGCCCACGATGCCCAGCGTCTTCTCGAAGAGCTCGGTCCCGGTGAACCTCGACCGCTCCCACTCCCCGCGCCGCAGGGCGGCGTGCGCCTGGCTGACGTGACGGGCCGCGGCCAGCATCAGCGCCACGGCGAGCTCGGCCGCGCTGACGATGTTGGAGGTCGGGGCGTTGACCACCATCACCCCGTGCTGGGTCGCGGCGCGCACGTCGACGTTGTCGAGCCCCGCGCCCGCGCGCGCCACCACCTTGAGCCGGACCGCCGCGTCCAGCAGCTCCGCGTCGACCCGGGTCGCGGAGCGGACCAGCAGCGCGTCGGCCGCCCGGACCTCCGCCAGCAGCCGGGCCCGGTCGTCACCGCAGCAGCTGCGGATCTCGAAGTCCGGGCCGAGCTCGGCGACGGTGGCCGGGCTCAGCTCTTCGGCGATCAGGACGACGGGTCGGTGGGTCACAGCGGGTCCTTGCGGAGGAGGGACGGGGCGACCTGGGGCCGCGGTGCACGACGCTGTGCCGGAGGCAGCCTAACCCAGTGCCCCCACCGCGGACCTGAGCGTCCGAGGCCCTCCGGGGGACCTCCGCGGAGCCTCGCCGGGCAGCCTTCGGGGGCTCTCCGGCACTGTCCGTGGGACGCCTCAGACGGGGCACCCGTCCGGTCCGCAGACGGGCCCGTCCCCGCCGTCGACGAGCACCGGTGCAGCGTGCGACTCACGCCAGGCCTGGTCGAGCAGCCGGATCAGCGTGTCGGCGGGCTGCGCCCCGGAGACGCCGTACCTGCCGTCGACGACGAAGAAGGGGACGCCGGTGGCGCCGTAGCGCCGGGCCTGCTCGACGTCGGCCCGGACCTCGGCGGTGAGCTCGTCGGAGGCCAGCAGAGCGGCCACGCGCTCGGCCGGCAGACCGGCGGCCACCGCCACGTCGCGGAGCACGTCGTGGTCGCCCACGTGGCGCGCCTGGGTGAAGTAGGCCGCGAGCAGCGCCTCCTTGACCGCACCCTGCAGCGCGGGCCCACCCTCGGCCAGCGCCAGGTGGATGACCCGGTGCGCGTCCACGGTGTTGACGTGCGGCGTCTCCCCCAGCCGGAAGACGAGGCCCTCCTGGGCCGCCACGGCCTCGACCTGGTCCATCATCTGCCGGGCACCCTCGGGGCTCTGGCCGTACTTGCGGGCGAGGGAGTCGATCGCCAGCTCACCGCCCTCGCGGGGTGCGGCGGGGTCGAGCTGGTAGGAGCGCCACACCACCTCCACCTCGTCGGCGTGGTCGAAGGAGGCGAGGGCCGTCTCCAGGCGTCGCTTCCCGATGTAGCACCACGGACAGACGACGTCGCTCCAGATCTCGATGCGCATGACGGGGCCAACCCCCGGCCCCCCGGTCCTGTTCCCGTCGGGGGTGGCCCGGGGGGACGCTCAGGGGTCTCACCGATGCGCCGCGCCCTCCACCGCCCGGAGGGTGGGACCCATGATCACCCTCGACTCCCTCACCAAGAGGTACGGCGCCCAGCTGGCCGTCGACGACGTCACCTTCACGGCCGCCCCCGGGCGCGTCACCGGCTTCCTCGGACCCAACGGGGCCGGCAAGTCCACCACCATGCGGATGATGACCGGGCTCACGCCGCCCACCCACGGGACCGCGCTGGTCAACGGCCGCCGGTTCGTCGACCTCCCCAACCCCGGACGCGAGGTGGGCGTGCTGCTCGACGCCTCGGCACAGCACGCCGGCCGGACCGGCCGCGAGATCCTCGCCATCGCCCAGCGGACCATGGGACTGCCCCGGACCCGGGTGGAGGAGATGCTCGAGGTGGTGGGGCTGACCCCCACCGAGGCCGAGCGCCGCGTGCGTCACTACTCGCTCGGCATGCGCCAGCGGCTCGGCATCGGACTGGCCCTGATCGGCTCCCCCGGCGTGCTGATCCTCGACGAGCCGGCCAACGGGCTGGACCCGGCCGGCATCCGCTGGATGCGCGACCTGCTGCGCGACTACGCCGACGACGGGGGCACCGTGCTCCTCTCCTCCCACCTGCTCCACGAGATCGAGGTCATCGCCGACGACCTGGTGGTCATCGGCAACGGGCGCATCGTGGCCCGCGGCAGCAAGGCCCAGCTGCTGGAGTCCGCCGGCACCGTGGTCCGGGCACGCGACACCGAGGCGCTCCGGTCCGCGCTGGCGGCCGACGGACTGACCTGCGCGGTCGCGCCGGACGGCCGGGTGACCTGCGAGGCCGGTGCCGAGGAGGTGGGCCAGGCCGCGCTCGCCGCAGGGGTCCCCCTGCTGGAGCTGCGCACCGCCGACAGCCACGGGCTGGAGGAGATGTTCCTCCAGCTCACCGCAGAGACCCAACGCGACCAGGTCGTCGCCCCCACCACAGGAGCAGCAGCATGAGCACCCTGACCGACCACTCGACCCCGACGCCCCACGGGGGCCAGGCCACCGGCGCCCCCCGCGCCACGCCCACGACCCACTCGCCCCACCCGTCGATCCCGATGTCGAGGATCCTCTGGGTGGAGCTGACCAAGATGTTCGACACCCGCTCCGGCTTCTGGCTGCTCACCGCCACCGGCCTGCTGGCACTGGTGGCCACCGGCGCGGTGATCCTCTTCGCACCGGAGGAGGCGCAGACCTTCGAGAGCTACGGCTCGGCCATCGGCATGCCGATGACGGTGATGCTGCCGGTGATGGCGATCCTCGCAGTGACCGGGGAGTGGTCGCAGCGCAGCGCGCTGACGACGTTCACCCTGGTCCCCAGGAGAGGCCGGGTGCTGCTCGCCAAGGCCGTCGTGGCGGTCGGCGTGGGGGTGGCCTCCATGCTCGTCGCGCTCGGCGTCGGCGCGGTGGGCAACGTCGTCGGCACCGCGATCTCGGGCGCCCCGACCACCTGGGACGTCGGCGTCACCGAGCTGCTCCAGATCATCGCGGCCAACGTCATCGGTCTGCTCATGGGGTTCACCCTCGGGGTCGTGCTGCGCAGCTCGGCAGCCGCCCTGGTGGGGTACTTCGTGTGGTCCCTGGCGCTCCCCAACGTCCTCTTCGCCCTCGGCACGGTCCAGGAGTGGTTCGCCGACGCGCAGCCCTGGATCGACCTCTACTACGCGAGCATGGCGCTCTACGACGGGGCACCGACCGGCGAGCAGTGGGCACAGCTCGGCACCGCCGCCCTGCTGTGGCTGGTGGTCCCGCTGGCCTTCGGGGTGTGGCGGGTGCAGCGGGCCGAGGTCAAGTGACCCCGGCGCAGGAGCCAGGTCCGCCGAGCAGCAGCAGGGCCCGACCCGCCGGTGTCACGGCGGGTCGGGCCCTTGCGTTCGTGCCGAGCGGTCCGCGGTCAGCGAGCGGCGGAGCCCTCGGTGTAGTCGCTGTCCTCCTGCTTCCAGGAGAAGTGCGAGCGCAGCAGCTTGCCGGTCGCCTCGATCGAGTGCCCGGCCTCCTCCTCGCGGAGCTTGAGGAACTCGACGCCGCCGTTGTCCTGGTCGTCGATGAAGCGCTGGGCGAAGCTGCCGTCCTGGATGTCGGCCAGGATCGCCTTCATGCTCTCCTTGACCGCCGGGGTGATCACCCGCGGCCCGGAGACGTAGTCGCCGTACTCGGCGGTGTCGGAGATCGACCAGCGCTGCTTGGCGATGCCGCCCTCCCACATGAGGTCGACGATCAGCTTGAGCTCGTGGAGCACCTCGAAGTACGCGATCTCCGGCTGGTAGCCCGCCTCGGTGAGGGTCTCGAAGCCCGCCTGCACCAGGTGGGAGACGCCGCCGCAGAGCACGGCCTGCTCGCCGAAGAGGTCGGTCTCGGTCTCCTCGGTGAAGGTGGTCTTGATGACCCCGGCGCGGGTGCCGCCGATGGCCTTGGCGTAGGACTTCGCCAGGTCCCAGGCGGTGCCCGAGGCGTCCTGCTCGACGGCGATGATGTCCGGGATGCCGCGGCCGGCGACGTACTCGCGGCGCACCGTGTGGCCGGGGGCCTTGGGGGCGACCAGCACGACGTCGACGCCCTCGGGCGGGGTGATGTAGCCGAAGCGGATGTTGAAGCCGTGGCCGAAGACCAGGGTGTCGCCGGCGGTGAGGTTGGGCTCGATCGCCTCCTTGTAGACGTGGCGCTGGACCTGGTCGGGGGTGAGCACGACGATGACGTCGGCCTCCTCGACGGCCTCGGCGGGAGTCAGCACCCGCAGGCCCTCGTCCTCAGCCTTCGCTCGGCTCTTCGACCCCTCGGGCAGGCCGACGCGGACGTCGACGCCCGAGTCGCGCAGGTTGAGCGCGTGGGCGTGGCCCTGGCTTCCGTAGCCGATCACCGCGACGTTCTTGCCCTGGATCAGGGACAGGTCGGCGTCGTCGTCGTAGAACATCTCAGCCACAGGGGCTCTCCTTTGGGGGGGTGTGATTCGTTGGAACGGGGTGGACAGCGGGTGCTGCGGGTCAGCCGACGCTCGCGACGGGGACCGGGACGGTGGCCGGGCGCGAGGAGCGCTCGGTGATGGAGCGTGGGCCTCGGCCGATCGCGACCAGGCCGGACTGCACCAGCTCGCGGATCCCGAAGGGCTCGATGATCCTGAGGAAGTCGGCGAGCTTCTCGGAGTTGCCGGTGACCTCGATGGTCACCGCGTCGGGAGCGACGTCGACGACCTTGGCCTTGAAGAGCTGGACGGCGTCGAGCACCTGGCCGCGGGTCTCCGCGTCGGCCTTGACCTTGACCAGGAGCAGCTCGCGGCGGACCGAGGCGCGCCCCTCGAGCTCGACGATCTTGATGACCTCGACCAGCTTGTTGAGCTGCTTGGTCACCTGCTCGAGCGGCAGGCCCTCGACGCTGACCACGATGGTCATCCGGGAGATCTCGGGGTGCTCGGTGGGACCCACCGCGAGGCTGTCGATGTTGAAGCCGCGGCGGCTGAAGAGGCCGGCGACGCGCGTCAGCACGCCGGGCTTGTTCTCCACCAGGACGGACAGGGTGTGCGTGCTCACAGGTCATCCTCGTCGAACTGGGGAGCCATGTCCCGGGCGTACTTGATGTCGTCGTTGCTGGTGCCGGAGGCGACCATCGGCCAGACCATGGCGTCGCGGTTGACCCGGAAGTCGACCACCACGGGGCGGTCGTCGATCGCCATCGCCTTCTCGATCGTCGCGTCGACCTCCGACTCGCTCTCGCACGCCAGGCCGACGCAGCCGTAGGCCTCGGCGAGCTTGACGAAGTCGGGGATCCGCTTGGAGTGCAGATCGGTGTTGGAGTAGCGCTCGTTGTAGAAGAGGGTCTGCCACTGGCGCACCATCCCGAGCGACTCGTTGTTGATCACCGCGACCTTGATCGGGATGTCGTTGATCGCGCAGGTGGCCAGCTCCTGGTTGGTCATCTGGAAGCAGCCGTCACCGTCGATAGCCCAGACGGTGGAGTCGGGCATGCCGACCTTGGCCCCCATCGCGGCCGGGACCGAGTAGCCCATCGTGCCCAGGCCACCGGAGTTGATCCAGGTGTTGGGGTTCTCGTAGGAGACGAACTGGGCCGCCCACATCTGGTGCTGCCCGACGCCGGAGGCGTAGATCGCCTCCGGCCCGGCGATCGCGCCCAGCCGCTCGATCACGTACTGCGGGGCGAGGCTGCCGTCGCTCGGCCGGTCGTAGCCGAGCGGGTAGCGCCTCTTCACCCCGATCAGGAAGTCGACCCACTGCTCGTAGTCGCCGGTGGTGCCCGCGTCGGCCTCGGCCTGCAGCAGCGCCAGCAGGTCGACCAGGACCTCCTTGGCGTCCCCGACGATGGGCACGTCGGCGTGCCGGTTCTTGCCGATCTCCGCCGGGTCGATGTCGGCGTGCACGACCAGGGCGTTCGGCGCGAACGAGTCGAGGTTGCCGGTCACCCGGTCGTCGAAGCGGGCGCCGAGCGAGATGATCAGGTCCGAGCGCTGGAGGCCGGCCACCGCGGCGACCGTGCCGTGCATCCCGGGCATGCCCAGGTGCTGCGCGTGGCTGTCGGGGAACGCCCCCCGGGCCATCAGGGTGGTGACCACCGGGATCCCGGTGAACTCGGCCAGGCGCCGCAGCTCCCGGTGGGCGCCGGAGCGGATCACGCCCCCGCCCACGTAGAGGACCGGGCGGCTGGCCGCCAGGATCAACCGGGCGGCCTCGCGGATCTGCTTGCTGTGCGGTCGGGTGATGGGGCGGTAGCCGGGCAGGTGGAGCTCGGTGGGCCACACGAAGTCGGTCATCGCCTGCAGCGCGGACTTGGCCACGTCGACCAGCACCGGGCCGGGCCGCCCGGTGGAGGCGATGTGGAACGCCTCGGCCACGGTCCGCGGGATCTCGGCGGGGTCGGTGACCAGGAAGTTGTGCTTGGTGATCGGCATCGTGATGCCGCGGATGTCGGCCTCCTGGAAGGCGTCGGTCCCGATCATCGACGCGCCCACCTGCCCGGTGATCGCCACCATCGGCACCGAGTCCATGTGGGCGTCGGCGATCGGGGTGACCAGGTTGGTGGCACCCGGGCCGGAGGTGGCCATGCAGACGCCCACGCGCCCGGTGGCGGCGGCGTACCCCTGGGCGGCGTGCCCGGCGCCCTGCTCGTGGCGCACCAGGATGTGCCTGATCCGGGTGGAGTCCATCAACGGGTCGTAGGCGGGGAGGATCGCGCCGCCCGGGATCCCGAAGATGTCGGTGACACCCGCGTTCTCCAGCGAACGCACGAGGCTCTGCGCCCCGGTGATCCTGCCGTCCTGCTCACTCATCGAATTCTCTTCCTCACTGCGCTGGCACTGCCGGTTCGGCCAAACAAAAAACCCCTCGGCCGATTGTCGGCGACGAGGGGTGACGCGTGTGCTGAGGGGTCAGACTCAGTCCACGCGTCGCGTGCGTACAAGAAGGTTCTCGGTGCGCATGGCACCACCGTCTCCGTCGCCGGCGACCGGCGTCAAGCCAGTCTGCCACGCGTCCCACTATTTGGTACGCGCGTCCCAGGATATGGCCGCAGCCGTCAGGGGAGGACCGCGAGGCCGAGGGGCCCGGGGTTGAACGCGACCTCCCAGCGGAACCCGTCGGGGTCGGCGAAGTAGCCGGAGTAGCCACCCCACTCCCGCTCCTGGGCCTCGGCCACCAGCGACGCGCCGGCGGCCCTCGCCTGCTCCAGCACCCGGTCCACCCCGGCCCGGGTCGCCACGTTGTGCGCCAGCGTGATCGGGGGCACCACCCCGGTGGCCGGTCTCGACCCGGTCTCCGCCTCGAAGGCGGCGGCGGCCCACAGGGAGAGGACGACCTTGTCGGCCACCGTGAACATCACCACCTCCCCCGGCACGTCGACGGCGGCCTCCCAGCCGAGCCCGTCGGCGTAGAAGCGCCGGCTCGCCGAGACATCGGCGACGGCGAGGGTGACGAAGCTGAGGCGCTGGTCCACCGGAGCCACTCTGCCAGACTCGGCGCATGCCGCTGCCCCAGCTCCGCAACGCCCTGCGACTCCTCGCCACCGGGGTGCCGCGGCTCTGGCGGACGGCCCGCTCCGCGGGAGCGGGTCCCGCGGCCGCCCTCGACGTGGTGGTGGCCTCCCTGCTCGCCTTCCTCCTCGCCACCCGGGGGGCCGGGTGGCGCCGGCAGAACGCCGTCCGCCACTTCAGCTGGCAGGCCTACCTGGCCGCCCGCCACGGCGAGCCCCTCGCCCGCGCGGTCGGCGACGCGCAGGAGCACGGGTCGGCCGACCCCGCGGACTCCGATGTCGACGAGGCCAACAACCGGGCCGGGCGCGACTACGGGAGCTCCCGCGCCCAGGAGCTCGTCGGCGGCCGCCTGGCCACCCTCACCGCGCTGGTGGAGGTGGCCGAGCGGAAGTGGCGGCGACGCGAGCTCGTCGCCCAGCCGCTCAGCGACGGGAGCGACCCGCGGGACGCCCGCCGCTAGGCACGACCCGACGGCCGAGACCGACGGCGAGGCCTCAGGCCAGCTCCTGGGTGATCTCGCGCTGCTCCCCCGCCAGGGTGACGTGGGCGAGCGCCCCGTTGACCAGCGGGAGGTACGGCGGCACGTGGCCGCACTCCACGTCGAGCACGATCGGCAGGTCGAGCCCGCCCAGGGCATCGAGGACGGCGTCACGCTGGGTGAAGTCGCCGGAGGCCGGCGCCCCGGTCCGCCCGACCAGGATCGCGTTGGCGTGGTCGAACCAGCCGGCGAGGCGCAGCCCGTGCAGGTTGCGGCAGATCTCCAGCGCCGGGTCGTCGGAGGCCTCGACGTAGACGACCAGTCCCTCGTCGGCGTGCTGCCGGGCGAAGTCGGCCACGTCGCCGTACGGCGTCCCGGCCAGGTTGGCGACGGTCTCGATGCAGCCGCCGATCAAGCGCCCGGTGACGTCGAGCCCGCCCCCGCCGACGACCTCCCAGGTCCCGGCCCCGTCGAGCTGGTACGCCGTGGGCGTGGGGTCGGCCTCCCAGTCGTCGAAGCCGGCGGTCCGGTAGATCCCGGACGCCCGCTGGGTCACCGGGCCGGTGGCCGAGGCCAGCGCGGTCCAGTGCGCGAGCCCGGCCGGCGGCTCGTAGGGGGTGTCCATCAGGTTCGACCCGTGCAGGGTCGCCCAGCCGAGGCGGGTGGTGAGCGGCACCAGGAGGGTGGAGATGTCGCTGAAGCCGACCACCCAGGTCGGCTCGGCGTCGGCGAGCGCGGTCCAGTCGAGCCGGTCGACGAGGTCGATCGCGGTCTCGCCGCCCCACGGCGGCACGATCGCCCTGATCGCCGGGTCAAGCAGCATCCGGTTGAGCTCGTCGGCGCGCCTCTCCACCCGGGCGCTCACGTGACCGGCGTCCCCGTCCAGGCAGGCCCCCACCTCGACCTCGTAGCCGCGGTCGCGGAGCCAGCCGAGCGCGACATCCAGGCGCGGGCGCAACGGGGTCGGCACCCCGCTGGAGGGACTGGTGACGCCGATGCGGTCACCGGGGCGGAGCGGGGCGGGGAAGCGGATCATCGCCCCATCCAAGCGGTCGGCGCGGCAGTCCCGCAAACGGGTTCAGCCCAGGAGGGAGCGCACCTCGGCGATCCCGCGGTGGACCTCCTCGAAGCTGGTGGAGAGCGGGGAGAGCCCGATCCGCAGCCCATCGGGGTCGCGGTAGTCGGGGAGCACGTCCTGCTGCCACAGCCGTGCCGTGACCTCGCGCATGGCGGGGTGCAGCAGCGTGACGTGCCCGCCGCGCTGTCCGGGGTCGCGGGGCGAGCCCAGCCGGACGCCGAGCGGGTCCAGCCACGCGTCGGCCAGCGCCACGGCGTACTCGGTCAGGGCCACCGACTTGCGCCGGACCGCCTCGATCCCGGTCTCCTCGAGCAGGTCGACCATGTCCTGGACCGCCAGCATCCCGAGGATGGGCGGGGTGCCGGAGACGAAGCCGCGGATCCCCTCGGCCGGGCGGTAGCCCGGTCCCATCGCGAACGGGTCGGCGTGACCCATCCACCCCTGGATCGGCTGGCGGAGCGCGCCGTGGTGGCGAGCTGCGACGTAGCCGAAGGCCGGCGACCCCGGCCCCCCGTCGAGGTACTTGTAGGTGCACCCCACGGCCAGGTCCACCTGCCAGGCGTCGAGCTCCACCGGCACCGCCCCCGCCGAGTGGCAGAGGTCGACGAGCACCAAGGCGCCGACGGCGTGGACCCGGCGCGTCAGCTGCTCGACGTCAGCCAGGTGCGCGGAGCGGTAGGCCACGTGACTGAGGACCACCGTGTTGGTCCGCTCCCCCAACGCCGCCCCGAGCAGCTCGGCGGTGACCCCGGCGGAGGGGTCGACCTCGACCCAGCGCACCGTGCAGCCGCGCTCGGCAGCGATCCCCTCGGCTACGTAGCGGTCGGTGGGAAAGTTGTCGCTGTCCACCACGATCTCGGTGCGGGCCGGGTCACGGCGCAGCTGGGCGTCCACGGCGGCGCGGAGCAGCTTGTAGAGCCAGACGGTCGTGGAGTCGCCCACCGCGATCTGCCCCGGCGCCGCACCGAGCACGACCCTGCCGAGGCGGTCCCCCAGCTCGGTGGGGAGCGCCAGCCAGCCCTCGTCCCAGCCCCGGATGAGGCGGCCACCCCACTCCTCGCGGACGAAGGCGGCCAGGCGGTCGGCGGTCGCCTCCAGGGGTCGCCCGAGGGAGTTGCCGTCGAAGTAGACCAGCGGGGACCCGGCCCCCACGAAGCGGGACCGGAGCGCGGCGAGGGGGTCGGCGGCGTCCCGCGGGCGCGGGTCGAGGTCGGGCACGGCGGGGCTCCTGGGGACGGGCGTCAGAGCGACTCGGTCTCCGAGGAGGGTACGGCGAGCGCCCCCGGCAGCCGGGTGAGGAGGTCGTCGCCCGGGGAGCCTGGGAGGAAGGTGACCAGGTCGCGACCGAGGGGGCCGGGCCACCCGTCGGTCAGGGCGGCGAGCAGCGCCTCGTCGTCGAGGCCGACCTCGCGCAGCAGCGCCACCTCGCGCAGGTTGAGGCCCACCGGAAGCGGTCCGTTGCCGAGGTCGGTGCCGTAGAGGACCCGTCCACCCGCGGCGTGGAAGGCCGCCAGGTTGGCGCACGCGGTGCGCTGCTCCGCGGTGGGGCTCCCGCGCCCGTGGATGTCGAGGGTGCTGATCCAGGCCATGTCGGCCGCCACGCACTCCTCGACCACGGCGGGGTCCAGCAGCTCGGTCCACGGGGTGTGCGCCAGCACGTCGATCCCAGCCGCCAGGGCCAGCTCGACCATCCCGGGACCCTCGACGTGGGCGACCACCGGCGTCTCACCCGCCGCCGCCACCACCGCCTCGCAGGTGGCCAGGTCGAGCACGGGCCCGGCGAGCCGGTTGAGCGTCACCTTGAGCACACTGGCGCCCAGCGCCCGCTGCTCCGCGACCGCGGCCCCGGCCTCGCGGGGGTGGGCCACGACGCGGACGCTGCCCCGGGGCGCCCAGGGCCGGTCGCTGGGGTAGCCGTCGGGCGCGGCGAGGAACTGGCCCGCGTGGTGCACCCGCACCGGGCAGGCCCGGGCCAGGGCGACGATCTGCGGGGACCAGCCCAGGTCGACCACGGCGCCGATCGCCCCCGGCTCCAGGCCGGAGGGCTCGAGCAGCCCGAGGTGCACGTGGTGGTCGCGCAGGACGGGGTGGACCGTCCCGCTCAGGTCGGTGCCGCGCAGTCGCGCCGTGCTCATCCGGGCACCGTACTCCTACTGGAAGCTGACGAACCGGACCTCGGGACGGATCCGGCGGACGGCGCGCGCCTTCATCCGCGGCACGTCCTCGTCGTAGAAGAGCTTGAAGCCCATCTGGAACTGCTGGGGCCGGGCCACCGCGCGGTAGGTCGCCAGCTTCTGCGCCGGGGTGCCGAACCCGTCGATGTGCTGCACGAGGGCCAGGTGGGGGCGGTCCCGGACCTTCTTGATCCGCGAGACCATCGAGTCGCGGAACTGGTGGAGCATGAAGACCTTCTGCGGCAGCCCGTTCTCGGCCGCGAGGGTGTCGAGCCAGGCGGAGACCTCGTTGACCTCCTTGGCGCGGACCGAGCCGATGACCTGGCCGGGCACCTGTCCCGCCTCCATCCGCCACTCGGGGTCGAGCGCGAGACCGACCCAGGGGTGCTCGAGCGCCCACTGCCACCGCTTCGCCACCGTGAGGAAGTCGGCCTGTCCGGGCTGGATGTCGAGGACGAGCAGCGCCTTGTTCCGCTCGGCGGCGTCGATGTAGGTCTGGACCCGCTCGTGGGGGATGTCGTGGTTGTAGTCGCCGTCGGAGCCGGGGACCGCGTCGGCCACCGTCACGATCAGCTCGTAGACGGGCTGCACCCGCTCGCCCTTGAGCTTGAACGGGCGGGCGGCGCGCACCAGGCGCCGGTGCGCGGTGTCGGGCTCCGTCTCCCCCAGCACCCCGAGGACGCCGGTGCCGGCCGTGCCGTAGTAGGCGACCAGGAAGCGGTTGCGCGAGAAGATCTTCCTGCCGCCCCCCGGCAGCGACGCCACGGCCCGGTGCGCCCGCTCGTCCGCTGCCTGGGTCGCCGCCGCCTGGGACACCCCGGTCGCCCCCACGACAGGATCGGCCGGCTCCCCCGAGGCAGCCGAGAGCCCGGCGGGCAGGAGCGCGAGCAGACCTCCCGACAGCGCGAGCGCGAGCACGGACCCCGTCGTACGTCTCCCCCAGATCATGGGGCGAACATAGCGGCTCATGGGGCGAACGTAGCGGGGTCTCCGACCAGGAGGTGGGACAGACAGCGACGACGTGCCGCGCTCTGGCACCTTGTCGGGTGCGGGGGCGCTGTCCAGACCCCGCGCCACGCCCACGGTGCGGTGTCACCGCCCGGGGTCACACAGAACTTGGAGACCTCCACGTGAAGAAGATCGCCCGGCTCGCGGCGCTGACCGCCGCCACCGCCCTGCTCGGCACCCTGGTCAGCCCCGCCGCCCCGGCCTCCGCGGCCGTCGACCCGGTCGCGACCATCACCGGCGACCAGATCGCGGTGATGCCCAAGGGCCAGTGCGTGGACTACCAGATCCCCTACACGGTCACGGTGCCCGCGACCAACAAGTCGTGGTCACTGGGCATCACGGCCACCGACCCCCAGGGCGGCCGAGGCGCCTACAAGCTGGTCGACAGCGTCCTCGGCGACCCGCTCACGGGCACCGCCACCTTCCAGTTCTGCGACATCGGGATCCCGACCGGGCGCTACACCGTCACCGCCGAGGTGCGCGCCGTCGACACCGACGGCAGCATCAGCGGGTACCTCCCCGTGACCGGCTTCGGCTTCGACCTCGTCCAGGAGGTCACCACCCGGGCCACGATCAAGGTGAAGAAGGCCAAGAAGGGCAAGTCCGCCGTCACCACCGCGGTCTCGGCCAGCGCCGGTGGCGAGTGGAGCCCGGTGAGCGGCGGCAAGGTGACCCTCCAGCGCCAGGCCGGCAAGAAGTGGAAGAACGTCAAGTCGGCGACCACCGGCGCGGACGGCACCGCAACCTTCAAGCTGAAGGCCAAGCGTGGCTCGAAGGTCAGGGTGGCGTTCGCCGGCGGCGGTGTCTTCTCGTTCGGTGCCGGGCTGCCGATCCCCGGTGCCACCTCGAAGGCCGCCAAGCTCCGCTGATCCCGGGCACAGCTCCCTACGGCGCGGGGTCGTCGTCGAAGGCAGGGAGACCGTCGATGCTGACGGTGTTCTTGCCTCGCCGGTAGGCGACGACCCCCTCCGCCCCGCGGCGGTCCATGTTCGGGGTGAGGAGGTCCCGCTCCTCGTCCAGGCTCATCAGCGGCAGTGCGTAGCCGCAGGAGTCGCTGACCCGCTCGACGTCCACCACGATCACCGCCCGCGCGTGCGGGTTCGGGTCGAAACGCGCCGCCCACGCCGCGAAGTCGGCGTCGTAGGAGCTGACGACCCGGCCCCGGCCGTGCAGCCGGACCACGTTGGGTGCCCGCTCGAACGAGCAGAACATCAGGGTGATCCGTCCGTTCTGGCGGACGTGGGCGATGGTCTCCGCGCCGCTCGCGGTCAGGTCCAGGTAGGCGACGGTGTGCTCGTCGACGACCGCGAACGTGCCGGCCAGGCCCTTCGGCGAGACGTTGACGTGCCCGGCGTCCCCCGAGGGAGCGGTGGCCACGAAGAAGACCGGCTGGGCCTCGACGAACGCCCGCAGGCGCCCGTCGATCCCGGGGTAGACCTTGCCCACGCCGGTCGCCTCCTCAGCTGGTGACCGCGCCGTGCGCGGCCGACTGCACGACCTTGGCGTACTTGCCGAGCACGCCGCGGGTGTACTTCGGGGGGTTGGGCTCCCAGCCGACCTTGCGGGCCTCGAGGTCGTCGATCTCCACCTCGAGCAGCGCGTTGGCCACGTCGAGGGTGATCGGGTCGCCGTCGCGGACGAAGGCGATCGGGCCGCCGTCCGCCGCCTCGGGGGCGATGTGACCGACGCAGAGACCGGTCGTGCCGCCGGAGAAGCGGCCGTCGGTGATGAGCAGGACGTCCTTGCCCAGCCCGGCGCCCTTGATCGCTCCGGTGATGGCCAGCATCTCCCGCATGCCGGGGCCGCCCTTGGGTCCCTCGTAGCGGATCACCACGACGTCGCGCGGCCGGATCCGGCCCTCGGCCAGCGCGTCGAGCGCGGCCCGCTCGCCGTCGAAGACCCGAGCGGTGCCGGTGAAGGTGGTGTCGTCGAAGCCCGCACTCTTGACCACCGCGCCCTCGGGGGCGAGCGAGCCCTTGAGGACCGTGATGCCGCCGGTGGCGTGCATCGGCCTCTCGAACGCCCGCAGCACCTCGCCGTCCAGCGCCTGGGGCGCCAGCGCCTCCAGGTTCTCGGCCATCGTGCGACCGGTGACGGTCAGGGTGTCGCCGTGCATCAGGCCGGCGTCGAGCAGCGCCTTCATCACGACCGGGATGCCGCCGATCTTGTCGACGTCGGTCATCACGAAGCGGCCGAACGGCTTGAGGTCGCCGATGTGCGGGACCTTGGAGCCGATCCGGTTGAAGTCGTCGAGGGTCAGGTCGACGTCGGCCTCGCGGGCGATCGCGAGCAGGTGGAGCACCGCGTTGGTCGAGCCGCCCAGCGCCATCACGACCGCGATCGCGTTCTCGAAGGCGGGCTTGGTCATGATCTGGCGCGCGGTGATGCCGTGGCGCAGCATCTCCACCACGGCCTGGCCGGACCGGTGGGCGAAGCCGTCACGCCGTCGGTCGACGGCCGGCGGCGCGGCGCTGCCGGGGAGGCTCATGCCCAGCGCCTCGGCGACGCTCGCCATGGTGTTGGCGGTGTACATGCCACCGCAGGCGCCCTCGCCGGGACAGATGGCCCGCTCGATCCGGTCGACCTCGTCGCGGGTGATCTTGCCGGCCAGGCAGGCGCCGACGGCCTCGAAGGCGTCGATGATGGTCACGTCGTTGCCGTCGACCTGGCCGGGCATCGTGGAGCCCGCGTAGAGGAAGACGCTCGCGAGGTCGAGCCGCGCCGCAGCCATCAGCATGCCCGGCAGCGACTTGTCGCAGCCGGCGAGCAGCACCGACCCGTCGAGCCGCTCGGCCATCATCACCGTCTCCACCGAGTCGGCGATGACCTCGCGGCTGACCAGGGAGAAGTGCATGCCCTCGTGACCCATCGAGATGCCGTCGGAGACGGAGATGGTGCCGAACTCCAACGGGAAGCCGCCCGCTGCGTGCACCCCGTTCTTGACCGCCTTGGCCAGCCGGTCGAGGGAGAGGTTGCAGGGGGTGATCTCGTTCCAGCTGCTCGCCACCCCGATCTGCGGCTTGGCGAAGTCGTCGTCGCCCATCCCGACCGCCCGGAGCATGCCCCGGGCTGCGGCGCGCTCCAAGCCGTCGGTGACGTCGCGCGAGCGGGGCTTGATGTCGGGCTGCTGGCTCTGGTCGGGCGCGGTCATGACGCAAGGCTACGACTCGACGCCACTCGGCCCGGCGGCAGTCTCAGGCGCGCGCTCCGCCGCCCGCGCCCGCGTCCCGTACCGGTCACGGCCCGCGACTAGGGTGGCCGCATGACGAAGAAGTCCTGGTCCGGCCTCAGCCCGTCGCAGCAGACCATGGTCGCCCTCGTGGGCACGGCCGAGGTGGCCCTGACCCTCTGGGCGCTGCGGGACCTGAAGGGACGGTCGGGCGCCGATCTCCGCGGCCCGAAGGCCCTCTGGTTCCCCGCACTCCTCGTGCAGCCGGTCGGCCCGCTCGCCTACCTGGCGATCGCCCGACGCGCACGGGCCTGAGCCTCTCCCCCACGGCGCCGCGGCGCCCGAGGGTCCATCAGCCCGGAGGCAGCACCGCGGCCCGCACCACCAGCACGTCGGGCAGGTCCTTGTGGACCTCCGCCCACGTCTGGCCCTCGTCGGCCGAGGCCCAGACGGCGCCGTTGCGGCCACCGAAGTAGAGGCCGACGGGGTCGAGGGTGTCGGCGCACATCGCGTCCCGCATGACCGCGGCGTAGTACGCGTCCGGGAGGTTGCCCTCCCCCAGCTCCTGCCAGGTGCCGCCGCCGTCGTCGGTCCGGCAGACCCGCGCCTTGCCGTCCACCGGCCAGCGGGCACTGGCGTCCGCGATCGGGAAGGTGAAGGCCGTCGACGGCTTCCTGGGGTGGGTGACCATGGCGAAGCCGAACTCCGAGGGGAGTCCCGCGGCGATGTCCTGCCAGCTGTCGCCTCCGTCGTCCGACCGGTAGACGCCACCGTGGTTCTGCAGGAAGAGGCGGTCGGGGTCGACCGGGTCGCGGGCCACCTTGTGCACGCACTGACCGAACTCGGGGTAGTACCGCTCCCCCGGCATGAACTCGGCCTTGATCCCCTTGTTCACCGGCTGCCAGGTCGCGCCGCCGTCCGACGTCCGGTAGGCGCCGCCGGTGGAGAGGGCGGCCAGCACCGAGGCAGGGTCCGCGGGGTGCGGGAGGATGGTGTGGAACGCCTGTCCCCCGAAGCCCTCGTCCCACTCGGGCCGGTGCGGGTGGTCCCAGAGTCCGCGCACCAGCTCGAAGTGCTCGCCTCTGTCCTCGGAGCGGAAGATCGCCCCCGGCTCGGTGCCGGCCCACACCACGCCGTCCTCGACCCCGGGCACCAGCTGCCAGACCCGCGCGAGGGCGGCCCCGGTCTCCTCCGGGAAGCGGATGGCGCCGTTGGGGGTCTCCTGCCAGGTCTCACCCAGGTCCTCGCTCCACCGCACCTGGGGTCCGAACCAGCTCGACGAGCAGCCCGCCAGCACCCGTGGCACCTCGCCCCGGGCGTCGAGCATCACCGAGTAGACCTCCTCCATCTGGAAGTGCGGCCCCGTCCATGCCCAGTCGCGCCGCTCCTCGTCGGAGCTGCCGATCCACAGCCCCTTGCGCGTGCCCACCAGGAGCAGCGTCCTCGTCCCCGCCATGTCCTCTCCCATCCTCGTGCGTGCGTGCCGTCAGTCCTGGGTGCGGCGCCGGAAGGCACGCAGCGAGAGCGGCGCGAGGACGGCTGTCATCGCCAGCGTCCACAGCAGCGTCGCCAGCACCGGGTGCTGCAGTGGCAGCGCCGCCTCGGCGGGTGCCGGTCCGGCGTTGCCCCACAGCTCGCGCACCGCCTGCACCAGCGACGAGATGGGGTTCCACTCCGCGATGGTCCGCAGGACGTCGCCCATGGGCTCGGTCGGCGCGAAGGCGTTGGAGAGGAAGGTGATCGGGAACATCGTGGTGAACATGACCCCGTTGACCGCCTCCACGGAGCGCATCGCGGAGCCGACCAGGATGCCGAGCCAGATCATCGCGAAGCCCCACAGCAGCAGCAGGGCGTAGGCCAGGACCGCGTCCAGGAACGAGCCGCGGATCCGCCAGCCCACGATGAGGCCGGTCAGCGACATCACCGCGATGCCGATGCCGGAGTGGATGAGGCTGGAGAAGCTGCGCCCGACCAGTACCGCCGAGGGGTGGATCGGCAGGGACCGCATCCGGTCGACGATGCCCTTGTCGATGTCCGCAGTCAGGCCGACCGCGACGATGAACGAGGCGAACGCGATGGTCTGCGCCATGATCCCGCCGAGCAGCCACTCGCGGTAGCCGGACGCCGCCCCCTGCACCGCGATCGCCCCGCCGAAGACGTAGGCGAAGAGCAGGACGAACATCACCGGCTGCACGGTGACGTCCATCAGCATCTCGGGCATGCGCTTGATGTGGATCAGGTTGCGGCGGGTGATCGCCAGCGACTGCTGGAGCAGGTTGGTCTGCCGGATGCGCGGGCGCTCCAGCGCGCCGCGCACGGGCCGGACCGTCTCGGTGGTCATGCGGGTGCCCCTTCCAGGTGGGAGGCGCTGTCGGCGCCCTCGTCGTCCTGCTCCTCGGCCCGTCTACCGGTCAGGTGGAGGAAGACGTCGTCCAGACTGGGACGCTGCAGCCCCAGGTCGTCGAGCTCGATCCCACTGCTGGCGAAGATCTCCGCCACCGCGGTGATGTCACCCAGCCCCTGGGCGGGGGCGGTGAGCCGACGGGCGGGCTCGTCCAGGTGCACCTCGTTGACCACGCGACGCATCAGCGCCGCCGCCCGGGCGAGGTCTGCCGAGCCCGAGACGGTGACCACCAGGGCCGCCTTGCCCGAGGCGTCCTTGAGCTGCAGCGGCGTGCCCTCGGCGATGATCCCGCCACGGTCGATGACCACGATGTTGTCGGCCAGCTGGTCGGCCTCCTCCAGGTACTGCGTGGTGAGCAGCAGCGTCGTGCCGTCGCTCACCAGCTCCCGGAGCACGTCCCACAGCTCGACCCGGCTCCGCGGGTCCAGCCCGGTGGTCGGCTCGTCGAGGAAGAGCACCGGAGGCGTGGCGACGAGGCTCACCGCCAGGTCGAGCCGGCGCCGCATGCCGCCCGAGTAGGTCTTCACCACCCTGTTGCCCGCCTCCGACAGGGAGAACCGCTCCAGGAGGTCGTCGGAGATGCGTTTGACGGTCCTGCGGTCCAGACCGTAGAGCTGGCCCACCAGGCGCAGGTTCTCCCGCCCGGTCAGCAGCTCGTCGACGGTCGCCGACTGCCCGGTCAGCCCCATCGAGCGACGGACCGCGGCCGGGTCGCTCACCACGTCGTGGCCGGCCACCCGGGCGGTGCCACTGGTCGGCCTCGTCAGGGTCGTCATCATCCGGACCGTGGTCGTCTTCCCCGCCCCGTTGGGACCCAGAAGCCCCAGGACGCTTCCGGTCGGGACGGAGAAGCTCACGCCGTCCACGGCTACGGTCTCGTCGAAGTGCTTGACCAGGTCGATCGCCTCGATCGCCTTCTCGCTCACGTTCCGCCCCTCACCCTCGAGTTATTCCAATTAGGAAGAGTACGCTCACCTCATGCCTCCAGCGCAAGACCTTTTTCCAGTGACTTCCTATGCACTGCTCGGGCTGCTGACGTTCGGGGACGAGCTCACCGGCTACGAGCTCAAGCAGCGCGCCGACAGCACCATGAGGTTCTACTGGACCTCCCCGGCGATGAGCCAGGTCTATTCCGAGCTGGCCCGGCTCACCGAGGCCGGACTGGTCCGCAAGTCCGGCGAGGGGCGGGGCTCCACCTACGCCGTCACCGACGAGGGCCGTCGTGCGATGGAGCGGTGGATGCGCGAGGCGCCGGTGGGGATGCCCATCTTCAAGCACCCCCAGGCGCTGCGCCTGATGATCGGGCACCTCACCGAGCCGGCGACCCTGGTGGCGATGCTGGAGGAGTACGTCGTCCAGGTGCAGGAGGCCCGGGCCGATCTCCAGGAGGTACGGCGCTCGCTGGTGGGCAGCGACGAGGTGGGAGCGGTCTTCCACAACCCGGCACTCGTCGCCGAGTGGGGACTCTCGCACTTCGAGAGCGAGCTGGCGATCGCCCGTCGCACCCTCGACCGCCTGCGGCGCGAGCACGGGCTCGCCGCTCCTGCCCCGTCGCCGGACGAGGCGGCATGCCGGGGGGACGTGCTCGAGCTGCCCTCGGGCGAGCAGGGCCGGCGTTGAGGCGCGCAGTCTGGCTGGTGCTGGGCGGGATCGCCTCGGTGCAGCTCGGCGCGGCGGTGGCCAAGGAGCTCTTCGACCGGGTGGACCCCACCGCCCTGGTGTGGCTGCGCCTGGCCAGCAGCGCCGTGATGCTCCTGCTGATCGCGCGGCCCCGGCTCCGCGGTCGCACCCGGCAGGACTGGCAGGTGGTGGCCGGCTTCGCGCTCACGCTGGCGCTGATGAACTGGGCGTTCTACCAGTCCTTCGCCCGGCTGCCGCTGGGCGTGGCGGTGACCATCGAGCTGATCGGGCCGCTCAGCGTCGCGCTGCTGGGATCCCGCCGCGTCCGCGACCTCGCCTGGGTGGCGCTGGCCGCCCTGGGCGTGGCGGCCCTGGGGTGGGAGCGCTCCGACCTGGACCCTCTCGGTGTCGCCTTCGCGCTGCTGGCCGGCGCCTGCTGGGCCACCTACATCCTGCTCAGCGCCCAGACCGGCCGGCGCTGGCAGGGGCTCGACGGGCTCTCGGTGGCGAGCGCGGGGGCGGCCCTGCTGCTGAGCCCGTTCGCCCTGGCCGTCGACCTCTCCGGACTCCTCGACCCGCGGGTGGTCGCGCTGGGCGCCCTCATCGGTCTGCTGAGCTCGGTGATCCCCTACAGCCTGGAGCTGATCGCCCTGCGCACGATGCGCCCCTCGCTGTTCGGCATCCTGATGAGCGTCGAGCCCGCCGCCGCCGCGCTGGCCGCGCTCCTCGTCCTCGGCGAGCGCCTGACCCTCCTGCAGTGGCTCGCCATCCTCTGCGTGGTGGCCGCCAGCGCGGGGGCGACCAGGTCCGCCCAGGTCGCGCCGAGGGTGGACGTCGAGCCGGTGCAGCACCCGTGACGGGCACTCGTCGACCCGCGGGTGATCCGCCGAGCTCGCCCCGCTCAGTACCCTGGCGTTCCGCCCGCTGAGGAGGACGCATGCACGTCACCGCCCCTGCCACCGCCCCGCGCGCAGCCGTGGCCGCCTGCCTCGTCGCGGTGCTCGCGCTGGCCGGGTGCGGCAGCGACGACGCCGGCACCCCCGACGCCGCCCCCTCGCCGTCGCCGCCCGCCGCGACCACGGGATCACCCTCCCCGGAGCCGTCGGAGCCGTCGGAGCCGACCACCAGCAGCGCCGGACGGGCGACGCCGGAGGTCACCGGCACCGTCGCGGAAGGTCTCGAGGTGCCGTGGGGCATCACCTTCCTCCCCGACGGGTCGGCCCTGGTGACCGAGCGCGACACCGCCCGGGTGCTCCACCTGAGCGAGGAGCCGAACGGGTGGCGGAGCCGCGAGGCGGGCACGATCACCGAGGCGACCGCCGGTTCGGAGGGGGGCCTCCTCGGGATCGCCGCCTCCCCGGAGTTCGAGGACGACGACACCGTCTTCCTCTACGTGAGCACCGCCGACGACAACCGGATCGTGCGGAGCACCTTCCGCGACGGGAGGCTCGGCACGACCGAGCCGGTGCTGACCGGCATCCCCACCGGTGCGATCCACGACGGAGGGCGGCTCGCCTTCGGCCCGGACGGCCACCTCTACGCCTCGACCGGCGAGATCGGCGAGGCCGAGCTGGCCCAGGACCCGGAGTCGCTGGCCGGCAAGATCCTGCGGATCACCCCCGCGGGAGACCCGGCACCAGGCAACCCGGACCCGACGTCGCCGGTCTGGACCCTGGGCCACCGCAACGTCCAGGGGATCGCCTGGGACGACCGCGAGACGATGTGGGCCAGCGAGTTCGGCGCGAGCACCTGGGACGAGCTCAACCGGATCGAGCCGGACGACAACTACGGCTGGCCGAGGATCGAGGGACGCAGCGCCGACAACCCCGGCGCCGACGCCGAGGGGCTCACCGACCCGCTGGCCGTGTGGTCCACCGACGAGGCCTCCCCCTCCGGGCTGGCGTTCGCCGAGGGCTCCCTGTGGCTCGGCGCCCTGCGCGGCGCCAGGCTGTGGCAGATCCCGGTGACCGAGGGCGGGACGGGGAAGCCGCGCGCCCACTTCGTCGGCGACTACGGGCGGGTGCGCACCGTGGTCACCGCCCCCGACGGCAGCCTCTGGATGACCACCTCGAACCGGGACGGCCGCGGCACCCCGGCCGCCCAGGACGACCGGATCCTCCGGGTCACGCTGTCGCGCTGACCCGGACCACCACCGCGCGCCGGGCGACCCGCCGCAGGGTCGCCAGGACGGACGGGCCGAGCACCACCAGCGCCACCGCGTTGGTGAGCGCCCTCCCGGTGTCCCAGCCGCCGGTCGAGGTCACCAGGGTGTAGAGGCCGAACCGCTGCAGGTTCTCCGTCAACGGAGCCCCGGTCGCGTAGGAGAGCTCGGTCGCCTCGTGGCCGGGGACCTCGATGCCGAGCATGAAGGGCCAGCCCCACAGGTTCATCAGGGCGCCGTACAGGTAGGCGGCCAGGATGCCGTAGACCACCAGGAGGGCGATCTCGCTCCGTCCGCCCACCCGGCGCGGCAGCAGCCCGGCGCCCATCCCCACCCAGCCCGCGACGAGCATCTGGAAGGGCAGCCAGGGGCCCACCCCCGCGGTGAAGAGGGCGGAGACGAAGAGCGAGGTCCCGCCGAGGATGAACCCGAAGGCAGGGCCGAAGACCCGGCCGCCCAGGATCAGCAGGAAGAAGATCAGCTCCAGCCCGGCCACCCCGGCCCCCAGGCCGCGGATCACCCCGTTGATCGCCGACAGCAGGCCGAGCACCGCGAGCACCCGGGCGTCCATGCCGCCCTCGGTCATCTCGGCCAGCACCATCACCAGCAGCAGCGGCAGCAGCGCCAGGAAGAGGAAGGGCGGGTCGACCCTCGTGCCGTCCGGCACCTCGAGCAGGAAGGGCCAGCCCAGCATCATCAGCCCGAGTGCCGAGACCAGCGCGAGCACCATCGCGCTGCGGGGCCCGACGCGCACCGCGGTCGTCGTGGCGGCCGGGAGGGCTCCGCCCGGCGTCCGGCCGGCCTGCCGGGTCGTCATGACGCCCCGGCGGCAGCGAGGGCCGCGGTCACCTGGTCGACGCGCAGCCACGGGGAGCCCAGGATCTTGTGCACCTGCGGCGCGAACGACGGAGACTCGACCACCACCTGCAGGGTCGGACCCTCGGAGACCACCTCACCCTCGGCGAGGACCACGACGGAGTCGGCGACGCCCGCCACGAACTCCACGTCGTGGGTGGCCACCAGGACGGCGTGACCCTCGTCGCAGAGCTCACGCAGCAGCGAGGCCAGGGCCCGCTTCCCCGGGTAGTCGAGCCCGCGGGTCGGCTCGTCGAGGAGGAGCACCGGGGGCCGGGCCGCGAGCACCACGGCGACCGCCAGGGCGAGCCGCTGGCCCTCGGAGAGGTCACGGGGATGGGTGGCGTCGTCGATCCCCGGCGCGAGGCGGTCCAGGATGTCGCGGCAGCGGCCGGGCTCCCCCGCGTCGGCGTCGGCGTCGGCGCACTCCTCGCCCACCGACTCGAGGTAGAGCAGGTCGGACGCGGTCTGCGGGACCATCCCGGTGTGCTGGCGCCGCTCGGCGCCGGACAGCGTGTGGGGGTCCCGGCCGGCCACCCGGACCTCCCCCGAGCTCCGCCGCAGCCGTCCCTGGAGCGCCCAGAGCAGGGTGGACTTGCCGGCGCCGTTGCGTCCCATCAGCGCGGTCACGCGCCCGCGGGCCAGCCGGAGGTCGACGCCGCGCAGCACGACGCTGCCGCCCTGGGCGACCACGACGCCGTGCGCGGTCAGCACCGGTGCCGCCTCGGGCGCGATGCTCACCTGGGCCGGCGGGTGCGCGGCGACCTTGGCCCGCAGTCCCCCGGCCCGGCGACGCGCGTCGCGCACGTTGAGCGGCAGCGGCGACCACCCGGCCGCCCGGCCGAGCTCGACCAGCGGCGGGGCGACGGGTGAGTGGGCCATCACGACGTCCGGGGCGTCGACCAGGACGGTGCCGTCGGCGCGCAGCAGCACCACCCGGTCGGCGAACGGCACCACGCGCTCGAGCCGGTGCTCGGCGACGACCACCGAGAGTCCGAGGTCGTGCACCAGTCGCGTCACGACCGCCAGCACCTCCTCGGCCGCGTTGGGGTCCAGCGCCGAGGTCGGCTCGTCCAGCACCAGCAGACGCGGGTGCATGGTGAGCACCGAGCCGATGGCCACCCGCTGCTGCTCCCCGCCCGAGAGGGTCCGCAGGTCCCGGTGGCGCAGCTCGGCGATGCCGAGCAGGTCGAGGGTCTCCTCGACCCGACGGCGCATGGTCGCCGCCGGGAGCCCGAGCTGCTCCATCCCGTAGGCGAGCTCCTCCTCGACCGTGTCCGTGACGAACCACGCCGCCGGGTTCTGCCCGACGTAGCCGATGTCCGCGGCACGCTCCCGGGCCGGCTGCTCGACGATGCTGGTGCCGTCGAGGAGCACGTCGCCGCGGAGGATCCCCCCCGTGTGCTCCGGCACCAGCCCGGCGAGCACGCCCAGCAGCGTGGACTTCCCCACGCCGGTCGAGCCGGCCAGCAGCACCAGCTCCCCCTCCTCGACGGTGAGGTCGATCCCGGCCAGCACCTCGCGGCCCGGGTAGGCGAACCGGATGTCGCGCAGCTCGATCATCGGGTCACCTCCCGGCCGGAGAGCGCCGGGGTGCGGGCACCGTTCGGTGCCACCGCCGCCCGGCGGCTGGCGACGGTGGGCGCCGGCGGCGCGACCAGCACCGGCAGCAGGGCCGCCAGGGGGACCAGGAGCGCGGCCAGGTCGAGGGCCGGGGCCCCCAGCACACCGGGGTGGGCGACGCCCGGCGAGACGCGCGCGGCCCACCAGAGCCCCGCGCCGGCCGTCAGCCCGCTGATCGCGACCAGCAGCTCCTCCGGCTGCCACCTGTCGGGGCGGTAGCGGGTCCGGCCCACCCGGCGGCCGGCGCTGGCGAGCGCCAGCGCGGCGCCGCCCGCGCCGAGCGCGAGCATCGGCACGCCCAGCCAGCGCGGTGCCGTGGTGTCCAGGAAGCCGTAGACACCCACGCCGGAACCGAGGAGCGCGAGGAGCATCAGCGCCCCGGTGGCCCGGCGCTCGCCCGCGGTCGCCTCCCCGGTGCGGCCGTAGCCGCGGGCATCCATCCCGGCGGCCAGCGCCATCGAGCGCTCGAAGGCGTCCTCGAGGACCGGGACCAGGAGGCGGCGCAGACCGCGGATCCGACGCGCCCCGCCTCGGGAGGTGCGGCCGCCGCGCAGCTCCTGGGCGTGCTTGACCCGGCGCGCGCTGTCCGCCAGCTGAGGCAGCACCGAGACCGCCACCACGAGTGCCGTGCCGATCTCGTAGAGGGCCGGGGGCAGGGACTTGAGCAGCCGCTTGGGGTTCGCCAGGGCGTTGGCGGCACCGAACGCGAGCAGGATGCAGGCCAGCTGCATCCCGTCGTAGAGGCCCGCCAGGACGGCCTCCCGGGTCACCGGGCCGAGCAGCCGGATCCCCGTGGTCCACTCCGGCAGCTGCACCTGCGGCAGGCGGAACAGGACGGTGCCGCCCTCGACGCCGCCGAGCAGCACCCGGAAGACGACCCGCACCACGACCGTGATGCCGGCCAGCCACAGGTAGAGCCGGAAGGCACGGGCCCAGGTGCCGTCCCCGCGGCACGCCTGCACGACCACCCAGGCGACCGCGGCCAGCAGCGCCAGCAGCCACGGGTTGGTGGTGGCCGAGGCCGCGGCGGCCAGGCCGGCGGCCCAGACCCACCACGCCACCGGGTGGAGCTCGCGGGAGATCCGCGCCCGCTTGCTCGTCCGCCCCACCACCTCGCTCATCCGGCTCACCCGTTCCTGCGCCTCAGCGAGAGCAGCAGGCCCGCGCCGACCAGGACCACGAGAACACCGGCCGGCACCCAGAGCGGCAACGACTCGTCGGTGGCGGGCTCAGCGGGCAGCACGTCGCCACCGACCGAGGGCTCCGTCGCCTCCGGCGCAGTCGCCGGCGGCCGGGCCTCCCCGTCGCCCTGGTGCCAGACCAGGGCGAGGTGGCCACCCGCCGGAGTGCGCAGGGTGCCGGCGCCGCGGCTCGAGTAGACCCAGTCGCCCCCCTGACCGTCGGCCCACCAGACGCTCCAGTAGGCGTCCGCCGGCGCCGCGTTGACACAGGGGTCGGCAGCCGGGAGCCCGTCGACCCGGCAGATGAACCCGGGGTCACGGGTCGCGTTCTCGAGGGTGAAGCCGGCGTCCTGGATGCTGGTGGCGGCCCGCTCGTCGGCGACTGCGCGGTCGCACCCCGTGCGGACGCCGTCCCCGGCTTCGACCAGCGCGCCGAAGTCGACCACGACGGTCACGCCCTCGGGCGGACACGGAGCGGGCACCGCGACCGCCGGACCGGCGGCTGAGAGCCCCAGCCCCGCGCCCGCGAGCGCGACGCCGACGGCCGCCAGCACGGCGGTCCCCAGAGACCGCACGGTCACCGGTCCTCCCCGTCGCCCTCCGCCGCGGCCAGCACCGGAAACGCCTGCACCCCGGCGATCACCCAGGGCGCGCGGTCGAGCGGGTCGTCGAGGCCGTGGGTCCCGGCCTCGGCGAGGCTCGACTCGTCGAAGGCCACCGCGCCGGTCTCATCCGCCAGCTCGCCGTCGGCGTCGACCACCTGCAGCTCCCGCAGCCAGGCGGCCGCCCGCTGCGCAGCGTCGTCCTCGCCGAGCTCGGCCAGCGCCCACCCGGCCAGGCCCGAGGAGTTGGCGTTGACGCCGTTCTGCGGGTCGGCGAAGGAGCCGTCCTCACCCTGCTGCTCCAGCAGCCACGTCGTCGCCCTCTCGAGCGCCTCCGACACCGCGGGCTCGGGCTCCCCCTCCTCGGAGAGGGACGCCAGCTGGAGCACGACGAGGGCGGTGGTGTCCGGGGCCTGGTCGGGGCTCACCTGGTCGCCCGCGCACGACTGGTCGCGGGCTCCGGCGTCCGAGAAGTCGAGGCGGAAGAAGCCCTGCTCGCACTGCTGCAGGAGCAGGAACTCCGTGACCTCGTCGGCCTTCTCGCTGCCGAGCCGGGTCAGGGCGGCGGCGGCGTAGGACTGGCCGATCGCGTTGGCGTAGTCGCCGTACTCGGAGCGGTCGCGGAGCCGGCCGGCGTTGACGCCCTTCGGGGTCACCGCGCCCTCGACCCGGGCCTGGAGGTCGACCCCGCCGAAGTCGGCCGGGTCGCGATCCTGGTCGACCGCGAGGAGCAGCGCCTTGGCGGAGGGTCCCGAGTAGAGCTCGCGGCCGGCGCCGACATAGGTCTCCAGGGTCTCGGCGACCGCGTCCGTGGTCTCCGCGGCCTCCTCGTCGTGCAGCCCGGTGGCCGAGAGCCCGAGCACGAGATCGATGCTGGAGCCCACGTCCACCGACGTGGAGGTCTTGCCCTCCCACGAGGTGGTGTGCTCCAGCAGCCCGTCGGCGTTCCGGTTGCCCAGCAGCCAGGTGGCGGCCAGCTCGACCGGCCGCGGGGCGTCGGAGACGCTGGCCTCGGCACTGGTGTCGGCGCCGCTGCCCTCCTCCTCCGCACAGGCGGTGGCGGCCGCGCAGACCAGGGCGAGCGTGGCGCCGGCCGCGGAGATACGGCGACGTCGGGAGTGGTGACGGAGCATGAGGGTGGTCCTTCCCGCTGCTGAGCGGGACGGTCCCCTGCGGGGATCGAACCGCTGCGTTCCTCGACAGCGAATGTTCGGACGCAGCACAGTGGGTGTTCCGGCTCGCACGGTCGGGACCGTGCCTACGGTTGCGGGTCAGCGCCGGACTTGGACCGGCTTCCCCCAGCTGTGAGCGTGGGTGCGTCGCGACGGACGCCGCGACGCACCCACTCTAACCCCACCTCCCGGCCCCCGCCGAAGGGGTCCGGGGCCGGGATCAGGCCAGCTTCTCGAGGATCAGCTCGCGCACCCGACCGGCGTCGGCCTGCCCGCGCATCTCCTTCATCACCGCGCCGATCAGCGCACCGGCGGCGGCCACCTTGCCGTCGCGGATCTTGTCGGCCACGTCGGGGTTGGCCGCGATGGCACTGTCGACGGCGGCCGACAAGGCACCCTCGTCGGAGACGATCGCGAGGCCGCGGGCCTCCACGATCTGCTCCGGCGTCCCCTCCCCGGCCAGCAGTCCGTCGAAGACCTGGCGCGCCAGCTTGTCGTTGAGCGTGCCGGCGTCCACGAGCGCCTGCACCGCCGCGACCTGCTGCGGGGTCACCCCCAGCGCGTCGATCTCGGTGCCGGTCTCGTTGGCCCGCCGGGCCATCTCACCGAGCCACCACTTGCGCGCCGCCTGCGGGGCGGTGCCGGCGGCGACGGTCTGCTCGATCAGGAGCAGCGCGCCGGCGCCGACGGTGTCGCGCATCTCCAGGTCGGAGAAGCCCCAGTCGGCCTGCAGCCGGGCCCGCTTCTGCGTCGGGTTCTCCGGCAGGGTGCCGCGCAGCTCCTCCACCCACTCGCGCGACGGAGCCACCGGCACCAGGTCGGGCTCGGGGAAGTAGCGGTAGTCCTCCGCGTCGGACTTCTCCCGGCCGCTGGTCGTGATCCCGGTGTCCTCGTGCCAGTGACGGGTCTCCTGCAGGATCGACGCGCCCGACTGCAGGACGGCGGCGTGCCGCCGCATCTCGTAGCGGACCGCCCGCTCCACCGAGCGCAGCGAGTTGACGTTCTTGGTCTCGGTGCGGGTGCCGAGCACGCCGGAGCCCTTCGGCGCCAGCGAGAGGTTGACGTCGGCACGGATCGAGCCCTGGTCCATCCGCGCGTCCGAGACGTCGAGGGCGACGATCAGCTCGCGCAGCTGGGCGACGTAGGCCTTGGCGATCTCGGGGGCCCTCTCCCCCGCACCCTGGATGGGGCGGGTGACGATCTCGATCAGGGGGATGCCGGCCCGGTTGTAGTCGACGAGGGAGTAGTCCGCGCCGTGGATGCGGCCGGTGGCGCCACCCACGTGGAGCGTCTTGCCGGTGTCCTCCTCCATGTGGGCCCGCTCGATCTCGACCCGGAAGGTCTCCGGCTCGCCGTCCTCGCCCTCGACCTGGACGTCCATCCAGCCGTCGAAGGCGATCGGCTCGTCGTACTGCGAGGTCTGGAAGTTCTTCGGCATGTCCGGGTAGAAGTAGTTCTTCCGCGCGAACCGGCACCACTCGGCGATCTGGCAGTTGAGCGCCAGACCGATCCTGATGGCGCCCTCGACGGCCTTCCGGTTGACGACCGGCATCGCGCCGGGCAGACCCAGGCAGGTCGGGCAGACCTGCGTGTTGGGCTCCGCGCCGAACTCGGTGGGGCAGCCGCAGAACATCTTGGTCAGCGTGCTGAGCTCGACGTGGACCTCGAGGCCCAGCGCGGGGTCGTACTTCTCCAGCGTCTCCTCGAAGGAGAGCAGCTCGGCGGTCCTGGTGCTCACTGACGGGCTCCCTTCAGCTCGGGCGCACGGTCGAGGACCGCACCACCCCACTTCTCCTGCAGCAGGGCCTCGACCGCGGCCCCGACCCGGTAGAGCCGGTCGTCGCCCAGCGCCGGCGCCAGGACCTGGAGCCCCACCGGGAGGCCGTCCTCGTCGGCGAGACCGCACGGCACCGAGATGCCGGGCGTGCCGGCCAGGTTCGCCGGGATCGTGGCGAGGTCGTTGAGGTACATCGCGAGCGGGTCGTCCAGCTTCTCCCCGAGCTTGAACGCCGTGGTGGGCGCCGTCGGGCTGATCAGCACGTCGACCTTCTCGAAGGCAGCCTCGAAGTCGCGGCTGATCAGCGTCCGCACCTTCTGCGCCTGCCCGTAGTAGGCGTCGTAGTAGCCGCTGGAGAGGGCGTAGGTGCCCAGGATGATGCGGCGCTTGACCTCGTCGCCGAAGCCGGCGTCGCGGGTGGCCCGCATGACGTCCTCGGCGCTGGGCGCCTCGACGCCCTCGGGCAGCACGCGCAGGCCGTAGCGCATCGCGTCGAACTTCGCGAGGTTGCTCGACGCCTCGGCCGGCAGGATCAGGTAGTAGGCCGCCAGCGCGTGCACGAAGTGCGGGCAGGAGACCTCCACGACCTCGGCACCGGCCGCGACCATCGTCTCGACCGTCTCGTCGAAGCGCGCCATCACACCGGGCTGCCAGCCCTCGCCGCGCAGCTCGCTGATGACGCCGACCTTGAGCCCGGTCAGGTCCTTGCCGGCGCCTGCCCGGGCGGCCTCGACGAACGAAGGCATCGACTCGGGGATCGAGGTGCTGTCCAGCGGGTCGTGGCCGGCGATCACCTCGTGCAGGAGCGCCGAGTCGAGCACCGTCCGGGTGACGGGGCCGACCTGGTCCAGCGAGTTGGCGAGCGCCACCAGCCCGTAGCGGGAGACCCCGCCGTAGGTCGGCTTGACGCCGACCGTCCCGGTGACCGCACCGGGCTGCCGGATCGAGCCACCGGTGTCGGTGCCCAGAGCCAGAGGGGCCTCGAAGGCGGCCACCGCGGCGGCGGAGCCGCCACCGGAGCCGCCGGGGATCCGGTCGAGGTCCCACGGGTTGCGGGTCGGGCCGTAGGCGGAGTGCTCGGTGGAGGAGCCCATGGCGAACTCGTCCATGTTGGTCTTGCCGAGGATCGGCAGGCCGGCCTCGCGCAGCTTGCGCACCACGGTGGCGTCGTAGGGCGGCACCCAGCCCTCGAGGATCTTCGACCCGCAGGTGGTGGGCAGTCCGGCGGTGGTCAGCACGTCCTTGACCGCGATCGGGACGCCGTCCAGGACGCCGCGCGGCTCGCCGGCGGCGCGACGCTCGTCGGAGGCGCGGGCCTGGGCCAGGGCCCCCTCGGCGTCGACGTGGAGGAACGCGTGCACGCCCTGCTTGTCGCTGCCGTCGGCGGGGCCGTCGACCTCGGCGATCCGGTCGAGGTGCGCCTGGGTGAGCTCGACGCTGGTCACCTCGCCGGCGGCCAGCGCATCGGCCATCTCGGCCGCCGTGCGCCGGGTCCAGTCGGTCCGCTCGCCGCTCACTGCTCGTCCCCCAGGATCCTCGGCACGGAGAACCGCTGCTGCTCCGACTCCGGGGCCCCCGCGAGCGCCTGCTCGGCGGTGAGCCCGGGGACGACGACGTCCTCGCGGAAGACGTTGGTCAGCGGGAGCGCGTGCGAGGTCGGCGGCACATCGGCGTCGGCCACCTCGCTGATCGAGGCGACCGAGTCCAGGATGACGCTCAGCTGGGGCGCCAGGTGGTCGAGCTCGGCGTCGGAGAGGTCGATCCGGGCCAGGTCGGCCAGGTGCGCGACCTCGTCGCGGGTGATTTCGGGCATCAGCATCCTTTGCCAGGCGTGCGGGGGATCAGCCGCCCATCTTAGGGTCTCTCCCCCATGCGTCCGTACGCCGCCGCCCGCCGGTGGCCCCCGCCGCGGGGCGGGCCGAGCCGCCCCTCAGTCGCCGGGTGGGCCCTCGGCCAGGAGCCGTTCGAACCCGGCCTCGTCGAGGATGGTGAGCCCGAGCTGCTCGGCCTTGTCGGCCTTGGAGCCGGCGTTCTCCCCCACCACCACGAAGTCGGTCTTCTTCGACACCGATCCCGACGCCTTGCCGCCCCGGGTGATGATCGCCTCCTTGACCGAGTCTCGGGTCCAGCCCTCGAGCGAGCCGGTGACCACGACGGTGAGCCCCTCCAGGGTCCGCGGCACCGACTCGTCCCGCGCGTCCTCCATGGTGACGCCGGCGCGGGCCCAGGTGTCCACGATGGCGCGGTGCCAGCCCGACTGCTCGCCGTCGAACCACTCGCGCACCGAGGCGGCGATGGTGGGACCGACCCCCTCGGTGTCCGCGAGCTGCTGCTCGTCGGCCTCGCGGATCGCCTCCATCGACCCGAACCGGGTGGCCAGGGCACGGGCGGCGGTGGGGCCCACGTGCCGGATCGAGAGCGCCACCAGGACCCGCCAGAGAGGCACCTGCTTGGCCTTGTCGAGGTTGTCGAGCAGCCGGCGGCCGTTGGCGCTGAGCACCCGCTGCCCGCTGCCCGCCTCCAGCTCCGCCTTCTTCGCGGCCCGGGTGAAGAGCTCGGTGCGCAGCAGCCCCGACTCGTCGAGGTCGAAGACGTCGCCCTCGTTGGCGATCACCTCGGCGGCGAGCAGCGCGTCGGCCGCCTCGTAGCCGAGGCCCTCGATGTCGAACGCGCCGCGGCCGGCGACGTGGAAGACCCGCTCGCGCACCTGGGCGGGGCACGCCTCGTGGTTGGGGCAGCGCAGGTCCTTGTCGCCCTCCTTCTGCTGGGCCAGCTCGGTGCCGCACGAGGGGCAGTGGGTGGGCATCACCCACTCGGCCAGTCCTTCGGGACGCAGCGGCAGCACCGGGCCGAGGATCTCCGGGATCACGTCGCCCGCCTTGCGCAGGATCACCGTGTCGCCCGGGCGGACGTCCTTGCGGCGGACCTCGTGGGCGTTGTGCAGGGTCGCCCGCTCCACCGTCGAGCCGGCCACCCGGGTCGGCTCCATCACCCCGAAGGGAGTCACCCGTCCGGTGCGACCGACGTTGACCTCGATCGCGAGGAGCCGGGCGTTGACCTCCTCCGGCGGGTACTTGAAGGCGATGGCCCACCGAGGGGCACGGCTGGTCGAGCCGAGCCGGCGCTGGAGGGCGACCGAGTCGACCTTGACCACCACCCCGTCGATCTCGTGCTCCACGTCGTGCCGGTGCTCGCGGTAGTGCTCCACGAACTCGCGCACCCCCGCCAGGTCGGGCACCACCCGGACCCGGTCGCTGGTGGGCAGGCCCCACGCGGCCAGCGCGGCGTACGCGGTGGACTGGGCGGTGGGCTCGAACCCCTCGCGGGCGCCGATGCCGTGGCAGACCATCCCCAGCGCCCGGGTGGCGGTGACCCGCGGGTCCTTCTGGCGCAGCGACCCCGCGGCGGCGTTGCGCGGGTTGGCGAAGGGAGGCTTCCCGGCGTCCGCCATCGTCGCGTTGAGCCGCTCGAAGGCCTCGATCGGGAGGAAGACCTCACCACGGACCTCCACCCGCGCCGGCACCGGGAACTCGTCGCTCGCGGTCAGTCGGTGCGGCACCGAGTCGATGGTGCGCACGTTGGGCGTCACGTCCTCCCCGGTGCGCCCGTCACCCCGGGTCAGCGCCCGCACCAGCCTCCCCTGCTCGTAGAGGAGGTTGATGGCGAGGCCGTCGACCTTGAGCTCGCAGAGCAGGTCGGCGCCGGTGATCCCGTCGCGGGCCAGGCGGGCGTGCCAGGCGTCGAGCTCCTCGAAGGAGAACGCGTTGTCCAGCGACTCCATCGGCTGGAGGTGGTCGACCGGGGTGAACTCGGTGGAGACCGCACCCCCGACCTTCTGGGTCGGGGAGTCCGGGGTCCGCAGCTCGGGGTGTGCCTCCTCGAGCTCCTCGAGCTCGCGCATCCGCCGGTCGAAGTCGGCGTCGTCGAGCGTCGGTGAGTCGAGCACGTAGTAGCGCCAGCGTGCCTCCTCGACCTGCTCCGACAGCTCCTGGTGGCGTTCGCGGGCCTCGGGCGGCGCGGGAGTGACCTCGGGCGTGCTCATGACCTCATCTTGCCCTGCGGCACCCACAGTCGCGGGCTCCGCCTCAGGAGAGGGCGCGCGCGGTGGTGCGGGCGAGGGTGAGGGCCTGCCTGGCCCAGTCCGGGGAGGCGCCCGCGAGGCCGCACCCGGGGCTGATCACCAGCTGGGAGCCCACCTCCTCGGGGTCGAAGCCCAGCATGTCGAGCCAGCGCAGCACCCGCTCGGCGAGGCGGGCGTCGTCGGGTCGCTCGGCCGGCTCGAGGGTGGGCAGCACGCCGACGACGACCGTCTCGCCCGCCTCCAGCGCCTGGCCGAGCTCGTCGTGGTCCTCGGCGCCGAGCTGGCCCAGGTCCACCGCGAGTCCGCGCGCACCGGCGCCGCGCAGCAGGCCCAGCGGGGTCCCGGCGGCGCAGGCGTGCACCCAGGGCTCGGCACCGGAGTCGGTGATCGCGGCGAGCACCCACTCCAGCGAGGCGGAGGCCTCGGGGGGATGGACGACGCGGTGGCGGCCGAAGCCGCTGGCGGTCGGCACCCGGCCGGCCAGCACCGCGGCGAGCGCGGGCTCGTCGACCTGGACGACCAGCCGCTCCACCCCGGGCAGCCGGCGCCGCAGGTCGGCGACGTGGTCCCGGACCCCCTCCGCGAGCGCCTGCGCGAGGTCGCGCCGAGCGCCGTGGTCGGAGAGCACCTTGTCGCCCCGCGGCTTCTCCACGGTGGCGGCCAGGGTCCACGGACCGGCCACCTGGGTCTTGAAGGCGCCCGTCCAGCCCTGCGCCTGCTCCTCCACCTGGTCGAGGTCCTGGGCCAGCAGCGAGCGCGCGCGACGCTGGTCGACACCCGGGGCGTCGGTCATCCGCCAGCCGGCGGGCTGCAGGTCGGCGGCGAGGCCGGTGACCACGGCCAGGGTCCGGCCGGTCATGGTGGCCGCGGGACCACGCCCGGGCAGCTCCGGCACGTGCGGGAGGCCGGGGGCTTCGCCGAGCTCGCCCAGCACGGCCCGCACCGCCTCCGCGTACGCGTGCGCGTCCGGCTGCTCCCCCGGGCCGGGCATCGACCCGATCCCGGTCGCGAGCGTCACGCGGTCACCCGCTCGGTCGCGGTGATGGTCGCGGAGCCGACGACCCGGGAGCCGTCGTAGATCACCGCGGCCTGCCCCGGGGCGATCCCCTCGGCCGGCTCCAGCAGCTCGATGTGCACGGTGTCGCCGTCGGTCTGCACCACCGCGCGGTGCTCCTGGCCGTGGGCGCGCAGCTGCACCGTGCCCTCGAGCCGCCCCGGCACGGTGCCGCACCAGCGGGGCCGGAAGGCGTCGATGTGCCCCACGGCGAGGCGCTCGCGCGGACCGACCGTGATCGTGCCGCTGACGGGCTCGATGTCGAGCACGAAGCGGGGCTTGCCGTCCGGGGCGGGGCGGCCGAGCCGCAGCCCCTTGCGCTGACCGATGGTGAAGCCGTACGTGCCCTCGTGGGTGCCCAGCACCTCGCCGGTCTGCTCGTCGAGGATCTCGCCACCGTGGTTGGGGGCCCGGTCGCCGAGCTTCTCGCGCAGCCAGCCGGCGTTGTCCCCGTCGGCGACGAAGCAGATGTCGTGGCTGTCGGGCTTCTGGGCGACGAGCAGGCCACGTCGGGCGGCCTCGGCCCGCACGTCGGGCTTGGTGGAGTCGCCCAGCGGGAACATCGCGTGCCGCAGCTGCTCCTGGGTCAGCACCCCCAGCACGTAGGACTGGTCCTTGCCGTGGTCCACGGCCCGGTGCATCTCGACCAGTCCGTCGGGACCGGTCCGCAGCTGCGCGTAGTGCCCGGTGGCCACGGCGTCGAAGCCGAGCGCCAGGGCCCGGTCGAGCACGGCGGCGAACTTGATCTTCTCGTTGCACCGCAGGCACGGGTTGGGCGTGCGCCCGGCGGCGTACTCGTCCATGAAGTCCTCCACGACGTCGTCGTGGAAGCGGTCGGAGAGGTCCCAGACGTAGAACGGGATGCCGATCACGTCGGCGGCACGCCGGGCGTCGTTGCTGTCCTCGATGGTGCAGCAGCCCCGGGCCCCGGAGCGGTACGACGCGGGGTTGCGGGAGAGCGCGAGGTGCACTCCGGTGACCTCGTGGCCCGCCTCGACGGCGCGCGCGGCGGCCACGGCGGAGTCGACCCCGCCGGACATCGCCGCCAGCACCTTCACCTGGTCCCCCCGTGGGCGGCCCGGGCCCGCTCGACCGCCGGCCCGATGGCCGCGACCAGGGCGTCGACGTCGGCCGGGGTGCTGGTGCGCCCCAGCGAGAAGCGCAGGGAGTGGCGCGCCTGCGCGGGGTCGCACCCCATGGCGAGCAGCACGTGGGAGGGCTGCGGGACACCCGCGGAGCACGCCGACCCCGTGGAGCACTCGATGCCCTGGGCGTCGAGGAGCATCAGCAGGGAGTCGCCCTCGCACCCGGGGAACCCGAGGTGGGCGTTGCCGGGCAGCCTGGCCTGCGGGTCGCCGTGCAGGTGCGCGTCGGGGACGACCTCGATCACCCGGCGCACCAGGTCGTCCCGGAGCGCGGTGACCCGGGCGGCGTGCTCGGCCTGCGCCTTGACCGCGATCTCGACGGCGGCCGCGAGCCCCGCGATGCCCGGCGGGTTGAGGGTGCCGCTGCGGATGTCCCGCTCCTGACCGCCGCCGTGGAGCAGCGCGGTCACGCTCACCTCCCGTCTGACGACGAGGGCGCCCACCCCGTAGGGCCCGCCCAGCTTGTGGCCGGTGAAGGTCAGGGCGTCGACGCCGCTCGCGGCGAAGTCGACGGGGACCGCCCCCACCGCCTGGACCGCGTCGGTGTGCACCGGAATGCCGTGCTCGCCGGCGATCCGCGCCACCTCGTCGAGCGGCTGGAGCGTGCCGACCTCGTTGTTGGCCCACATGACCGACACCAGGGCGACCGAGCCCGGGTCGCGCTCGACGCTGGCCCGGAAGGCGTCCACGTCCACCCGACCGGCCGGGTCCACCGGCACCAGCTCGACCTCCGCGGCCCCCGTCGCGTCGAGCCAGTGCAGCGGGTCGAGGACGGCGTGGTGCTCGACCGCGGTGGCCAGCACCCGGGTGCGACGCGGATCCTCGGCGCGCCTGGACCACAGGATCCCCTTGAGCGCCAGGTTGTCCGACTCGGTGCCACCGGAGGTGAAGACCACCTCGCCGGGGCGGCAGCCGAGCGCCTGGGCGATCGTCTCGCGGCTCTCCTCCACCACCCGGCGGGCTCGGCGCCCGGAGGCGTGCAGCGAGCTGGCGTTCCCCACCGTCGACTGGTGACGCGCCACCGCCTCCACCGCTTCGGGAAGCATGGGAGTGGTGGCGGCGTGGTCGAGGTAGACCGACGGGGTCGACGCAACGGTGTTCATGTCATCCCTCAGCCTACGGCGCCCCGGGTCGCCGCAGCCGCGGAGGTGCGCACTCAGTCGCGGGCGACCTCGGCGACCAGAACGGCGTGGTCGGACCCGCGCAGCGGGTGGGTCCCGGTGCGGGTCGCGGTCCACCCCTCTCCGACCAGCACGTGGTCGATCGCGACGACCGGAGGCAGTGAGAGCGGCCCGAGCCCGACCTCCCCCGCCGAGGGCCAGGTCGGCTGCCACCCCGAGTTGGCGACGAGAGCCGCGTCCCGGAGTCCGGCGTCCAGCAGGTCACCGAAGACCTCGTGGTCCGGGGTGGCGTTGAGGTCGCCGAGCAGGAGGTCCACCGGACTCTCCGCCGCCTCCTCGGCCAGGACGCGGTGGTCGCTGCGCCACCCGCCGGCGTCCCCCATCGGGGACTCCGGGTGGGTGACGACCACCGTGACCCGCTCACCCTCCACGTCGAGGCGGGCCCGGAACGAGGTCCACCTCGTCCCGACCTCCCGCTCCCCCACCACCGGGTGCCGGGAGTAGAGCATCGTGCCCTCCACCCCGTAGCGCGCCTGGCCGGCGTGGAACGGGAGCTGCACGTTGAGCCCCGCCTCCTCCATCATCAGCAGCGCGTAGGGGGTGACCTCCTGGACCGCCAGCAGGTCGACGTCCTCCTCGGCGGCCAGACGCACCACCTCCTCGGGGTCCGCGCCCCCGTTGAGCATGTTGACCGTCATCACCTTCAGGCCGAGGGCGCCGGCCGCCGGCTCCGGCTCGTCCCCCAGGAACTGGGGAGCCAGCCACCCCAGGTGGAGCACGAGACCCAGCACGGCGGTCGCGCAGGCCGCCCACGCCAGGCGCGGGCCGCCGCCCGGACGCAGGTCGAGCGCGAGCAGCCCCAGGGCCAGCAGGTAGGCCAGGACCGCCCACGGCGTGAACGAGACCAGCCTCACCAGGAGGCCCTGGTCGGGTTGGAGGAGGCGCAGGCCGGTGAGGAGCACACCCCCGAGCAGGCACGCTCCGGCCCCGGTCCGCAGCAGGAGGGTCACAGAGGCAGAAACTACTGCCTCGGCGCCGGCGGAGGGGGCGATCCGACCAGACGCGGCTCCAGGAGGACCAGGTCGTCGCGGTGCACCACCTCGCGCTCGTAGCCGGCGCCCAGCTCGCGCTTGAGGTGGTGCGTGGACTTTCCGAGCAGGCCGGGGATCTCCGCGGAGTCGAAGTTGACCAGTCCCCGGGCGACCGGACGCCCCTCGGGATCGGTCAGGTCGACGGGGTCGCCGGCGACGAAGCGGCCGCTGACCCCGGTGATCCCGGCGGCCAGCAGCGAGGCGCGGCGCTCCACGACCGCCCGTACGGCGCCGGCGTCCAGGGCCAGCCTGCCCTGGGGCTCCGAGGCGTGAGCGAGCCACAGCAGCCGGGTCGGTCGACGCCTCCCCCGGGCGTGGAAGAGGGTCCCGACCGCCTGACCGCCCAGCGCCGCGACGGCGTTGTCGGCCGAGGTGAGCACCACCGGGATGCCCGCACCGGTGGCGATCCGCGCGGCCTCGACCTTGGTCACCATCCCGCCGGTCCCCACGCCCGCCGCGCCCGCGCTGCCGATCCGTACGCCGTCGAGGTCGGCGCCACCGCGGACGTCGCTGAGCAGGCGGGTCCCGGCGAGGTCGGGCGGGCCGTCGTAGAGGCCGTCGACGTCGGAGAGGAGCACCAGCAGGTCGGCGTGGACCAGGTGGGCCACCAGGGCGGCCAGCCGGTCGTTGTCACCGAAGCGGATCTCGGAGGTGGCGACGGTGTCGTTCTCGTTGACGATCGGCAGTGCCTGGAGCTCGAGGAGCTTGGCGAAGGTCTGGTAGGCGTTGCGGTAGTGCGCCCGCCGGGTCACGTCGTCGACGGTGAGCAGGACCTGGCCGGTGACGATCCCGTGCCGCGCGAACTCCTGCTGGTAGTGGTGCGCGAGCAGTCCCTGCCCGACCGAGGCGGCCGCCTGCTGGGCGGGCAGGCCCCGGGGCCGGCGACGCAGCCCGAGGGGTGCGAGCCCGGCCGCGATCGCACCGGAGGAGACCAGCACGACCTCCGCACCGCGCGCGCGCACCGCGGCCAGCACGTCCGCGAGCTGGGCGACCCGGCCCTGGTCGATGCCGCCGGCCGCGCTGGTCAGCGACGACGACCCGACCTTGACCACGATCCTGCCCGCGCCGACGACCGCCGGGCGCAGGCTGCCGCCGTCGCTCATGCGCCGGGGTCGTCCTCGGACCAGTCCGGGTCCTCCGGGGAGCCGATCTCGTAGGAGCTGGGACCGAAGCTCTCCCCCTTGTCGAGCCGCCGGGCCACGTCGGCCCGGGTCTCGTTCTCCGCGCGCTCGTCCATCGCCGCATCGATGTCGCGGCGGCGGGTGCGTGCCGGCCGCTGCTCGTCGAACCGCTGGTCCTCGCCGCGACGCCCGAGCATCTCGGCGCCGGCCTCGATGTCGGGCTTGAAGTCGAAGACCACGGAGTTGTCCGGGTGCCCGATGAGCACCGTGTCGCCGGCCTGGGCCCCGCGCTTGACCAGCTGGTCCTCGACGCCGAGCCGGTTGAGCCGGTCGGCCAGGAAGCCGACCGCCTCGTCGTTGCTGAAGTCGGTCTGACGGATCCACCGCTCGGGCTTCGTGCCGCGCACCCGCCAGGCGTCGCCGTCCCGAGTGATCTCGAAGTCGCCGCCGCCACCGACCGCCGGGGGGCGGATGACGATCCTGGTCGGCTCGACCTCGGGCTTCGCGGTCCGGCTCCTGGAGACGATCTCGGCCATCGCGAAGGTCAGCTCGCGCACCCCGGCACCCGAGGCCGCCGAGATCGGGAAGACCAGCATGCCGCGCTCGCGCAGGTCGTCGATGACCATCTCGGCGATCTCGGCGCCGTCGGGCACGTCGATCTTGTTGAGCGCCACCAGGCGCGGCCGGTCCTCCAGCCCGCCGTAGCGGGCGAGCTCGGACTCCATCACCTCGAGGTCGTCGACCGGGTTGCGGCCCGGCTCGATGGAGGCGGTGTCGACGACGTGGACCAGGGCCGCGCAGCGCTCGATGTGGCGCAGGAAGTCGTGGCCGAGGCCACGCCCTTCGGCGGCGCCCTCGATCAGCCCCGGTACGTCGGCGACGGTGAACGTGGTGTCGCCCGCGCGGACCACGCCCAGGTTGGGCACCAGCGTGGTGAAGGGGTAGTCCGCGATCTTGGGCCGCGCCCGGGAGATCGCGGCGATCAGCGAGGACTTGCCGGCGCTGGGGTAGCCCACCAGCCCGATGTCCGCGACGACCTTGAGCTCGAGGTGGATCTCGAGCTCGTCGCCCGGCTCACCGAGCAGCGCGAAGCCGGGGGCCTTGCGCTTGGAGGAGGCGAGCGAGGCGTTGCCGAGACCGCCCCGGCCGCCGGTCGCCACCACCATCTCGCTGCCGGCGCCGATCAGGTCGCCGAGCACGTTGCCCTCGGCATCGGTGACCACGGTGCCGTCGGGCACCGGGAGCACCAGGTCGCTGCCGTGGCCGCCGTTCTTGTGGTCCCCTGCCCCGTGCCCGCCGTTCTCGGCGCGACGCTTGGGGCTGTGGTGGTACTCGATCAGGGTGGTGACCTGGGGGTCGACGCGGAGGATGACCGAGCCGCCGGGCCCGCCGTTGCCCCCGTCGGGCCCTCCGAGGGGCTTGAACTTCTCGCGGTGCACGGACGCCACGCCGTTTCCGCCGCGACCGGCGCTGACGTGCAGCGTCACGCGGTCGACGAAGGTGGGTACGGCCATGGAGCTCTCCTCGCTGGGGTGGAACACACGAAGGGCGTCCCCAAGTCTAGGGACGCCCTTCGATGGAAGTGTGTGCTGCGTGAAGCGTCAGGTCACTCGCCGGGGACGACGTTGACGACCTTGCGGCCACGCCGGGTGCCGAACTCGACCGCACCCGCGACCAGCGCGAACAGCGTGTCGTCGCCGCCGCGGCCGACGCCGCTGCCCGGGTGGAAGTGCGTGCCGCGCTGGCGGACGATGATCTCGCCGGCGCCGACGACCTGGCCGCCGTAGCGCTTGACGCCGAGCCGCTGTGCGTTGGAGTCGCGACCGTTCTTGGTCGAGGCCGCACCCTTCTTGTGTGCCATGAGTTCAGTCCTTCGTGGATCGCGAGGGCGGGAAGCCGCTCAGACGGAGATGTCGGTGACCTTGACCTGGGTGTACTTCTGGCGGTGACCCTGGCGCTTCTTGTAGCCGGTCTTGTTCTTGTACTTCTGGATGATGATCTTCGGGCCCTTGGTGCGGCCGAGGACCTCGACGGTCACCGACGCCTTGTCCAGGCCGGTGGCGGTGACGGCCTCGCCGTCCACCACCATCACGACGGGAAGGGTCACGGACTCACCGGGGGTGGTCAGGACCTGGTCGATCTCGATGACATCGCCGACAGCAACCTTCTGCTGCTTGCTGCCACTCCGCACGATCGCGTACACCGCGACTCACTCTCCTCGTCGGACTCGAACAGTCCATCAACAAAACTCAAGACTCAGGGCACCCGCCGCGCGCCGCCCACGCTCGTGTCCGTCAAGGCCACGACGTGCAAGCACACCAGCGGGAAGGTGTTGGGACACCGAGGGTCAATACTACGGATGGGGGGACGTGCGCGCAAAACGCGGTCCGTCCCCCCTCCGGTCGGGTCAGCGCTTGCGCGCGCCCTTCTTCTTGATCGGGACGTGCCCGACCGGTGCACCGTCGGGATCGTCGTCCTGATCCTCGGGCGCGGGGGCACTCTGTGGTGCGACCTCCACGCCGGCCGGGGGGCCGGCGGGTCGCGACGCCGCGCGGCGCCGGGTCCTGGTGACCACCGTGGTGGTCGGCGCAGGGGTCGGCTCGGGCTCGGGCGTCGGCTCAGGCTCGGGCGTCGGCTCGGGCTCGGGCGTCGGCTCGGGCTCGGGCGTCGGCTCAGGCGTCGGCTCGGGCTCAGGCGTCGGCTCAGGCTCAGGCGTCGGCTCAGGCTCAGGCGTCGGCTCAGGCTCGGGCGTGGGCTCAGGAGTGAGCTGGACCGGGGCATCCGCAGGGGCGGGTGCCGCCGACGGGCGCTCGGCCAGGTCGGCGTTCTCCGGCTTGGCCATGGCGGCGACCACCTTCGGCGAGGGCGCAGCCGGCCTCTCCGAGCCGCCGGAGCCCTGGCCGGCCTCCTTGCCACGACCCCCGCGACCGCGACGGCCGCCGCGACGGCCGTCGTCGTCGGACGCCGAGGAGGACCTCGGCTCGACCGGCGTGCTCTGCACGACGACGCCGCGACCCTGGCAGTGCTCACAGTCGGTGGAGAACGCCTCGAGCAGGCCGGTGCCGATCCGCTTGCGCGTCATCTGCACGAGGCCGAGCGAGGTGACCTCGGCGACCTGGTGCCGGGTGCGGTCGCGGCCCAGGCACTCCACCAGGCGCCTGACGACGAGGTCGCGGTTGGACTCGAGCACCATGTCGATGAAGTCGACGACGATGATGCCGCCGATGTCGCGCAGCCGGAGCTGGCGGACGATCTCCTCCGCGGCCTCGAGGTTGTTCTTGGTGACCGTCTCCTCCAGGTTGCCACCGGAGCCGGTGAACTTGCCGGTGTTGACGTCGACCACGGTCATCGCCTCGGTGCGGTCGATCACCAGGGAGCCACCCGAGGGCAGCCAGACCTTGCGGTCCAGACCCTTGGCGATCTGCTCCTCGACCCGGTAGGCCGAGAAGACGTCGCCCTGCTGGGCCGAGGCGTTGTCGCCCGGCTGGTAGCGCTCCAGGCGCTCCTCGAGGTCGGGCGCCACGTGGGTGACGTAGCCCTGGACCGTGTCCCAGGCGTCGTCGCCCTCGATGACCAGCTTCTTGAAGTCCTCGGTGAAGAGGTCGCGCACCACCTTGAGGGTCAGGTCCGGCTCTCCGTAGAGGAGCTGCGGGGCGTTGCCCTTGGTCTTGGCCTCGATGTCCTCCCAGCGCGCCTTGAGCCGCTCGACGTCGCGGGTCAGCTCCTCCTCGCTCGCGCCCTCCGCGGCGGTGCGCACGATCACGCCCGCGGTGTCCGGGACGATCTCCTTGAGCAGCGCCTTGAGGCGGTTGCGCTCGGTGTCGGGCAGCTTGCGGGAGATGCCGCTCGTGGTGCCGTCCGGCACGTAGACCAGGAACCTGCCCGCGAGGCTCACCTGGCTGGTCAGCCGGGCGCCCTTGTGGCCCACCGGGTCCTTGGTGACCTGCACCAGGATGCTCTGCCCGGAGGAGAGCACCGACTCGATCTTGCGGGGCTGCCCCTCCTTGTGGCCGAGGGCCGACCAGTTGACCTCGCCGGCGTAGAGCACCGCGTTGCGGCCCTTGCCGATGTCGATGAACGCCGCCTCCATCGAGGGCAGCACGTTCTGCACCCGCCCGAGGTAGACGTTGCCGATCAGCGAGGTCTGCGACTCGCGCGCCACGTAGTGCTCGACCAGCACCTTGTCCTCGAGGACGGCGATCTGGGTGAGGTCCTTGCGCTGACGGATCACCATCACCCGGTCCACCGCCTCGCGGCGGGCCAGGAACTCGGCCTCGCTCACGATCGGTGCCCGGCGGCGGCCGGCCTCGCGGCCCTCACGCCGGCGCTGCTTCTTGGCCTCCAGCCGGGTGGATCCCGCGACGGCGGTGATCTGGTCCTCGGCGGAGCGGGTCTTGCGCACCCGGGTGACGGTGTTGTCCGGGTCGTCGGACCCCTCGCCTGAGCCGTCCCCACTGCGGCGGCGGCGACGGCGACGACGCGAGCCGGACGACGAGCTGTCGTCGTCCGCGACCGAGGAGTCGTCGTCCCCGGCGGCGTCGTCGTCGCTCGTCTCGGACTTCTGGGCGTCCTCGCCGTTCTCGTCGCTCTCGCCGCTGTCGTCGGAGGAGTCCCCCGCCTTGCGGCGGCGTCGGCCCCCGCGCCGACGGCGGCGCCGCGACGGCGTGCCGTCGGCGGAGTCCTCGTCGTCACCGGTCTCGTCGCTCGACTCGTCGGTCGCGTCCTCGACAGCCTCGGGGGTCTCCTCGGCGGCTTCCTCCGCGGCGGCGAGGGCGGCTGCCTCCTCGTCCTCCTCGGGGGTCTCCTCCACCTCGGGCGCCTCCACCGGGGCGGCGGCCTTCTTGGCGGCGCGGCCGCTGCGGCTGCGGGCGGACCTGGTGGTCCTGGTGACCTTGGGGGCGGTCTCGCCGGCGGCCTGGTCCTCCTGCGCGGGGGCAGGGACCTCGGCGGGGGCGGGAGCCGCCTCCGCGACCTGGGCCGTCTCGTCGGCGGCCACGGGCGCGGCGGTGCGCTTGCGGGTCCGGCGGGCCGGGGCCTTGACCGGCTCCGGTGCCTGGAAGAGCGGGAGGGTGGCCGAGCCGGCCGCCTCCTCGCGGGCCGGGGCGGACGCGTCAGCCGCGTCGGCGGGCTGGTCCTGCGCGGGGGTGGCGGCCTTCTTGGCGGCGCTCTTGCGCGGGGCCCGCTTGGCGGGAGCCTTCTTCGCCGGGGCCGGCGCCTCTTCGGCGGCGGGCGCCTCGGCGGGGGCGTCCCCGGAGGCGACCGGCTCAGCCGCGGCGGCCTTCTTGGCGGGGCTGCGGCGCGCGGTGGCCTTCTTCGCGGGCGCCGCCTTCTTGGCGGCGGTCTTCTTCGCGGCCGCCCTCTTGGCGGTGCTCGGCGCGGTGTCGGCGGAGGTGGCCCCCGCCTGCTCCGCGGCTTCCGCCTCCCCGGCGGTTCCCTGCGTGTTCTGGTTGTTCTCGGTCTCGTCGAGCATGTGCGCTCCTCGACCGGTGCGCTGCACCGGTGTGTAGGACGCCGGGACCCGGATGCTCAGGATCCGCGACGCAAAGCCTTCGGTGGCAACGACACCCTCCGCGGGCGCGTCGGGGGATGTCTGCCGCGCACCTGCCGCGGTCGCTGGGCTGTGCCACCCCTATGTGTCACGGGTGCCACATGGGCGGGCCTCTGTCACCGACTCACCCTGGCCGCGTCGCGGTCTGGCGTCGACTTCCATCCTCCGTGCCGTCCGACGGGTGTCGGGCCGGCGAGAACGTCGTCGTGTCCCTCTTGCCGACGTGTGCCGTCAGGAGCGACCGAGGCGAGTATCGCACACCCACCCCCGCTTCTCCGCTACGACGCGGAGCGCAGCGGGTCGCCGATGGTGCCCGAAGCCTCGTCCAACGGTCCCTGCTCGAGCCGGGTGAGCAGGGGCGCGCCCGAGCCGAGCGCCTGCCCCTCGTCGGTCAGCTTGGCCATCGCCGTCAGCACGTCGTCGGGGCGGACGGCCGGCACGGTGTGACGCAGCACCAGCTCGAGGACCATGCCGCCCGGCGCCGGCTCGGCCTCGAGGGAGAGCACCGCGCCGCGCGCGTCGAACTCGCGCAGCCCCTTCTTGGTCATCCGCTCGACCAGCACGACCTCCGTCTCCAGGAAGCGCGCCACCAGGGTCTCGAGGTCCGAGGCGCCGGGGAGCCCGATGCGCCACCGGCTGCCGGTCAGCCGGTCGCTGAGCGACCCGCCCTCCGACTCCACGACCTCCAGCAGGTCCAGACCGTCCGGCAGCGCCTCGTCGAGCTGGGCGAGGACGTCCGCCGGGTCGACGACCTGGGCCAGCGCGAGCTCGAGGTACTCCGCCTCGGAGGCCGCGCCGGTCGGGGAGGCACCGGCGTAGGAGATCCGGGGGTGGGGGTTGAACCCGGACGAGTAGGCCATCGGGATCCGGGCGCGGAAGACCGCCCGCTCGAAGGCTCGGCTGAAGTCCCGGTGACTGGTGAAGCGGAGACGGCCACGCTTGGCGTAGCGGATCCGGAGTCGCTGGACGGGAGGGGCTTGCTGCTCGGGCTGCTCACGCACGCCGCACACCGTAGCCCGTCAGGGCAGGGAGACCGACTTCCGCTGCCTGGCGGAGTAGGCGTTGGTGATGCGGGTCCCACCCAGCCAGTCGGTGAGCCGGGCCGCCTCCGCCGCCAGCCGGGCCTGCGCCTCCCGGCCCACGTCGTCGTGGAGCACGACCTCGACCACGCCCTCCTCGTCCTGCACCCAGCAGCCGACGATCCGCCCGTCCCACCAGGCGGTGGTGGCGCCGTTGCCAGCACTGTCGTAGACCCGCGGGCGGACGCCGGGGGCCAGGTGGAAGTCGCGTCCCTTCCACCCCATCGTCGTCGGGTCGAGGGTGGGCAGCAGCGCGGCCCAGGGGTCGACCGGCGGCACCGGGTCGAGGTCGTCGGGCAGCAGCCAGCCGGTGGCCCCGTCCTCGAGCCGGACCTGGGCCGCACCCACCGACGCCAGCGCCCCGCGGACCGCCCGCCGGGTCGACCCGAGCCACCAGACCAGGTCGTCCTCGGTCCCGGGGCCGAAGGTCCACAGCCACCGCCGCACCAGCTCGGCGTACCCCGCCTCGGCCGGCCAGGGCTCCGGCCGCTCGTGGAGCCAACCCTCGGCGGTGCACCAGGTGGGACGATGCTGCCACCAGGGCGCCCCCGCCACCCCGCCGTTGGGTCCGCTCATCAGCGCCCCCTCGGCGCCCAGCACGGTGGTCACCGGCGTGGCCAGCCAGATCCGCACCGCCCAGCGGCCGCGGCCCCTGGTGATCTGCCCGGCCAGGGCCGGGACCTCGCTCCGGAGCTCGGGAACCGAACGGGGTGTCGGCTCCGCGCGCAGGTGAGCCAGCGTCGTGCGGCGCACGTCGGCGAACCACGCCTCCCCGTCCGGCGCGAGACCTGCTTCCTCGACGTCCTTGGCCAGGCGCCTCCGCTCGGCCTCCGCGACCCGGGCGGCCGCACTGCCCAGGACCGCAGGGAGCAGGTCGCGCGGCAGGACCCACTTGGTCCGGCGCATCGCCAGCTGGCTGACCAGGGACCGGTCGTCGCGCAGCGCGCGGTCGACCTGCTCGGCCGTGACCCCCTCCACCCGCGCCCACAGCGCCAGGTGCACGCTGGCGGCCTCGGTGGCGTGCAGCGCGGTCATCGCGGTGGCGGCCGTGACGGGATCGGGAAAGCGCGCCGCCGGGGCCAGCCCATGGCGATGGGCCAGTCGACTGCGTCGTTCCACGTCCGTCACGGTGCGCACCGACCTATCATGGCCGAGACGTCCCACAGTGCTCGGAGCCCGGATGACCCGCTGGAGTAGCACCCTGCCCTGGGTGCTGGTGGCGGCGCTGGGCACGGCCTGCGTCGTCGTGCTGAGCGTGCTGGCGCTCGACCCGACCCCGGGACCGGCCCAGACGGCGCTGGAGGCACTGGTCGATCGGGAGCGGGAGCCCGCACCGACCGAGACCGGGCAGCCCGCGGAGCCGACCGCGACACCCACGGCCGCGGCCTCGCCCACGGACGGAACCGCGACCCCCGGCCCGACCGAGTCGCCAGATCCCGCGGCGAGCGGCTCGGCGAGCCCGACGCCGTCGCCCGGCAGGGGCCCGAGCAGCGCTCCGGCCCGCCCGGCGCCAGCGCCCAGCGCCAGCGCCTCGGCCCGGCCGCCGGCCCCGCTCTGCGTGCCGGTCCCGAGGCTCACCCCGTTGAAGGTCCTCAGCTTCAACATCCACGGCGGGCTCGGGCCCCGGGGCCGTGACCTCCCGCGGATCGTGGAGGAGATCCGGGCCTCCGGGGCCGACGTCGTGATGCTGCAGGAGGTCGACCGGTTCCGTCCCCGCACCGGCGCCATCGACATGCCGGCGGTGCTGGGGGCCGAGCTGGGCATGGAGCACGCCTTCGCGCCCAACGTCCGGTTCCCCGGGCGGGCCGAGTACGGCGTGGCGACGCTCTCCCGCCTGCCCATCGTCGAGACCGAGCACGTGCTCCTGCCCAACGACCCGGGCAAGGAGCAGCGCGGCGTGCTGCGCACCCGCGTCTCGGTCGGGCCGGAGGAGGTCGACGTCTACAACACCCACCTCGACCACACCTCGGACCCGCTGCGGCGGCGGCAGGCCGAGGCGGTGCGGGGCCTCGTCGAGCGCGGCGGCGCGCCCGTCGTGCTGGGCGGCGACTTCAACGCCTCCCCGGTGACGGTCCCCTACGCCACCATCACCTCCGCGCTCTCCGACTCCTGGGCCCAGGTGGGCCAGGGACGCGGCCCGACGGCGGGACGCTCACCCGGCGCGCGGATCGACTACGTCTTCGTCCAGGAGGCCGTGATCCCCCGGGCCGCCCGCGTGCTGCCGAGCGTCGTCTCCGACCACGCCGCGGTCGGGGTCGACCTGCTCGTGGCCGGGGTCACCGGCTGCCAGTGGCTCGCCCGGCCGTTCGCCCCGTAGCCGCCCGCCCGGTCGGGGTCAGACGACGCTGAGCGGCAGCAGCGTCTGGCCGGTGGGGCCGATCTGGATCTCCGTCCCCATCTCCGGGCAGACCCCGCAGTCGTAGCAGGGGGTCCAGCGGCAGTCCTCCACCTCGATGTCGGCGCCCTCGGCGGCCGCGAGGGCGTCCTCCCAGTCGGCCCAGAGCCAGTCCTTGTCGAGGCCGGAGTCGAGGTGGTCCCAGGGCAGCACCTCGTCGAGGTCACGCTCGCGGGTGGTGTACCAGCCGACGTCGACGCCGGTGCCGGCCAGCGCCCGCTCGGCGCACTCCATCCAGCGGTCGTAGGAGAAGTGCTCGCTCCAGCCGTCGAACCGGCCGCCGTCGCGCCACACCTCCTCGATGACCCGCCCGACCCGGCGGTCCCCGCGGGAGAGGAGTCCCTCGACGATGCCGGGCTTCCCGTCGTGGTACCGGAAGCCGATGGCGCGGCCGTAGCGCTTGTCGGCGCGGACCAGGTCGCGCAGCTGCTTGAGGCGCTCGTCGGTGGTCTCGTGGTCGAGCTGGGCCGCCCACTGGAAGGGGGTGTGCGGCTTCGGCACGAAGCCGCCGATCGAGACCGTGCACCGGATGTCGTTGCGGCCGGAGACCTCCCGGCCCTTGGCGATCACCTTCTTGGCCAGCTCGGCGACCTGGAGGACGTCCTCGTCGGTCTCGGTGGGCAGGCCCACCATGAAGTAGAGCTTCACCTGCCGCCAGCCGTGGGAGTACGCCGCCGCGACCGTGCGGATCAGGTCCTCCTCGGTGACCATCTTGTTGATCACCCGGCGCATCCGCTCGCTGCCGCCCTCGGGGGCGAAGGTGAGGCCCGAGCGGCGGCCGTTGCGGGAGAACTCGTTGGCAAGCGAGATGTTGAAGGCGTCCACCCGGGTCGAGGGCAACGAGAGGGAGACGTTCGAGCCTTCATAGCGGTCGGCCAGCCCCTTGGCCACCTCGGCGATCTCGGTGTGGTCGGCGCTGGAGAGCGAGAGCAGGCCGACCTCCTCGAAGCCGGACTTCCTGATCCCGTTCTCCACCATGTCGCCGATGGTCTTGATCGACCGCTCGCGGACCGGGCGGGTGATCATCCCCGCCTGGCAGAAGCGGCAGCCGCGGGTGCAGCCGCGGAAGATCTCCACCGAGAAGCGCTCGTGCACCGTCTCGGCGAGCGGCACCAGGGGCTTGGCCGGGTAGGGCCAGGCATCGAGGTCCATCAGGGTGTGCTTGCGCACCCGGAAGGGGATGCCGGGACGGTTGGGCACGACCGCCTCGATGGAGCCGTCGGCGGCGTAGGCGACGTCGTAGAAGCGGGGCACGTAGACGCCGCCGCTGACCGCGAGACGGCGCAGCAGCTCGTCGCGGCCACCCGGCCGACCCTCGGTCTTCCACTCCCGGACCACCTCGGAGATCGCGAGCACGACCTCCTCGCCGTCGCCCAGCACCGCGGCGTCGATGAAGTCCGCGATCGGCTCGGGGTTGAAGGCCGCGTGACCACCCACCAGCACCACGGGGTCGTCCTCGCCCCGGTCGGCGGCGTGGAGGGGGATCTCGGCCAGGTCGAGGGCGTTGAGCATGTTGGTGTAGCCGAGCTCGGTGGAGAAGCTGATCCCGAAGACGTCGAAGGCGCGGACCGGACGGTGCCCGTCGACGGTGAACTGCGGGATCCGGTCCTCGCGCATCACCTTCTCCATGTCCGGCCAGACCGCGTAGGTCCGCTCGGCCAGGATCCAGTCCCGCTCGTTGAGCACCTCGTAGAGGATCTGGACGCCCTGGTTGGGCAGGCCCACCTCGTAGGCGTCGGGGTACATCAACGCCCAGCGCACGGTCTCGCCCCCGTCCGGCGAGGCCGCGGCGCAGTGCCACTCCTTGACGGTGGAGTTGAGCTCGCCGCCGACGTACTGGATCGGCTTGGAGACCGAGGGCAGGCGCGGCTCGAGCAGGTGGAAGACGGACGCGACGTCGCTCGACATCTCCGTGCGGGTGTCGGTGACGTGGGACATGGGGGGAACCTCTCGGACGGGTGCGGCGATCCTCGCAAGCCTACGTGGATTTCAAGGAAGGACCCGTACTGCGGATAGGTTTGCGCCCATGAGTGCCTCGACGGTCCATGGCCGTTTCAACTGGACACTCGCCGTCCCGCCGCTCGCCCTGGTGCTGCTGGCCGCGACCTGGTCCCGGCACGAGCACTGGGCCGTGCTGGTGGCGCTCGCGGTCGCGCTGGTCGGTGCCGTGGTCGCCGCGGTGCACCACGCGGAGGTGGTGGCGCACAAGGTGGGTGAGCCCTACGGCTCCCTGATCCTGGCGGTCGCCGTGACGGTGATCGAGGTCGGCCTGATCGTGATGCTGATGACCAGCGGCGGCGCGGGCGCGAGCACCTACGCGCGGGACACCGTCTTCGCCGCGCTGATGATCACCCTCAACGGCATCGTCGGCCTCTCCCTGCTGGTGGGCGCACTCAAGCACCACCTGGTCAGCTTCAACGCCTCCGGCACGGGGGCGGCGCTCGCCACGGTCATCACCCTGGCCGGCGTCACCCTGGTGCTGCCCGGCTTCACCACCTCGGGCGTCGGGCTGGAGTTCTCCGCCTCGCAGCTGGCCTTCGCCGCGGTCGCCTCCCTGGTGCTCTACGTCTCGTTCGTGCTCACCCAGACAGTGCGCCACCGGGACTTCTTCGTCCCCGTCTCCAGCGACGAGCTCGGCCGCTTCACCGGCCTCCTCGACGCCGACGACGACGACCACGCGGACCCGCCCACCACCCGGGTGACCATGCTCAGCCTCGGCCTGCTGCTCGCCTCCCTGGTCGCCGTGGTCGGCCTGGCCAAGCTCCTCTCCCCCACCATCGAGGAAGGCGTCCGCGGCCTGGGGCTGCCCTACACCGTGGTAGGTGTGGTGATCGCCCTGCTGGTCCTCTCCCCCGAGTCCATCTCCGCGGTCCGCAACGCCTCCCGCGACCGGGTCCAGACCAGCCTCAACCTCGGCTACGGGTCGGCGATGGCCTCGATCGGCCTCACCATCCCCACGATCGCGGTCGCCATGATCTGGCTCGAGGGTCCCCTGGAGCTGGGGCTGATGCCGATGCAGATGGTGCTGCTCGCGATCACCGTGGTGGTCTCGGTGCTCACCGTCGTCCAGGGCCGGGCGAAGACCCTCCAGGGCACGGTCCACCTGGTCCTGCTGGCCGCCTTCATCTTCTTGTCGATGAACCCCTGACCCGGGGGCCCTCACTCAGCGTCCGGAGAGCACCCGCGCGGGTGAGAGCAGCCGGGTGGGCAGGCTGGTGCTGTTGCGCAGGTGCACGTTCTGCAGGAGACCGATCGCCAGCATCCCGGCGAACATCGAGGAGCCGCCGTAGGAGACGAACGGCAGGGGCACCCCGGTGACCGGCATGATGCCGAGGCACATCCCGACGTTCTGGAAGGCCTGGAACCCGAACCAGCACGCGATCCCCGCGGCCGCCACCCGGCCGAACATGTCGTCGGTGGCACCGGCGATGGCGAGCGCCCGCCAGATCACCACCGCGGTCAGCACGATCACCAGGCCGGCGCCGAGGAGGCCCAGCTCCTCGCCGACGGCGGTGAAGATGAAGTCGGTGTGCTGCTCGGGGACGAAGCCCGACTGGGTCTGGGACCCGTCGAAGAGCCCCTGGCCGAAGAGACCGCCGTTGCCCACCGCGATCCGGGCCTGCTCGGTGTTGTAGCCGGCGCCCCGCGGGTCGAGGTCGGGGTTGGTGAAGGCCATGAACCGGGCGAGCTGGTAGTCCTTGAGGACACCACCCGTGACCGCCACGGCCGCGGCCGCGACGCCGGTGACCAGGAGCCCGGCGAGCCAGCGACGCGGTGCGCCCGCCACGGCCAGCACCCCGAAGACCGTGGCGGCGAGGACCAGCATCGTGCCGAGGTCGGGCTGCGACAGGATCAGGACCGCCGGCAGCGCGGCGATGAGCAGCATGCCGACGACGTCGACCGACCCGACCGAGCGCCGCCAGCTCCCCTCGGTGCGCTCGGCGACCAGCAGCGCCATGCCGACCACGACCGCCAGCTTGGCGAACTCCGAGGGCTGGACGGAGAGGCCGCCCAGCTGCAGCCAGGAGCGGGAGCCGTTGACCGTGGAGCCCATCGTCAGCACCAGGACGAGCCCGCCGATCGAGGCGAGGTAGACCAGCGGGGCCAGGATGCGGACCCACCGGTGGTCGGTCGCGGTCACCAGGACCAGCAGCACGACGCCGATGGCGAGGTTGACCAGCTGCTTGCGCAGGTACGCCGTGGAGTCGCCCGCGGTCAGCAGCTCACGGCTCGCGGTGGTCGACCAGACCATCAGCGTGCCCACGACCAGCAGTCCGGCCACGGCGAGCATCAGCACCCAGTCGAGTCCCGGCGCCCGCAGGGATCCCGGGGTCCGCCCGGTCACTGCTTCCTCCGGGTGGGAGGCATGATGGTGCCGTCGGCCTGGAAGGAAGGCAGCTTGGCCGGCGGGACGACGCCGGGGATCGCCGCCTTCCGGGCCACCACCTGGTCCCCCTCGACGCCGTGGAGCGACTCCCAGATCGTCCGGACGGAGTCCCCGACGCTGCCCGAGCCGGTGCCTCCCTGGCTGATCATCATCACGACCGTGTAGTCCTCGGTGTAGGAGGCCACCCACCCGGTCGTCTGCTTGCCGTAGACCTCCGCGGACCCCGTCTTGGCCCGGATCTGGACCTGGTCCAGCGGGAAGCCGATCAGCTTCCAGTTCATCGTGCCCCGGGTGGAGACGCCCTTCAGCGCCTCGTCGATGAACGCGAGCTCCTGCTTGGCCGCCTTGACCCTGCCCTGACGCTTGGGCGGGATCCGGCGCAGCACCTCGCCCTCGGGGCTGACGATGGCCTTGCCGACCCGCGGCTCCCACAGGGTGCCGCCGTTGCCGAGCGCCGCGTAGGCGCGGGCCAGCTGGAGGGGGGTGACGATGGTGTCGCCCTGGCCGATGGAGAAGTTCACCGCGTCGCCGGCGCGGTAGGCGAAGCCCTCCACGCAGAACTCGCGGGCGAACCGGTAGACGAAGTCCGAGGTCTCGGCGTCCTGGGGCTTGCCGGCGATGCCGCAGTAGTAGTCCTTCTGCGACTCGAAGTAGGAGCGCTTCCACGCCCGGTCCGCGATCCGGCCGGGCGCCTCGCCGGGCAGGTCGATCCCGGTCTCGGAGCCGAAGCCGAACTCCTTGGCGCCCTCCACGAGCGGGTCGCGGGCCTCGACGTCGGCCACGTCGGAGCCGAACCGCTGCCAGTAGTCGTAGCCGATCTGGTAGAAGAAGGTGTTGCAGGAGACCTCGAGCGCCCGGGCGAAGCCGATCGTGCCGTGGGCGCCGGACTCGAAGTTCTTGAAGACCCGGTTGCCGACCTGGAACCCCGAGGAGCACGGCAGCGTGCTGTCGGTGCCGTAGCCGTTGCGGAGCGCCGCGGCGGTCATGAAGGGCTTCCAGGTGGAGCCGGGGGCGAACTGCCCCTGCGTGGCACGCGAGAGGAGCGGCGTCCCGGCCTTCTCGGAGTAGAGGTGGGCGAGGTCCTCCTCGCTGATGCCCCCGACCCAGACGTCGGGGTCGTAGGTCGGCTGGCTGGCCATCGCCACGATCCGGCCGGTCTTCGTCTCCATCACCACCGCGGCGCCGGCGTCCGCCTCGTAGGGCCGTCCGGTGACCTTGTCGACCTGGGTGCGCTGGAAGGCGATGGAGCGCGCGAGCTCCCGCTCGACGACCCCCTGCACCTTGGCGTCGATCGAGGTCACCAGGGTGTCCCCGGGCGTCGCCGCGATCTCGCCGTCGTCCCCCAGCACCCGGCCCATCGAGTCCACGGCGACGCGGCGGTAGCCGGGCATGCCGCGCAGCCACGCGTCGTACTCCTTCTCCACCCCGGCCCGCCCCACGACCGAGGCGCCGTTGAGGGACCGGTCGTCGGCCTCGCTCGCCCGGTCGAACTCGGCCTCGGTGATCGGGCTGAGGTAGCCCAGGACGTGGGCGAGGTTGACCCCGTGCGGCCGCGGGTAGGCGCGCACGTTCTGCTGCTCGGCGATCACGCCGGGGTAGTCCTCCGGCTGCTCGAGGACCCGCAGGGCCACCGACTGCTCCACGTCGGTGGCCACCGGCACCGGCTGGAAGGGCGAGCCGTTCCAGCAGACCCCGGCGACGGCGCCCTCCTGGCCGCAGTCGACCAGCTTGCGCTCGACCTGGCCGGGCTTCTGCCCGACGACCGCAGCGACCCGCTCGACCAGCTGGTCGCGCTCGTCGTCGGAGAGCTTGGCGAGCACGCTGCGGTCCACCGCCACGACCCAGGAGAGGCGGTTGGCGACCAGCGGACGGCCCATGGCGTCGACGACCAGGCCGCGCTGGGGCTGCACGACGATGTCGCGCACCGACTGGTCGGCGGCCTGGGCCTGGTAGCCCTCCCCGTCGACGACCTGGAGGTAGTAGAGCCGGACGAAGAGGGTGACGAAGAGGGAGAAGACCAGGGCCTGCACCACGATCAGGCGCAGCCGGCTCCGCTCGGAGCGGGTGACAGCCATCAGGCGCTCGCCCTCTCCCGCGCGGAGACGCCCAGCCGGCCGAAGAGCCGCATCGTGACCGGCAGCACGAACGGCGTCAGGAGCAGGTCCCAGAGCACCGCGACGCCGATCACGGCCAGGATCTCCGGGACGGACCCCAGCGGCTCGCCGAGCAGCAGGCCGGTCAGGGCGAAGACCGAGGTGCCGACGAACGAGCAGGCCGCCACGCAGGCGAGCACCACCGGGGTGGTGGGACGCGTGTCCTGCCGGACCCGGGCGGCTACCCAGGCCACCAGCACCAGCGCCAGCGCCCAGCGGCCGGCGACGTGGTCGGCCGGCGGCGCGAGGTCGAGGAGCACGCCGGCCACGAAGCCCAGCGGCAGCGCGAAGCCGGCTCCGCGCGTCAGCGCCGCGGCGACCACCACGAGGAGGACCAGGTTGGGGACCACGCCCTGCCAGGCCAGGTGCGGGAAGAAGGAGACCTGGAGGGCGAGGGCGAGGACGACGGCGAGCAGGCCGCCGGCGGTGCGGGTCAGGCTCATCCGATCCCCCCGTCGGCCTCCACCAGGGCGCGGTCGCTCGCGGTGCCCTGCGGCACGACCACGCCGACCACGTCGAGCGCGGAGAAGTCCACGAACGGCTCGATCACCGCCCGCTGGGACTGCTCGCGGACGCTGGCGAAGACGTCGGTGACCCGGCCGACCGGGACGCCGGCCACGTAGGGCCCGGCTCCGTCGCTGCCCCAGGTGACCACGGTGTCGCCCTGGGCCGGCACCACCTTCTGGTCGACGAGCTCGAGGTCGAGGGTGTCGTCGTCGCCGCCTCGGAGGAAGCCGAGCTCCATCGAGGAGCCGAGCCGACCCCCCACGACCGACTCGGCGTCGACCACGAGGAGCACGGTGGCGTGCCGGGCGGTCACCCGCACCACCCGGCCGACGAGGCCGGCGTTGTTGACCACCGTCATGTCGGGTCGCAGCCCGGCCTCCGACCCGGCGTCGAGGGTGACGGTGCGGGTGAAGGACTGGGCGGGCCCGTAGGCCACCACGCGGGCCGGGACCAGGCTCCGGCCGAGGTCGGCGGCGGCCCGGGTCAGCCCCTCGAACTGGGCGAGACGGTTGCGGTCGAAGTCGCTGGTGGCGACCTGGCCGCGGAGAGCGGCGTTCTCGGCCTCGAGGTCGCGCAGGTCGCGGCGCAGGTCCCCCTTGTCGCGGAACCAGGCCGGGACGGCGGTGAAGGGGCGGACCACGTTCGAGGTGACCGACTCCACCGGGGCGAACGCCTCGCCGACGCCGGCTCGCAGGTGCTCCACGGGCGAGTCGGCACCGGTCGACTGGTCGAGCGTCATCAAGGTCGCGGCGGCGAGCACCAGCGCGACCAGCGTCGAGCGCGGCGGACGGGAACCCTCGTCGAGGCCGCGCCAACGGCGCTCCCGGTCGAAGGGGGCCATCATCTCCTCCTGGGGTCCGAGACCAGGACCTGCTGGAGGGCCTCGAACTCCTCCACGCACCGACCCGCGCCGAAGGCGACGGACTCCAGCGGGTGCTCGGCCACGTGCACCGGCATGCCCGTCTCGTGGCGGAGCCGCTCGTCGAGCCCCCGCAGGAGGGCGCCTCCCCCGGTCAGCACGATCCCGCGGTCCATGATGTCGCCGGCGAGCTCGGGGGGCGTCTGGTCGAGCGTGGCACGGACGGCGTCGACGATGTCGACCACCTGCTCCTCCAGGGCGTGCCGCACCTCGGAGCTGGAGACCACTACCGTGCGCGGCAGCCCGGAGACCATGTCACGGCCGCGGATCTCCGCCTCCGGCTCCTCCGGCAGGGGGAAGGCGGAGCCGAGAGTCATCTTGACCTCCTCGGCGGTGCGCTCCCCCAGCATCAGGGAGTACTCCTTCTTCATCCAGGCCATGATCGCCTGGTCGAGGTCGTCGCCCGCGGTCCGCACGCTGAGGCTGGTGACGATGCCGCCGAGCGAGATGACGGCCACCTCGGTGGTGCCGCCGCCGACGTCGACGACCATGTTGCCGGTCGCCTCGTGGACGGGGAGTCCGGCGCCGATCGCGGCGGCCATCGGCTCCTCCACGATGTAGACGCGCCGCGCGCCCGCCTGGTAGCCGGCCTCCTTGACGGCACGCTGCTCCACCGCGGTGATGCCGCTCGGCACGCAGATGACCATCCGGGGCTTGGCGAAGTAGCGACGCCGGTGCACCTGCTGGATGAAGTAGCGCAGCATCTGCTCGGTGGCGTCGAAGTCGGCGATGACGCCGTCCTTGAGCGGGCGGATGGCGGCGATGCTGTCGGGCGTGCGGCCGATCATCCGCTTGGCCTCGTGCCCGACGGCGAGCACCTCGCCGGTGCTGGTGTTCATCGCGACGACGCTGGGCTCGTCGAGGACGACGCCCTTGCCGCGCACGTAGACCAACGTGTTGGCAGTGCCGAGGTCGACCGCCATGTCGCGGCCGATGACGCTGTTCGCCATGCGCAGATGCCTTCACTGGTCGTCCGTGGGGAAGGGCCACGGTGTGACGGGTGTGGCCTTGACTCAGGGTAGGGAGAAGGCAGGCACGATCACGGCAGGACACGCGCGCGGGTCGGCGTCACCCGGCGCGACGGGGAGGTGGCGGGAGGCAGGTCAGCCGGTGAGGGCGGGGAACCAGAGCTCGATCTCGCGCTCCGCCGAGGCGGGGCTGTCGGAGCCGTGCACCAGGTTCTCCCGGTTGGAGAGGGAGAAGTCGCCGCGGATGGTGCCGGGGGCCGCCTTGCGCCCGTCGGTGGCGCCGTTGAGCGCCCGGACCACCTCGACCGCGTCGTCGCCCTCGAGCACTGCGGCGACCAGCGGTCCGCTCGTCACAAAGTCGCGCAGCGCCGGGTAGAAGTCGCGCTCCACGTGCTCGGCGTAGTGGGCGTCGGACTGCGAGGCACCGATGGTGCGCAGCTCCATCGCGACCAGGGACAGCCCCTTGGCCTCGTAGCGGGACAGGATCGCCCCGGCCAGGCCGCGCTTCACGGCGTCGGGCTTGAGCAGGACGAGGGTGCGCTGGGTCATGGGACCAGCCTAGCCACCCCGCCCTCGCGCCCCTCCCACGGCGTCGCGGCCGGCGCCGGGCTAGGAAGCGCCGTCCTGGGACCCGTCCTGCGGCGTCCCCGTCCCGCGGTAGGCCAGCCAGGCCTCCGCACGCTCCCGCTCGATCTTGCGGCCGAGCCAGTCGGCCGCTCCCCACAGCGCGGCGAAGATCCCGCCCAGCACGAACATCATCGGGATCACGAAGCCCAGCGCGACAGCCGCCACCTGGACCCCCCACCCGGCCTTGTAGGCCCACTCGGCGCGCAGCATCCCGGCCAGCAGCAGCGAGACGACGGCGAGGCCGAGGCCGACCGTCAGCGCGGTGCCCACCGGCACGTCCGCGATGGTGACCAGCACCGGGGTGGTCAGTCCGAGGGCGATCGCCTCGAGGCCCAGCACCGCCGCGCACATGCCGCGCCGCGGCGAGCGCTCGGTGTTGGGGGGCGCCGCCTGGGGCGCCGGGGTCTCCTCGGTCATTCCCGCTCCGCCCGGTCGTCGCCCAGGTCGTCCTGCTCGTCGTACTCGTCCAGCTCGTCGACCAGCTCCTGGTCCCCCGGGACGACGACGGCCTCCACCGGGCGGGCCCGCGAGGCGCTCCGCGGCAGGGCGGGGCGCAGCATGCTGCGCGCCTCGCCCACGGTCACCACCGAGCCGGTGACCAGCACCGCCCCGGAGCCCACCGAGTCCCCGAACGCCTGGCCGGCCTCCGCCAGCGCCGCCGCCTGGTCGATCGCGTCGGCCAGCCGCGGCACCACGGTGACCCGGTCCTCGCCGAAGACCTCGACGGCGACCTCCCCCAGCGCCTGGGCGGGCATGGCGCGGGGGGTGGAGCTCTGGGTGACCACCAGGTGGGCCAGGGTGGGCTCGAAGGCCGCGAGCAGCCCCTCGTAGTCCTTGTCGCCCATCACGCCGATCACCCCGATGAGCGGGGAGAAGGCGAACGAGTCGGCCAGGGCCTGCGCCGTCGCCTCCGCTCCGGCCGGGTTGTGCGCGGCGTCGAGGACGATCGTCGGGGAGTGCCGGATGACCTCCAGCCGGCCGGGCGAGGTGACCTCGGCGAAGGCCGCGCGGACCAGCTCCTCGTCGAGCGGCGCGTCGCCGGTCAGCGCCTCCACCGCGGCCAGCGCCACCGCGGCGTTCTGCGCCTGGTGGGCCCCGTGCAGCGGCACGAAGACGTCGTCGTAGCGGCCGTGGAGGCCCTGCAGCGAGAGCATCTGCCCGCCGACGCCCGGCACCCGCGAGAGCACGCCGAACTCCACGCCCTCGCGGACGACGGTGGCACCCACCTCCGCGGCCCGCTCCAGGAGCACCGCCGCCACCTCGGGCGTCTGCTCGGCGAGGACCGCGGTGCTGCCGGGCTTGATGATCCCGGCCTTCTCGACGGCGATCGAGACGGCGTCGGGGCCGAGGTACTGGCTGTGGTCGACCGCCACCGGCAGCACCACCGCCACCTCGGCGTCGACCACGTTGGTGGCGTCCCAGGACCCGCCCATCCCGACCTCGACGACGGCGACGTCGACCGGCGCGTCGGCGAAGGCGGCGAACGCCATCCCGACGATGGTCTCGAAGAACGACAGCGGGTGCTCCTGCTCGGTGTCGACCAGGTGCGTGTACGGCGCCACGTCGTTGAAGGCGCGGACGAACGCCTCGTCGTCCAACGTCTCGCCGTCGATGCTGATCCGCTCGTTCATCCGCTCCACGTGCGGGCTGGTGAAGCGCCCGGTGCGCAGCTCCATGGCACGCAGCAGGGTGTCGATCATCCGGGAGGTGGAGGTCTTGCCGTTCGTCCCGGTCAGGTGCACGACCTTGTAGGCCCCCTGCGGGTCGCCGAGGAGCTCGGTGAACGCCTCGATGCGGTCCAGCGACGGCTCGAGGCGGGTCTCCGGCCAGCGCGACAGAAGGGCGTCCTCCGCCTCGGCGAAGGTCTCGGCGGGACGGGGCTGCGCAGACTCGGTCATGATGCCTCAGAGTCTAGGGGGCCCGCTTCAGGACCCGGAGGACGCCGTCAGCCGCCACCACCCGCCCGAGCACGTGACCGTGGGTGGGAACGCATTTAGCCGGGGCCCGCGGCCACTCATAGACTCAGGCTCATGACTGAGAACCAGACCCCCGACCTGTCCACGACGACGCCGTCCCCGCGCGACGTCGTCGTACCGGACAAGCCGGCGCTGGAGGGTCTGGAGGCCAAGTGGTCGCAGCGGTGGAAGGAGCAGGGGACCTACCGCTTCGACCGCACGCAGCCGCGCGAGAACGTCTACTCCATCGACACTCCCCCGCCCACGGTGAGCGGCTCCCTGCACGTCGGGCACGTCTTCTCCTACACCCATCCCGACCTGATCGCCCGCTACCAGCGGATGACCGGCAAGAGCGTCTTCTACCCGATGGGCTGGGACGACAACGGGCTGCCCACCGAACGGCGGGTGCAGAACTACTACGGCGTGCGGTGCGACCCCTCGCTGCCGTACGACCCCGACTTCACCCCGCCGGAGAAGCCGGACCCCAAGCGTCAGGTGCCGGTCAGCCGACCGAACTTCGTCGAGCTCTGCGAGCAGCTGGTCCAGGAGGACGAGAAGGTCTTCGAGTCGCTGTGGCGCACCCTGGGCCTCTCCGTCGACTGGGACCACCAGTACACGACCGTTAGCAAGCCGGCCCAGGTGGTCAGCCAGCGCGCGTTCCTGCGCAACTTCGCCCGGGGCGAGGCCTACCTGCAGGAGGCCCCCACCCTGTGGGACGTCACCTTCCAGACCGCGGTCGCCCAGGCCGAGCTCGAGTCGCGTGACTACGCGGGCGCCTACCACCGGGTGGCGTTCCACCGGCCCGACGGGCAGACCGTCGAGATCGAGACCACCCGCCCCGAGCTGATCCCCTCGGTGGTCGCCCTGGTCGCCCACCCCGACGACGAGCGCTACCAGCCGCTCTTCGGCACCACCGTCACCTCGCCCGTCTTCGGCGTCGAGATCCCGGTGCTCGCCCACCCCGCCGCGGAGATGGACAAGGGCGCCGGCATCGCCATGAGCTGCACCTTCGGCGACCTGACCGACGTCACCTGGTGGCGCGAGCTGCAGCTGCCGGTCCGCACCGTGATCGGCCGGGACGGCCGGTTCACCCGGGAGACCCCGGAGTGGCTGGCAGCCGAGCCGGCGACCACGGCGTACGCCGAGCTGGCCGGCAAGACGGTCTTCTCCGCCCGGGAGGCGATGGTGGCCCTGCTCCGGGAGAGCGGTGACCTGATCGGCGACCCCAAGCCGACCCAGCGGATGGCGAACTTCTACGAGCGGGGCGACAAGCCGCTCGAGATCGTCTCCACCCGGCAGTGGTACCTCACCAACGGTGGCCGGAGCGCCGAGCTGCGTGAGGAGATGCTGGCCCGGGGGGCCGAGATCTCGTGGCTGCCCGAGCACATGAAGCACCGCTACGACAACTGGGTGGGTGGACTCAACGGGGACTGGCTGATCAGCCGGCAGCGGTTCTTCGGGATCCCCTTCCCGGTCTGGTACCCCCTGGACGCCGAGGGCGAGCCCGACTACGACCACCCCCTCCTGCCCACCGAGGCGGAGCTGCCCGTGGACCCCTCCACCGACGCCCCGCGTGGGTACGACGAGGCGCAGCGCGGCAAGCCGGGCGGCTTCCTCGGCGACCCCGACGTGATGGACACCTGGGCCACCTCCTCGCTGACCCCCCAGATCGCCGGCCAGTGGGGCACCGACGACGACCTCTTCGGCCGCGTCTTCCCGATGGACCTGTGCACCCAGGGCCACGACATCATCCGCACCTGGCTCTTCTCCCGGGTCGTCCGCTCGCACTTCGAGAACGGCGTGACCCCGTGGTCGCACGCCATGCTCTCGGGCTGGATCCTCGACCCGGACCGCAAGAAGATGTCGAAGTCCAAGGGCAACGTGGTCGTCCCGACCGAGATCCTGGAGAAGTTCGGGGCCGACGCCGTCCGGTGGCGCGCCGCCCTGGCCCGTCCGGGCCTCGACTCGCCGTTCGACGAGACCCAGATGAAGGTCGGCCGCCGGCTGGCCATGAAGGTGCTCAACGTCGCCAAGTTCGTGCTGTCGAGCGTCGGGGCCACCAACCCGAGCCCGGTCACCGTCTCCGAGCCCGTCGACTGCGCCCTGATGGGCCGGCTCGCCGCGGTCGTCCGCACCGCGACCGAGGCGTTCGAGGCGTACGACTACACCGGCGCCCTCGAGGTCACCGAGCGCTTCTTCTGGGAGTTCTGCGACGACTACGTCGAGCTCGTCAAGGAGCGCGCCTACGCGGAGGAGGGCGGCCCGGCCACCGACTCCGCCCGAGCCGCGCTGGCCCTCGCGCTCCACGTCCAGCTGAGGCTGCTGGCGCCCTTCCTCCCCTACGTGACCGAGGAGGTGTGGTCCTGGTGGCGCGAGGGCTCGGTCCACACCCAGGCCTGGCCCACTCCCCTCGAGCTCGGCTCCGCCGCCGCCACCGACCCCCGCTCCCTGGCGGGCGTGGCCGCGGCTCTGGCCGGAGTCCGGGGTGCCAAGTCGAAGGCCAAGGTCTCCATGCGCCACGAGCTCTCCCGGGTCCGCGTGTCCGGGCCGTCGGCCCTCGTCGCCGGGGCCGAGTCCGCGGCCGAGGACCTGCGCCGGGCCGGCAAGATCACCGGTGAGCTCCTCTTCGTCGTCGACGAGGAGGCACCCGAGGTCACGGTCGAGGCCGAGCTGGCGCCGGTCCCGGAGGACTGACCGGCCGGGTCCGGCCCGGTGCGCCCGCCCTTGCTCGTGGGGCGGGCCGAGTCAGTCCCGCCCGGACCGCTGGTGGCCGGGGGCGAGCCCGGACCGCCCCGGGGAGGACGAGGACCAGCCCGACTGGTCGACCGGCTGGGTGGACGGGCTCGGGGAGCCGGGCGTGGTCGGCGCGACGGGGCTCGGAGGCAGCACCGACTGCGGCCCTCGGCCGGATGTGGGAGGAGCGACTGCGGGAACCGGGGCCTTCGCCGCGGGAGGAGCGGCCGCGGGAACCGGGGCCTTCGCCGTGGGAGGAGCGGCCGCGGGAACCGGGGCCTTCGCCACGGGCACCGGGGGCTGGGCAGGCGTTCCGCCCTTGGGCCCGCGACCTGCCGGCTGACCGGGCGTGCCCGGTGCACCCTTCGCGCCGTGGGTGGGCTTGGGCGCGGGAGCGACCGGCGGCTGGACGACCGGCGGGGTGGAGGGAGGGACCGTGGGCGGGGTCGTGGGCGGGGTCGTGGGCGGGGTCGTGGGCGGGGTCGTGGGCGGGGTCGTGGGCGGGGTCACGGGCGGCTCCGGCGGGACCTGCGTCCGCGGTTCGAACCTCCTGGGCGAGGGTGGCTCCTGGCGACGCTTGGCGCGGGGCTCCGGCGTGGCCCGGGGGCGGCGCACGGCGGTGCTCACGCCGGCGACGCGCCGGGCGACACCCGGGCGCGCGGTCGGCCGGTCCGGGGTCACCGCTGCCGGCGGCGCCTGGTCGTGGACGTTCTCCTCGTCGGCGGGCGCGGGCCGGGCCTTCTCCTGGCCGGCGTCCCGGTCCTGGTGACCCAGGCTGGACACCGGTCCCGGGAGCGCGCGCAGCACCCCGCCGATGGCCTCGCTGCGGACCGCATGCGCCAGGAAGAGGGCGCACAGCACCGTGACGGCGATGAAGGCGAACAACGGTCGCTTGTGCTCGGCGCTCATGCGAGGGTCCTGCTCCGTCCCGAGGTGGATCTGACCCGACAAGTGTGCGACGTGGAGCGGGGTCCCGGAGGCCAAAAGGACCAAATGGTCATAAGTGACTACTCGCCCCGGGCTCAACGGGTCACGCCACCGCGTGGCCTCTCAGGCTCTGCGGTGAGGGTGGCTCAGGCCGAGCGCTTCTTCTTCTCCGGCTCCCGGATCACCAGGGTGGGCGCCACGTCGTCGCGCACCACCTCGTTGGTCACGATCACCTTCGCGACGTCGCCGCGGGAGGGCACGTCGTACATGACGTGGAGCAGCACCTCCTCGATGATGGCGCGGAGCCCACGGGCCCCGGTGCCGCGCTCGAGTGCCTTCTCGGCGATCGCTGCGATCGCGTCCTCGGTGAACTCGAGCTCGACCCCGTCGAGCTCAAAGAGGCGCTGGTACTGCTTGACCAGCGCGTTGCGCGGCTCGGTCAGGATCTGGACGAGGGCCTCGATGTCCAGCTTGCTGACGCTCGCGATGAGCGGGAGCCGACCGATGAACTCCGGGATCAGGCCGAACTTGGTCAGGTCCTCGGGACGCACCTGGGCCATCAGGTCCTCGGCCTCGCGCTCGGCCTGGCCCCGCACCTCGGCGGTGAAGCCCAACGACTTCTTGCCGACGCGCTGCTCGACGATGTGCTCGAGCCCGGCGAAGGCACCACCCACGATGAAGAGGATGTTGGTGGTGTCGATCTGGATGAACTCCTGGTGCGGGTGCTTGCGACCACCCTGCGGCGGGACCGACGCGGTCGTGCCCTCCAGCATCTTGAGCAGGGCCTGCTGCACGCCCTCGCCCGAGACGTCACGGGTGATCGAGGGGTTCTCCGCCTTGCGGGCCACCTTGTCGATCTCGTCGATGTAGATGATGCCGGTCTCGGCCTTCTTGACGTCGTAGTCGGCGGCCTGGATCAGCTTGAGGAGGATGTTCTCCACGTCCTCGCCGACGTAGCCCGCCTCCGTCAGCGCGGTGGCGTCGGCGATGGCGAAGGGGACGTTGAGCATGCGGGCCAGCGTCTGGGCCAGGTAGGTCTTGCCGCAGCCGGTGGGGCCGATCACCAGGATGTTGGACTTGGCCACCTCGACGACCTCGTCCTTGTGGTGCTTGCCCGCGGTGCCGCTCAGCCCGGACTGGACCCGCTTGTAGTGGTTGTAGACCGCGACGGCCAACGACTTCTTGGCGTGCTCCTGCCCGATGACGTAGGAGTTGAGGAACTCGAAGATCTCCTTGGGCTTGGGCAGCTCCTCGAGCCCGACCTCGGTGCCCTCGGCGAGCTCCTCCTCGATGATCTCGTTGCACAGCTCGATGCACTCGTCACAGATGTAGACGTTTGGGCCGGCGATGAGCTTCTTGACCTGCTTCTGGCTCTTCCCGCAGAAGTTGCACTTCAACAGGTCACCGCCGTCACCGATGCGTGCCACGGGCGATCATCCTCCGGTTCGGCCGGGTGAGCCCGGCATGGTGCTTCGAAACTTCTTGACGGTACCCCGTGCCCGCCCCCGCCGGGGGCGGGACACGGAGACCCGACGTGACTGTGTCCGGACCGCTCGTCAGCCGAGGGCGAGCGCGCTCGAGCGCGGCGCCAGCACCGAGTCGATCAGACCGTAGTCGACCGCCTGGGCGGCGGTGAGGATCTTGTCGCGCTCGATGTCGCGGCTCACGGTCTCGATGTCCTTGCCGCTGTGCTCGGCGATCATCTTCTCCAGCAGCTCGCGCATCCGGAGGATCTCGTTGGCCTGGATCTCGATGTCGGAGGTCTGGCCGAACGTGCCCTCGGTGTAGGGCTGGTGGATCAGGATGCGGCTGTTGGGCAGGGCCATCCGCTTGCCCGGGGTGCCGGCGGCCAGCAGGATCGCGGCGGCGGAGGCCGCCTGGCCCAGGCAGACGGTCTGGACGTCGGGCTTGATGAACCGCATGGTGTCGTAGATGGCGGTCAGGGCCGTGAAGGAGCCGCCCGGGGAGTTGATGTAGATGGAGATGTCCTGGTCGGGGTTCATCGTCTCCAGGCAGAGCAGCTGCGCCATGACGGCGTTGGCCACGTCGTCGGAGATCGGCGAGCCGAGGAAGATGATGCGCTCCTCGAAGAGCTTCGCGTAGGGGTCGATCCGGCGGAACCCGTAGGAGGTCCGCTCCTCCCACTGCGGGATGTAGTAGTTCATCGATCAGTCCTTGTCGGAGTCGGTGGAGTGGGCGGGACGACCCTCGTCGGCGGCCTCGCGGGCGCTCTTGATGACCTGGTCGACCAAGCCGTAGTCGCGGGCCTGGTCGGCGGTGAACCACCGGTCGCGGTCCGCGTCGGCCTCCACCTGCTCGACGCTCTGGCCGGTGTGCTGGGCGATGAGCTCGAGCAGCACCTTCTTGATGTGCAGCGACTGCTGGGCCTGGATCTTGATGTCCGAGGCGGAGCCACCCATGCCGGAGGACGGCTGGTGCATCATGATGCGCGCGTGCGGCAGGGCGTAGCGCTTGCCCTTGGTGCCGGCGCAGAGCAGGAACTGACCCATCGACGCGGCCAGGCCCATGCCCACGGTCGCCACGTCGTTGGGGATGTAGTTCATGGTGTCGTAGATCGCCATCCCCGCGTCCACCGAGCCACCGGGGCTGTTGATGTGGAGGAAGATGTCGGCCTCTGGGTCCTCCGCGGAGAGCAGGAGGAGCTGGGCGCAGATCGCGTTGGCGTTCTGGTCGCGGACCTCGGAGCCGAGGAAGACGATCCGCTCCTTGAGGAGCCGCTGGTAGATGTGGTCGTCGAGCCCGTAGGAACCGCCGCCGTTCATCTGCGGCGTCGTCTGGGAAGCGCTGGAGTTCGGGTTCACGCCAGTGACACTAGCCCGTGGCTCCGACAGTTCCACGCGTTATCCACCCCTGTTCGCCCACAGCGCACAGCGGCCCGGACCGCGGGGTCCGCACCGCTGTGCCACGTGTCGGCCCGGCCGGGTACCGCCGGGCCCGTCCCTCCCCGGGCGCCTCAGCCGACCAGGTGGTTGCCGAAGAAGACGCAGGCGGGCGCGTCGTTGCGGTAGCCGATCCAGACGCTGACCACCTCGCCGGCCGCGGTCACGAACTCGGCGGTCGCCGAGCCCAGCCCGTCGCCGACGTTGGCCTCGAAGGTGACCCCGGTCGCCGACAGGTCGTTGGACCCGTTGGTGCGCAGGGCCTCGTTGTTGTCGATCGCGGTGGTCCGCAGCACCCCGCCGGGCACGGAGGAGGCCGCCCGGAGCCCGGGCAGGCCGCCCGCGCACGAGGCGGTGACGGTGAACCCGAGGTCGGAGACCAGGGTGGCCGGTGCACCGTCCGGCGCCACCCGGGCGACGAACTTCTTCACGTCCAGTCCCCCGACCTTGGCGGCGTTGGCGGCGTTCTGGGCATTGGTGGCCATCGTGGCGTTGTCGGCCAGCGTCGCCCGGTCGGCGACCAGGGCCCTGGTCGCCGTCTCCGCACTCCGGGCGGAGGCCACCGACAGCGTCGGCGCCTTGCGCTCCACCACCTTGGCGGCCTGCTGCCGCGCGATCTTCCTGGACAGCTTCGTGACTGCCTTGGTCTCGGCCCTCGAGAGGGCCGGCGCAGCCTGGTGGCGCTCCGACCTCTCCGACGGGCCCGCGGTGGCGTTGCTCCCCCACGCCACGCTGAGTGCCAGCACCGCCACCGCGAGCCCGGCGACGCCTCGGTTGTTCCTCATCATCTCGATCCCTCACCTTCGGCTCCGCGATGGTTCTCCGTCGGGCCGGGAGCCGGAGGGCGGGACGGAGTCCGCACGAGATGAGGCGGAACCTCCTTTGTAGACCCAGGGTCAACGTGCGCGCGTCCGTGATTCTGCGTATCCGCCGGCGCGCACCGACGACGAACGCCCCGCCGGCGACCTGGTGGTCGCCGACGGGGCGTCTCGCGGACGAGGAGGCTCAGGCCTTCTCGGAACCCTCGGAGTCGGAGTCCTCGGAGTCGGCCTCGGCAGCCGGCTCGGGGGCGTCGCCCTGCTCGGCGGGGTCGGCGATCGTGCCGTCGGGACGCAGGTTCTTCAGGTCGAGCGCGTTGCCCGAGGCATCCTTCACCTCGGCCGACTCCACCACCCGCGCCAGCGCCTTGCCGCGCAGGATCTCCTGCACGAGGTCGGGGATGTGGTTGTGCTCGAACATGTGGTTCGCGAACTCCTGCGGGTCCTGGCCGGACTGCTGGGCCCGCATGACCATGTGCTGGGAGAGATCGTTCTGGTCGACCCCCAGCTCCTCCTTCTTCGCGATGGCGTCGAGGACGAACTGAGCGGTGATCGCGTCGCGGACCCGGCGCTCGAGGTCGGCCTCGAACTCCTCCTGGGTCTGTCCCTCGTCCTCGAGGTACTTCTCCATGGTCATGCCGGCGTAGACCAGCTGCTGCTCGATGTTCTGGCGGCGCGCGTTGAGCTCGTCGGTGACCAGGGTGTCGGGCAGCGGGATGCTGACCTTCTCCAGCAGCGCCTCGAGGACGGCGTCGCGCGCGGCGGCCGCCTGCTCGAGCCGCTTGCCGCGGCCCAGGCGCTCGCGCACGTCGGCGGTGAGCTCCTCGACGGTGTCGAACTCGGAGGCCAGCTGGGCGAACTCGTCGTCGAGCTCGGGGAGCTGCTGCTCCTGCACGCCGGTCACCGTGACGGTCACCTCGACGTCGAGACCGACCAGGTCGCCGCCCACGAGCTGGGAGGAGAAGGTCTTCTCGTCGCCGGCGGACATGCCGACCAGCGCCTCGTCCAGGCCGTCGAGCATGCCGCCGCGACCGACCTTGTAGGACATCCCGGAGACCTCGCCGCCCTCGACGGTCTCGCCGTCCTGGTCGGCACGCAGGTCGATCGTGACGAAGTCGCCCTCGGCGGCCGGGCGCTCGACGTCCACCAGGGTGCCGAAGCGCTCACGCAGCGCCTCGACCTGCTCCTCGACGTCGGTGTCGGTGACCTCGGTGTCCTCGACCTCGGCCTGGACGCCGTCGTAGTCGGGAAGGTCGAACTGGGGCTTGATGTCGACCTCGGCGGAGAACTCCAGCAGCTCGTTGTCCTCCAGGCGCGTCACCTCGATCTCGGGCTGCGCCAGCGGCTCGAGCGCGTTCTCCTGCATCGCCTCGATGTACTTGGCGGGCACGACCTGGTTGATCGCCTCGTCGAGGACGACACCGCGGCCGACCTGGCGGTCGATCACGGCCGGCGGGACCTTGCCGCGCCGGAAGCCGGGGACGTTGATCTGCTGGGCGATCTTCTTGTACGCCGCGTCGAGGCTCGGCTTGAGCTCCTCGAAGGGCACCTCGACAGTCAGCTTGGCCCGGGTCGGGCTCAAGTTCTCGACGGCGCTCTTCACAGGTGGTCTCCTTCATCGGTGGTACGTGGTCGTCGTGCGGAAGTCGGGGCGACAGGACTCGAACCTGCGGTCTCCTGCTCCCAAAGCAGGCGCGCTAGCCACTACGCTACGCCCCGCCAAGTGCCCTCGGCCGTGCTGGTCAGGGGCTCCTTGGAGCGGATGACGGGAATCGAACCCGCGTAATCAGTTTGGAAGACTGAGGCTCTACCATTGAGCTACATCCGCGTGCACGCCTCACGGAGGGGTCGCCCCGCTGCGGAAATGCGCGCTGCCATGGTGCCACACACGGCCCCCCGATCCGTAACCGAGGGCGGCCCCTTCGGACCGGGTCTCGGTCGGGCCGGCGCCGGGGCGAAGGGTCGTCAGACCCGCAGGTGCGCCATGAGCAGGGCCCGGTCGTCGTCGGGCGAGCCCAGGGCGTCGATCAGTCGTGCCGCGCCGTCCTCGAAGTCGCCCCGCAGGATCCTCTCGGCCTGCCCCAGCATCCGGTCGATCCCCAGGACGATGTCCAGGCCGCGGTCCTCGACGAGACCGTCGGTGTAGAGGAGCATCGCGTCGCCCGGGCGCAGCTGCCCCGTGGCCGCCGGGTAGGAGGCGTCGTCGATCAGCCCCAGCAGCGGTCCGTGGGCCTCGACGACGCTCCAGCGCCCCGTGCCCGCGTCGTGGACAGCCGGCGGGGGGTGTCCGGCGGAGCGGAGCTCGAAGCGCCCGGTGGAGAGGTCGAGCGAGAGGTGGACCGCCGTGGCGAACCCCTCCTCCCAGTCCTGCCGCAGCAGGTAGGCGTTGGCGGCGGGGAGGAACTCCGCCGGCTCCATCGCCCCCAGCAGGCCGCCGAAGGCGCCCGAGAGGAGCAGGGCGCGGGTGCCCGCGTCCTCGCCCTTGCCGGAGACGTCGACCACGGCGACCTCGAGCCGGTCCGCGGCGGACCGGCTGGCGACCACGAAGTCCCCCGCGAACGGTGTCCCTCCGGCCGAGCGCAGCTCCCAGGCGACGTCCCAGCACGGGGGCAGGGGCGGGATCGCGCCCTGCTTGAGGATGCGGTCGCGCAGGTCGACCAGCATCGACTCCCCCATCATCCCCGGCACCCCGAGCCGGGAGCGCCGGAACGAGCCGAGCAGGACGATGAAGCCCAGGCCGAACATCACCGCGACGCTCACGGCCACCAGGAGCGTCACCCGTGGCTGCTGGGTCACGGTGACCGCCAGGGTCAGCAGCACGAAGACGATGAACCACGGGAGCTGTCGAGGCCCCAGCACCAGGCTGGCGACGACCATCGGCAGGACGAGGAGGATCAGCGGCGCCACGGTCGGCAGGCCGATGATGGCCGCCGCCATCAGCAGCGTCACGACGACCAGCAGCACCAGCTCGTCGGACATGCCGGTGCGCACGGCTCGCTGGTAGCGCCGGCGGACTCGTCGGGTCGAGGCGGCCAGCACCGAGTTCGCTTCAGCCATGGGTTTCCTCGCGTGCGGGTGTCTGTGAGCCTAGGCCCCGCGACCTGAACCGGGGCTGGCACCGACTGCACCAGAAGAGGTTCCTCCCGGCAAGCACCTCGGTGCGCACCGCCGTGCCGCACACCAGGCACGGCTGGCCGGTCCGGCGGTAGACGTAGACCTCCCCGCCGTGGTCGTCGCGCCGGGCCGGACGACCCATCGCCTCGGGCGTGTGCTCGGGCCGCACCGTGTCGATCCGGCCCAGCCGCACACCCTCGGCCATCAGGGCGACCAGGTCCTCCCACAGGGCCAGGAACTGGCCGCGGCGCAGGGTGTTGCCCGGACGCAGCGGGTGGAGCCGCTGCCGGAACAGCACCTCGGCGCGGTAGACGTTGCCGACCCCGGCCAGCACCGACTGGTCCATCAGCAGGTCGCCGATCGGGCGAGGGCTACGGCGGACCCGCTCCCAGGCCGGTCCGGGATCGGCGTCGGGACGCAGCGGGTCGGGACCCAGGCGCGCGAGGACCTGCTCCACGGCCGCCCGGCCCACCAGGTCGCACCGGGTGGCGCCCCGCAGGTCGGCGTAGGCGAAGGCGGAGGGCCCGGTGACGGCCACCAGCCGGAGCCGGACCTGTCCCACCGGGGGCGGGACCTCCGCGACGTCGCGGTGCACCGAGAAGCCGCCGTACAGCCCGAGGTGGACGTGGACGAAGCGGTCGCCGGCGAGCTCGACGAAGAGGTGCTTGCCCGCGGAGTCGGCGCCGACCAGCAGCGAGCCGTCGAGCTGGCGCGCCTCGGCCTCGAAGCGCCCTTGGGGGCTGGACACGGCGACGACGTGTCCGGTGAACGTGCGGCCCAGGTCGTCGGCGAGCCGTCGGAGGGTGTGCCCCTCAGGCATCCGGCCCCTTCAGGGCCGACTCCGGGAGCGGCGGGAGGTCGCGGGTCTGCTCGTAGTCGGCCATCTGGGCGATCCGGCGCACGTGCCGCTCGTCCCCGGTGAAGGGGGTGGTGAGGAAGACCTCGACGAAGCGGGTCATCTCCTCCAGGGTGTGCATGCGGCCGCCGACGGAGACGACGTTGGCGTCGTTGTGCTCCTTGGCGAGCGCCGCGGTCTCCTCCGACCACGCGAGCGCGCAGCGGACCCCGAGGACCTTGTTGGCGGCGATCTGCTCCCCGTTGCCGGAGCCGCCGATCACCACGCCGAGGCTGTCGAGCCCCTCGGCGCGCTCCGCGGCGACCGCCTCGGCCGCACGCAGGCAGAAGACGGGGTAGTCGTCGAGGGCGTCGTAGACGAAGGGGCCGTGGTCGACGACCTCGTGGCCGGCGTCCACCAGCCAGTTCGTCAGGTGGTCCTTGAGCTCGAGGCCGGCATGGTCAGATCCGAGGTGCACGCGCATGACGGCATTCTCTCACCCGTGGGCGCGGCGGCTCCTCACAGGTGCTGGCGCAAGAAGCCCGCCACCTGCCCCATCAGCGGCTCGGCGGCGTCGAAGGCGTCCGGGTGACGCCAGAACCCGTGCAGCATCCCCAGGTAGCGGGTGCCCACCACCTCCACGCCGAGCTCGGCCAGCCGGGCGGCGAGCAGCTCGCCCTCGTCACGCAGCGGGTCGTGCTCGGCGGTCACCACCAGGGTCGGTGGCAGGGTGCCGAGCCGGTCGGAGCGCAGCGGGGCGAGGTCCGGGTCGTCGAGGTCGTGGGGAGAGGCGGCGTACTGGTCCCAGTACCAGCGCGCCTGCGCCGGCTCGAAGCCCTCCACCTCGGTGCGGTAGGACTCCCCCGCCATCGTGGGGTCGAGGAAGGGGTAGATGAGGACGAGCGCGGCGAAGCGTCCGGGGTGGCGCAGCGCGGCGACCAGGGCCAGGTTGGCGCCGGCGCTGTCCCCGTGGGCGAAGAGCCGCGTGCCGGGCCCCAGGCCGAGCTCCGCCAGGCCGCCGGCGTCCAGCCAGGAGACCACCGCCGAGACGTCGTCGGGAGCGGCCGGGAACCGGTGCTCGGGCGGACGCCGGTAGTCGACGCTGAGCACCGCGAGGCCCGAGCGGTTGGCCAGCCGGCGCGCGGAGGCGTCGTGCACCTCGACGTCGTTGAGCACGAACCCGCCGCCGTGCAGGTGCAGGACCAGCCCGGTTCCCGGGTCGCCCGCCGGTCGGTAGAACCGTGCGGGCACCCCGGCGGCCTCCACGTCGCGGACCTCGGCGACCTCCTCGCGCGGCGCGGCGAGCGCCGCAGCGCGGTCGGCCGCCCGGGAGGCCGCCACGTCGAAGCCGGGGTCGGTCACCGACGGCTCATCGGCGGCGGCCTCCAGCGCGGCCCGCGCCTGTGGATGCAGCACCATCTCTCCCCCTCAGCGGCCCATCAGGGCGTCCATCGCCACCGCGACGGCGGCGGCGACCCGGAAGTCCACGCGCGGGTCCGGCACGTCCACGGTGTAGCGGTCGGTCAGGCTCCGCTGTCGCGAGACCGAGATCAGCGGCGCCCCGCCCGGGTCGACGAAGTCGAAGTGGATCGGCAGGAACGGCACGTCGGTGAACCGGCGCACCAGCGCGACCAGGAGGCTCCGCTCCTGCCCCGTGCCGGTGTAGCCGGGGCCCTCGAGGTGGAACGTCGAGCGCAGCAGGCTGGCGCCGAAGTTCTTGCGGAAGAACCCCAGCGGGGCGCCCGCCCCGTCGGTGATGTCGTAGCCCGCCCCGAGGTCCATCGCCTGACGGGCCTTGAACCCGAAGACCGCCTGGCCGCGGGTCGGGTCGCTCCAGAAGGTCACCTGCTCCTTGAACGCGAAGCGCTTCTGCTCGGCGAAGGCCAGCAGGGCACCCGGCGAGCCGTCCGGCTCGGCCGCCTGCACGTCGTAGCGGTTGACCATCATGGTGATCTGCTGCCGGAGGTAGAACCGGGGAACGTGCCGGACGGGCTGCCCTGCGGGTGCGGTCATGCCAGGCCCAGCCGGGCGAGCTCGTCGTCCACCAGCGTGGGGTCGAGCTTGGTGAAGACCGGTGCCGGCTTCTCCACCGGGGTGCCCACCACCACCGGCCTGCTCGCCCAGGCACGGATCGAGGTGTAGTCGCCGGTGATCACCGGGTATCCCGCCCCGCCGTCGAGGTCGTCGACCTCCTCGATCCGAGGCAGCGGCTGCACGGTGCCGTCGCCCCCGAGCGCCCGGTCCACCTCGTTGGCGGTGAACGGCAGGAACGGGCTGAGCACGGTGTTGAGGTCCTGGACGCACTGGGTCATCACGTGCAGCACGGTCGCCAGCCTGGCCGGGTCGTCCTTGATCTTCCAGGGCTCGGAGTCGGTGACGTACTTGTTGACCTCCGCCACGGCGCGCATCGCCTCGGTGATGGCGTGGCGCATCCGGTTCCGCCCGATCTGACCGCCGACGGTGTCGAAGGCCTCCGCGCAGGTGGCCAGGATCGCCCGGTCGGCGTCGGTGAGCTCGCCGGCGGCGGGGATCTCCCCGAAGTTCCTGGCGACCAGGGTGGCGGTGCGGCTGACCAGGTTGCCCCAGCCCGCCACCAGCTCGGAGTTGGTGCGCTGCACGAACTCGGCCCAGGAGAAGTCGGAGTCCTGGTTCTCCGGGCCGGCGGCGGCGACGAAGTAGCGGAAGGCGTCGGCCTGGTAGCGCGACAGGAGGTCGGCCACGTAGATGACGACCTTCTTGGAGGAGGAGAACTTGCGTCCCTCCATGGTGAGGAACTCCGAGCTCACCACCTCGGTGGGGAGGTTGAGGACGCCGTAGTCGTGCACCTCGCCGCCCTTGCTGCCCTGGCCGTTGTAGGCGAGGAGCTCCGCGGGCCAGATCTGGCTGTGGAAGGTGATGTTGTCCTTGCCCATGAAGTAGTAGGACAGGGCCTCGGGGTCGTTCCACCACTGGCGCCAGGCCTCGGGGTCGCCGGTGCGACGGGCCCACTCGATGGAGGCCGAGAGGTAGCCGATGACGGCGTCGAACCAGACGTAGAGCTTCTTGGTCGGGTTGTCGACCCACTCAGGCAGCGGCACCGCGATGCCCCAGTCGATGTCCCGGGTCATGGCACGCGGCCGGATCTCGGAGAGGATGTTCTTGGAGAACTTGATGACGTTGGGGCGCCAGGTCCCCGACGCGTCCCGCTCGTCGAGCCAGGCCCCCAGCGCGTCGGCCAGGGCGGGCAGGTCCAGGAAGAAGTGCTGGGTCTCGACGAACTCCGGCTTCTCGCCGTTGATCCGCGAGACCGGGTCGATCAGGTCGTGCGGGTCGAGCTGGTTGCCGCAGGCGTCGCACTGGTCGCCGCGGGCGCCCGGGGTGCCGCAGATCGGGCAGGTGCCCTCGATGTAGCGGTCGGGCAGGGTGCGTCCGGTCGACGGCGAGATGGCGCCGTACGTCGTCTGCTCGACGAAGTAGCCGTTCTCGTACACCCCGCGGAACATCTCCTGCACCACCGCGTGGTGGTTGCGCGTCGTGGTGCGGGTGTACATGTCGTAGGAGAGCCCGAGACCGACCAGGTCCTCCACGATGAGCCGGTGGTTCTTGTCGGCCAGCTCCTGGGGCGTCATCCCGGCCTCGTCCGCCGCGATCAGGATCGGGGTGCCGTGCTCGTCGGAGCCCGAGACCATGAGCACGTCGTGCCCTGCCATCCGCATGTACCGACTGAAGACGTCGGAGGGGACGCCGAACCCGGCCACGTGGCCGATGTGGCGCGGGCCGTTGGCGTAGGGCCAGGCGACTGCGGAGAGGACTTTGGTCATGGAGCGATCCTAGTGAGGCTCGCCCACCGCTCCCCCGCCGGTTAGGTTGCCAGGCATGAGCCCCGACCAGACGCTGATCGCCGAGGACCTGCTCCTGCTGCTGATGGACGACGAGAAGGGGCGGCTCGCCGCCGCCGCCCAGTCGCGCCCGCTCTTCGGGGGCGCCCTGCTCGTCGAGCTGGCGCTGGACGAGGCCGTCGAGGTCGAGGAGAAGCGCGGCCTCCTGCACACCCCCAAGGTGCACGCGCGGCAACCACGCTCCCAGGCGCGGCGCGACCCGCTGCTGGCCGAGGCCTGGCAGACGGTCGCGCAGAAGCCGCGCACCGCCCCCGACCTGGTCAACCGGATCGGCAAGGACGTGCGCGAGGCGCTCCAGGAGCGCCTGGTGGCGCGCGGCATCCTCGAGGTCCGCGAGACCCGGATCCTCGGCCTCTTCCCCAGCCGCACCTGGCCCGCCGCGGACCTGCGGCACGAGCAGCAGCTCCGCCAGCGGCTGCAGGACTGCCTGGTGGCCGGCGTGGATCCGGACGCCCGGACCGCGGCGCTGGTGTCGCTGCTCGCCGCGGTCGACCACGCGTACAAGGTGGTGGACCGCGGCGCGCTCAGCAAGGGCGAGGTGCGCAAGCGCGCGAAGCAGATCGCGGAGGGCGCCTGGGCGGCGAAGGCGGTGCGCGACGCCGTCGCCGCCTCCCAGGCGGCCATCACCGCGGCGATGGTGGCGTCCTCGGCGGCCGCCGCAGGCAGCAGCTGAGGCGCCTCAGGGCGCCGAGTCAGAACGCCGGGTCAGGGCGCCGAGCGGATCAGCTGAAGTCCAGCTCGCCGGTGCGCGACCGCTTCAGCTCGTAGAAGTACGGCACCTTCGCCACCGCCACGCACCCGTCCCAGAGGTCGCCGGCCTCCTGGCCGCGCGGGATCTTCGAGAGCACCGGACCGAAGAAGGCCGCCCCCTCGATGGCGATGGTGGGGGTGCCCACCTCGTCGCCGACCTGGTCCATCCCCTCGTGGTGGGACTTGGCCACCGCCTCGTCGTAGGAGGAGTCGTCCATCGCCTCGACCAGGTCGGCCTCGAGGCCGGCCTCGGCGACGGCGGCCGCGATGAGCTCGCGGCTGATCGGCTGCTCCTGGAGGTGGATCCGGTTGCCGAGCGCCGTGTAGAGCGGGAGCAGCACGCCGCGGCCGTGCCGCTGCTCCGCCGCGATGCAGACACGCACCGGCCCCCAGGCCGGCTCGAGCATCTTCCGGTACTCGGCGGGGATGTCCTTGTCCTTGTTGAGGTAGGCCAGGCTCATCACGTGCCAGGTGACCTCGATGTCGCGCACCTGCTCCACCTCGAGGATCCACCGTGAGGTGATCCACGCGAACGGGCAGAGCGGATCGAACCAGAAATCGGCCTTCGTCTTGGAGTTCGTCACCCCCGAAGTCAAGCAGACGCGCCACAGCCACCCCTGGACGCCGTGGTCGGCAGTGACATGATGAACACCATGCCCGGAACCAACCTCACCAGGGACGAGGCCGCCACCCGCGCCGCTCTCCTGGACGTGACGTCCTACACCGTCGAGCTCGACCTCACCACCAGTGAGAAGACCTTCGGCTCCACCACCACCCTGGAGTTCACCTGCCGGGAGCCCGGCGCGAGCACCTTCGCCGACCTGGTGGACGCAGTGGTGCACGAGATCACCCTGAACGGCCGGTCGCTGGACCCCGCGACGGCGTACGCCGACAGCCGGATCGCCCTCGACGACCTGCAGGCCGACAACGTGCTGGTGGTCCGCGCCGACTGCACCTACAGCCACACCGGCGAGGGGCTCCACCGGTTCGTCGATCCCGCGGACGACCGGGTCTACCTCTACAGCCAGTTCGAGGTGCCGGACGCACGTCGCGTCTTCACCACCTTCGAGCAGCCCGACCTGAAGTCGAGCTTCACCTTCCACGTCACCGCCCCCGAGCACTGGAAGGTGGTCTCCAACTCCCCCAGCCCCACCCCCGTTCCGCTCGGCGAGGGCAAGGCGGTGTGGCGCTTCGAGCCGACCGTCCGGATGTCCACCTACATCACCGCGGTGGTGGCCGGCGAGTACCACGAGGTCCTCGACACCTACGAGGGGAAGTTCGGCACCATCCCGCTCGGTCACTACTGCCGCCAGTCGCTGGTGGAGCTGATGGACACCGAGGAGCTGGTGCGCACGACGCGCGCGAGCTTCGAGTTCTTCGAGGAGAAGTTCGACTTCCCCTACCCCTTCGGCAAGTACGACCAGCTCTACGTGCCGGAGTACAACATGGGCGCGATGGAGAACGCCGGGTGCGTCACCCTCCGTGACGAGTACCTGCCTCGCAGCCGCCAGCCGCGCTCGTTCTACGAGTTCCGCACCTCGGTGATCACCCACGAGATGGCGCACATGTGGTTCGGCAACCTCGTGACCATGCGGTGGTGGGACGACCTGTGGCTCAACGAGTCGTTCGCGGAGTGGGCCTGCTACTGGTGCGAGGCCGAGGCCACGGAGTTCACCGACGCCTGGACCGGCTTCGCCAACGCGCGCAAGCAGACCGGCTACCGCGCCGACCAGCTGCCCAGCACCCACCCGATCGCCGCGGACAACGTCGACCTGCACGCGGTCGAGGTCAACTTCGACATGATCACCTACGCCAAGGGCGCCTCGGTGCTCAAGCAGCTGGTGGCCTGGGTCGGCCTGGATCCCTTCGTCGCCGGGCTGCGCCAGTACTTCAAGGACCACGCCTTCGGCAACGCCGAGTTCGGCGACCTGCTCGCGGCGCTGGAGAAGTCCTCGGGCCGCGAGCTCCAGGGCTGGGCGCGCGAGTGGCTCCAGACCGCCGGGGTCAACACCCTGCGCCCCGCCTTCGAGCTGGGCGAGGACGGCGCCTACTCCTCCTTCTCGGTCCTGCAGAGCGCGGCGCCCGAGCAGCCGACCCTGCGTCGCCACCGGCTGGGCATCGGCCTCTACGACTCGGTGCCCGGTGAGGACGGTCAGCAGCGCCTGGTCCGGCGCGACTACCTGGAGGTCGACGTCGAGGGCGAGGCCACCGAGGTGCCCGAGCTGGTGGGCGTGCGCCAGCCGGCGCTGCTGCTCCTCAACGACGAGGACCACGCCTACGCCAAGATCCGGCTCGACGAGCGCTCCCTGGCCACCGCGGTCGAGGGGCTCTCCCGGGTCGACGACTCGCTGGCCCGTGCGCTGGTGTGGGGAGCCACCTGGGACATGACCCGCGACGGCGAGCTCCCGGCCCGCGACTTCGTGCGGCTGGTGCTCGCCAACATCGGGCACGAGACCGACTCCTGGGGCGTCACCCGGATCCCGGTCTCGGCCGCGATGGCGGTCAACCTCTACTCCGACCCGGCCACCCGCCCCCAGCTGCGGGCGGAGTGGGAGGCCGGGCTCCGCGCCCTGCTCCTCGCCGCGGAGGCGGGCAGCGACCACCAGCTCACCTTCGCCCGCTCCTACGCCGCGGCGGCCCGCTCCGACTACGCCCTGGCGGACGTGGCCGGGCTCCTCGACGGCTCCGTCGTCATCGACGGTCTCGCCGTCGACCAGGACCTGCGCTGGGCGCTGCTGACCTCGCTGGCCGCCGCCGGCCGTGTCGACGACGCCGCGATCGACGCCGAGCTCGCGCGGGACGCGACGATCGAGGGCAAGGAGAAGGCCGCCGCGGCGCGCGTCGCCCAGCCCACCGCTCAGGCCAAGGCCGCCGGGTGGGCCGCGATCATGGACCCGGCGACCCCCAACGAGACCTCCCGGGAGATGGTCTTCTCCATCTTCCGCGCCGGCCAGGAGGAGGTCGTGGCCCCCTACCTGGAGAAGTACCTGGAGGCGGCCGACACCCTCATCGACACCCTCGGCTTCCACAAGGCCTCGACGGTGCTCGAGCACGGCTTCCCCAAGGTCCTGGCCTCGCGCGAGCTGGCGACGCGGGTCCGCGCCTGGCTCGAGGGCTCGAGCGCGCCGATGGGCGCCCAGCGGTACGCGCGGGAGGGGCTGGCCGACGTGGAGCGCGCGCTCGCCGCCCAGGAGTGCGACGCCCGGGCCGCGGCCGGCTGACCGGCACGGTCGGCCCCGCCGACGACGAGAAGGAGCCCGGACCAGGACGGTCCGGGCTCCTTCTCGTCGGTGCCCGACGCGGATCGCGGAGCGACCCGGGGGCGGCTGAGATCAGTTGCGCGCGTGGAGCGTGCGGGGCCCGACGGCGTGCTCGGCCAGCAGCGTGATGCCCCGCTTGAGGCCGCCGACCTCGTCGCCCTCGGCGAAGTCGGCCTGCATCGCGACCACGGCCAGGGCCACCTGGTCGTCGGTGAGGTGCCGGCGCACCTCGCGGCCGGTCACCACCTCCAGGATCCGGGCCATCGGGTCCACCACGATCAGCACGCTGCGCTCGGGGGTGGACAGGGCAGCGTGCAGCCGCTCGGCGAACGGGCGCGGGGGGCCGTCGACGACCCCACGGAAGAGGGAGAACTCGAACCTGGTGGCCTGTTCGGCCGCGCGGATCGTCCGGTCGAGCTCGGCCTGCTGCCGGGCGGTCAGCTCACCAGCTGCCACTGGCCCCACCGGTCTCCTTGGCCGGCGGTGCCGACTCCTCGAGCTCGGCACGGCCGCCGCGCGGTCCACCCAGCCACTGGTCCTCGACCGGGGCGGAGCGGGTCGAGATCTTCTCGCCGCGCGCCAGGATGGGGGCGTAGAAGAGCAGGGTCACCAGCGCCACGCCGCCGAGCGGCAGGAGGACCAGCAGGATCAGGAAGTCCAGGGCGGAGACCGGGTCGGGCTCCGACCAGCCCTCCGGGACGTCGGCGAGGGCCGGCGCGGCGAGCAGCACGGAGCCGGCCACGACCACCGGGACGATCAGGCGCAGCGACGAGCGCAGGACGCGGGCGGGGCTGGTCTCGGAGGAGGTCGTGGAGGTCACGCTGACCAGGATATCGCGCCGCTCCGGCGCGCCCGCACCTGACCATGGTCGGTCACCACCGGCTCGCCATACTGAGCGCCATGCCTCCGCTGCCCTTCCTGACCACCGGCCCCTGCGAGGACGACCAGACCCTCTGCGAGTGGACCGAGAGGACGACCGGGAACGACCGTCTCGCCCAGCTCGCGGACATCGTGATCGGCAAGCCGCTGACGATCGCGCTGCTGGTGCTCGGCGCGCTGCTGCTGCGCTGGACGCTGCACCGCCTGGTCGACCGGGTGGTGCGTCGCGCCGAGCTGGGCATGGTCCCCGACCGGGTCGCGCGGGCGGCGATCAGCACCTCGGCACGACTCGGCCGCAGCACGGAGACCTCGCCGCGCGACCTGGCCGCGAGCACCCGCCGGGTCCAGCGCGCCAAGACGATGGGGAGCCTGCTCAAGAGCATCATCAGCGGCGTCGTGCTCGCCGTGGTGGCGACGATGGTCCTCTCGGAGCTGGGGGTCAACATCGCCCCGATCATCGCCAGTGCCGGGATCCTGGGACTGGCCCTCGGCTTCGGCGCCCAGACCCTGGTGAAGGACTTCCTCTCGGGCATCTTCATGCTCGTCGAGGACCAGTACGGCGTGGGCGACGTGGTCGACCTCGGCGAGGCCTCCGGCACCGTCGAGGCGGTGAGCCTGCGGGTGACCCGGCTGCGCGACATCAACGGCACCGTCTGGTACGTGCGCAACGGCGAGATCATCCGGGTGGGCAACATGAGCCAGAACTGGGCCCGGGCCGTGCTCGACATCACCGTCACCTACGACTCGGACCTGGTCCGGGTGCGGCAGGTCCTCTCCGAGGTGGCCACCGGCATGTGGGAGGACGAGGACTTCAAGGGCCGGGTGATCGAGAAGCCGGACGACCCCGGGGTGGAGGCGATGACCCTGGACGGGATCACCGTCCGGGTCTCGCTCAAGACCGCGCCGATGGAGCAGTGGGCGGTGGCGCGCACCCTGCGCGAGCGGATCAAGGCGCGGTTCGACCACGAGGGGATCGTGATCCCCCACACCCGCTACGTGGAGTGGACGCCGGAGATGCCCGAGGGGGGCGCCGCCTCCCAGCCCTTCCCCGTCCACCCCGGCGACGAGCCGGACGCCGCGGCGGGCGCCGAGCCGGACGCCGAGCCGGACGCCCGGGGGCGGTGAGCTGGCCGTGAGCCTGCACAATGGGGGCGTGAGCAGCTTCTACGACGAGATCGGCGGGATGGAGACCATCCGCACGATCGTGGACACGTTCTACCAGGGCGTCGCCACCGATCCCCTGCTCCGACCGATGTATCCCGAGGAGGACCTGGGTCCGGCCGCGGAGCGGTTCACCCTCTTCCTCGCCCAGTACTGGGGCGGTCCCAGCACCTACTCGGAGAACCGCGGCCATCCGCGCCTGCGGATGCGGCACGCACCCTTCGAGGTCACCCCCACCGCCGCCCAGCACTGGCTGGTCCACTTCCGCGCGGGTCTGGACAAGGCCGCACTGACCCCGGAGCAGGACGCGCAGTTCTGGGACTACGTCACTCACGCGGCTCAGTTCATGGTCAACGCCAACGAGGTCCCGCAGGGCACGAGCTGACCGCCCGGCGCTCCTCCCCCGGGCTCAGCCGGCGACCAGCCGCTCCAGGCGGGACCGCAGCGCGGCGTCCGGCTCGCTGCTGCGCTGGGTGACCGGGTCGAAGAAGACCATCACCACCGCGGCACGGCTCATCAACCGGTCGCCGTCCCGGATCTCCGACTCGACGGTCAGCGAGCGCGACCCCATCCGCGTCACCCAGGAGCTCACCGCGTAGGGCTCGGCCCGGAACAGGATGGGCAACCGGTACTCCACCTGGGTGCGCGCCAGCACCATGACGAGCTGCTGGCCGCTCTCCTCCGCGGCCAGCCCGCCGATCATGGCGATCCGGGCCTCCTGGAAGTACTCGAGGTACTTCACGTTGTTGACGTGCCCGTAGACGTCCACGTCGCTGAAGCGCACCTGGAGCGGGTAGCTCCCCGCGGGCTCGGCCGGTCTGCCGTCGCCCCCCAAGAGGCGCTCCGGCGCCTCGGCGGGCTCCAGGAACCTCTCCAGCACCTCGCGCTCAGCACCGCTGAGCCGGCGGGGCCGCTCCGCGGAGAAGACGTAGGGGGTGAGCAACGTGGTGGCCCGGGCGTAGGTGGTGCGGACCCCGTCGGCCTCGTCGAAGATCTCGTAGGCCATGGTGAAGCTGGCCGCCCTGATCTCGGTCACCCAGCACTCGATGCGCACCGGCTCGGGTCGCAGCTCGAGCGAGGTCAGATAGGTGATGTCGTGCTGGGCCACCACCAGCCCCTCACCGGGACGCTCACCGGCCGGGCCGCCGGACCGGGCCGGCGCGTGGGTCCGGAGCATGTCGACCCGGGCCTCCTGCAGGTAGTCGACGTAGACGACGTTGTTGACGTGCTGGAGGACGTCGAGGTCGGCCCAGCGCATGGGGCACTCGTAGAGGTGGCGCACGACCGCGATGCTCTCATCGCTCTGCTGCGGTCCGCCGGACCGGGGCGGATCCCGGGCTCGCCGCCCAAGGACCGTGGGGCGGGCACGCACTCCCGCGGCACACGGCACCGACGTAGGGTGGCCCGGTCCCGAAGATGAGTACCCCAGAAGGAGCTTCCATGCCCGAGGCAGTGATCGTTTCCGCAGCCCGTTCGCCGATCGGCCGCGCCAACAAGGGATCCCTCAAGGACCTGCGCCCCGATGACCTGGCTGCCACGATCATCAAGGCCGCCCTGGACAAGGTGCCCGCCCTGGACCCGAACACCGTGGACGACACCCTGCTCGGCTGCGGGCTGCCCGGCGGCGAGTCGGGCAACAACATGGGCCGCGTGGTCAACGTGATCAACGGCATGGACGACGTCCCCGGCGCGACGATCACCCGCTACTGCTCGTCCTCGGTGCAGACCACCCGGATGGCCTTCCACGCCATCAAGGCCGGCGAGGGCGACGTCTTCATCTCGGCCGGCGTGGAGACGGTCTCGCGCTTCTCCAAGGGCACCTCCGACCACCTCCCCCACACGGTGAACCCGCTCTTCGACGACGCCCAGAGCCGCACCGCCAAGCTGGCCGAGGGCGGCCAGAAGTGGGCGGACCCCCGCGACCAGGGCCTGCTGCCCGACGTCTACATCGCGATGGGCCAGACGGCCGAGAACGTCGCCCAGCTGCGCGGCCTCAGCCGCCAGGAGCTCGACGAGTTCGCGGTCCGCTCGCAGAACCTCGCGGAGAAGGCGATCGCCGACGGCTTCTGGGCCCGGGAGATCACGCCGGTGAGCACCCCGGACGGCACCGTGGTCACCGCCGACGACGGCCCCCGCGCCGGCGTCACCTACGAGGCCCTCGCCGGCCTGCAGCCGGTGTTCCGCCCCGACGGCGTGGTCACCGCGGGCAACTGCTGCGCCCTCAACGACGGCGCCGCGGCCGTCGTGGTGATGAGCGACACCAAGGCCGCCGAGCTCGGGGTCACCCCGCTGGCCCGCATCGTCGCCACCGGCGTCTCGGGCCTCTCCCCGGAGATCATGGGCCTCGGCCCCGTCGAGGCGACCAGGCGCGCCCTCGCCAACGCGGGGATGAGCATCGGCGACATCGACCTGGTCGAGATCAACGAGGCCTTCGCCGCCCAGGTCGTCCCCTCCTACCAGGAGCTCGGGATCGACCTCGACCGCCTCAACGTCAACGGCGGGGCCATCGCGGTCGGCCACCCCTTCGGGATGACCGGCGCCCGCCTGCAGGCCACGATGCTCAACAGCCTCGACTGGCACGACAAGTCCACCGGCCTGATCACCATGTGCGTCGGCGGCGGTCAGGGCATGGCGCTGATCCTCGAGCGCATCTGATCGCTCCCGGGCCGGCTCCGCGCCGGCGCCGGCGACGCGCGCCCCGGTCTCCCTTCGGTTCCGGGGCGCGCGTCGCGAGATCGGCACCGGAGGAGCCGATAGGGTCTCCCCCATGACCGATCCGGGGGCGACCAGGTGGCTCGACCAGTCCCAGCAACGCGCGTGGCGGGCTCTGATGCTCGGCCACACCCTGCTGTTGGACCGCCTCGACGACGACCTGAGGCAGTCGTTCGACATCTCCCTGGCGGAGTACGAGATCCTCGTCCGGCTCTCCGAGCGGGAGGGCCGCGCCATGCGGATGGCCCAGCTCGCCGACGCACTCGCGCACAGCCGCAGCCGGGTCACCCACACGATCGCGCGCCTGGAGCGCAGCGGCTACGTGCTGCGCTCCGCCTCGCCCGAGGACGGCCGTGGGGTGGTGGCGAGCCTCACCGACGCCGGGATGGAGCTGCTCCGCGACGCCGCGCACGTCCACGTCACCGGCGTGCGCAACAACCTGGTCGACCTGGTCTCGCGCGAGGACTTCGACGCCGTGGGCAGGGTGATGAACGCGGTGGCGGACCACCTCATCGCGCGTCACCCCGAGATGGAGATGCGCAGCTCCTGAGGCCTCTGCCGGCGGCCCCGCACGCAGGGGTCCGCCCCAGGGAGACCTGAGCGGACCCGCGCGCAGCGGGTCAGTCGCGGGTGAGCCGGCGGTGGGTGACCCGGTGCGGCCGGGCGGCGTCGACGCCGAGACGCTCGACCTTGTTCTCCTCGTAGGAGGCGAAGTTGCCCTCGAACCAGAACCACTTGCCGCCGTCCTCCTCGGTGCCCTCCCAGGCGAGGATGTGGGTGGCGACACGGTCCAGGAACCACCGGTCGTGGGAGGTGACCACGGCGCAGCCGGGGAAGTCGAGCAGCGCGTCCTCCAAGGCCGAGAGGGTCTCCACGTCGAGGTCGTTGGTGGGCTCGTCGAGGAGCAGCATGTTGCCGCCCATCTTCAGGGTCAGCGCCAGGTTGAGCCGGTTGCGCTCACCGCCCGACAGCACCCCGGCCTTCTTCTGCTGGTCCGGGCCCTTGAAGCCGAACGACGCCACGTAGGCACGGCTGTTCATCTCGAAGTTGGCGACCTTGATGAAGTCCAGGCCGTCGGAGACGACCTCCCAGACGTTCTTGTTGGGGTCGATCCCCCCGCGGCTCTGGTCGGCGTAGGAGATCTTGACCGTCTGGCCCACCGTGAGCTTCCCCGAGTCCGGGGTCTCGTCGCCGGTGATCATCCGGAAGAGGGTGGTCTTGCCCACCCCGTTGGGACCGATCACCCCGACGATGCCCGCGCGGGGAAGCGTGAAGCTGATGTCGTTCCACAGGATGCGGTCGTCGTACCCCTTGGTGAGGTGGGCAGCCTCGAGCACCACGTCACCCAGGCGCGGGCCGGGCGGGATGTTGATGTCGGCCGTGTCGATCTTGCGGGCCTTGTCGGCCTCCGCGGCCAGCTCCTCGTAGCGGGCCAGGCGCGACTTGCTCTTGGTCTGGCGGGCCTTGGCGTTGGAGCGGACCCACTCCAGCTCCTTCTCGAGCATCTTGGCGCGCTTGGCGTCCTTCTGCCCCTCGATCTTGAGGCGGTCCTTCTTGGTCTCCAGGTAGGTGGAGTAGTTGCCCTCGTAGCCGTGGATGGAGCCGCGGTCGACCTCGGCGATCCACTCCGCCACGTTGTCGAGGAAGTACCGGTCGTGGGTGATGGCCAGCACGGCACCCGGGTAGCTCTTCAGGTGCCCCTCGAGCCACTGCACCGACTCGGCGTCGAGGTGGTTGGTGGGCTCGTCGAGCAGCAGCAGGTCGGGCTGCTGGAGGAGCAGCTTGCACAGCGCCACGCGGCGGCGCTCACCCCCGGAGAGGGTGTCGACCAGGGCGTCCGGCGGCGGGCAGCGCAGCGCGTCCATCGCCTGCTCGAGCCGGCTGTCGACGTCCCAGGCGTTGTGGTCGTCCAGGAAGGTCTGGAGCTCCCCGGTCTCGGCCATCAGCGCGTCCTGGTCGGCGTCGGGCTCGCCCATCTCCATGTAGGCGTCCTCGAGGCGCTTCATCTTGCTCTTGATCTCGAAGACGGCCTCCTCGACGTTGTCCAGGACCGTCTTGCCCTCGGTCAGCGGCGGCTCCTGCTGGAGCATGCCGACCGTGGCCTCGGGGTCCTTGATGGCATCCCCGTTGTTGGGCTGCTCGAGCCCGGCCATGATCTTGAGCAGGGTCGACTTTCCGGCACCGTTCGGTCCGACGACGCCGATCTTGGCGCCGTGCAGGAACGAGAGGGTGACGTTGTCGAGGACCACCTTGTCGCCGTGGGCCTTGCGCACATTGCGCAGCGTGAAGACGTACTCAGCCATGCCCGCGACCCTACCCGTGACGCCCCGGCCGCCATGCACCGCATGCACCGCATGCACCGCCCACGCGCGCCCACGCACCGCCAGGCGCAGCCCTGCGCCGGCAGAGACGTCCGCACGGCGGACAGAGCACCGGACGGGCGGGCGGACGGGCGGGCGGACGGCGACGGGCCGTGGGGTCACGCCGCGGGCTCCTGGTCGGTCGCCGCGTGCGGTCCGCCGTCCGGCCGCACCTCCGCCTCCGCGCCGGGGTCGAGCGGCTCGCCGGCGGGACCGGCGGCACCGCCGGCCTCGGCCGAGTCGGCGGCCGAATCGGCGGTCGGCGCGGCGGTCGGCGCGGCGGCCTGGGCGGCGGCCTGGGCGCGTGCGGTGCGCCGGAACGTGCTGGTCCCCCGCGTCAGGTCGTGACCGACCGAGGCGGCGACCACGACGTAGCGCGTGGAGATCGTGCCGTCCTCGCGCTTCCAGACGTCGGCGACCAGCTTGCCCGAGACCACCACCGGATCTCCGGTGCGGACCGAGCGTGAGACGTTGGCCGCCAGGGTCCGCCACGCCTTCACCGCGTACCAGATGGTCTCGCCGTCCTCCCACTGGCCGTCGCGGAACCGCCGCGGCGTGCTGCCCACCCGGAAGCTGGCCACGGCGACGCCCTGCGGACCCTCGGTCAGGGTCACCTCCGAGCCCACCCAGCCGCTGAAGGTGATCGTGCTGTCGTTCATCTGGCTCTCCCTCGCCGTCGTCGCGGGCACCGTGCCCGTGACCAGGCTGGCGGGAGCCCGAGCGAGCCGGCGGCCGCGCGCGTCCCGCCTGTGGAGGGACGGCTGCGGCCCCGCCGCTGTGGAGGGTGAGCGGCCGGTGGCCTCAGCGCAGCGCGGTCTCGAGACCCTCGAGGGTCTGCCGGTAGGCCTCGAGCTCCGCCTTGACCGGTGCCAGGACCAGCTCGTCGGAGGCCTCGCCGATCGCCTTGCGCAGCCGCTGGTCGGCCACCCGTGCGCGTCGGCGCGCGGTGCCAGCCACCAGCAGGCGGCACAGCAGGGCCAGCAGGACGCCCAGACCGAGTCCGCCGAGGAGCAGCAGCGTGGGCAGCGGCCAGCCGCCCCACTCCGGCGTCGGCGGCTCGGGCACCCGGGCATACGTGCCGAGCGCGAGCAGCCCGAGCCAGAGGCCGCCGACCACCGCGGCCACGATGAGGATCCACTGCAGGACCCGGACCATCCCGGCCCAGACCGGCAACCGGTCGGCACCGAGGTCGGTGCCCGACAGGGCCTTGTCCAGGCGGTCGCCCAGGTCGGGCAGACGCGAGACCGAGGCCCGGCGCACCGCGTGCGACCACGCCGGCTCGAGCTCCTGGGTGACCTCGTCGACCAGGGCGCGCACCTCGGTGTCGACCCGGGCCCGCTGCACCTGGGTGGGCTCGGGGAGCGAGCTGCGCGGGCTGCCGGTCAGCTCCTTGCCCACCTGGCCGAGGTCGAGGTGGAGGCGCTTGAGCGGGTCGGGCCGGAAGCGGCTCAGCCAGGCCGTCGCGGGCCAGCCGGTGGCGCGGTTGGCCCGCACCCGGGTCGACTGCTCCACGGCGCGGACGACCGTCGGCACGCCCGCCGCCTCGGCGAAGGAGTCCTCGAGGGCCTCCAGCCTCGCCCTGGGCACCTCGGGGACGGGGGCCACGCCGGTCACCGTGCGCATGCGCAGGGCGGCGGCCCTCACGTCGGCCTCGAGCCGCTGCTTGGTGACCTTCTTGCTCGCGACCCGGCGGGCGATCTCCTCCCGGAGCTCGGCCATCCCCCAGTCCTCGCGGGCGCTGACGCCGAGCACCGGGACCCCGGTCAGGCCGTCGGCGGCCAGCAGGCGCCGGACGTCGCCCAGCATGGCCTCGCGCCGCTCCTCGGGGACCCGGTCGATCTGGTTGAGCACGACGAGCATGACGTCCTTGTGACCGGCCAGCGGGGCGAGGTAGCGCTCGTGGACGGCGGCGTCCGCGTACTTCTGCGGGTCCAGGACCCAGATCAGCATGTCGGCCAGCGCCACCAGCCGGTCGACCTCGAGGTGGTGGCTGACCTCGGTGGAGTCGTGGTCGGGCAGGTCGAGCAGGACGACCCCCTGCATGGCGGAGTCCTCGCGGCCCTTGGAGAGGAGATTGTCGCGGGTCACCTGGTGGCGCTCGGGGATGCCGAGGAACTCCAGGAGCTCCGAGGCGCCCTCCGAGCCCCACACGCAGGCGGTGGCCCACGAGGTGGTGGGGCGGCGCACGCCGACCGCGCTCAGCTCGAGGCCGGTCAGCGCGTTGAAGGTGGAGGACTTGCCCGACCCGGTGGCGCCGGCGAGCGCGACCACGGTGTGGTCGGCGGAGAGCCGGAGGCGGTGGGCGGCACGGGTCGCGGTGGAGCCGGCCGCGTCGACCAGGTCGTCGTCGAGGCGCCCGCGGCTCGCCTCCACGGCGAGCGAGAGTCCCTCGACCCTCGCGCCGATGTCGGAGCCGCGGGTCACCAGCTTCTTGGCGCCCTCGAGAAGAGACGTCATGGTGTCCTCTGCGGAGATGGTCGGTTGCAACAGTTCACCCTAGCCTCCGCACCGATCCTCATGCCGTCCCGGCACTGGCCTCAGGCTTCGAGGACCGGGCGAAGCGCAGGTCGTCCACGCGCCGTGCCGCCTGGCGCAGCGTCTCCGGCGAGCCCTCGCTGAAGCCCAGGGAGTCGAGCAGGTCGAGGTAGCGGGCCCGCTCCACGGCGTACATCGCCTCCACCCGGCGCTCCAGGTCCTTGCGGGCGCGCTCAGCCAGCGACCTGACCGCCTGGTCGCCGAAGACCGCCTCGAGGAGCTTCTGGCCCAGCACGGCACCGCCGCCGGCGATGCCGGCCTCGGCCCCGACCAGGGCACCGCCGGTGTGGGCGAAGACGACCACCATGAGGGCCACGGAGAGGCCGTTGACGCCGTAGGCCAGGAACCGCGCCGTGGTGCGCTTGTCGGCGCCCTCCATGCGGACCATCTCGAGCACGCCCGCCTGCCAGTCCCGGACCTCGCGCTCGGCCCGGCGCCGGAAGTCGCGGGAGGCACGTCCCAGGTCCTCGTCGGCCTGGCGCAGCAGCGCCTGCCCGGACGCCAGCGACTGCCAGGAGGCCTCGGCCCGCTCGGCCGCTGCCTCCGCGTGCTCGGTCAGCAGCGTCTCGAGGCCCGACTCCACGGCTACCTGGACCCGCTCGGCCTGCTGCGGCTTGCCCTTGATCGCGTTGACCACCCGGTCGCGCAACCAGCCGACCCGGGTCTCCAGGGAGCGGAGCAGCTCGCCGGTGCCGACGAACTCCTGCCAGCGCGCCAGCACCTCGCCGCGCAGCAGCGTGCCGTCGGCCGAGGCCTCCCTGACCGCGTCCAGGCTGACGGCGTAGGCCTTCTCGGCGTCCTCGCGGAGCCGGGTCAGCGCGGTGACCTGGGTGGCCTCGGCGTCCGCGACCAGGTGGGTGCGCCGGGCGACGGTGCGGATGGCGCCCTCCAGGGTCTGGCGCACCACCCCGGCCCGCGCCTCCGCATCGGCCGCCAGGGACTCCAGCCAGGCGCGGATCTCGGCGACCGACTCGGGGGGCAGGAGCCCCTCGTCGTCCACCGGCCCCTCGTGCACGGTGAAGAGCGGGGAGTCCTTGAGCCCGCGACTGGCCAGCATCCGGGCCAGGTGGCTCGCGACCGTCTCGACGGCCTCCGGCGGCGTACGGTCGAGCACGATCGCGACCGCCGCGGAACGCTCCGCGGCCTCGCGGAGGAACTGCCAGGGCACCTGGTCGGCGTAGCGGGCGGCCGAGGTGACGAAGAGCCAGAGGTCGGCCGCGGCGAGGAGCTGCGCGGCCAGCGTCCGGTTGGCCTCCTCCACCGAGTCGATGTCGGGGGCGTCGAGCACCGCGAGCCCGGCCGGGACGGTGTCGGAGGGCACCAGCTGGAGGGCGGACGGGTCGTTGGTCGAGGTGGTCACCCGCTCGAGCTCGGGCAGCAGCCGGTCCTGCCCGAACCAGTGCGCGTCCTCCGGGTTGTGCACGAGGACCGGCGACCGCGTGGTGGGCCGCAGCACCCCGGGCTGGGTGACCCGGCGCCCGACGAGCGAGTTGACCAGGGTGGACTTCCCGGCGCCCGTCGAGCCCCCCACCACCGCCAGCATCGGCGCCTCGATGGTCATCAGCCGCGGGATCACGTAGTCCTCGAGCTGGGAGATCATGTCGGCGCGGGCGGCGCGGTGCGCCTCGACGCCGGGCACCTCCAGCGGCAGCACGGCGCCCTGGAGGGCCCCGCGCAGCTGGACCAGCGCGGTGAGCATCTGGGTGGCGTCGGCGGAGGGCTCGCCGACCGGCGAGCCTTGGGTGTGAGAGTCGCTCATCGCGTGGGGACCACCTGACCGGGGAAGGAGACGTAGGGACGGGCGGCGTTCAGTCGACGGACGAAGACCTGCCCTCGGGCCGCGAACCGCGGCGGGGGCGTGCCGCGGAGGTAGCGGTGGTGCAGGAAGCCCAGCTCGATCGCGGCCTGCTGATAGTCGCGCATCGCACGCTCGGCCTCCTCACCGCCCTGGTCGCGGGCGTAGCTCCGGCTGGCCCGGCGGGCCCGCAGGTCGACGATCCAGGCGATGTCGGAGGCGGGGAGCAGACCGAGCCGGGCGGCGTCCTCCAGCGACCGGGTCAGCATCCGGCGCTCGGAGCGGCGGAGCCAGACGGCGAAGCAGACGACGGCCACGAAGGCCGGCGCCATCGTGGTGACGTAGACGGCGAGGAAGCCCCCCGTCCCCGTGAGGCTGGAGGCGTTCCACAGGCCATGGGACAGCACAGCCAGCACGTACCCCGCGAACGGGGCCACCACACGGAGCAGCCGGTTGCGGCTCGCGACGGCCACCCCGACGCCGATGCCGATGAAGGCGGTGAAGAGCGGGTGCGCGAACGGGCTGATCAGGCACCGCAGCACGAAGACGACCGTCAGCGCCTCCGTGCCGCCGGGGCCCATCGCGTCGGTGCCGTCGTAGGCCGCAGCGAGGTAGAGGATGTTCTCGACGAAGGCGAAGCCCACCCCCACCATGCCGGCGTAGACGATCCCGTCGAGCACCCCGTCGAGCTCGCCCCGGCGCCACCACAGCAGCAGGAGCAGGAAGAGCCCCTTGGTGGCCTCCTCGGTGACCGGTGCGACCCCGGCCAGCATCTGGGCGTCGTCGAAGCCGCCGAAGAAGCCCCCGAGCCCCTGCAGCACGATCGCACCGGCGGTCGCCACGAAGGCCCCCCAGGCGAGGCCGGCGGCGAGCAGCCGACGGGGCTCCGGCTCGTAGCGGTCGAGCCAGAGGAAGCAGGCCAGCAGCGGCCCCACCGGCAGGACCGCGAGCAGGGTCGCCAGGGCCAGCGTGGAGGGAGCGCCGGAGAGCGCGATCACGAGCAGCATCGCGGCCGCGCCCAGCACCGCCAGCAGGGTCACGACGAGCGTGAACGCGACGCTGTCGCGACCGTGACTTGACATGGGCCGCAGCCTAACGGGGCGGCTCGGGCGCGGCGTACAGTGATCGCTGTGAGCGAGCAGCCGACCAGCGAGTCCATCTCTCCCCCACGGACCGACCCCGAGTCGGCGCCGGGCACGCAGTCCCACGACCAGTCCGTCCCCGAGGCGTACGCCGCCTTCATGCGGACCGGGTGGGCGGAGGGTGAGCACGAGGTCGACCGGCACCCGGTGGCCCCGTTCGCGGCGGCGCGGCGCGCCCGCCTCGCCGAGGCCTTCCCCGGCGAGCGGCTGGTGCTCCCCGCCGGCACCTTCAAGGTGCGGTCCAACGACACCGACTACCGCTTCCGCCCCGACACCGCGCACACCTACTTCTCCGGCAACCAGACCACCGACGCCGTCCTGGTCGTCGAGGACGGCGAGTCGGTGCTCTACGCCCGCCCGCGCTCCTCCCGCGAGACCGACGAGTTCTTCCGGGACCGGCAGTACGGCGCCCTGTGGGCGGGCCGCCGACCGTCGCTGGATGAGATGTCGGAGTCGCTCGGCCTCGAGGTCCGCCACGCCGAGGAGCTCCCCGAGGTGCTCGCGAACGGGCCCAAGACCCGGGTGCACCGGGGGGTCAGCGCCGAGGTCGACGCGTTGGTGCCCGGCGACGTGACGACCGACGCCGACCTGGCCCGCGTCGTCTCGGAGATGCGGCTGGTCAAGGAGGAGTGGGAGGTCGCCCAGCTCCAGGAGGCCTGCGACATCACCACCCTGGGCTTCGAGGACTCCGTGCGCGAGTGGGACAGGGTCCTCGAGCACGGCGAGCGCTGGATCGAGGGCACCTTCTTCCGGCGGGCCCGCGCGATGGGCAACGACATCGGCTACGACTCGATCGTGGGCGGCGGCTCGCACGCCACGACGCTGCACTGGATCGACAACACCGGTCCGATCGTCCCCGGCGAGCTGGTCCTCCTCGACATGGGCGTGGAGAACCTCAACCTCTACACCGCGGACGTCACCCGGACGCTGCCGGTCTCGGGCACCTTCACCGACCTGCAGCGCGACCTCTACGAGCTGGTGCTCACCGCCCAGCAGCGCGGCATCGAGGCGGTCCGCCCCGGCGTGCCCTTCCTCGCGGCGCACGAGGCGGCGATGGAGGTGCTGGCCCACGGCCTGGCCGACCTCGGCCTCCTGCCGGTCAGCGCCGAGGAGGCGCTCGACCCCGGCTCCAAGGTCTACGCCCGGTGGACCCTGCACGGCACCTCGCACATGCTCGGGATGGACGTGCACGACTGCGGGCGGGCGGCGCCGGAGTCCTACACGAGGGCCGAGCTCGCCGAGGGGATGGTCCTCACGGTCGAGCCGGGCCTCTACTTCCAGGACGACGACCTCCTCGTCCCCGAGGAGCTGCGCGGCATCGGCATCCGGATCGAGGACGACATCCTCGTCACCGCCGACGGCAGCCGGAACCTCTCCGCGGCGCTCCCCCGCAGCTCACACGACGTCGAGGAGTGGATGGGCCGGCTCCGCGGCTGAGCCTCCGGCTCCTGGTCCGCCTCCACCGAGCCGCTCCGACCGCCGGAGCCGCCGGAGCAGGCCGAGCGAGACCAGCACCGCGACCGCCATCGCCGAGACCGTCACCGCGAAGGCCGCCGTGTGGCCCCGGTCCGGGCCCACGTGGTCGGCGAGCCGTCCGGCGATGCCCGCACCCAGGGCGTAGCCGACGTTGACGGCGCTGCCGAGCAGGCTCAGGCCCAGCGCGAAGCGCCCCGCCGGGAGCGTGCGCTCGCCCAGGGTGAACGCGCTGATCATGAACGGCGCGACTCCGAAGCCGAGGGCCAGGACCACCAGGGTCAAGGTGCCCAGCGACCCGACGGCGAACAGCGGGAGCGAGCCGACCAGCAGGAAGACTCCGCAGAGCACCATCCGCCGTTCCTGGGCGAAGGAGGCGGGGAGGAGCGCCGTCCCGAGCCCGGCGATCACGCTGCCGATGCCGAGCACGGCGTGCACCAGCCCGGCCAGGCCGGCGCTTCCGCTGGCGTCGGCCAGCACCGTGGTGCCGGTCTGGGTCGCCCCGAAGAGCGATCCCACGCACAGCAGGGCCACCAGCAGGGCGACGAAGACCGGGGTGAGCACGCGGGCCGGTCGGACGACGCCGGTGGGGTGCCCAGCCTCGGTCGCTGCCTCCTGCCCCGTCGTCCCCGCACTGCCTGCGCTGCCTGCGCTGCTGCCTGCGGCCGGACGATGCCGAGCGGTGGGGTGGGCGGCGAAGGCGGTGCCGAAGACGAGCAGCCCGACCGCCCCCGTCGCCATCGCGGTGGTGGGCGAGGCGACGGCGACCAGGATCCCGACCAGCGCCGGGCCGAGCACGAAGGAGGCCTCGTCCGCCGATCCGTCGTAGGAGAACGCGGTGTTGATCAGCCGCTCCCGGTGCGGGTCGGTCGACCCGATCATCGGTCGCCAGCGCGCCCGGGAGAGCGGGCCGACCTGCGGGATCAGCAGCCCGGCGAGCCCGGCCGCGGCGATCAGCGTGGTGCCGCCCGCCCCCTGCTCGCCGGCCAGGACCAGGGCGGCCAGGGCGCCGGCCCCGGCCAGGGACTGGACCAGCACCACGGGGCGCTGGCCGAACCGGTCGGCCAGGGCGCCGGCGAGCGGGGCGCCGACGGCGTTGGCCACGGCCAGGACGCCCGCGGCGAGCCCGCCGGTGGCATAGCTGCCGGTGACCGAGGAGACCAGCAGCAGGGTGCCGAGCTGGCTCATGGAGAGCGGAAGGCGCCCGAAGAAGGCGACGGCCAGGTAGAGAGGACCGGCCAGCTCGAGGAGCCGTCGGTAGGAAGACAGTGGAGACAAGGGGGTGGGCGGCTTTCGGGTAGGCGCTGACGACGCGCGCCGTACCCACCTCCAAGAACGCGCAGAACCCTCTGCGCCGCACATCGTAGCCGAGGGCCGCCGCGAGGTAGATTCGCTGGCGTCATGGACTGTGCCCACTACGACGCCCGACGGTGTCGCTCCTGCTCGTGGCTGGAGGTGCCCCGGCCCGACCAGCTGGAGTCCAAGGCCAGGCACCTGCGCGACCTGCTCGACCCGTACGGCCCCGCCGGGGGGATCGAGTGGCTGCCCCCCGTGGCGGGCCGGGAGGCCGGGTTCCGCAACAAGGCCAAGATGGTCGTGGCGGGCAGCGTGGCCGCTCCCACCCTGGGCATCCTGGACCGGGGCCGGCGGGGCATCGACCTGCGCGACTGCCCCCTGCACACTCCCGGGCTGCAGGCGGCGCTGCCGGTGCTGGCCGACTTCGTCTCCCTCGCGGCGGTCGAGCCGTACGACGTGGCGCGGCGGCGCGGCGAGCTGAAGCACCTGCTGGTCACCGAGTCCCCCGACGGGGAGCTGATGGTGCGGTTCGTGCTGCGGTCCCAGGAGCCGGTGACGCGGATCCGCAAGCACCTGCCGGCGCTGCTGGCGGCGCTGCCGGGCGTGCGCGTGGTCTCGGTCAACCTGCAGCCCGAGCACAAGGCCGTGCTGGAGGGCGAGCGCGAGCTCGTGCTGCACGGGGAGACCCTGGGCATGCGGGTCGGCGCGCTGACGCTCCACCTGAGGCCGCAGAGCTTCTTCCAGACCAACACCGAGGTGGCCACGGCCCTCTACCGCCAGGCGGCCGCCTGGGTGGACGGGATCGTCCCGGCCCCGGTGGAGATCTGGGACCTCTACTGCGGTGTCGGCGGCTTCGCCCTCCATCTCGCCGGCCCGGGACGCCGCGTGCTCGGCGTCGAGGTCAGTGCCGAGGCGGTCGCCAGCGCCCGCAGGACCAGCCGGGACGCCGGCCTGGGCGACGTCACCTTCGAGACCGGTGACGCCACCGCTCACGCGCTCGCCGCCGACCACGCCCCCGACCTGGTCGTCGTCAACCCGCCCCGGCGGGGCCTCGGGCCGGAGCTCGCCGGGTGGCTGGACAGCTCTGCGGTGCCGCACGTCGTCTACTCCAGCTGCCACGCGGAGTCGCTGGCCCGCGACCTGGCCGCGATGCCCTCACTCGTCCCGGTGCGCGCCCAGCTCCTCGACATGTTCCCGCACACGTCGCACTACGAGGTGCTGGTGCTGCTCACCAGGAGGCCCGCGCGATGACCGGGCGGGTGCTGGACGAGGAGTACGTCGAGGCCGTGCTGAGCCTGGTGGAGCAGGTGCCGCCGGGTCGCGTCGTCACCTACGGGGCGCTGGCCGACGCCGTGGGCCGGGGCGGTCCCCGGCTGGTGGGCCGGGTGATGGCCCTGCACGGCGGCGGCGTCCCGTGGTGGCGGGTGGTGCGCGCCGACGGACGGCCAGCCGAGTGCCACGACGGCGCGGCCTGGGAGCTGCTGCGCGCCGAGGGTGTGGCCACCCGGACACCGGAGCGGGTGGACCTGGCGGTCGCCATCTGGTGGCACGGCAGAGGCTGACCCGCCCCGTCCTCGGGACGCCGCTTTTCAGAGCGGGCGCTCTGCTATCTTCTCCTGGCCCACGACACCCGAGGAGATCCCATGCCCACCCTGACCACCGACGGCCCCGTCTGGACCCTCGACCTTGGCGACGACGAGAACCGCTTCTCCCCGGACTGGCTGGCCGCGACCTCCGGGCTGCTCGACGAGGTCGCCCGGTCCACCGAGCCGGCCGCGCTGGTGACCACCGGATCCGGCAAGTTCTTCTCCAACGGTCTCGACCTGGAGTGGCTGGGCGCCCACCCCGAGCAGCTCGGCACCTACGTGGACAGCATCCACGCGCTCTTCTCGCAGGTCCTCACCCTCCCGGTGCCGACGGTGGCGGCGGTCAACGGCCATGCGTTCGGAGGCGGCGCGATGCTGGCGATGGCGCACGACCACCGGGTGATGCGTGCCGACCGGGGCTTCTTCTGCTTCCCCGAGGTCGACATCCACATCCCCTTCACCCCCGGGATGTCCGCCCTGATCACCGCCAAGCTGACCCCGCAGGCCGCGGTGGCCTCGATGCTGACCGGGCGACGGTTCGGAGGCCCCGAGGCGGCGAGCACCGGCCTGGTGGACGCGGCGACGGACCTGGAGTCGCTCGCCGGCACCGCCGCCGACCTGGTCCGCGACCGGGCGGGCAAAGACCGGGCGACGCTGGGGGCGATCAAGGCGACGATGTACGCCCACGTCGTCGAGGCGCTCGCCCGCCCGCAGGCCTAGGCGGCCGGCGACGATGGGGCGCCGGCGCGAGCACGACCTGGACGAGCTCCTCGACCACGCCCGCGCCCTCTGGACCCGGGAGGGCCGGGACGCCCTCACCATCCGCGGGCTGAGTGCCGCCTCCGGGGTGAGCAACGGCGCGATCTATCACGCCTTCGGCTCGCGCGACGGCCTGCTCGCCAGCACCTGGGCCCGGGAGGGACGCCGCTTCCTCACCCAGCAGCGGGCCGCGGTCGGCGGGGTGCTCGGTGCGGGCGGGACGGCGACCGAGGCGCTCGTCGCCGCGGCCTGCGCCCCGGCCGACTACGCCACCCGCGACCAGGACGGCACCCGGCTGCTGCTCTCCGTGCGGCCGGGCGACCTGATCGGCGGAAGCCTCTCCCCCGGCCAGGTCGAGGAGCTCGCCGCCCTCCGACACGACCTCGACGCGCTCGTCCGCGAGCTGGCCGAGCGGCTGTGGGGACGCACCGACCGCTCGGCGCGGACCACCGTGGGCTACTGCCTCGTCGAGCTCCCGTCCGCCCTCCTTCTGGAGCCCCGGAGGGTGGCGGACCCGCTGGGCCGCGTCGTGCTGGAGCGCGCGGTCCGAGGAGTCGTCTCCGCACCGCCCCCCTGACCCGTCCGCGCGCGGCTCCCCGGGCGCACACCCTCTGCCACGTGGCCGGCGCCCGACCTCGGTAGAGTCCCGCTGGGTCGTGGGGGCGGCCGTCCGGTCCGGCACCAGCACACTCAGGAGACACCATGGCTTGGACCCTGCACGGCGACGGCCGCACCGTCGCTCCGGACGCGATCGTCCGGCCCGGCGAGCGGCTCACCTGGCCGCGGACCATCGGCTTCGGCGCCCAGCACGTGGTCGCGATGTTCGGCGCCACCTTCCTGGTCCCGCTGCTCACCGGCTTCCCGCCCAGCACCACCCTGCTCTTCTCCGGGATCGGCACGCTGCTCTTCCTCCTGCTGACGCGCAACCGGGTGCCGAGCTACCTGGGCTCCTCGTTCGCGTTCATCGCGCCGATCCAGGCCTCGATGGCCGACGGCGGCATGGGCGCCGCGCTCTTCGGCGTCATGGCCACCGGCCTTCTCCTGGCCGCCGTCGGCCTGGTGGTCAACGTGACCGGGACCCGGTGGATCAACGTGCTCATGCCGCCGGTGGTGACCGGCGCGATCGTCGCCCTCATCGGCTTCAACCTGGGCGGGGTCGCGACCGGGAACTTCCAGACGGCCCCGTGGATCGCCACCCTGACGCTGGCCACCATCGTGGTCGTCGCGGTGCTCTTCCACGGCATGGTCGCCCGCCTCTCGATCCTGATCGGGGTGGTGGTCGGCTACGTGGCGGCGGCGCTGAGCGGCCAGATCGACTTCGGCCCGGTCCGCGACGCCGAGCTGGTGGGCCTCCCCGAGCTGACCACCCCGGACGTGACCTGGTCGGTGGTGCCGATGTTCCTGCCCGTGGTGCTGGTGCTGATCGCCGAGAACGTCGGCCACGTCAAGAGCGTCGCCCACCTGGTCGGCGACGACAGCATCAACGACCGGACCGGCAACGCACTGCTGGCCGACGGCCTCGCGACCGCCCTGGCCGGCGCCGGCGGCGGCTCCGCGACGACGACGTACGGCGAGAACATCGGGGTGATGACCGCCACCCGGATCTTCTCGACCGCGGCCTACTGGGTGGCCGGCATCGCCGCGGTGCTGCTCAGCCTCTCGCCGAAGTTCGGGCAGCTGCTCAAGACCATCCCCGACGGGGTGCTCGGCGGCGTCACCGTGGCGCTCTACGGCCTGATCGGCCTGATCGGCGTCAAGATCTGGATCGACAACCAGGTCGACTTCGGTCGGGCCGTCAACCAGTACCCGGCCGCAGCCGCGCTGATCATCGGCATCGGGGACCTCACCCTCCACGCGGGCGAGATGACCTTCACCGGCATCGCCCTGGGCACGGTGGCCGCGGTGGTCCTCTACCACCTGATGGCCGCCCTGGAGCGGCTGCGCGAGGGGCGGGTGGACGACGGGACCGACGACCCCGAGGAGCCCGACGACCGCCGCTACGTCTGAGCCGCTGCCGTGGCGGCGCGTCCGGCCCGGCTCGCTCAGCGGCCCGGCCGCAGCCGGTACCTGCGCTCCCCCGCCTGCTCCAGGTCGTCGTAGGAGGCGATACCGCGACCCTGGACCTCGACGCACATGTGCCGGGTCAGCATGGTGACGACGGTGGCGTCGGCGAACCGGCTGCCCCGGCGGCGGACCTCGGCGAGGACGTCGTCGACGTGGACGAGGTCATGGCCGGTGCGCTCCACCAGCGACCGCACCGCCTCCAGCACCTCGGCCCTGGCGGTGCCCTGCGGTGACGGCGGAGCCACCACCGGCGTGCGCAGCAGTGGCTGCCCGGACGTGCGGGCGACGTGGCCCTGCCGCCGCTCCGGCGCGGTGGTGGGCACGACCCGGGGACGGTCGGTCGAGGACGCGCCCGCGGTGGCCAGGGGCGTCGAGACGTCGAGGGCGTAGAGGGCCAGCTCGGCGGCGACGGGCCAGACGCCCGCGCAGGCGACCACCAGGGGCAGGTGCCAGCGCCCGCCGGTCAGCGCCCGTCCCGCCCCCGGCGGCAGGTCGTCCAGCGTGGCCCGGTCCAGCAGCACCCGCACGCCCGGGCGGCTCGGCCAGGTCAGGCCACGACGGGTGGCCGCGCTCTCCAGGTGGCCCATGCGCTCACCGGCCATGACCTGGACCACCCACCGCCGGCGCGCCGGGACCGCCCCGATCCGGAGCAGGTCGCGCACCAGCACCCCCATCGCGTGGGTGTCCTGGCCCTCCGCGTCCCACGGCAGCCTCAGGTCGACGACCGTGCCTCCCGGGCCGTCGACCAGGAGGTCGGCGATCGGTGCGCTCGGGGCCGTGGTGCCGCGGGCGGGGAGGTCGAGCGCCATCCGGGAGGGCACGACCCCGGCCCCCTGCAGGGCGAGGACGGTGGCCAACCGGACGGTGTCCCGGGTGACCAGGTGCCCGCGGCCCGCGGCCAGGTGACCGCCCAGCGTGGTCGCCACCCGGCTCCACACCAGGGGCCAGTCCGGCCCGGTGTCCGGCTCCGTGTCCGGCCCGGTGTCCGGCTCGCCCATCCCGTTCCCCTCCCAGGCCGCTCAGTCCAGCTCCTCGAGGAGCCCCGGCACCTCCCCCGGCAGCTCTCGCGCGAGGAAGCCTACGGCGCCGACGGCCTCGGCGAGGCGTTCTCCGGCCCTGGCGTGCAGGTGCGCCCCCCACACCGCAGCCAGCCACGGGGCCGCGCCGCGGGCGAGGAGGCCGCAGACGATCCCGGCCTGGACGTCGCCCGAGCCGGAGACGCCGAGCCCGGGCCCCCCGCCGGGGACGACCCAGACGTCCAGCTCCGGGGTGACCACGTGCTTGTCGGTGCCGCCGCACAGGACCACGACACGGGAGTCCCGGGCCACCTGGCACGCCGCCGGCACCGGGTCGGCGGCGACCTCCTCCTCGTCCCGGCCGGAGGTGAGGGCCAGCTCCGTCGGGTTCACCGTGAGCACCGCCCGCCCGTCGAGGTGGTGGAGACCGTCCTGGTGCCGGGTCAGGAAGGAGGAGCCCAGCGCATCGAGCACCACCGGCCCCCGCAGCCGCGGCGCCAGCCGCTCGAGCAGGGAGATGGCCGCCTCCACGTCGCCGGCGCCGGTGCCCAGCAGGACGGCGTCGCACCCGTCGGCCAGCTCGGCGATCCGGGAGGCGGCGACGGGCGCGATCTCGCCGTCGAGCTCCGGGAGCCCCCACACTCCTCCCTCAGGCGCCGCGACCGCGACCGCGACCGCGGTGCTCGCGACGGTGCCGATCTGCAGCTTCCCCGCGCCGGCGCGCAGCGCGCCCTCGCCCGCGAGCAGCGCCGCCCCCGGGGTGGCCGCGCTCCCGCCCACCACGAGCACCTGGCCGCGTGCCTGCTTGTCGTCGCCGGGGGCGGGGAGCGGATGGTCCCGCAGCACCGCGGGGGTCACCGGCCGCGGCTCACCCGGTGCCATCGCCGCGCCCTGCCTGGGAGGGCTCGCGGGTCACGCCGGCCTCCGGGGCGGCGTCCACGGCTCCGGTGTCGGCGAACGTGAGGAGCTCGAGCAGGTCGCCCTCCCGTCGGTAGCGGGTCATCGAGGCGTTCGGGATCTGCACCCGGCGGTCGATCTCGAGCAGGTCCTCCTCGGAGATCCCCTCCAGCACGTAGCGGAAGGTCATGATCACCGCCTGGTGGGTGAAGAGCCACAGGTTCGCGCCGTCGTACCCGTCGCGAAGGTCGTGGAGGAGGCTGCGCACCCGCAGCGCCACGTCCGCCCAGCTCTCGCCGCTGGGGGGCTGGTAGTAGAACTTGCCCAGCTTGTCGCGGCGCTCGGTCTCCTCGGGGTGCCGCGCGCGGATGCCCTTGCCGGTCATCCCGTCGAAGAGACCGAGGTCCCGCTCCCGCAGCCGCTCGTCCAGGACCACCTCGATCCCCGTCCCCTCCAGGCTCAGGCGCGCCGTCTCGGCGGCCCGCCGGTAGGGCGAGCTGATCGCCACCGTGGGCAGCCCCTCGTCCCCCTGCGCGCGCAGCCACCTGGCCAGGGCCCCCGCCTGCTGCTCCCCGTCGTCGGAGAGCGCGACGTCGGCGTCGCGGATCTCGAGGTCGAGCAGCTCGGCCCCTGACTCGCGGGCCCGCTGGTCGGCGAGGTTCCCGACACTGTGCCCGTGCCTCACCAGGGTCAGCTCCGCCGGTCCGCCCGGCATCCGTGGTCGCATTCGTCCTCCCGTCGTTGCCAGCGTGAGTACCCCGGTGCCGCAGGCCCATGTACGCCGGCGGGGAATGGAGCCGGCCGCGGGCCGGTTGAGGCTTCCATGTGCACCCGGACCAACGCCGAGGGAGAGCTGCTGACGCGGCGCCTCTTCATCGACCTCGTCCGCACCCAGAGCACCCGCTGTCGCTGACCTCGTGACGCGCCCCCCGGCTCAGCCCGTGGCGCCTCCAGCCGCCCGCCCGCTCCCCGGTCGACGTGCCCGCCCGCACCGCGCCGTCCCAGAAAGGTCATCTCGATGAGCTCAACCCCCCGTGTCCCCACCACGACCCCGGAGAGTCAGGAGAAGCCGCGACGACGGTGGCTGCCGTCCTTCGGCACCCAGGTCCTGATCGGCCTCGTCCTCGGCGTCGTGCTGGGCCTCGTCGCCCGGTCGATGGGCCCGGACTCCGTCGACGCCGCGGGCGTCGCGGACCCCAACTGGCTGACCGAGACGCTGACCCAGGTGGGCGGCATCTTCGTCACCCTGCTGCGCGCCATCGTCCCGGCCCTGGTCTTCCTGGCCATCGTGGCCTCGATCGCCAACCTGCGCGACGTCACCGGCGCGGCCCGGCTGGCCTGGAAGACGCTGGCCTGGTTCGCCGGCACCGCCCTGGCCGCGGTGGGCATCGGCATCGCCCTGGGGCTGCTCCTGGAGCCGGGGCGCAACACCTCGGTCTCCGCCGCCGCCGCCGCGGAGCCCTCCACCACCGGCTCCTGGCTGGACTTCCTCAACGGCCTGGTGCCCGCCAACTTCCTCGGCCTCCAGGCCAGCGCGGGCGACGACGGCAGCGTGAGCCTCTCCTTCAACGTGCTGCAGATCCTGGTGACCGCGATCGCCGTGGGCATCGCGACGCTCAAGGTCGGGCCCGCGGCCGACCCGTTCCTCGGCTTCGTCCGCTCCGCGCTCGCGGTGGTGCAGAAGGTGCTGTGGTGGGTCATCCTGCTCGCTCCGGTCGCGACCGTCGGCCTGCTCGGCAAGGCGGTCGCCACCTACGGCTGGGACGCGCTGGGCTCCCTGGGCACGTTCACGCTGGCGATCTACCTGGGTCTCGCCCTGGTGCTCTTCGTCGTCTACCCGGTGCTGCTGCGCGTCAACGGACTCTCGGTGCGCCAGTTCTTCTCCGGCGCCTGGCCGGCGATCTCGCTGGGCTTCGTCTCCCGCTCCTCGGTGGGCACCATGCCGGTCACCCAGGCGGTGACGGAGCGCAACCTGGGCGTCCCGCGTGCCTACAGCGCCTTCGCGGTGCCGCTCGGGGCGACCACCAAGATGGACGGGTGCGCCTCGATCTACCCCGCGATCGCCGCCATCTTCGTGGCCCAGTTCTTCGGCGTCGACCTGGCGCTGACCGACTACCTGCTGATCGCCTTCGTCTCGGTGATCGGCTCCGCGGCCACCGCCGGGGTCACCGGGGCCACCGTGATGCTGACCCTGACGCTCTCCACCCTCGGTCTCCCCCTCGAGGGCGTGGGTCTGCTGCTGGCGATCGACCCCATCCTCGACATGGGTCGCACCGCGACCAACGTGGCCGGCCAGGCGCTGGTGCCGACGCTGGTCGCCAAGCGCGAGGGGATCCTCGACCTCGAGGCCTACACCGCCAGCCGCGAGGGCAGGGCGTGGCGCGACGAGGAGGTCGACCTGGCCCCGCCCTCCCCGTCCACCACCGGCGGGCAGGACGACGCCGACGACAGCTCCCGGCAGGAGCGGCCGGTCAGCGCCTGACCGGCTCGGAGCCGCCGGCCGCGGTGGGGCGTCCCTCGGGCACCTTGGTGACCAGGGTGAGCGCCACCGCGGCCAGCGCCACGACCCCGATCGTGGTGTAGGCCGTGGTGTAGGCCAGGTCGTCACCGATCAGGGCGGAGGCCAGCAGCGGCCCGCACACGCCGCCGATGCTCCAGCCGATCAGCATCAGGCCGTAGATCGCGCCGGCGTTCCGGACGCCGAAGAAGTCGCCCGCCGTGGCCGGCATCGTCCCGAAGGCACCGCCGTAGCAGAGGTAGATCACCGCGGCCAGCACGAAGAAGAGGGCGGCGTTCTCCGCGTGCGGGATGGCGATGAGGCACAGGCCCGAGAGTCCCAACATCGCCGCGAACGACTTCATCCGCCCGACCTTGTCCGACGCCGCGGCCCACACGATGCGGCCCGCTCCGTTGAAGATCGCCAGCACCCCGACCACGGTGGCCGCTGCCGAGGCGGAGTAGCCCGCGATGTCCGAGGCGCTCGAGGCCGCCTGCGAGATCAGGGAGATCCCGGCCGCGACGTTGAGCGTGAGGATGGCGGTCAGCAGGTACCACTGCGGGGTGCGCAGCGCCTCGCCCTGCGTGTAGTCGTGCACCTGTCGCGCGGCGGCACCCGACGTGGTCGCCGACTGCCCGCCGACGGTGTAGCCCTCGGGCGGGTTCTTGAAGAGCGAGGCCCCCAGCACCGACATCACCAGGTAGGCGATCCCCAGCGGGATGAACGCCTTGGTGGGCACGTCCGGGTCGCGGTCGATGAGCCAGTTGGCCACCGGCGAGGTGAGCACCGCACCGAAGCCGAAGCCACCCACGGCCAGCCCGGTGATCAGTCCGCGCTTGTCCGGGAACCACTTCTGCAGCATCGCGATCGGCACGATGTAGGCGACCCCGAGACCGAAGCCGCCGATCACCCCGTAGCCCAGGACGACCAGCCAGAAGGTGTCGGCGTCCCGCGCGAAGCCGGCCAGCAGCACCCCGAGGCCGTAGATCACCCCGCCCGCCATCGCCACGATGCGCGGTCCGCGACGGTCCTGGATCCGCCCGCCGATGTAGGTGCCGACGAAGATCATCCCGATGGTGACCTCGAAGGGGATCGCCGCCTGCACGGCGGTCAGCTCGAAGGGGTCGGCCTCCTGGAGCGCCTTGGCGAAGACGCTCCAGGCGTAGACGGCGCCGATGGAGAACTGCAGGAGCAGTCCTGCGGCGACGAGCAGCCACCGGTTGGTGGACGGAGTGGTGCTGGTGCTGTCTGGCTCCGTGCTGGTCATCGCGACACCTCACTCCTCGAAACGGACAGGTCCCTCATGCTGCAGCCGCTCCCGTTGCGGGACGACGGTGTACTTCGGGTCGTGTGCGGAGGCGATGCCCGCCTCGAAGACGCCGAACCGGGTGCATGCCGACCCGGCCATCAGCGCCGCCCCGGAGACCACACCGAGCGCCCGGCTGCGCCCGCTCAGGGCCGCACCCACTCCGCCCGCCGCGGTGAGCACCTTCGCGGCCCTCATCAGGCGACCGGCCCTCCCCTGGTGCAGCGGCTCGGCGGTGATGCCCATGGACTGCTCCATCCGGTGCTCGGCCACCAGCTCGAGCACCGCACCGCCCACCGCCAGTCGTCGGACCGGCCCGGTCTCGTGAGGGGGCGCACCGATCAGCCCCAGCCCGGCCGAGGCGGCGGCGGCCGAGCCGACGAAGACGAACGGGAGCTCCTGGTAGGAGGCGTGCCACGACGGGGTGGCGGTGTCGGAGAGCAGCACGGCGGTGTAGGCGGCCAACGGCGGCCCGAAGAGGGCGGCCCAGAGGCCGGCGGGCCGGTCGGCGAAGGAGGCCAGCCGCGACGCGGTCCCCAGCACCCCGCGGCGACGGCTCGCCGGCAGCAGGTCGAGGAGCTCGGCGATCCCGGCGATCCCGGCGCCCGGGGCGTAGCCGGTGAGGATCCAGGTGCCCACCGACATCGGCGAGGTCAGCTTGGCCACCCTGAGCATGTTGACGAAGCGCGACGGCTTGCCCAGGTCGTGGACGAGGGCGGCCCCGGAGAAGACCAGCGCGCCCAGGGCCCCGAGCCGGGCCGTCCTGCGCAGGTGGGGACGGCCGGTCAGGTCGGCGCCGGCCGCCACGAGCGCGGACCCGGCGGCCAGGCCGCCGGTGAAGAGGTAGGCCGGGATGTCGGCCTCCCACGGCGCGGCCTTGACGATCGGCCGCCCGTAGTAGGAGGTGAAGTCGGCGTCCGGGACGACCTGCTCGACGCCCGGGCCGTGCTTGCGTCGGCCGCCGGGGCGCCGCGGCCGGCGCCCACCGGCCGACCCGATCACCGCGGTGGTCTGTCGTTCGTTGTCGGGGTGGGCGCCCTCGGGCCCGGTCATCGAGTGCCGGCCCGGCGCGGCGCCTCCCTCGCGCTCCCCCTGTCCGCGCGGTCCGCCGTTCACGGCCGTCTCCCCACGAAGGCGATCGCGGCCCCGACCAGGAGCGTCGCGGCGGCGGCGGAGGCACGGCGGAACATGTGGGGCAGGTCGGCGGTCGTCACCACCGGGTCGGGTGGCAGACCGTAGACCTCCGGCTCGTCGAGCAGCAGGAAGATGGAGCCCGTCCCGCCGACCCCGTCGTGCGGGTCGTTGCCGTAGAGACTGGCGTCCATGATGCCGGCCTCGTGGAGCTGGGCGACCCGGGCGCTCGCCCGCTCACGCAGCTCCTCGACGTCGCCGAACTGGATCGACTGGGTGGGGCACGCCTGGGCGCAGGCGGGAGTCTGTCCGGCCCCCAGACGGTCGTAGCACAGGGTGCACTTCTGGGCGATCCCGACGTTCTTGGCGCCCTCCGGGCCCTTGCGGCGGTCGATCACGCCGTACGGGCACGCGGGCACGCAGTAGCCGCAGCCGTTGCAGATGTCGTCCTGCACGACCACGGTGCCGAACTCGCTGCGGAAGAGCGACCCGGTCGGGCAGACGTCGAGGCACGCGGCATGGGTGCAGTGCTTGCAGACGTCGGAGGACATCAGCCACCGGAAGTCGGGCTTCTCGCCGTCCTCGGTCTCCTGCTGGTCCGCCACGGCGCCGGCGGTGTCGGTGGGACGGACCGTCGGCATCCCCAGGTCCGCCACCTCGACCGGGCGCAGCCCCGGGTCCTGCGAGCCCAGTCGCTTCGGCTGCTCGATGAACGCCACGTGGCGCCACTGGTTGGCGTTGAGCGAGTGGCTGTTGTCGTAGGAGCTCGCCGTCATGTCGAAGTGGTCGGCCGGGACGTCGTTCCACTCCTTGCAGGCGACCTCGCAGGCCTTGCACCCGATGCAGATGCTGGTGTCGGTGAAGAACCCCTTCCGGTGCGGGTGGTCCCCGGCGTACCCGGCGTTCGCCGTGGGGTTCACCGGCCCGGACAGACTGTTCGTGCCGCCGATCACTGGTCTTCTCCACTCACGTCGTCGCCTCCGTCGGGCCTGGGTGTCTCGTCTCCGGAGTCGTCCTCGAACGCCCCTGGCCCCGTGGTGACGATGGGGCGCATCAGGTCGTGGTCGACGCCGGCCCTTCGCTGGTAGTCGGCCACGAAGGCAGTCAGGTCGCGTCCGGTGGGCCGCCGGCCCGCCTGCACGTCGCAGGTGCCGACCTTGGACTCCTGGATCAGGACGTTGGGGTCGAGCGAGATCCCGAAGAGGTCGTTGGCCGAGTCACCGGTGACAATGCCGCCCTGGCCCCAGTGGTACGGCAGCCAGACCTGGTGGACGATCCGGTTCTCCACCCGCAGGGGGCTGAGTCGGTCGGTCACCATGACCCGGGCCTCGATCGCGGCGCGCGCGGTGACGATCGTCGCCCATCCGCCGTTCTCGAGGCCGCGCTCGGCGGCCAGCTCGGGCGAGACCTCCACGAACATCTCCGGCTGCAGCTCGGCCAGCCGGGCGACGTAGCGGCTCATCCCGCCGGCCGTGTGGTGCTCGGTGAGCCGGCTGGTGGTGAAGACGAACGGGAAGACCTGCGAGTGCTCCTCCGGCGGGCTCGGGTTCATCCGGTTGTTGGACCGGACGTACTCCTTGCGCGTCGGGTTGGCCTGCTGGCCGTAGACCGGGTTGGCGAAGGGCGACTCCACCGGCTCGTAGTGGGTGGGCATGGGGCCGTCGAGCAGCCCGGTCGGCACGTAGAGCGCGCCCTTCCCGTCGCCCTGCATGATGAACGGGTCGACCCCGGAGATCCCGGCCACCCCTTCGTCGTCGGGGCCGGGACGGTAGGAGGGCGGCTTGCCCTTCTCGAAGTCGGGCACGTCGTGGCCGGTCCACTCCCCGGCGTCCTCGTCCCACCACACGTAGGCCTTGCGCTCGCTCCAGGGCCTCCCCTCGGGGTCGGCGGAGGCACGGTTGTAGAGGGTGCGGCGGTTCGCCGGCCACGCCCAGCCCCACTCCGGGGCGACCCAGGACTGCTCGCTGCCCGGCTTGCGCCGGGCCGCCTGGTTGACCCCGTCCTTGTAGACGCCGGTGTAGATCCAGCACCCACCGAGGGTGGAGCCGTCCGCCTTCATCTCCAGGAACGTCGAGAGCGGGCGGCCGGTGGCCACCTCGTAGCCGTTGACCTCCTTGAGCACCGCCTCGGCGCTGGGCTCGCCCCAGACCGATCCGGGCTCGCCGTGGGTCGGGTAGTCCCAGGCCAGGTCCAGGACCGGCCGGTCGCGCTCGTCGGTGGAGCCGGCCAGGCGCTCACGGACCATCCGGCCGAGGTGGTAGAAGAACCACAGCTCGGAGCGGCAGTCGCCCGGCGGATCGACCGCCTTCTCGCGCCACTGGAGCATCCGCTGGGTCTGGGTGAAGGTGCCCTCCTTCTCCACGTGGGAGGCGGCGGGGACGAGGAAGACCTCGGTCGCGCACTCCTCCGTCACGATCTCGCCGGTGGCCACCTCGGGTGAGTCCTTCCAGAAGGTGGCGCTCTCGATCTCGAAGAGGTCGCGCACCACCAGCCAGTCGAGGTTGGCCATCCCCAGGCGTTGGGCCTTGCCGTGGGCGGAGCCCACCGCCGGGTTCTGCCCGAGCAGGAAGTAGCCCTTGACCTTGCCGTCGATCATGTCCAGCACGGTGCGATAGGTGCCGTGGTCGCCGGAGATCCTGGGCAGGTAGTCGAAGCAGAAGTCGTTCTCCGGAGTCGCCGCCTCGCCCCAGTAGGCCTTCAGCAGGTTGATGCCGTAGGCGTCGGCCTTCCCCCAGAACCCCTTGGCTCCCGGCTGCCGGACCGAGTCGAGCCACTTGTCGAGCGACGTGTGCTCCTCGGCGTTGGGCATCGGCAGGTATCCGGGCAGCAGGTTGAACAGGGTCGGGATGTCGGTCGATCCCTGGATGCTGGCGTGGCCGCGCAGCGCCATGATCCCGCCTCCGGGACGCCCCATGTTGCCCAGCAGCAGCTGGAGGATCGCCCCGGTGCGGATGTACTGCACGCCGACCGAGTGCTGCGTCCAGCCCACGCTGTAGACCAGCGCGGTCGTCCGGTCCCGCCCCGAGTTCTCCGTCCAGGCGCGACAGACCTCGAGGAACGCCTCCTCGCTGACGCCGCAGGTGCGCGAGACCATCTCGGGGGTGTAGCGAGCGTAGTGCCGCTTGAGGATCTGGTAGACGCAGTTCGGGTCCTGCAGGGTCTCGTCGCGGGGCGGCTCCCCCCGCACCTGCATGCCGTGCGTCTCGTGCTGCATCGCACTGGCGGTCTCGCGCTGCATCGCCTCGTCGTCGCCGGCGACGTCGCCCTCCTGGGTGGCGTACTGCCACGACTGGGTGTCGTAGGTGCGCGTCTCCGGGTCGAAGCCGGAGAAGAGCCCGTCCAGGTCCTCGGTGTCGCGGAACTGCTCGCTGACGATGGTGGCCGCGTTGGTGTAGCTCACCACGTAGTCACGGAAGTCCAGCTCGTTGCTCAGGACGTAGTTGACGATGCCACCGAGGAACGCGATGTCGGAGCCGACCCGCAGCGGCACGAACGTGTCCGCCAGCGCGCTGGTCCGCGTGAAGCGCGGGTCGACGTGGATCACCTTGGCACCGCGTGCCTTGGCCTCCACGACCCACTGGAAGCCCACCGGGTGCGCCTCGGCCATGTTGGAACCCTGGATGATGATGCAGTCGGAGTTCGCAAGGTCCTGGAGGAACCCGGTGGCGCCGCCGCGCCCGAAGCTGGTCCCCAGACCGGGGACGGTGGCGGAGTGTCAAATACGCGCCTGGTTCTCGATCTGGATGGCACCCATCGCGGTGAACAGCTTCTTGATGAGGTAGTTCTCCTCGTTGTCGAGCGTGGCGCCGCCGAGGCTCGCGATGCCCATGGTGCGACGGACCCGACGGTCCTGCTCGTCCTGCTCCTGCCAGAAGTCGCGCCGGGTCTTGACGACCCGGTCGGCGATCATCTCCATCGCGGTCTCGAGCTCGAGGTCCTCCCACTCGGTGCCGTAGGGGCGCCGGTAGCGGACCTTGGTCTGCCGCAGCGGACTGGTGACGAGGTTCTTGCTGGCCGACCCCTTGGGGCACAGCCGCCCCCGCGAGATCGGGCTGTCGGGGTCACCCTCGATCTGGGTGACCTCGCCGTCCTTGACGAAGACCTTCTGGCCGCACCCCACGGCGCAGTACGGGCAGACGCTGCGGGCCACGCTGTCGGCCGTCGTGGTGCGGGAGGTGATCTCCTCGGTGTGCTGGGAGCGCACGGCCGTGCCCCGGCCGAGCACGTCGTTGCCGCGCAGCTGGCGCACCAGCGGCCAGTCAAGGAACGTCTTCACGATGTGGCCCTCCTCACTGGACGCGCTGTACCCACTATGCGCCGATCACGCACGAATGACCACCGGCGACTTTCCGGCGGGCACGAGCTCCCCGACCACCGGGTGGCCGGGGAGCTCCCCCGCGACCAGCAGACCGCCCGAGGTCTGGGCGTCGGCGAGCAGCACCATCTCGTCCTCGCCCACCCCCGAGTCCAGGTGGGGCCGCACCCAGTCGAGGTTGCGTCGGCTGCCCCCGGGCACGTAGCCCGCGGCGTAGGACTCCCGCACCCCGTCGAGGTAGGGCACGGCAGCGCTCTCCACCACCGCGGTCACCCCGCTGGCCCGCGCCATCTTGTAGAGGTGGCCGAGCAGGCCGAAGCCGGTCACGTCGGTGGCGGCGGTGATCCCGGCGGCCAGCGCGGCCCGCGAGGCGTCGCGGTTGAGGGCGGTCATGGTGGCGATCGCCTCCTCGAACCGCTCGCCGGTCGCCTTGTGCCGGTTGTTGAGCACGCCCAGCCCGAGCGGCTTGGTCAGGGTGATCGGCGTCCCCGCCACCGCGGCGTCGTTGCGCAGCAGCCGGTCCGCCTGCCCGAGGCCGCTGACCGCGAGGCCGTACTTCGGCTCCGGGTCGTCGATGCTGTGCCCGCCGGCCAGGTGACAGCCCGCCTCGAGGCAGATGTCGGCACCCCCGCGCAGCACCTCGCGGGCGAGCTCGAAGGGCACCCTGTCCCGGGGCCAGGCGAGCAGGTTGACGGCGAGGACCGGCTCGCCGCCCATCGCGTAGACGTCGGAGAGGGCGTTGGCGGCGGCGATCCGGCCCCAGTCGTAGGGGTCGTCGACCACGGGGGTGAAGAAGTCGGCGGTGGCGATCAGCGCCTGGCCGCCGGCGAGTCTCACCGCGGCCCCGTCGTCGCCGTTCTCCAGGCCCACGAGGAGGTCGCCCGTCGTCCCCGTGCCGCCGTCGACAGGGGCCCTCCCGCCGGGCAGACCGGCCAGCACCCGCTCCAGCTCACCGGGCGGCACCTTGCAGGCACAGCCGCCCCCGGACGCGAACTGAGTGAGCCGGACCGCCGGGGCGCTGGTCATGGGCACGAGCCTAACGGCGCCCGGTCCAGACCGCAGCCCCCTAGAGTGGGGGGCGACGTTGCAGGGAGGCGTTTCTCGTCTGGTGACGGGCACGGTCCTCAAAACCGTAGGGGCCCAGTACCTGGGTCCGGCGGGTTCGATTCCCGTCCGCCTCCGCCACGTCACGTGACGACCTGCGGCCGAGCTCGGGAGGACCAAGGTGCTGGACCCCCGTCGCTCGGTTCCGCGCACCGACACCCTGCTGGCCGACCCGGCGCTGCGCACCGCGGCCGCCCGGCTCGGCGACCAGCTGGTGAGGGAGGCCGTGGTCGCGGCCCAGCAGCGGTGCCGGACCGGCGAGATCGCCCCGGACCAGGTGCTGGCGGAGGCGCTCGCCACCCTCCCCGCCCGGGTGACCTCGCTGCGCCGGGTGCTCAACGCGACCGGGGTGGTGGTCCACACCAACCTCGGCCGCGCCCCGCTCTCGTCCGCTGCCGTCGAGGCGCTCGAGGTGGCGGCCGGCGCCACCGACGTCGAGCTCGACCTCGCCACCGGACGCCGGGGACGGCGGGGTCGTGCGGCCATGGCCGCCCTGGCGGCAGCCGTCCCCGAGGCCGGGGCCGTGCACGTGGTCAACAACGGCGCGGCCGCGCTGGCCCTGGTGGCCTCTGCCCTGACCGAGGCCGGGCACGGAGCCCGCACCGAGGTGGTGATCGCCCGCGGCGAGCTGGTCGAGATCGGCGACGGCTTCCGGATCCCCGAGCTGCTCGAGTCGGTCGGAGCCAGGCTGCGGGAGGTCGGGACGACCAACCGGGTACGGCTCGACGACTACCGCGCGGCCGTGGGCGGGCGGACCGCCTTCGTGCTCAAGGTGCACCCCTCCAACTTCGTGGTCTCCGGCTTCACCTCCGCCGTCGGCGTGCGCGAGCTCGCCGGGCTCACCGGACCGCACGGCCCGGTCGACGTCGTCGCCGACATCGGCTCCGGGCTGCTGGTCCCCCACCCCCGTCTCCCCGCGGAGCCGAGCGCCTCGGCAGCGCTGGCCGCGGGCGCCGCCCTGGTCACGGCCTCCGGCGACAAGCTCCTCGGCGGGCCCCAGTGCGGCCTGCTGCTGGGCCGGGCCGAGCTCGTCGAGACGCTGCGGCGTCACCCGTTCGCGCGGGCGCTGCGCGTCGACAAGCTCACCCTGGCAGCACTCGAAGCCACCCTCGTCGGCCCGGCGACCCCGGTGGCCCGGGCGCTCGCGGCCACGCCGGAGACGCTGCGGGCCCGAGCCGAGCGGATCCGCGGGCTCCTCGGCGACGCGGTCGAGGTCCGGGTCGTCGACACGGTGGCGGCCGTGGGTGGCGGCGGTGCCCCTGAGGTCCCCCTGGCCAGCGCGGGCCTCGCCCTGCCCGCGGCCCTGGGCGAGCGGTTGCGGGCCGATCCGGAGCTGCCGGTCGTCGGCCGCGTCGAGCGGGGGGCGCTCCTCCTCGACCTGGTCGCCGTCGCCCCCGAGGACGACGACGCCCTGGTCGAGGCGGTACGGCGGGCCTGCCTGCCCGACGCGGGCCGGGAGGAGTGAGGGCGTGCACGTCATCGCGACCGCCGGGCACGTCGACCACGGCAAGTCCACGCTGGTCGACGCCCTGACCGGCATGCGCTCCGACCGGCTCGAGGAGGAGCGCCGGCGCGGGCTCTCGATCGAGCTGGGCTACACATGGACCTCCCTGCCGGGCACCGGCGAGGTCGCCTTCGTCGACGTCCCCGGGCACGAACGGTTCATCTCCACCATGCTGGCCGGCATCGGACCGGTCCCGGCGGTCCTCCTCGTGGTCGCCGCCGACGACCCGTGGATGCCGCAGGCGGCCGAGCACCTCGCCGCCCTGCACGCGCTGGGGGTCCGGCACGGGGTGGTCGCGGTGACCCGCTCGGACCTCGCCGACCCGGCGCCGGCGGCGGCCCGCGCCGCGGCGGAGGTCTCGCGGACCTCGCTGCGCGGCGCTCCGGTGATCACGGTCTCGGCCCGCACCGGAGACGGGATGGCGGAGCTCAGGGCAGCCCTCGGCGCCATGGTCTCGAGCCTGCCGGTCCCGGACCCCGCCGCCGACGTGCGGCTCTGGATCGATCGCCGGTTCACCGTGAAGGGCGCCGGCACCGTGGTCACCGGGACCCTGCCCGCGGGCCGGGTGGCGCGGGGCGACGAGCTGGCCGTGGGGTCCAGGACGGTCCGGGTGCGGGGCGTCCAGGCGCTCGGTCGTCCGGTCGACGCGGCGACCGGGGTCGCCCGGGTGGCCTTGAACCTCACCGGGGACGAGCTGGCCCTCCTCGACCGTGGCGACGCCCTGGTCACCCCGGGCGCGTGGCACTCGTGCGAGGTCGCCGACGTCCGGGTCAGCGGCCCCGAGACGCGCCTGGCGACCCACCTGCAGCTGCACGTGGGGGCGGCCTCGGTGCAGGTCCGGGTGCGGCCGCTCGCGGCCGATCTGGTGCGGCTGACCCTCGAGCGGTCCCTCCCGTTGCGGGTCGGCGACCGTGCGCTCCTGCGCGAGCCGGGCAGCCGCGCCGTGTGGGGCGTCCGCGTGCTCGACCCCGCACCTCCCGAGCTGCGGCGCCGCGGCGCCGCCGCGGCCCGGGCCAAGGTGCTCGCGACCGACTCCGGAGAGCCGGACCTGAGCTCCGAGATCGGCAGGCGCCAGCTCGTCGACCGGCTGTTCCTGCGCCGGATCGGGGTGCCCGCCTCCGACCCGGGCGCCGCCGCCCTGCGGGCGGGTGACTGGTGGCTGGCCTCCGACCTGGTCGAGGAGATCCGCATGGAGGTCTCCCGTCTGGTCGCCGAGCACGACGCACAGCACCCGCTGGACCGCGGGGTGCCGCTGGTCGCCCTGGCCGAGCGCCTCGCTCTGCCCTCCCCCGACCTGGTGAGCGCCGTGCTGGCCGCCACGTCGGGCGAGCCGGACCCCGGGACCGGTCGGTCCGCCGGGGCGCTGGTGGTCCGCGACGGGCGGGTGCTCACCCCCGGTGACGACAGCGCGCTGCCACCCCCGGTGGAGACGGCCGTCCGAGCCCTCGAGGCCGACCTGCTGGACCAGCCGTTCGCGGCCCCGACGGCCGACCGGCTCGCCGAGCTGGGCCTCGACCCCCGACGGACGGCCGCGGCCGCGAAGGCCGGACGGGTGCTGCGCGTCGCTCCCGGGATCGTGCTGCTCCCCGGAGCCGACGTGATGGCCGCCGAGTGGCTGGCCGAGCTGCCCCAGCCCTTCACCACCAGCGAGGCGCGCCGGCGGCTGGGGACGACGCGACGGGTGGTCCTCCCCCTGCTGGAGCTGCTGGACCACCAGGGCCTGACCCGTCGTCTTCCCGACGACCGCCGCGAGATCGGCTGACCGGGGGCGCGTTCAGCGCAGGGAGGTGCGCACCACCATGCTCAGCAGGTCCACCAGCAGGCAGACCGCGACGAGCGCCAGGACGGTCGTGCTCATCGCCGCCAGGTCGAACCCGGCCCGCTGCTGCTCCAGCAGCCGCCCCAGGCCGCCCGCCCCGACCACCCCCACCACCACGGTCTCCCGCACGGTCACCTCCCAGCGGTAGAGGCTGTAGGCGACCAGCTGACCCAGCGCCGCCGGCACGGAGGCGTAGGCGAACGAGGCGGCCGGTGAGGCACCCAGCGAGGTGAGTGCCGCCCGGGGCCGCTGGTCCAGCTCCTCGACGACCTCGGCGAAGAGCCGCCCCAGGATCCCGAACGTGTAGATGCCCAGTGCCAGGGCCCCGGGCAGCGGACCGGGATAGACCACGAAGAGCACCAGCAGCGCCCAGACGGGCGGCGGGACGGCACGGGTCACCAGGAGCAGCTGCCTCGCCGCCCAGCCCACGACCCGTCGCAGTGTCGGGACCCGGGCGCCCGCGGGCGCCCGGGCGGCCACGAGCGCGACGACGAGGCCCAGCAGGCTGGCCAGCGTGATCGCCACCACCGACATCTGGAGCGTCTCGACGCTGCGGCTCAGCAGCAGCGACCACCCGCCGTCGGGCAGCTCGGGCGGCACCATGGCCGCGACGAGCCGCTCCAGCCTCTCGGCCGTGCGGCTGGAGAGCCACCGCGCCGGGTCCGGCTGCAGGTGCCACACCGACGCCACGACCAGGCACGCCCCGAGGACGGTGGAGAGCCGTGCCCGACGCCGCCCCGTGCCCCGGCGCAGCAGCAGACCCCACCGGTCGATGAGGGCGCCGAGCAGCACGAGGGCATAGATCGAGGTCCACATCTCGCCGTACTGCAGGCCGGCGAAGCTCAGGCTGAGCTGGAGGCCCAGGCCCCCGGCGCCCACCATGCCCAGGATGACCGCCGACCTGATCGCGCACTCGAACCGGTAGAAGGCGTACGACGTCGCCGCCGGCACCAGCCCGGGCAGCAGGCCGTAGCAGAGCGCGGCGACCCGGCCGGCGCCGGCGCGGCGGATCACCTCGTAGGGCTCGTGGTCGGCCTCGTCGAGGAGCTCGGAGTAGACCTTGCCGGTGATCGCCCCGAAGGGGATGACGATGGCCAGCACCCCGACCAGCGGGTCGCGGCCCAGCACGCTGATCAGCAGCAGGGCCCACACCGCCTCGTGCACCCCGCGCGGGAGAGCGACGCCGGCGCGGGTCAGCAGCAGTCCCGCGTGCCGCGCCAGCCGGGCCGGCCAGCGCCCGGACGTCGGTGCCCACCACGTCTGGCTCATCACCGGTGCCAGCAGGATCCCGAGCGCGACCGAGCCGAGCGTGCCGAGGACCGCGAAGGCCACGGTGGTGAGCGTCGCGTCCCAGGTCGCCCGGAGGAACTCCGGGGCGAGCTCGGGGCGCAGCGCGTGGGCCCAGAACTGCGCCAGGAAGCCCCACCCACCGGAGTTGATCACCTCGCCGTCGTCCGGGAGCAGCCCGGCCACCGCCCAGACCACCCCGAGCAGCCAGAGCGCCGCCCAGAGCCGTCCGGTGAGCCGCCGACCCGACTGGTCGGCTCCCCGACCGCTCGGCGAGCGGCCCGGCCACCTGCGCCGACCGGTCCCCCCGCTCGCCTCGAGCCTGGTGAGGTCGGTCAGCCCGGTCACGTCCGGCCCAGCGCGTAGAGCTCCTCGCGCAGCGCCACGTCCACCTGCGTGGCCGGGAGGTCGAAGAGGACCTCACCGGCACGCAGCCCCACGACCCGGTCGCACCAGCGCACCGCGAGCTCGAAGTCGTGCAGGCTCACCAGCAGCGTGCGGGCCGGGGTGGCGACGGTCTCGCAGAGCAGCCGCATGACCTCCTCGGCACGGGCCGGGTCGAGGCTGGAGACCGGCTCGTCGGCCAGCACCAGGTCGGGGTCCTGGACGAGCACCCGGGCCAGCGCCACCCGCTGCTGCTCGCCGCCGGAGAGGTCCCCGGTGCGGGCGTGGAGCTTCTCCGCGATCCCGGTCCGGGAGAGCGCGGCACGCGCGGTCTCCTCCTCGCGTGGCCGGACCAGCGACGAGAGCGCCTGCCAGGTGCTCCACCGCCCCAGGTGACCGGCGTTGACGTTGTGCACCACGCGGAGCCGCTCGACCAGGTGGAGCCGCTGGTGGATGGCCCCGATGCGGCGGCGTACGGCGGCGAGGTCGCGCGCGCCGAGCCGGCCGAGCTCACGGCCGAGGACCTCGACCTCGCCCTCGTCGGCGACCACGGCGCCGGTGCAGAGCGCCAGCAGGGTGGACTTCCCGGCGCCGCTGGGTCCGACCAGGGCGACGCGCTCCCCCGCCCGGACCGAGAGGTCGACCTGCCGCAGCGCGGTCTGCGTCCCGTACGCGACGCTCACCCCTCGCAGCGCGACCGCCGCCACAGGCACCCCGGCCGCCGCGGACGTGGCGGACATCAGGAGACCAGACCGAGCTCGCGGGCGATCTCCTCGATCTGCTCGTAGTTGCCGGCCTCGGTCGGGACCAGGGCGCCGGCGCCGTAGCCCGCCAGGACCTCCTGCTCCTGCGGGGTCGAGCCGTCCAGCGCCAGCAGCGCCTCGCCGAGCTCCTCGGTGAACCCCTCGCCGAACCGCTCGTCGGTCTCCGGGCCCGCGATCCAGTGGTAGTCGTGGTAGATCGGGGTGCGGAAGACCTCGACGACCTTGTCGAGGTCGACGGTCCCGGCCTCCTTGCGCGCCTCCCACACCTGCTCGTTGAGCGCGCCGGCCTGGTAGGAGCCGGACTCCACGAGGTCGATCGTCTTGTCGTGCGAGCCCGAGAAGCCGACCTCCCCGGCGAAGTCCTCGTCGCTGACCACGCCCGCCTCCCGCAGGAACCACTCCGGCATCAGGCGGCCGGAGGTGGAGGAGTCGCTGCCGAAGGTGAACCGGGTCCCCTTCAGGGCGGAGAGCCCGGCGACGTCCTCGACCGGCTCGACGCCGGACCCGGTGCCGGCGATGAAGACGCTCCGGAACTCGGCGTCGATGTCCCGCTGGGCGAGCAGGGCCGCGCCCGGGGTCTGGAGGCGGGCCTGGACGCCGGTGAGACCGCCGTAGAAGACGAGGTCGAGGTCGCCGGCGCTGAAGAGGGAGACGGACGCGGAGTAGTCGGTGACCGGGACGTACTCGACCTCGACGTCGAGCGTCTCGGCGAGGTAGTCGGCGAGCCGCTGCTCCCGTGCTCCCAGCTCGGCGGGGTCCTGGTCGGGGATGGCGCTGATGCTCAGGGTCGGGCGGTCGTCGGTGTCATCTCCCGACGACTCCCCCCCGCACGCGGAGAGCAGGGCCGCCGGGAGGAGCAGGGCGGACAGGAGGACACACGCGCGGGCCCGAGTCATGCTGGCACCGTACCGCCCGGCCACCCTGGCCGGCACCCGCCAGTTCAGCCGAGCTCGACGGGCGCCAGGATCCGGTAGCCGTCGCGTCTCACGCTGGCCTCGAGGTCTCAGCTGGGTGGGTCACCGGCCCCGGTCCGGGCGGACCCGCAGGGTGCGCAGGGTGGTCGCGAGCATCTCGTAGTGACCCACCAGCATCAGCACCTCCAGGCTGGTCCGTTCGTCGAGCTCGGCGCGCAGCCGACCCCACAGGGCGTCGTCCAGGTCCCGGTCGCGGTGCAGCTGGTCGGTGACCTCGAGGAGCAGCCGTTCCCGGGGGGACCAGCCCACGGCGTCCGGCCCGTCGGCCACCCGCTCGATCTCGGCCGCGGAGAGCCCGGCGCGCGCGGCCAGCCTGGTGTGCTGGGTCAGCTCGTAGTCGCTGCCGGTCAGGGTCGCGACCCGCAGGATCACCAGCTCGGTCTCGCGGCGTCGGAGGCGTCCACCGGGCATCAGGGTGCCCGCGAAGAGGAGCCAGCCCCAGAAGAGGCGCCGGTTCCGGCCGAGGGTGCGGAAGACGGCGGGCGGCTCGGTGCCGGTGACCCGCCCGGCGACACGGGAGAACCCGGCGACCAGCGGCCCGACCTCGCGCCACCCGCCGGGGGTGATCCGGGCCACTGCCGGCTCGGTCTCACGCGGCATCGGTCGTCTCCTCCGGGCGGCGGGCCTGGCCCACCTCGGGAAGGGCGCGGTTGGCTCCCCAGCTCATCGACCGCATGGCCAGGGCGTAGGCGGGCGGGCAGAGGCGTTGCACGAGGTGGATCAGGCGGATGTCCGGGGAGGTGTAGACCCAGTAGCGGTTGCGGCGCACCCCGTCGAGGATCGAGCCGGCCGCCTGCTCCGCGGTGACCGCGCGGGCCCGGAAGCGGGCGTGCAGCCGCTGGAACCGCGGACTCGCCTTGTCGATCCCGGCGATCGTCACCGTCTCGGTCAGCGGCGTCGCGACGCCCCCGGGGCAGACCAGGCTGACGCCGATGCCGTGACGCCGCAGGTCGAAGCGGAGGACCTCCGAGAGGCCGCGCAGGCCGAACTTGCTGGCGCTGTACGCGGCGTGCCACGGCATCCCGATGATCCCCGCGGCCGACGAGACGTTGACCAGGTGCCCGCCCCGGCCGGCGTCGATCATCGGCGGCACCAGCTCCTCGATGACGTGGATGGGCCCCATCAGGTTGACGTCGACCAGACGCTGCCAGTGCTGGTGCTCGAGGCTCTGCACGGTGCCCCAGGTGGAGATCCCGGCGATGTTCATCACCACGTCCATGGCTCCCGAGGTCGCCGTGACCTCCCGGGCGAGCCGCCGTACGGCGTCGTGGTCCGAGACGTCCGCCGGCGCGGCGTGGGCCACCACTCCGCCGCGTGCCCGGATGCCCGCCACGACCTGCTCAAGCCGGTCGGCGTCGAGGTCGGTGAGGTGGAGCACCGCGCCCTGGGCCGCGGCGGCCTCGGCGGTGGCGCGGCCGATGCCGCTGGCGGCGCCGGTGAGGAAGACCTTGCGGCCCTGGAGGCTACGGATGCGCTTGCTGGCGGGGAGCATGCCCGCAGAGTGTGCCAGAGGTCACACTGGCCCGCCTCACATCAGCGCGGCGCGTCCCATCGGCAGGAGCCCGGCAGCGGGCCGCGACTTGTCCTCGCGCCGCAGCAGCGAGGCGATGCGGCGGGGCGCGTTGGACCAGGTGGTCTCCTCGAGCCACCCGTTGGGCAGGGAGAGCCGCACCACCTTGTGCCACGCGCTGGCCACCTGCTGGGGCAGCGGGCGGGAGTTGTAGGAGAGCCCGTAGCGCTCGAAGACCGCCCGGACCCGCGGCGCGATCTCCTGGTAGCGGTTGCTCGGCAGGTCGGGGAAGAGGTGGTGCTCGATCTGGTGGGAGAGGTTGCCGCACATCAGGTGCATCGTGGGCGACCCCGAGATGTTGGCCGACCCCAGCATCTGACGCAGGTACCACTCCCCGCGGGTCTCCTGGTCGTCGAGCTCGGGCTGCTCGAAGGTCTCGACGCCCTCGGGGAAGTGGCCGCACATGATGACCGAGTGGCTCCACACGTTGCGGACCACGGTCGCGGTGACGTTGGCGCTCAGGGTGGAGCGCCACCCCCGGCCGGAGAGGGCCGGGAAGGCCACGAAGTCGCGGACCACCTGCCGGCCGGTCTGCACCAGGGTCTCCGCGATGCGCCGGCGCAGCTCGGGGGTGACCCCCTTCTTCTCGCGCAGGTGCTCGCCGAGCTCGATGTCGTAGGTGGCGATGCCGTACTCGAACATCAGGGCGTTGACGGCGTTCCACATCGGCTGCACGAGGAAGCGGCGCGACCACTCCTGGTCCTCGTCGACCCGCATGATCCCGTAGCCGAGGTCGTTGTCCTTGCCCACGATGTTGGTGAACCGGTGGTGCTGGACGTTGTGCGCCCGCTTCCACTGGGAGGGCGGGGAGGCGTGCTGCCAGTTCCACGTCTCGGAGTGGATCTTGGGGTCGCGCATCCAGTCCCACTGCCCGTGGAGGACGTTGTGACCGATCTCCATGTTGTCGAGGATCTTGGCCAGCGAGAGGCAGGTGGTGCCCACCACCCACGCCGGACGGCGCCTGCTGCCGACGGTCAGGACGAGCCGACCCGCGACCTCGAGACCGGCCCGCAGCGCGATCACCCGGCGGATGTAGGCCGCGTCACGCTCGCCCCGGGTGTCGAGGACGTCCTGCCTGATCTCGTCCAGCTCGCGGCCGATCGCCTCGACGTCCTCGGGACGCAGGTGGGCGATCTGGCTCGCGGCCTTCCTCTCGATGACGGTCACGGTCTCAGTCCCTCGGCTCGGATCATTGGTACGGACGCCGGCGGCGGCGCTGGCCCCATTGTGCCGTGCCGGACCGCACGCCTGCCAGGCTCCCTGGGATCCGCCCACCGGTCGGTCCTCCGTACCCACGGGATACATTCGTACGCGTGGACGATGTCGCTTGGATCGAGGCCCGCACGCTGGACGTCGAGACCACCCGGGAGACGTTCGCGCTGGCGGCCCGTCACGTGCTGGCCGACACCGCCCGGGAGTACCACGCGGTGATCACGGTCGGCGAGCTGGCCCACGCGGTGCAGCAGCGCACCAGGATCCGGCAGCGCCAGGCGCCGAGCCTGTGGATGGGCGACGTGCTCTACCGCGTCGCCAAGGACTGCCGCCGCCGGGGTGAGCCACTGCTGGGCGCGCTCTGCGTGGGGCCGGACGGCCGGATGAGCGAGTGGTACGCCGACACGGTCAACAGCGTGCGGGGCGACGTCGTCACCGATCCCGAGCAGCACGCGGCGCAGGAGCGGCTGGAGTGCTACCGCCGGCACGGTGCCGAGATCCCGCCGGACGGCGGCCAGCCCGCCCTGCCGCCCCGGCGCGAGATGGCGAAGCGCGCCCCCGCGACCCGCACGCCGCGCGCCGCCGCGGCGCCCCGCGCCCCGCGGGAGTCCAAGGCGGTGGTGAGCAAGGCTCGTCAGGTGGATCCGCCCAAGGCGGCCACCTGCCCCCGGTGCTTCATGCAGCTCCCGGCCACCGGGCTCTGCGACAACTGCGACTGACCGGGACGCCGAGCCGGGCCACGCCGTTCACCGGAGCTCCGTCGAACCACCACAGAGTCATCGCGATGTCTCTCCCGATGGGAGTCCCGACCCCCCGCCTCCATAGGGGGTCGGAAATCCAGTGTGACCAGCCTGTTCTCGTGACTTCTGGCTCTGCGGGTTGCCACCCGGGAACGCGTTCGAGGACCAGGCGGAACGCGCCTGGCTACCGAGTGCAAGGCAGCGGGTGAGGACTCCGTCTGATGACGCCAGCGCCCGGCACGTCCGACGCGCAAGCGTAGGACAGCGCCCCCCTTTTGCGCCGGGTGCTCGCGGAGCGGCGTCAGGCAACACCGGCTCTCTGCCTCGGCGTCAGCACCAAGTTGCTGCCAGGTCGCCGGCGCTGCTTCGACTGCGACGATCGCCCGGACGAAGCCGTCAAGCGCACGCTGAACAAGTGCTGGAGCCAGGACACGGACTTCCGTCCTGCTGACTTCCGATCGCGGGTCGGGTTGCCCTGAAGCCCTGCGCAGTCCCCCAGCTCGTAGGCCCGCCGCGACGCCAAGCCCGCCCCGCGAGGGTTGTCCGTGACCCTCGTGCGCGGACGGCATACGCGGCTACGGTCGGGGCGGCAAGCGCGGTCTTGAACGCCGATCCAGATACGAGAGTCGCTCACGGTAATGAGCCAGTGCTGGCGACGACCAACCATGACTGCCCTCGAAGCACTCAGCAGTTCGAAACGACGAGAATAAGATCATCCCCAACCTCATCACATCGCTCCTATTCCCCCACCAGTCCCGCGAACTAGCCCACGGCCACCGAGCAGTCACGCGGTTTTGCCGGTTTCGTAGACCAGTCGCTCCTCCGTCTCGAGACCGTGCAGCAGGTCAGCCACTCTCCTCACCGCCGCGCCTTCGGCGTCAACCGCAAGAAGGCTTGGCGATGACCATTCGGTCAGCGCGCCGAGAGTTGCCAGCGTCTCCACCGTCGAGTCGCGGAAGCGGTACTGCGTCCGCTCGAAGAAGGCGCGAAACACGTAGCGTCCCGCCCGCTGTCGGACTCGGCTGAAAACGTACTGAAGATCGCCTTGCGGGGCGGTCTCCACCAAGTCGCCAAGTGCGACGTCGTATAGGAAGAACGGAATGCAGCAAACCTCGAACACGTCCTCACCGATTTGCCTCGTCCAGAGCTGCTCGAACCGCCCTTCCTCCGGCAGTGGCGCATTGATGATGAAGTCCGCTCGCTCCCGCCAGACCGGCTCGTCATGGGTGGAATACTGCACAGCAGCGATCATGGCAGCCCCCACCAACTCGGCGGCCACAAGCCCTCGAAGCCGGGCGGCGGATTGACCGGGAACTTTCGATCACGCTTCGAGGCGTTGCACCATGAGCAGGTTGTCTGCGCGTTGGACAACGTAGCGTTGCCCCCCCTGCGAGCGTGGGATGGCGTGATCGACCTGAGGCCGCCCAGTCTCCATCCGGCAGTACACGCAAGTGCTCGGGTTCTCTTCCAGAGCCTGCTGACGAACCCGCTGCGAGAACGCCTTGCCCGCACTCTCGCCGCCCTTAGCGCCCGCCTTGATCAGCGGGGCTCCACTGTTTGCGACCGCATGCGGTGAGGTCGCACGATTCAGGTCGCGGAGGTAATCGACGGCCTTCGCGGCCTTTCCGATCTTGCCGGGCGGGGTCGCCATGGCGATCTCGGCCAGGCATCTCGCCAGGCCGTCCTGGCAGGCATCCGGGTCGAAGATCAGCGCTTTTGCGAAGGACAGGGGCGCATCTGACCCACCGGTGTCGCAACGGGTGGTCAGGGCGCATGGCCCGGCCTTTTCGAGGTACTCCTGCGAGACGCTCCCGTTCGAGATTGTCCAGACCTCTTGGGTCGGCTCACTTGTCGCTGCGCTGGTGCCGTCGTCTGGGGTGCCGGAACTCTTGCTATTTCTCTGCTCCTTCTCGAACTCCTCCTGGGTCATGCCGGCCCTTCCCAGTTCAGCATGGTTCGGGTCTGATTGGTGGGCGGCGTCGGTAGGGGCGTGAGCCGTCGGCGGCGAGCAGGATCCGGATGCGGTAGTTGGTGAAGTTCCGGAAGCCGTGGGCGAGGCGTCGGGTCTTCTCGATGACGCCATTGATGGCCTCGGTGCCACCGTTGCTGACGCCGCCGGTGGTGAAGTAGGCAAGATCTCCTCGCGCCAGCGACGCAGGGTCTTGCCGAGCCGCTTGACCTCGGCAATCAGGCAGGTGTGCAACGAGTCGAGGACCTTCTCCGCCACTTGGCGTCCCGCGGCTGGGGACGCGGCGTGGTAGATCGAACGGACGAGCTGGTAGCACCGCCAAGCGACTTCGACCTCGCAGCCGGGGTCGCCGACCGGCAGGTACGTCTCGAGGCGGTGGCGTTGCCGGTCGGTGAGGTGTTCTTCGCCGGTGAGCAGGGTGCGGCGGATCTTGTACAGCGGGTCGTCCTTGTGACCGCGCCGGTGCAGGGTCGCCTGTTGCACTCGACGTCGGACGTCGTCGAGGGCGCTGCCGGCGAGCTTGACGACGTGGAACGCATCGAGCACCGCGACCGCGTCGGGCAGCTCGTCCCTGATGGCGTTGGCGTAGCCGCGGAACGGGTCGAGCGCGGCGTGCTCGATGGTGACCTTGACGTCGACGCCTTCGACGCCTTGGTCGGTGAGCCAGTCGGCGTAGACCTTCCCCGATCGGCCCTGCACAGCGTCGAGGAGCCGGGCACGTAAGCAACCGTTCTCGTCGCGCGTGAGGTCGACCATCACAGTGACCGCCTTGTCCGTGGACGCGATCTTCGAAGGCCGCCAGATGTGTTCGTCCACGCCGATGGTCTTGATGTTGCTCAGCCGGGCAGGGTCTGCGATCCGGGCCGACGCCGTCGTCTTGATCGCGGACCAGCAGGTGTCCCATGCGACACCGAGATGACGCGCGATCGCGGAGACCGTGGTGTCGTCGTGCCGCAACGCATCGACCGCCCACGCCGTCGCCCGGGTTGTGAGTTTGGCCCGGGACGGCGCGTAGGGATGCTCCTCGGTCCACGTCGTACGTGGGCAAGACGGTTCGGGGCAGCGCCAGATCCGCTTGCGCCACCGCACCCGCACCGGTCGACCGAAGCAGGGCGCGTCGTGGAGGACCTGGACCCGGCGGCCGTGCCCGACCGCGACCACACCACAGTCCACACAGCCTGCGAGGTCGGCGTCGGACTCGACGTCGAGCACCAGAGTCCCGTCGTTGCGGGCGAGGACGTCGAGGACATGGACGCCCTCGACACCAAAGAGTTCATCAGCCCGCGGACACCATGAGGTCCCGCGCGCGCACGTACAGTGAGTCACCGTCAGGGTCTTTCTCGAAAAGCTGCTTGGTCGCTGCTGATCGTGAAGGCCCTGACGCCTTCTCAGCCCCCTGACACGCCGCCCATGCCGAACCCCTCAACCACGCTCATCTGGGAAGGGCCAGTTTACTCCTTCCCGGGCTGTAGTTGGGATGTCCCGGGAAGTGCTTTGACTGCTGCCCCCAGTGCACCGTCGGGATGTTGTCAACGCTCTTTGCGGCAACCTGCGATCGACCGCGCGAGGGAAGGTTCTCCTATCGACCTGACCCAGCCTCCCGGTCGTGGGACCGCCGCCGGCGACCAGGACGAGCTGCGTGGGGTCGTCGTACGTGGTGTTCGCAAGGGGTGCCGCGTTGTGCGGGCGCGCCGAAGCGGCGCGCGATCCACTCGCCTCGGCGGCATGGCGACAGCGATGGCTGGTAATGAGGAGGCGGCCCGAGGTCGGCGTGGCAGGTCACCTGCGTGCTACAGGTGGTCCAGAGCCCGTCGTGCGTGTGGACTGGCAGCACGGCGCGCCCGACGTCCGCACCTTCGGCTGCGTTGGGAGTCCCGCCGATCGATAGCGCGATCAGCAGCGCTACGAGTACGCGGACCAGGACGTTCATGAGATATCCAGCGACCTCAGCTGCCCGTTGTCGTCGAAGACGATTGTCACTGTGCCTTGAGCAGTGTCAGCCGTGATGACCTTTCCTGCCATCTCAGCGTCCACAGGGAGCGAGGCTGTCGGCTCATCGAAGCGAATCTCCAGGAAGAACTCGCCCGACCATGGCTGAGCATCGGCCTGGCCGGCCTCAGCGAGCCATCTCATGATGTCGCGGATGTGGACGGTTGCCATGGTTAGCCTCCCGGGCCGATCGGTACGAAGCGGCCACTCTCAAGTCCATTGGGCACTTGGTTAGGCCTCATGCGCCCCACCGAGATGATCTTGAACGCGTCCCGAGGCGTGGTGATGCGCAGGATGACGCCGTCAACCTCCTGGATGACGTTGATGTTGCCGGTGGCGCTGTCGAGCAAGTAGTTCCCGTTCGGATTGTGCGCGAGATCCTGGAGGTCGTCCGGCGTCAGCTTGCCCCGGAGCGCTCCCAGACGGGGATCGTTCAGCTGGCCCGAGACTCGCGGATGGATGTCGAACGCTCGGCGTCCTGCGTTTGCGGCCTCTTCGCCCGCACGGCTAGCATCGCGGATATCGTCGGCAATCTTTGCACCCTTTCCAAGCTTGCCGACCGGAAGGGCGGCCATGGCGATCTCGGCCAGGCAGCTCCCCAGGCCGTCCTGGCAGGCGCCCGGGTCGAAGAACAGCGCCTTTGCGAAGGTTAGGGGCGCATCTGACCCACCGGTGTCGCAACGGGTGGTGAGGGCGCATGGCCCGGCCTTCTCGAGGTACTCCTGCGAGACACTCCCGTTCGAGATTGTCCAGACCTCCTGGGTCGGCTCACTTGTCGCAGCGCTGGTGCCGTCGTCCGGGGTGCCGGAACTCTTGCTATTTCTCTGCTCCTTCTCGAACTCCTCCTGGGTCATGCCACTGTTTGTGGGGAGCACGTAGTGGCCATCGATCTCGACGCCGCCGATGGGGTTGCCGCCGGCGAAGGCGTAGCGGTTGGCGTTCCAGGGGTCGAACCCTAGGGCCGTGTCGGCCAGTGCGCCGTTGTAGGAGTCTCGGGTGAGGAACCGGTTGAGGCCGGGGTCGAAGTCGCGGAACCCCATGTCGTACTTGCCGGTGCCGGCATCGAGTCGCTTGCTGTTGAACTGGTAGGGGTTGACGACCTCGGCGTCCGCGACCGGGTCGCCGGTCTTGGCGTCCAGGCCGGTGGTGCCGACCTCGTCGGGGGCACCGTAGGCCTGGTAGCGGTAGGTGGCCTCGACCTTGCCGGCGTCGTTGGCGAGGGTCTCGACGTCTCCGTGGGGGTTGTTGCCGTAGTAGAACGACTTGCCGGTGCCTCCCTCGACGGGGGTCTTGACCATGCCGATCTTCTGGCCCTCGGGCCCGTAGACGTAGGAGCGGGTGATGGCCCAGGAGTCGTCGTCGTTGCGCTGTTCTTCGACCGCGACCTGGTCGGCGAGACCTAGGTAGACGAACCGGGTGCTGCGGGCTGGGGAGGTCCGGACCTTGGTGGTCTCCCGGGTGGTGCGGTCGAAGGCGTCGTAGGTGCGTGTGGTGGTGACGTCGTTGGCTCCGTTGGTGAGGAACTGCTCCTCGTTGACCAGCCGGTCGAAGCCGTCGTACTCGTAGCGTTTGGCGACGGTGCCGTCCGCGGCCGTGACGCGGGAGGAACGGCCCCAGGAGTCGTACTGGTGGGTCAGGGTGAGCCCGGCCGAGGTCGTGGAGGTGAGCCGGTTGCGCTGGTAGGTGAAGGTGGTGGCCTTCTCCCCGATGGTCTGTTTCTCGACGTTGCCTGCGGCGTCGTAGGCGTAGGTCTCGTCGGGTCCGGCGTCGGGCCGTCCGTCGGCGGCGTCGTCGGTCTTCGTGACCAGTTTGAGCTGGCCGGCGGGGGTGTACTTGTAGGTGGCGGTCTGTTCCAGGGTCGACCCGGCTGGGGCGCCGGCGGCAGCGTCGGGGAGGCGGGAGGCGTCTTCGGAGCGTTGTCCGTCGGCGTTGTAGGAGAGCAGGTGACGCGAGACCATCTCGTCCCCGGGGGTCTTCTCCCGGATGGTGGCGACCTCTCCGCTCTCGTAGTAGGTGTATCGGGTGACGTTGCCGTTGGGCTTGACCAGCTTGAGGCGCATCCCCCGGGAGTCGTGTTCGTACTGGGTCGTCTTGAGCGTCTGGTCGGCCGGGGACGCGCCGCTGCGGACGGTCTTGATCAGGTCGCGTGGGTCCCAGGTGTACTCGGTGTACCGGGCGGCGGCCTTGTTGGTCGTGGCGCTGTCGGGGCGCTGGGCGTAGGAGGTCAGGAGATTGCCGACGAGGTCGTAGGAGTAGGTGGTCCAGCGCCTGGGTGTGGTGGCGTCCGTGCCGGCGAACTCCTCGACTCGTTGGGTGCGGCCCAGGCCGTCTCGGGTGGTCTGCCAGCGGTGGGACAGGGTGCCGTCGACGAGGCTGCGGACCTGGGTCTGCTGGCCGTCGGCGTCGTAGGTGTACTCCGTGGAGCGTGCGACCTGGGTTGCGGCCATGTGGAGCCGGATCTCACCAGGAGTTGAGATCGGGTACTCCACGCCGGCGTCGAGGCTGAGCTCCCCGAGGGCGGTGTACCCCTTCGTGCACCGGTCGGCCGCCGCGCGCAGCGTCGTGCTGCCGTCCGCGCTGGCGACTCGGTAGTTGCCCTCAGGTGCCTCGGCGGACGCGGAGTCGCACGCGGCGGAGACCTCGTAGTCCCCAGCGACGGGGACCTTCACAGCAGTGGTCTTCGCGTTGCTGGTGGCCGCGGCGGCGCCTGCGGTGACCGTGACCGGGTCCGTGGAGGCAGCGTCCGCGCGAGACTTCAGCGAGCCGTCCGGGTAGTAGGCCCACGTCATGGTGCGGTCGGCCCGGTCGTCGGTGCTCCGCACGGTCCGGCTGGTCTGCTGACCGTTGAGGTCGTAGTCGTAACTGGTGACCAGGTTCCACGGCTCACGAGTGCGCTTGATGTCGCCTGAGGGAAAGTAGTCGAACGTCGTCCAGTCCTGGCCCTGAGTCGTGTAGGTGGGTTCGGACTGGCGCGCCAGCCGCCCCAGTGCGTCGTACTCCAGGAACGTGCGGGCGGGTGTGCGGTACCGGACCTCCTTGTCCGGGTCGAAAGCGCCGTGCGTCCTGATCGGCCGGTTCAGGGCGTCGTAGAAGGTCTCGGTGAACAGCCCCGAAGGTTTTGTGGCCTTGCGCTGGTTGCCGGCCGCGTCGTAGGTGTACCGGATGGTCCGCTGCACAGGAGCCGTCGCTCCCGAAGGAGTGTGCGGGACCGACTCGGACGTGACGCGCCCGGCTTGGTCGTAGGTATAGGTCTTCCGGTGGCCGTCCTGGTCGACCTCGGCGGTGACCAGACCGTCCCGGTCGTACTCGGTGCGGGAGGTGTGCCCGGCCGCGTCGGTGGCCGCGATGCGGCGGTGGTTGAGGTCGTACTCGAACAGGCTGGTGTGGTCCGTCGCGGTGCTGGCGGTCTTGTTGGGGTCCAGCACGGAGCGGAGGTTTCCGACGTTGTCGTAGGAGTAGGTGGTTGTGGGGCGGACGTACCTGCCGTTGGCGAGGAAGGTCTTCTGAGCAGTCAACAATTGGCCGACCCGGTCGTAGGTGTACCGGGTCGTGTAGTCGTCGCCCGACATTCCGACGCCGAGCGGGCTGATCTCGGTGATGAGCCGCCCGAGTTCGTCGTATTCGTACTCGATGGTGCGCCCGGAGACGTTGTTGTCGGGCAGGGCGGTTTCGAGGACTTCGTCCATCGGGCTGTAGCTGAAGGCGGTCCGAGCGCCCGTGGGCGCGGTCTCGGCGACGACGTTGTCGTTGAGGTCATAGCCGGTGGCGACGGTGCGGACCCGCTGGCCGTCGTGCGGTGATGTGATCGAGGTCGGACGGCCGAACACGTCGTAGGCCGCGATGGTGTCCTGGCCCAGGGCGTCAGTCACCTGCAGCACGTTGCCGCGGGCGTCGTAGACGTACCGCGTCGCTTTCCCCGCCGCGTCGGTGATGGCCTGCGGGAAGCCGTTGGGGTCGTGCGCGGTGAACGTCGTGCGGTTCCCGTTCGCGTCCTGTGTGGTGGCGAGCGTGCCGTCGCCGTTGTAGGTGTGCCGGGTAACGCCCTGCTCGCCGTCGGTCACCGACGTCAGGTTGCCGCGGGTGTCGTAGGCGAATCGAGATGGCCGCCCCTGCGCTGTGGTGATCGAGGCGAGCACCGTCGGCTTGCCGGGCGCCGTCTCGAGCCGGGTATAGGTCAAGACCGTGGCCGGGCCGTCGGTACGCGCCGCCTCGGCGTCGCGTACCTGGAGCGGGTACCCGGTGGCCGGGTCGAACTGCCAGCGCGACACCGCGCCGTTCGGTTCGGTCAGCGCCACGACGTTGTGGTCGGCGTCCCAACCGAGAAGGGTGAGGTCCTGGGCACCGGTGGCGTACGCATTCGCGTCCTTCACGCTGGTCGTGCGACCAAAACCGTCCATCCGGTAAGTGGTGACCACCCGCTTTCCATCCGCGTAGTCCTCCACCCGGGCGACCTGCGCGGTCTGAGCGCCACTGATCTCATACTCGTAGTACGTCGCACGGTCGCCGCGGTCCCTGAACACGTCCACCCAACCCGGCTGGCCCTGATCGCTGCTGCCGTATTCGATGGTGCTGGTGGCGTCGCGAGGGTCGGTGACAGTGCGCAGCTTGCCGGCGCCCGGTGTATCGCTGTCCGCGTAGGCGAACTGAAACCTCTTGATTGCTGCGCCGCCCGCGAACGAACCAGTCGTCGGGTCGAACGGCCCGCCGTCCTGCAGCGTGGCCAGGCGGCCACCCGCGTCGTAGCCGAAGCGCAGCGCCCGGCCCGAGAGGTCCCGCACCCACTGCAGGCGCCCGGCGGACCAACCCAGAGTCAGGGTGGTGCGCCCCTTGGTGTCCCGGACCGCCACGAGCTTCCCGGCCGCGTCATGGGTGAAGCTCAGCGTGTTGCCGTTGCGGTCCTCCACCGCGGTCGGCAGGCCCGTGGTGTGGCTATGGAAGAACCGGGTGCCGTCAGGTCGCGTGAAGATCCACTGGCTCTCCGCCGGCCGGGTCAGGTCCCGCGTGAGCGCTAGCGGCACACCGGCGGGGCGCCGGTAGACCCACAGTGACGCGGTCGATCCCTCGCCCAAGCGGTATTCGTGCGAGGTCCCGTCACCGTCGACGAACCGCATCGCCTGTGGAGGGGAAACCACTCCGCTGGCAGGGACCGACAGCGTGCTTCCGAGCCGGGTCAGCGCCGAGGTCTGCACCGACCAGCCCGCCCCGGTCCCCGGATTGCTGCTGTCGAGGCTGTTGTAAGCCACCCGGACAAACGTGGACACGCCGACCGAGGGGTTCTGCCAGGCGTCGTAGGACCACACCAGGTTGCCGTTGTGCAGGTTCGTCAACGCCGCGGAGCCCGCCCCGGTCGCCTCGCCGGCGTAGGAGAAGAACTTCTCCAAGCCCAGGCCACTCGACGTCGCGCTCTCAATGACGCGTTCGGGGCACAACAACCCCTGGGTGACCATCCCGCACGCGGCCCCGGGGCGCGTCGTGGTGGCGACCGGGGGGCTCGCCTGGGACCACCACCGTGAGCCGTCCCACAGGTCCAGAAACAGGTCGTACGTCGACCGGACGCCCGCGACACCCTGGGGTGCCTTCACGGGCAGGGCGAGGGTCACCGACTCCCCCGAGGCGACACTGCGACCCAGCGGCACGTAGGCCCGGCCGCTGGGTGAGACGTCCGCGGTGCCGCCGACGGCCGTCCAGCGGTAGGACAGCTGCAACTGCGCAGGCCACGCCTGCCCAGAGCTGTTCTGCACCGTGACCCGCGTGGTGACGGCCGAACCCGGTGTCCACGAGGACGGCAACCCGGGAGCCGAAACCTGCCACGCACCCTGCTCAGCTCCCTGCGCAGCAGCCTTGGCCGCCTGCTCCGCGGTGCGATCCGGGGCCACACCGGCCTGCGCCGCCGTCAGCCCACCGGCTCCCTGCGCCGTCGACGGGGTCCCCCGCTCTGCCGCTGCCGGAGGCGCCAGTGCCGGCGCAAGCTTCACGACCTGCGAACGCGGGCTGGCGGCCGATCCCGCTGCCGGCAACGAAGCCGCGGAAAAGACCAGCGCGATCGCCGAGGCGACAACGACAACTGCTGCGGGCGCGCGTCCAGAAAACACCACCACAATGGCTCCCCCGAGAAGGCCGCCACAGGGGCGACAGGAAACGTGTGAGGGACATATTGCGCACACCGAGAACGAGCGTGACAAGGGCCAAAACCAAACCTGTGCTTGACCCGATCCAAGTTCGAAGCGGTGCCCTCCCGAGCGCCCCGCACGCGTTGAGGACTCCGGCTGATCACGTGGGGGCAGGGACGTCCCACAGGCCCAGGAACGCGGTCCGGCTTACGCCGGCGCTCGGAGTGCGCTCCGAGTCGACCGGGTTGGCGGCCGTGACACTTGAAGCAGCCGCCGCGCGCACACCGGATGATGGGCGCACGCGCATCCCCACCGTGTGCGCCATGGCGAACCCCCTGGCGCGTGCCGGATCTGGTGGAGGCTCACATTCCATGGACGGGGCGAGAGCCAGGCAGCACCCAGTCAGTTCCCAGTCAGTTCCGCCGAGGAGCTTTAGGAAGGGCGATTCATCCGGGGACGACTCGCCGATCGCGATGGCCCAAGGCAATCGAACGAACCCTCCGCCGCAGTCAGTCTTCGCTCGCTTTCCTCCATTGGCAGGGACTGCCCCCGGTCTGGTTGACGCTCGGGGCAGTCCCATTTGCCGACATCGTTGGCCCCGACGATCACGGCGTGCCGGCGCAGCTCAAGCTTCAGGTCCTGAATCCGACTCCGATTGGTGATCCGAACTTTTGACAGGCGCACTGCGTACCACTCCCCCTTCGCACGATCCTCAGGGACCAGGATCGAAAAGCGAGCCGCTCCGCCGGCAGCATCTGGTCCGCAAGACGCACGTGAAGGGATCGAGGTGGGCAAGTCGACAGCGTGCTACGCCGTGTCTGCAAGATGCCGTTGACCATGGCGGGTACCGCGGTCGGGCATACTGACGCAGGGACGTGATGCACGTCGGGTGAATGACAGCTTGGTCATCCCGAGGATTCTCCCGACTGTGATTCCGACCCCCCCCGCCTCCGTAGCTCAGGGGACAGAGCAGCGGCCTTCTAATCCGCCGGTCGCAGGTTCGAATCCTGCCGGGGGCGCGGCCGAGTGTGGGATTCGGGCCAGGTGGCCCGAATCCCACACCGGACCTCTACTTCCGGGCGAAGACGCCTCAGAGGTCGGCCGGGCGGAGCACCAGGAAGATCCCGTGGGCGATCTGCTTGTTGCCCTTGTTGATGTCCAGCTTGCCGGGGACCAGGAACGGGTCCACGTCGTTGCGGTCGGCGTCGCGGAGCCGGACGATGCCGAGCCTGGGAGCCAGCACGTCCACGGTGACCTGGCCGCCCTGCGCCGTGGTCAGTGCCACCTCGTCGGACCTCAGCGCGGTCCTCGAGTCGATCGTCGCGCCGGGGACGACGTGGTAGAGCAGCACCTGCTCGATCGCGTCGACGCCGACCGCCGAGACGAGCGAGTTGAAGACCGCCTTCTCCGAGAACTGGAACTTGCCGGTCAGGTCCTTGGCCAGCAGCCGGAAGGACAGGTCGGTGGGAGCGAAGGCGGTGAGCGCCACGTCCCCGTCGGTCAGCACGCCGACCGGGCTGTCCGGCTTGGCGGCCAGGACGGCGAGCACCGCCTCGGTGAGGATGTCGAAGTCACCGGGGTTGTAGTCGAACTGGTTGCCGTCGGACGTCAGGACCGCGGCGAGGCTCTGGTTGCCGAGCGGCTCGGGCTCGGCGGCCTGGGCCGGCAGCCCCGTCCCGGCGGCGAGCAGTGCCGTGGTCGCGAGCGTGGCGAGCGTGGTGCGGATCTTCATTGGGGTCCTCCCCTGTGCGCGGGCTGCCCGATGCGGCCCTCTACAGGTCTTTCGCACCCCACCGACCCAGCGGATTCGCCCCCGCCGAGAATCTCACGATCCGGGATCGCGGGATCCGCTCCCAGGCTCAGAGCTGGCGGATCACTTTCGCGGGCTGGCCCACCGCGAGCACGTTGGCCGGGAGGTCGGTGGCCACCACGGCACCGGCCCCGACGACGGTGTTCTCCCCGATCGTCACGCCCGGGCAGACGATCACCCCGCCACCGAGCCAGACATTGTCCCCGATCGTGATCGGCGCGGCTCCCTCCCACTTGTCCTTGCGCAGCTGCGCGTCGAGGGGGTGCGTGGGGGTGAGCAGCTGCACGTGCGGGCCGATCTGGACGTCTGCGCCGATGGTGATCTGGGCGACGTCGAGGGCGGTCAGCCCGAAGTTGACGAAGGTCCGGGGCCCGATGGCGATCCGGTCGCCGAAGTCGAGGTAGACCGGCGGTCGCAGCTCCACCCCCTCCCCCACCTCCCCGAGCAGCTCCTCCAGCAGCGCGCGACGCGTCTGCGGGTCCGCCGGGTCCGCGGCGTTGTACGCCGCCATCCGCTGCTGGGCGGCCACCGTCAGCGCGCTGATCTCGCTGTCGGCGACGTAGGGCTGACCGGCGAGCATCCGCTCCCGCATCGTCATCACGCCGGGCAGGTCACTGGTGGTCATGGCGCTCACGCTAGACGACGCGCCGAGGCGCACCCGACGTGGCGGTCAGCCTCCTACGTACGCGTCGATCTCCTTCAGCAGCCCGGCGCGCACGTCGTCGGGGGCGAACGAGGCCCGCACGGCGTCCTTCGCCAGCTCGGCCACGCCGTGGTCGTCGAGACCGAGCAGCTCGGCCGCGATCTCGTACTCCCGGTTCAGGGAGGTACCGAACATGGGCGGGTCGTCGGAGTTGACCGAGAAGCTCACTCCGGCGTCCCGGAAGGCCACGATCGGGTGCTCGGCGAGGCTGGCCACCGCCCGGGTGGCCACGTTGGAGGAGGGGCAGACCTCCAGCGGGATCCCGGCCTCGGCCAGGTGCTCGAGGAGGGCCGGGTCCTGGGCAGCCGTGGTGCCGTGTCCGATCCGGTCCGCGCCCAGCTCGTCCAGGGCGTCCCAGATCGTCTGCGGGCCGGTGGTCTCCCCGGCGTGGGGCACCGAGCGCAGCCCCGCGGCCCTGGCGGCGGCGAAGTGACGCGCGAACTGCGGCCTGGGCACGCCGATCTCCGGCCCGCCCAGGCCGAAGGCGACCAGTCCCTCGGGCGCGTGGTCGAGCGCGTAGGCCAGCGTCGCGTCCGCGGCGGGGATCCCGGCCTCGCCCGGGATGTCGTAGATCCAGCGCAGCACCAGACCGAAGTCGCGCTCGGCGGCGACCCGGGCGTCCTCGATCGCCTCGGTGTAGGCCTCGATCGCCATCCCACGGCCGGGCTCGTGGGGCCGGACGCTCGTGTACGGCGTGCACGTCAGCTCCGCGTACCTCACCTGCTGTCCGTGCGCCATCTCCCGGGCGACCTCGTAGGTCAGCAGCCGCACGTCCTCGGGGGTCCGCACCAGGTCGACGACGGCGAGGTAGACCTCGATGAAGTGGGCGAAGTCCCGGAACTCGTAGAACGCGGCGAGCTGCTCGGGGTCCGAGGGCACCGTGCCGGGATGACGTTGCGCCAGCTCGGCGACGATGCGCGGCGAGGCCGAGCCGACGTGGTGCACGTGCAGCTCGGCCTTGGGCAGCCCGGCGACGAAGGAGGAGAGGCTCACGCGCACCAGTCTGCCCCGGAGCCGCCGGCCCGGCTCAGTGGAACCACAACGCGAGCGCGAGCGGCGTCAGGCCCGCGAGCAGCCACGGCGTCACCAGGGAGAGCTGGTTGAGCACGCGCACCCCGATGATCGCCAGCAGGCAGACGATGGTGGCGATCGCCGTGAGCACCGGGAACGCCCCCGGGTTCTCCACCGTCAGCGCGAGGAGGACCAGGCCTCCGGCGAAGTGCGCCGCGGTGGTGAGCACCAGGGCGGAGATGATCCACTTCTGGACCCGTTCGACCTGCATCGTTCCCCTCTCAGCCGAGGGAGGCGATGAGCTCGGCGGGGTCGCCGGTGAACGGCTCGCCGTCGAGCAGGACGGTGGGGGTGCTGTCCACGCCCTCGTCGAAGGCGTGCTGGTTGGCGTTCTCCACCCACAGCTCGAAGGTCATGTCCTCGATCCCGTCACGGATCTCCGACTCCTCGGCCCCCGCCTCGACGGCCAGGTCGATGAGCCACTCGTCGTCGGGGAGGTCGCCGGACTCGCTCGGCTGCTGGGCGAAGAGGAGGTCGTGGAACTTCTTCGCGACCTCGGGACCGGAGGTGTCCAGGACCACGCCGAAGGCGTTGGCGGCGCGCTTGGAGTAGTCGCCGTAGCGGCCGAGGATCTCGATCGGGTAGTACTTGACCTGCACCTTGCCGGCTTCGGCCGCCTCGGCCAGCGGCTCGGCGGTGGCCGTCTCGAAGCTGGCGCAACCCGGGCAGAGGAAGTCCTCGTAGATCTCCACGGTGCGCGGGGCGGAGTCCTCGCCGACGGCCAGGGCGAACTCGTCGGTGGTGTTGGCCGGCACGGCGGCGTTCTCACGCCTGTCGTCCTGGATCTGCTGGTAGAGCACGATCCCCCCGATGACCGCGATCACCAGCAGCACGATGCCGCCCACGATGAGTCGCTCGTTGCGCTTGCGGCGCTTCTGCTCCGCGCGGAGCGCCTCCGCCTGGCGGGCCGCCTTCTCCCGGCGCGCCTCGCGCTTGGCCTGCTGAGCGGCCTTCTCCTCAGCCCTGGAGCGGGTCGGCTTCTTCTTCGGCGAGTTCGCCATCGTCGTTCCTTTCCACGTCCCGCCCCTCCGGGCGGAAGATCCGGTTGTCCAGTGCGAAGCGGGTCCGAGGCCATCTGACCAGCCACGCCGAGGCCAGCAGCAGCGCGGTGTCCCGGGCGATCTCCCACGGGTACTCGGCGGAGGCGCCCTCCTTCTCGCCGCCGCCGCCGAAGCAGCCGCAGTCGATCTCCAGGCCGCGTGCCCAGGCCGAGGCGATCCCCGCGATGAAGACGGCGAAGAGCAGCGCCGAGATCACGCCCCCGGCGCGAGTCAGCACCCCGAGGATGAGGCAGATGCCCACCACCACCTCGATCGCCGGCAGCAGCACACCGACGGTCGGCACGATGCTGTCGGGGAGGATGTCGTAGGCGCGGACCGCGCGAGCACTCTCCACGGGGTCGGGCAGCTTGAGCGCGCCGGCGACCAGCCAGACCCCACCGGTCACCAGACGGGCGACGGTGCCGATCCAGGGCCAGGCTGCGTGGTGCTGCACGGTCCTCACCCTAGTCGCGGCGGCTGAACGCGACCTGAGGACCCCGTCCCCCGGCGGCGTGAGTCCGGACACCCCGTGCCCGGGCCGTTAGGGTGAACGCCGTGAGCGACAAACTGGTGTGGATCGACTGTGAGATGACTGGCCTCGACCTCGGGGCGGACGCGCTGATCGAGGTCGCCGCGCTCGTGACGGACTCCGACCTCAACGTGCTCGGCGAGGGGGTGGACCTGATCATCAAGCCACCCGCCGAGGCGCTGGAGCAGATGGTGGAGTTCGTCCGCTCGATGCACGAGACCTCCGGGCTGCTCAAGGAGCTCGACGCCGGCATCACGATGGCCGACGCGGAGGAGCAGGTGCTGGCCTACATCCGGGAGCACTGCCCCGAGGGCTCCCGTCCTCCCCTGGCGGGCAACTCGATCGCCACCGACCGGGCGTTCCTGGCACGCGACATGCCGACCCTGGAGGGCCACCTGCACTACCGCAACATCGACGTCTCCTCGATCAAGGAGCTCTCCCGGCGCTGGTTCCCGCGCGCGTACTTCTCCTCCCCCGCCAAGCGGGGCAACCACCGCGCGCTGGCGGACATCCAGGAGAGCATCGAGGAGCTGCGCTACTACCGCGAGGCCGTCTTCGTCGCCCCGCCCGGTCCGGACTCCGCCACCGCGAAGGCCATCGCGGCCCGGCACGCCGGCGCGCTGACCGGACTCGGCACGGAGCAGGGAGAGACCGCTCCGAAGGCCGACGCCACCGACGCCCCCGATGCGGACAGCGCCACGCAGTAGGGCTACACTGTTCCCCGGCCCCGGCACTGTCGGGGCTTCATGGTGGGCGTAGCTCAGCTGGTAGAGCGCCGCGTTGTGGTCGCGGATGTCGCGGGTTCAAGTCCCGTCGTTCACCCCAAGGGATCTCCCAGGAGATCCGCGCAGGGCCGGACCGAGAGGTCCGGCCCTGTCGCACGTCCCGGCCCCCCACGGCTCCCGGTCAGCTGGCCAGCGTGGCGGCCTGACCGCTCTCGTACGCCGGGCCGTCGCCGTCGCCGTCGCCGTCCCCGTCGTCGTCCGGCTCACCGGCGGCGCGCCTGGCTCCCTCGGCCCGCTGGACCGGCACCGGGTCGGCCCCCTCGAGGGGCAGCCTGACCCGGAAGGTGGAGCCGACGCCGTGCCCGGAGTCGACCTCGATGACCCCTCCGTGGGTCTCCACGATCGCCCGGGCGATGGAGAGGCCCAGGCCGCTGCCCTGGGTGGCCCGCTCGTGGGCGACGGTGGAGCGGAAGAACCGCTCGAAGAGCTGGGCCTGCTCCTCCGCGGGCACCCCGATGCCCGTGTCACGCACGGCGAGGACGGCCGCTCGGCCCTCGACCGTCAGCGAGACCGCCACCTTGCCCAGCGGGTCGGTGAACTTGATGGCGTTGCCGAGCAGGTTGATCAGCACCCGGCCGAGTCGCTCCTCGTCGCCGGTGACCAGGACCTCCTCCTCGGGGAGCGAGAGGGAGCAGTCGATCTGGGCGGCCAGCATCGCGGGCGCCATCTCCTCCTGCGCCTGGGCGACGACGTCGCGCAGGTCCAGCTGGCAGGTGGCCACCGCCAGGCTGCCGTCCTGGATCCGGGAGAGCATCAAGAGGTCGTCGATCAGCGAGAGCAGCCGCCGGCTGTTGCCCTTGACCCGGCCGAGGGCCTGGACCTGGCCCTGGTGCAGCGGCCCGAAGCCACCTTCCTCGAGCATCTCCAGGTAGCCCAGGATGCTGGTGATCGGCGTCCGGAGCTCGTGGCTGACGCCGGAGACGAAGGAGTCCTTCACCGCGTCGATCTCGCGCAGGTGCTCCAGGGCGGTCCGCTCGACCTCCAGCGCCTCCTCCAGCACGCGCTGCTCCTTGACCCGCCGGGTCACGTCCTCCCCGGTGCTGACGTAGCCGACCGGACGGCCCTGCTCGTCGAGGAGGCGGGAGATCGCCAGCTGGAGGGTCCGCACCTCGCCGTTCCGGTGGAGGAACTCCACGTCCATCGCCGCGTGCCCGGACTCGGAGAGCTTGTGGGTCACGGCTGCGTAGTCGTTCTCGACGCCCAGCAGCGCCGCCAGCCGCGCCACCTCCGCCTCGGCGTGGAACATGCTCGGGGACCGGCCCAGGACGTCTTCGGCCGAGTAGCCGAGCAGGGCGCGGGCCCCGGGGTTGAAGAGATCGATCTGGCCCAGGCCGTCGGTGCCGATGATGGCGATGCCCGAGGCGCCCTGGACCAGCTGCTCCACCTTGGCCTGCTCGCGGCGCGCCTGCCAGCTCTCCCGGCGCTGGGCCCCCACCGCGATGGCGAAGGGGATGCAGGTCAGGGCGCAGGCACAGACCAGGAGGGCCAGCGTGACGCCCAGCATCTCGGCGCCGACCGCGCCGGTGGCCTGGTCACCGGCCATCGGCCCGAAGCCCTGCACCGTCATCGAGTGGGCGATGATCGCGACCACCATGAGCTGGACGACCGTCTCCCTCATGGGCGCCCGCAGGGCGGCCCAGCCCAGCGCCGGGATCAGCACGAAGGCGAGGCTGACCGGCAGCTCCAGCGGTGAGAAGACGACGACCGCCGCAGCCACGGTGAGCACCCACTGGGTCACCCGCTCGGCCAGCGGCGCGACCCCGGGGAACCGGGGGCGGCCCATGAAGTGCGGCAGGAGGACCAGGTAGGAGGCGACCTGCGGCACCCCGACAGCCAGGACGATCACCCACCACTCGGCCAGTCCGGTGGCGGCACCGACCGCCGCGCAGAGGGAGGCCGCCACCAGGGCGCCGCCCACGCTGGAGCCCACGAAGTACTTGAAGTCCTCCTCGTTGAGGAGGGCCGGCCGGCGGCGACCGCGCACCGTGACGCCTTCGGCCACCAGGGCCGCACCGACCCCTGCGGCAAGCCCCCAGCCCAGGGCGTGGAGCGGCTCACGACCGTTGGCGAGGTAGAGCCCGCTGGCGAGGGCGGTGAGCAGGAGGGCCAGCGCCGGCCGGACCGGACGCGGCACGAGCAGCAGCGCTCCCGCCATCAGGCCCACCGGGAACGCCTCGGCGATCAGGGTCCCCTCCGGCTGGGACCAGAGGACGTAGTGACCCGCGAGCACGAAGAAGAGCAGGAGCACGACGAGCCCGACCCGGTTGCGACGTGCCATCGGGGCCTCCTCCCGGGCGCAGCGGTGCCAACGGCTTCGACCCTAAAGTCACTGGTCCCCGCTGGGGACCTTTCGCCGAAGGGATCACCCGTTCGGTGGTCTAGGTTGACCGAGTGACTACGGGCATGACTCGAAATGACTACGACGTCGTCGTGATCGGCGGCGGCCACAACGCCCTGGTCTCCGCGGCGTACCTGGCGCGGGCGGGACTCTCGGTGGTGGTGCTCGAGCGCCTCCCCCACCTGGGCGGCGCCGCGGTCTCCACCCAGGCCTTTCCCGGCCGGCCGGCCGGGCTGTCGCGCTACTCCTACCTGGTGAGCCTGATGCCCGAGCAGCTGATGGCCGACCTCGACCTCGACGTCCGGCTGGTCTCCCGGCGCACCGCCTCCTACACGCCCTACCACCGCGACGGCCGACCGGCGGGCCTGCTCGTGGAGCGGCCCGAGGGGGAGGCGACCCGGGCCTCCTTCGCCGCCCTCACCGGCGGCGAGGAGGAGTACGCCGCCTGGCGGGAGCTCTACGCCGAGGTCGGCGAGATGGCGCGCGCCGTCGCCCCGACGCTCCTCGAGCCGCTGCCCCTGGAGCGGGACGTCGCCGCCCGGGTGGACCCGCGGCTGTGGCGCGAGCTGGTCACCGAGCCGCTGGGGGCGGCCCTGCGCCGGCGCTTCCGCGACGAGACGGTGCGCGGCGTGGTCGCCACCGACGCCCTCATCGGCACCTTCGCCTCGCTCGACGACCCGTCGCTGGTGCAGAACCGGTGCTTCCTCTACCACCTCCTCGGCAACGGGACCGGCGAGTGGCGGGTGCCGGTCGGGGGCATGGGCTCGGTCACCGACGCGCTGGCCAAGGCTGCCGCCGGGGCGGGAGCCGAGCTGGTGACCGGGGCGGGGGTGAGCGCGGTCCGCAGCTCCGACGACGGTGCGGAGGTCACCTGGCACGACGGCGACCGCGAGAGCACGGTGACCTGCCGCCGGGTGCTGTCGGGGGTGGCCCCGTGGGTGCTGGAGATCCTCCTCGGCTCTCCCGAGGACGCCATGACGAAGCCGTCGGGGTCGCAGCTCAAGATCAACCTGCTGCTCGAGCGCCTGCCGCGGCTGCGCTCCGGCGCTGACCCGGAGGTCGCCTTCGCGGGGACCCTGCACGTGGCGCAGGGCTACGACCAGCTCGAGACCGCGCACGCCCAGGCCGCGGCCGGGCGGATGCCCGAGGTGCTGCCGGGAGAGGTCTACTGCCACTCCCTGACCGACCCCTCGATCCTGGGCGAGCTGGCCGGCACCGGGGCGCACACCCTGACCTACTTCGGCCTGCACACCCCGGAGGCGCTCTTCGCAGAAGATCGGGCCGCCGCGCGTGACCTGGCCGTCGAACGGGCACTGGAAGCACTCGACGAGCACCTGGAGGAACCCGTGCGAAGCCTTGTGATGACCGACGCCGACGGCCGCCCCTGCCTGGAGGCCAAGGTGCCCCAGGACGTCGAGGCCGAGCTGGCGATGCCCGGCGGCCACATCTTCCACGGCGACCTGGAGTGGCCGTGGGCGCCGAACCGGTCGCGGCTGGAGACGCCCGCCCAGCGCTGGGGCGTGTCCACCGACCGCGACTCGGTGCTGCTCTGCGGCTCCGGTGCCCGCCGGGGCGGCGCGGTCTCGGGGATCGGTGGGCACAACGCGGCGCAGGCGATCCTGGAGGAGCTGTGAGCGGCGCCGTGACAGGTGACGTGCTGGCGCTGGTCCAGGCCGGCGGTCAGGGGTCGCGGATGGACGTGCTCACCCGGGAGCGGGCCAAGCCCGCGCTTCCCTACGGCGGCACCCACCGGCTGATCGACTTCGCGCTCAGCAGCCTGGTGCACTCCGGGTTGCACGACGTGTGGGTCAGCCTGGAGTACCAGGTCGCCTCCATCGACCAGTACCTCGCCGGGGGCCGTCCGTGGGACCTCGACTCCAGTCGCGGCGGCTTCCGGCGGATGGTGCCCCAGACCGGCAGCGGCCCGGCGACCGAGGACGGCTTCGCCTTCGGCAACGGCGACCTGCTGCTGCGGATCGCCCGCGACCTCGAGGCCCGCGACGCGAGCACCCTGGTGATCACCAGCGCCGACCACGTCTTCAACGCCGACCTGCGCGACGTGATCGCCGAGCACCAGGCCTCCGGGGCCGCCGCGACGGTGCTGACCAGCGAGGTCACCAAGAAGGAGGCCTCGCAGAACGTCGTCGTCGAGACACGCCGCGACGGCACCGTCACCGCGGTGGCCGCCAAGCCATCGCGGCCCGCCTCCACCACCGTGGCCACCGAGGTCTTCGTCTACCAGACCGCACCACTGCTGGAGGCCGTCTACCGGCTGCGGGCCACGCTGGCCGGGACCGCCGAGGGCGACGACAGCGGGATCGGCGACTTCGGCGACCACCTGCTGCCCGACCTGGTCGAGCGCGGTCTGGTGCGCGCGGTCGAGCTGCCCGGGTACTGGCGCGACCTGGGCCGCCCGGAGTCCTACCTGCAGGGCCACCGGGACCTGATCGACGGCAAGGTCGACGTCTTCGACCAGCCCGGCCGTCCGGTGCTCACCCACTGGTCGGACCGGGGGCCGGCCCGGGTCCGCCCCAGCGGGGAGCTGTCGGACAGCCTGCTCTCCCCCGGGTGCGACGTCGCCGGCACGGTGCGCCGCAGCGTGCTCGGCCCCGGGGTCGTGGTCGAGGAGGGCGCCGTCGTCGAGGACACCGTGCTCTTCACCGGGGTCGTGGTGCGCCGCGGGGCCCGGGTGACCACCAGCGTGCTCGACGACGGCGTCGAGGTCGGCCACGACGCGGTGGTCGGCACTGCGCCGACGGCTCGGCTGGCACGCGACGAGGACCTCGTCCTGGTGGGTCGGGACTCGCAGGTCACCCCGCGGTCCTCGCTGTCGGCGGGCGCCCGGCTGGAGCCGGGCTCGACGGTCTGAGGGAGCCGCCGCCCGACCCAGGATTTCTCTCCCGTGCCCCCCGCTGGTAGTGTTCCTCTCGCTTCACGCACGCGCCATTAGCTCAATTGGCAGAGCAGCTGACTCTTAATCAGCGGGTTCGGGGTTCGAGTCCCTGATGGCGTACAGATAGAGGGCCAGGACCGTTTCACGGTCCTGGCCCTCTGCCGTTCCCGGTCTTCCCGCCGGCCGCGAGCGACTCCCCTGGGGAGGTCAGCGGGGAGGTCAGCGGGGAGGTCAGCCGGTGAGGTTGTGCACGAAGCACCAGCGCCAGGACTCCCCCGCCTGCGCCGACTGGATGGTCGGGTGCTGGGACTCGTGGAAGTGCTTCGTCGCGTGCCGCCCGACCGAGGAGTCGCAGCAGCCCACGTGCCCACACGTCAGGCACTGCCGCAGGGACACCCAGCGGGTCCCCTCCCGTCGGCACGTCTCGCAAGCCGGGTCCGGGACCGTCCGAACCACCGGGTGCGCCGCCAGGTCCGGGCACTCCTCGCGCGCCTCGTAGCCCAGGGTCGCCTCGCGCACCTCGTGACGCACCGAGCTGCCGGCCTCGAGCATCGACTCCTCGAGGTCGAGCATCCCCAGCACCTGGCTCACCACCTCGGAGGGCAGGTGCCCCTCCGTGCGTACCTCGAGCACCCGGCTCCGCTCGGCCTCGATCATCTCGCGGCGGAGCCGGGAGTAGAGCTCGGAGGGGGTCTCCTCGTCCGCGGTGGTCGCCAGCTGCTCCCAGGCCGTCAGCGCGCGCTGGTCCAGCCGGGCCCTGATCCGCTCGGCGACGCCGTGATGGTCGTCGTACTCGAGCTCCTCGAGCCGCTCGAGCCCCGCCGCCCCCGCCTGCTCGAGCAGGGTGGCGCGAGCCAGCGCGTCCTGCGCCGGGTCGGGGGACGGGACTCCCAGGAGCCGCGTCGCCCAGGGCAGGGTGAGCCCCTGCAGGAACAGGGTCCCGGCCACCACGGAGAAGGCGATCAGCAGCATCACCTCGCGGTGCGGCGTCTCCTCCGGGATGACGAACGCCGCCGCGAGCGTCACCACGCCGCGCATCCCGGCCCAGCCGAGGAGGAAGGTCCAGCTCGTCGGCAGCGGGTCGCTGCGCCGGAGGACCGCCGTGGCATGCATGTAGAGGACCCGCACCACGATGACGGTGACCAGGGTGGCCACGCAGACCAGGACGATCCGCCCGCTGGGCAGCGTCGACTCGCGCACCCCGGCGAGGATCCAGTCGAGCTGGAGCCCGATCAGCAGGAAGACGGCGTTCTCCAGGACGAACGCGACGGTGCGCCAGGTGACGCGCTCGGTGATCCGGGACTGGGCGCTCTGGATGAGGTCGGCCCTGTGCCCCAGCAGCAGGCCGGCCACGACCACCGAGAGCACCCCCGAGGCGTGCACCGCCTCGGCGGCGACGAAGGCCGCGAACGGGGTGACGAAGGAGATCGCGGTGTCCAGGAGCGGATCGGTGATGCGCTTGCGCAGCCACGCCACGACGACGAAGAACGCCACCCCGATCAGCGCGCCGCCACCGGCCGCGAGCAGGAAGTCCACGCCGACGTCCCGCAGGGCCACCCCGCCCGCTATCGCCGCGATCGCGGTGCGCAGGGTCACCAGCGCGGTGGCGTCGTTGAACAGCGACTCGCCCTCCAAGATCGTCACCAGCCGGCGTGGCAGGCCGATGCGACGCCCCACGGTCGTCGCCGCCACCGCGTCCGGCGGCGCGACGACCGCTCCGATCGCCAGCGCAGCCGCCCAGCCCCAGTCGGGCACCAGCCACCGGACGACGAGGGCCACTGCGCCCGCGGTGACCAGGACGAGCAGCACCGAGAGGCGCAGGATGGTGCCGCGGTTGGCGTTGAAGTCGACCAGCGAGGTCTGGATCGCCGCGGCGTAGAGCAGCGGTGGCAGGAGACCGAGGAGCACCACCTCGGACTCCAGGTGGATCGTCGGCACCCCGGGGACGTAGGCCATCGCCACCCCCACCGCGACCAGCAGCAGCGGCGCCGGGATGCGCAGCCGCTCGCTGACCGCCGTGCCGGCCAGCACGACGACGGCCATCGAGACCAGCAGGACGGCAGCCTCCACCCTCCGTATGGTGGCACGCCCGCACCTCCCGGTCACGTCGCTCGGCGGTGTGGGCTGGGGCGTTGCGCGGAGCCCCCACCTCGGGTGACGATGCCGACATGCCGACGACCGCTGAGCTCGACGCCTTCCTCGCCGGGGCACGCGTGGACGACTCCGTGTTCGCGCTGCGGCCCGACTACCGGGCCCTGCTCCTGGCCGTCGACGGGATCGTCCCGGCCGGCAGCGACGAGACGAGCGAGGAGCTCCTCCGCAGCGCCGAGCGCGAGGCCGCGTCCGCGCTCGCGGACCGTCCCGTCCAGGAGCTCCCCCACGTCGCCGCCTGGCGCGAGGCGTACCGGTCCTTCGGCGCCAAGCCCCAGCGGACCAGGAACAGCCTCGAGGCCCTGCTGCGACGGGTGGACGGCGGTCTGCCCCGGGTGAATCGCCTCACCGACCTCTACAACGGCATCTCGGTGCTCCACCAGCTGCCTGTCGGCGGCGAGGAGCTCAGCCGGTACGTCGGGTCGCCCCGCCTGGTCCGCGCCACCGGTGCGGAGCCCTTCGAGATCCTCGCCGACGGGGCCGCGGCCACCGAGCATCCGGAACCGGGCGAGGTGGTGTGGCGCGACGACGAGGGAGTGACCTGCCGCCGCTGGAACTGGCGTCAGACCCGGCGCACCCAGCTGCGCGAGGAGACCACCACCGCGCTCTTCATCATGGACGCGCTCGACCCGATGACCGACGCGGAGCTCACCGCGGCCGCCGACGACCTCGTGACGCACCTGTCCGGCAACGCCCCCGACCTCGTCACCGCCCGGCGACTGATCGCCAGGACGGCGGGCTGAGCCCGGTCGCCGCCGGCCACGCCGACGGTGCGGGCTAGAGGTAGAGGCCCGTCGCGCCGCCCTCGAGCCGCTCCGCGGCGACGGCGTGCACGTCGCGCTCGCGCATCACGAGGTAGACCTCGGCGTTGACCTCCACCTCGGCCTTGTCCTCGCTGTCGAAGAGCACCCGGTCGCCCACCTGCACGGCGCGCGCGTGCGGGCCGGTGCCCACCACACGGGCCCAGCTGAGCCGCCGGGCACCCATCGCGGCGGTCGCCGGGATCACGATGCCGCCGTTCGAGCGGCGCTCCCCCGCGTCCTGGTCGGGCTCGACCAGGATCCGGTCGTGGAGCATCTTGATCGCGGCGCCGGGGGCCTCGCTCGACGGACGGGTCGGCTCAGTCACGCGCGATCTTGCGGATCACCGCGAAGAGCAGCACGACACCCGCCACCCCCGCAGCCGCCTTGAGGATGTTGTCGGTGCGCGGTGCCCCGGTGTCGAGGTCCACGAAGTGCGCCTTCACCGAGGTCACCTCGCGGCTCACGATGGTCTTGGGGTGGGCGCGGTATAGCAGCTGGTCGATGGTGTCGGCCAGGCGCTCGCGGGTCGTCTCGATCTCGCGCTCGAGCGCGGACACGTCGTTGGTCACTCTGGAAGGCTACCAATCGCCACCGGGTCGAACCCGAACGGCAGCTCGAGGCGGTGCCGGCCCATCAGCTCGGCGTCGGTCAGCACGTCGTAGGTGCGCCCGTCGGCGACCACCACCCCCTCGCTGAGCACCACCGAGCGCGGGCAGAGCTCGAGGGCGTAGGGGAGGTCGTGGGTGACCATCAGCACCGTGACGTCGAGGGAGCGCAGGATGTCGGCCAGCTCGCGGCGGCTGGCCGGGTCGAGGTTGGAGCTCGGCTCGTCCAGCACCAGGATCTCCGGCTCCATCGCCAGCACCGTCGCCACCGCGACCCGGCGCCGCTGCCCGAAGGAGAGGTGGTGCGGCGGCCGGTCGGCGTACTCCGACATCCCCACCGCCGCCAGCGCGGTCGCGACCCGGGCGTCGAGCTCGGCGCCCCGCAGCCCCTGGTTGGCGGGCCCGAACGCGACGTCCTGGCGCACCGTGCCCAGGAAGAGCTGGTCGTCGGGGTCCTGGAAGACGATGCCCACCCGGCGGCGGATCTCCTTGAGGTTCTCCTTGGCCACCGGCAGTCCGGAGATGCTGACGGTGCCCGCTCCCGCCGTGAGGATGCCGTTGAGGTGGAGGACCAGGGTCGTCTTGCCCGCGCCGTTGGGCCCCAGCAGCGCCACCCGCTCCCCCGCGTGGACGTGCAGGTCGACCCCGAAGAGCGCCTGGTGCCCGTCGGGGTAGGCGTAGGCCAGCCCGCGGACGTCGAGGACGGGCGCGCTCATCGCGGCCTCATCGCGGCCTCATCGCGGCAGGGTCCCGTCGTAGCCGCGCGACAGCATCGCCAGGTGGACCCGTTCCCCGCGCTCGTAGGAGCGGATGAAGAGGGCACCGAGCGAGCGGGCCAGCATCGGCCAGTGGCGCGGCGAGCGCGGGTCCGCTCCCCGCGACCTCATCGCCGTCGTCATCCGCCCCAGCTCCCCCAGGACCACGCTGAGGTAGCGGACCATGAAGCCCATGATCTGCACCAGGAGGTCGGGCATCCGCAGCCGCTCGAGCCCGCGCAGCAGGTCGGCCGGCTCGGTGGTCGCGGCGAGGGTCAGCGCCGCCAGCACGCCCAGGGTCCCCTTGACCAGCAGGCCCCAGGCCGCGAGCAGGCCGGGCTCTGAGAGGGCCACACCGAGCACCTCGACCCGTGGGCCGGTGGCCACGAACGGCACCAGCAGGGCGAAGACCACGAACGGCACCTCGACCACCATGCGCCGCGCGAGGTAGCCGAACGGCACCCCGGAGACGGCGACCACGGCGAGCAGGAGAAGCGCGTAGCCGCCGAAGACCGCGTAGGCGTCCCGGGGGGTCGCGACCACGACCAGCATGAAGACCAGCACCCCGGCGATCTTCAGGTGCGGCGCGGCCCGGTGCACGGGACTGTGCCCGTGGTGGTGCAGCAGGTGGCCGTGCTCCGCGCCCATCGCCTAGTCCCGGGCCGTGGAGGAGTGCTGGGAGTCGCCGCCGGGATCCCGGCGGCCCCGGCCGCGCAGGGCCCAGAAGAGCCCACCGGCCAGCAGGAGCACCACGAGGGAGCCCAGGACCCCGGCGATCCCGGAGCTGAGCCGCTCGTCGTCGACGCCCTCGACCTGGTAGTCGGCGAACGGGCCGTCCCCCGCCGCGTGCTCCTCCGCGGAGTCGAGGAACCCGGTCTGCTCCGCCACGTGCTCGAGACCGTCGGGGCTGCTGCTGGCGTAGTAGCTGACGAAGCCGGCGACCAGCAGCGAGACGAGGAGGAAGACCACCAGGAACCTGCGTCCGCGCCGGCTCTGGCGCTCGGGCGCCCCGCTCATCCCGTCGCCCCCGTCTCCCGGATCTCCAGGGCACGACGCCGTAGCAGCGGCCGGGCGCCGTAGACCAGGTCGGGGCGGACCGCCACGACGCTGCCGACGACCATGCCGGTGACCAGCGCCTCGCCGACGCCGATCAGGCTGTGCCACCCGAGCATGGCCGCGAGCACCTTGCCGGTCTCGACCGGGGCGGTCCCGCCGACGGCGAAGAGCCCGGTGAAGACGAGGGCCGCGGCCGGGACGCTGACCAGCGCGGCCAGTGCCGCGGCCGGGGGGACCGAGGCGGGCCGCTTGGGCAGCACGGCGCGCGCCCCGACGAAGACGCACCAGCCGACGGCGACGGCGACCAGCGACAACAGGGTGATGTTGGTCCCCAGGGCGGTGATCCCCCCGTCGGCCATCATCAGCGCCTGGACGATCAGGACCACGCTGATGGCCAGGACCGCGGTCCACGGGCCGGCGAGGACGGCAGCCAGCGCACCGCCCATCAGGTGGCCGCTGGTGCCGGCGCCCACCGGGAAGTTCACCATCTGGCCGGCGAAGACGAACGTGGCGACGAGGCCGGCCATCGGCGCGGTACGGTCGTCCAGCTCCCGGCGGGCACCCCGGAGCGCCACCGCGATCCCGGCTGCGGCCACCGCGCCGGTCGCCACCGAGGTGGGCGCATCGAGGAATCCGTCGGGGACGTGCATGCCCCTACCGTACGCTCTTGCAAACGATTTGCATCTAGGAGATTTCTCGCGTGAGCCACCGTCTCTCCCCCGGCGACCCCGCCCCCGACTTCAGCCTGACCTCCGACACCGGGGAGCAGGTCGCCCTCTCGGAGCTCCGCGGACGACGGGTCATCGTCTACTTCTACCCCGCCGCGATGACGCCCGGCTGCACCAAGCAGGCCTGCGACTTCACCGACTCCCTGGCCTCGCTGCAGGCAGCGGGCTACGAGGTGGTGGGCATCTCCCCCGACAAGCCGGAGAAGCTGGCGAAGTTCCGCGAGCGGGACGCGCTGACCCTCACCCTGCTCTCCGATCCCGAGAAGGAGACGCTGCGCGCCTACGGGGCCTTCGGCGAGAAGAAGCTCTACGGCAAGACCGTGGAGGGCGTCATCCGCTCCACCGTCGTGGTCGACGCCGAGGGCAAGGTCGAGCTCGCGCAGTACAACGTCAAGGCCACCGGGCACGTGGCGAAGCTCCGCCGTGACCTCAAGCTGGACGCTGCCTAGACTCCCCTGCACGTAGCCGAAGTGGTGGAACTGGCAGACACGCAGGTTTTAGGTACCTGTGCCTTCGGGTGTGCGGGTTCGAGTCCCGCCTTCGGCACTCGCGACGCGACGCGACGGGACGTGAGCTGTCGGCACGGTCGACCGACGCGTGGGCGCACCCTTCCCCGGATGTGACCTGAACCACTACGGTCCGGCCATGGATTCCGCGCTCACCACCGTCGGGCTGCCGATCGCCCTCGGCATCATCATGTTCGGCCTCGGCCTCGACCTGACCCTCGGGGACTTCCGGCGGGTCGCGCGGACCCCCAAGGCGGTGACCATCGCACTGGGCTGCCAGCTCCTGCTCCTGCCGCTCCTCTGCTTCGGCCTCGTCGTCGTCTTCGACCTGCCCGCCCTGCTGGGGATCGGCATGCTGCTGCTGGCCGCCTCCCCGGGCGGCACCACCGCAGCGCTCTTCAGCCACCTCTTCCGCGGCGACGTGGCCCTCAACATCTCGCTCACCGCCATCAACTCGGTGATCGCGGTGGTCACCCTGCCGGTGATCACCGGCGCCGCCATCGCCTACTACGACCGGCAGGACGACGTGTCGATGCCCTTGGTGGAGATCGTCAAGGTCTTCGCCCTGATCATCCTGCCGGTGGGTCTCGGCATGCTGGTCCGGGCCAGGCGGCCCAGCTTCGCCGAGGCGATGGACAAGCCCGTGCGGATCGGCTCCGCGGTGATCCTCGCGGTGCTGGTCGTCGGGATCCTCGTCGACCAGCGGGCCGACGTGGGTGAGTACGTGGCCGACATCGGTCTGGTGGCCGCCCTCTTCTGCGCCCTCAGCCTCGTCATCGGCTACGCGGTGCCGAGGGCGCTGGGCGTCTCCGGCCCGCAGTCGATCTCCTCGTCGATGGAGATCGGAGTCCACAACTCGACCCTGGCCATCTTCGTCGCGGTGGAGGTGCTCGACTCCACCGAGATCTCGGTCCCTGCGGCCGTCTACTCGATCATCATGTTCGTCTTCGCCGCGGTGTGGGGCTCGTGGGTCTCACGCCGGGTGGCGGCCGACGAGCCGGTCGCCGCACCCGTCGGCTGAGCGCCTCAGCCAGACCTCTCAGCCCAGAGCCTCGGCCACCACCGGGGCGAGCGCCCGGAGGGCACGCCCGCGGTGGGAGATCCGGTCCTTCTCGGCCGGGTCGAGCTCGGCGCTCGTCAGGCCCTGCTCGGCGTGCTCGTCGGCGACGAAGAGGACGTCGTACCCGAAGCCGCCCTCCCCGCGCAGCTCCCGGATGATCCGGCCGTCCATCCGCCCGTGCACCACGTGCTCCTCGCCCCCGGGCAGGCAGAAGGCCACGGCACAGGCGAAGTGGGCGGTCCGACGCTCGTCCGGCACGTCTCGCAGCTGGGCGAGGAGGAGTGCGTTGTTGCTCACGTCCACCTCGGCCCGCTCGCCGGCGCCCGACCCGCTCCACCGGGCCGACAGCACCCCCGGCATGCCGTTGAGCGCGTCGACGCACAGGCCGCTGTCGTCGGCGATCGACGGCCGACCCGTGGCGGCCACGGCGGTCCGGGCCTTGAGCAGCGCGTTGCCCTCGAAGGTCGGCTGGTCCTCGACGGGCTCGTCGTAGCCGGCCACGTCGTCGAGGCCGACCACCACGACGTCCGGCACCTGCTCGGCCAGGATGCGTTGCATCTCGGCGAGCTTCTTGGCGTTGCGGGACGCGAGGAAGACCTCAGGCACCGGCGCTCCCGGGGAGGGGCGCGGCCAGCGCCTCGTGCTGCAGGCGGGTGAGGTCGGCGCAGCCCTTCTCCCCCAGCCGGAGCAGGGCGTCGAGCTCGTCGCGGTCGAAGGCCGCCCCCTCGGCGGTGCCCTGGACCTCGACGAACTTGCCCTCGCCGGTCATCACGATGTTCATGTCGGTCTCGGCCCGGACATCCTCCTCGTAGGGGAGGTCGAGCCGCGGCGTCCCGTCGATGATGCCGACGCTGACCGCCGCCACCGAGCCGGTCAGCGGCTCCCCGGTCAGCGCCCCTGTCGCGCGGAGGTGGGCGATCGCGTCGGCGAGGGCCACGTAGGCGCCGGTGACCGCCGCGGTACGGGTGCCGCCGTCGGCCTGCAGCACGTCGCAGTCGAGCTGGATGGTGTTCTCGCCCAGAGCCTGGTAGTCGATCACCGCGCGCAGGGAGCGGCCGATCAGCCGGGAGATCTCATGGGTCCGGCCGCCGATCCTGCCCTTCACCGACTCCCGGTCGGAGCGGGTGTTGGTCGCGGAGGGGAGCATCGCGTACTCCGCGGTCACCCAGCCCAGCCCCGACCCCTTGCGCCACCGGGGCACCCCGACCGAGGCCGAGGCGGCGCAGAGCACCCGGGTGCGACCGAACTCCACCAGCACCGAGCCCGCCGGGTGGTCCAGCCAGTTGCGGGAGAAGCGGATCTCGCGGAGCTCGTCGTCGGCCCGTCCGTCGGCGCGGGTCTTGGCAGTCTCAGTCATGGCCCCGACCCTAGTCGGCGGCTCCGGCGCCGGCTTCCTCAGGCGACGTCCTCGACCGCCTTGCGCAGCAGCTCGGTCAGTCGTTCGTGGTCACGCAGGATCTCGGGCTCGGGGCCCACCAGCGCGACCGCCGCCGGCAGCTCCGGGGAGAACTGCGCCCACGGCAGGGCCAGGCCGGCCACGCCCGGCATGGTCCAGGAGCTCTCCACCACCGGGAGCCCGAGGCGCAGGCGCCCGATCAGGGCGTGCACCTCCTCCGGACCGGCCGGGGCGCCGAGACTGCGTCTCGGCCACGGCGACAGGTCGAGGTGCCTGTCCACCTCCTCGGACGGGAGCTGGGCCAGCAGGGCGAGCCCCGCGGCTGATGCCCACAGGTGCTCGAAGGGGTCCTTGAGCTCCGCGAGCGGCGGCAGGGTCTCGCTGCGCGCGAAGGCGAGCGCGTGGGTGCGGCGCTCGCGGAGCTGGAACACCGCCGCGCTGTGACCGGTCCGGTCGCGGAGCGCGCGGGCCACCTCGTCCGCCCGGCCGCCCAACGGTGTGGTCACCGGGTCGTCGGTGAGGTGGAGCGCCCGGGGTCCGAGCACGTAGAGCCGCCCCATCCGCTCCACCCACCCCTCCCGAAGCAGGGCCTGCATGACACGGGAGACCCCGGCCTTGTCGACCCCCAGGCGCCGCGCGACCTCCGAGACCCCCAAGGGCTCGGCGCGCAGCATCTCCAAGGTGCGGAGTCCGCGGAGGAGGCTGGCCGACATGCCCGCATCCTAGACAGAAGCCGACGCGGTCCGTGGTCGAACCCGGCGTCGGCTCCTGTCCCAGGGTGCACGCACGGTGCTTCTCGTCGCGGCAGCGCCTACTTGACCTCGGCCCGCATCAGCCGCAGCCAGCCCAGGACGAACGGGATGACGATCCACAGCAGGGTGGTGGTGCCCAGCTGCGCCCACTCCTCACCGCTCAGGTTGATCTCGGTGCCGAAGAGCGGGATCTGGGCGGTCGCCAGGTCGAGCCAGGCAGCCACGTCCCGCAGCGACTCGACCAGGCTGAAGACCAGGTTCATCACGATCGGCAGCCCGAAGAAGGTCACGATCGCCGCGGGCGTGTTGAGCCACAGCAGGCCGTAGGCCAGCCCCTGGAGGATGGTGACCAGCTGGAGCAGGAAGAACGGCAGGGTGTCGACCCACTCGAAGCCCTCGAAGCCGGCCTCGGCGCCGCCCAGCAGCGTGGCCAGCGCGGCCAGCACGACGGCGGCGACGAACGCCCCGGCGCCGAAGATCAGCGCGGCGACCGTCTTGGCCCCGATCACCCGGGAGCGCGCCGGCTCCAGGGCGAAGGTGACCATTGCGGTGCGCTGGCTCCACTCGCTGGTGACCAGCAGGATGCCCAGCACCGGCAGCAGCAGGCCCTGGGGGGTGGCCGCCGCCCCGACGAAGCTGCCGAAGACCCGGTCGTCGGTGTCGGAGACGACGAAGACGATCACCATCACGATCGCCGTGATGGCCACGATCGCCCCCACCAGCCAGAGACCGGCGCGGGTGTCCCAGGACTTGCGCAGCTCGACCTTGACCAAGCGGGTGAAGGGCACCGCGGGGGTCCCGCTGACGTCCAGCGTGCGGGGGTGGGAGTGGTCGGTGGTGCTCATGCGTTCGCTCCTGTGTCGATTCCTGCGACCTGGTCGCGCTGGGTCTCACCGGTGAGCTCGAGGAAGATGTCCTCCAGTCCTCCGCCGCCGCGCCGCAGGTCGGTGAGGACCACGCCTGCCTCGAGGGCGGTCCGGCCCACCTCGACGGGCTCGGCGTCCACCCGCAGGCCGTCGCCCGCGGGCGAGACCTCCAGGCCCCGGCCGCGCAGCGCCTCGGCGAGCGCTCCGTTGTCGAGGGAGACGACCAGGGTGGCGGTGCCGCGGCCGGCCAGCAGCGAGCTCTTGTCCCCCTGGGCCAGGATCCGCCCGCGCCCGATGAGGACCAGCTCGTCGGCGATCAGCTCGACCTCGTTGAGCAGGTGGCTGGAGAGCAGCACGGTGCCCCCGCGCTCGGCGTAGCCGCGGAGCAGGTCGCGCATCCACCGGATCCCCGCCGGGTCGAGGCCGTTGGCCGGCTCGTCGAGGATCAGCACCGAGGGGTCGCCCAACAGGGCGTGGGCGATGCCCAGCCGCTGCTTCATCCCCAGCGAGTAGTTGCGCAGCCGACGCTTCGCCTCGCCCGGGGAGAGCGAGACCATCTGCAGCATCTCGTCGACCCGGGAGTCGGGCAGCCCCATCGTGGTGGCGCCCAGCTGGAGGATCTCCCGCCCGGTGCGCCCGCCGTGCTGCGCCCCGGCGTCGAGCAGCACCCCCACGTGGCGGCCGGGGTTCGGGATGTCGCGGTAGTCGTGCCCCCCGATGGTCACCCGTCCGCTGGTCGCGGAGGTGAGCCCCACCATCACCCGCATCGTGGTGGTCTTGCCGGCGCCGTTGGGTCCGAGGAACCCGGTCACCCGACCCGGCTGGCAGGTGAAGCTCACGTCGTCGACGGCGAGGAAGTCGCCGTATCTCCTGGTCAGTCCTTGCACTTCGATCATGTGGACACCCTGCCCTAGGTGTCCACCGGATTTCTCCCTCCGCCGGTCGCGCCGCGGCCCTACCTAAGTAGGGGGCCTGCCGCGACGGGCGGCTCCTGCGCCGGTGTCGACGGCCGCCTAGCCTGTGCAGGGTGTCCACCCCAGCCCTCGAGCTCCACCGGCCCGCCCTGGGCCTGTGGGACCACGCGTGGCGTCTGCTGGTGTGCCTGCTGATCTCCGCCGTGCTGTGGGGCACGGTGGTGGAGGCGCAGTGGGAGGACCACCGCGCGCTGTTCTGGACCGACGTCGTGGTGGGCCTGGCGTCCTACGTGATGGTGATGCTCCGCCGACGCCTGCCCTTGATGGTCGCCCTCCTCACCCAGCTGATGATGCTCGGGTCGGGCATCGCCGCAGGCCCGGCGACCCTGGCTGCCGTCTCGCTGGCCACCGGCCTGCGCCTCGTGCCGATCGCGGTCACCGGCGTGGCGATGGTGGCTGCGGGGATGGCGTTCCCGTACGTGCAGCCGATGGCCGGGTCCAGCGTGTGGTGGGCGGAGCTGGTCTTCAACGTGGCCTTCACCGTCGCGCTGATGGGCTGGGGGATGTACCTCGGCTCCCGGCGCCAGCTGGTCGGGACGCTGCACGAGCGCGCGGTCCGTGCCGAGGCCGAGCAGGAGCTGCGCGAGAGCGAGGCCCGCTCGGCCGAGCGGACCCGGATCGCCCGGGAGATGCACGACGTGCTGGCGCACCGCATCTCCCAGATCTCGCTGCAGGCCGGAGCCCTGGCGTTCCGCCACGACCTCGACGGGGCCGTCCTGCGCGCCGGGGTCGCGGAGATCCAAGAGAAGGCGCACCAGGCCCTGGAGGACCTGCGCGGCGTGCTGGGCGTCCTGCGCGACGAGGACGGCTCGGTGCTCGCCCGTCCGCTGCCGGCGTACGACGACGTGCAGGCGCTGGTCGCCGAGGCCAGGGCCGACGGGGCGCGGGTGGAGCTGGAGGACCGGGTCGAGGACGCCCGGTCCGTCCCCGCCGCCACCGGCAGGGCGGTCTACCGGATCGTCCAGGAGGGGATCACCAACGCCCGGAAGCACGCGCCCGCCGCCAGCCTGCAGATCCGGCTCACCGGGGGGCCCGGGGAGGGAGTCGGTGTCCGGCTGTGCAACCCCCTGGGCTTCGCGACGGTCCCCGCGGCGCCGGGTGCCGGGCTGGGTCTGGTGGGGCTGGCCGAGCGTGCCCAGGCCCGGGGCGGCTGGCTCACGCACGGCCGGCGGGGCGAGACCTTCGTGGTGGAGGGATGGGTGCCGTGGACGACGTGAACGTGCTCGACGTGGTCGTGGTGGACGACGATCCGCTGGTGCGCTCCGCGCTCGGGCTGATGCTGGGAGGCCAGACCGGACTGCGGGTCGTGGGCGAGGCCGCCGACGGACGCGCCGGGGTGGAGCTCGTCGAGCGGCTCCGCCCCCACGTGGTGCTGATGGACATCAGGATGCCGGTGCTCAACGGGCTGGAGGCCACGGCGCTGCTGCACGCGCGGCCGGACCCGCCGAGGGTGATCGTGCTGACCACCTTCGACGCCGACGAGCACGTGGTGGGCGCGGTCGCGGCCGGCGCCGACGGGTTCCTGCTCAAGGACACCCCGCCGGCTCGGATCGTCGAGGCGATCCACCGGGTCGCCGACGGCGAGCCGATGCTCTCCCCCACCGCCACCCGCGCGCTGGTGGCGCAGGTCCGCGCCCAGGCCCCCGACGACCGGACCGAGTCCGCCCGGCGACGGCTCGCCGCCCTGACCGCGCGCGAGCACGACGTCGCGCGCGAGGTGGGCCGTGGGCTCTCGAACGCCGAGATCGCCCGCTCGCTGCACCTCTCGGTGCCCACCGTGAAGGCGCACGTCTCGCGGCTGTTCGAGAAGCTCTCCGTCACCAACCGGGTGCAGATCGCGATCCTGGTGCACGACGCCGGAGCGGCCTGACGCGGCCCGGGCGCCGTCGGCTCAGAGCTCCAGCACCTGCCCGACGTACGCCAGCTCCAGCGGACCGGAGAAGACCTGCTCGGCCTCCCGGAGGGCGACCTGCGGGTCGTGCCACGGCGGCACGTGGGTCAGCACCAGCCGGCCGACCCCGGCCCGGCCGGCGAGCTCCCCGCACTCCTTGCCGGTGAGGTGCAGCTCGGGCGGGTTGTCGCGCCCCTCCTCGAACGACGCCTCGGCCAGCAGCACGTCGGCGCCGCTGGCCGCCCGGGTCAGCGCGTCGCAGGGTCCGCTGTCGCCGGTGTAGGCGATCGTCGCCCCGCCGCTGCTGACGCGCAGCGCGTAGGCCGGGACCGGGTGCACCACCGGGAGCGCCTCGATCTCGAAGGGGCCGAACCGGAACGCCTCGCCCCACTCGCGGAAGTCGAACTCCCCGCTCATCCCGGGCACGAGCGGCAGGTCGTAGGCCCGTGCCATCCGCGCGGCCGTGCCCACCGGCCCCCACACGGGGATCCGCGGCTGGGGGCCGCTGGGATGGTACTTGCGGAGCACGTGGTAGCCGCACAGGTCCAGGCAGTGGTCGGCGTGGAGGTGGGTGAGGAGGACCGCGTCGATCTCGAGCGGGTCGGCGTAGCGGTGCAGCGCTCCGAGCGCGCCGTTGCCGAGGTCCAGCAGCACCCGCCAGGTGCGTCCCGCGTGGTCGGCCTCCACGAGGTAGCAGCTGGCCGGGGAGTCGGGACCGGGGTAGGAACCGGAGCACCCCACAACGGTGAGCCTCATGCCATGCCTCCGACGAACTGGTGCGCCGCCCGCAGCTCCGGACCGAGGAAGCGACGACCGATGGTCTCGAACTCCGACGCCGTACCCGTGGTGAGGAAGGTGTACGTCGGGTCCCCACCCTCGCGCATCAGGCCCTTGGTGGCCAGCATCCGGTAGACGTCCTTCGCGCACTCCTCGGCCGAGCTGACCAGGGTGACCTGGCCGCCCATCACGTACGAGATGACCCCCGTCAGCAGCGGGTAGTGGGTGCACCCCAGCACCAGGGTGTCCACCCCCGCGGAGACCAGGGGGTCGAGGTAGCCGTGGGTGACCGACAGCAGCTCCTCTCCTCCGGTGACGCCCGCCTCCACGTAGTCGACCAGCGCCGGGCAGGCCCGCACGTGCAGGTCGATGTGGGGAGCGGCGGCGAAGGCGTCCTCGTAGGCCATCGACTCGGCGGTCGCGCGGGTGCAGATGACCCCGATGCGGCCGGTGCGGCTGGCCGCGACCGCCCGTCGGGTGGCGGGGTAGATCACCTCCACCACCGGGACGTCGTAGCGCTCCCGGGCGTCGCGCAGCATCGCGGCGCTGGCCGAGTTGCAGGCGATGACCAGGGCCTTCACCCCGAGCTGGACGAGGTGGTCGAGGCACTCCAGGGCGTACTCGCGCACCTCGCCGATCGGCTTGGCGCCGTAGGGCTGGCGGGCGGTGTCGCCGAAGTAGACGATCGACTCGTGGGGAAGCTGGTCGATCACCGAGCGGGCGACGGTGAGGCCGCCGAACCCGGAGTCGAAGATGCCGATCGGGGCTTCGACCACCCCGGGCGCTGTTGGAGACACAATCGGCAAGGCTAGAGGCTCGACGCGCCCGGGTCACCCGACCGCGACCCACGTCACCCATCGTCTGGGTCACACCCGGAGCCGCCGCCGCGGGCCCCGGTCGTGCCTCCGGTCGTGCTCGGGTGATCTCCGCCCGATCTCCGCGTCGTGCCCGCGTCGCGGGTTCCTCCGAGTTACCGTCTGGGCGTGACCTACCCCTCCCGCGCCGTCGGCCGCCACCCGGCCGGGCGTCGCCTGCTGGCCACCGCCCTGGCCACCGCCCTGGCCGCCACCCTGGCGGGCGCGGCTGCCGCCCCGGTGGCGGCCACCTCACGGGCCCACTTCCCCGGCGACGAGCCGGTGAGCCCCAGCGCCCGCTACGGTCCGGTCGCCTCGGTGCTGGCCGTCTCGGTCGACGGCCTGAACCCCCGCGCGCTCACCCGTCTCGGGCGCCGCGGTGCGCCGCACCTGCACCGCCTCCTCCAGGAGGGCGCCTCCACGCTCAACGCCCGCACCCAGGTGGAGCGGACCCTCACCCTCCCCAACCACACCGGCATGGTGACCGGGCGACGCGTCTCGTCGGGCTCCGGGGGCCACGGCGTCACCTGGAACGACGACCGGCGCCGCCCGAGGACCGTGCAGCGAGCCGCCGGGGAGCGGGTCGAGTCGGTCTTCTCCTCCGTCTCCGACGCCGGCGGGTCGACCGCGCTCTTCGCCAGCAAGACGAAGTTCTCCCTGTGGAAGCGCTCCTGGGCCGACGACCTCGACCGCGTGGTCATCGAGGGGGACAACGGCGTGCTGGTCAGGTCGCTGCTGGCCGACATCCGCTCCGGGGACCGGGCGTTCCGGTTCCTGCACCTCTCCGCACCAGACTCGGCCGGCCACCGGTACGGATTCATGGGACGCGCCTACCTGCGTGCGGTCCGCAAGGTCGACCGGCTGCTGGGGCGGGTGCTCGCCGCGCTGGACCGTGGCCCGGCCGGGGCGGACGCGGTGCCGACCGGCGTGGTCCTCACCGCCGACCACGGCGGCGCACGCGGCACGGGCCACTCCCGCGCCGGCGAGCTCGCCAACTACCGGGTGCCCTTCGTGGTCCGGGCTCCGGGGGTGAGCGAGGGCGCCGACCTCTACGAGCTCAACGACGGGTACGCCGACCCGGGACGCGGGCGACCCGACTACGGCGCGGCCCGCCAACCGGTGCGCAACGGGCTGGTGGCCAACGTCGTCCTCGGGCTGCTGGGCCTGCCGCCGGTCCCCGGCAGCCAGCTGGGCGTCGACCCGCCGCTGCTGCTCACGGACCCCTGAGCCACGCGGCCCCGCCGCCGGCTACCGCTCGGCCGCCGTGGGCCACGGGTTGAAGAGGCAACCGGCGGTCCCCTTGGACTGCTGCATCATCACGGGCGCCGGCCGGCCCCGGCCGGGGCAGCCGAGGTGGCCGCGCCCCAGCCAGTGCCCCGTCTCGTGGTTGACGACCAGGTGGCGGTAGTCGCGCAGGCTCCGGCGGGCGGCGTTCCACGCCGGTGAGGCGCCACGCCAGCGCGCCTGGTTGATCACCACGTAGCGACCCACCCGGCAGCTCCACGTGCTGCTGCAGACCGGGGAGAACCGGGGCAGCCAGGACGCCTCGGCGAGCACCAGGCTGAACTGACCTCCGTGGGCCACCCGGCGCAGCTCCACCCCGGAGCCGCGCCAGCCTCGGGGGTCGTCGAAGGTCTCCTGGGCCAGCCGCGCGAAGGCGGCCACGCCCGAGACCTCTCCGCGCGTCTCCACCTGGTAGGTGACCACCCGCCGGGTCGGCACCCGGTGCCGCACCGGTGCGGTGGGGCGGGAGCGCGCGACCCCGACCGGCAGCCCCGCCACCCGGACCCGCACCTCGACGCGGAGCCGCGCACCCACGTCGGCCGGACGGATCCGGTAGCGCCGGTCGCGGGCACCCGGGATCGGCACGCCGTCGCGCAGCCAGCGGTACCGGGTGACCTCCCGCCGTGGGCTCCAGCGGCCGGGACGGGCGCGGAGGGTGCGCGGCCACCGCGCCTCGCCCCGCACCTCGGGCGCCTGCGTCGCCTCGGGGGCCGTCGGGGGCTCGGGCACGGCACCGGCCGGCCCCGCGGCCAGCGAGGAGAGCACGAGGAGCGGCAGGACCAGCGCGAGCAGCAGCGCGCGGCCGGCCGCGGGCGGGCGACGGAGGCAGGACCACATGGTCCCCCACCCTAGGGGCCGGACTAGGCCCAGAGCTGCCCCTCGAGACGGTCCTCTGCCTCGTCGACCGTGCCCTCGTAGGCGCCCGTGGAGAGGTACTTCCACCCGCCGTCGGCGACCACGAAGGCGATGTCGGCGCTCTCCCCGGCCTTGACCGCCTTGGCGGCCTGCCCGAGGGCGGCGTGCAGGATCGCCCCGGTGGAGACGCCGGCGAAGATCCCCTCCAGCTCGAGCAGGTCACGGACCCGGCGGACCGCGTCGCGCGGTCCGACGCTGAACCGGGAGTCGATCAGGGAGGCGTCGTAGAGCTCGGGGACGAAGCCCTCGTCGAGGTTGCGCAGCCCGTAGACCAGCTCGCCGTAGCGCGGCTCGGCGGCGACGATGCGCACCTCGGGCTTGGCCCTGCGGAAGAAGCGGGAGACCCCCATCAGCGTGCCGGTGGTGCCCAGCCCGGCCACGAAGTGGGTGATCTCCGGCAGGTCGGCCAGGATCTCGGGGCCGGTCCCCTCCTCGTGCGCGAGCGCGTTTCCGGGGTTGCCGTACTGGTAGAGCATGACCCAGTCCGGGTGCTCGGCGGCGAGGCCCTTCGCCACCCGGACCGCCTCGTTGGAGCCGCCGGCGGCGGGCGAGGAGACGATCTCCGCCCCCCACATCCGCAGCAGCTGGCGCCGCTCCGTCGAGGTGTTCTCGGGCATCACGCAGACGATGCGGTATCCCTTCAGCTTGGCCGCCATCGCCAGCGAGATGCCGGTGTTGCCGCTGGTCGGCTCCAGGATCGTGCAGCCGGGCCGCAGGGTGCCGTCCGCCTCGGCGATCTCGATCATCTTCAGCGCCGGGCGGTCCTTGATGGAGCCGGTCGGGTTGCGGTCCTCCAGCTTGGCCCACAGCCGCACGTCGGCGCTCGGCGAGAGCCGCGGCAGCCCGACCATGGGCGTGCCGCCCACCGAGGCGAGCAAGTTGTCGTAGCGCATGGTCACCAACCTTTCACGAGACGTCCGGGAGGAGTCCGCCGGCCGCGGCGCGGCTCAGCGCAGGAACTGCTCGGGGTCGAAGTCGTCGAGCGAGATGATGCGGACCCGCGGGAGCGGGACGTTGAAGGCCGCCACGTCGTCCTCGAGGTCGTGGAGCTCTAGGCCGAGGGCGTCGAAGCGCGAGCTGGCGTACTCCCGGAGCGCCGCGACGGCCACCCGGCGACGACCCCCCAGCAGAGCGGCGAGGTGGTCGGCGAAGTCGGCGTCGTGACTGACCAGCAGTACGTCGTCGTCCCGGTCGACCAGCGCCTGCAGCGTGCGCTGGATGCCGATGTCGACGACCTTCTCGTCCGCCCGGCCGGCCAGCGGGATGGGGCGGTAGCCCATCGCCAGCAGCGCCTGGACGAACGTCTGCGGGAACTGCCCGCTGGTGGCGTTGAGGAAGAACAGCCCGGTGACCGGCTGGTCCCACAGCTCCTCGGCATAGTCGGTGACCCGCTCCCAGCGGGGGCGCTCCTCGGGGAGCGGACGCCGCCCGAGCAGCGAGTTGCCGAGGGTGGCGTCGATGTTCTCGCCGTCGACGAGGACGAAGGTGCGCCGACCCGTCACGGCGTTCAGCCGCCGGCGACGGCCGGGAGCACGACCACCTGGTCGCCGTCGCTGAGCTCCGCCTGGAGCCCACCGATGAAGCGGACGTCCTCGTCGTTGACGTAGACGTTGACGAACCGGCGCAGGTCGCCGCCGTCGAGCAGCCGCTCGGCGAGGCCCGGGTGGTTGGCCTCCAGGTCGTCGATGAGCGCGGCGAGGGTCGCACCCTCCCCCGTCACGGCCTTCTCGCCGTCGGTGTAGGTGCGCAGGATGGTGGGGATCCGGACCTCGATGGCCATCAGTCGTTGCTCCTCGGTGTGGGTGCGTCCGCGTCGACGAGGACGACCTCTTCCTCGGTCACCTCGCCGTCGACGATTCTGTAGGACCTGAACTCCACGGGGCCGTGGTTATTCCCCCCGGCCCCGTCGAAGCAGTCCTTGGTGCTCACCAGCACGTAGTGGGCGCCCGGCTCGCTCGCCAGCCCGATGTCGGTGCGGCTCGGGTAGGCCTCGGTGGCGGTGTGCGAGTGGTAGACGACGACCGGCTCCTCGTCGTTGTCCCACATCTCCTTGTAGAGGGCGAGCAGCTCGGTGGAGTCGAACTCGTAGAACGTGGGGCTGCTGGCCGCGTTGACCATCTCGACGAGCCGGAGCGGTGTGTCGCTGCCCTCGGGCCCGGCGACGATGCCGCAGGCCTCGTCCGGGTGGTCGCGCTTGGCGTGGGCGACGATGGCGTCGTGGAGCGCCCGGCTGATGGTCAACACGTCCCGAATCCTAAGACGGGCGTGGTCGGGGCCCGTCGCCGCGTCTCACCGGCGGCGTGCGGGCTGCGACGAGATCGACCGCATCCCTGCCCACGCCGGGGTCCGACGGGTTAGCGTCTGCGGGTGCCTGCTGAGAAGTCGCGCCGTCGTACCCGGCGCCCCACCATGTCCCCGTTCTCGTCCGCCGTGACGGCGGCGCTCGTCGCGCTGGCGCTGCTGGTGCCGACCACGCTGCTGGGCCCGGCCTCCGCCAGCCCGTCCCCCGCTCGCGCGGAGAGGGCGGAGGCCCCGGCCGACGCCGTCGCCGCAAGGCCGGCGCGGATCAAGGTCAAGGCCCCGAGCACGGCCGAGACCGGGAGCCGCTTCGCCGTCCGCGGACGGGTCAAGGCCGGCTCCGGCAAGCGCGTGGTCACCCTCACCGAGAAGCGGGGCAAGCGCTGGAAGAAGGTCGGCCGCGACCGGACCAACCGCAAGGGCGTCTTCAAGATGCGGGTCAAGGCCGGGTCGAAGGAGAAGCGCCGCAAGTTCCGCCTCCAGGCGCGCGCCGGGAGGCGCGTGGTCGCCACCAGCCGCTTCAAGGTCAAGGTCGAGACCCCGCGGGCGCCCACCCTCGTGGCGGCCACCTGGTCGACGGTGACCGCACCGCTCGACTCGCCGGTCACCGTCAGCGGCACCGTGAGCGCTGCCGACGCGGCGGGCCGTCCGGCCCACCTGGAGGCCGAGCTGCCCAGCGGCTGGCGCGACGTGACCAGCGTCCCGGTCAACCCCGACGGCTCCTTCGCCCTCACCGTCCCCACGGACTGGCTCAGCTCCCTGGCCCTGCGCGTGCGCGTGCCGGCGAGCGCGGCGAGCGCCGAGGGGGTCTCCGCCTCCTCGGTCCTGACCGTGACCCCGACCTGGGCCCCGCCCGGCTCCCCCACCGACTGGACCGAGCTCGCCACCGGCAACCCGCTGCGCTACGACCCGTGCCAGGTGATCACCTACCGCACCAACCTCGACCAGGCGCCCCCCGGTGCGGCGGCCGCCATCCCCGAGGCGCTGCGCCGGGTCACCCTGGCGACCGGCCTGCGCTTCCAGGACGTCGGCACCACCCCGGCGCTCTTCGACGGGAAGGGCCCGCACGCGGCCTACCCGGGCGACGCCACGCTCGTCATCGGGTTCGGGACCGGGGCCCAGACCAATGCTCCCTTCAGCGCCACCAGCCCCACCATCGGCTGGGGCGGCTCCTCCGACGGCCGCCGCGCCCGCAGCACGGTGCTCGGCGACGTCTGGCGCATCGTCAAGGGCGGGGCGGTCCTCAAGGCCGACCACCCGTGGGCCGAGGCCGAGCTGCTCGAGACGCTGATCCACGAGGTCGGCCACGCGGTGGGGCTGGGCCACGCGCTCGCGCCCGACCAGGTGATGTACCCGGTCTCCGAGGGGAGCAACCTGCTGTGGGGTGCCGGCGACCTCACCGGCCTCAGGTCGGCGGGGCTGTCGTCCGGCTGCCTGACGCCCGTCGGCGCCGCCGGTGACGGGCGCAGCGACCAGGACGAGTTCCCCGGCGTGATCGCCCTGCCCTGAGGCACCCGCTCGGGCACCCTGCTCGGGCACCCTGCTCTGACACCCTGGTGGCCGCTCTCAGCTGAGGGCGGCCACCAGGGTCTCCTGCAGGTAGCCCACCCACTCGTAGATGTCGTGCGCCTGGGTCCGCGGGTCCTCCTCGGGGAGGGACGCCCAGTACTCCTCGTCGTCCTCCTCGACACCCAGGCGGGTGGCGAGGGCGAGGCGGATGTCGTTGAGCGCCCGGAGCCAGTCCTGGGCCTCCGCGGGCTCCAGCTCGACGTCGATCATCAGGCCGTCGTCCTCCAGGTCCGGCGGGAGACCGGCCTCCTCGAGGGCCTCGATGACGGCGACCGCGGTCCGCTCCTTGCCGTCGCGCAGGGCTCCCTCGGTGTAGCGCCGGAACTCCGCAGCCGCCTCGTCGTCGTCGCGGTAGGCGGTCGGGAAGAGCCGCAGCAGCACCGGGTCGTCCGGCTCGGTCGTCGGGCCGGAGAAGTCGAGCAACGCCTCCAGGGGGTCCACCTCGCTGGACGGCACCGCGCGCTCGTTGCGGAGCAGCTCGACCACCTGGGAGGCCAGCGAGCGGAGCAGGTCGGCCTCGAACCCGGTGAAGTTCGCGATCGTCCGGCCGCTGCGCCGGTGCCGCGCGAAGCCGGTCACGAGGCGCGCTCCATCGTCGCCCACAGCCCGAACTCGTGCATGGCCTGGACGTCGCGCTCCATCTCCTCGCGGGATCCGGTGCTGACCACCGAACGTCCGTCCTCGTGCACCTCGAGCATGAGCCGCTCGGCCTTCTTCTTGTCGTAGCCGAAGTAGGTGCGGAACACGTAGGTGACGTACGACATCAGGTTGACCGGGTCGTTCCACACGATCGTCACCCACGGCCGGTCCAGGAACGTCGACTCGTCCAGGGTCAGGTCGGGTTCAACCTCGACGGGGCTCGCAGCAGACACGCCCTCATCGTGGCACAGTGTCCGCCGTGAGCCACCGGACCCCCGCGGACCTCTCCTCCACCGCCCTGCTGACCGACCACTACGAGCTGACCATGCTCCAGGCGGCCCTGGCCTCCGGCACCGCCCAGCGCCGCTCGGTCTTCGAGCTCTTCGGCCGCAGGCTCCCCGAGGGTCGGCGCTACGGGGTCGTCGCGGGCGTGGGCCGGGCCCTCGACCTCGTCGAGAGGTTCCGCTTCGACGACACCGTGCTGGGCTACCTCGACGAGGAGCGGGTCGTCGACGAGCAGACACTGGCCTGGCTCGCCGACTTCGAGTTCACCGGCGACGTCTGGGGCTACCCGGAGGGCGAGGTCTACTTCCCCTACTCCCCCTTGGTGGTGGTGGAGTCCAGCTTCGCCGAGGCGGTGGTCCTGGAGACGCTGCTGCTCTCGGTCTACAACCACGACTCCGCCATCGCCTCCGCCGCCTCACGGATGACCTGGGCCGCGCAGGGTCGGCCCTGCATCGAGATGGGCTCGCGGCGCACCCACGAGGAGGCTGCCGTGGCGGCCGCCCGGGCCGCCTACGTGGCGGGCTTCGAGAGCACCTCCAACCTGGCGGCGGGGCAGCGTCACCGGATCCCGACCACCGGGACCTCCGCCCACAGCTTCACCCTCCTCCACGACACCGAGGCGCAGGCGTTCCGCGCCCAGGTCTCCTCGCTGGGCGCGGGCACGACCCTGCTGGTCGACACCTACGACGTCGCCGAGGCGGTCCGTCTGGGGGTCGAGGTCACCGGGCCCGGCCTCGGCGCCGTGCGCCTCGACTCCGGCGACCTCGGCCTCCTCGCCCACCAGGTCCGCGACCAGCTCGACGCCCTGGGGGCGACCGGGACCAGGATCGTGGTGACCAGCGACCTCGACGAGTACGCGATCGCGGCGCTCGCCGCCGCGCCGGTCGACGGGTACGGCGTCGGCACGCAGCTGGTGACCGGGTCCGGCCATCCCACCAGCGGCTTCGTCTACAAGCTGGTCAGCCGGGCCGACGACGCGGGCCGGATGGAGCCGGTCGCCAAGAAGAGCAAGGACAAGGCCTCGGTCGGCGGGCGCAAGTACGCGCTGCGACGGCTCAGCGCGCACGGGACCGCCGAGGCCGAGCTGGTCGGCATCGGGGTCCAGCCCGACGACGACGGCGACGACCGGGCGCTGATGGTGCCGCTGGTGCGTGACGGTGAGGTCGTCGGGCGCGAGCCGCTCGCCGACGCCCGTGCCCGGCACCAGGCGAGACGCGAGGAGCTGCCGCTCCACGCCCGCCAACTGAGCAAGGGCCAGCCGGCGATCGAGACGGTCCACCTCGAGCCCTGAGGCTGCTGCTCCCGGCGATCCGGGCGGGCTAGCCTCGGGCCATGACTCGCGCACTCATCGTCGTGGACGTGCAGAACGACTTCTGCGAGGGCGGCTCGCTGCCGGTGGCCGGGGGCGCGCGGGTGGCCACCGAGGTCTCCGCCCTGATCGGCCGCTGGCACGCCAGGCAGGCCGAGGCCCCGCAGTACTCCCACGTGGTGGCCACCAAGGACCACCACGTCGACCCCGGCGCGCACTGGTCCAGCGAGCCCGACTTCGTGGAATCCTGGCCGGTGCACTGCGAGGTCGGCACCGACGGCGAGGCGTTCCACCCCAACCTGGACCCCCAGCCCTTCGACGCGATCTTCCTCAAGGGCGAGCACGCCGCGGCCTACTCCGGCTTCGAGGGCGCGACCTCCACGGGGGTCGGGCTGGCGGAGTGGCTGCGCGAGCACGGCGTCGAGGAGGTGGACGTCTGCGGGATCGCCACCGACCACTGCGTGCGCGCCACCGCCCTGGACGCCGTCGCGGAGGGCTTCGCCGTCCGGGTGCTCCTCGACCTGTGCGCCGGGGTCGCACCGGCGAGCACGGAGGCGGCCCTCGCCGAGCTGACCGCTGCCGGGGTCCGCCTTGGCTGATCTCGAGGTCTCCTGCCGCGACGGGGTCCTGCGGGTCGTGCTCCACCGACCGCAGGTGCGCAACGCGCTCACCGCGGGCATGGTCGACGAGGTGACCGCCCTGCTCGAGACGCTGCCGGCCCGCGACGACGTGCGCGTCGTGCTGCTCAGCGGCGCCGGCGGGGCGTTCAGCTCAGGGGCGGACCTCTCGGATCTGGGCGACGGCTCCGCGCAGCCCGGCGACGGGGTCGGCGTCATGGACCGGGCCAACCGCCTGGTCCGGGCCGTCGTCCGCGCCGACCAGCCCGTGGTGGCTGCGGTCGACGGGGTGGCAGCCGGCTTCGGCTGCTCCCTGGCGCTCGCCTGCGACCTGGTGGTGGCGAGCCCCCAGGCCTCCTTCCTGCTCGCCTTCGCCCGGGTCGGCCTGATGCCGGACGGCGGGGCCACCGCCACCGTCGCCGCGGCCGTGGGCCGGGCCCGCGCGATGCGGATGGCACTGCTGGGCGAGGCGCTGTCCGGACCAGACGCGTACGCCGCCGGCCTCGTCTCCCACCTGGCCGAGGAGGGGGAGCTCGAGGCCGAGGTGGAGCGGCTGGTGGGTCGACTGGCCACCGGGCCGCCGCTCGCGCAGACGGCCGTCAAGCGGGCGGTCAACGCCGCCAGCCTCGACCTGCTGGAGCCCGCCCTGGAGACCGAGCGGCGCAGCCAGTCGCTCCTGCTGCGCACCGCGGACGCCGCCGAGGGCGTGGTCGCCTTCATGGAGAAGCGACCTCCGACCTTCCGGGGCCGCTGAGGCCGCTGCCCTTCGCGAAGGCGTCAGCGGGTGCGGACCACGCAGGTCTCCGACCAGGTCTCGTGCATCCCCCGCCTGTTGTTGCCCTCCAGCACCGCGGAGCCGGCGATGACCAGCCAGGCGAACTGGCCGACCGCGCCCAGCCCCGGGAGCAGCGAGCCGACGAGGACCACCGAGACCGCGAGGGTGCGCAGCGTGAGCTGCCCGGGGGTGAGCCGCGCGTGCTCGAGCCAGGGCCGGACCCCGATGCCCAACGCCTGCTGACCCACGGTGGCGCCCTGCCGGGCCAGGGTCGTGGAGTGGTAGACCCAGAAGACCAGCAGCGGCATGAGGCCGGTGGCCCACTCCAGCACGGCGCTGGGATCCCCCTCGCCGCGGTGGAGCGCAGCGGAGGTGATCCCCTCCAGCGGGAGTGCGATCAGGGTGACCAGGACCATGTCGAGGAAGAACGCCGCGATCCTGGGCCCGAACGGGGCCAGCGCCACGCCGTACGGGGTCACCGCCTCCGTCCGGGGACGTTGCGGGACCGGCGGCGCCGGGGGCGGCGGCTCCGGCACCGCCGGCATCACCGGGCTGTGGACCGCGGGTGCCCCGGGGACGGGCGGCGCGAAGCGGTCGTGCACGTCGTCGGGCATCGAGAGCCGGGTGTGGGCCGTCCACTGCACGCCGTTCCACCACCGCTCGGCTGCCGGGTGCGGCACCTCCGGATCGGCGTACCAGCCCTCCGGGGTCTCGCCGGGGATCATCGGCACCACCTCTCCGCCAGGGTCCGGACGACGGTCACGTTACGGGCGGTTCCGACGCCGAGCCGCTCCATCGCCTTGCTGCCGGCCAGGCGGGACTCGTGGAACCCCTTCTGCAGCAACAGGTGCGCGGCCCGGTCGCCGACCACCAGCAGCTCGCCGTCCACCGACCGCTCCTGCAGGGCGGCCACGACCTCAGGCGTCGGGGGCTCCTTCAGCAAGGTGATGTAGTGGGAGTCGGGCTCGCCCAGCTCCTCCCACAGCTCGTCCGCCCGGGCGGCCACCGCGACCAGCTCGGCTGGCCGCAGGACGATGGTCGGGACCTCGAAGCCCCGGTCGGCGGCGAACGCCGCCTCCAGGTCGCGGGAGACCGCGGCGGCCGAGCGGCGCGGGGAGGCGAGCAGCACGTTCCCGGTGTTGCCGTGGGTCCGCACCCCGGTGGCCCCGGTCGCCTCCACGGCAGCCTGCAGCTCGGCCCGGGGGAACTTCCGCACCCGCCCGAGGTTGATGGCGCGGAGGAACGCGACGTACGTGCTCACCCGGGCATTCTGGCCGAACCGGCGCCACACCGGGCGCGACCTGAGGAGACGTGGGACACGTTGCAGGCGAAAGCGTGAGGGGATGAGCCTCCGCCGACACCGAGACCACCACCACCGAGTCGGGTGTCGAGCTCGTGCAGGACGCCACCACCGGCGCCGACTTCACCCGGGAGAACGCCCCGGAGGACGCGGAGATCATCTCCTTCGAGGACTCCGCTCTGATGCACAGGCGGTCAAGACCGGCCGCGCCGACGCCGAGGTCAACGACAAACGGGCTGCTCAACTACTTCGCCGGCCAGAACCCCCCAGTGGTCAAGGACCAAGACGACGGCGTCATCGTGGAGGAGGGCGACCCGGCAGCGGTGCTGGCCGACCCGCGCCACGAGCGCACCCGGGCGTTCCTCTCCAAGGTCCTCTGACCACCCTGGCCAGGGCACTCAGCCGAACCAGTCCAGGGCGGTCCGGGTGACCGCGGCGGTGAGGTCGGTGATCACCGGCGACTCCAGCCGCCAGTGCTGCCAGAAGAGCGGCACGTCCACGTGCCGGCCCGGCGCCAGCTCGACCAGCCGCCCGCTGGCCAGGTCGCGGGCCGCATGGCTCTCCAGGACCATCCCCCACCCCATCCCCCGGCGGACCGCGGAGTCGAACTCGTTGACCGAAGGGATGTAGGTCACCGGCGGCGTCAGCCGCCGCCGGGTGAGCCGACGGAGGAAGTCGTGCTGCAGGGTGTCGGTGCGGTCGAAGGCGATCATCGGCGCCCGCTCCAGCGCCGCCGTGGTCGTGCCGTCGGGCAGGTGGTCGCGCACCCAGGCCGGGGTGGCCGCGGCGAGGTACCGCATCCTGCCGAGCTGGACCACCCGGCAGCCCGGGACGGGTCGGGGGTCGGAGGTGACCGCGGCCATCACGTCGCCGCGCCGCAGCCGCTCGGCGGTGCGGGTCTGGTCCTCGCGGACCAGCTCGAAGGTGACCCGGTGCCGGGACTGCACCTGGACCAGCGCGTCGATCAGCCACGTGTGCAGCGCGTCGGCGTTGACCGCGAGCGGCACCGCGGCGTACGGCGCGTCCTCGTCGTCGTCGACCTCGGTCAGCTCAGCGACCGCCTCCCGTTCGAGCAGCTCGGTCTGCGCGGCCAGCCGGACCAGCACCTGGCCGGCCTCGGTGGTCTCGAGCGGCTTGACCCGGTGCAGCAGCACCCGACCCACGCGCGCCTCGAGCGCCTTGATCCGCTGACTGACCGCCGACGGGGTGACGTGCAGCTCGCGGGCTGCTGCCTCGAAGGTGCCGAGCCGCACGGCGACTGCCAGAGTGCGAAGTGCGACGGGGTCCAGCTGGGTGAGTTCTTTCACACCAGACATCCTAATGATTCCCCAGAATAGTTCGCTGGCCTTAACTGCAGCGACTACCTAGCGTTGCCACCTGTGAACGTCGTCCTCGCCGGTCTCGTCACCGGCCTCGCCCTCATCGTCGCCATCGGCGCCCAGAACGCCTTCGTCCTCCGCCAGGGGATCCGGGGCGAACAGGTGCTCCCGATCGTGGTCACCTGCCTGGTCTCCGACGTCGTCGCGATCACCGCCGGTGTCGCCGGGCTGGGCATCGTGCTCGAGCGGTGGCCGGGCGTGCTGCCGGTCGCCCAGGTGCTCGGCGGTCTCTACCTGATCGGCTTCGGCCTGCACGCCGCGATGCGCGCCTGGCGGCCCAAGGGGCTGGACTCCGAGACCGGCTCGACGATGACCTGGCAGCGGGCGGTGCTCACCACGTTGGCGCTGACCTGGCTCAACCCGCACTTCTACCTCGACGCCGTGCTGATGCTCGGCACCGTGGCCAACAGCTTCGGCGCCGACCGCTGGTGGTTCCTGCTCGGCACCGTGCTCGCGAGCACCACCTGGTTCTTCGCGCTCGGCTACGGCGCCCGCCTGCTCCGCGGCCTCTTCGCCCGGCCTTCGGCCTGGCGGGTCCTCGACTCCGCGATCGCCGTGGTGATGGGGGCGCTCGGCGTGGGACTCATCCTGCACTGACCCCCATCCCCGGGCCTCCCCGCGGAGGTCGTCGTCAGCAGTCGCTCGCGCGACCGTCCGCGATGACGTCCGGGGTGAGCCTGCGAGGCAGACAGGAATCAGGTCGTCGGAGCGCGGGGCTCAGAGGTTGCCGCGGGCGTCCTGCTCGCGCTCGATCGCCTCGAAGAGCGCCTTGAAGTTGCCCTTGCCGAAGCCGAGCGACCCGTGGCGCTCGATGAACTCGTAGAAGACCGTCGGCCGGTCGCCGACCGGCTTGGTGAAGATCTGCAGCAGGTAGCCGTCCTCGTCACGGTCGACCAGGATCCCCCGCCTCTTCAGCTCCTCGATCGGCACCCGCACCTCACCGATGCGGGCCCGGAGCTCGGGGTCGTCGTAGTAGGAGTCGGGCGTGGTCAGGAACTCGACGCCGTTGTCGCGCAGCAGGTCGACGGTGCGCAGAATGTCGCCGGTCGCCAGCGCGATGTGCTGGCACCCCGCGCCGTCGTAGAACTCCAGATACTCGTCGATCTGCGACCGCTTCTTCGCGACCGCCGGCTCGTTGAGCGGGAACTTCACCCGGTGGTTGCCGCTGGCCACGACCTTCGACATCAGCGCCGAGTAGTCGGTGGCGATGTCGTCGCCGATGAACTCGGCCATGTTGGTGAAGCCCAGCACCTTGTTGTAGAACGCCACCCACTCGTCCATCCGGCCGAGCTCGACGTTGCCGACGCAGTGGTCGACCGCCTGGAAGAGCCGGCGCGGGTGCCCCTCGCGGCGTACGACGGTCGACGACCTGGCGACGTAGCCCGGCAGGTAGGGGCCCTGGTAGCGGCTCCGGTCGACGAGGGTGTGGCGGGTCTCCCCGTACGTCGCGATGGCGGCGGTCCGCACCGTGCCGTGCTCGTCGGAGACGTCGTGCGGCTCCACCAGGATCCTCGCGCCCGCCGCCCGGGCGTGCGCGAGGCACTTGTCGACGTCGGGGACCTCGAGCGCGAGGTCGACCACGCCGTCCCCGTGCCGGCGGTGGTGGTCGAGCAACGGGCTCTCGGGGGTCACCCCGCCGGTGAGCACGAAGCGGGCCGAGCCCGACCGCAGCACGTAGGACTTGGCGTCCCGGTGACCGGTCTCGGGTCCTCGGTACGCCTCGAGCTCCATGCCGAAGGCCAGCTGGTAGAAGCCGGCCGCCTGGGTGGCGTTGCCCACCACGAAGACGATCGCATCCATCGCGGTGACCGGGAACGGGTCGTTGCTCCCGTCGTACTCGACCAGTCCGACCAGCTCCTTCAGCTGCTCCAGGGTGAGGTCGGCCCTGAGCTCCTCGGCGGTGAGGGCGGCGCCGGTGGACGGCTTGTCGATGGCGGAGGAGGCCGCGGCGGTCTGTGTCATAGGTCACAGGGTTCCCGGGATGAGCAGGGTGTGCAATCGTTGCTCGCCTCACTGGACAGGGTGCACAGGCCGGAGCCGCTCCATGGATGATCTCGACGTCAGACTGCTCGACCTCTTCTCCCACGAGCCCAGGATCGGCGTGCTCGAGGCATCCCGGCGCCTGGGGGTGGCCCGGGGCACGGTCCAAGCGCGGCTGGACCGGCTCGCCGCCCGCGGCGTCCTCGTGGACTGGGCACCTCAGCTCTCGCCGGCGGCCCTGGGCTATCCGGTGACGGCGTTCCTGACCCTGGAGATCCGCCAGGGCTCCGGGCACGAGGCGGTCGCGGTCCATCTCGCCGGCGTCCCGGAGGTGCTGGAGGTGCACACCATCACCGGGGCCGGGGACATGTGGGCGCGGGTGGTGGCAGGCTCCAACGCCGACCTGCAACGGGTGATCGACCTGGTCCTCGACGACCCGTCCATCGTGCGCAGCACCACCGTCATCGCCCTCGCCGAGCAGGTCGCCCACCGGGTGCTGCCCCTGGCCCACGCCGCCCTGACCCGGCGCTGACCGGCGCTGACCGGCACTGACCCGGCACGCGCCAGGCGACTCAGCGCAGCCTGCGCGCGACCTCCTCCGCGGCGGCCACCACCCGGGGAGCCACCACCGACTCGTCGACCGGCTGACCGAGGGTGACGATCCCCACCGACGCGTCGAGGCCCTGGACGCCGCGCACCGGTGCCGAGAGCCCGTGCGCGCCGGACTGGAGCTCGCCCTGGGTGGCCACGTAGCCCGCCTTGGAGGAGCCGCGCGCCATCAGGATCGCCTTGCCCGCGGCCCCCTGGGAGAGGGGGTGCCGCGCGCCCACCCGGTAGGCGACGTGGAAGTCGGTCCAGGACGGCTCGACCACGGCGAGGGCGAGCGCCTCGTCGCCGTCGGCGACGGTGAGGTGGGCGGTGCAGCCGACGGTCTCCGCCAGCTGGCGCAGCACCGGCACCGCGAGGTCCCGCACCACCGGCTGCACGGCGGAGGCGAGGTGGAGCACCCCCAGGCCGACCTGGAGCCGGCCCTGCGGGCCGCGCCGCACCAGGCCGTGCTGCTCCAGGGTGGAGACCAGGCGGTAGACGACCGTGCGGTTGACCCCCAGCCGGGTGCCGAGCTCGGTGACGGTGAGTCCGTCGGGCTCCTCCGCGAGCGTGACGAGCACCCGGATCCCCCGGTCGAGGGTCTGCGAGGTCTCGGCAGCCATGCTTCGGAGTCTAGGCGCTCAGGAGCTCTTGCGGACCGCCCAGCTTCGGAGCGCGTCGATCCGCGCGTGGAGCTGCTCCGCCGTCGCCACCGCGGCCGCCGGGCCGCCGCACTCCTTGCGCAGGGCCGCGTGGGTGACCCCGTGGGGCTGACCCGTGCGGTGGAACCAGGCGGCGACCAGGCCGTTGAGCTCGCGGCGCAGCACCGCCAGCTGCTCGTGGGTCGACAGGGCCGCCACCGGGTCGTCGGCGGCGGCCGGCCCGCGGCCGGGTGCGGCGGCCTTCTGCCGGGCCGCGCGCTCGCTCTGGCGGGAGTGGAGCAGCTCGCGCACCTGGTCGGGCTCGAGGAGTCCCGGGATGCCGAGGAAGTCCATCTCCTCCTCGGAGCCCACGTGCACCTCACCGGAGTGGCCGAACTCGCCGCCGTCGTAGAGCACCCGGTCGAAGGAGGCTGTGGAGCCCATCGCCTCGAAGGTCCCCTCCAGCTCGTCGGAGGCACCCTCGCCCTGCTGGGCCTGGGCGAGCAGGTCGTTCTCGGCGGCGAAGATGTCTCCCTCGTCGCTGACCTTGCGCCCGAGCACGTGGTCCCGCTCGACCTCCATCTCGGAGGCGAAGCCCAGCAGGTTGGGCACCGACGGCAGGAAGACCGACGCCGTCTCGCCGCGCTTGCGGGCGCGCACGAAGCGGCCGACCGCCTGCGCGAAGAAGAGCGGGGTGGAGGTGCGGGTGGCCCAGACGCCGACCGCGAGCCGCGGTACGTCGACCCCCTCGGAGACCATCCGGACCGCGACCATCCACCGGTCCTCGGAGTCGGTGAACTTCGCGATCTTCTTGGACGACGCCTTCTCGTCCGAGAGCACCACGGTGGGCCCCTCCCCCGTGATGCCGCGCAGGATCTTGGCGTAGGCGCGCGCGGTCTCCTGGTCGGAGGCGATCACCAGCCCACCGGCGTCCGGCATGTGGCGTCGCACCTCGGAGAGCCGCTTGTCGGCGGCCGCCAGCACCGAGGGCATCCACGAGCCGGTGGGGTCCAGCGCGGTGCGCAGCGCCTGCGCGTGCATGTCCTTGGTCAGCGGCTCACCGAGCCGGGCGGTGATCTCGTCGCCCATCCGGGTGCGCCACTGCATCTCGCCGGAGTAGGCCATGAAGAGCACCGGGCGGACCACGTGGTCGGCCAGCGCCTGCGCATAGCCGTAGGTGTAGTCGGCCAGCGACCGGGGGACGCCGTCAGGCCCCGGCGCGTAGGTGACGAACGGGATGGGGTTGATGTCGGAGCGGAACGGCGTTCCGGTCAGCGCGAGGCGCCTGGTCGCCGGCTCGAACGCCTCGCGGACCCCCTCGCCCCAGGCGAGCGCGTCACCCGCGTGGTGCACCTCGTCGAGGATGACCAGGGTCTTGAACCGCTCGGTGCGGATCCTCATCGCGAGCGGGTTGACCGCCACCCCGGCGTAGGTCACCGCGATCCCCAGGTAGTCCTTGGAGGTGCGCCCCTTGCCGGCGGCGTAGGTCGGGTCGATCGGGATGCCGGCGCGCGCGGCCGCCTCGGCCCACTGCACCTTGAGGTGCTCGGTGGGCGCCACGATGGTCACCCGGTCGACGATCCGCCTGCCCAGCAGCTCGGCGGCCACGGTGAGCGCGAAGGTCGTCTTGCCGGCGCCCGGCGTCGCCACGGCCAGGAAGTCACGCGGCTGCTCGTCGAAGTACTTCGCCATCGCCGCCGACTGCCACGCGCGCAGCGACGGTGCCGTGCCCCAGGCGGCGCGCTCGGGCCAGGCCGGGGAGAGCGCAGGAGTGACGGGGGCGAGATCTGCCCGGTCGCTCACGCGTCGTTGCCCCCGGCACCGGAGTCTCCGCCGGACTTCCCGCCGCCACCGGGCTTGAGGGAGTCCCAGATCTCCTTGCACTCCGGGCAGACCGGGTACTTCTCCGGGGCGCGGCTGGGCACCCAGACCTTGCCGCACAGGGCGATCACCGGGGTGCCCATCACCATCGCCTCGGTGAGCTTGTCCTTCGGCACGTAGTGGGAGAACCGCTCGTGATCCCCGTCGTCGGTGGGGACGGTGCGAGTGTCCTCGATCGTCGAGGCTCCGGGCGAGAATCCGATCTGGGTCATGGTGCGGCCAGTCTAGGTCAGTTCAGCCCAGGATCGGCAGGCCGCGTGGAGTGCCAGGCCACCTCGCCCGGCTGACGCCGCAGGACCTCGCGCCACAGGTCGCGAGGATCAGGGCGGAAGAGGTCGCCCACCACGCTCGGCACCACGTACCAGTCGCCACGCACCACCTCGCCCTGGAGCTGCTCGGCCCCCCAGCCCGCGTAGCCGGCGAAGACCCGCATCCCGGCCAGGGAGCCGGCGACAAGCTCGACGGGCGCGTCGAGGTCGACCATGCCGACCACCCCCGCCTCGGAGCGCCAGACCTCCTGGAAGCCCACGGGCTCGTCCTGGCCCTCGCAGAGGAGCGCCACGGCGATCGCCCCCTCCGCCCCCACCGGCCCGCCGCGGAAGAGCACCTCGGGCTCCGCCACGACGTCGCCCCACGTCTCCAGCACCTCCGCGACGAGCACCGGGGACGGGCGGTTGAGCACCACCCCCAGCGCCCCGGAGGGGTCGACGTCCAGCACCAGCACCACGGTGTCGGCGAAGTTGGGATCCGCCATCCCGGGGGTGGCCACCAGGAGGGAGCCGGCCCGTACGACGCCTGCCTGCTCCTCGTCCTGCCCAGCTCCGGATTCCATGTCGTCCATCATGGGGCAGGTCGCAGACGTGCGACAGCCCCGACCCGGCGCACAGGGAGGGAGGGAGGTGCGGTCTTCCTGGGAGGGAGGGAACCGCGTGGCGCAGCAGGTCGGGGCTGTCGGGCTCATGGGAGGGACCTAAGTCCTGAGCACGTGTGGAACGGTACGCCTCCATACCGACGGTATGCAAACGTTCAACGGGTGACTCTGCCCACACGCGAGCACGCTCGCCGCCCCTACACTGCCCGGATGACCGAGCCCAAGGCGTCCCGGGCGACCCGCCGCCAGGACTATTCGGCCTCGACCCGCCGCGACCTCCTCGAGGTGGCGCAGCGGCTCTTCACCGACCAGGGGTACGCCGCCACCTCGCTCGACTCGATCGTGGCCGGGGCACACGTCACCAAGGGCGCCCTCTACCACCACTTCAGCAGCAAGCAGGGGGTCTTCGAGGCGGTCTTCGAGCAGGTCGACCGTGACTCCGCGCGGGTGATCGAGGAGAGCGTCTCCGCGCACGACGACCCCTGGCGGCAGGCGGCGGCCGGCCTGCGCACCTTCCTCGAGGTGGTCCGCGAGCCCGGCTACCGCCGGATCGTCGCCCAGGACGGGCCGGCCGTGCTCGGCCACGAGCGCTACCGCGCGGAGGAGTCGCGCCCCACCTTCGCGCTGGTCCACCGCATCCTGGAAGGCATCCTCGGCTCCAGCGGCTGGGAGGTGGACGACGAGCAGGTGCGGACGTTCAGCAGGCTCTTCTACGGGGCGCTCAACACCGCGGGTGCCGCGGTGGCCGCCAGCGACGACGCCGAGGCCGACAGCGCCCGGGTCGAGCAGGTGGTGGGACTGATGCTGGCCTCGATCCGGCAGCTCGTCGACTCCGGCGCCGGCTTGTCGGAGATCACCGCGCGGGTGCTCCCCCGGCCCGGCCCCTCTCGCTGACCGGCCCCGACGCGCGCCGGGGCGGCTACTTCGCGAAGGTCACCGAGCCGGTGTCCTGCGGGACCAGCTCGACCCAGGTGCGCCCCGGCGGCACGGCGATCTCCTCGCCCTTGGCCTTCAGCCTCAGCTGCCCGCCCAGGCCGTCCTTGGACCAGGTGGCGTTGACCACCCGCCCCCCGTGGAAGAGCTGGGCGGGGCCGGACCCCTCGAAGATGGTCTCGGGGACGAAGCTGCCGGCCGGGTCGCGGTAGCCGGCGTCGCCGACCCGCACCCGCAGGGTCAGCACGGTGTCGGCGACGAACTCGTCGCCGGCCCCCATGTAGCCGTTGACGTTGCGGTACGTGCCGTCGGCGAACTGCCAGCTGGTGGTGTGCCGGCCGAACCCGGCCGAGAGGGTGGATGCCTTCCGGCCCTTCGGCAGGGCGGCGGGGTCGCCGAAGGTGAAGTAGTCAGCAGGCCGGGTGGGCTGCTGCTTCACGACGCTCGCCACCTCGCGGGGACGCGCCATCAGGTTGTACGGGGCGTAGCGGCTCGACTCGCGGAAGAAGCCCTTCGCCCCCTCCTCGAAGAAGGTGATCCCCGCCCGCTGGATGCGGTCCTTGGTGATCTGGGCCGCGCCGCTGGTGATCACGTCGGCCTTCACGGGGGTGACGATGCCGATGTCGCTGGCCCGCATCGAGCGGACGGGGCCGACCACGTCGGGAAGCTGGCTGTAGAAGAACGCGGCCAGGCGCGTGGTGCCGCCCTCGACGAGCTCCTCGATCACCAGGTCGGCCTTACCCAGACCCAGCTGTGGGGCCGCGCTGGAGGTGTTGTCGATCTTCGTGACCAGCACCGGGTGCCGGGCGGCCACGGACCTGCCCTCGGGTGCCTCGAGACCGGTCAGCGGCCAGGTCTCGGGCTCGGCGGGCTCGGCCGCCGCCTCCCCACTGGCCGCCGCCTCTCCGGCGGTGGGCGCAGGCGCCTCCTCGCCCCCACTGCAGCCCGCGAGCAGCAGGGAGGCCGAGAGCAGGGCGGCGGGCAGGGCGAGGAGGCGGCGCACGTCAGTCTCCGATCGAGAGGTGCTGAGCTCGGGCCTGGGCACGAGCAGCTTGGACAGGGGCGGCATGGACACGAGCCAAGTGTGCGGCTCCCGGCCCCGGCCGCCCGGCAGGACGCGCGGGCGTCCCGGTCAGCGGACCGTGCCGGCGAACCAGCTGGAGGTCCACGGCGTGGCCACCTGGACGGGCACCCCCGGACGCGAGGCGTGGACCATCAGCGGGACGCCGCCGCGGCCGCGCCCGGCGAAGATCCCCACGTGGTAGACGCCCCCGCCGTTGGCGAAGAACATCAGGTCGCCGGGGCGCATGGCCCCCTTGGAGATGCGGCGGGTGTGGCCGGCCTGGGCCGAGGAGGTCCGGGGCATGCCGCGGAAGCCGGCGCGGTGGTAGGAGTACTGCACCAGGCCGGAGCAGTCGAAGGCGTTCGGGCCGGTGGCGCCGTAGACGTAGGCGTCGCCGCGCTGGGCCATCGCGATGTTCTTGGCACGCCCCACCCGGTGGATCTGCGCCCACATCGCCTTGCGGGCCCGGGCGCGGGCCGCCACGCGGGCCCTCCGGGCCTTCCGGGCCGCGATCCGGGCCCTCTTGGCCTTCCGGGCCTGCCGGGCAGCCTTCCGGGCCTTCGCGGCGGCCCGGCGCTCCTGGGTGGTCCGGTCGGGCTGCTCCGGGGTGGACCCGGGGTTGGAGACGGGGGTGGGGACGGGCGACGGGGAGACGTCGGCCTGGCGGGCCGGAGCCGCGGCCACCGGGCTGGCGGCCGGGGCGGTCAGTCCGAGACCGGTGACGAGGCCGAGCATGAGGGTGGCGGTGACGCCGCGGCGGGCACCTAGGCGCGCGCCAGTGTTGCGGGTGACAGGCATGGAGATGTGTTCCTTTCCCACGCCTGTGAGGTGAGCTGTCGGGTTGGAGCTGGAAAGTGCTCTGCCACCAAGCGGTGACTTCACCCCGAGCCGCGTGCTGCGGCGAAGAACCTGTGGGTCCCCCACTCCTGCCCGTCTTTCATGTGGTGAGGCGCCTCCGACCGGACGGGCAGGACTCGGCGTACCCGGTGGTGGCTGTTGACTTGTGCGCCGAGTGCTCTCGACTCCGCAGGTTAAGCACATGACCACAGGTCAACTCAAGACGGGGAGACCCGCCCACGCTCAGCGCGTGAGGCAGGTCTCCCCCCTCGAGGGTTTAGCAGGGTCAGCTGACGAGCTTGGCCCCACCGTCGACCACGAGGGTCTGACCGGTGATGTAGGACGCCTCGTCGCTGCACAGGAACGCCGCCGCCGCGGCGATGTCCTCGGGGAAGCCCACCCGGCGGACCGGGTTGTTCTTGGCGCTGAGCTCGCGGAACTCCTCCACGCCCAGGCCGAGCCGGGCGGCGGTGGCGTCGGTCATCTCGGTGGCGATGAACCCGGGGGCGATCGCGTTGGCGTTGATGCCGAAGGGGCCGAGCTCGATGCCCAGGGTGCGGGTGAAGCCCTGGACCCCCATCTTGGCGGCGGAGTAGTTGGCCTGGCCGCGGTTGCCGTAGGCGGAGACGCTCGAGAGGTTGAGGATCTTGCCGTACTTCTGCTCCACGAAGTGCTTCTGGGCGGCCTTGGTCATCAGGAACGCGCCCTTGAGGTGGACGTTCATGACCAGGTCCCAGTCCTGCTCGGTCATCTTGAAGAGCAGGTTGTCGCGGGTGATGCCCGCGTTGTTGACGAGGATGTGGAGGCCACCGAGCTCGGAGACCACCCGCTCGACCGCGGCGTCGACCGAGGCGGCGTCGCTGACGTCGCAGCCGATGCCGGTCGCCTTGGCCTGCCCGACGGTCTCGAGCCGGCCGGCTGCCTCGGCCGCGGCGGACTCGTCGAGGTCGATGATGGCGACGCTCGCGCCCTCGGCGGCGAAGCGCTGTGCGGTGCCGAAGCCGATCCCGCGTGCGGCTCCGGTGATGACTGCGACGCGACCGTCGAAACGACCCATGTCAGGTGACCTCCTCTGAGTGTGCGAGGCCGGTCCCCGCTCCCGGCGTCACTCTAGGCGCAGCAGACGCGCCCGACTCCGGGCGGCCCGCCCAGACCGCGCCGTCGCGCGCCGGTCACAGCACCGCGCGGAGCCGGTCGCCGTACTCACGCCGCTCGTCGTCGTCGGCGTAGCTCGTCCGGGGCCAGAAGAAGCCACGCAGGCCGTCGCCCTTGGTGCGGGGCACGACGTGCAGGTGCAGGTGGGGCACCGACTGGCTGACCACGTTGTTCATCGCCACGAACGAGCCCTGCGCGCCCAGCCCGGCCACCACCGCGGTGGCCAGTCGCTGCGCCTCGCCCAGGAACGCGTCGCGCAGGGACGCCGGCAGGTCGGGCAGGGTCGCCACGTGCTGACGCGGCACCAGCAGCGTGTGTCCCTTGAAGACCGGGCGCACGTCGAGGAAGCCGACGAGCTCGTCGGTCTCCAGCACCACCTCGGCGGCGGCCTCGCCCGCGGCGATGGCGCAGAAGAGGCACGCGGCCCCACCCGCTCGGCCGGTTCCGCTCCGCCCGGTCACTCGCACACCCCGTCGCAGCGGTCGCCCCGCAGCAGCCGGGCCAGTCGCCCCCGCACGCCCGCCACGGCGTCGAAGTGGTGGTTGTCGTGGCGCCCGTAGGTCCACCGGAAGCCGTGGCGCCGCATCAGCGCGACCACCGGGTGGCTCGCGCTGCGCCAGGCGTAGCGAGGGTGCTGCCGCGACTGCCACCAGGGGCTGGGGACCACGCCCTGACGGCTGCGGTACGGGTTCTCCCACGGGTTGATGTCCACCGAACGGCCCCACGAGTGCGGCGAGCGGACCGCCGGGTTGCCCACCACCTGCCGGCAGTTGAACGCCGAGGTGTTGCCGGCCGCCATCGAGGCGTGGTCGTCGGCGCCCCGCAGCCGCCCCGACCAGCCGAACCGGTCCACCCGGTAGATCGAGCGGACGGGGAACCGGCGGTCGTGCAGCTCGGTGAAGGCCCCGACGACGTTCCCGGTCACGGCCGCGTGGACGACCAGCTCTCCGCGCCGCCGGTAGCCGTCGAAGTCGTAGTAGTTGACCCGCACCAGGCGGAGCCCGCTGCGACCGACGGGGCAGCCCGGCCGCCAGGACCGCCCGCGCATCTGGTTCCACACGGAGTCGGGGATCGGCAGCACCACCGCGTTGGCACCGCTCCCGACGGCGCGCTGCTGGGGCGGGAGCGTGACCCGCGGGCGCGGGGCGCCGGCCGGCAGCCGCACCGGCGTCCCCGGCGGCAGGTTGCGCAGGAGGCGTGCCCGGCTCCGCGCCCCGCCGACCCACGGCAGGTCCTCGGCCACCGCCCGCCAGCGGAACGTCGCCCGCGGCGTCACCTCCGCGGCTCCGGTGCCGTCCGGGCCCGTCTCGACGTGCTGCACGGTCCGCCAGGGCTGCCGGCGACGCTGCTGCGGCGTCAGTCGCACCCCCGGGCGTGCCACCAGGCGGCGCTGGAGCGCGACCGTCCCGGCCACGGGCTGCCCCGTCGCGGCCCGCCACTCCACGGTCAGGGTCACCGCGCGCTCGTCGACCACCGAGCGGGGCCCGTGGAGCCGCATCCTGCCCGCGCGGGGCACCAGGGTCAGGGCGTGCTCGGAGGAGACGGCCGGGGCGTGGAGCGCGTCCCCGGCGTAGCTCGCCCGCAGCCGGTTCTCCTCATGCTCCCGCGACAGCGTCACCGGGAACGCCGAGACGCCGGCGCCGTCGGTGCCGACGGTCAGCAGCGGCGTCCAGGCGCCGCCGTGCAGCCTCTCGACGGTGACCGGCACGCCCGCCAGGGGGCCGCCGTCCGCGCCGGTCGCGACCAGCGTGACGGCGGCCGCCTCCTCCGACCGGGCCGGGGCGCTGGTGAGGGTCAGCGTGGCGGCGAGCTCCCCACCGGTGCCGTCGCCCGAGGCCGCCAGGGCGGACGCCGGGACCCCCAGCACCGTCATCGCCGTTCCCAGGGCCCAGACCACCACCGCACGCATGGCTGCATGCTCACACACCGCACGGCCGATCCGGCCGCCCGCTCCGCACCCGCGTGGCACGATGCCACCACTCCCATCCGCTCACCCAGACAGAGGGCGCACGTGCACCGGACGCAGCAGGACCCCCAGGAGCTCGACGGTCCCCCGCAGGCTGGACCCGTGAGCCCCGAGCGGCCGGCGAGCCCCCCGGGGCTCGGACGGGCCGAGCACTGGTTCCTCGACCACGGCCTGCCCTACTTCGTCGACGAGGTGCGGGGCCGGGTGGAGCACGGCCTGCGACCGGTCCGGCTGGTGGTGGTGGCCACGACGGCGCTCCTCCTGGCCGCCGTCGTCCTCGGCGTCGCGCTCCCCCTCTCGGACCTCTACGTCGCGGGAGCGGCCGCCCTGACCACCGTGGGCGTGGTGGTCGCCGGCTACGCCTTGGCGACCCTGCGTGTCTGGCTGTGGCTGCGCTGGGCCACCGGCAAGACCCTCTCCTCGCTCGGCCTCATGGTCTCCCTGGTGGCACGCGCGCTGCCGATGCTGATGCTCTTCATCACCTTCCTCTTCATCAACGCCGAGGTGTGGCAGGTGGCCGCCCGGCTCTCCGGCGGTGTGATGTGGGCGGCCGTCCTGGGCTTCGCAGCGGCCGCCGTCGGCTTCCTGCTCTCCCGGCTGCCGGAGGAGGTGGACCTGCTCACCGCACAGCTGGACCCCGCCGGCGTGGAGAGCGCCTGCGCCGGCACCCCGTTCGCCGAGTGGTCGCGCGGGATCGGCGCCGTCGAGGCGATCCCGCCCCCCACCCGGCTGGAGCGGGCCAACCTGGTCCTGGTGCTGCTCGCCTCCCAGGCCGTCCAGGTGCTGCTGCTCAGCGTGGCGGTCTTCGTCTTCTTCCTGGGCTTCGGTCTGGTCGCCATCCCCGAGGAGGTCGTCACGAGCTGGGTCGGGGTCGCGCCGACCGCCGCCGTCGGGTCGCTCACCTGGGAGCTGGTGCGCGTCTCGGTCTTCCTGGCCGCCTTCTCCGGGCTCTACTTCGCCGTCTACGCGGTCACCGACGAGACCTACCGTCGTCAGTTCTTCACCGGCATCACCGACGACCTGGAGAAGGCGGTGGCGACGCGGTGCGCCTACCGGGCGGCCCGGGACGGCTGAGGCCGGCTGAGGCCGGCGCGACGACCGGGACGACGAGCGCGCGCGAATTCCGGGTGTGGCGCTCCTCGCAACTCCTTGCGCGACGCGCACCCGCCACGAACGATGGCCCGATGCTTCTCGTCTCGCGCTTCCTCTCCGGCGACGACTGGCCCCTGCTGCGCGAGATCAGGCTGCAGGCGCTGGCCGACTCGCCCGACTCCTTCCAGGTCAGCCTCGCCCAGGCCCAGGAGGACCCCGAGTCCGTCTGGCGCAGCCTCGCCGACGGTGCCGGGCCGACGTTGCTCGTCCTGGACGGGGAGCGCCCCGTGGCGATGGGCGGCGCGCTGGCCTACCCGCAGTCGCGGACCGCGTGGCTGTGGGGCATCTGGACCGCCCCGGAGGCGCGGGGCCAGGGCCTGAGCCGGCGCATCGTCGGCGAGCTCGTGGCCTGGTGCCACACCCGCGCCCTGGAGGTCCGTCTCCACGTCACCGAGGGGAACTCCTCGGCCCGGGCCGTCTACGAGTCGCAGGGCTTCGAGGTGACCGGCGACCTCACGCCGCTGCGCGAGGGATCCCCCCTGCAGATGGAGACGATGCGGCTGCCGGTGGCGAGCTGAGGGCTCTCGCCCCCGCAATGCCGCCGAGCCCGGCCCCCGCATGGCGGGGGCCGGGCTCGGCGGTGTCAGGACCGGATCAGCGGAGGTCGAACCGGTCCGCGTCCATCACCTTGGTCCAGGCCGCGGCGAAGTCCTGCACGAACTTCTCGCGCGCGTCGTCGCTGGCGTAGACCTCGGCCATCGCCCGCAGCTGCGAGTTGGAGCCGAAGATCAGGTCGACCGCGGTCGCGGTCCACCGGACGTCGCCCGTGGCGCGGTCGCGGATCTCGAAGACGCCCTCCTCGTTCTCCGACGCCTTCCACTCCATGCCGGGAGCGAGGAGGTTGACGAAGAAGTCGTTGGTCAGCACGCCCGGCTGCTCGGTGAGCACGCCGTGCGCCGACCCGCCGTGGTTGTTGCCCAGGGCGCGGAGGCCACCGACGAGGACCGTCATCTCCGGGGCGCTCAGGCTGAGCGTGTAGGCCTTGTCGACCAGCAGGGTCTCCGGCTGCAGCTTCACGCCCGGACGGACGTAGTTGCGGAAGCCGTCGGCCCGGGGCTCGAGCCACCGGAAGGAGTCGACGTCGGTCTGCTCCTGCGTGGCGTCGGTGCGACCCGGGTGGAACGGCACCGTCACCTCGACACCGGCGTCCTTCGCCGCCTTCTCGACCGCTGCCGTGCCGGCGAGCACGATCAGGTCGGCCAGCGAGACCTGGGCGCCGCCGGCCTCGTTGAACTCGCGCTGGATGGCCTCGAGGCGCTCGAGCACCGGGGCGAGTCGCTCGGGCTGGTTGATCTCCCAGCCGCGCTGCGGCTCCAGCCGGATGCGGGCGCCGTTGGCACCGCCGCGGTGGTCGGTGCGCCGGTAGGTCGAGGCGGACGCCCACGCGGTGGAGACCAGGTCGGAGACCGAGAGGCCGGAGTCGAGGACCTTGGCCTTCAGCGTCGCCACGTCGGCGTCGCCGATCAGCTCGCCCTCGACGGCCGGCACGGGGTCCTGCCAGATCTGGGGCTCCGGGACCCACGGGCCCAGGTAGCGGGTGACCGGACCCATGTCGCGGTGGAGCAGCTTGTACCAGGCCTTCGCGAAGGCCAGGCGGAACTCCTCCGGGTCCTCCTTGAAGCGCCGCGAGATCTTGTCGTACTCGGGGTCGAAGCGCAGCGCGAGGTCGGAGGTGAGCATCCGGGGCTCGCGGCGGGCGTCGCCCTCGTGGGCGCCGGGCACCAGGTCGTTGCCGGCGCCGTTCTTGGGCCGCCACTGCTTGGCACCGGCCGGCGACTCGAAGAGCTCCCAGTCGTAGGCGTAGAGGATGTGGAAGAACTCGTTGTCCCACCGGGTCGGGTGGTAGGTCCAGGTGACCTCCAGGCCCGAGGTGATGGTGTCGCCGCCCTTGCCGGAGCCGTAGGCGCTCTTCCAGCCCAGGCCCTGCTCCTCGAGCGGCGCGGCCTCCGGCTCGGGGCCGACCAGGTCGGCGTCGCCGGCACCGTGGGTCTTGCCGAACGTGTGGCCACCGGCGATCAGCGCGACGGTCTCCTCGTCGTTCATCCCCATCCGGGCGAACGTGACGCGGATGTCCTTCGCCGAGGCGATCGGGTCGGGGTTGCCGTTGGGGCCTTCGGGGTTGACGTAGATCAGACCCATCTGGACCGCCGCGAGGGCGTCGTCGAGCTCGCGCTCGCCGGCGTAGCGCTCGTCGCCCAGCCAGGCGTCCTCGGGACCCCAGAAGATCTCCTCGGGCTCCCAGATGTCCTGGCGGCCGAAGCCGAAGCCGAAGGTCTCGAAGCCCATGTCCTCCAGCGCGACGTTGCCGGCCAGCACGATCAGGTCGGCCCACGAGATCTTCTGGCCGTACTTCTTCTTCACCGGCCACAGCAGCCGGCGGGCCTTGTCCAGGTTGACGTTGTCGGGCCAGCTGTTGAGCGGCGCGAAGCGCTGGCCGCCGTCGCCACCACCGCCACGACCGTCGTGCACCCGGTAGGTGCCGGCCGAGTGCCAGCTCATCCGGATGAAGAGGCCGCCGTAGTGACCGAAGTCAGCCGGCCACCAGTCCTGGGAGGTGTGCATGACCTCGACGATGTCGCGCTTGAGCGCCTCCAGGTCGAGCTTCTCGAACTCCTGCTTGTAGGCGAAGTCCGGGCTCAGCGGGTTGATGTTCTCGGAGTTGGTGTGCAGCACCGAGAGATCGAGCTGGTTGGGCCACCAGTCCTTGTTGGTGCGGGGGCGCATGCCGGTCTTCGGGGTCGGCGACTCGATCCCGGGGTTCTCGCTCTCGCTGCCGTGCGCGGCGGCGGAGTCGTGCATGACCGGGCAGCCGCCCTCGGCCTTGCGGTCCACCCCCTGGGGGCTCTGCGGCGTGCTGTTGTCCTGGCTGTCGGTCATCTGGTTCCTTCCGGCTGGATGTGTCCCGGGCTGGGTGCGCCCCGGACCCTCGTGGCGAGGTGGTGCGGTCAGTGCTGTTCGGTGGTGTGCGGTGTGCGGTGGTGTCGGTGCGGGTCGGTGCGGTGATCCGCGCTGGTGGCGGTCGCGCAGTCGGGGCAGGTGCCCCAGTAGACGACCTCCGCCTCGTCGACCGTGAAGCCGCGGTCGTCGGAGGCGGTCAGGCACGGGGCGTGGCCGACGGCGCAGTCGACGTCGGCGATCGCCCCGCACGAGCGGCAGACCACGTGGTGGTGGTTGTCCCCCACGCGCGCCTCGTAGCGCGCGGTCGCCCCGGCCGGCTGGATCCGCCGGACGAGACCGGCGTCGGTGAGCGCCCGGAGCACGTCGTAGACGGCCTGGTGCGAGACCGCGCCGAGGTCGGCGCGGACGCGGTCGATCACCGCGTCGGTGTCGAGGTGGGGCTCCGCGTGCACGGCGGAGAGCACCGCCACCCGTGGTCGGGTGACGCGCAGGGAGACGCCGCGCAGCACGGAGGGGAAGTCCGTGGTCATGGTCGCCAGCATGCAACCTGTTCTGGATCAAGTCAAGATTGACTCAGCGACCAGAGTGTGAGTCCGGAGGATTCTCCTCCCAGGAGACGGCGACCCGCTCGAACCCCTTGTGCCGCTGCATCCGGGCGTAGCCGGCGTAGGCCCGGCGGTCGGCGTCGGTGAGCTCGACGTTGTCGGTGAACGGGGTCAGCAGTGCCCGGGGCCACAGGCGGCGCGCCAGCACGACGTTGATCTCCATCGCGAGGACCGCCATCACGGCTCCGATCCACAGGAAGCCGATGAGACCGAGGACGAGACCGAACGTCTTCGTCATCGAGCTGGCGTCGACCAGCACGTGCTCGACGTACCTGGCCCCCAGGAACTGGAGCACCTGCCACATGACGGCCAGCGCGAAGCCCCCGGGCGCGGAGCTGTTGAAGGAGTGCTGGCCGGTCGCCGCGAAGCGGAAGAGCAGGGTCAGGAAGGTGCCGACCACCGCGATGGTGAGCACCGGGAGCAGGGGCTTGATCCCCCCACCCAGCGCGTCGCCGAAGAGGTCGGTGGTGCTGACCACGGTCGAGAGGACCGACACGCTCGCCAGCGAGAGCCCGGCGGTGACGAGCAGGATCAGGGTCTTGACCCGGGCGTAGATCGGGTTGGGACGACTGTTGCGCGGCACCGACCAAGCGACGTGCTGGGTGTTCTGCAGCGCCTGGCCGAGGCCGAGGCAGCCGTAGAGCGCGGTGAGCCCGCCGACCGCGATGCCGGAGACCGACCCCTGGAGGCCCTCGGGCCTGCCGAGCTCGTCCCCGATGATGGGGAACTGGGCCAGTGCCGAGTCCAGGATCGCCTCCTGCCACTGCGGATGGCCCTGCAGCACCAGGCCCAGGATCGAGGAGCCGAGGAGCATCAGCGGGAAGATGGCGATGAACGCGTAGTACGTCAGCGCCGAGGCCAGGTAGGGCCCCTGGTCGTCGAAGTACTTGTAGACGACCGCGAGCGGGAAGCCGACGACGCCGTGCCGTCGTTGGAATCCGTCCACCGCTGAGACCGCGTCCACGCTCGGAGGCTACCGGGCGCCGCAGCGGATCCCCGATCGGCGCGTGGGTCGCGACCGGCGCGGCGCCGCGCCGGGCGGCGCGGCCGGGTCAGGCGACGGTGAGCGTGACCTCGATGTTGCCCCGGGTGGCGTGGGAGTACGGGCAGACCTGGTGGGCCTGCTCGACCAGCTTCTCCGCCTCCTCGCGGGAGACCTGCGGCAGCGTCACCTCCAGGGCGACGGCCAGGCCGAAGCCGCCCTCGCCGTTGTCGCCGATCGAGACGTCGGCGACGACCTCGGACTCCGCGACGTCGGCGCCGGCCTTCTGGGCCACCAGCCTCAGGGCGGAGTGGAAGCAGGCCGCATAGCCGGCGGCGAAGAGCTGCTCGGGGTTGGTGGCACCGCCCGGTCCGCCCATCTCCTTCGGGGTGCGCACGTCGGTCACGAGCAGGCCGTCGGTGGTCTCGACGTGGCCGTTCCGGCCGTCCCCGGTCGCGACGGCGCTGGCTGTGTAGAGAGTCTTCATGCTCTCGACTGTAGGTCGCGCCCCTGGGGCGGCGCGTGAGCGGCAGGTCACACGACTGTTCGACGACCGAGCGGTCTGAAACGTGCGCGTCACCGTTCGGGGGGGACGGGCGAAACCGGGCGTGCCTAGCGTCCCGCATCACAGCTCAGCCCCGGACGCCTCTGGCTCCGGCTATCTCGGAGGTCCTTCCTTGTCCCAGACACGTCGCGCATTCCTGCGCAGCGTCGGCGTCGCCGGCGGAGCAGGAGTCATGTTCCAGACCATGGGGGCTCTCGGGCTCTCCCCCGCCGCGGTCGCGGAGACGCCGCCGTTCACCCCGCTCGACCGGGAGGGCCTCCAGCGTCGGGGGCGCAAGTCGGTCGTCGTGCTCGGCGGTGGCATCGCCGGGCTCACCACCGCCTACGAGCTGCTCAAGGGCGGCTACTCGGTGACGGTGCTCGAGGGCCGGAGCCGCCCCGGTGGGCGCAACTGGACGGTCCGCGGCGGTGACACCTACACCGACCTCAAGGGCCAGACCCAGCGCGCCCGCTTCTCCCGCGGTCAGTACATGAACGCCGGCCCCGCCCGGATCCCCCAGATGCACGTGACGCTCGACTACTGCAAGGAGCTCGGCGTCCCGATCGAGGTCTTCGCCAACCAGAACGCGGACGCCTTCCTCTACCGCGAGGGTGTCCCCGGCGCCCTCAACGGGGTGCCGGTGCGGCAGCGCGCGGTCAAGGCCGACGTCTACGGCTACACCGCCGAGCTGCTCGCCAAGGCCACGAGCCAGGGCGCGCTCGACGCCGAGCTCACTGCCGAGGACAAGGAGGCACTGATCTCCTTCCTGCGCAGCTTCGGGGCGATCAACTCCTCGAACGAGTACGTCGGGGGCGGACGCCGCGGCTACGACCCGGAGCCCGGCGCCCACCTCGAGGCGGGTACCCCGCTCCCCCAGTACGACATCTCCGACCTGTTCCGCTCCACGCTGGGGAACTACTTCTCCTTCGAGATGGGCTTCGACCAGGCGATGATGATGTACCAGCCGGTCGGCGGCATGGACCGGATCGCCTACGCCCTGGCCGGCGCGGTCGGGGCACGCAACATCCGCTACAACGCCGAGGTCGTCGAGTACCGCAACACCACCACGGGCGTGGAGGTCCTCTACCGCGGGCTCGGCGGCACCCGGAAGGTCACCGCCGACTTCGCCGTCAACACGATGCCGCCGCACATCGCCGCCCGGATCCCCAGCAACCTCCCGGCCGAGGTGGTGACCGCGCTGGGCTCGGTGAGCCGGACCAACGCCGGGAAGATCGGCATCGAGTACGAGCGGCGCTGGTGGGAGGAGGACTTCCGGATCTACGGAGGCATCACCAACGCCAACACCAACCTGGGCAACGTGTGGCACCCCTCGTACGACTACCACGGGCGGCGCGGCACGATGATCGGCTACTACAACACCGGGGCCAACGCGAACTTCTACGGCGCGCTGACCCCGGCCCAGCGCCTCGACGAGGCACTCGCCCAGGGCAAGAAGATCTTCGGGGACGTCTACGCCGAGAAGGTCGCCGCCTCGTTCAGCCAGGACTGGGCCACCTCGAAGTACGCCGAGGCGGCCTGGGTCGGCTGGCCGAGCGCCGTCGGGGGCCAGACCGGCGCGGGCTATCAGAGCCTCCTCGGCGCCACCGGCAACGTCTACTTCGCCGGGGACCACCTCAGCCACGCCATCGCGTGGCAGCACGGGGCGATGACGTCGGCCCGCGTGACCGTCCAGCAGATCCACGAGCGGGTGACCGCCTGATGAGCACGAGGAGCACCATGACCACGCAGCGCACGAAGAAGCCGAAGGCCGTCCGCAGGGTCGTCGCGGCCTCGGTCATCACCGCGGCGGTGGTCGCGCCGACCGCGGCCGTGGCGGGAAGCCGCTACTGGGAGCCGAAGAAGGGGACGACCGTCTCGATGCTGCCCCCGGGGCAGGACAACCCGTCCATCGCGGACGGGGTCGCGATCGGCAAGGACACCGCGATCTACAAGACCAGCGGCCTGGGGCCCGGCGGCCTCAACACCGCGGCCCCGGCCGGGACCGAGGAGCGCTACATCGACCCGGTGGACCTCGTCGACGGCGCGCTGCCTCCCGGGGTCACCATCACCGAGGCCCAGGGACTCAACGTGCTGCGCCGGATCGGGGAGAACCTGGCCCGGGTCGGGCTCAGCTATGACGACGTGATCACCATGCGCGTCTTCCTCCAGAACCCGGCGAGCGAGGAGAAGATGGACTTCGCGGGCTGGAACCGCGCCTACCGGCAGTTCTTCGCCAACACGAGCCTGTCGACCGGTCTGCCGGTCGCCGTGCCGCTCGGCTCCGCGCCACCCGCGCCGCCGAAGGTGGCCAACCCGGCACGCCCGTCGCGGTTCGCCCTGGAGATCGAGAACCTGCCAGTCAACGGATGGCTCGTCGAGGTCGAGGTCGACGCCGCCTTCCCGGACAAGAAGGAACGACGCTGATGGCCCACCTGGGGAGCACCGAGCTGCTCATCATCTTCGCCGTGCTGGTGCTGCTCTTCGGAGCGCGCAAGCTCCCCGAGCTGGCCCGGGGCACCGGCCAGGCGCTTCGGATCCTGCGGGAGGAGACCCGGGAGACCGGGACCTCCGAGGACGAGCCGGCCCCGGAGCCCGAGCAGGTGGCGGCGCGCGCCGAGGCTCCGGTGAGCCTGGGTCCGGTGAACACCGTGCGGCACTGAGGCGACCGACCCGGTCCCGGCTCACTCCGAGCAGGCAGTCTCCGCGGGCCCCGGACCTCCTGGTCCGGGGCCCGCGGCGTGGGAGTGGGAGAGCTCGTGGGGCGGGTGGGCCAGGGGGTGCGCAAGTGTTCGACATCCGGTCAACGAACGCCACACCGTCGACGAAGTGATGCACTTGTCTCGTCATACCCAATTTTAGGTAAGCGAGACCCATATGCCACATGCGTCACACAGGCGCCCCCGCCTCCGGGGGATCGTCTGCTCCAGCATCGCGGCAGTCGTGGGAGCCGGCAGCCTCGCGCTGCTGAGCCCCGCGACCGCCACCGCGACCCCGGACCGCCCCACCCCCGCAGCGACGTCCACCGGTGACTACTGGTCGGCCACGTCGGCCCGGCCGGGCACCGTCCGCGACGGCCTGACCCCCCGGGTCGACCCCCGCGACTTCGCGGCGTTCAGCCTCGACGGCGACTCCCTGCGCGACGAGCTCCGCGACGCACCGCGCGAGGAGAGCACCGCCGCCGCCGAGACCGTCTGGGTCCCCTCACCCGAGGGCGACCTGGTCGCCTTCGACGTCAAGGAGTCCCCGGTGATGGAGGCCGAGCTGGCCGCTCGGAACCCCGAGATCCGCACCTACGCGGGCCGCGGCGTCGAGGACCCCACCGCCACCATCCGCTTCGACGTCACCCCGAACGGCTTCCACGCCTCCGTCCGCGGCGCCCGCGACCAGGCCGCCTGGTACGTCGACCCGGCGTGGAACGGCGACGACACCGTGCACCTGTCCTACCTGGGCAGCAGCCTCCCCGCCCCCGAGAAGGGCCTGATCGAGCCGCACCTGGACGACCACGTCCTCGACGAGCTCGTCGAGAGCCGGGCCGGCGAGGCCGGCGGCGACGAGGTGTCGCTGCGCACCTACCGGCTGGCACTGCTCACCGACCCGTCGTACGCGGCGTACTTCGGCACCGAGAACGTGCTGGCCGAGAAGGTCACCCTGATGAACCGGGTCAACCAGATCTACAACGACGACCTGGCCATCCGGATGCTCCTCATCAACGACACCGACAAGCTCAACTTCGACACCGACGCCAAGGCCACCCAACCGGGCGGCCCGTGCGGTGACGCGCCCTGCTTCACCACTCAGCAGCTGGCCAGCTGCACCGGCCAGCTGCTCAACCGCAACCGGATCGTCCTGGGCCAGCTCGTCGGAGCCAGCAACTACGACGTCGGCCACATCGCCCTGGGCACTCCCGGCGGCGGCATCGCCGGCCTGGGCGTCGTCGGCCTGGGCAGCAAGGCCCGGGGTTGCACCGGCCTCCCCCAGCCGGAGGGCGACTTCATGGCCGTCGACTACGTGGCCCACGAGCTCGGCCACCAGTTCGGTGCGCCCCACACCTTCAACGGCACCGAGCACAACTGCGGGGGCAACCGCAACGGCTCGCCGTGGGAGCCCGGCTCGGGCAGCTCGGTGATGGCCTACGCGGGCATCTGCCAGCAGGACAACCTGCAGCCGCACACCGACCCGTACTTCTCGCAGCGCAGCATCGTCGACATCACCACCACGGTCGAGCGGGCTCGTCCGGACGAGGACGAGACCCAGACGGTCTCCCTGCGCGGCTTCGACACCGACGGGGAGTCGTTCGCCCTCTCCTTCGACGGGCAGACCACCGAGCCGATCGTGCGCGGCACGAGCTACTCCACCGCGGCGATCGACGCGGCGCTCGAGGCGCTCCTCGGCGCCGACACCGTCACGGTGGCGGCGTTCGGCGGTGGCAATGCGCTCGACGGCACCGGCTTCCAGGTGACCTTCGACGGCGGCGCCGTCAACGACGTCGACGTGGAGTCGCTGGTCCTCACCCCCGTCTCCGGTGACGTCACCGGCTTCGTCGGCGAGACCCAGGCCGGCGGTCCGGTCGAGAACGGCGGCTCCACCGTCTCCCCGAGCGGCAACCGCGCGCCCGTGGCGACCGCCCCGGCCGACAAGACCATCCCGCTCCGGACGCCGTTCGCGCTGACCGGCTCGGCCACCGACGCCGACGGCGACGCGCTGATCCACATCTGGGAGCAGAACGACCGCGGCGGCTCCGCGGGCACCGCCCTGGGCAACCAGACCAAGGCCGACGGGCCACTCTTCCGGATCTTCGGCAAGCACGCGCCGGTCACCCCGGCCGGCACCCTGCTGATCAACTCCCCCGGCGAGAACATCGCCACGTCCGACCCCACCCGGGTCTTCCCGGACATGGAGCAGATCCTGGAGAACAACACCAACGCGGCCAACGGCACCTGCCCCGCGATGCCGGCCAAGCCCGTCTCGGGCGGCGCCACCAACGTGCCGGTCCCGGTCGTGGAGTGCTTCGCGGAGTGGCTGCCGACCGCTGACTACGTCGGCTCCACCCAGGGTGGCAACACCGAGCCGTCGCTCAACTTCCGGTTCACCGCGCGTGACCTGGACCCGACGGCCGGCGGCTACGCCTACGACGACGTCAAGCTGACGCTCGACAAGACCGCGGGCCCGTTCCTGGTCAGCTCCAAGAACGCCGTCAACGCGGGCGCCATCGCCGGGCGCAGCGAGGCCGTCACCTGGGCCGTCGCCGGCACCGACAAGCCGGAGCTGGCCGAGCACGTGCGGATCACCCTGTCCACCGACGGTGGCCAGACCTTCCCGCACGTGCTGGCCGAGAGCACGCCGAACGACGGCAGCGAGCGCGTCGTCTGGCCCCACCTCGCCACGACCAAGGCCCGGATCAAGATCGAGGCGGTGGACAACTACTTCTTCGACGTCAACGACGCCGACTTCGAGATCACCGCGTCCCTCACGGCGACCGGTCCTGACTCCGCGGCGATCGACGTGCGCAGCGGCGAGGCGATCCCGGCGGTCGAGCTGTCGGCCAGCAGCCGCGGCGCGGCCGGTGAGGAGCTCGTCGCCACCGCCTCGGGCCTCCCCTCGGGGGTCTCCCTGGAGCGGATCGCGGTCTCGGACACGCACGTCCGTCCGGGCACCGCGACCTGGCGGACCGTGGGCACCGTGACCTCGGCGCCCGGCACCTACGAGGTCTCCGTCGAGATCACCGACGGGACCGCCACGGTCACCGAGGAGCTCACCGTCACGGTGACCGCCGCCCCGGCGCCCGAGTCGCCCACGCCGACGCCCACCACCCCGGGGCCGACGCCGACCGCACCGGTCACCCCGACGGCGCCGGAGACGACCATCACCGACGGACCCACCGAGGGCTCGATCGTGATGGACCGCAAGCAGACGTTCGCGTTCTCCGCGGACGTGGCGGGAAGCCAGTTCGTCTGCGAGCTCGACGGAGACCCCGTCTCGTGCGCGGACGGGAGCCTGACCCAGCGCTTCGCACCGGGCACCCACCTGCTCAGCGTCCGGGCGGTCGCCCCCGGCGGCACGGCCGGCGTCGCCCCCGCGACGCGCACCTTCACCGTGCCGCTCAACGACGGGCAGCTCACCCGCAAGGGCACGTGGAAGCAGGTCAAGAAGGCCCGCGCCTTCGGGGGTGACTTCCTGCGGTCCTCGACCAAGGGCGCTCGCCTGGTGACCAAGATCCGCAAGGCGACCAGCGTCTCGCTGGTGGTCGCGCCGCAGCCCAGGTCGGGCCCGGTCCACGTGTTCGTGGGCGGCAAGAAGGTGCAGACCTTCAACCTGAAGGGCTCCGGCTCGTTCAACAAGCTGAAGACCGTCACGTTCGACAAGCCGCGCAGCGGCACGCTCCAGATCGTGGTCGGGAAGCGCAAGCCCGTCCGGATCGAGGGCGTCGCAGTGGTCACCGGCGTCAGCTGACCCACTCGGCAACCCGCCGCACCTGAAGAACCAGCACCTCAGAAAAGCACAGGGCCGCCCGCTTCTGCGGGCGGCCCTGTGTGCGTTCTGGGCACGAGACCTGCGTTCCCCGGACGTCCGACGGCCGCTCGCCTCGGCGTACCGCGCACAGGACGTGGCTAGGCTCCCCCAGCATGTCCGACAACGTGTTGTGGATCATCACCGACGACCAGCCGCGCGCCACCCTCGAGCGGATGCCGCGGACCTGGAGCCGGCTGGTGCAGCGCGGCGTCCGGTTCGACCGGGGGTACGCCGCGATGCCCTGGTGCGGTCCTGCTCGCGCGTCGATCCTGACCAGCCGCTACCCGCACCACCACGGCTGCAGCACCAACCAGACGCACGCGCCGTTCGTCCAGCGCGGGCTCGACCAGGACACGGTGGCCACCCGGCTCCGGGCGGGCAGCGGCTACGACACCGGCTACTTCGGCAAGTACATGAACGGCCTGTCCCGGGACCCGGCCTACGTCGCTCCCGGGTGGCGCCGTTGGGTGACCACGGTGGGATCGGGCGGTCGGGTCAACGTCGACGGCGAGAACCGGGAGCTCGGGTCGCAGCGCGCGGCGGACGGGTTCGCGCTGGATCGGCTCACCACCTACCTGCAACGGCAGGCGGACAACGGTCCGTGGTTCGCCGTCTGGTCGACCTCGACGCCGCACGACCCCTACACGCCGAGCCGTCGGCACCGCGACGACTTCGACGGCGTGCGCTGGAACCCGCCTGCGCTCAACGAGCCGGACATGAGTGACAAGCCGACCTGGATGCGGGACCTCCCGCCACAAGACCAGGCGCGGATGCGCGAGGTCCACGAGGGGAAGCTCGAGGAGCTCCAGGACCTCGACGACCAGGTCGCCCGGGTGCTGGACGTGCTGCGGGAGACCGGTCAGCACGAGCAGACCTGGATCTTCTTCGTCTCCGACAACGGGTACCTGCTCGGCGAGCACCGGCTCTTCCGCAAGGAGCAGCCCTACGAGGAGTCCGCCGGTGTGCCGTACGTCGTCCGCGGGCCGGGCGTGGCGCCCGGCGTCAGCGACGCACTGGTCTCCCAGGTCGACCTGATGCCCACCACCCTGGAGATCGCAGGCCTCGACCCGGACGCCGGCCGCGAGCTCGACGGTCGCTCGCTGCTGACGCCGCTGACCACCGGCGACTGGTCGCGATGGCGACGCCGGCTGCTCGTGGAGAACACCAACCTCGGGTGGGCGATGCTGCGGGAGGGGTCGCACGTCTTCATCGACCACCACGAGCGGGGCGAGTGCGAGCTCTACGACCTCTCCGCCGACCCGCACCAGCTGAACAGCCTCCAGGGGGTCGACGTGGCCGGCTGGGCGGGTCCGCTCGGTCGTCTGCGGTCCGTGCGAGGCCGTGAGCTGCGCGCCCTGGAGGTCTGACTGGGTGTGTCCCTAGTGGCGACAGTGGCTACTCCAGTTGCCGGGTCTGCCGATGATGGGGTGCTGGCCTCGACTCGAATCCTTGCGAACCGGCGTCGGCTACCCGACGGTGGTCGCACGATCGGCGCGGCAATGGGGCATCCTCGTGCGATGGTGACCATCAACCTCCTTGGATACCCCAGCAGCGCAGCTGCCTACTGTGTTGGCGTCGAGCATGCGCCGGCCGCACTCCGCGAGGCCGGTCTGGTGACTGCTCTGCAGGCCGCGGGGCATCAGGTCAACGACCTGGGTGACCTTCCCGTCCACCTCTGGAAGCCGCACCGGGAGAGACCACGGGTTCAGAACCTCGACGAAGAGGTCGAAGCCCTCCGCGCGCTGGCCGATGCGGCAGCACCGCTCGTCGCGGCCGACGCCCGCCTGCTCGTCCTCGGTGGGAGCTGCACGGTGGCGCTCGGGCTGTGCGCGGCTGTGGCAGACGCCGGGATTGAGCCCCACCTCGTCTACGTCGACCGGCATCTCGACCTCAACACGCCCGACTCGACCACCGAGGGTTCGCTCAGCTGGATGGGCGTGGCTCACGCGCTCGGCGTACCCGGCGCAGAGGAGTCGCTGGTCGAGCTGACAAGCCAGTACCCGCTCCTGCAGCCGGCCCACCTGAGCTACCTTGGGGTCGACCCCGCCGTCGAGTCCACCGAATGGGAGCGCGACCAGGTCGACCGCCTCGGGATCTCCATGACCACCCAGGCAGAGCTGGTCGAGGATCCGACGGCGGCCGCGCTCAAGGCGAGAGCCGCTCTGCCCGACGGGCCGTTCGTAGTCCACGTCGATGTGGATGTGCTGGACTTCCTCGACGCCCCGCTGGCCGAGAATGTCAACGGCCGCAACGCGGGCCCGACCCTGGTCCAGCTGGGCGAGGTGCTGACCGCGCTGTGGCGCGAGCCCGGGTTCATCGGGATGTCGATCGGGCAACTTGTGCCCGCTCACGCCGCGTCTGACCCGACCTCCCTCGGCCGCTTCGTGGAGGCGCTCACCCCGCCGGGTGACGCGTGACCGCGACAACCAACGTCAGACGGGCACGGCTCAGACGGTCATCAGTACTTCCGGACGCCGGCCACGGCCCGCGATCAGCAGCGTGAGCACGATGCCCACCGCGGCGTACGCCGCCAGCACCAGCAACGGACGGGTCATCGCGTCGGAGTCGAAGTAGACGATGTGGCGCACCCCGTCCACGCCGGCGCCGGTCGGGATCCAGTCGCCGACGACCCGCCAGAAGGTGGGCATCACGCCCGCCTGGAACGCACCGCCCGCGCTCGGGTTGCCGATGATGACGATCAGCAGCAGCGTGATGCCGATCCCGATCACCCCGAAGAGCGCCTCCAGGCCGATCGCCACCGAGGCGATGGAGAACGACACGGCGGCTCCGAGCAGGCCCAGCTCCCAGAAGTGCCCGCTCTGGGCGTCCAGCATCGGACCGACGATCACCGCCCCGCCGAAGCCCGACGCCAGGGCGTACGGGACCAGCGCCGCCAGCCGGAGCGCCGCCGAGCGCACCGACCGGGGCCGGTCCCCGCGGGCCAGGGCCACCACGGTCGGGAACAGGTAGCCGCCGACCGCCCAGCCGACCACGAGGTAGAAGCCGGTGAGCCCCCGGGCGTCGCCCTTCTGCAACGGGACCAGGTCGTCCTTCTCCACCGTCCGCTGCTGCTCGGCCACGACCTTGGTGAGCACCGCGCTGGCCGCCTCCTCCTCCGAGACCCCGCCCCCGGAGGCGATGAGGAGCAGGTCCCTGCTCTGCTCCGGGCGCAGCACCAGGGCCGCGACCTCGTCCCCGTTGCGGACGTCCTTGCGGGCCTCGGCCTCGGAGTCGGCCAGCGACGCGTCCAGCGGGTCGCCAGAGAGCCGGTTGAGCTGGTCGACCAGCTCCTCACCCTGCGCCTCGCCACCCTGCGGTGCCACCACCTGCACCTTGAGCTCGTGCGGCTTCGGGTCGTGGAAGGCGCCGACGTAGCTGTAGATGAACGCGAACTGGAGGAAGAGCACGCCGAGCACCCAGGCGACGGCCCGGATCAGGGAGCTCTTCGGGTCGATCGCGTCGTGCGGCTGCTGGGGATCCTGCAGGGTTCGTTCGGCTGTCATGGCTTCTCCTCTGCCGATGTGCCGGTTCCGCGAACGTGGCGCGGACGCCGTACGGCGAGGAATCTGCACTAGGCCCGAGCCCCATCGCTGATCACTGTAGGGGCGTTCTCCGGCCCTGACACCGGTCAGAGTGCCCGGGTACTGGGTCATCCCAGCCGCTCACTTCAGGGGCCACGGGCGACGATCAGCCTCGGTGAAGGTGCGCCACCCGGCGAACCGGTACTCCAGGATGCGGCGCCACTCGCGCTCGTCGACACCGTCGAGCTCCTCCCAGTAGCCAAGAGGCATCTCGCGTAGCCGCTGCGTGTCGGCTTCATCGAACCTGACGAGACCACGCTTCGTCAGGATGTCCAGGACCTGTTCACGGGTGTGGACGTAGTCCTGGTACTCACTGAACCTCTTGGGTCCTCGCCTGACTGGCTTGCGGTGCGCGTGGGAGCCTGGGTGGAGAGCCGACCAGGCAGCCACCACGAGGACCAGTGCGGACAGGAGTCCAGCCGCGAGGACGCCCAGGACCAACCAGTCCGACAGCTGTTCCTTGTGCTCGAGGGATCTCATCAGGGAGTAGGCACTGACGCATCCGGTGACGGTCAGCACGTGGAGCACGGCTGTCTGGACGTTGCGCAGTCCCTTCTCCTTGCGTTGCTCGAAGAGAGTGCCGACCTGCGCGAAGGCCGTGATCCAGAAGAGCATGTTCGCGAAGAGGAGCCACCCGTCCTCATAGACGAAGTCGCGTGTCCCCAACCAGATGAAGAGAGTGCCGGTCAGTGGGGCTCCGACGCCGAACGCGAGCGCGAACCCGACTCCCGAGGCTCCGACGACGTACATGAGCGGGACCCACCATGGCATGTCCTGTCTCAGCGGTTCGCGAGACAGGATGCCTGCCTCCACCTCACCGAGGCGAACGGGAGGCTCGAACTGTGCCGTCCGAGCCCACTCCTCGACGGACTCCGCGTGCCGGTCCGGACCGCCGGGGCCGGGAGGCTTCGCTGGTCGTGGTCGTGCCCGGGACGATTCGGGGTCGGACATCGTCGTTCCTCGTTCCTGGGATCCGTGAGAGGTCAGGAAACTACCGTGACTGGGCGGCGGACGGGCCTAGTCTCGCGCCGTCGATCCGCCGGTCCTGGTGAGCAGACGGCACGGCGGCAGCCGGTGACCATCACCCATGCGCACCACGCCGCGCGCATACGCACCAGAGCCGCCCCGACGGAGGCCGGGGCGGCTCTGGTTCACAAGGGCTGGCTGCTGGTGGAGCTGCGGGGAATCGAACCCCGGTCCTCGAGCGTCGATCCAGGTCTTCTCCGGGTGCAGTCCGTGTTGTCGCTTTTCTCGGCCCCGACGCTCGCACGGACACGTCGTCGACAGGCTCAGTCAGGAAAAAGTCCCGCTCACCCCTCCTGACAGGAGATGAGCAGCTAGTCCTCTAGATGAGGCCTGGGTCCGGGACGAGGACGGATGCCCGGTCAGACCCTTCGATCACTGCTCAGGCAGCGAGAGCGAAGTCGTTGCGATTAGAGTCGGCAACTGTGTTTTCCAGCGATCGTTTACGAGATGACGCTGGCTTCTCGACCCGCTTCCCCTGGAGCTAACGTCCCAAGTCGAAACCGATCAGCCCCTCTTGAGTTGTACTGGGCGCAACGATAACGCAGGGCTGCGCATTCCCCCACCGGGTTGTCGTCCGCCCGCTAGCTCACGCCGGGGCTACACAAGGCTTGTGCGCATATTCGAACACCTGTACGATAGACGGGATGCGTCAGGTCGCTGACGTTGTGTGATGTCGCAGGACGTAGGTGACGGTTCTGTATCAGGACATCGGTGACACAACCGGGGTGCTTGGTGGTG
>NZ_JBYTTI010000006.1:0-87905 GCF_058134365.1 Nocardioides sp. Z22_16
GGGGACCTCGGTGAGCGAGTCCACCCTGAACGGCAACCCGCTGACGACGACCGTCAACGTGCCGACCACCCAGGTGGGCACCGCCGGTGCGCTGACCGTCAACGCCGCAGGTAAGGGCGCTGACTTCACCGCCAGCAAGCTGGGCGACAACACCCTCGCGCTGGTTCGCTACACCTCGACCCTGCGTTACCTGCGGGCTGACGGCACCGAGCTGTCGATCGGCAGCGGCACCCCGGTGCCGTGCGAGCCGCAGCCGGGTCAGAACATGACCGTCGACACGGTCAAGGTCGTCCAGGCGACCACGACCACCGCGCTGGCGATCTCGGGCAACACTGCCACCGCGACGATCAGCTCCAACGGTGGCACCCCGGCCGGCTCGGTCGACTTCGTCGTCAACGGCCAGACCATCAGCGGCACCGTCACTGCTGGCAAGGCCACCGCGACCCTGCCGGCGCTTCCTGTCGGCAGCTACACGGTGACGGCCAACTTCAAGCCGACCAACGCCGAGGGCTACAAGGCCAGCAGCGGCACGGGCACCTACCAGGGCTCCGTGACCCCGACGCCGACCCCCACCCCGACCCCCACGCCGACGCCGACCCCGACGCCGACCCCCACGCCGACGCCGACCCCGACGCCGACGCCGACGCCGACGCCGACCCCGACGCCGAGCGTGACCCCGACGCCGACCCCGACGCCGAGCGTGACCCCGACGCCGACCCCGTCGGTGAAGCCGACCCCCACCCCCAACCCGGGTGGCGACTGGTTCACCCAGCTGCTCAACGCCCTGAAGAAGCTGGCCTGCCGCATCTTCAAGTGCTGATCGACTGACCAAGTGACACCGCCTCACCGGGCGGTGTGAGAGACCCCACCGTGGACCGAGTTCCACGGTGGGGTCTCTCGGTTGTAACCTCGCGATCACATTCGAGTGCACAGGAGGGGCCCCCGGGCCACACACCATGAACATTGTTGTCTGTGTGAAGTACGTCCCCGACGCAACTGCAGATCGTCAGTTCGAGTCCGACCAGACCGTTGACCGGGTCGGTGTCGACGGTCTGCTGTCCGAGCTCGACGAGTACGCCGTGGAGCAGGCCCTCCAGATCAAGGAGAAGGCTGGCGACGGCGTGGAGGTGACCGCGCTCTGCGTGGGCCCCGAGAAGGCGGTCGACGCGGTCCGCAAGGCCCTGCAGATGGGCGCCGACAAGGGCGTGCACGTGGTCGACGACGCGATCGCCGGCTCCGACGCCATCGCCACCTCGCTGGTGCTCGCCAAGGCCGTGGAGAAGATCGGCCCCGCCGACCTCGTCATGTGCGGCATGGCCTCCACCGACGGTGCGATGAGCGTGGTGCCCGCCATGCTCGCCGAGCGTCTCAACCTGCCCCAGGTGACCCAGGCCTCGGTCGTGGAGACCCAGGGCGACCAGGTCCGGATCAAGCGCGACGGCGACTCCGCCACCGAGGTCATCGGCGGCACCATGCCGCTCGTGCTCTCGGTGACCGACCAGTCGGGCGAGGCTCGCTACCCGTCGTTCAAGGGCATCATGGCGGCCAAGAAGAAGCCGCTCGAGACCTTCTCCCTGAGCGACCTCGGCGTCGACGCCGGCGAGGTCGGCCTGTCGGTGGCCTGGTCGGCCGTCGAGGAGACCACTGCCCGCCCGCCGCGCACCGCCGGCGAGATCGTCAAGGACGAGGACGGGACCGGCGCCAAGGCGCTGACCGAGTTCCTCGCCTCGAAGAAGTTCATCTGAGGAGCGTGTGAGCCATGTCTGAAGTCCTCGTTGTCGTCGACCATGTCGACGGTGCGGTCAAGAAGCCGACCTACGAGCTGCTCACCATCGCCGCGCGCCTGGGTGAGCCCTCCGCGGTCTTCATCGGTGGTGCCGACAAGGGTGCCGAGGTTGCCGAGGCCGTCAAGAAGTACGGAGCCGAGAAGGTCTACGTCGTCGACGACGCGCAGATCAAGGGCTACCTCGTCGCGCCCAAGGCCGAGGCGTTGCAGCAGCTGGTGGAGAAGACCTCTCCCGCCGCGGTGCTGATCTCCTCCACGGTCGAGGGCAAGGAGGTGGCGGCGCGCCTGGCGATCAAGGTCCAGTCCGGCCTCATCACCGACGCCGTGGACGTCCAGGAGGGGCCGGTCACCACCCAGTCGGTCTTCGCCGGCAACTACACGGTGACCGCCAAGGTCACCAAGGGCACGCCCATCATCACCGTCAAGCCCAACTCCGCCGCCCCGGAGGAGAAGGCGGGTGCCGGTACGGTCGAGGAGTTCGCCGCGACCATCTCCGACGCCGCCAAGACCGCTCAGATCGTGGCCTCGCAGCCCCGTCAGGCGTCCGGGCGTCCCGAGCTGACCGAGGCCGCGATCGTGGTCTCGGGTGGTCGTGGCACCGGTGGCAACTTCGAGCCGGTGGAGAACTTCGCCGACGCGCTCGGCGCCGCCGTGGGCGCCTCGCGCGCCGCGGTCGACTCGGGCTGGAAGCCGCACACCTTCCAGGTGGGGCAGACCGGCAAGACCGTCTCGCCGCAGCTCTACGTGGCCGCCGGCATCTCCGGTGCGATCCAGCACCGGGCCGGTATGCAGACGTCCAAGACGATCGTGGCGGTCAACAAGGACGAGGAGGCGCCCCTCTTCGAGCTGGTCGACTTCGGCGTCGTCGGCGACCTGCACACGGTTCTGCCCGCCGCCACCGAGCAGATCAACGCGCGCAAGGGCTGATCGGCCTCACGCGTCCACGACGCCCCGTCACCTCTGCGGTGACGGGGCGTCGTGCTGTTCCGGGGTCCTGACCCCTGCCCTGGCCCCGGTGACCGGACGGTTAGCGTGTCGGCCATGACGGTCCCGCCGCCGCTGCGCACCCATCAGCGGAAGGCGCTGGAAGCCCTGGAGGAGGCATGGTCGGCGGGACGCCGGCGTGCCTGGGTGGTGCTGCCGCCCGGAGCGGGCAAGACGAGGGTCGGGCTGGAGACCGCGTCGCGGCACCTCGCCGCGGGAGACGTGAGCCACGTGGTGGTGCTCAGCCCCAACACCGCCATCCAGGACCAGTGGGTGCGGGCGGCACGCTCGCACGGTCTCGAGGCAGGGACGGACCGCGAGCTCACCGGTCAGCTCACCTCGCTGACCTACCAGTCCCTGGCGGTCTTCGACCCCGACGCGGAGGTCGGCGACGACCCGGAGCAGCCTGACGACCCGGAGACCCGCACGCTCGGGCTACGCGCCGCGGCGGGGCCTCTGCTCGACCGTCTGCACCCCCGCGGCCGTGCCCTGGTCGAGAAGGCCGGCGACCAGGACGGTCTGCTGCTCGTCCTGGACGAGTGCCACCATCTCGTGGAGGTCTGGGGGCGCCTGCTGGCAGAGCTCCTCGACCTGCTCTCCGGAGCGCGGGTGCTCGGCCTGACCGCGACGCCCCCCGAGGCGCTGAGGGGCGACCAGGCGCGACTCGTCGACGAGCTCTTCGGCAGCACCGTCTTCGCGGCCAGCGTGCCCTCGGTGGTGCGGGAGGGCGATCTCGCCCCCTTCGCCGAGCTGGCCTGGCTGACGACCCCCACCGAGCACGAGGAGCAGTGGCTCACGGAGGAGGCCGTCCGCTTTGCGGAGCTCACCACCCGCCTGACCGACCCCGAGTTCGGCTCGGTCTCCTTCCTGACCTGGGTGGACCTGCGTGCGGTCGTCCCCGTCCCGGAGGTGATGTCGTGGGTGGCCCTGGCCAAGGGCGAGCCGGCGCTCGCCCGGGCCGTCCTCCGGCTTCATCACGTCGGACTCGTCGCCCTACCCGCCGGCGCCAGGCTCCTCGAGGAGCACCGGCGTCCTCCGAGCGCGGAGGACTGGATCTTCCTCCTCCAGGACTGGATGCTCAAGCAGGTCGTCCCCAGCCAGGACCCGCGAGACCGGGAGGCGGCCGACGTGGTGCGCTCGGCACTGCCGGCCGTCGGGCACGTGTGGACCCGGAACGGGATCCGGCGCGGGCGCTCCGGCGTGGACCGGGTCCTGGCGCGGTCGGAGGCGAAGACCCAGGCGGCGGTGGAGATCGTGGCGACCGAGTCGGCCGAGCTCGGGGACCGGCTCCGGATGTTGGTGCTCTGTGACCACGAGCGCGCCGCGGCGACGCTGCCCAGCGGGCTGCACGGGGTGATCGCCCAGCAGTCGGGATCGGCGGTCGCCACCCTGGCCGCCCTCGCCGCGGACTGGTCGACGCGCATGCTCGCCCCGGTGCTGGTCACCGGCTCGACGGTCGCGGCTGCCCCGGAGACGGTGAAGAGGCTGCGCGACCACGTGGCGCGGACCGACCCGGCACTCGCCCGGCGGCTCGTCGTCCAGGCGCTCGAGGAGACCGGTCTCTGCGCCCTGGTCGGCGGCTGGAGCAGCCGGCGGTGGGTCCGGCACGTGACCACGTTCTTCGAGGAGGGGCACTGCCAGGTCCTGATCGGCACCCGCGGCCTGCTGGGGGAGGGATGGGACGCGCGCAGGGTGACCGGGCTGGTCGACCTCACCACCGCCACCACGCTGACCGCAGTGGTGCAGACCCGGGGACGGGCCCTGCGCACCGACCCCGCGTGGCCCGACAAGGTGGCCGTCAACTGGTCGGTCGTCTGCGTCTCGGAGGCGCACCCCAAGGGCGACAACGACTGGGCCCGGCTGGTCCGCAAGCACCAGGGGTTCCACGGCGTCGACGAGGACGGCGACGTGGTGGACGGCGTGGCGCACCTGGACTCGTCCTTCTCCGCCTTCACGCCACCGCCGGTCGCGCAGTTCCACGAGGTCAACGCCCGGATGCGCGAGCGCAGTGGCCAGCGGCAGGCGATCGCCCGGCGCTGGCAGGTGGGGTCGCCCTACCAGGACCAGGTGGCCCCGACACTGCGGGTCCTCGCCGCGTCATCGCGCGAGGGTTCCGCCGGGGCGGTCCCGGGGAGCCGCCCCGGGGACGCCGTCGTGCGGTCGGCCCACCCCGCTCCCGCGGGAGTGGTGCCGACGCCTCAGGGGATCGCCCTCCGGGGCCCGACCTCGGCGCCGGCGGACCTTCGCCCGGGCGCGCTGCTCCCCGTCGGCACGCTGGGGGTGCTCAACGGCGTCGTCGGCGGCACCCTCGCCACGGGGGAGGGGGCTCTCGGTGTGGCCGCGCTCTTCGCCGCCCTCGGCGTCGGGGGAGGGGTCGCCCTCGCGGAGCTGGGCCGACGCCGCAGCCGCGCTCTCAACGACTGGGCTCGCGAGCAGCTGGAGCTGGCGTACGGCCTCCCCTCGGTGCATCGGGTGGCCTGCGCCGTGGCGCAGGCGCTGCAGGAGACGGGACAGGTCCGCAGCGGGTCCGCCGACGTCGTGGTGGAGATGCATCCGGGCGGCGAGCACCGGTGTCGCCTCTCGGGGGCGGCGACCGAGGAGGCAGGGCTCTTCGCGGAGGCGCTGGACGAGGTGCTGGGGCCCATGGGGACTCCGCGCTACGTGCTGGCGCGGCACGTCGGTCAGGTCCCCGAGGTGCCGTTGGGGCGGGTGCTCACCGCGAGTCAGGCACTTCGTCGCCTGCGTGCGGTCACCCCCGACGGAGTGGTCTGGCACAGCGTCCCGACGGTGCTGGGCACCCGCGCGGAGCTGGCCAGGCAGTTCGCTCGCGCCTGGGACCACTGGATCGGCGGCGACGAGCTCCTCTACACGGGGTCGCCGGAGGGGGCGGGGGTGCTGGCCGCCCAGCACGGGACCGATCCCTTCGCGGTCACGACCGTCGTCCGCCGCCACTGGACGTGAGCGCGACGGCTCTGGCCACGGCGGGGAGGAGCACCTCGTAGGCCGCCGGCGTCAGGTGGACGCCGTCGTCGAGGAAGGCGAGCGGCCCCAGCGGGTGCAGCAGGGCGGCGGCGTCGACCACCGTGCCTCCGGCGCGGACCACGACGTCGGCGAACGCCGCTCGGTGCGCCCCGACACCCGCGTTGGTGCGGTCCACCTCGCGGCGCAGGCGTGCCTCGTCCACCCCGGGAGGTGCGAGGAGGACGACGGGGCACGGCAGCGCCTGCACCACCGCGGTCAGGTGCGCGGTACCCTCGTCGACCGGTACTCGCTTCCACGGCGCGGCGTCGTTGGTGCCGACCGAGACCACCACCGCCGCGCACCCGGCCACGTCGACGCCCGCGACCTGACCCGCGAGGTCCCTGGTGAAGGCGCCGCCGCGGGCCCGGTTGATCACCCCGGTGCCGAGCAGGGGGACGCTGCGGCCCAGCCGCGCGAGGTGGCTGTCGCCCAGGAGCAGGATCCGTGCCGGGCTCACCCGACGGCGTCCTCCCTGACCAGGCCGACCGGCGGCACCTTGACGGTGCGCGCTCCGGGGCGGCCGCCCAGGTGGATGCGCCGCAGGCTCACGTTGTCGCTGGTGTCGTGCTCGACCAGCCGGCCCGACGGGTTGGCCTCCACCGCGATCCAGTACCACCCGTTCGGCAGGCCCTCGATCTTGAAGGCCTGCCCGGCGCGGTACTGCATGTAGGTGTCCCCGGACCCGGCCGCGAGCACCTCACGGACGGCCAGCGAACCGGGGGTGCCGCACGCGGTGCTGAGGTCGGTGCCCTCGGGCTGCCAGTCCGCCCCGGGGACGGTGTAGTCGATCGCGTCGGTGTTGGCCAGGCAGAACGAGACCTTGCCGGAGGTGGCGGCCACCGACCTGTCGGCCCGCAGCAGCCGGTAGCGAGCGAAGTCCTGGAAGTGCCAGTGCTGGTGGTTGGCCCGGTGGAACTTCATCTCGCCCACCACCTGGTGACCCACCTGGTTGCCCTCGGTGTCGAAGAAGTACTGGTAGGCGTCCATCACGTCCTGGTGGCCGCGACGGAAGCCGTCGACGACCAGGGGCGAGTCACCGGCGTTCCAGACGGTGGCGGAGAAGCGCAGGTGGGTGCTCCTGCCGTTGAGCTCGATCCCGGAGGCGGGGAGGGAGCGCAGGTCCGGGCGGGGTCCCTCCGCGCTGCCCGCCGCGTCGGTCACGGGCCGCGCCGGCGCCGGGATCAGCGCCCCCCGCGACGCCGGGTGCCTGCCTGCCCGGGCGTCGTGCTCGTGCTGGTGCTCGCGGCCGCGCTTCACCTTCAGGGTGCTGGTCAGCCTGCGCGAGGCCGTCGGCAGACCGAAGGCGTCGGCCCAACGCCGGTTGACCCGGATGGTCACGTCGTACCTGCCCGGCGCCAGACGGAGGGCCCTGGTGTCCCACGCGAGCGGTGCGGCCCACCCGGCCTGGACGCCCTGGACCGACCCCACGGTGAACGGGTTCCACGGGCAGCCGAGCGGGTAGGGCGAGGTCGCCGGGGCGTCGGGACGAGCCCGCTCACCCCCGTTGTTCAGGCACGCGTCCACGCGACGAGTCTCCACCAGGCGTCCTCGGCGGTCGCGGTACTCGACCCGGAGGAAGTTGGAGAGCCCGCGGAAGTCGCGCTGCAGGCCTGCCGGCACTGTGCCGCTCAGGGGGCCCGCGGACCAGGTCCCCGTGATCGGCTCGTCCCAGTCGCGGCGATGCGTGCGCACCTCCAGGGGCGCGGCGCCGGCGACGGCCCGGACGCCGAGATCCGCCCAGACGCGGTCGCGGCCCCCCTCCGTGGTGGCCTCCACGAGACGGGGCGCCCACAGGGTGAAGGGGGCGGCCTGATCGGCGGCGGGCGGACCCTGGACGTGCTGCTCGGCCCGGGCACCCCCTGCGCCCATGGCCACCAGGCCCGCGCTGAGCACCGCGGCCGCAGCCGCGGCCGCCCCTGCCCTGCGTCGTCGTGTCGTCGCCATGATCATCCCCCCGTCCGGGACAGTCCGGAGTGGACCGTCGCAGTGCCGTCGAGGAGGAGACGCGCGGCGCGACGGACGGGTTGTCCTGGCGCGGCGCCGTCCTGCAAGACCGGCATCCGCCATCATGGCGGTCGATCTAGGCTTGGCGCCATGAGTGACACCCACGAGTTCCAGCAGGTGGCCCTCCGTGCCCGGGCCGCCAGCCACGATCTGGCGCTGGCCACGCGGGAGGTCAAGGACCGGGCGCTGCACGCCATGGCGGACGCCCTGGAGGAGCACTCCGCCGAGGTGCTGGCCGCCAACGGCATCGACGTGGACCGCGCCCGGGAGGCCGGCACCCCGGAGAACATCATCGACCGTCTACGACTCGACCAGGACCGTCTCGCCGCGATGGCACAGGGGCTGCGCGACGTCGCCGGCCTGCCGGACCCGGTCGGCGAGGTGGTGCGGGGCTCGACCCTGGCCAACGGGCTCGAGCTGCGCCAGGTGCGCGTCCCCTTCGGCGTGGTGGGGATGATCTACGAGGCCCGCCCCAACGTCACGGCCGATGCGGCCGGGATCTGCCTCAAGTCCGGCAACGCGGTGCTGCTGCGCGGCTCCTCGAGCGCGAGGTCCTCCAACGCCGCGGTGGTCGACGTGCTGCGCGACGCGGTCGCGAGCGCGGGACTGCCTGCCGACGTCGTCCAGCTGGTGCCGGGGGAGAGCCACGAGAGCGTCAAGGTGCTGATGCGCGCCCGCGGCCTGGTCGACGTGCTGATCCCCCGCGGTGGGGCGGGCCTGATCCGCTCGGTGGTGGAGGAGTCGACGGTGCCGGTGATCGAGACCGGGACCGGCAACTGCCACGTGTACGTCGACCGCGCGGCCGACCTGGACCGCGCACTGGCCATCGTGCTGAACTCCAAGACGCACCGGACCAGCGTCTGCAACGCGGCCGAGTCGCTGCTGGTCCACGAGGACGTCTCCGGCGTCTTCCTGCCCCGGGTCGTGGAGGCGCTGCAGGCCGCTGGCGTCACCATCCACGGTGACGAGGCGTTCGCCGACTTCGACGGGGTGGAGCCCGCCACCGACGAGGACCACGGGGCGGAGTACCTCTCCCTGGACATCTCGGCACGGGTGGTGGAGTCGCTCGACGAGGCGGTCGAGCACATCCGGAGATTCTCCACCGGGCACAGCGACGCGATCGTCACCGACGACGTCAACGCCGCGCGAGCCTTCGTCGCGCGGGTCGACTCAGCGGCGGTGCTCGTCAACGCCTCGACGCGGTTCACCGACGGAGGCGAGTTCGGCTTCGGCGCCGAGATCGGCATCAGCACCCAGAAGCTGCACGCCCGTGGACCCATGGGCCTGCCGGAGATGACCTCCACCAAGTACGTCGTGACCGGGGACGGGCACGTCCGCTGACCAGCTCCGGTGCGGGTGCCGCTAGGATCGACGCCATGGCGCACAACGACGTTCTCCTCGCGGCGGCCGAGTCCCACACCTGGGCCGGCGTCAACCCCTGGGCCGTGGGTGTCATCACCCTGCTCATCCTCCTCGCCCTGCTGGGCGCTCTCCTCGCCTTCGCCGCGGGACGCGAGCACAGCTGAGCGTGCGTGGCCCACGCCGGGTCGGGGTGATGGGCGGGACCTTCGACCCCATCCACCACGGCCACCTCGTGGCCGCCTCCGAGGTGCAGGCGTGGCACGACCTGGACGAGGTCGTCTTCGTCCCCACGGGCGACCCGTGGCAGAAGTCGGAGCGAGCGGTCTCCCCGGCGGAGCACCGCTACCTGATGACGGTCATCGCCACGGCCTCCAACCCCCGCTTCCGGGTCTCCCGGGTCGACATCGACCGCTCCGGGCCGACGTACACCATCGACACCCTGCGCGACCTGCGCGCCGAGCTGCCGGACACCGATCTCTACTTCATCACCGGGGCGGACGCCCTGGCCGACATCTTCACCTGGCGTGACGCCGAGGAGCTCTTCGAGCTCGCCAGCTTCGTCGGGTGCACCCGCCCGGGCTACGAGATGGACGCCAAGACCCTGGGGGCCATCCCCGCCGACCGGGTCGAGATGGTGGAGATACCCGCCCTGGCCATCTCCTCCACCGACTGCCGCCAGCGCACGCGGCGAGGCGAACCCGTCTGGTACCTCGTGCCCGACGGCGTCGTCCAGTACATCGCCAAGCACCACCTCTACCTCGACTCGCCCATCCCGCTCCACCAGCACCAGGAGACCTCGTGACCGCCACCGACCATGCGCTCGAGCTGACCCGCACCGCAGCCGCTGCGGCCTCGGAGAAGCTTGCCACCCAGATCATCGCCTTCGACGTGAGCGAGCAGCTGGCGATCACCGACGTCTTCGTCATCGCCTCGGCGCGCAACGACCGACAGGTCAAGGCCGTGGTCGACGAGGTGGAGGGGAAGCTGCGCGAGATCGGGGCCAAGCCGATCCGCCGCGAGGGTGAGCGGGACGGCCGCTGGGTGCTGCTCGACTACGGCGACGTCGTCGTCCACGTCCAGCACGAGGAGGAGCGGCAGTTCTACGCCCTCGAGCGACTGTGGCGCGACTGCCCCGCGATCGACCTCGGCGACCTCGGTGCCTCCGCGGCGCAGGTGCCGGACGCCGACGAGACCCGCGAGGCCGGCGAGACCGATGAGGGCGGCGCGGACGACCGCGAGGATGCCTGAGCCCCGCACCCTGCTGCTGCTGCTGCGGCACGGCCGTACGGCCTACAACGCCGAGAAGCGGATCCAGGGACAGCACGACGTGCCGCTGGACCGGGTCGGCGAGCGGCAGGCGAAGGAGGTCGCCGACCTGTTGGCGGGCATGGGGCCGTGCTTCGTGCGCTCCTCCGACCTCAGTCGGGCGCGGGCGACCGCCGAGGCCGTGGCCGTGGCTGCCGGCCTGCCGGTCCTCACCGACCCGAGGCTGCGGGAGTTCGACCTGGGGGAGCGGAGCGGCTGGTCCCACGAGGAGTACCGCGCCTCCCACCCGGCCGAGTTCGCGCGGTTCAAGGCCGGCGAGTACGACGCGGCTCCAGGCGCCGAGACGGTCGGCGCGCTCCTGGCGCGCACCCTGCCCGCCCTCGACGAGGCGGTCGCCGCGCTCCCTGACGGGGGTCTGGGGATCGTGGTCTCCCACGGGGCGGCGCTGCGGGTCACGGCCGCGGAGTGGGTGGGTCTGCCCGCGGGGGCCGGACTCTGCTTCGGCGCGCTCGGCAACTGCCATTGGGCGCTCGTCCAGGAGTCGACCGACCCGGAGACCGCGGCGCAGGTGCGGCGCCTGGTGGCCTGGAACCGACACGCCTGACCCCCGATTCGCATCCCGGCGGGCCATTGGCTAACATTCTGCGAGTTGCCACCGCCCGCGGTGGAAACGATGGGGCTGTGGCGCAGCTGGTAGCGCATCTGCATGGCATGCAGAGGGTCAGGGGTTCGAGTCCCCTCAGCTCCACCGAGAACGACGTACACGAACCCCCCGACATGCGACGCGTGTCGGGGGTTCTTGCGTGTGCAGGCCCTAGTGGTGTCGGCGCCCCTGGCCACGACGTCCTGGCCACGACGTCCTTGCCCCCGACACCCTTGCGTGGCGCCTCGGAGTGCGCGGAGACTGCTGGGAGGGTCGAGCCCACGACCTGGGGCACCGGAGGAGCACGGAGCAGGCACGATGACGGACGACTTCGAGCAGATCTTCCCGCTCGGGACGCCGAACGACGTCTACGCTCAGTACTTCACCGGCCAGAGCTATCTGGCTCCGCTCGCCTCGGGGAGCGTTCCGGTCAGCAACGTCTCCTTCGAGCCTGGCTGCCGCAACAACTGGCACATCCATCACGGCACGGCCGGCGGGGGAGACCAGATCCTGATGTGCACGGCCGGCAGCGGCTGGTACCAGGCCGACGGCGAGGCTCCGGTTAGCATGGAGCCGGGAAGCGTCGTCCGGGTGCCCGCGGGCACCAAGCACTGGCACGGCGCGAAGTCCGGCTCCTGGTTCTCCCACCTCGCGTTCATCACCCCCGGTGAGGACGTCCGCAACGAATGGCTCGAGCCTGTGACCGACGAGGTGTACGGCGCGCTGCCGGAGCACGGAGCGAAGACATGAGCGTCCTGAGCCAGACCTACACCCTGACCAACGGCGTGGAGATCCCGAAGCTGGGGCTCGGGACCTGGTTCATCGGCGACGACGCGGCGTCGGCGGCGGTGAGGGCGGCGATCGAGATCGGCTACCGCAACATCGACACCGCGCAGGCCTACGGCAACGAGCGCGGTGTCGGGGAGGGCGTCCGCACCAGTGGCGTGGCTCGCGAGGAGCTCTTCGTCTCGACCAAGCTGGCCGCCGAGATCAAGGAGCACGACGCCGCGGTGGCCGCGATCGACGGGTCGCTGGCGACGCTGGGGCTCGAGTACGTCGACCTCATGCTCATCCACTCCCCGCAGCCGTGGGGCGACTTCCGGGGCGGCGACTACGCCGACGGCAACCGTCAGGCGTGGCGTGCGTTGGAGGAGGCCCACGAGGCGGGCAAGATCCGTTCCATCGGGGTGTCCAACTTCCTGCGCACGGACCTGGAGAACCTCGCGCAGGGCTCGGCGATCGTCCCGCACGTCAACCAGGTGCTCGTCCACGCGGGCAACACGCCCTCCGAGCTCCTGGAGTACTGCGCGAGCAAGGAGATCCTGGTGGAGGCGTACTCACCCCTCGGGCACGGGGAGATCCTGAGGAACGCCGAGGTGCGGGCGATGGCCGAGAGGTACGGCGTGAGCGTCCCGCAGCTGTGCATCCGCTACACCCTGCAGCTGGGCACCGTCTCGCTGCCGAAGACCGCGAACCCCGACCACATGCGCGCCAACGCCGAGGTGGACTTCGAGATCTCCGAGCCGGACATGGCGGCTTTGCGCGACCTGCGCGCCCAGGACTACGGCGACTCCAGCGTCTTTCCGGTCTACAGCGGCAGGTAGCCCTCCGGCAGACGACGACGCCCCGAGGAGCTCCTCGGGGCGTCGTCCGTGCTGACTCTGGTCGGTGGGAGTGGTCGTGGCTCAGTCGTGGGCGAAGGTGATCTTCGGCAGCACCTTCCTCAGCCAGGCAGGGCTGTACCAGGCCGCGTCGCCGGTGAGCCGGAGCATCACGGGCAGCAGCACCAGCCTGATGAGGAAGGTGTCGAGCAGCACGGCGATGCCGAGCACGACCCCCATCTCCTTGGGCGGGATGGGCCCCGACAGGGCGAAGGTGAAGAAGACCGCGACCATCACCGCGCCGGCGGCGAAGATGACCCGGCCGGAGTGGGCGAGCGAGCCGACCATCGCGTCCTTCGCGTCGCCGGAGCGCTCGTAGTGCTCCTTGGCCGAGGCCAGGAGGAAGACGGTGTAGTCCATCGCGATGGCGAAGATCATGGCGAAGAAGAAGACCGGCGCCCAGGCGTCGAGGAACCCCTGGGACTCGAAGCCGAGCAGGTCCGCGCCGAAGCCCTCCTGGAAGATCAGTCTCGCGACCCCGAAGGCGGCCGCCGTCGACAGCAGGCTGGCCAGGGTGCCCAGCAGCGAGATGAGCGGCGCCTGCAGGGCCACCAGCAGGAGCAGGAAGCCGAGCACCAGGACCACGCCGATGACCAGCGGGGTCGACTCGTCGAGCTGGGCCTTGAGGTCCAGGTTCTCGACCGGGGCGCCGCCGACGAGGGCGGAGCCGGGCAGGTCGGCCCGGAGTCGCTCCACGGTGTCGGTCAGGGCGGGGTCGGAGGGGTCCACGGTCGGCACGGCCTGGACCAGGACGTAGTCCGACCCGTCCGCGGCCGGCATCGGCGTCATCGCGGCGGCGATCCCCTCGTCGGCGTTCAGCACCGTGGTGGTGGCCTTGGCGTCGGCGCGGTCGGTGACGACCTGCAGGGTGCCGGGTGCGCCCTCGCCGAAGGACTCCTGGACGCGGTCGTAGCCGACACGGGCGGAGGCGTCCTCGGGGAGCACCTTGATCGACGGCATGGCGGTCTGCAGCCCGAGGACCGGGGTGGCCAGGGCGAGCAGCACGACCACGGCAGCGAGGCCCCAGGCGACGGGTCGCTTCCAGAGGCGCTCGCCCCAGGCGGCGAACTTCGCGGAGCGGTGCTCGTCCGCCCGGGACCAGGGGAGTGCGCCCTTGTTGATCCGGTCGTCGAGCTTGAAGAGGACAAGCGGCAGCAGGGTGAGGGTCGCGGCGAGGACGAAGACGACCGAGAGCATGATGCCGCCGGCCATGGAGCGGAAGGAGGGCGAGGGCACGAGCATCACCGCGGAGAGGGAGATGAGGACGGTGAGCCCGGAGAGCAGCACGGCCTTGCCGGCGGTGTCCATGGTCTGCGCGATCGCGGCCTGGCGGTCGGCGACGGCCCGGCCGGGATCCTCTGAGCGGCGGGCGGCCCGGGCGGCGCGGTAGCGGACCACGACGAAGAGCGCGTAGTCGATGCCCAGCGCGAGGGCGAACATCATGGCGAAGTTCATCGCCCAGATGGAGACCGGGAAGAGCTCGTTGATCAGCACCAGCGACCCGGCCGAGGCGACCAGGCCCGCGAGCGTGAGGATCAGGGGGAGTCCGGCGGCCACCAGGGCGCCGAAGGCGAGCACGAGGATCGCCAGGGTGACCGGCCAGGACATGAACTCCGACTTGAGCATCGCCTCGAGGTTGGCCTCGTTGAAGTCGCTCCACAGCAGCGAGGAGCCCGTGGGGTTGACCTCGACCGACTCGGTGGAGAGACCCTGGAGGTCGGCCTTCAGGTCGGTGGCGACGCGGACCATCTCGTTGGTGTCGGCACCCGCACCGGCCAGGACGATCGCGGTGTCCCCGTCCTGGGAGAGCGTGGCGCCAGGCAGGGCTGCACCACGTCGGCGATCCGCGGCTCGTCCTCCAGGACGGCGGTGACCTCGGCCAGCACCTTCTTGCCCTCACCCTCGGTGACCGCCCCCTCGGTGGAGCGGACGACGACCTGGATCGCCGAGGAGGCGTTGCCGCCGAAGTGCTCCCGGGCCAGCTCGCGGGCCTGGACGGACTCCGAGCCGTTCGCCTGCCAGCCGGCGCCGGAGAGGTTCTGCTCGACCTGCGGGGCGAAGGCGCCGAGGCCGACGATGGTCAGCAACCACACGATGGTGACCAGCCTGGCGTGGTGGGTGACCCAGACGCCGAGGCGCCCCAGTGGGCCAGGGGAGGCGGTGGTGCTCATGCGGATCCGTTCTGCCAGCTCGTTCGATACCCAGGGGGGTATATGACCCTGCAACCTTAAACACCCCTGGGGGTATTTCTCAACTCGCGGGGGACTCAGGTCGGACCCTGGCCGGACCCTGAGTCGGGAACGATTCCGGCCGTCCAAGTGGTTGAGTGGGAGGAGAGCGGCACGGACCGCTCGGAGAAGGAGCTGGAGATGAACGAGTACGACTACGCCGCACCCCGGACACCGATCTCGCCCACGCAGGAGCGGAACTGGGGCGCCCTCGCGCACGGGGTCCCGCTGGTCGCGATGGTGCTCTCGGCCGGGACCCTGGGCTTCGTCGGGTCCCTGGTCATCTACCTGATGTACAAGGACCGCGGACCCTTCGTCCGCGCCCACGCGGCGAACTCGCTCAACGTCCAGATCGTGACGGGCATCGTGCTCCTGCTCTCGATCCCGCTGTTCTTCGTGCTGATCGGCTTCCTGACCTACCCGCTCGCCCTGGTCTACGCGTTCGTGATGCACCTGATCGGCGCGCTCAAGGCCAACAAGGGGGAGTGGTGGAGCCCTCCGCTCACCCCCCGGTTCGTCCGCTGACGGCTCGGCGCACGCGGCGCGGAAGCCGACCGCCTCGACCATGCTGACGACGAGCAGGAACGTCCACGTCGGGTTGGCGTAGCCGGGGTCGACGAGCTTCCCCTGACCGGATCGGCCGGGCGGCCGCCCACGGGGACGTCGGCGCGCGGGCGGGGGTAGCATGGGGCTGTGCGTACCAGCCTCCTTCTTGGCCAGCCGCGCTGATCAGCAGGATCGACGCGGCCACCCTCCTTGCCCGGAGGGTTTTTTTGTGCCTCGCAGGAGCCGACCAGGAGAGACGATGAGCGACCAGCCGAAGACCGCCGGGACCGAGCACGCGGACGAGCGCGACACCTCGTACGACGTGGCGTCCGTCGAGACCAAGTGGCAGCGGGTCTGGCAGGAGCTCCAGCCGTTCCGGGCCGACGACGAGGCGGTGCTCTCGGGGCGCAAGGAGAAGCGCTACGCCCTCACGATGTTCCCCTACCCCAGCGGCGACCTGCACATGGGCCACGCCGAGGTCACCGCGTTGCACGACGTCATCGCCCGCTACTGGTGGCAGCGGGGCCACGAGGTGCTCAACCCGATGGGCTGGGACTCTTTCGGGCTGCCGGCCGAGAACGCCGCGATCCGCAACGACGCGCACCCGGCCGACTACACCTACGGCAACATCGCCACCCAGCTGGAGTCCTTCCAGCGCTACGCCGTCAGCTTCGACTGGTCGCGGCGCTTCAACACCTCCGACCCGTCGTACTACCGCTGGACCCAGTGGCTCTTCCTGAAGCTGCACGAGAAGGGGCTGGCCTACCGGAAGAACTCCCCGGTCAACTGGTGCCCCCAGGACCAGACGGTGCTGGCCAACGAGCAGGTCGTCGACGGGACCTGCGACCGGTGCGGGGCGGAGGTCACCAAGCGTGAGCTCACCCAGTGGTACTTCCGCACCACCGCCTACGCTCAGGAGCTGCTGGACTCCCTCGACGACCTGCAGCCCACCTGGTCGAACAAGGTCGTCAACGCCCAGCGCAACTGGATCGGTCGCTCCGAAGGTGCCCACGTCGACTTCGTGGTGGAGGGCCGTGAGGAGCCGCTGACGGTCTACACGACCCGTCCCGACACCCTTTTCGGGGCCACCTTCATGGTGGTCGCCGCCGACGCGCCGCTGGCAGGCGAGCTGGTCACCGAGGAGCAGCGCGGCGCCCTGGAGGAGTACCTGGTCCAGGTCCGCAAGGAGAGCGACATCAGCCGGCTGGCCACCGACCGGCCCAAGACCGGCGTCTTCCTGGGGGTGCACGCCACCAACCCGCTGACCGGCACCCGCATCCCGGTCTACGCCGCCGACTACGTGCTGGCCGACTACGGCACCGGCGCGATCATGGCCGTGCCCGGCCAGGACCAGCGCGACTGGGAGTTCGCGAAGGCGTTCGACCTGCCGATCGTCCGGACCGTGCAGCCGCCGGACGACTTCGACGGTGAGGCCTTCACCGGCGACGGACCGGCCATCAACTCCGCCAACGACGAGATCGACCTCTCCGGCATGGGCGTCGCGGAGGCCAAGTCCACCGCCATCGCCTTCCTCCAGCGCCGTGGTCTCGGCCGGGGCACGGTCAACTTCAGGCTGCGCGACTGGCTGCTCTCCCGCCAGCGCTACTGGGGTGCGCCGATCCCGATCATCCACTGCCCGGTCGACGGTGAGGTCCCGGTCCCCGAGGACCAGCTGCCGGTCCTGCTGCCCGAGCTCAAGGGCGCCGACCTGAAGCCCAAGGGGACCTCGCCGCTGGGGGCCGCCACCGACTGGGTGGAGGTCTCCTGCCCGACCTGCGGGGGCCCGGCGCGTCGGGACACCGACACGATGGACACCTTCGTCGACTCCTCCTGGTATTTCCTGCGCTACGTCTCCCCGCACGACGACGAGCAGGCGTTCGACACCGAGCTGGCCAACGCCTGGGGTCCGGTCGACCTCTACGTCGGCGGCGACGAGCACGCCGTGCTCCACCTCCTCTACGCGCGCTTCTTCACCAAGGCGCTGCGGGACATGGGGCTCGTCTCCTGGGACGAGCCGTTCTCCGCCTACCTGTCGCAGGGGAAGGTGATCAACGGCGGGCGCAAGATGAGCAAGTCGCTCGGCAACGGTGTCCGCCTGGGCGAGCAGCTGGAGAAGTTCGGCGTCGACGCCGTGCGGCTCACCCTGGTCTTCGCCAGCCCGCCGGAGGACGACATCGACTGGGCCGACGTGTCACCGGGAGGCTCGCAGCGCTTCCTCCAGCGTGCCTGGCGGCTGAGCGGCGACGTGACCAGCGAGGTCGGCGCCGACCCCGCGGGCGGAGACGTGGCGCTGCGCCGGATCACCCACCGGACGCTGCACGACGCCGAGAGCCTGATCGAGTCCCACCGCTTCAACGTGGTGATCGCCCGGACCATGGAGCTGGTCAACGCCACCCGCAAGGCGATCGACTCCGGGGCCGGCCCCGACGACCCCGCGGTCCGCGAGGCGGTCGAGGCGGTCGCCGTCCTGCTCTCCCTGGTCGCGCCGTACACCGCGGAGGAGATGTGGGAGCGGCTCGGGCACCAGCCCACCGTGGCGCGTGCCGGATGGCCGGAGGTCGACGAGTCGCTGCTGGTCGAGGAGTCGGTCACGGCGGTGGTCCAGGTCCAGGGCAAGGTCAGGGCGCGGCTGGAGGTCTCTCCGGAGATCTCCTCCGACGAGCTCGAGGCGGCCGCCCTCGCCGACGAGGCGGTCATCCGGGCCGTGGACGGCCGTCCGGTGCGCAAGGTCGTGGTCCGGGCGCCGAAGCTGGTCAACATCGTCGTCTGAGCTCCACCCGGAGTCCGCGCCCTGGTGAGACGGCGCGGGGTCGGGCCGGACTTCGCTAGCCTTCGTCCGTGCCCGGCACCGTGATCGTCACCGACTCGACCGCCAGCCTGCCGCCCGAGGTGGCGGAGGCCCGCGGGATCGTCGTCGTCCCGTTGCAGGTGGTGATCGGGGCCAAGGTGCACGACGAGGGGCCGGACGGGGCGACCCCCGAGATGGTGGCCCAGGCCCTGCGCGACTTCGTCCCGGTCTCCACGTCGCGTCCGGCGCCGGCCGCGCTGCTCGAGGTCTATGAGCGGCTGGCCGCGCAGGGGGCCGACTCCGTGCTCTCCGTGCACCTCTCCGGCGAGATGAGCGGCACCTTCGAGTCCGCTCAGCTCGCGGCCCGCGGGGCTCCGATCCCGGTGAGCGTGGTCGACACGCGGCAGGTCGCCGCCGCCACCGGCTTCGCCGCGCTGGCGGCCGCCGACGTCCTCGACGCCGGAGGCAGCCGTGAGCAGGCCGCGGCGGCGGCACGCGCCCGAGCCGCCGCCTCCCACTCGTGGTTCTACGTCGACACGCTCGAGTACCTCCGCCGCGGCGGGCGCATCGGCGCCGCGGCGGCGCTGCTGGGCGGCGCCCTCTCGGTCAAGCCACTGCTGGAGATCCGCGACGGCAAGGTGAGCTCACTGGAGCGGGTGCGCACGGCGGGCCGGGCACTGCAGCGCCTGGAGGACCTCGTCGTCGCCGCGGCGGGCGACGACCAGGTCGACATCTGCGTGGCGCACCTGGCCAACCCCGACCGGGCCGAGCACCTCGCCACCCGCCTCGCGGAGCGCCTGAGCGACCAGCTTGCCGGCCGCGAGCTGTGGTGCACCGAGCTGGGAGCCGTGCTGGGTGCCCATGTCGGGCCCGGCATGGTCGCCGCTGCGCTCTCTCCGCGCCTGTGAGCGACTGAGTTCTCCACAGGCGGACGGGCAGCGGCGCACGCGGGCGCCGCGTCTTCCCTAGCGTCGGGGGCATGCGGTCGCGTCGTCCCAGCCCTGAGCACGAACAGGCCGTCGCGCGTCGACTGGCTCTGCTGTCGGCGGAGCTGGCCGCGGTGCGTGCCGAACAGGCGGCCGAGCCTGTGGCGGGTCGCGGGGAGGCTCTCGGGGAGGGTCCGGGCTCGCCGGCCGACGAGGTCACGGAGTGGACCTGGGGGGAGCACACCCGGGTGCGCGGGCTCGAGACGCCGGTGCCGGCCGTGGAGCCTCCGCCGTGGGAGCCCGAGGAGGGGGAGGCTCCACCGGTGCGGACCCTGCCCCACCCGGGCCGCCACGCGGCGCGCCGCGACGTCGCCCTGGGGTGGCTGCCGGGGCTGCGGGGAGGGGTGGCCCTCCAGCCGGCACACCTGGCGGTCGTGGCGGTGCTGGTCGCGCTGGGGCTGGGCTGGACGACGTGGTGGGTGATCTCGAGCGAGCCACGGACCAGTGCGGTGCCGGCGCTGTCGGCCGACCCGTCGCCGGTCGCGGCGGACCCGGCCCCGTCGGCGGCCGCCCCCGCGCCCACCGGGTCGACCGGGTCGACCGGGGGAGTGCCGCGCGGTGCGGGGCCGGCCGCTCTTCCGGGCGCTGCGCCCGGTGGTGCCGAGGTGGTCGTCGACGTCGCCGGGCGGGTGCGCCGTCCCGGCCTGGTGGTGCTGCCGGCGGGCTCCCGGGTGGCGGACGCGCTCGCCGAGGCCGGGGGAGCCCGCCGGGGGGTCGACCTGGTGAGCCTCAACCTCGCCCGGGTCCTGGTCGACGGGGAGCAGCTGCTCGTGGGGGTCCAGGCGCCGGCTGGTCCGATCGCACCGTCGGGGCCCGGCGGGGGGAGCGCTCCGAGCCCCGCAGCCTCCGGGCTGGTCAACCTGAACACGGCGGACGAGGCCCTGCTCGACACCTTGCCGGGAGTCGGCCCGGTGACCGCCGGGGCCATCGTCGCCTGGCGCACGGAGAACGGCGGGTTCACCGCCGTCGAGGAGCTGCTGGAGGTCAACGGCATCGGGGAGGTGACGCTCGCGGAGCTCGCCCCGCTGGTCACCGTGTGACCGGGCCGAGGCCCGCCGGATCGGCGGCCCAGCGTGACCTCAGGACGGCCGCGCTCGCCGTCGCGGCCTGGATGGGCGGACTGGTCGGCCTCCGTGCCCCCGACTGGGCGGTCGCGGTGACCCTGGGAGCACTGCTCCTCCTCCTGGCGTGCCTGCTGCGCTCCTCCGCTGGCGCCACCACGGCGGCGGCCGTCGTGCTCGTCGCAGCCGCCGTCCTGCTCTCGGGATGGGCGCGGGTGGCCCAGACCTCCTCCGGACCGGTGGCCGACCTGGCCGAGGCCGGGGCCTCGGTGGAGGTGGAGCTGGTGGTCACCTCCGACCCACGTCCCCTTCTCGGGCAGTACGGCGAGCAGGTCGTGGTGCGCGGCACGGTCAGGCGGGTCACCGGGCGTGGCGGGCGGTGGCGGGTGAGGACACCCGTCGTGGTGCTCGCCGGAGGTGGCTGGCAGGACGTGCCCCTCGGCGCCCGGGTGCTGGCCGAAGGTCGCCTGCTGCCGGCCGACGGCGAGGTGGGTGCCCTGCTGCGCGCCAGGGACTCCCCGCCCCAGCGGCCGGAGGAGCCAGACCTGTGGTGGCGGGGCGCCGCGGCGGTGAGAGCGGGGATCCGGGTGGCGGTGGCCCCCCGACCGGATGACCAGCGCGTCCTGGTGCCGTCACTGGTCGTCGGCGACGACGCGGGGCTGGATCCCGCCCTGGCCGAGGAGTTCCGGACCACGGGCCTGACCCACCTGCTCGCGGTCAGCGGGACCAACCTCACGCTGATGGTCGGCTTCCTGTTGCTCGGCGGTCGCTGGCTGGGAGTGCGTGGCCGGTGGCGCTACGCGCTGGCAGCGGCCGGGATCGTCGGCTTCGTCCTGCTCGCCCGGACCGAGCCCAGCGTCGTCCGTGCCGCCGCGATGGGCTCCATCGCCCTGCTGGCCTTCACCAGCAACGGGCGCGACCGGGGGATCCGGACCCTCGGGGCCGCCGTGGTGGCGCTGCTGCTCTGGGAGCCCCGCCTGGCGGTCTCGGTCGGTTTCGCCCTGTCGGTCCTGGCCACCGCCGGCATCCTCCTGCTGGCGCCCCGGTGGCAGGAGTCAGCCCGGGGGTGGCTGCCGAGGGGTGTCGCTGCGGCGGTCGCCGTCCCCGCCGCCGCCCAGCTCGCCTGCACCCCGGTGGTCGCGGCCGTCTCCGGCCAGGTGAGCCTGGTCGCGGTGGTGGCCAACCTGCTGGTCGCTCCTGCCGTCGCCCCCGCCACGGTCCTCGGACTTGTGGGCGGCCTCTGCGCGGTCGTCTGGCCCGCGCTCGGCCAGCTCGTCGCGCTGCCGGCCGCCTGGTCGGTGGCGTGGATCATCGCGGTCGCCCGCTGGGGCGCCTCGCTGCCCACCCCGGCGATCGACTGGGGGACCGGGGCGGGCGCGCTGTTGCTGCTCACGCTGCTGTGCGGGGCGATCGCGGTGGCGGCCCCGCACCTGCTGCGGCGGGCCGGAGCGACGCTGGGCCTGTGCGCCCTGGTGCTGGGGGTGATCCTGCTCCGACCGCCCACGCCGGGGTGGCCGCCCCGCGGCTGGCTCCTCGCGGTCTGCGACGTGGGTCAGGGGGACGCCCTGGTGGTCCGGGAGGGCGAGCGGTCTGCGATCGTGGTCGACGCCGGTCCCGAGCCGGTGGCCGTGGACCGGTGCCTGGACCGGCTGGGCGTGGAACGCGTCCCGCTCCTGGTGCTCACCCACTTCCACGCCGACCACGTCGGAGGCCTCCGTGGGGTCCTGGCGGACCGGCAGGTGGGCGAGGTGCGGGTCTCACCGCTCCAGGCCCCGGCGGACGGCGCCCGCGAGGTGGCACGGGAGCTCGCCGGCGCCGGCCTGCACCCGGTGGTCCCGTCCCACCTGGCGGTCGAGGAGTTCGGCCCGGTCTCGGTCCAGCAGCTCTGGCCCCCTCCGTCCGCACCCCCCTCGGGCACGGACGGGGGTGGAGCCGCCGACCGGGGCGCCGGCGATGAGGGAGCCAACGACGCGAGCCTGGTGCTGCTCATCGAGGTCCGGGGACTCCGGATCCTGCTCACCGGGGACATCGAGCCCACGGCCCAGCGCCAGGTGGCACGCCTGCTCCCGGGAGTGACCGTGGACGTGCTCAAGGTCCCCCATCACGGCAGCCGGCACCAGGACACCCGGTTCCTCGCGGCCCTGCGCCCCCGCGTGGCGCTCGTGCCGGTCGGCTCGGAGAACACCTACGGCCACCCGGCCCCGGACCTCCTCGCCCTGCTCGAGGGCCACGGTGCCCGCGTGCTGCGCACCGACACGTCCGGGGACCTCCTGGTGCTCGAGCGGGGCGGCGAGCTGCACACGGCCACCCTGGACTGACGGGGGACTGGCACGAGACCGACGGGGGACTGGCAGGGGCCGACGGGCATCCGGGTCCGTCGGCGCCGTGTGGCAGGCTGGTGCGCACCATGGCTCAGGGTCCCAGTGCTTCCCAGGTCCTCGGCCGCGTCACCCTGGTGACCGGCAAGGAGGAGTTCCTCAACGAACGAGCGGTCACCGCCGTGCGCCGCGCGGTGAGCGCCTACGACAGCGACGCCGAGTTCTCGGAGTCCCCGGCTTCGGAGCTGACTGCCGCCTCGCTCGACGAGATGTGTGCCCCCTCGCTCTTCTCCACCACCAGGTGCGCCCTCGTGAGGGGGCTGGAGGACCTGCCCGACGACCTCTACGACGACGTCCTCGCGCGGGCTGTCGAGCCGGTGGAGGGCGTGGCCCTGGTCCTGATGCACGGCGGCGGCTCGCGCGGCAGCGGGCTGCTGACCAAGCTGCGCAAGCAGTCCGCGGTGACCGAGGTGAAGGCCGCCGAGGTGAAGTACGCCGCCGGCTTCCAGGAGTTCGTCCGCGGCGAGTTCGCGCAGCTCGGTGCCCGCGTGACCCCCGACGCGACCGAGTTCCTGGTCCAGGCGGTAGGCCACGACCTCCGGTCGCTGGCCGCGGCGGCCCACCAGCTCACCAGCGACTTTCCGGACGAGCAGGTGACCCTCGAGCTGGTGAAGCGCTACTTCGGCGGCCGGGCGGAGGCGAAGTCCTTCGCCGTGGCCGACGCGGCCATGGCGGGGGAGGCAGCCCAGGCGCTGGAGGAGCTGCGGTGGGCGCTGGACGGCGGGACTCCCGCCGTGCTCGTCACCTCCGCGGTCGGCCAGTCGGTCCGGGGGGTTGCCCGGTTCCTGGGCGCCGCCCGTGGGCTGCGCGACGGCGACCTGGCCCGGGAGCTCGGGGTGCCACCGTGGAAGGTGAAGACCGTCAGGGCCCAGGCACGCAGCTGGGACGACCGCGGGATCGCCCGGGCGCTGCGCGCGGTGGCCCGTGCCGATGCCGACATCAAGGGAGCGGCCCACGACGCGAGCTACACGCTGGAGCGGCTGGTGCTCACCGTGGTGGCCCTGCGGTCGCGCTGAGCGCCGCCGGGGATCGGGGAAATGACGAAGGCGCCGCACCCCGAAGGAGTACGGCGCCTCGACAGCTGGTCTGAGCTCAGAGAGCAGCAGACTTCTTGGCGATGGCCGACTTGCGGTTCGCGGCCTGGTTCTTGTGGATGACGCCCTTGGAGGCGGCCTTGTCGAGCTTGCGCGCGGCGTCGCGACCCAAGGTGACCGCGGCCTCCTTGTCGCCGGTCTCGGCGGCCTCACGGAACTTGCGGACAGCCGTCTTGAGACCGGTCTTGACCGCCTTGTTGCGCTCGTGACGCTTCTCGTTCTGCTTGTTGCGCTTGATCTGGGACTTGATGTTCGCCACTGAAGAACCTTCGGTCTCGGTCTGGACTGGAAAAGAAGAATTGGTGTGTCGGCTGCCTGGCAACCCCATGGAGGGTCGGGCGCCGGACATGCGGGCAAGAGATTACCAGTGGGCTCGCCGCCCACCCAAATCACTCGGCCGCCCACCCCCGTCGCTCGCTCAGCCACTGCCAGCAGACCTCGCCCTGCCATCCCTGGTGGGCGCGGAGCCAGGGCGAGGAGGGCGGGACGGGCTCGGCCGCCATCCGCAGGAAGTAGCCGGTCATCAGGGCGAGGAACGAGTCGAGGTGGTCGGCCGGCACGTCACGCAGGAGCGGCCGGGTGGCGATGACCTCCTCCACGTCGAGCCCGTCGCCGCGGGGACCGACGAGCGTGAGGAGGGAGTCGACCCACGCCGCGCCGCGCACCGGCCAGTTCCAGTCGCACAGCCACGCCACGCCCTCGCCGTCCACCAGGACGTTGTCGGCGCGCACGTCGGTGTGCACCAAGGTGTCCCCGTCGGCCCCCGTCGCGAAGCCGGCGGCCAGCGCCGCGGCCTCCTCGAGCCACGGCATCCCCGGGCGCGACCGTCCTACCGCCTCCCAGTGGGAGGGCCAGTCGGCCAGCTCCTCCACCAGGGGGTCCAGGCCCATCGCCGCAGGGACCGGGGTGGTGGCCGCCGCCACCCGCTCCAGCGTGTCCAGCGTGGCGTCCAGGTGCGGACGGCTCCAGGGACGGGGCGGGTTGACGCCGTCGAGGTACTCGATGCCCAGGACGACCCAGTCGTCGTCGAGCAGCCACGCGAGCCGGGGGGCCGGCACCGCGGCGGGGAGGGCGGAGAGCTTGCGCGCCTCCTCCCGGTAGGAGTCGGCGAAGACCCGTTGCGCCTTGGCCGAGGCCGCCTTCACGAAGTGGCGCGAGCCGTCGTCGCAGACCAGCACCGAGGCGAAGCCCGGGGTGAAGCCCGCGTCGCAGGAGATGGCCTCCACCACCGCGGCGCCGCACCGGCGCTCGACCCACGCCCGGACGCCGGGGGGCAGGAACTGCCATCCCAGCCGCCGTGCCGTGGCGTCGGGCGGAGCGGGGTAGGCGGGCGTCGTCGAGGGGGGCACGGGGGCATCATCCACCACGCGGCCCGCGCCGGGGCCCGACCGCGGGAGAGTGCGACGGGACGCGGCGCGAATCCCGGGAGCGGCCGGCAGCGTGGAACAATGTGTCGACCCGCAATGTGCCGACCCGCACGTCACGTCGTACCCGAAAGTCATCCGTGTCCTCCAAGAGCGCCCCGAAGCCCGGACAGACCGACCCGTCGATCATCCGGAACTTCTGCATCATCGCCCACATCGACCACGGCAAGTCGACCCTTGCCGACCGGATGCTGCAGCTGACCGGGGTGGTGGACGAGCGCGCTGCCCGCGCCCAGTACCTCGACCGGATGGACATCGAGCGCGAGCGCGGCATCACGATCAAGAGCCAGGCCGTCCGCATGCCCTGGACGGTTCCCGCCGACAACGACGAGCTGGCCGAGCCCGGCACCTACGTGCTCAACATGATCGACACCCCCGGACACGTCGACTTCACCTACGAGGTCTCCCGGTCGCTGGAGGCCTGCGAGGCCGCGGTGCTGCTGGTCGACGCCGCCCAGGGGATCGAGGCCCAGACCCTCGCCAACCTCTACCTGGCGATGGGCGCCGACCTTCACATCATCCCGGTGCTCAACAAGATCGACCTGCCCGGCGCCAACCCCGAGAAGTACGCCGCGGAGCTGGCCGGGCTGGTCGGGTGTGAGCCCGAGGACGTGCTCCGGGTCAGCGCCAAGACCGGTGTCGGCGTCGAGGGGCTGCTCAACGAGATCGTCAAGCAGACCCCGGCGCCCGTCGGTGACGCCGACGCCCCGCCGCGGGCCCTGATCTTCGACTCCGTCTACGACACCTACCGCGGCGTGGTGACCTACGTCCGAGTCATCGACGGCAAGCTGACCCACCGCGACCGGATCAAGATGATGTCGACCGGCGCGGTCCACGAGATGCTCGAGGTCGGCGTGATCAGCCCCGAGCCGGTCAAGGCCGGAGACCTGGGCGTCGGCGAGGTGGGCTACCTGATCACCGGGGTGAAGGACGTCCGGCAGTCGCGAGTCGGCGACACCGTCACCAGCCAGCACCACGGCGCCACCGAGGCGCTGGGCGGCTACAAGCACCCGAACCCGATGGTCTACTCCGGGCTCTACCCGATCGACGGCGACGACTACCCGACGCTGCGCGACGCGCTCGAGCGGCTCCAGCTCAACGACGCGGCGCTCACCTTCGAGCCCGAGACCTCCGGCGCCCTGGGGTTCGGCTTCCGCATCGGCTTCCTCGGGCTGCTCCACATGGAGATCACTCGGGACCGCCTCGAGCGCGAGTTCGACCTCGACCTCATCTCGACCGCCCCCAACGTGGTCTACCAGGTCGTGATGGAGGACGGCACCCGGCTGACGGTGACCAACCCCAGCGAGTACCCGGAGGGCAAGATCTCCGAGGTCCGCGAGCCGGTGGTCAAGGCGACGATCCTGAGCCCGAGCGACTACATCGGCACGATCATGGAGCTCTGCCAGACCAAGCGCGGCAGCCTCCAGGGGATGGACTACCTCTCCGAGGACCGCGTCGAGATGCGCTACACGCTGCCGATGGGCGAGATCGTCTTCGACTTCTTCGACCAGCTCAAGTCGCGGACCAAGGGCTACGCCTCGCTCGACTACGAGCGCTCCGGCGAGCAGGCCGCCGACCTCGTCAAGGTCGACATCCTGCTGCAGGGCGAGCCCGTCGACGCGTTCTCCGCGATCGTGCACCGCGACGCGGCGTACTCCTACGGCGTGATGATGGCCGGCAAGCTCAAGGAGCTGATCCCGCGGCAGCAGTTCGAGGTGCCGATCCAGGCGGCCATCGGCGCGCGGGTGATCGCCCGGGAGAACATCCGCGCCATCCGCAAGGACGTGCTGGCCAAGTGCTACGGCGGTGACATCAGCCGCAAGCGCAAGCTGCTGGAGAAGCAGAAGGCGGGCAAGAAGCGGATGAAGAACATCGGCACCGTCGAGGTGCCGCCCGAGGCCTTCGTCGCCGCGCTCTCCACCACCCAGCCCTCGGAGAAGTCCAAGAAGTAGGCCGTGACCCAGCGTGGCGTGGTCCGGGTCCCGGACGGGCTCGAGGCCCGCCGCGCCCTGGGCGAGCCGTGGGCCTCCTGGCTGGACGCGCTGCCCCGGCTGGCCAGCGAGGTCGTCGCCGAGTGGGGCCTGAGCCACGACGGGGTCGCCCAGCACGGGTGGTGCTCCTTGGTGCTCCCCGTGCGGGACCCGGAGGGGGAGCGGCGCGTCCTCAAACTCGGGCTGCCCGACGAGGAGTCCCGCCACGAGTCGCTGGCGCTTCAGCGCTGGTCGGGTGAGGGTGCGGTCCGACTCGTCCGGGCCGACCCGGCGCGCCGGGCGATGCTGCTGGAGCGGCTCGGGCCCGAGAGCCTGGAGAACGTCTGGGACGTGGCGGCCTGCGAGATCGTGGGTGAGCGCTACGCCCGCCTGCACCTGCCCGCGCCGCCCCAGGTCGGCCTGCTGGCGTCCAGCGTGGCGAGGTGGACCGAGGCGCTCGCCCGGCTGGGGCCCGGAGTGCCGCTGCCTCGGCGCCTCGTCGAGCAGGCCGTCTCGCTGGGGCGGGACCTCGTCTCCGACGACGCCTCCCCGGCCCGGCTGCTCCACACCGACCTGCACTACGCCAACGTGCTCGCCGGCACCCGTGAGCCCTGGCTGGTGATCGCCCCCAAGCCGCTGGCGGGCGACCCGCACTACGAGGTGGCGCCGCTGCTGTGGAACCGCTGGGAGGAGCTGGCCGGAGACGTGCGCGCCGGGGTTCGCCGCCGCTTCCACGCCGTGGTGGACGCGGCGGGGTTCGACGAGGAGCGCGCGCGGGACTGGGTGGTGGTCCGGATGCTGCACAATGCCCTGGGGTGCGTGTCGGACGATCCGGACCTGGCGCGGCGTGGGACCCGGGAGCAGGTCACCACCTGCGTCGCGGTAGCCAAGGCCGTGCAGGACTGAGAGGGGGGCGGGTGGAAGCGCAGGTGCTGGCGGTCAACGTCGGCCGGCCCGAGACCGGCCCCTGGACGGGGCGCGTCGGGCGCAGCGCCATCCGCAAGCTGCCCGTGGAAGGTCCGGTGATGGCGCGCCGGACGGGTATGGCGGGTGACTCGGTCTGTGACCGCAAGTTCCACGGCGGCCCGGACAAGGCCGTCTACGCGTTCGCCCGCGAGGACCTCGACCACTGGCAGCACGAGCTCGGCCGGCCCGTTCCCGATGGGCAGTTCGGCGAGAACCTCACCACCTCCGGGATCGACCTGAACGCCGCGCTCCTCGGTGAGCGCTGGCGGGTGGGGGCGGCTCTCGTCGAGGTGTCGACGGTGCGGACACCCTGCCGGGTCTTCGCGAGCTGGATGGGGCTGACCGGCTTCGACGACACCTCGTGGGCCAAGCGCTTCACCGCGCACGGGCGGCCCGGCGCCTACCTGCGGGTGCTGGAGGAGGGCGCGGTCGAGCGCGGCGACGGCCTCACCGTGGTGCACCGGCCCGACCACGGCGTCACCATCGGGTTGGCCTTCCGGGCCGTCACCACCGAGCGTGCGCTGCTGCCGGAGCTGCTGGTGGTCGACGACCTGGCCGAGGAGCTGCGGCGCAAGGCGGGCACCCACCACGCCCGCTGATCCGGGTGGTCGGGCGGAGGTACCCTTGAATGAGTGAGCACACCTCGCCCTGGAACCACACGGGAGAGCCGCGACGACTCGTTCTTCGGTCAGCCGCGGGTCCTGGCCAACCTCTTCGGAGTCGAGCTGTGGGAGCGGTTCAGCTTCTACGGCATGCAGGGGATCCTGCTGATCTACCTCTACTTCAGCGTCGCCGACGGCGGGCTGGGGCTCGACCGTGGGGTGGCGGCCGGAATCGTCGGCGCCTACGGGGGATCGGTCTACCTCGCCACCATCCTCGGTGCCTGGCTCGCCGACCGGCTCCTCGGTGCCGAGCGGACGCTGTTCTACGCCGCGGTCCTGGTGATGGCAGGCCACGTGGCCCTCGCGTTGCTTCCCGGGCTGGTGGGCGTCGGGGTGGGCCTGATCCTGATCGCGCTCGGCAGCGGCGGCGTCAAGGCCAACGCCACGTCGCTGGTGGGCTCGCTCTACGGCGAGCACGACGAGCGCCGGGACGCCGGGTTCTCCATCTTCTACATGGGGATCAACATCGGTGCCCTGGTGGGACCGCTGCTGACCGGGGTGCTCCAGAAGGAGTGGGGCTTCCACTTCGGCTTCGGCCTGGCCGCCATCGGGATGGCCTTCGGGCTCCTGCAGTACGCCCGGGGTCGCGGCCGGCTGCCCGCCGAGACCCACCACGTCCCCAACCCGCTGCCGCCCGGCCGCCTCCCGCGCTACCTGGTGGCCGGCGTCGTGGTCCTGGCCCTGGTCGGCGTCCTGGCCGCTGCCGGGGTGATCACCGCCGACCGGCTGGACGACCTGGTCATCGGCGTCACCCTGGTCTCCACCCTCGCCCTGTTCGCCCTGATGCTCCTCGACCGGTCGGTGGCGGGGGCGGAGCGGAGCCGGGTGCTCGCGATGATCCCGCTGTTCGTCTGCAGCGCGGTCTTCTGGTCGCTCTACCAGCAGCAGTTCACCGTGGTGACGATCTACGCCGACGACCGGTTGAACCGCGACCTGTTCGGCTGGGAGATGCCGATCTCGTGGGTGCAGTCGATCAATCCCGTCTTCATCATCGCGCTGGCCGGCGTCTTCGCGGCCCTGTGGACCCGGTTGGGCGCCCGGGCCCCCAGCACGCCCGTCAAGTTCGGCCTCGCCGCGGTGGTGATGGGCGTGGCCTTCCTCGCGTTCCTCGCGATGCCCCAGGGCGAGGCCGCGGCGCCCCTGCTCGGCCTGGTCGGCATCCTGCTGCTCTTCACGGTCGCGGAGCTGCTCATCTCGCCCGTCGGCCTCTCGGTCTCCACCAAGCTGGCACCAGCGAAGTACCGCACCCAGATGGTGGCGCTGTTCTTCCTCTCGGTGGCGCTGGGGACGGCGATCTCCGGCACGCTGGCCGGCTACTACGACCCCGAGGACGAGACCGGCTTCTTCCTCGTCATCGGGGCGGTCTCCGTAGGCGTCGGGCTGGCCGTCCTCGCGGCCAAGAGCCCCATCCAGCGCCTGATGGCCGGGGTGCGCTGAACACCGGACCCGCGGCAGGGCCGGCGACCACCCCCGGAAGGCGAAACGCCCAAAACGTCTCCAAACGGGGCATACGGCTACCGGTGAGTCACTTAGTGATCTACGTTACTTCCAAGCAGTCAGCCGGCGTATGCACGCGCCACGAACGAAGTCAGGGAGAAATGCCGAACAACGACACCAGCTTCATGGCGCACATGCACCCCAATGTCGCGGTCCAGTTCTACGACCGCGTCGCGAAGTCGCCAGAGCGCGAGGCGTTCCGGTACCCGACCAAGTCGGAGGCATGGGAGTCGGTCACCTGGGCCCAGGCTGGAGAGATCGTCCGCAACCTCGCCGGAGGACTGCTCTCGCTGGGTATCCAGCCGGAGATGCGCGTCGGCATCGCGTCGAGCACCCGGTACGAGTGGGTCCTCGCCGACCTGGCCATCATGTGCGCCGCCGGCGCGACCACCACGGTCTACCCGACCACCGGCGAGGAGGACACCTCCTACATCCTCTCCGACTCCGAGAGCCGGCTCGTCTTCGCCGAGGACGACGTCCAGATCGCCAAGCTGGTCAACCGCAAGTCCGAGCTGCCCTACGTGGCCAAGGTGATCACCTTCGAGGGCAAGACCGACGGCGACTGGGTGATCAACCTGGACGACCTCTCGGCCCTGGGCGAGGCCTACCTGGCCGCCAACCCCGGCGTGCTGGAGTCCAAGGCCGAGGCGATCCGCCCCGACCAGCTGGCGACCCTGATCTACACCTCCGGCACCACGGGTCGCCCCAAGGGCGTGCGGCTCCGCCACGAGTCGTGGGTCTACGAAGGCAGCGCCATCGCCTCCCTGGGCATCCTCAGCGAGGACGACCTGCAGTTCCTCTGGCTCCCGATGGCTCACTCCTTCGGCAAGGTCCTGCTCTCGACGCAGATGGCGTGCGGCTTCCCGACCGCCATCGACGGCCGGGTCGACAAGATCGTGGAGAACCTCGGGATCGTGAAGCCCACCTTCATGGGTGCGGCGCCCCGGATCTTCGAGAAGGCCCACGGCAAGATCGTCACCATGCAGGCCGCCGAGGGCGGAGCCAAGGAGAAGATCTTCAAGAAGGCCTTCGAGGTCGGCATCGAGGTCGACCGCCTCCAGCGCGAGGGCCGCTCCGTCCCCTTCGCCCTCGGCGTGAAGCACAAGGTGCTGGACAAGCTGGTCTTCTCCAAGATCCGCGACCGCTTCGGCGGACGGGTGCGCTTCTTCATCTCGGGCGCGGCCGCGCTCAACCAGGACATCGCCGAGTGGTTCGGCGCGGCGGGCATCAAGATCCTCGAGGGCTACGGCCTCACCGAGACCTCCGCCGGCACCTTCGTCAACCACCCCGACCAGAACAAGTTCGGCACGGTCGGGCCTCCCTTCCCGGGCACCGAGGTCAAGCTGGGCGACAACGACGAGGTGCTGATCAAGGGCCCCGGCGTGATGGAGGGCTACCACAACCTCCCCGAGGAGACCGCGAAGGCGCTCACCCCCGACGGCTGGCTGCACACCGGCGACAAGGGATCGCTCGACGAGGACGGGCACCTCAAGATCACCGGCCGGATCAAGGAGCTCTTCAAGACCTCCGGCGGCAAGTACATCGCCCCGCCGGCGATCGAGTCGAAGTTCAAGGCCGTCTGCCCCTACGCCAGCCAGTTCATGGTCTTCGGGGCCGAGCGCAACTACTGCGTCGCGCTGGTCACCCTCGACCCGGACGCCATGGTGACCTGGGCCGAGGAGAACGGCATGGCCGGCGCCTCCTACACCGAGGTCGTGCGCAGCGCGCAGGTCAAGGAGATGGTCCAGGGGTACGTCGACGAGATGAACTCCCAGCTCAACCGCTGGGAGACCATCAAGAAGTGGGAGCTGCTCGACCACGACCTGACCGTGGAGTCCGGGGAGCTGACCCCGTCCATGAAGGTCAAGCGCAACGTCGTCGAGGGCAACTACAGCGACCTGATCGAGAAGATGTACGTCTGATCCTCGACCGGCGCGGCTGCGCCACCGAGGAGACGACGAGCAGGGCCCCGCGGCGACGTGGGGCCCTGCTCCGCGTTTCCGCCACGGCACGAGCCCCGTGGTGAGATGGGTACGTGCCATCTGCGCTACCAGCCGGGGACCCGGCTCCCGAGGACGGGTCGCTCCCGCCCGCCGCCCTGGAGGGCGCCCGGAGCCGCCCCCTCGCGCTCTACCTGCACGTGCCCTTCTGCCGGGTGCGTTGCGGCTACTGCGACTTCAACACCTACACCCCCTCCGAGCTGGGGGACGTGGGTGGCACCTCGATGGCGTCGTACGCCCAGCAGGCGGTCGCTGAGATCAGGCTGGCGCGGCAGGTGCTCGGCGAGGCCGCCCGCGAGGTCAGCACCGTCTTCGTGGGGGGCGGTACGCCGACCCTGCTCCCGCCGGACGACCTCGCGACGATGCTCGGGTCCGTCCGCGCGGAGCTCGGGCTGGCCTCCGATGCGGAGGTGACCACCGAGGCCAACCCCGACAGCGTCACCGCCGAGGGGCTCGCCCGGCTGCGGGAGGCGGGCTTCACCCGGGTCTCCTTCGGGATGCAGTCCGCCGTCGCGCACGTGCTCGCCACCCTGGACCGGACCCACGACCCGGCCCGGGTCCCGCTCGCGGTCGAGTGGGCGCGGGCGGCGGGCTTCGAGGAGGTCAGCCTCGACCTCATCTATGGGACGCCGGGGGAGAGCCTGGCCGACTGGGAGCACTCCCTCGAGGCGGCGCTCGCCTCGGCCCCCGACCACGTCTCGGCGTACTCGCTGATCGTGGAGCCGGGCACGGCGCTGGCGCGGAGGGTCAGACGCGGCGAGCTGCCGATGCCGGACGACGACGACCTCGCCGACAAGTACCTGAGGGCCGACGAGCGGCTCAGCGCGTCCGGGCTGGAGTGGTACGAGGTCTCCAACTGGGCGCGCCGCCCCGAGAGCCGGTGTCTGCACAACCTCCTCTACTGGCGCGGCGCCGACTGGTGGGGGGTCGGGCCGGGCGCCCACTCGCACGTCGGCGGCGTCCGCTGGTGGAACGTCAAGCACCCCGCCGCCTACGCGACCAGGCTCGCGGCCGGGCTGAGCCCGGCCCACGGGCGGGAGGTGCTCTCCGCGGCGGACCGGCACGTGGAGCGGGTCCTGCTCGAGGTGCGGCTGCGGGAGGGGCTCTCGCTGGAGGTGCTCGCCGACCGCGAGCGGGCGGCCGTGCCCGACGTGGTCGCCCGGGGGCTCGCGGTGGAGTCCGGGGGCCGTCTGGTGCTCACCCGGCACGGACGGCTGCTGGCCGATGCCGTGGTGCGCGACCTGCTGGTCGACTGAGACAGCCGCGACTCAGGGGGCGGTGACGAAGTCGATCAGCTCCTCCACCCGGCCCAGCAGGGCGGGGTCGAGATCCTGGAAGCCGCGCACGCCACCGAGGATGTGCTTCCAGGCCCGCGCGATGTCGGCCTGGTCCCGGTGCGGCCAGCCCAGCTGCTGGCAGGTGCCCTTCTTCCAGTCGATCGAGCGCGGCACGTCGGGCCAGCGGGTGAAGCCGAGCCGCTCCGGCTTGACGGCCTGCCAGACGTCGATGAACGGGTGCCCCACGATCAGGACGTGCTTGCCCACCGGCGAGCGCATGATCCCCTGCGCGATCCGGCTCTCCTTGGAGCCCGGCACCAGGTGGTCGACCAGCACGCCGACGCGGCGCTCGGGTCCGGGCTTGAAGTCCTTGAGGTGGTCGGCGAGGTCGTCCACGCCGCCGAGGAACTCCACCACCACGCCCTCGATGCGCAGGTCGTCGCCCCACACCTTCTCGACGAGCTCGGCGTCGTGCCGGCCCTCCACGAAGATGCGGCTCTGTCGGGCGACCCGCGCCTTGGCCCCGTGGACCGCCACCGAGCCCGAGGCGGTCCGGGTGGCCTTGGCCGGGGCGGCTCGCTGGACCGGCGGGGTGAGCACCACCGGGGCCCCCTCGAGCAGGAACCCCGGCCCCATCGGGAAGGTCCGCCGCTTGCGGCGCCGGTCCTCGAGGGTCACCGTCCGCAGGTCGCGGTCCATGGCGACGATCTCCCCGCACCACTCGGTGGTGACCTCCTCGACCACGAGGCCGAGCTCGGCGGCTCGCTCCTGGGCGCGGCCCCGCTTGGGGGCGCGCCAGTCGCCGGAGAGGACGTCGGAACCGTAGCGGTCGGTGGGGGAAGGCACCGGACCACGCTAGGACGCCGGATGCCCGACCCGGGTGAGGACGCGCGGAGCCTGGCGAATCAGCCCTCCGCGATCCCCGCCTGACCCTGGTCGGTGTCCCCCTCGTCGAGGAGACCGAGCTCCTCCTGCGACTTGGTGCTCGGGTCGTCAGGGTCCAGGGGCTCGGCGAGCGGGTTGTCCTCGCCCGGGGTGAGGTCGTCGGGCAGCTGCTCGTCGGAGATGCCGGCGACGGAGCGGTCCTGCGGGGCGGCGTCGTCCGAGCCGTGGTCCGCGTCGGCCTCGCTGGTGGTGCTCTGCGCCTGGGGCAGGTCGGTGGGGTCCTGGGAGTCGGTCATGGGGTGGGCGTACCCGGGGGTGAGGGCGATCACACCCCCGGTGCAGCCCTGCGGCCCTCCCCGCCGCCTCACACGAGGGGCAGCTGGCGCTGGGCCCTGGGCAGCTGGTCGTAGGCGCGGTCCACCGCAGGCGCGATGCGCTCGGGCGGGAACGGCCAGGAGGCGGCGGCGAGTGCCTCGGCGCGCGGCACCCCACGGCCCACCAGGTCGCGGAGGGTCTCGGCGACCGTCCCGATGTCGCCGCGCTGCTGCTCGACGAAGTCGCGCCCCACCGGGGCGCCGTGGCCGGGGATGACGACGGTGGTGGGCGTGGCGAGACCCAGCACCAGGTCGAGCGCGAGGGGCCACTCCATCGGCCAGGAGTCGTCGCCGTACCAGGGGGCGGTGGCCTCCACGACGAGGTCGCCGACCACCAGGACGTCGGCCTCGGCGACCCGGACCACGAGGTCGCCCCCGGTGTGCGCCCGGCCGGGGTGGAAGACCTCGACCGCGCGGTCGCCGAGCTCCACGACGTGGACGGAGGAGAACGTGCGGGTCACGTCGGGCACGTCGGCGTCCTCGTGGGCGACGACCGCAGCCTCGGGGAAGGCGGCGAGGAAGGCCCCGTTGCCGCCGATGTGGTCGACGTGGTCGTGGGTGTTCACCACGGCGACCACCTCCCCGACTCCCAGGCGCCGGACCTGCTCGACCAGCTCGCGCCCAGCCTCCTCGGACTCCCGGGTGTCGACGACCAACGCCCCCAGGGCGCCCCCGACCACTGTGACGTTGACGTCGTGGGCGGCGTAGCGTGCCACCCAGACCCGGTCCGCGACCTGCTGGAACTCCGGCATGCCCGCGAGCCTAGCCCGCGTCCCCTCGCCTAGTAGACTTGGCACTCGCCGGTCTGGAGTGCCAGACCGATCCCGACGACCTGAACGGAGGAGCCCATGTCGGAGGACCGCAAGCTCGCCGTTCTGCGCGCGATCGTGGAGGACTACGTCGCCACCGAGGAGCCGGTCGGCTCGAAGGCGCTGGTGGAGCGTCACGGACTGGGGGTCTCCCCGGCCACCGTGCGCAACGACATGGCCGCCCTCGAGGACGAGGGCTTCATCCACCAGCCCCACACCAGTGCCGGCCGGGTGCCCACGGACAAGGGGTACCGCCTCTTCGTCGACCGGCTCAGCACGGTCAAGCCGATGTCCGGCGCCGAGCGGCGGGCGATCGCCTCGTTCCTGGACGGGGCGGTCGATCTCGACGACGTGGTCCAGCGCTCCGTGCGGACGCTCTCCCAGCTGACCCGCCAGGTGGCGGTGGTGCAGTACCCGACGCTCACCCGGAGCACGGTGCGCCACGTGGAGGTCGTCATGCTGGCCCCGGGTCGCCTGCTCGTGGTGCTGATCCTCTCCACCGGACGCGTCGAGCAGCGGCTGGTCGAGCTTCCCCAGGAGTCCGGCGAGGTCGAGGACGAGCGCCTCGGCGACCTGCGCAACCGGATAGGCCGCGCGACCTCCGGACGGCGCATCGCCGAGGCCACCAGCGCCCTGTCGGCCCTGGTGGACGAGGTCCCCGAGCCTGACTCCGCCCTGACCCGCGCCGTCGTGGAGACGCTCACCGAGGCGATGTCGGACCACCGGCGCGACGAGCGGGTGGCGGTCGGCGGTGCCGCCAACCTGGCTCGCTTCGGACAGGACTTCGACACCACCGTGCGTCCGCTGCTGGAGGCCCTGGAGGAGCAGGTCGTCCTGATGAAGCTCCTGGGCGAGGCCGCCGACGCCGGCGCCGTGACGGTCCGGATCGGTCGCGAGGGCCCCTACACCGAGCTCGCGGGGACCAGCGTCGTGGCCACCGGCTACGGGCCGGGCCAGGACGCGCTCGCGAGCCTGGGCATCGTCGGCCCCACCCGCATGGACTACCCCGGCACCATGGCGGCGGTCCGCGCCGTCGCCCGTTACGTCTCCCGCATCCTCGACGAGACCTGAGCGGTCTCCCCACCCCTCCAAGACCCCTCCAAGACGAAGGACGAAGTTGAGCCAGGACCTCTACGAGTTGCTCGGTGTCCCCAGGGACGCCGATGCCGACACGATCAAGAAGGCCTACCGCCGGCTGGCCCGCCAGCTCCACCCGGACGTCAACCCGGACCCGGAGACCCAGGAGCGGTTCAAGGAGGTGACGGGCGCCTACGAGGTGCTGTCCGACCCCCAGAAGCGGGCTCACTACGACCGCGGCGGCGACCCCTTCGGCGGGGCGGGCGGGTTCGGCCAGGGGGCCGGATTCTCCTTCACCGACATCATGGACGCCTTCTTCGGGGGCCAGGGCCCCGGCGCCGCAGCCGCCGGCGGCGGGCGCGGTCCCCGTCCCCGCACGCGCCGCGGCCAGGACGCGCTGATCGCGCTCGAGGTCGAGCTGGCCGAGGCGGCGTTCGGCGTCACCAAGGAGATCAAGGTCGACACGGCCGTGGTCTGCACCGCCTGTCAGGGTGAGGGCACCGCCCCGGGCACCCACCCCCAGACCTGCGAGACCTGCCGGGGCGCGGGCGAGGTCGCCCAGGTGCAGCGCTCCTTCCTGGGCGAGATCCGGACCCTGCGCCCGTGTGCCGCGTGCCGCGGGTTCGGGTCGATCATCGCCGACCCCTGTCGGGAGTGTGCCGGCGACGGACGTGTGCGATCGCGTCGGACCCTCACGGTCAAGATCCCGCCCGGCGTGGACGACGGCACCCGCGTGCAGCTGGCGCACGAGGGGGAGGTCGGGCCGGGCGGAGGGCCGGCCGGCGACCTCTACGTCGAGATCCGGGTGGCCCAGCACCCCACCTTCATCCGCAACGGCAACGACCTGCACTGCACGGTCGCGCTCCCGATGACCGCGGCCGCCCTCGGCACCACGCTCACCCTCTCCCTGCTCGAGGCCGACCTCGCCGAGGACGACGGCTCGGAGCGCTCGCTCGAGCTCGAGGTGCGTCCCGGGACCCAGTCCGGCACCGAGCAGGTGCTGAAGGGCCGTGGGGTCCCGGGCCTGCGCGGCGGACGCGGCGACCTGGTGGTCACCATCGTGGTGGAGACCCCGACCCGGCTCGACCACCGGCAGGTGGAGCTGCTCCGCGAGCTGGCGGAGCTGCGCGGGGAGGAGTCTCCCGAGGGCACGGTCCGTGCCTCCGGGAAGTCCGTCTTCGGTCGCCTGCGCGACGCGTTCCACGGCGGCTGAGCGGACGCCGTGTCGCTGCCGGTGCACTGGGTGCCCTCCCTGGCGCTCGCACGTCCCGGGGACGTCGTGGACGTCGAGGGGGACGAGGCGCACCACGCCGTCGCCGTCCGCCGGTTGCGGGTCGGCGAGCGGGTCGCCCTCACCGACGGCCGCGGCACCCGGGTCGCCGGCGAGGTGACCGCGACCGCGAAGCGGCTGCTCTCGGTGGAGGTGGCCGAGGTGGAGCGGGCGGAGCGGCCCGCGCCGTCGTTCACCGTGGTCCAGGCGCTGCCGAAGGGCGAACGGGGTGAGCTGGCGGTCGAGGTCCTCACCGAGGTCGGCGTGGACCGCCTCGTGCCCTGGGCCGCCTCGCGCAGCGTGGCGGTCTGGCGAGGGGAGCGGGCGGCCCGCTCGCACGCACGCTGGGCGAGCACCGCCCACGAGGCCGCCAAGCAGGCCCGCCGGTCCTGGTTCCCCGAGGTCGCTCCGCTGAGCTCCACCGCGGAGGTGTGCGCCCTGCTCGGCGCCGCCGACCTCGCCGTGGTGCTCCACGAGGACGCCACCACGCCGGTCTCCGCACTCGAGGTGCCTGCCGGAGAGGTGGCTCTGGTGGTCGGCCCCGAGGGCGGCGTCTCGCCCGAGGAGCTCGCCGCCTTCGAGGCCGCGGGCGCCCGGCCGGTGCGGCTGGGTCGGGAGGTGCTCCGCACCTCGACCGCCGGCGTCGTCGCCGTGGGGGCGCTGATGGCACGGACGGCGCGCTGGGCCTGAGTGGCTGTCCCGCGCGGTCCGTCAGGCGTCAGCGGAGCTCGATCTCCTTGCTGTCGGTGGTCGGCCCCGGACCCTCGCCGTCCGAGACGTCCCCGGTGGTGGCCACGAAGGTGTAGCGACCGGGCGCGAGGCCGGAGACGTCGATCTCCTCGGTCTGCCACGGGTAGAGCCGGTCCATCCATCCCTCGGCGGTGGCGAAGCCTTCCAGCACGACCTCGTCACCCTGCCGCAGCTCCCACGGCACGGTGGCCTCGAAGGCGCTGGCGATTCCGCTGGCGCGGAAGGAGCCCTGCACGACGGCGTCCTGCTCGGGCGCGGTGACGCTGACGAGCGCCAGCACGTCGAGCGGGGCGTCGTTGCGGACGCCGTCCGCGGTCTCCACGCCGAAGAGGGTGGTGGGGGCGCCGCCCAGGGTGACCACCACCGGCACCCGCTCCTGCACGGCCGCCTGCGCGGTGTGCACCAGCTGCTGGACGGCGAGGCGCGCCTGACGGGCGGTCATCCCGTCCGGTCGGTCGACCCACGCGTCGTCGGCCAGCTCGGCGACGATCCGCCCGGCGTCCCGGTCGTGGACCACCGAGGCGAAGGAGCCCTGCGGGAAGAGGGAGCGGTAGTCGGGGTCGAGCGCGTCGCCGGTGGTGAGCAGCGCGACCGCCGCACCAAGGACGTCGCCGGAGGAGACTGCACGGAACTCGCGGTAGAGGCGCGGCCCCTGCGGGGTCTCGCCGACCAGGTACGCGGCGACCGTGCTGCGTCCGGCGCCCGTCGCGGTGGGCGTGCTCGTCGCAGCGGCCGCACCCGGAGCGGTGGGGCTCGACGAGTCCTCGGGGGAGGGCGACGGCCCGCTCGCGGAGCCGGAGGTGTCGGCGCCCGGCGTGCCGCCGGTGGCCGTGGTGTCGGCGTCGCCGCAGCCGCCCAGGGCGAGCAGACACCCCAGGACCAGGGCCGCGGAGCCGGGAGCGGGGGAGCGGTGCCTCATCGGATCGTGAACTCCTTCGTGTCGGTCATCGCGCCGGACCCCTCGGTGCCGGCGGTGGGGTCGTCGGTGGTGGCCCAGACCGTGTAGTCGCCCGGTGGCAGGTTGCTCACGTCGATCTCCTCCTCGAAGGGGTAGAGCCGGTCCTCCATCCAGCCCGTCGCCGCGGGGCCGCTGAGCAGGACCCTCTCACCCTGCCGGATCTCCCAGTACACGGAGGCCTCGAAGCTGTTGGCCACGCCGGAGAGCCGGAGGGTCGTCTCCACGACCTGCCCCTGCTCCGGAGTCGTCAGGTTGAGGTGGTTGAGCATCTCCAGCGTCGAGCCCCGGCTCACCGGCCCCTCCAGCGGGACGCCGAGCAGCCGGGGCGCCTCCACCCATCCGGGCAGGGAGAACCGCACCGGTGCGCTGGACTGGCTCACGCCCTGCAGGGTGCGGACCACCTGCTCGACCGCGGCCCTGGCCTCCTGGTCCGACATCCCCGGGGGGCGGTCGAGGACCTTCTCGGAGACGGTGACTCCGAACGAACCGTCGTCGCCGATCCCGTCGAAGCTGGACCCGAGCAGCGAGCCCTCGGGCCAGGCGGTGCGGTAGTCGGGGTCGAGGGCGGGACCCGTGAGCAGGGCGAGCGCGTCGCCGAGCCGTCGTGCGGGCTCGCCCTCGCGGAACTCGCGGACCAGCCGGACCCCGGCCCGCTCGGTGTCCACCAGGTAGTAGATCGGCAGCGCCATCGTCCGGCGACCGGGGGAGCCGGTGGGCATCTCGGTCGCGCTCTCGACCGGGGGAGCGGTCTCCGGAGCGGTCGGGGAGACAGTCGGGGAGGCAGTCGGGGAAGGAGCCGGTGGGGAGGCCGGCGCGACGGTCTCCTCCGTCGGCCCGTCGAGGAAGCCGCCCAACGCGACGACGCCGGCGACCACGGCGGCCACCGAGGCGGCGCCCGCCAGGGTCAGGGGCCAGGTGCGCCGGGCGTCTCCCGGCCGGTGGCCCGCCGTGCGGGCCCGGATGCTCGGAAGGCGGTCCGTGGGCTCAACGTCCGCGGCGGCAGCGGTCAGCAGCCGCCGCAGCTCGGCGTCGTGCTGGCGCGGGTGCTCGTGCTCGTGGGTCATGCCTGCTCCTCGACGAAGGGCTCGAGCAGCTCCCGGAGCGCGGCGCTGCCGCGGGAGGCGTGGCTCTTCACCGCGCCCCTGGAGATGCCGAGGGTGGAGGCGATCTCCGCCTCCGAGAGCTGCAGGTAGTGACGGAGCACCAGGACCTCCCGCTGCCGTCCGGGCAGGGCTGCGAGCGCCTCGAGCACGGCGGCGCGCTCGGAGAGCCGTTCCGCGCGGGAGCCGAGCACGTCGGGCGCGGTCACCGGAGCCGCCTCACGGTGGGCGTGGCGAGCGCGGACCACCCGGTGCCGCAGCGCCGACCTCGACCCGTTCACCACGCTGCGCCGCAGGTAGGCCGGTGCGGCGCCCTGGTCGCGGATCCGGTCCCAGTGACGGTGCATCGCGACGAAGGCGTCCTGGACCACCTCCTCGGCGGTGCCCTGGTCGCGGACCAGCAGGGTGGAGAGACGGACCAACGCGTGCCAGTGGTGGGCGTACAGGTGCTCCAGCGCCTCGTCGGCGTCCAGGGGCCGGCTCACGGGGTGCACCGCCCGGCAGGGGAGAGCAGCATCGGTCGTCACGCTAGTGGGACGCGCACCGCAGCCGCGGGGTTTACCCGGCGCGCCGCACGGACCGTGTCTCCCCTGCTGAGCGGAGGCGAGACAGCTCTCTGTCTCCCGTGGGAGAGTCCTGCCATGAGCTCCTCGAGTGATCCCGGCCACACCGCCGACTGCTTGTTCTGCCGGCTCGTGGCGGGCGACGTGCCGGCCGAGGTGCTGGAGGCCTCCGACCGGTCCGTGGCCTTCCGGGACGTCAATCCCCAGGCCCCCACCCACGTCCTGGTGGTGCCCCGTGCCCACCACGTGAACGCCGTGGCGCTGGCCACCCAGGACCCCGACGGCCTCGCCGACCTCGTGCGGGTGGCCGACGCGGTGGCCGAGGCCGACGGACTGGCCGGCGACTACCGCCTGGTCTTCAACACCGGGGCCGGGGCCGGCCAGACGGTCTTCCACACCCATCTGCACGTCCTCGGCGGGCGCCCGATGAACTGGCCGCCCGGATGAGGCGCCGACTGGCGTCGCTGGCCGCGCTGGCGCTCTCGCTGACGATGCTGGCCGCCTGCGCTGAGGAGGACGCCCCCGACGCGGGCAGGACGACCGATCAGCTCGTCGAGCCGAGCGACGGCGCCACCGCTTCCGACGACCATCACCAGGGCGCCGAGGCGGTCGCGGCGAAGAAGCTGCGTCAGGGCGAGCGGCGGGTCACGGTCTCCATGGACGAGACCTACACGCCCTCGTCCCCGACCGGCAAGGGCACCGACGACTACCGGTGCTTCCTCATCGACCCCGGCCTGGAGAAGCCCGCGTTCCTGACCGGCACCCACGTGCTGCCGGGCAACCCCGAGGTCGTGCACCACGTGATCCTCTTCAAGGTGGACCCGCAGGACGTGCCGCGCGCCGAGGACCTGGACGCCGCGGAGGACGGGCCCGGATGGACCTGCTTCGGCGGGTCGGGCCTGCAGGCGCCCGCCGACCAGCTCACCGACGCGGGGTGGCTCGCGGCGTGGGCGCCCGGTGGGCAGGAGTCGGTGACCAAGCCGGATCACGGGGTGCGCCTCGAGAAGGGCACCCGGGTGATCATGCAGGTGCACTACAACCTGCTGGCCGGTTCCCAGCCCGACGTGAGCGCCACCCAGCTGCGGCTCAAGCCGGTCTCCACCGCGATGACCGGGCTCCAGACGGTGCTGCTGCCGGCGCCGGTGGAGATGCCCTGCCGACCCGAGTTCTCCGAGAGCCGGTTCTGCGACCGCGGCGTCTCCCTGCTGGACCTGCGCAACCGCATCGGTCCCGACGGCGACCGGACCGCCAACCTGCTCCATCTCCTCTGTGGGGACGAGTGGGTGGCCGGTGAGCGCACCGAGTGCGTGCGGACCTTCCAGGAGCCGATGACCGTCCACGGCGTGGCCGGTCACATGCACCTGCTGGGCAAGGAGATCAAGATCGAGGTCAACCCGGGGACGCCACGTGCCCGGACGATCCTCGACATCCCGGTCTGGGACTTCGACGACCAGGGCGGGATACCGATCGACCCCGTCAAGATCGCCCCGGGCGACGAGGTCAAGGTCAGCTGTCGGCACAGCCAGGAGCTCCGCGACAGGCTTCCGTCGTTCGAGGGACAGCCCGACAGGTACGTGGTGTGGGGCGACGGGACCACCGACGAGATGTGCCTGGGCATGATGACGGTCAGCAAGCCCTGACCGGACCGTGTGCCCTCGGGGGAAAGTGACTGGGGTCGGCTCCCACGACCGGCGTAGCATGGGGGCGCCAACCCGCCGTCCCGAAAGGCCGCCCCCCGGGGATTCATGACTGACACTCCGCTCATCACCAAGCACACCGTCGTGGTGCCCAACAGCATCAACATGGTCAGCGTCCTGGGGCCCGGGGACGAGCACCTCGCTCTCATCGAGGAGTCGTTCGACACCGACGTCCACGTCCGGGGCAACCGGGTGACCTTCCACGGGGACGCCGCCGAGATCGCGCTGGCCGAGCGGCTCCTGGACGAGGTGGTCGCGATCCTGCGCACCGGTCAGGGAGTGACGACCGAGACCATCGAGCGCATCGTCTCGATGCTGCGACAAGAGACCACCGAGCGACCCGCCGACGTGCTCTCGCTCAACATCCTCTCCAACCGCGGCCGCACGATCCGCCCCAAGACGCTCAACCAGAAGCGCTACGTCGACTCGATCGACAAGCACACGATCAGCTTCGGGATCGGGCCCGCCGGCACCGGCAAGACCTACCTGGCGATGGCCAAGGCGGTCCAGGCACTGCAGACCAAGGCGGTCACGCGGATCATCCTGACCAGGCCGGCGGTGGAGGCCGGCGAGCGGCTGGGCTACCTCCCCGGCACGCTGAGCGAGAAGATCGACCCCTACCTGCGGCCGCTCTACGACGCCCTGCACGACATGATCGACCCCGAGACGATCCCCAAGCTGCTGGCGGCGGGGACGATCGAGGTGGCGCCGCTGGCCTACATGAGGGGCCGGACCCTCAATGACGCGTTCATCATCCTCGACGAGGCCCAGAACACCTCGCCCGAGCAGATGAAGATGTTCCTGACCCGCCTCGGGTTCGGCTCCAAGATCGTGGTGACCGGCGACGTCACGCAGGTCGACCTGCCCGGCGGGGTGAAGTCGGGCCTCAAGGTGGTGGAGAGCATCCTGACCGGTGTCGAGGACGTCGTCTTCAACCGGCTCACCAGCCACGACGTCGTGCGTCACCGGCTGGTCGGCAAGATCGTCGCGGCCTACGACGAGTTCGACGCCCGCGCGGAGATCGCGCCGCACTCGCCCACCAAGGAGCGTCGCTCGTGACGATCGAGATCCTGAACGAGTCCGGTCACGAGCTCGACGTCCAGCGACTGGCCTCCCTGAGCCGCTTCGTCATGGACAGCATGCGGGTGCACCCCATGGCCGAGCTCTGCATCAAGGCCGTGGACGAGCCCACGATCGCCGAGCTCAACGAGAAGTGGATGGAGAAGGAGGGCCCGACCGATGTGCTCGCCTTCCCGATGGACGAGCTCCGGCCGGGCCTGGTCGACGAGGAGCCCGAGGAGGGCGTCCTCGGCGACCTGGTGCTCTGCCCCGCGGTGGCCGAGCGACAGGGTGAGACGGCCGGCCACGGGACGGCGGCCGAGATCGAGCTGCTCACCGTGCACGGGATCCTCCACCTGCTGGGCTACGACCACGCCGAGCCCGACGAGCACAAGGTGATGTTCGACCTGCAGGCCGACCTCCTTGATCGCTGGCGCGCCGCGCCCGTCGACCGGTGAGCGCCGTCTGGCTGACGGAGGGCGTGCGGTGACCGAGCTCGGATGGGTGGTGGGGGCCGCCGCGATGGTCTGCCTGGCCGGTGTCTTCTCGGCGGCCGACGCGGCCCTGAGCGGGTTCTCCCGGGCGCGCGCGGAGGAGCTGCTCGCCGAGGGCCGGACCCGGGCCCGGCGGGTGCTTCAGATCCTCGACGACTCGCCGCGCTACCTCAACACGGTGCTGATGCTGCGGCTGCTCTTCGAGGTCGGCGCGATCGTCGTGGTCACCCTGCTCCTGCACGACCTCTGGGAGGGGGAGTGGTGGCCGACCCTGCTCTCCGCCCTCGGGACGATGCTCCTGGTCTCCTTCGTCGTCATCGGCGTCGCCCCACGGACGCTGGGGCGTCAGCACCACGTCACGGTGGGGCTCGCCCTGGCTGGGCCGGTCGTGATGATCACCAGGATCCTGGGGCCGGTGCCCCAGCTGCTGATCCTGCTGGGCAACGCGATCACCCCGGGCCGTGGGTTCCGTCGCGGCCCCTTCTCCACCGAGACCGAGCTCCGCGAGCTCGTCGACATGGCCGAGGCGTCGGCGGTGATCGAGGAGGGGGAGCGCAAGATGATCCACTCCGTCTTCCAGCTCGGCGACACGATCGTCCGGGAGGTGATGGTGCCGCGCCCGGACATCGTCTACCTGGAGCGCCACAAGAACCTCCGTCAGGCGATGTCCCTCTTCCTGCGCAGCGGCTACTCGCGGGTGCCGGTGATCGAGGAGAACCTCGACGACATCGTGGGCATGGCCTACTTCAAGGACATCGTCCGGCGCGACTTCGAGGACCCCGACGTGGAGACCACCCAGCGCATCGACGAGCTGATGCGCCCGGTCTACCACGTGCCCGACTCCAAGCCCGTCGACGCGCTGCTCGCGGAGATGCAGGCCTCCCGCCAGCACATCGCGGTGGTCATCGACGAGTACGGCGGCACCGCCGGCCTGGTCACGATCGAGGACGTGCTCGAGGAGATCGTGGGCGAGATCACCGACGAGTACGACGAGGCCGAGGTGCAGGTCGAGACCACGCCGCACGGCACCCGGGTCTCCTCCCGCTTCCCGGTCGGCGACCTCGGCGAGGTCTTCGGGATCCACGTGATCGACGACGACGTGGACACGGTGCGGGGGCTGATGGCCAAGCACCTGGGCAAGGTCCCGATCCCGGGATCGACGGTGGAGGTGCACGGGCTGCGCTTCGAGGCGGAGGGCCCCTCCGGGCGGCGGAACAAGGTGGGGACCGTGCTGGTCAGCCGGGTGGACGACCGGCGGCACGGCGACAACGACGAGGCGACCGTGGAGGTCGGGACGGAGGCGGGAGCCGATGGGCGCGAACGGCAGTGACCAGGGCGGGCTGGAGCCCGAGGACGCCAAGCTGGTGACCCTGGCCCGTGCCACCCGGGCCCGGGTCGGCGCCTCCCAGGGGGCCGCGGTGCGCGACACCGACGGCCGGACCTACGCGGCCGCCAGCGTGGAGCTGCGGTCGCTGCGGCTCAGCGCGCTGCAGGTCGCGGTCGCCATGGCCCACTCCTCGGGCTCGCGCGGCCTGGAGGCCGCCGTCCTGCTCGGAGCCGACGCCCTGGCCGAGGAGGATCGGGCGGTGCTGGTCGAGTTCGCCTCGCCCGAGGTCGTCGTCCACCTCGGAGACATCCGGGGCACGGTGAGCGCCAGCGGCGCCGCGGCGGAGCTGGGAGCGTCGCCAGGCGCCTGAGCCGGTGGGGCCGTGGTCAGGGGGTCGCGCGCGGCGCCCGGCCGCCCTAGCCTGTCGTAGGTGAGCCTTCTCGTGGCTCCCTCCGAGGGGCGCAGGCACCAGGCCGCGGTCGACCGACTGCGGGCCTCCTGGCGGGCCCTGGCCCCGGATGCCCCGGTGCGGCTGCGCAAGAGGACGACGAACCTCTTCCGTCCACGGGTCGGCGCCTCGCAGGGGCTCGACGTCTCCGGCCTGGACGGCGTCCTCGCGGTGGATCCCGCGAGCATGACCGCCCAGGTGCAGGGCATGTGCACCTACGAGCGGCTGACCGCCGCGACGCTGCCCCACGGGCTGGCGCCGCTGGTGGTGCCCCAGCTGCGCACCATCACGCTGGGCGGCGCGGTGAGCGGCCTCGGCATCGAGGCGACCAGCTTCCGCAACGGCCTGCCACACGAGTCGGTGAGGGAGATGGACGTCCTCACCGGGGCCGGAGAGATCGTCACGGTCCGTCCGGGGGACGACCTCTTCGACGCCTTCCCCAACTCCTACGGCTCGCTCGGCTACGCCACCCGCCTCGAGATCGAGCTCGAGCCGGTGGGCGGGTTCGTCGCCCTGCGACACTGCCGGTTCCACTCCGCGGACGAGGTCGCGGCGGCCGTGGCGGAGGTGGTGAGCAGCCGGCGGTGGCAGGGCGAGCGGGTGGACGCCATGGACGGCGTCGCCTTCGCGCCGGGAGACCTGCGGCTCACGCTCGCTCGCTACGACGCGGAGCCCGGCCCCACCTCGGACTACACGCGCGGGTCCATCTACTACCAGTCCGTGCGGAGCCGCTCGACCGATCTCCTCACCGCTCACGACTACCTGTGGCGCTGGGACACCGACTGGTTCTGGTGCTCGTCCGCGTTCGGCCTGGAGCGGCCCTGGGTGCGCCGGCTCTGGCCCCACCGCCTGCGCCGCTCGGACGTCTACCAGCGACTCGTCGCCCTGGACCGCCGCTACGGACTGGTGGACCGGCTGGACCGCCGGGCGGGGCGCCCGGCCCGGGAGCGCGTGGTCCAGGACGTCGAGGTCCCGCTCGAGCGCCTCGGGGAGTTCCTCGGCTGGTTCGACGCCGAGGTCGGCATGCGGCCGGTCTGGCTCTGCCCGCTGCGCCTCCGCTCGCCGCGCCCCTGGCCGACCTACCCGCTGCGACCTGGCACGACCTACGTCAACCTCGGCTTCTGGGGGACCGTCCCTGTCGGGCCGCGGGCCGGCGAGGCCCCGGTCAACCGTGCCGTGGAGCGGGCGGTCGCGGAGCTCGGCGGTCACAAGTCCCTCTACTCCGAGGCGTTCTACGACCGCGAGACGTTCGACAGCCTCTACGGCGGCGAGGTGCTCGCCGCCGTGAAGGCCAGGTACGACCCAGATGATCGGCTCACCCCCCTGTATGACAAGGCGGTACGACGACGATGACTGCGACCCTGCCCCGCACCCTGACGATCGCCGAGGCGGTCGAGTCGCTGATGCGCGACGAGATCCCCTTGAGGTTCACCGCCTACGACGGCAGCGCGACCGGGCCTGCGGACTCGCCGGTGGCCGTCCACCTGCGCTCCGAGCGCGGACTCTCCTACCTCCTCACGGCGCCCGGAGACCTCGGCCTGGCCCGGGCCTACGTCGCCGGGGATCTCGAGATGGAGGGCGTCCACCCCGGCGACCCCTACGAGCTGCTCGCGCTGCTGCTGGACCGCACCAGGTTCCGCGTCCCGGGGGCGACCGAGACGATGGCCCTGCTGCGCTCGCTCGGGGTCGCCCACCTGGTGCCGCCCAAGCCGCCGCCGGAGGAGCACCTGCCCAGGTGGCGCCGGGCCGTCGAGGGGCTCCGGCACACGAAGGCTCGCGACGCCGCCGTGATCGAGCACCACTACGACGTCTCCAACCGCTACTACGAGATGGTCCTCGGGCCCTCGATGACCTACACCTGCGCCCTCTACCCGCACGGGGCGGCGTCGCTGGAGGAGGCCCAGGCGGCCAAGCACGAGCTGGTGGCCAGCAAGCTGGGGCTCAGCGCCGGCCAGCGGCTGCTCGACACCGGGTGCGGATGGGGCGGGATGGCCATGCACGCCGCCCGCGAGCACGGCGTGAGCGTCCTTGCGGTGACCCTCTCGGCACAGCAGGCGTCCTGGGCCCGCGCCCGGGTGGAGGAGGCCGGTCTGGGCCACCTCGTGGAGGTGCGCCACCAGGACTACCGCGAAATCTCCGAGACGGGCTTCGACGCGATCTCCTCCATCGGCCTGACCGAGCACATCGGCGTGCGCAACTACCCGGCCTACTTCCGGCACCTGCGCGACCGCCTCCGGCCGGGCGGCCGGCTGCTCAACCACTGCATCACCCGGCCGCACAACCGGCGCGCCGAGACGGGAGCCTTCATCGACCGCTACGTCTTCCCCGACGGCGAGCTGACGGGGGCGGGACGCATCGTCACCGAGGCGCAGAACGCGGGCCTGGAGCTGCAGCACGTGGAGAACCTGCGCGAGCACTACGCCCTGACCCTGCGCGACTGGTGCGCCAACCTGTGCGATCACTGGGACGAGTGCGTGGCCGAGGCCGGTATCGGGACCGCCCGGGTGTGGGGGCTCTACATGGCCGGGTCCCGGCTCGGCTTCGAGCGCAACACCGTCGAGCTGCACCAGGCGCTGCTCACCCGCACCGAGCCCGGCGCGCCAGGGGGATTGGGGTTGGGATCGCACTGGTGACTAGCCTGAGCGGGTGAGCACCCGCGCCGAGCACTACACCGCCCAGGTGCTGCGCCGTGAGCAGCTCTCGCCGCACCTGGTCCGACTCGTGCTGGGCGGCCCGGGGCTGGCCGGCTTCGACACCACCGGGATCCCCGACGAGTGGATCGGCCTGGTGGTCCCCGGACAGTTCCAGAGCCGCTACTACACCGTCCGCTCCTGGGACGGCGCCGAGCTGGTGCTCGACGTGGTGGTGCACGAGACGGGTCTGGTCACCGAGTGGGCGCGGGGCGACTGCGCGGGCGACACCGTCTCGGTCACCCAGCCGAAGGCCTCCTTCGCCCCGCCGCCGACCGCGCGGTGGCTGGTGCTGGCCGGCGATCTCACCGCGCTGCCCGCGATGGCGCGGATCGCCGAGTCGCGCCCGGACCTGAAGACCTACGTCCTCGCGGAGGTCTCCGACGACCTGGCCGGCTACCTGCCCGGTCACGTGCACGCCACCTGGCTGGCCCCGCCGGCCGAGGGCCAGAGCCGTCTCGCGGCCGTGGTGGAGTCGCTGGAGTGGCCCCCGGGCGAGGGCTACTTCTGGATGGCGGGGGAGTCCGCCCAGATGCGGGCGATCCGCAAGCACCTCATGCGGGTGGTGCGGATGCCGTCGAGCCACTACGACGTGATGGGCTACTGGCGGGCGACCACCGGGCGCCAGCCGAGGTCCGTGGACCCAGGACCGATCCACCGCGCGGGGATCGCCGCCGGCAAGAGCGACGACGAGATCTGGGCGGACTACGACGCCGCCCGGGAGGACACATGAACCAGCCCGCAGAGCCCCACCGCAGCGGCTTCGTGTCGTTCGTCGGACGTCCCAACGCGGGGAAGTCGACGCTCACCAACGCCCTGGTGGGAAGCAAGGTGGTGATCACCTCCTCCAAGCCGCAGACGACGCGGACCGTGGTGCGGGGGATCGTGCACCGCCCGGACGCCCAGCTGATCCTGGTGGACACCCCCGGTCTGCACCGGCCTCGCACCCTGCTCGGTGAGCGCCTCAACGATCTGGTCAAGACGACCTGGGCCGAGGTGGACGTGGTGGCGGTCTGCTTCCCGGCCAACGAGAAGATTGGGCCCGGCGACCGGTTCATCGTCAAGGAGCTCGGCAAGGTGCGCCGCACCGTCAAGGTCGCCATCGCCACCAAGACCGATCTCGCGACCCCCGAGCAGATCGGTGAGCACCTGCTCTCCATCCAGGCCCTGGGCGAGGAGACGGGCACCGAGTGGGCGGAGATCGTGCCGGTCTCGGCGCTCGCCGGCAGCCAGGTCGGCCTTCTCGCCGACCTGCTCGTCGGGCTCCTCCCCGAGGGCCCCCAGCTCTACCCCGACGGCGACCTGACCGACGCCCTGGAGGAGATCCTGGTGGCGGAGCTGATCCGGGAGGCGGCGCTGGAGGGCGTGCGCGACGAGCTCCCGCACTCGATCGCGGTGACGGTCGAGGAGATGAACCTGCGGGAGGACCGTCCCGAGGACAAGCCGCTGCTGGACATCCACGCCAACCTCTACGTCGAGCGGGACTCCCAGAAGGGGATCATGATCGGGCACAAGGGCGCCCGCCTGCGCGACGTCGGCCGGGCCGCCAGGCTCCAGATCGAGGCACTGCTCGGCACGCCGGTCTACCTGGACCTGCACGTGAAGATCGCGAAGGACTGGCAGCGCGACCCCAGGCAGCTGCGCAAGCTCGGGTTCTAGAGCGGCGGTGCCTAGTCGGTGACGGCGGTCCAGCAGAGGCCGTGGTGCCGACCCGCCCGCCACTGCTCGCGGGTGGGGCGCTCCTCGGTCCAGGAGAAGTCCAGGGGGTCCGCTGCCCGCTCCCGCGCCGCCTCCGTGCACGGGCCGTTCATCAGGTCCGCCGTCCGCTCGAGCCCGGGGTAGGGGCCGCTTCCCAGGTCGACGCTGGCGACCGCTCGCCAGGTGTGCCGACGCGAGCAGGCGACCCGCCGGAAGTCGCGGGTGCCCGGCTCCGCCGTCGCGCAGGTGGAGAACGCGTCGCGCCGCGCCGGGTCGTCGAGGATCCCCGCCAGGGCGGCGGGGGCGGGGAGCGGGAGCAGGGACCTGTCGGGTCCGGGGAGGACCACGTCGCACCGCAGCCATCTGGCGCCGCGCTCGGCCTCCTCCACCGTCGGGGTGAACCAGACCGTCGTCAGCATCGTGAGGCGGTAGGCCTCCTCGGTACCGCCGAGGTGCTCGCGCAGCCGGCGCGGACAGGTCTCGGCCGCCTGCCGCTGGATCCGGGGGGCGTCGACCCGCAGCCGGCGTCCCCGGTGGCGCAGGTCCAGCTTCCCGACGTGGAACGTCACCGCGGTGTGCTTGCGCCGGCAGGGCACGGCGGGCCGGTCGACGACCGCGGCCAGCGCGTCGCGATGGCGCAGGCGGTAGCACCTCCCGACGCGCGGCGGCTTCGGCCGGCCCTCCTCGGCGGCGGTCCCGGCGTCCGCCGAGGGCTCGGGGGCGGCAGGCCCCGAGGCGCCTCCCAGTGAGCAGGCGGAGAGGAGCAGCAGCAGGCAGAGCGCCGCCAGCACCGGCCTGGTCATCCAGTCTCCACCAGGGCCGCCACGGTGGCACCCAGCTCGTAGGCCGCCCTCAGCTCGGGCTCCCGCACGTCTCCGACCACCTCCAGCACCGGTGCCGCCTGCCGCCAGGGCAGGGCCTGCGCCAGGGAGAGCACCGAGCGCGTCGCCCCGGTGGTGTCGTACCGGCCGTGGACCCACAGGCCGAACGGACGCTTCCCCGCGCCCGACGGCCCGGCCTGTCCATCGGCGGCGAGGGCGCCGCCGGCCTCGAGGAAGATGGTGTCGAAGAAGTGCTTGAGCGCGCCGCTCATGTAGCCGAAGTTCGCGGGCGTCCCCAGCACGAGGCCGTCGGCGGCCAGGACGTCGGCGGCGCTCGCCTCCAGCGCCGGCCGCACGACCACCTCGACGTCGAGTGCCTCGTCGCGGGTCCCCGCCAGCACTGCCTCGCCGAGGGCTCGGACCGACGGGGTGGGGGTGTGGTGGACGACCAGGAGGGTGGGCACCCCGCCACCCTAGGACGGCCGGGGGCGCCGAGGGTGCGCAGTCCCGGCACGACCGGGACGTCGATGGGCTAGAGTGGCTCCGCCATGACGCGTTCCCTCCTCCTTCGCTGCCGCAACGAGGCCTGACCCACCGGCCACCTCGTTGCGGAGTGCGTGCTGCGTGCCGGTCGCTACAGCCCCGCGACGAGAGAGAACCCATGACCGACCTGAGCAACACGCACAACCGTCAGCGCCCCACCGCCATGCCGTTCGAGCGGTACCAGCCGTTCGTCCCCGTCGACCTGCCGGACCGGACGTGGCCGACCTGCAAGATCGACCACGCGCCGCGGTGGCTCTCCACCGACCTGCGTGACGGCAACCAGGCCCTGATCGACCCGATGACGCCGGCTCGCAAGCACGCGATGTTCGAGCTGCTCGTCAAGCTGGGCTACAAGGAGATCGAGGTCGGCTTCCCGAGCGCCAGCCAGACCGACTTCGACTTCGTCCGCGAGCTGATCGAGCAGGACCGCATCCCCGACGACGTGCAGATCTCGGTGCTGACCCAGGCGCGCGAGGACCTCATCGAGCGCACGGTGCAGTCGCTGGTGGGCGCGGACCGGGCCACCGTCCACCTCTACAACGCGACGGCCCCGCTCTTCCAGCGGGTGGTCTTCCAGGTCACCCCGGACGAGTGCCGCAGCATCGCCACCCGGGGGACCGAGCTCGTGGTCAAGTACGCCGAGGAGCTGCTGGGGGACGTGGTCGGCTCCGGGAGCTTCGGCTACCAGTACAGCCCCGAGATCTTCACCCAGTCCGACACCGACTTCGCGCTCGAGGTGTGCGAGGCGGTCTCCGACGTCTGGCAGCCCGAGGCGGGCCGGGAGATCATCCTCAACCTCCCGGCGACCGTGGAGATGTCCACGCCCAACACCTACGCCGACCAGATCGAGTACTTCTCCCGCGGTCTGACGCGGCGGGAGCACAGCGCCATCAGCCTGCACCCGCACAACGACCGCGGCACCGCGGTGGCGGCCACCGAGCTGGGCCTGATGGCGGGCGCCGACCGGGTGGAGGGCTGTCTCTTCGGCCACGGGGAGCGCACCGGCAACGTCGACCTGGTCACCCTGGCGATGAACCTGTTCAGCCAGGGCGTGGACCCGCAGGTCGACCTCTCCGACATCGACGAGGTGCGCCGCACCGTCGAGTACTGCACCAACCTGCCCGTCCACCCCCGCCACCCGTACGCCGGCGACCTCGTCTACACCGCCTTCTCCGGGTCCCACCAGGACGCGATCAAGAAGGGGCTGGAGGACCTCGAGCGGCGGGCGGCCGAGCAGGGCGTCCCGGTCAACCGGATGCCGTGGGAGGCGCCGTACCTGCCGATCGACCCCAAGGACGTGGGCCGCAGCTACGAGGCGGTGATCCGGGTCAACAGCCAGTCCGGCAAGGGCGGAGTCGCCTACCTGCTCAAGGCCGAGCACAACCTGGACCTGCCCCGGCGCGCCCAGATCGAGTTCAGCCGGGTGATCCAGCAGCGCACCGACAGCGAGGGCGGCGAGGTGACGCCGGACGAGATCTGGTCGGTCTTCCGCAGCGAGTACCTGGACCGCACCACCCCGCTCTCGCTCAACTCCGTGCACACCTCCTCGGCGGCGGGGGAGAAGGACAGGCTGACCGTCAACGTCTACGTGGACGGAGAGCCGCGCACCCTGGAAGGCGTCGGCAACGGGCCGATCAACGCCTTCACCAACGCCCTCAACGAGCTGGTGGCCGCGGAGCAGGCGCGAGGCAACCCCGGCTATGCCGACCGTGGTGACGTGCGCGTGCTGGACTACCACGAGCACGCGCTGTCGGCGGGCGGCGACGCCATCGCCGCCGCCTACGTCGAGTGCGCGGTAGGGGACCAGGTCCTGTGGGGGGTCGCGCTGGACGCCAACATCGTCACCGCCTCCCTCAAGGCCGTGATCAGCGCGGTGAACCGGGCCTGACCGCGCTCCGCGGTCCCCGGCACCACCGCGGGATCAGGCGGTGCTGACGGGGAGACGCACGGTGACGGTGGTCCCCGCCAGGTGCTCCGACTCCAGCGCCACCGTGCCCCCGTGCGAGGTGACGATGGCGTGCACGATCGACAGCCCCAGGCCCGTGCCCTGGATGTGCCGGGACTGGGCTGTCGTGCTGCGCCAGAACCGGGTGAAGAGGTTCTCCTGCTCCTCGCGGGGGATGCCGAGGCCGGTGTCGGCGACCGTGACGACCGCCGTCTCCTCCTCCACCGCGAGGGTGCAGGCCACCGTCCCCCTCGCCTCGGTGAACTTCATCGCGTTGCTGATCAGGTTGCTCAGGGCGCGCTCGAGCTGGGACCAGTCCCCGTCGACGAGCACCGGCCCCTCGGGGATGGTGAAGCAGAGGGTGAGGCGTCGGGCCGCCTCCGTCGAGGCGGCGGTCTGCTCCAGCGCGTGGACGAGGTCGACCAGGTCGATCTGGGAGCGCTCCCACCCCGGGACGTCCTCGGCGATCCCGTTGAGGGCGAGCAGGTTGTCGACCAGGGTGACCAGTCGCTCCCCGTTGCGGTTGATCGCGTCGACCACCGGTGCCTGCTGCTCGGGGATCTCGCCGAAGTCGCCGTCCTGGAGCAGCTCGGTGTAGCCGACGATGCTGGCGACCGGGGTCCGCAGCTCGTGGCTGACCGTGGAGACGAACTCGTCCTTGGCGGCGTCGAGATGGCGCAGCCGCTCCACGACCGTCCGCTCCTTCTCCAAGGCGGTGGCCAGCATCTCCTGCGTCTGTCGCGACTCGGTCACGTCGTTGGCCAGGCACAGGTAGCCGATGAGCGAGTCGCTGTGGTCGGTGACCCGGGTCAGCGACATGGAGACGAGGGTGCGGGAGCCGTCGGACCGGCGCCAGGTCCAGTCCTGCGGGGGCGCGTCGAGGAGCTCGTGCAGCAGGGTGTGGAAGGAGGGCGAGGCCCCGCGCTCGTGAGCCCACGTGGAGAGCTCCACGGGGACGAGGAGGTCGACGAACGGGGTCCCGATCGTCTCGAACGGGACCGCGGCGAGCAGCTTCTCGGCACCGGCGTTGAAGAGGGTGATCTGGCCCTGGAGGTCGACGCCGATCAGCGCCGTGTCGAGTGCCGCGGCGAGCAGGTGCTGGGTCATCCCCGAGGCGTTCAGCTCGGCGGTGATGTCGAGACCCGTCATCACGACGTAGGAGGCCTGGCCCTCGGGGTCGCTCGCGATGCCGCTGGTCCAGGCGAGTCGTCGCTCCCGTCCCTCCCCGTCGAGCAGGACCCCCTCGACGCTGGAGGGGATGTCGGGGAAGCCGGTCCCCGAGAACATGTCACGGGCCAGCTCGCGGTGCTCCGGCATCACGAGCACCTCCCACACGGGCTGCCCCACCAGCTTGTCGGCGGGAACCCCCAGCAGCTTCTCGAGAGCGGGGTTGGCCCGGACGAGGGTGCCGCGCAGGTCCGTGACGACGATCAGGCAGGCGGTGGTGGCCAGGGTGATCTCGGTGAGGCGCCGCTCGGCGTCCAGATCCGCGCGGGCCGCCCGCTCGCTGGTCAGGTCGAGGAGCTGGGCGTTGAACATCGGCTCGCCGGTCGAGCCGGAGAGGCGGGTGACGCTGAGCAGCACCTGGCACTCGGGACGGTGCCTGATCCTGCCCTCACCTCGCCAGCCGGTCACTCCCCGGTGGGTCATCTCCGCGGCGATGTCGGCCAGCGGGGTCTCGGTCCGGAGGATCTGCTCGAGGGGGCGGCCCACTACCTCCTCCCGCTCGAGCCCGAGCAGGGTGGTGGTCTGCTGGTTGGCGTCGTAGACCTCGAACCTGTCCCGGTCGAGCCGCAGCACCAGCATCGCGACCAGCGACTCGGAGAAGTTGCGTCGGAACAGGTCGCTGCTGGCCCGTAGCCGCTCGGTCAGGCGCAGCGTCTGCTCGACGTTGACCGCCAGGGGCACGCAGATCAGCACCAGGCAGATCAGGAAGGTCTGGAGGAGCGAGGTCGCGTCCAGCCGGTCGATGGAGGACGCTCCCGAACCCACGGCGAAGGGGCCGTGCCCCCGGGTGGTCGCGGCCGAGGCGACGACGGCCATCACGACGACCTCGACCGCCACCACCCGGAGCCCGAACCGGAACGCGGCCCACACCAGGAACGGGAACGGCACGAAGGTCATGGCGAGGACGTCGCTGAAGACGAAGACCACGAGGGCGGTGAGGGTGACCCCGGTCGTCTGCAGGACCAGCTCCCACAGCCGGATCGGCAGCAGGGGCCGCCGCAGGCTGAGCAGGACCGGGGCGATCACCAGGATCGCGGCGGCGTGCGAGAAGCTGATCGCCAGCAGGTAGCGCCCGGGGCTGTCCGGGCCTCCGACCGCTGGCAGGCCCAGGGCTGCGACGACCCCTGCGAGCGCGCTCGCGAGCCCGGTGGCCCCGACCAGGCGCAGGAAGTCGGTCTGGTTGGCGAGGACGGCGAGGCCGCCGGCGCGCAGCCGCATGACCAGGGCGAAGACGACCGCCTCCAGCCCCACGAGGAGGCTGAGGACCACCGCGAACTCCACCGGGCGGCCGGCGCTCACGTTGGCTCCCGCGTTCGCGAGGACCACCAGGGGGACGGTCCACCACCACCAGCGCCGGGGGGTGACCACCACGAGGGTGCAGGCGACGCCGGCCGGCGGCCACCAGGTGACCAGGTTGGCCGAGCTGGCCGACGAGATGGCCAGCGTCAGGACGCCGGTGACCAGGACGAGCAGGACGAGTCCGAGCACGGTGCTGCGCCGCTCGAGCTCGCGGACCCGCGTGGACATGGGCACAGTGTTCCAGTCGCGCGGCGCGTTGGTGGGCATTCCGGGCTACCCGGCTCTCCGCTCGCTAGATTGCCCCCATGTTGGTCTCGGAACGGATCGGACAGCTCTTCCTGCCATCGGGGGACCGGCTGGAGTTCACCGAGTACGGCGGGGGCGAGCGTTGGGTGGTGCTCCTCCACGCGGAGCTGCTGACCCGGCGGATGCACCAGCCGCTGGCCCGCACCCTGGCGGCCGCGGGTTTCCACGTGGTCACCCTCGACCTGCTGGGGCACGGCCGCTCCGACCGGCCGGCCGATCCGCTGGCCTACTCGGTGCCGGCGTTCGGTGACCAGGTGGTGGCGCTGCTCGACCAGCTGGATGCCTCCCAGGCGCTCGTCGGCGGGGTCTCCCTCGGGGCCAACGTGGCGCTCGAGGTAGCGGTGCGGGCCCCGGAGCGGGTCCGTGGACTGCTGCTGGAGGCGCCGGTGCTCGACAACGGCTTCGCCGCGGGCCTGGCGTGCCTGACGCCGCTGATGCTCGGCGCGCGCCTGGCTCCGCTGGTGTTCTCGGGCGTGCGCAAGGTCTCGCGGGCGGTGCCGCGGGGCATCGTCCCCTTCTGGGCGGGGGTGCTCCTCGACACCGGCAACCAGCGGGCCGACTCGGTCGCCGCCATGCTGCACGGGGTGCTCTTCGGCCGGTTGGCCCCGGACGCCTCGCAGCGCCGGTCCGTCTCGGTCCCGGCCCTGGTCCTCGGTCACCGGGGTGACCCCGCACGGCCCTGGTCGGACGTCCGGATGCTGAGCGAGGAGCTCGGTGGGGCCCGGCTGGTCCGGACCCGCGGCCCCTGGGAGTGGCGGCTCGATCCCACCCGCCTGGACGCCGCGGCGCTCGCCTTCGCCCTCGACGTCTGGGACGCCCGCGGGACGCGCCGTGGTCGTAGGCGCAGCAGCCGCTGATCCCCGGGCACGGTCGGGCACAATGGACGGGTGCCCCTGTACCGCGACGAGGCGGTCGTCCTGCGCACCCACAAGCTGGGCGAGGCCGACCGCATCATCACCCTGCTGACCCGCCACCACGGGCTGGTGCGGGCGGTGGCCAAAGGGGTCCGCCGCACCACCTCCCGCTGGGGGTCCCGGCTGGAGCCGTTCACCCACGTGGACCTGCAGCTCGCCGAGGGGCGCTCCCTCGACGTGATCACCCAGGCGGAGACGCTGACGCCCTTCCAGTCCCGGCTCGGGCTGGACTACGACCGCTACACCGCCGGCACGGTGATGCTGGAGACGGCGCAGCGCCTGGTGGTCGAGGAGCGTGAGCCGGCGGTGCAGCAGTTCCTGCTGCTGGTGGGAGGCCTGCGCGCGATGGTGGCCGGAGAGCATGCGCCCGGCCAGGTCCTCGACTCCTACCTGCTGCGCTCGCTCTCGGTGGCGGGGTACGCGCCCTCCTTCGACCACTGCGTCCGCTGCGGCACGGAGGGCCCCCACCGCTTCTTCAGCCCCGCCGCGGGGGGAGCACTCTGCACGCTGTGCAAGCTCCCGGGGTCGGCGACGCCGGCGCCGGAGACCCTGCGGCTGCTGGGCGCGCTGCTCGCCGGCGACTGGCAGGTCGTGCGCGCCGCCGAGCAGCGGCACCTGCGGGAGGCCAGCGGTCTCGTCTCGGCCTACCTGGCCTGGCACGTCGAGCGCGGGCTGCGCTCGCTCGAGCACGTCGAGCGCTGAGCCGTACCTTAGGCGGAGCCGTACCGCCGGTCGCGTCGGGCGTACTCCTCCACCGCGGCCCACAGGTGGGTCCGGTCCACGTCGGGCCACAGCACGTCGGAGAAGACGAACTCGGCGTAGGCCGACTGCCAGGTCATGTAGTTGGAGAGGCGCTGCTCTCCGGAGGTGCGCCACACCATGTCGGCCTCGGACCACTCGGGCACGTAGAGGTGCCGGGCGAGGGTGCGCTCGTCGATGCGGTCGGGATTGATCCGCCCCTCCGCGGCCTCCCGGGCGATCTGCCGGACGGCGTCCACGATCTCGGCCCTGCCCCCGTAGTTGACGCACATCGTGAGGGTCAGCACGTCGTTGTCCCGGGTGAGCTCCTCGGCGACCTGCAGCTCCTTGATCACCGACTTCCACAGCCGTGGCGCGCGTCCGGCCCACCGGACGCGCACCCCGAGCTCGTGCATCTCGTCGCGCCGTCGCCGGATGACGTCGCGGTTGAAGCCCATCAGGAACCGGACCTCGTCGGGGGAGCGGGACCAGTTCTCGGTGGAGAAGGCGTAGGCCGAGACCGCCTTCACGCCGATCTCGATGGCGCCCTCGACGACGTCGAAGAGCGAGCTCTCGCCCTGCTCGTGGCCGCGGGTGCGCGGGAGCCCACGCTCCTTGGCCCACCGTCCGTTGCCGTCCATCACGACCGCCACGTGACGGGGGACCAGCTCGGCCGGCACGTCCGGCGGTCGCGCCCCCGAGGGATGGGGGGTCGGTCGTCGGACCTCACGCTTCGCACCGGATCGCACGGCGCGAGCCTAGTCGCCGCTTGCGTCGGGGCGGGTGAGACAGGTCGGGCAGGTGCCGAAGATCTCCAGCTCGTGGCTGACGTCCGCGTAGCCGTGCTCGCGCGCGATCGCGCGGGTCCAGCGCTCCACGGCGGGCCCCTCCACCTCCACCGTCGCGCCGCAGTCGCGGCAGACGAGGTGGTGGTGGTGGGTGGCCGAGCAGCGCCGGTACAGGGTCTCGCCGTCCTCGTTGCGCAGCACGTCGACGGCCCCGCCGTCGGCCAGCGCGGCGAGCGTGCGGTAGACGGTGGCGAGTCCCACCTTCTCGCCCCTGGCCCGGAGCAGATCGTGGATCTGCTGGGCTGACCGGAAGTCGTCGAACGTGCTCAGGGCCTCGGCGACGGCCGTCCGCTGCCGGGTCGGTCGCAGGGGGACGCCGGGCGTGGTCGGCTCGGGGGCGTGGTGTCCGGTGGTCATCTCAGTGCTCGTCGTAGTGCGTCTCGTGGGGGGCGTGCCGGTGTCCGTCGTGCAGGTAGTCGACGTGGTCGCCGTGGGCCACGGCGCGGTGGCCGCAGCCCTCCCCGTGCTCGTGGGGATGCCGGTCCACCGCACGGTGGCTGTCGCCCGAGACGTCGTCCGCGAAGGGCAGGCGCAGCCGCTGCCGGCGGCGCAGGAGCGCGCCGACGGGCCAGGTGAGCAGGAAGAGCAGGAGGCTCAGCAGCACGATCGAGGCGCCCGGGGGGACATCGGCCCGGTAGGAGGCGAGTGCGGCGATGACCAGCCCGCCGAGGGAGGCGATCAGGCCCAGCCCCATGGAGAGCAGGAGGGTCGTGCGGAACGAGCGGGTCAGCTGCTGCGCGGTCGCCACGGGCATCACCATCAGCGCGGAGACGAGCAGGAGGCCGACGGTGCGCATCGCCACCGTGACGGAGACGGCGGCCAGGACGGCCACCAGCAGGTTGTAGAGGCGGACGTTCAGTCCGGCGACCTTGGCGAACTCCTGGTCCTGGGCGACGGCGAAGAGCTGGGGGCCGAGCCCGATGCAGAGCACGACCAGGACCACCGAGAGCACCATCGTGGAGAGCACGTCGTCGCCCGAGATGCTCAGGATCGAGCCGAAGAGGTACTGCTGCAGCCGCGCGGTGCTCTCCCCGCCCAGGCCGGCGACGAAGATGCCCCCGGCCAGGCCGCCGTAGAAGAGCAGGGCCAGGGCGACGTCGCCGTTGGCGTGGCCACGTTCGCGGATCACCTCGATGGCGATCGCGCCCAGCACGGCGGCGACGACCGCCGTCCAGGTGGGGGCGAAGCCGGTCACCAGGCCGATGGCCACCCCGGTGACGGCGACGTGGCCGAGCCCGTCGCCCATCAGGGCCATCCGTCGCTGGACGAGGTAAATCCCGACGGTGGGGACGGCGAGCCCCGTGAAGAGAGCCGCGAGCATGGCGCGCTGCATGAAGGGCAGGGAGAAGAGGGAGACGAGGTCGCTCATCGACCCTCCTCCTCACGGGCGTCCAGGGGGGAGGCGACCACCGGGACGTGGTCGATCCCCGGCTCACCGTGGTGGTGGTGGGTGTGCGGCTCGCCGAGGTCGGGGGAGTGCACCTCGTGGTCGGCGAGGGGAGCCCCGTCGTAGATGATCCGGCCGTCCCGCATCACCACGGCGCGGTCGATCAAGGGAGCCATCGGGCCGAGCTCGTGGGCGACCAGGACGATGGTGGCACCCCGGTGCGAGAGCGTGCCGAGGGCGCGGGCCAGGGCCTCCTGGTTGGGCAGGTCCACGCCTGCGGTGGGCTCGTCGAGCAGGAAGAGCTCCGGCTCGCCGGCCAGGGCGCGGGCGATCAGCGCTCGCTGCTGCTGTCCGCCGGAGAGGGTGCTGATCCCCGCCTCGGCCATCCCCTCCAGGCCCACCACCTCCATGGCGTCGGTGATCACCTGACGGTCGTGGCGGCTCAGTGGGCGGAAGAGCCGGCGCCTGGTGAGGCGACCTGCTCCGACCACCTCCCGCACGGAGGCGGGGACCCCCGAGCTGGCACCGACCCGCTGCGGCACGAAGCCCACCCGGTGCCAGTCGTGGAACTGCCCGAGCGGGACGTCGAAGAGGGACGCCGAGCCGCCGGCGAGGGGTCGCAGTCCGGTCATCGCGCGCACCAGGGTCGACTTGCCGGAGCCGTTGGCGCCCATCAGCGCCACGAACTCGCCGCGGGCGACGGTGAGGTCGGCGCCGCGGACCACGGGGCGGCCCTCGATGCTGACCGAGGCGTTGCGCAGCGTGACGGGGACGGCGTCGGGCGCGCTCGTCGGGCGCCTCAGCATCCGTTGGCCTTCTGCAGGGCGGCGAGGTTGTCGCGCATGAGGGAAAGGTAGTCGGCGTCGGACCCCTCGTCCGCCAGCCCCTCGACGGGGTCCAGGGTGTCGGTGACCACGCCTGAGTCCTGGGCCAGGGACTCGGCCAGTGCCGAGGTCCCGAGGGTCTCGCTGAAGACGGTGGTGAGTCCCTGGGAGTCGATGAGCTCCTGGAGGTGCTGCAGGTCGGCGGGGGTGGGCTCGGCGTCGGGGGAGAGTCCGGCGATCGGCTCGAAGGTGAGCCCGTACTTGCGCAGGTAGCCGAACGCGTCGTGGCTGACCACCACCGTGTGCCGCGCGCACTCCGAGAGACCCTCCGCGTACTCCGCGTCCAGCGCCGTCAGCTCCTGCCGAAGATCCTGGGCCGAGGCGGCGTAGTCGTCGGCGTGGTCGGGGTCGATCTCGGAGAGCTCGGCGGCCACCGCGTCGCCGAGCTCGGCCATCCGGAGCGGGTCCAGCCAGAAGTGGGGGTCCTCGTCGCCGTCCCCGTGGTCCCCGTGGCCGTCAGCGTGGTCGTGCCCGTGGCCGTCCCCGTGGTCGTCAGCGTGGTCGTGCTCGGCGGCAGGCAGCAGCTCGACCACGTCGGCGACGTCGAGGACCTCCCCGTCGGCGTTCTCCCGGGCGCTGGCCGCCACCTCGGGCTGCAGGGCCTGGCTGAGGAGGACGAGGTCCGCCTCAGCGAGCTTCGCCGTCTTCTCGATGGTGAGCCCGCCGTCGTGCGCCTCCTGGCCGGGACGGGTCAGCGGGCTGACCTCCACCCGGTCCCCGCCGACCTGCTCGGCGACCCAGGCGAGCGGGTAGAACCCCGCCGCCACGGCGATGCGGCCGTCGGACGTGGGGTCCTCGGCGCTGAGGGCGCCGCAGCCGGTGGCGAGGAGAGCGGTGGCGAGCAGGGCGCCGAGAGGGGCGCCGAGAGGGGCGCGAGGGCGGACGAGGGGCCGAGGGAGCATGAGAACCATTCTCACATGATCGAGAATCGTTCTCAAAGCTGGCGGGATGGCTAGGCTGTCGGTGTGATGGTGGTCAACAGGTTCCGGGTCGCGGCGGGTGAGCAGCAGCAGTTCCGGGACGACGTCCAGGCCGCCCTCGAGACGCTCGCGGCCCGTCCGGGCTTCGTGGGGGGCGGCATCGGCCGCAACCTCGACGAGCCGGAGCTGTGGCTGCTGCACACGCAGTGGCGTGACGTGGGCTCCTACCGTCGCGCGCTCTCCTCCTACGAGGTCAAGTTGACGGCGGTGCCGTTGCTCAGCCGGGCGGTGGACGAGCCGAGCGCCTACGAGCCGGTGGTCCCGGGAGCCGCCCTCAACGAGCAGCGGAGCCGGTCGTTACCCTGAGCGTTCCAGGTCGGCAGCCAGCCGGCCGTGCGTGCACAGGAGCAGATCCGTGGCCAAGCCGCCCCCCTCGCCCGTCGACAACGTCGTCTCACTCGCCAAGCGTCGGGGCTTCGTCTTCCCGTGCGGCGAGATCTACGGAGGCACTCGGTCCGCCTGGGACTACGGCCCGCTCGGGGTCGAGCTGAAGGAGAACATCAAGCGGCAGTGGTGGCGCTCGGTCGTGCAGCGACGCCAGGACGTCGTGGGGCTCGACTCCAGCATCATCCTGCCGCGGCAGACCTGGGAGGCGTCCGGCCACGTCGACACCTTCAACGACCCGCTCACCGAGTGCCGCTCCTGCCACAAGCGGTTCCGCGCCGACCACCTCCAGGAGGCCTACGCGGAGAAGAAGGGCCTCGACGACCCGGACTCGGTCGACCTCAAGGACGTGGCCTGCTCCAACTGCGGGACCCGTGGAGCCTGGACGGAGCCGCGGCAGTTCTCCGGGATGCTCAAGACCCACCTGGGCGTCACCGAGGACGAGTCGGGGATGCACTACCTGCGACCGGAGACCGCGCAGGGCATCTTCCTCAACTTCGCCAACGTGGTGACCTCGAGCCGGATGAAGCCCCCCTTCGGCATCGCCCAGATCGGCAAGAGCTTCCGCAACGAGATCACGCCCGGCAACTTCATCTTCCGGACCCGGGAGTTCGAGCAGATGGAGATGGAGTTCTTCGTCAAGCCCGGTGAGGACGAGGAATGGCACCAGTACTGGATCGACGAGCGGACCAGGTGGTACACCGACCTCGGGATCGACCCCGACAACCTGCGCCACTTCGAGCACCCGAAGGAGAAGCTGAGCCACTACTCCAAGCGCACGGTCGACATCGAGTACCGGTTCCGCTTCGCCGGCTCCGAGTGGGGTGAGCTGGAGGGCGTCGCCAACCGCACGGACTTCGACCTGACCACCCACTCCCAGCACTCCGGCCAGGACCTGAGCTACTTCGACCAGGCCGCCAACGAGCGGTACGTGCCCTACGTCATCGAGCCCGCGGCCGGCCTCTCGCGCAGCCTCATGACCTTCCTGGTCGACGCCTACGCCGAGGACGAGGCGCCCAACACCAAGGGCGGCGTCGACAAGCGCACGGTCCTGCGCCTCGACCCGCGGCTGGCGCCGGTCAAGGTCGCGGTGCTGCCGCTGAGCCGGAACGCCGACCTGAGCCCCAAGGCGAAGGGCCTGGCCGCGGAGCTGCGCGAGAACTGGAACGTCGACTTCGACGACTCCGGCGCGATCGGGCGCCGCTACCGGCGCCAGGACGAGATCGGGACGCCGTACTGCGTCACCGTGGACTTCGACACCCTCGAGGACGACGCGGTCACCGTCCGTGAGAGGGACTCGATGAGCCAGGAGCGGATCAGCCTCGACGGCATCAGCCGCTACTTCGCCGAGCGCCTGCTCGGCTGCTGACGCCACGGGGGTGTGCCCCCCGCCACGCCAGGGCCGGCCCGGGACGATCCGGGCCGGCCCTGGCTCGTCGCGCCTGGGTGCGTCGGGGAGAATGCGGTGGTGTCCTCCCGCGCCCTTCCCGCCCAGCTCGACCTCGGCGGCCTCAGCATCGAGACCCCGGTGGTGCTCGCGCCGATGGCCGGGATCACCAACGCCGCCTACCGCCGGCTCTGCGCCGAGCAGGGGGCCGGCCTCTACGTCTGCGAGATGATCACCTCGCGCGGGCTGGTGGAGCGTGACGAGACCACGCTCAAGATGCTGGTCTTCGACGAGCTGGAGTCGGTGCGCTCGGTCCAGCTCTACGGCACCGACCCCGGCTATGTCGGCAAGGCGGCCGAGATCCTGTGTGCCGACTACGGGGTGCACCACGTCGATCTCAACTTCGGCTGTCCGGTGCCGAAGGTGACGCGCAAGGGCGGTGGGGGCGCCCTCCCCTGGAAGCGTGGCCTGCTGGCCGAGATCCTCGAGGCGGCGGTGGCCGCCGCCGCACCGTACGGCGTGCCCGTGACGATGAAGACGCGCAAGGGCCTCGACGAGGACCACCTCACCTACCTCGACGCCGGTCGGATCGCGCAGGAGACCGGGGTGGCCGCGATCGCGCTCCACGGGCGCACGGTCGAGCAGGCGTACTCCGGCGCCGCGGACTGGGACGCCATCGCCCGGCTGGTCGAGCACGTGGACATCCCCGTCCTGGGCAACGGCGACATCTGGGAGGCGGCGGACGCCGTGCGGATGGTGCGCGAGACCGGCGCGGCCGGGGTGGTCGTCGGCCGCGGCTGCCTGGGTCGTCCGTGGCTCTTCAGGGACCTCGCCGCCGCCTTCTCCGAGTCCCCGGTCGAGACCACCCTGCCCACCCTCGGTGAGGTGCGGACGATGATGCGCCGCCATGCCGAGCTGCTCAGCCAGCACATGGGCGAGGAGCGCGGCTGCAAGGAGTTCCGCAAGCACGTCAGCTGGTACCTCAAGGGCTTCCGGGCCGGGGGACCGCTGCGGCACTCGCTGGCCCTGGTCGACTCCTTGGCCGCTCTCGACGGCCTGCTGGCCGAGCTGGACCCCGACGAGCGCTTCCCGGTCTCCGAGCTGGGGTCCCCGCGGGGTCGCCAGGGGTCGCCTCGCAAGCGGGTCGTCCTTCCCGAGGGCTGGCTCGACGACACCGACGGCCGGGGCGGCCACGTCCGCGAGGACGCCAACGAGGTCACGGGCGGCTGAGACCCGCTCCGTCGCGCGGCCCCGTACCCGCCTGGACAGGTCCGTCGTCCGGATAGCGGAGGGTGAGGGGGGACACCCTGAGACGGGCAGTTGAAATGTCTAGATCTGTCCGCCAGTGTGCTTGACTCATCGACCGCGCCGCCCGTGCACGACCTGCACAACGGCACGACCTGTCAGCAACTGCAAAGGATCGACGCTGTGGCACAGCACCGCCACAAGCGGGAAACCAATGCCCGCACCCCCTTGGCTCGAGCCGCTCTCTTCGCGGCGCCGGTGGCCTTCCTGACGACCGCCTCCGCCGTCACCCTCGGCGTCGTGTCGCAGGATCCGGCCCCCTCCCGCGACCTGCTCGCCAGCACGTCGATCGGTGACGTGGCAGAGCTCCCGGAGCGTTCCGCGCCGGTGACCCGCAGCCGCTCCCGCACCGACGACGGGCAGCAGGCCGAGAAGGCCGCCAAGAAGGCGGCGCGGAAGAAGGCGCGGGCCAAGCAGGCGCGCCTGGCCCGGCAGCGCCAGCTCCGGGTGACGGCCCTGGCCGTCAAGGGGGCCGACACCCGGTTGTGGACCACCGAGGCGCTCAACCTCTGGACCTCGGCCTCGGCCTCCGCCGAGAAGACCGGTGTCCTCGACGCCGCCGAGCGGGTCCTGGTCACGGGCCGTGAGCAGGAGGGCAGGGTCGAGGTCGTCGTCGGAGGCGAGTCACGCTGGGTCACCGCGGGCTACCTCGACGAGGAGAAGCCGCTGGCCGGCATCGACGGCGACTGCACCAACGGCACCTCGGTGCCGGCCGGTGTGGACCCCGACATCACCAAGGTCCACCAGGCCGTCTGTGCCCGGTTCCCGCAGATCAGCTCCTACGGCACCTTCCGCAGCGACGGGGAGCACGGCCAGGGACGCGCGGTGGACGTGATGGTGAGCGGCTCCCTCGGCTGGGAGATCGCGGAGTACCTGCGCGAGAACTACGTCGCGCTCGGCATCGAGTACCTCATCTACTCGCAGAAGATCTGGTCGGTGGACCGGGGTGGTGAAGGCTGGCGGTCGATGTCCGACCGCGGGTCCAGCACCGCCAACCACTACGACCACGTGCACGTCACGGTCTACTGACGTCGGCAACCGGTAGCGTCGGCTCGTGATGGAGCACCTCTACGACGACGCCGCCCGCGAGCGCCTCGTTCCCGAACCGCCCAAACGCGTCGACGCACCCGTCCGCATGGCTTTCGAGCGCGACCGCGCCCGGGTGGTGCACGCGGCGGCGAGCCGCCGGCTCGCGGCGAAGACCCAGGTGATGGGTCCCCAGACCGACGACTTCGTGCGCAACCGCCTCACCCACAGTCTCGAGGTCGCCCAGGTGGCCCGCGACCTGGCCAAGGCGCTCGGCTGTCACCCCGATCTCGCGGAGACCGCCGCGCTGGCGCACGACCTGGGCCACCCGCCGTTCGGGCACAACGGCGAGCGGGTGCTGGCGGAGCTGAGCCAGGAGTGCGGCGGCTTCGAGGGGAACGCACAGACCCTGCGGCTCCTCACCCGCCTGGAGGCCAAGACGTTCGACGCCGAAGGCTCCAGCGTCGGCCTCAACCTGACGCGAGCCACTCTCGACGCCTGTACGAAGTACCCCTGGACCAGGGAGTCCGCTCAGCCTCCGGCGGGCGTGCACGGCGACGGGACGCCCCGGGTGGTCGTCAAGTTCGGCGTCTACGCGGACGACCTGGAGGTCTTCGAGTGGATGCGCCGCGGGGCGTCCGGCACCCGCCAGTGCCTCGAGGCCCAGGTGATGGACCTGGCCGACGACGTCGCCTACTCGGTGCACGACGTGGAGGACGGAGTGGTCGCGGGCCGGATCGACCTGACCCGCCTGGACCGGGAGGCGCTCTGGGAGACGGTGCGCGACTGGTACACCCCTGACGCCTCGGACGACCTCCTCGACGACGTGCTCGGGGGCCTGCGGGCCCAGGAGAGCTGGCCCACCGCCGCCTACGACCACAGTCGCCGCGGCCTGGCCTCGCTGAAGAACCTCACCAGCGACCTGATCGGCCGGTTCTGCGGCAGCGTCCAGCAGGCCACGTTCGCGACCTCCGGGGGCCCGTTCGTGCGGTACGACGGGGCGCTGGTGGTACCGGAGCGCACCCGTCTGGAGATCGCCGTGCTGAAGGGGATCGCCGCCCACTACGTGATGAGCGCCGACGACCGGGTGGCCCTGATGGTCAGGCAGCGCGAGCTGATGGCCGAGCTCGTCGAGACTCTGCTGGCCCGTGGGCCTGACGCACTCGACCGCCCCTTCGCCGAGGACTGGGAAGGGGCGGCCGACGAGGCGGGTCGCCTCAGGGTGGTCATCGACCAGGTGGCGTCGTTGACCGACTCGAGCGCGGTCTCGCGGCTCGCCACGCTGTCCGGCTGAGCCGGGGAGTGCTCAGGGCAGGTCCCCCTTGGGGTAGGGGTCGTCCTGGCGCGCGGTGCTCTCGGGATTGAGCTGGCCGACCAGGTCGTCCTTGGCGGACTCCTTGCCGCCGTTGGGGCGGACCTTGTCGGCGGCGGCCCCGGCGACCCCCGAGACCTTCTCCTTCACCAGCGGGGCCTTCTCCTTGGCCAGGTCGGCCGCCTGGTGCGCCCCGGCCTGGACCTTGGGGCTGGACTTGACGGTGTTGAAGCCGGAGCGGATCTGCTCGTAGCGCTCCCTCCCGGCCTTCGCTCCGAACACGTAGCCGACGCCGGCCGCCAGCAGCAGCATGGACTTCTTCATCACTTTTCCACCTTTCGTTGTCAGTCTGATGACCGGTGCCTGGTGCCCGGCTCGGTGTGGGGGTCGGTGTGGGGGTCCTCGCCCGAGGCGATCCGGATGGCTCGGCCCTCCTCGATCTGCTTCTGCTCCTTGGCCGCAGCCTTGTCGACGTTGCGGTGGTCGCGCAGCGGCAGCTGCAGGTCGACCTCGGCCGGCACGCCCTCCTCCAGCTCGCGGCCCCGCTCGAGCTCCGAGTCGATCTCGGCCCCCAGGAGAAGCGCGAGATTCATGATCCAGAGGAAGAGCAGGGCGATGATGACGCCGGCCAGGGAGCCGTAGGTCTTGTTGTAGCTGGCGAAGTTGGCGACGTAGAAGGAGAAGCCCACCGAGGCCAGGACGCCGACCACCACCGCGACCACGGCCCCGGGCGAGAGCCACTTGATCTTGGGCTGCTTCACGTTGGGCGTGAAGTAGTAGAGGAGGGCGATCAGGGCCATCACGATCACCGCGAGGGCCGGCCACTTGGCGATGTCCCACACGGTCACGGCCGTGTCACCCAGGCCGATCACGTCGCCGATCGAACGGGCCAGGCCGCCGGAGACGACCAGCATGATCAGGACCAACGCCATCAGCACCAGGCAGACCGCGGTGAGCAGCAGCATCTGCGGGCGCAGCTTCCAGATCGGCCGTCCCTCGTCGATCTCGTAGATCCGGTTCATCGCCCGCGAGAAGGCACCCACGTAGCCCGAGGCCGTCCACAGGGCGCCGGCCAGACCCGCGACCAGGGCGAGCCCGGCGCCCTGCGAGGTGGCAAGGTCACGCAAGGTCGGCTCCACCGAGCCCAGCATGCTGTCCGAGACGAGGGGGGCGAGCACCTCGAGCAGCGTGTCCACCGACTGCTGCGGGTCCTGTCCGACCACCCCGAGCAGGGCGGTCAGGGCGATGGCGGCGGGAAAGATCGACAGCACCGCGTAGTAGGTGAGGGCCGCGGCGAGGTCGGTGCACTGGTCGTCGGAGAACTCGCGGAGCACGCGTTTGCCGACGTACTTGAGGGAGCGCCCGTCGAGCTTCTTGAGGCTCACCGGCGACGCCGCCAGACGATGAGCGCCACCAGGGTCACCAGGACGGCCCCCGCGACGGCGAGGTGCTGCGGCTCGACCCGCTCACGCACCTGCCTCTTCACGTCCAGCCGCGTCCCCAGCTCGTCCAGGGTGCGGGCGAGCTCGCGCCGCTTCCTCTCGATCTCGGCCTCGAGCTCGTCCTGGGAGGGCGAGTCGGTCGTGCCGTCGTGTTCAGCCATGGTGTCCTCCCTTGACCGTCTCGATGTCCTCCTTGAGCCCGCCCAGCGCCCTCTCGGGCTTGGCGGGGGTGGCCCCGGCCACCTTCTTCTTGCCGGCCAGTGCGGCGACGCCCGCGGCGATGAAGAGCACGGCCGCGACGATCAGGGCTGCGGCCCACGTGGGCAGCACCAGGGCCAGGGCGGCGGTCGCCGCGGTCAGCAGGGCGGCCAGCCCGAAGAAGCCGAGCAGGCCGGCGGCGCTGAACATCCCGAGGCCGATCCCGGCCTGCTTGCCCTTGGCGGTCATCTCGGCCTGCGCCAGGCGGAGCTCGGAGCGGATGAGGTCCGGGACCTGTTGGGTGAGGTCGTGCACGAGTGCCCCGAGGGTCGGCTCGGGCTGCTGCCCGGGTGCGCTCGCCCCCTGGGGTCGGGGGGTCTGCGGAGTGGTCATGAGCCCCCCGTGCCCGGGCCCCAACGGGGTCAAACCCCGTAGACTCCGCCCGTGGCCGGCAGGATTCGAGAAGACGACATCGCGCAGGTGCGCGAGAAGGCTCGGATCGACGACGTCGTCGCCTCCTACGTCACCCTCCGCAAGGCCGGTGGCGGATCGCTCAAGGGACTCTGCCCCTTCCACGACGAGAAGTCGCCCTCCTTCCACGTCACCCCCTCGCGGGGGTTCTTCCACTGCTTCGGCTGCCAGGAGGGTGGCGACGTCATCAGCTTCCTGATGAAGGTCGACGGGCTGGGCTTCTCCGAGGCCGTCGAGCAGCTCGCCGACAAGTACGGCGTCCAGCTGCGCCGCGAGGACGGCGAGAGTCCCGTCCAGCGGCCGCGCGGTCCGGCTCGGGGGCGCCTGCTCGAGGCGCACCGGATCACCCAGGAGTTCTACGCCGACCAGCTCTCTCGCCCCGAGGCGCTGGCGGCGCGCCAGTTCCTCTCCCAGCGCGGGTTCGACCAGGCGGCGGCGGAGCTCTTCGGGGTGGGCTTCTCGCCACGGGGCGGGGAGGAGCTGACCACCCTGCTGCGCCAGCGCGGCTTCTCCGAGGAGGAGATGACGGTCTCCGGCCTGGTGGCGGTGGGCCGGTCGGCCTACGACCGGTTCCGCGGGCGCCTGATGTGGCCCATCCGCGAGGCGAACGGCGACACCATCGGCTTCGGCGCTCGCCGGATCTTCGACGACGACCGGATCGAGGCGAAGTACCTCAACACCTCCGAGACCCCGATCTACAAGAAGAGCCAGGTCCTCTACGGCCTCGACCTGGCCCGCCGCGAGATCGCGCGCAGCTCCCAGGCCGTGGTCGTGGAGGGCTACACCGACGTGATGGCCTGCCACCTCGCGGGCGTCGGGACCGCGGTCGCCACCTGTGGCACGGCGTTCGGTGACGAGCACGCCCGGGTGCTGCGGCGGTTCCTGCACGACCACGAGGAGTTCCGCGGCGAGGTGATCTTCACCTTCGACGGCGACGCGGCCGGTCAGAAGGCCGCGCTGCGCGCCTTCGGCGGCGACCAGAACTTCGTCTCCCAGACCTACGTCGCGGTGGAGCCCTCGGGCATGGACCCCTGCGACCTGCGCCTCAAGGAGGGGGACGCCGCGGTCCGCGAGCTCGTCGCCCGCCGCCAGCCGCTCTACCGCTTCGTGCTCGGCAACATCACCTCCCGCTACGACCTGGACCGGGCGGACGGCAGGGTCGACGCGCTCCGTGAGGCGGCCGGCCTGGTCTCGAGCATCCGGGACCGGTCGAAGGTCGAGGCCTTTACCCGGGAGCTCTCCTCGATGATCGGGATCGACGTCGACGAGGCGCGCGCCGAGGTGCGCCGGGCGACGGCCCGCGGCCGTCCCGACGAGCGGCGTGGTGACCGGCGTGGTGACCGGCGTGGTGACGCCAGGGCGCACGGGGAAGCGGCCGGAGGTCCGCCGGCACGCCCCCGTCAGGACCTGCCGGACCTGAGGGACCCCCGCTTCTCCATCGAGCGGGAGACCCTCAAGCTGGTGCTGCAGCATCCGTCGGCGGTCGGCCGCGCCGTCACCGGCATCGGCGCCGAGGACTTCAGCCACCCCACCTACCGCCACGTCTGGGAGGCCATCGTGGGTGCCGGGGGAGCTGCGCAGGGCGCCACGGACCCCGGATGGGCGGCCCGGCTGCGGGGGACGGTCGAGAACCCGCTCGTCTCCTCGGCGATCAGCGAGCTCGGCGTCGAGCCCGTCCGCTCGGCGGGCGAGCCGGGGGAGTCCTACGTGAATGCCCACGTCTACCGGCTGCGGGAGCTGACCGCCATGCGTCGGATCGCCGACCTCAAGTCCCGGCTGCAGCGGACCAACCCCGTCGAGCACGCCACGGAGTACAACCGGATGTTCGGCGAGCTGGTGGCCCTGGAGCAGCACCGTCGCGAGCTGCGCGACAAGGCCGTGGGAGCCTGAGCCCGTGAAGCTCCCGACGAAGTTCTCCCTGCGCCGCCGCAAGCCCCCGGCCGAGCTCCCCGTCGCTCCCGGCGAGAAGGTGCTGGCCTGGTGCGTGGCCGCCGACGGACGGGTGCTCGCCGGCACCCGGGACGCGTTCTACCTCACCGACGCCGAGTCGCCGGGTCGTGCGCGCCGGGTCCCGTGGGAGCAGGTCGAGACGGCCGACTGGGACGGGGAGTCCGCCACCTTCCGGCTCACCGAGGTGGGGTCGTGGGGAGAGCCCCGCGCCTCCCACGAGCTCTCCCTGACCGAGCCGCAGCTGCTGGTCGAGCTCGTGCGCGAGCGGGTCACGGCCAGCGTCGTGCTGCAGCGGCACGTCCCGGTGGCGGGGCGACGCGGGGTCCGGGTGATCGCCCGGCGGGCTCCCGGGGGGCAGGAGCCGCTCCAGTGGGTCTACGAGTTCGACGAGGGGATCGACCCCGACGCCCCGGAGGTCAGGAGGGCCGCCCAGGACACCCTGGCTCGACTCCAGGCCGAGGTCGGGCTGGACTGAGCGGTGCGGGGGTCGGATTCGCCCGGCCCGGCTCTCCTTGCTAGTCTTCTCAGGCGCCGCTCGCAGAGCGGCCGATCCCCTGTAGCTCAACTGGCAGAGCATTCGACTGTTAATCGGAGGGTTGTTGGTTCGAGTCCAACCGGGGGAGCCGACGAAGGGCCCTCGACCTGCGGATGCAGGTCGGGGGCCCTTCTCCGTGCCCCGATCTCTTCGTGCTCAGGCGGGCTCCGGCTCTCGCCACAGCTGCTCGCGCAGCTTCCACGGCTGCGCCTCGCCGGCGTCCAGGATCATGCGCGCGAACGGTGCCATGGTGGTGTGGATCAGGACCCGCTCCTGCTCGCTCAGCACGCTCAGCGGTGCGGCGGCGAGTCGGTCGGTGGTCCGCTCCAGGGTGGCCTTGAGCTCGGTGCCCTCGGCCGTCGCGTGGTCGTTGTCGACGACCATGCCCCGGGCGACGAGCCGGTCGGTCGCCGCCCGCCAGGTCGCGTCGTCCCATCCGGTGTGGCGGTGGAGCATCTCCGCCGGCATGTAGCCATCGGCGCAGGCCAGGACGTGGCACTCCACCGGGTCGAGGCCGGCCGCGGTGGTGGCCGCCCAGTGTGAGTCCCCCCGGTGCTCACGCAGGATCGTGGTGGCGAGCCAGAGCTGCATGTGCGGTTCCTCGGGCCACGGCACGGCCAGGTGCCCGGCGGCCATGGGGTGCCCGCCCAGGTCGCAGGCTTGTGCCGCCCGCATCGCCGGCTCGGCCACCCGGCCCGTCTCCTCTAGTCGGTCGCCCAGCACGCGACGGAGCGTGGCGTCGGCCGCGGCCAGCCGCGCGGACAGGATGTCGGCAGGGTCCGCGCGTCGCCACACCTCGGGGACCGCCCGGGCGACGTACTCCGGTGCGAACCCGAAGGTCAGGGCGGCCGCGACCTCGGCGGAGACCGGTCCGAGGGCGCACAGCCTGGCACCGAAGTACTGGAGGTCCGGCCGGTCGAGGCCGAGCGCGCTCATCTGCTCGACGCCCTCGGCAGAGCGGTAGGAGAGCTGGTGGTAGGGCTCCATCATCCGCCACAGCTGGCGGGGGTGGGTGGTCATGGAGCGGCTCAGGAGAGCTCGGAGAGCAGGACGGACATCTTGGCGGTGTCCTTGTAGAACACGTCGATCTCGCTGATGCGATCGTCCTTGACCGAGTAGATCTCCACCATGGGCATGCGCACCGTGCGACCGGACCGCTTCGAGGTGAACACTCCCGTCATCGTCACCAGCACGCGGTCACCGGCCTGCACGGGCTCCCAGTCCTCGATCCCCAGCTCGGCGAGCTCGCCGATCTTGGCCTTGATCGCGTGGAAGCCCTCCACCCCGTGGTAGGTCCCCGGGTACGGGAGGTTCTCCGGTTCCTTGATGGCCAGCTCGGGGTGGAAGACCTGCCCGATACGGTCCTGGTCGTCCGCGTGGACGGCCGCCAGGAGCTCGTTGACGACGTCCAGGGGGTTCTGCGCCATGGTGTGCCTCTTTCTCGGTGCAGCGGGGTGCGAGGGGGTGCGAGGGTCCAGCGACGGTATGACGCACGTCACACCATGTCAACCAGCCGTTTGCTTGGTTAGTGCCTGGGTCACGCTTGGGAACGGGACGCCGCCGGGACGCCTGCGCGGTGGCCTGCGAGGCGGAGGCGCGTGCGGCGCACGAGGCACTTGCGCGCGTCGAGACGCGGGTGCAGTGTGTGCCTGGCCGCCTGCCCCCGACCGGGGCGGGCTCAGGGGAGGGCGACATGCTGAGTCAGGGAGCGGGACCGCTACGCCGTGTGGTCGGGGCCTTCATGGTCCTCGCGTTGGGGGTGCCGGCGGGGGCAGCAGCGTCTCCCGGCGGCGGAGGGGGTCCGCGTCCCGTGGCTGCCCCGGACGCGACGTGGGCCGTGCCCGCCCCGCCGCAGACCCTCGTCATCGACACCCGCGGCGGCGTGCCGGTGGTCAGCAAGGACGACTACGTCGAGGGCGCCCTGCAGCTGGCGGGCGCCTCGTACGACGTGGAGATCAAGGGGCGGGGCAACTCGACCTGGAAGTGGGACAAGAAGCCCTACAAGGTCAAGCTCTCCGCGCCCGCGAGCCTGCTCGGCATGCCGGCCCACGACGAGTGGGTGCTCCTCGCCGACTACGCGGACCGGAGCGCGCTCCGCAACCACCTGGCCTTCCAGCTCGGCCGACGCACCAGGCTGGCCTGGACCCCTGACACCAGGTTCGTCGACGTGGTCCTCAACGGCCGCCCCCAGGGTCTCTACCTCCTCACCGACCAGGTCGAGCAGTCGCCCGCGCGGGTGGCCCTGCCCGAGGGCGGGCACCTCCTCGAGGTGGACCAGAGGTTCCGAGCCAGCGGCGACCCCGGCTTCCGGACGCGTCGCCGCACCCCGATCTCCTTCAAGGACCCCGACGAGCTCGACCGGCGCGCCAGCCGAGCGGTGAAGAAGGCGGTCAACGCCTTCGAGGACGTCCTCTACGGCGACGACTTCGCGGACCCGGTGCGCGGCTACGCGCCGCTGGTCGACGTCGCCTCCTTCGTCGACTGGTACGTGGTGGAGGAGCTCTTCCGCAACCAGGACTCCAACTTCCACTCCAGCGTCTACGTGACGTGGACGCCGGGCGGTCTCGTCGGGCTCGGCCCGCTGTGGGACTTCGACCAGAGCGCGGGCACCAGGTGGAACGGCGCCACGACCCCCCAGGGCTGGCACACCCGTCGGGGCCGGCACTGGATCGCGCGGTTGATGGAGGACCCGGCGTTCTCCCGCCAGGTCAAGGCCCGGATCCTCGAGCTGCGTCCCGTGGTCGAGGAGCTCGTCTCCCAGGTTCCCGCGGCCGCCGAGGTCGTGCGGCCCTCGGCGGTGGCCGACTGGTCGCTGTGGCACACGACCGGTGCCGCCATCCCGGGAGCGGTACACGCCGAGGACCTCCAGGGTGAGGTCGACTTCCTCCGCCGATGGCTCTCCGAGAGGATCGCCTGGTTGAGCGCCCCCGAGGTCGCCTTCGACCGGGCCGCGGGGACAGTGACCGAGACCGAGCACGTGGAGGAGGTGCCGGTCCGCGTCCAGGGTGATGCCGGTCCCGTCACGGTCGAGTACGCCGTGGTCGGGGGATCCGCCACCCGCGACAAGGACTATCGCCTCACCGACGGCACGTTGCGGTTCGAGGCGGGGGAGACGCTCAAGACGATCCCGCTGACCGTCCTCGACGACGCGACGCCGGAGGGAGACGAGAAGGTGCACCTGGCGCTGCGCGCCTCCTCGGGCGCCCGGCTGGGTCACCCCCAGCGGCTCACGCTGGCCCTGGGCGCCAGCGACCAGCGTCCGGACGCCCAGCTCCGGGTCGGCCAGCGTGGCAGGTATGTCGGGGCGGGTGTGCAGGACGCCACCGGGCACAAGCAGACCGTCCGCACCACGGTGGGGCGCGGGGAGCGCCGTACGGTCGACGTCCGGGTCGCCAACCGGGAGAAGGTGGCGAGCACCTACCACCTGCGGGGACAGCGGGCCCGGCACGGGGTCGGGGTCCGGTGGTTCCAGGGGAGCACCGAGGTGACCAAGCGGATCCGCTCCTCGCGCGGCTGGCGGGTGCGCGTGGGTCCGGGACGTGCCGTCCGCCTCCGGGCAGTGGTGGCGGTCCGGTCGGGCGCGCGCCCCGGGGCCACCCGCACCGTCAGCCTCGAGACCGTCTGGCGGGGGGCGCCGACGGCGGTGGACACCGTGCGGATGGTGGTGCGCGTCGGGCGTTGACCACGTCGCAGTAGGCTCGCGTCACCACGCGGCGACGACGAGGGAGAGACGATGGACGGACTGGCTGCCCTTGGTTTCGTGGCGCTCTTCCTCCTCGGCCCGCCCTTCCTGATCGGGATCGCGGTCGGCTGGTTCGCCCGCGGGCGCAAGGAGAAGGCCTCCACCCACCTCGCTCTCCACGAGGCCCGGCGGCTCGACGTGCTCGTGGAGCAGATCCGGCACGACGCCTACGAGCACATGACCCTCGACTCCCGCCTGGCCCCGATCATCGTCGACACGATCCGCAGCAGCGACCTCGAGCGCCAGCGGACGACGGCGCGGTCCAAGGCCGTCCCCCTTCCGTACGGCCAAGCGCCGTACGGCCAGGCGCCGTACGGCCAGGCGCCGTACCAGGAGCCCTACGCCCAGACGCCGTACGGCAAGGCGCCCGACCCCGACCCGCTGAACCAGCCCGGGGTCCCGCCCGGTGAGTCCGGGCCGGGGGCTCGTGTCGCTCCGCCCTATCCGCCTTCGTCCGGGCGGACCGAGGACCAGTGACCCAGTCCCCGGAGCAGGTCGACGAGGGCGCTGCGACGGTCCGCGTCGACGGGCTGACCAAGCACTATGGGGCGGTGCGGGCGCTGGAGTCGCTCTCGGTCGAGATCGGGTCCGGGGTCACCGGCCTCGTCGGCGCCAACGGCGCCGGGAAGTCGACCCTGATCAAGATCCTGCTGGGTCTGGCGTCGCCGACCTCGGGGCGGGGGTGGGTCCTCGGCCACGACATCACGACCGAGGGGCGTGAGATCCGCGCTGCCGTGGGCTACCTGCCGGAGCACGACTGCCTGCCACCCGACGTCAGTGCGAGCGACTTCGTGGTCCACCTGGCGATGATGTCGGGTCTGCCCAGGGTCGCGGCCCGCGAGCGCGCCGCCGAGGTGCTGCGCCACGTCGGGCTCGCTGAGGAGCGCTACCGCCCGATGGGCGGCTACTCCACCGGGATGAAGCAGAAGGCGAAGCTGGCCCAGGCCTTGGTCCACGACCCCCGGCTGGTCCTGCTCGACGAGCCGACCAACGGCCTCGACCCCGCCGCCCGCGACGAGATGCTCGGCCTCGTCGAGCGGATCGGCAAGGACTTCGGCATCGCCGTGCTGGTCACCTCCCACCTGCTGGGGGAGCTGGAGCGGGTCAGCGACCACGTGGTGGTCCTCGACGGGGGGCGGCTCCTGAGGGCGTCGAGGACCGGTGACTTCCTGGACGCGACCGGGTCGCTGCTCGTCGAGGTCCTCGGCGACGACGCGCAGCGTCGGATGGGGGAGGCGTTGGCCTCCCACGGGCTGGTGGTCCGCCCCCGGGGACAGCTGCTGGTGATCGAGGCGCCCCCCGGGCGTCCGGAGCTCCACGACCTCGTGCGCGACGTGGCGTGCGACCTGGGGGTCGGGCTGGTCCGGGTGCAGGCCGACCACCACCGGATCGAGGACGTCTTCGCCACGAGGGGTGTGGCGTCGTGACGGGCGGGACGGGGGAGACCCGCGGGGTGATCCACGACCTCGGCTACCGCCCCTACCGGGGGCCACGCCTGGGCGAGGGGGCGATCGCCAGGGCGCTGGTCGTGACGGGGCTGCGCAACGCCTTCGGCATCGGGCGCTCCGGGCGCTCCAAGGTGCTGCCGTTCGTGCTCCTCGCGCTCAACCTGCTGCCCGCGGTGGTGGTGGCGGGGATCCTGGTCTTCGTCGGGCTCGAGGAGCTGCCGATCGGCTACGCCGCCTACGCGTCCACCACCCAGGTGCTGCTCGGCATCTTCGTGGCGGCTCAGGCACCGGTCCTCTTCTCCCGCGACCTGCGGCACGGCAGCATCACCCTCTACCTGGCACGGCCGCTCCGGGCGAGCACCTATGCGCTGGCCCGCGCCGGCTCGATGCTGGCCGCGACCCTGATCTTCCTCCTGCTGCCCGTCCTCGTGCTCTACGTCGTGGCGCTGCTGGGCGAGCTCGACTTCGTGGACCAGACGAGGGACGCCGGGCTGGCGGTGATCCTGGCTCTGCTCCTGGCGCTCTCGCTGACCACGGTCTCCTCGCTGATCGCAGCCTGCTCGACCCGACGGGGCTTCGCGGTCGTCGGCACGATCGCGGTGTTGCTGGTCGGCAACGGTCTGGTCAGCGCGGTCCAGGGCGTCGCGTCGGTCGAGGGCGCGGACCGGGTGGGAGAGGTGGCGGGACTCCTCTCGCCGTACTCGCTCTACCGCGGCCTCCTCAACGCCTGGGTGGAGGGCGGGGGAGTGACCCCTCCGGGCAGCACCGCCATGGAGGTGCTCTATGTCGTGGTGCTCGGCGGGTCCTCGATCGCCCTGCTGGCTGCGCTCGTCGCCCGGTACCGGAAGGTGGCGGGTTCATGAGCACGATCACCCTGGAGGGGGTCTCGCGCTGGTTCGGCAACGTCGTCGCGGTCAACGGCGTCACGATGTCGATCGGGCCCGGGATCACCGGTCTCCTCGGCCCCAACGGTGCCGGGAAGACCACCTTGATCGCGATGATGGCCGGCTTCCTCTCCCCGTCGGCCGGGCAGGTGAGCCTGGACGGCGACCCCATCTGGCGCAACACCGACGTCTACCGGAACCTGGGGCTGGTCCCCGAGCGCGAGCTGAGCTTCGGCTACCTCACCGGACGCCAGTTCGTCCGCGCCAACGCCGAGCTGCACGCTCTCGCCGACCCGGGCGCCGCCACCGAGCGGGCCCTGGCGACCGTCGAGATGGTGGAGCCGGCCTCCCGTCGCGTGGACACCTACTCCAAGGGCATGCGGCAGCGGGTCAAGCTCGCCTCGGCCCTGGTGCACGACCCGGCCGTGCTCCTCCTGGACGAGCCGTTCAACGGGGTGGATCCCCGGCAGCGCATGCACCTGATGACGCTGCTGCGCCGGATGGGGGAGGAAGGGCGCACCGTGCTCTTCAGCTCCCACATCCTGGAGGAGGTGGAGCAGGTGGCACGCCAGATCGAGGTCGTCGTCTCCGGGCGGCACGCCGCGTCCGGCGACTTCGGCCAGATCCGCCGCCTGATGACCGACCGCCCGGTCCGCTACGTCGTGGTCAGCGACCAGGACCGGGCGCTGGCCAGCGCCCTGATCGCGGAGGACTCGGTGGTGGCCGTCTCGATGCGTCCGCGGGGTGGGCTCGACGTCGCGGTCTCCGACTTCGGGACGTTCGCCGTCCGGCTGCCCGTCCTGGCGCGGGAGCGCGACGTGCGCATCCGCGAGCTGGCGCCCACCGACGACTCGCTCGAGAGCGTCTTCGCCTACCTGGTGGGGGGCCGCCCGTGAACCGCACCATCGCCCGTCTCTCGGTGCACGCGCTCCTCGGGCGGCGCCGCGGGGTCGTCCTCCTGGCCGTCCCGGCAGTGCTGCTGGTCCTCTCCGCCGTGATCAGGCTGCTGACGAGCGAGGGGGTGGGGCACGAGGCGGTTCTCAACCTCGGCTACACGCTGGCACTGCCGCTGATCGCACTCCTGGCTGCGACGGCGGTGCTCGGCCCGGAGATGGACGACGGTTCGCTGGTCTACCTGTTGGCCAAGCCGGTCAACCGCCACGTGGTGGCGTTCAGCAAGTTCGTGGTGGCCTGGGCGGGTGCCCTCGCCCTCGGGGCTCTTCCCCTGATGCTGTGCAGCCTGGTACTCGACACCTCCGACCCCCGGCTCGCAGTCGCCTGGGGGGTCGGCGGGGCCGTCGCGGCCACCGCCTACACGGGTCTCTTCCTCGGACTGGCGGCGCTCACCAGGCACGCGGTCGTCGTCGGCCTGCTGGTCGTGCTGCTGTGGGAGGGCCTGCTGGGCAACCTCTTCACCGGGATCCGGTGGGTCTCGCTCGGCGCGTGGGGACGCGACGTCGCCCACTCCATCAGCAGCGGCCTCTGGTCCCCGGAGGTCGGTCTCCCCTACGCCCTCGGCGCGGCCGCGGTGGTGGCCCTCGGCTCCGTCTGGTTCGCCGGCGACCGCCTCCGCTCCTTCACCCTCCGCGGGGACGAGTAGCGGCCGACGGCGCACCTCGTTCGAACACATGTTCTAATAAGACATGGCGCGCGGTGGATACGGAACGGGCAGCGGCATCCCGCTGCGCGACCGGGTGCGGGCCGGGGAGGCGGCGCCCGCGGCGGGCTCCCCGGCGCGGCACTGCTGGGTGACGGTGCCGGTGGACGGTCCCCAGCCACGCCCCGGCCTCCTCCTGGAGTGGCGGCAGGTCGAGCGTGGCCGCTGGGAGGGGAGGGTCGTCTACGTGGCCGAGCTGCGGCCGCAGCGGTGGTCCCTGGTCGAGGAGTGGGTCGCCGCCGAGCTCCTGGCGCCGCCCTGAGCTGGTCGTGTCCGGCTCAGTCGCCCCAGCCCATCGGGAAGACCTCGAAGGGGGCGGCGTACGTGACCCCCAGTGACTGGCCGGTGGCGCGGGCCATCCCCTCGAGGAATTCCCGGGCGTCCCAGTCCGCCCACCCGAGGCCCTCGATGTACGCCGCGTGCGCCTCCAGCGAGGCGACGCCGGCGTCGAAGGTCGAGGTGGTGTCGACCGCGTGGGTGGCCTGGGGCGACCCGAAGGCCCAGACCTCCCGGACGCCGCCCCACGGTTGAAGTCCCCCGGACACCTGCTCGGGGAAGACCCAGCGGTTGCCAGCGTCCCGCACGGCGTCGAGCACCGCTCGCCCGGTGGCGATGTGGTCGGCCTGGTTGAGGTTGCGGCCACCCCAGGTCTCGCGGAAGTTGCCGGTGAGCACGATCTCGGGACGATGCCGTCGGACCGCCGCCGCGATCTCCCGCCGCAGGCCCACGCCGTACTCGAGGACTCCGTCCGGCAGCCCCAGGAAGTCGACGGTCTCCACGCCCACGAGGCGGGCGGACTCCACCTGCTCGGCCTCCCGCACCGCCTGGCACTGCTCCGGTGGGAGGGAGTCGATGCCGGCCTCCCCGCTGGTGACCATGCAGTAGACGACCCGTTTCCCCTGGCCGGTCCAGCGGGCCACCGCAGCGGCGGCGCCGAACTCCAGGTCGTCAGGATGTGCCACCACGCACAGCATGCGGTCCCAGTCCTCGTTCAAGGGGCTCAGCTCAGGACGCTCCATCGTTCGAGGATAGGCTCTGCCGCGCACGAGGGGCGGTAGCTCAGCCGGTCAGAGCAGAGGACTCATAATCCTTGGGTCGTGGGTTCGAGCCCCACCCGCCCCACCAGACACCGCGTCCGAGGTGGCGAAAGTGATGAGCGACACTGCCTGCCTGTGCTAGAAACAGGCCATGTCGCTCCCCGTCACCGCGCATGCCTATGCACGGCTCCGCCACACCCTCGCGCCGCTGGGTCCCACGCTGAGTCGTTTCGGGGCACTGCGCCGGGTGGTTCGTCGCCTCGACGGCGCCGTGATGCCGGGTGATGAGCAGCGGATCGAGACCAACGCCGGGTGGCCGATGTGGGTCAACCCCGGCGACCGGGCGGTGGCCCGCGCGCTGATCGCGACCGGGGAGTGGCAGCCCGTCGAGACCCGGCTCATCACCAGCCGGCTGGCCCCCGGTGGGGTCGCGGTCGACGTCGGCGCGAACATCGGCTGGGTCACCGGGCACATGGCCACGGCCGTCGGCGCCGGCGGGCGCGTCTTCTCGTTCGAGCCGGATCCCGTCAACTACTCCCTGCTCTCGAGGACGGTGGAGTCCAACGAGTGGACTCAGGTGCAGGTGCGCCGCGCCGCCTGCGGGGACGCCCCCGGGTCCTTGAGTCTCTTCCGGGACGCCGACAACTGGGGCAACCACGCCTTGGCCCTCGACGCGGAGCTCCACACCGCGGGTGCCTCGACGGTCGAGGTGGTGACCCTCAACGACGCCCTGCCCCCGCTCGCGCGGCTCGACCTGCTGAAGATCGACGTGCAGGGCTGGGAGCTTCAGGTCCTGCGAGGCGCCTCCCGGTTGCGGGAGCTGGGCCCCACCGTGGTGATCGAGTTCTTCCCCCGCGGTCTGCGCGCGGCCGGGACCGACCCGGCGGACCTCTGGGCGGAGCTGGAGACGTGGGGCCGGATCGAGGAGATCGACCACCGCAGTGGTGGGACCCGTGAGATCACGCTGGCCGAGGCCCTGGGTGACCCCGACGCCCCGAGCCACAACACCGATCTGATCATCACCCCCTGAGCCGGGCGGCAGCCCATGCTTCGCGCATGGGCTGCCGTGGCTGGGCGCGTCAGCTCCCGGGAGCCTCGTCCTTGACCGCCTGCGCCGAGGACTGACCCTGCTCCTTGACGTGCTCGACCGACCCCTGGGCCGTCGACCTGACCTCCTCGGCGGCCTGCTGGGCCGACTCCTTGAGGTTCTGTCCGACCTCCTGACCCACCGATCTGGCCTCGTCCATGAGGGGCTGACCGTGCTCCTTCGCCATGTCGGTGGCCTGCTGGGCGAGCTGAGCCTCCTTCTCGCTCGCGGGGATGAGCGCTGAGATCACCATCCCGGCACCGAAGGCCATCAGGCCTGCGGCCAGCGGGTTGCCGGTGGTCCTCGACTGCACCGAGCTCACCGTCCCCTGCGCGGTCCCGGCGACCGACTCACGGGCGCTGCTCATCGAGTCGCTCATCGTCCCTGCCATCGAGCCGCCGGAGCTCCCGCCCCCGAAGCTCGGAGCGGACCCCATCACCCTGTCCCGCAGGGAGCCGATCCGGCCCTTGACGGCCTCGGTGCGGCGCTCCACCACGCGCTGGGGACTCACCTTGTCGCCGAGCTCGTCCAGATCGCGTGACAACGCGACCCGGGTGCGCTCGATCTCGGCTTCCTTGACACTCAGCTCTTCTGTTCCTTCGCCCATTGGACGTCCTCCTTGAGACTCGCCTGCGTGTTGGGCAGGTCCGGATTGGCTTCCTTGATCTCCTGCTTGCCGCGCAGGGCGAGCGCGGCGGTGACGGCGGCCCAGACGAGGCCCACGATCAACGCCGCCAGCTCCGCCGGCATCCAGTTGTCGAGCAGGTGCACGAGTGCGAGGGAGAGGAAGATCAGCGTCAGGAGACCGGCGACGCCGGCTCCGCCGAGCATCCCCGCACCCTTGCCGAGCTTGGTGACCTCCTGCTTCAGCTCGGTGCGCGCCAGGTCCATCTCCTGCCGCACCAGCGCGCTCAGGTCCCGGCTGATGTCACCGACGATGTCGCCCAGGGATCTGGTGCCCTCCCCGGGCCCGGGCGCCCCCGCGGGCGGAGGCGCCGGGGTCGGCGTCGCGGCCGGCAGGTCGGGCTGAGTCATGGCCGGGCTCCCGGACCGCCGAAGTCGGAGTCGGGCACGGGCCCCGGAGAGGCGGCGGGCGGCGCCGTGGTGGGCTGCCCGAGCGTCTCACCGGAGCCGGGAGGTGCCGCGACCCCGGGGGAGCCGTACGTCGGCGCGTCGGCGCCTGGTGCCGTGCCGGTCGTGGAGCCGGCGACTCCGGTGGGCGTGCCACTGGAGTAGGCCGGGACGGTGGTGCCGAAGGCGGGGTCGGGTGAGGTCGTGGGCGCCGGCGCGCCGCCGGTGCTCGACCCGGTGCTCGTCCCGGTGCCGTCCTTGGCCGCCTTGGCTCCGCGGGCCATCCGGCCCGCAGCGACGCCGGCGACGAGGGCGCCGAGGAGGAAGGTGCCCGGCTTGCGTCGGGCGAAGCCGCGCACGTCCTCCAGCAGGTCCTGCGGTTCCTTGTCCTGCAGACGCGTCGAGAGGTCGCGTGCCCGCTGAGCCACCTCCTGGGCGACGTCGGCGGCGAGGCCGCCGCCCTGCTCGGCCATCGAGCCCAGGTCGTCGCCGAAGGTGCGCAGAGTCTCGGCAAGGCGGTCCTTCTGCGTCCGTGCCTGGTCATCCATCTGCGTGGTGGCGTCCGAGAAGAGCGTCATGAACTGGCTCTTCGCCTCCGCAGCCACCTGGCCGGCCTCGGACATCGCGGTGTCGGCGACCTGCTTGCCCTGCTCGCCGGCGGTGCCGGCCACGTTCTGTGCCTGTGCCTTGAGCCCGGAGCCCGACTCACTGGCTCCGGCCTCGGGATGATCACGGTCGCCCGCGCTGTCGAAGCCCGGGGAACCGGGGAACTGTCCTGTGGTCATGGTGCCTCCTAGGTGGGGAGTGATTCCGTACCCACCTGTGGAGGCGACACGCGCGAAGGGCCGGTACGCGTTCGTTCAGCGGCGCCCCCGCGTGACGGCGCTCGGACCACCGCGCCGCGTGCGCGGCGAACCCCTACCGCCGCGGGTGAGGTCAGGACTCGCCCGCCACCTGGAACCCGTCCCCGTCCGGCTCGAGCCTCAGGGTGACCGAGTCGCTGGTCCGCCCGCCGTTCTTGAGGGAGTACTCGACCGTGTAGCTCACCGTGAGCTGCGCAGGGTCCGCGAGGACCTCGACCACCTCGGCGTCCTCCACGGTCCGCCAGAACCGGTTGTACTGGCCGAAGCCCCCGCTCGCCTCCTGGAACTGGGGCGTCAGCTGCTGCCAGGTGGCACGAGGGTCGCTGGTGACGGTGTCCAGGTAGCCGGACACGAAGGCCTCCATCGCCCGCGGGTCCGGGGCTGCAGGTGCGCTCGAGGCGGGTGGGGAGGGCTCGGGAGACCGGCTCGGGGAGTCCGCGGGGGTCTTCGGGGCGCCCCCCGTGGGCGGAGCCGCGTCCACCTGGCTGTCGCGGAGTCCCATCCAGAAGCCGCCCACGACGAGGAAGAGCACGACGAGGCCGCCGGCAGCCCAGAGCAGGGGAGAGGTGTCGGTCCGGGTCCGCTCGCGCAGTCCTTCGAAGGCCGCCGCCCGGGCTGCGAGCGAGGGACGGGCGAGCGGCGGAAAGGCGGCCGTGTGCTCGGCCGGGACCGGGGCGGCCTGCCGTCCGCCGGCCGCCGGCACCGGGGCGGTCGGCTCCTCGGGTGCCGCCGGTTCGCGGAGCAGGAAGTCGCGGGCTTGTGGGGCCGTCCAGCGCTCCGCGGGGTCGGAGGTCATGGTGTGCTCCAGCAGCGGGGTGAGCCAGCCGGCGTCCTCCGGGCGCGGGGGCTCCTCGTGCACGATCTGGTAGAGCGCTCCCAGGACGTTGTCCCCGATGTCGTAGGGCGGACGCCCGGTCAGCGTGTGGAAGGCGGTGGCTCCCAAGGCCCACATGTCGCTGGCCGGTGTGGCGGAAGCACCGGAGGCCACCTCGGGCGAGAGGTAGGCGGGGGAGCCGGTGACCAGGCCGGTCTGGGTGAGGGAGGCGTCCGCCTCGGCTCGGGCGATCCCGAAGTCGGTGAGCTTGGCGAGGCCGTCCGGGGTCACCAGGATGTTCGACGGCTTCACGTCCCGGTGGACGATGCCTCGGGCGTGGGCTGCGGCCAGGGCGTCCGCCACCTGCCGCAGGACGGACGCGGCGGTCGCCCGGTCGAGCGGACCGTCGCGCCGGATCCTGGCCGCGAGGCTGTCCCCCTCGACGTGCTCCATCACCAGCCAGTGCTCGTCGCCCTCGGCGAAGAGGTCGAAGACGGCGACCACGTGGGGGTGGTTGAGCGCGGCGGCCAGCCGTGCCTCCCGTTCGGCGCGCTCAAGGTCGGGCGCCGAGCCGCCGGGGGAGGCGCCCACCCGCTTCATGGCCACGGGTCGCCCCAGAACGGTGTCGCGACCCAGCCAGACGGTCCCCATGCCGCCTCGGCCGATCTCTCGCTCCCTGACGTACTTGCTCGCACTCACCGGACCACCCTAGGTGGCGGCACGAACACCGAGCAGGTCTGGCAAGGTGGGTACACCGGCGTGCCGACGTCGGACGACCAGAAAGGGAGCCTCGTGCCGACCGACAACATCCTGGACGACCTCGAGTGGCGCGGTCTCATCGCGCACTCCACGGATCTCGACGCGTTGCGCGAGGTCCTGGCCCGGGGCAGCGTCCGGTTCTACGTCGGCTTCGACCCCACCGCGCCCAGCCTCCACATGGGCAACCTGGTCCAGATCCTCACCGCCCGCCGCCTCCAGCAGGCGGGTCACACGCCGTACGCGCTGGTCGGCGGCGCCACCGGGATGATCGGCGACCCCAAGGAGTCGGGGGAGCGCACCCTCAACTCGCTCGACACGGTGAAGCAGTGGGTCGAGCGGGTGCGCGGACAGATCGAGCCGTTCCTCGACTTCGACGGACCGAACGCCGCGACCATGGTCAACAACTACGACTGGACGGCGTCGCTCTCCACCATCGACTTCCTCCGTGACATCGGCAAGCACTTCCCGGTGAACCGGATGCTCGCGCGCGACGTGGTGAGGTCCCGGCTGGAGGCCGGGATCAGCTACACCGAGTTCAGCTACGTCCTCCTCCAGTCGATGGACTTCCTCAACCTGCACCGTGAGTACGGCGTCGTGCTCCAGTTCGGCGGGTCCGACCAATGGGGCAACCTCACCGGCGGCGTCGAGCTGATCCGGCGGGCCGAGGGGGGACGCGCCCACGCGTTCGCCACCCCGTTGGTCACCAAGACCGACGGCACCAAGTACGGCAAGACCGAGGGCGGCGCCCTGTGGCTCGACCCCACGATGATGTCCCCGTACGCGTTCCACCAGTTCTGGCTCAACGTCGAGGACGAGAAGGTCGGAGAGCTGCTGCGGATCTTCACCTTCCTCTCCCGCGAGGAGATCGAGGCGTTGGAGGAGCAGACGCGGGAGCAGCCCTACCTGCGCGCCGGGCAGAAGGCGTTGGCCGACCACGTCACCACCCTGGTCCACGGGGCCGCCGAGACGGAGGCGGCCAAGTCGGCCGCCCAGGCACTCTTCGGGGGCGGCGACCTCTCGACCCTCTCCGGCGACGCGCTGGGCAGCGCCCTCCGCGAGGCCGGCAGCGTGCAGGTGTCGCGCGGCGAGCTGCCCAGCGTGGTGGAGCTGCTCGTGCTCTCCGGGCTGACCAAGAGCAGGGGCGAGGCCAGGCGCACCATCGCCGAGGGCGGCGTCTACCTCAACAACGTGCGGGTCGAGGACGCCGAGCTGGTTCCCGGCCCGGAGCACCTCCTGGGCGACGCATGGCTGGTGCTGCGACGGGGCAAGAAGAAGGTCGCCGGCGTCGAAGTGCGCTGAAAAGCGCCTCTGACCTGGGCAAACGCGATTGTGCCCGCCGTCACAGCCGATTGATTTGCAAGGCCGTGGGAGTTCGCCTACTGTTTCACCTCGTTGCCCGGTGACGCCGGGGAGCAAGGCCGGTCAGGCCGGGCTCCCGATCCCGACAACCACCTCTCGCAAGACACCTCGGAAGAGGTCGACAAGAGCGCGCGACAGCGGCCTTGGAGATCCGACCCAGGCAGAATTGTCGAGAGAATGCAGAGAACAGGCCGGAATTGCTCCGGCGGGAAACGATCTGCTAAGTTTCACCAGCAGCTGAAAGCGGAGAACAAGCCGGAATTACTCCGGCGGGAAACGATCTGCTAAGTTTTACCAGCAGCTGAAAGCGGAGAACAGGCCGGAATTACTCCGGCGGGAAACGATCTGCTAAGCTTAAGCAGCACCGCTACCGAGGTCGAGAGGCCGAGGGGCGGGGGCGATTGATTCTTGAGAACTCAACAGTGTGTCATAGTCGACGAATTAGTTTGTTATGCCCCGTCAACATGATGTGGTTTGTC
>NZ_JBYTTI010000007.1:0-23098 GCF_058134365.1 Nocardioides sp. Z22_16
GTCACCCAAGTCATGAGACATGAACCGTCACCGATGTCCTGACCCAGAACTGTCACCAATGTCCCGAGACATCACACAGTCGCTGGCGTTGGCCGGAGCGGATGGGTCTTCGGCCGTAGTACCCCACGATGATGCGTGTGTGGACCGTGAGCTGACCGGTCGCCGGGTCGCCGCCCTGAAGATGCGGGTCATGGCGTCCGCCGGCGACGTCGCCGAGGCGGAGGGCGACCGGGACGTCGCCGCCTGGCTGGCCAGGCAGACCAGGGGCGATCGCTCGACCGCCCGACGTGAGCAGCAGCTCGCCGCCGCCTGCGAGGTGCGGTGGCAGCGGGTCGGCGCAGCGCTGGCCGCGGGCGAGGTCAACCCCGGCCAGGCCCAGGTGATCGTCCGGGGGCTCGACGACCTGACCGCGACGCTGCGCGACCTGGTCGGCGACGACTCCGTCGGTCCGCCCATGACCCCCGCTCGCGTCGTCGAGCTCCTGGCCCTGGCGGAGGCTCACCTGCTCGAGAAGGCGGCCGAGTTCGACCCGCGGGACCTGGCCAGGATCGCCGCCACGATCCTCGACGTGCTGGTCCCGCACGTGGCCGAGGAGGCCGAGGCCCGCAGGCTCGCCGACCAGGACCGGCACGCGCGCCGCGTGACCACCCTGTCCAGCCAGCGGCTCGGCGACGACACCACCCTGGTCAAGGCACGCGTCCCCGACGCCGTTGCGAGCCGGCTCCTCACCCACCTCGAGGCCTTCACCAACCCGCGCAAGCAGCAGGAGCTGGACTCCGCTCCCGACGGCCCGCTCCGAGCCGCGGACGCGACCGGCGAGGGCCTTCCCTACCCCGTGCGCCTGGGCCGGGCGTTCTGCTCGCTCCTCGAAGGCCTCGACCCCGCACGCCTCCCCCTGCGCGGTGGGCTCGCCACGACCCTGGTCGTCACGGTGGACCTGGCCACCCGCACCCGCGGCGTGGGACACGGCACCCTGCCCACCGGCGAGACCGTGAGCCCCGGTGAGATCCGCCGCCTGGCCTGCACCGCCGACCTCGACAACGGGATCCTCCTCTGCTCGCACCACCACCACCTCGTCCACGACGACCGCTACCTGCACCAACGCCTGCCCCACGGCGACGTCAGGTTCGCCCGACGCAGGTAGGTCGGTCGTGAGTGCGATGGATCAGTGCTGTCACGCACGTGGTGTCACAGAACGTGGCCGGGCGGTGTCTCCATGTCGACAGCCCGGCACCGGCCGGGCGCTCGACGGATGGAGCAGAGATGTCCAGCAGGTTCCGGATCCCCCAGGCCCGACCCGACGGCGCCTACGGCGCGGTCATGACCCGCCTCGCCCGGCGGATGTGGGGCAAGGTGCCCGACAACGCCTACGTGCTCTGGCACAACCGTGCGGTGACGAGGGCGGTCTTCGGCTTCGAGCGCAAGGTCGCGTCCTGGTCGGCGCTCGACGCACACCTCAAGACCTACGCCGTGATGGCCTCCGCGGGCAGCATCGGCTGCTCCTGGTGCCTCGACTTCGGCTACTTCATGGCCCGCGAGGAGGGGCTCGACCTGGCGAAGGTCCGCGAGGTGCCCCGGTGGCGGGAGTCCGGGGTCTTCTCCGCGCTCGAGCGCGACGTGATGGCCTACGCCGAGGCGATGACGGCGACCCCGCCGGCGGTGACCGACGAGCTGGTCGCCGGTCTGGACCGGGCGCTGGGTCACGCGGCGGTGGTGGAGCTGACGATGATGGTCGCCGTGGAGAACCAGCGCTCCCGGTTCAACTCGGCGATGGGGCTGGCGAGCCAGGGCTACTCCGACGTCTGCGAGCTGCCGCTCGCCGTACCCTCGACCGGGTGAGCGACACCGGACCGGAGGACGCCGAGCCGAGGGACGCGGCAGGGGGTGCCGCCGACGACTTCGTGCGCCACCGCACCCTGCTCTTCACCGTGGCCTACGAGATGCTCGGCTCGGCCGCCGATGCCGAGGACGTGCTGCAGGAGACGTGGCTGCGCTGGGCAGAGGTCGACCACGACCAGGTGCGCGACCCGCGGGCCTACCTGGTGCGGACCACCGCCCGGCAGGCGCTCAACCGGCTTCGCGCGGCGTCGCGGCGTCGCGAGGAGTACGTCGGGCCCTGGCTGCCGGAGCCCCTGCTCACCGCCCCCGACGTGGCCGACGACGTGGTGCTGGCCGAGGGCGTCTCGACGGCGATGCTGCTGGTGCTGGAGACCCTGCCCCCCGCCGAGCGGGCGGTCTTCGTGCTCCGCGAGGTCTTCGACCTGCCGCACGACGAGATCGCCCGGACGCTGGGGCGCAGCTCCGCGGCGGTGCGCCAGCTCGCCCACCGGGCTCGCGAGCACGTGGCCGCGCGCCGGCCGCGGGCCCGGGTCGACCCCGAGCAGGCGCGGGAGGTGATCGAGCGGTTCCGGGTCGCCACGCAGACCGGTGACCTCCAGCAGCTGCTCGACGTCCTCTCCCCGGACGTGGTGCTCACCACCGACGGCGGCGGGCGGGTGCACGCCGCGCTCCGCCCGATCGTGGGGGTGGAGAAGGTGCTGCGCTTCCTCACCGGCGTCCGCCCGGAGTCGGCCGTGCTGGAGCCGATGTGGCTCAACGGCGCGCCGGCGATGCGGTTCGTCCTCGACGGGGTGGCCGACGGGATCGCCACCATGCTGGTCGAGGACGGGCGGGTCACCGCGCTCTACCTGGTGCGCAACCCGGAGAAGCTGCGGGCGCTCGACGTCGAGGCGGCACTCTCCCGGAGATGACGGAACCGGGTGCGCGGCACGGGAGGTCCCGCGCTGCGCACCCGGCTCAGGGCCCGGAGGGGGCCGGTGTCAGGAGTTCTTCTCGCCCAGGCTGTCGTCGGCGAGGTTGGCGACGTCGTCGCCGTGGCCCTCGGTCTTGAAGCGCTCGAAGGAGGCGTGCACCTCGGCGATCGCCTCGTCCTTGCCGACCCACTCGGCGCCCTCGACCGACTTGCCCGGCTCCAGGTCCTTGTAGACCTCGAAGAAGTGCTGGATCTCGAGCCGGTCGAACTTCGACACGTCGCCGATGTCCTGCAGGTGCTCCATGCGGGGGTCGTGCGTGGGCACGCAGAGCACCTTGTCGTCGCCGCCGGCCTCGTCGGTCATCCGGAACATGCCGATCGCCCGGCAGGCGATCAGGCAGCCGGGGAAGGTCGGGGCGCCGAGGATGACGAGCGCGTCCAGCGGGTCGCCGTCCTGGCCCAGGGTGTTCTCGATGTAGCCGTAGTCGGCCGGGTAGGCCGTCGAGGTGAAGAGCATCCGGTCCAGACGGAGCCGCCCGGAGTGGTGGTCGACCTCGTACTTGTTGCGCTCACCCTTGGGGATCTCGACCAGCACGTCGAACTCCAGCACGGCTTTCACCTCGTCATCTCTACGTCAGCGGTTGTGGTCCACGTCGACCAGCTTCGCCTGCAGGGCGGTGACAACCGCCAGAAGAGTCCCCGGGACGTGACGGGGGTGATTGTCGCGCACAATGGGCGCTCACACACAGTTGGGAGGACGCAGCCGTGGCGCGACGTGACGCAGGCCACACCTCTCCGGCGCGCCCACGTGGGCCCGGCCGGGTCGCTCACTGGCTGCCGACGCTGCTGGTCCTGGCCCTCCTCGGCACTGCCGCCGTGGCCGGGCAGCAGGGCTGGGGACCGACCTACCTGGGGTGGGGGAGCGAGCCGGGGCAGGGCCCCGCACCCGGCCCGGCTCTGGCGCTGCCCGCCCCGGCGGCGCCGATGCCGGTGGCCGAGCCCGCGACGCCCGGGCCCCTCGACCCCGCCGCGGTGCGCGAGGCGGTGGGCAACGGACTGCGCGACGACGCGTTGGGCGACCACGTGGTGGCCGCGGTGGCCGATCTGGCGGGGGGTGAGCCGGTCCTCACCCGAGGGCGCGGACGGGTGCTGCCCGCCTCGACCACCAAGCTGCTCACCGGTGTCGCCGCCCTCACGGTGATGCCACCCGAGACCCGCTTCCGGACCCGCGTCCTCGAGGGCGCCCGCCCGGGACAGGTGGTGCTCGTGGGCGGGGGTGACCCGCTGCTCGCCGCCGAGCCCACCGAGCCCGACGACTCCGAGCCCGACGACTCCGGGGCCGACGTCGTCACGCTGGCCCGGCTGACCGCGGAGGCGCTCCTGGCCGAGCCTTCCCCGGACGGCGGCGCCCCCACGGTGCGCCTGCGCTACGACACCAGTCTCTTCACCGGGCCCCAGGAGAGCGCGCACTGGCGGCCCGACTACGTCCGCGACGGCATCGTCTCGCCGATCGTCCCCCTCTGGGTCGACCAGGGTCGCGACGACTCCGGCTGGGGCCGGGTGGAGGACCCGGCCGGCGAGGCCGCCGCCCGTTTCGCCGACGCGCTGCGCGACGCCGGGGTCCGGGTGGTCGGCCGCCCCCGCCCTGCCGTCGCCCCGCCGGGAGTCGCCGAGCTGGCCGCGGTGGAGTCCGCCCCCCTGGACCGGCTGGTCGCGCGGATGATCGACGTCAGCGACAACGAGACCGCCGAGGTCCTCGCCCACCACGTCGGACTCGCCACCTCCGGGGTCGGCAGCTTCGAGGCGGGCGCGGCCGGGACCGTGCAGTCGCTCGCCGGCCTGGGTCTCGACGTCTCCGGCGACGAGGTCCACGACGGCTCCGGTCTCTCCCGGGACAACCGGATCTCCGCGCGCACCCTGCTGGAGGTGGTGCGCCTGGCCGCCTCCCCGGCCCACCCCCGGCTCCGCGCCGTGGTCGAGGGCCTCCCGGTGGCGGGCTTCAGCGGGTCGCTGGCGCTGCGCTTCGGCGAGGGCGCGCCCGAGGGCCCGGGGCGGGTCCGTGCCAAGACCGGGACCCTCACCGGCGTGCACGCGCTGGCCGGTCTGGTCGCCGACCAGGAGGGGGCCGTGATGGCCTTCGTGCTCGCCGCCGACCGGGTGCCCGCCGACCGGAGCCTCGACGCCCGGGAGGCCCTCGACGCCGTGGCCGCCTCGCTCGCCGCCTGCTCCTGCGGCCTCCCGCAGGCACCGGCCCCGTCGGGGGGCGGCGGCTAGGGTCGCCCCATGACGTCACAGGGCATGGTGGACTGGGAGCTCGCCGCGAGGATCGGGGCACGCGCCGCCGGCCCCGGCCCGCAGGTGAGCGCCGCGGAGGCGGCCGACGCCGTCGCCGAGCTGCGCCGGGGCGCCGACCGCTCGACCGGCCTGGTCGCGGAGTTCACCGGCCTGGAGGCCGCCTCGGGCTCGGCCCCCCTCCTGGTCGTCGACCGCGCCGGTTGGGTGCAGGCCAACGCCGACAGCTTCGCCCGCGTCATCGACCCGCTCGCCGACCGCCTCGCCGAGCGGAAGGGCGCACCCCGGGGCGTCACCCAGGCCGTCGGCTCCCGGGTCACGGCGGTCGAGGTCGGGGTGCTCCTCGGCTTCCTCGGCAGCAAGGTGCTGGGTCAGTTCGACCCGTTCCACGAACCTGCGGGGCGGCTGCTGCTGGTCGCCCCCAACGTCGTCCACGTCGAGCGCGAGCTCGCCGCGGACCCGCACGACTTCCGGCTCTGGGTCTGCCTCCACGAGGAGACGCACCGGGTCCAGTTCACCGCGGTGCCGTGGATGCGCGAGCACCTCTTCTCGCTGATGGAGCAGGTGGTGGGCTCGGTCCAGCCCGACGCCATGGCCACCGAGCTCCTCGCCAAGGCCTCCGAGCTCGTCCGCGGCAAGGAGGGCAGGAGCCTGCTGGAGCTGGTCGGCACGCCCGAGCAGCGGCAGCTGATCGACCAGGTGACCGGGGTGATGTCGTTGCTGGAGGGCCACGCCGACGTGGTGATGGACGGCGTCGGCCCCGAGGTCATCGGCTCGGTCGCCGCGATCCGGCGTCGGTTCGACCAGCGACGCGGCGGAGTCGGAGTCCTGGACAAGCTGCTGCGCCGCCTGATGGGCCTCGACGCCAAGATGGCGCAGTACCGCAACGGTGCCGTCTTCGTCCGCACGGTCGTGGACCAGGTCGGGATGGACGGCTTCAACGCCGTCTGGGCCGAGGCCGGCAACCTTCCCACCAAGGCCGAGATCCACGACCCCGGGTCGTGGGTCGCCCGGGTCCACGGCTGAGGCCCGCGAGCCGTGGCCGGTCCTGACCCGGCGGTGGCCGCCACCCGGGTGGCGGTCCGGCGCACCCTCGCCGGCCTGGCCGCCGGCACCGCGCCGCCGCAGGTCGTCCTCGTCGCCTGCAGCGGCGGCGCCGACTCGCTCGCCCTGCTCGCCGCCTGCGTCTTCGAGGCGCGGGAGCGGGACGGGCGCCGGCCGACCCGGGTGGTCGGGGTGACGGTCGACCACGGGCTCCAGGCGGGCTCCGAGGAGCAGGCCGCCCGGGTGGTGGCCCAGATGGAGGCCCTCGGCGTCGCCGAGACCTTCAGCGCCCGGGTCCGGGTGAGCGCGCTCGGCCAGGGGCCCGAGGCGGCGGCCCGCGAGGCGCGGTACGCCGTGCTCGGCGAGGTGGCCGCACGCTGCGGCGCGACGGCGGTGCTGCTGGGCCACACCCTCGACGACCAGGCCGAGACGGTGCTGCTGGGGCTCACCCGGGGGAGCGGTGGCCGGTCGATCGCCGGCATGCGCCGCGTCTTCGAGCGGGACGCCACGACCTACGCCCGTCCGCTGCTCGACCTGAGGCGGGCCCAGACCGAGGCCGCCTGCGCGGCCCAGGGGCTCGACTTCTGGACCGACCCGCACAACGCCGATCCGCGCTTCCTGCGGTCGCGGGTGCGCCACGACGTGCTCCCGCTCCTGGAGCGCGAGCTGGGGCCGGGTGTCGCGGAGACCCTGGCGCGGACCGCGGAGTCGCTGCGCGCCGACATGGAGGCGCTCGACGACCTGGCCGAGGCGGCGCTGGCACAGGCGGCCCCGGCACAGGCGGACCCGGCCCAGGGCGGCGCCCTGGGGGTCGCGGCGCTGGCCGCGCACCCCTCCGCCGTCCGCCGCCGGGTGCTGCGGCTGGCCGCGCTGCGGGCCGGCGCGCGCGACGGTGAGCTCTTCCACGCCCACGTGCTCGCGCTGGAGGAGCTGGTGACGCGGTGGCGGGGCCAGCGGTGGGTCGAGCTGCCCGGCCACGTGCGCGCCGTGCGCCGGGCCGACCGGGTGCACTTCGAGCGGGTCTCCGGCGTGCCGGACGGGCCGGGTTAGGGTTCTCGTCATGGAGACCACCCACGTCGAGAACGATCTGGTCAACGTGCTCTTCACCGAGGAGGCGATCCAGAAGCGGCTCGCCGAGATGGCGGAGCAGATCGCCGCCGACTACGAGGGGCGCGAGATCCTGATGGTGGGGGTGCTGCGCGGGGCGGTGATGGTGATGGCCGACCTGGCTCGCGCCCTCCCCGTGCACGTGGAGATGGACTGGATGGCGATCAGCTCCTACGGCGCCGGCACCAAGTCGAGCGGCGTGGTGCGCATCCTCAAGGACCTCGACACCGACATCAGCGGCCGCGACGTGCTGATCGTCGACGAGATCATCGACACCGGTCTCACCCTGAGCTGGCTGGTCAACAGCCTGAGCACCCGCAACCCCGCCTCGATCGAGATCGCGACGCTGCTGCGCAAGCCCGAGGCGATGTCGATGCCGGTGGAGCCGAAGTACGTCGGGTGGGACATCCCCAACGAGTTCGTCGTCGGCTACGGCCTCGACTACCGCGAGCGCTACCGCAACCTGCGCGACATCGGCACCCTCGCTCCGCACGTCTACTCCTGAACCATCCGTGGGGACGGCTGGGACTCGGCGGGTAACGTCTTCCTTCACACCCGTCCGTCGTCCTGATCGCGAAAGAAGCCTGTGAAGCGCATTTTCAAGGGTCCCTGGCTGTGGATGGTCATCGCCGCCCTCGGTGTCCTGCTGGCCATCCAGCTCTTCGCGCCCAACGACGGGTACGACGAGATCACCACGTCGGAGATGAACGCCTACATCGCCGACGGCAAGGTCGACGAGATGACGTTCGTCGACGGCGACCAGGAGATGCGCGCCACCCTCGACGAGGGCGCCCGCAAGGGCTCGGACAAGGTCGTGGCCTTCTGGCTCAACGGCACCCAGGCCGAGATCGAGAAGGCGGTGGCCAAGGGCGTCGACGAGGGCACGATCAGCGAGTACACCACCGAGGTGCCCAAGCCGAGCGTCTTCGGCTCGATCCTGCTGACGCTGCTCCCCTTCGTGCTGATCGTCCTCCTCTTCGTCTTCCTGATGAACCAGGCCCAGGGCGGCGGTGGCCGCGGGGTCATGCAGTTCGCCAAGTCCAAGGCCAAGCTGATCACCAAGGACATGCCGAAGACGACGTTCACCGACGTGGCCGGCTGCGAGGAGGCCATCGAGGAGCTCGGCGAGATCAAGGAGTTCCTCCAGGAGCCGGCGAAGTTCCAGGCCGTCGGCGCCAAGATCCCCAAGGGCGTCCTGCTCTACGGCCCGCCCGGCACCGGCAAGACGCTGCTGGCGCGTGCCGTGGCCGGCGAGGCGGGCGTCCCCTTCTACTCGATCTCCGGCTCCGACTTCGTCGAGATGTTCGTCGGCGTCGGCGCCTCCCGGGTCCGCGACCTCTTCGAGCAGGCGAAGGAGAACGCCCCGGCGATCGTCTTCATCGACGAGATCGACGCCGTCGGCCGCCACCGCGGCGCCGGCATGGGCGGCGGTCACGACGAGCGCGAGCAGACCCTCAACCAGCTCCTGGTCGAGATGGACGGCTTCGACGTCCGCGGCGGCGTGATCCTGATCGCCGCGACCAACCGCCCCGACGTCCTCGACCCCGCACTGCTGCGCCCGGGCCGCTTCGACCGCCAGATCCAGGTCGACGCCCCCGACCTCAACGGCCGCCACCAGATCCTCAAGGTGCACTCGCGTGGCAAGCCGATGGCCGACGACGTCGACCTGCTCAGCGTGGCGCGGCGCACCCCCGGCTTCACCGGCGCCGACCTGGCCAACGTGCTCAACGAGGCCGCGCTCCTCACCGCCCGCACCAACGCCAAGCTCATCACCGACGAGAACCTCGACGAGGCCATCGACCGGGTGATCGCGGGGCCGCAGCGCCGTACCCGCCTGATGAGCGAGAAGGAGAAGCTCATCACCGCCTACCACGAGGGCGGGCACGCCCTGGTGGCCGCGGCGCTCCCCGGCACCGACCCCGTGCACAAGGTGACGATCCTGCCGCGCGGACGGGCCCTGGGCTACACGATGGTGCTGCCCGACGAGGACAAGTACTCCACCACCCGCAGCGAGATGCTCGACAAGCTGGCCTACATGCTCGGTGGCCGGGCCGCGGAGGAGATGGTCTTCCACGACCCGACGACGGGCGCCGGCAACGACATCGAGAAGGCCACCAACCTGGCCCGCGCGATGGTCACCCAGTACGGCATGACCGAGCGCCTGGGCGCCATCAAGCTGGGCGAGACCCAGGGCGAGCCGTTCCTGGGCCGCGACATGGGGCACCAGCGCAACTACTCCGAGGAGGTCGCCGCGGCGGTCGACGAGGAGACCAAGAACCTGCTGGCCACCGCCCACCAGGAGGCCTTCGACATCCTGGTGGAGAACCGCGACGTCCTCGACGCGCTGGTGCTGGAGCTGATGGACAAGGAGACCCTCGACAAGGCCGAGATCGCCCGGATCTTCGAGGCGCTCCGGCTCCGTCCGCGCCGCCCCGCGTGGACGGGCTCCCCGACGCGGACCCCCTCCGACATCCCGCCGGTGGAGATCCCGCAGGCGATCCGCGACCGCGCGAAGGCCAACGGGACGGTCGCCGGCGACCGCGTCGACGAGGGCGGCGTCATCCTGACCCCGCCCGGCAGCGGCGGCGACATGCACGGCGACGTGCCGCCGACCGGCACGCCGCCGACCCCGGGGGCGCCTGCATGACCGACCCGATCGGCGTGGCCTACCGGGATCCCTCGGAGGTCCCGGAGTTCGACCACGCCCGTGCCGAGGCGGCGGTGCGCGAGCTGCTCGCCGCCCTCGGGGAGGACGTGGAGCGCGAGGGCCTGCGCGAGACCCCGGCCCGCGTCGCCCGCGCCTACGCCGAGCTGACCCAGGGGCTGCGCCAGCAGCCCGAGGACGTGCTGACGACCACCTTCGACCTGGGCCACGACGAGATGGTGCTGGTCCGCGACATCGAGCTGTGGTCGATGTGCGAGCACCACCTGGTGCCCTTCACCGGGGTCGCCCACGTCGGCTACATCCCCGCCGAGAGCGGGAAGATCACCGGTCTCTCCAAGCTGGCCCGGCTGGTCGACGTCTACGCCAAGCGCCCGCAGGTGCAGGAGCGGCTGACCACCCAGATCGCCGACGCGATGACCGAGATCCTCGAGGCCCGCGGCGTGATCGTGGTGATCGAGGCCGAGCACCTCTGCATGACCATGCGCGGCGTCCGCAAGGCCGGCGCCCGCACCATCACCTCCGCGGTGCGCGGGATCATGCACAACGCGGCCACCCGCAGTGAGGCGATGGCCCTGATCCGCTCCGGCACCAGGTGACCCGCCCGGAGCCCGCGGGCCGGCCGCTGGTGATGGGCATCATCAACGTCACCCCCGACTCCTTCTCCGACGGCGGCCGGTGGGCCGACCGGGACTCCGCGGTCGCCCGCGGCCGGGAGCTGCTCGCCGAGGGCGCGGACCTCCTCGACATCGGCGGGGAGTCGACCCGGCCGGGCGCCACCCGCCCGTTGGTCGCCGAGGAGCTGGACCGCGTCGTCCCGGTGATCGAGGACCTGGCCGCGGACGGTGCGGTCGTCTCGGTCGACACCATGCGGGCGGAGGTCGCCGCCGCCGCGATCGGGGCGGGGGCCAGGATCGTCAACGACGTCAGCGGTGGCCTGGCCGACCCGGGGATGCTCAGCGTGGTCGCCGACTCCGACGCCACCTACGTCGCGATGCACTGGCGGGCGCACGCCGACCACATGGACTCCTTCACCCGCTACGAGCACGGTGTCGTCGCCGGCGTGCGGGAGGAGCTCGCCGCCCGGCTGGAGGCCGCCCGCGCCGCGGGGCTCCCCGACGAGCGCCTCGTCCTGGACCCGGGTCTCGGCTTCGCCAAGACCTCGGAGCAGAACTGGGAGCTGCTGCGCGGTCTCGACGAGCTCGCCGACCTCGGGCTGCCGCTGCTGGTCGGGCCCTCCCGCAAGCGGTTCCTCGGCACCCTGCTGGCCGACGCCGAGGGGGCGCCACGGCCGCTGGAGGGCCGCGAGCACGCGGGATCCGCGCTCTCGCTGCTGCTGGCCCGACGTGGGGTCTGGGGGCTGCGCGTCCACGACGTGCGTGCGACCCTCGACGCCTTGAAGGTGTGGCAGCGACTGGAGGGGGGAGCCGGATGAGCGACGAGCTGACGATCGCCGGGCTGGAGTGCTGGGGGCACCACGGCGTCTTCGACTTCGAACGCCGCGAGGGGCAGAAGTTCGTCGTCGACCTGACCCTCGGCCTCGACACCAGGACCGCAGCCCGCACGGACGACTTGCAGGAGACGGTCGACTACGGAAGCCTCGTGGAGCGTGTCAAGCACGCCGTGGAGAACGACCCCGTCGACCTGATCGAGACCCTCGCCCAACGCCTCGCCGACGTGGCCCTGCAGCAGGACCGTGTTGAATGGGCGCGGGTGCGGTTGCACAAACCGGACGCACCCATCGACGCCACGTTTCGGGACGTGACGCTGACCATCACCAGGAACAAGGGGAACCACCAGTGACCGAGACGCCCAACCCGCACATCGTCGACACGGATGCGCTGACGGGGGAGATGCACCCCATCCGCCGAGTGGTGGTGGCGCTGGGATCCAACCTCGGCGAGCGGATGACGGCGCTGCAGGGTGCGGTGGACGCGCTGGCGGACACCCCGGACGTCTGGCTCACCAGCGTCTCGCCCGTCTACGAGACCGAGCCCGTCGATGCGCCCGAGGGCTCCAAGACCTACCTCAACGCCGTCGTGCTGCTCGACACCACGCTCCCGGCCCACCGGCTGATGGAGCGTGCCCTGGCCGTCGAGAACGCCTTCGACCGCGAGCGCAGCGACGTCCGCAACGCCCCCCGCACCCTCGACGTCGACCTGGTCCAGGTGGGCGACCGCCGCGCCGACGACGACCTGCTCAGGCTCCCGCACCCCCGGGCGCACGAGCGGGGCTTCGTGCTCAAGCCGTGGCACGACCTCGAGCCCGACGCGGTGCTGCTCGACAGCGGTCCCATCGCCGAGCTGTTGGAGAAGGTCGACCTCTCCGGCGTGCGGCGGCGCGACGACCTGACGCTCGAGATGAGCTGACGGCCCGGTCGGCCCCGCCGCCCGTCGACACGTCCTGGTGAGATGACCTCCCTGCCGCCCGAGCCCCCCGACGACCTGGACCCCGACTCCCCGGAGTCGGGGGACGAGGCGCCGGGCGGGGTCTCGCCGGCACACCTGCGGCCGCTGGGTCCCGGCCCGATGGCCGGCGCCACCGTGCTGGGGCTCTTCCTCGGGTGGCTCTGGCACCCGGTGGCCGAGCGCGTCTCCGGGACGGCCCCCGTCCTGTCCTGGACCCAGGGGCTCCTGCTCTTCTTCGTGGCCGCCATCCTGGGGGCGGTCGCCCTGATCACCTGGCGCGCGGTCCACGTGCGGCGCGAGCGGCTGGTGCCGAGGCAGATGGTCAACCGCCTGGTGCTGGCCCGGGCCTGCATCCTGGTGGGCGCGTTGGTGGGCGGGATCTACACCGGCTACCTCATCTCCTGGCTGGGGTCGCCAGCCGAGCTGGCGGACGAGCGGATCAGGCACGCGGCGGTCGCCGCGGCAGGTGGCGCGGCCGTCGTGATCACGGGCAAGTTGCTCGAACGCGCGTGTCGCGTGCCCAAAGCGAACCCTCACCTCTAGCCTGAGGGTCATGACTTCCCCGTCTGCTCGTTCCAGCGCCCGCCGACGTCAGCGCAGCACGCGTGTCACCGTCGCCTCCGGCCTGCTGTTGCTCGCGGCCGCCCTCGTGTTCGGGGCGATCGCCACTGGCCAGTTCGTGCTGGTCCTCGTCGGAGCCCTCTCCGCCCTCGTCCTCGGCGCCGCCGCGACCCGGATCACCTACTCCGAGCTCGTGCAGACGCGCCGTGACGCCGCAATGGACAGGGCGCAGCAGGCGCAGGCCTACCGCGACATCACCGCTCGCCGCACCGCGGAGAGCGCGGCCTTCGCGGCCGACATGCAGACCCGCATCGCGCAGCGCGAGGAGACCATCGGCCAGCTCGAGAGCGAGCTCGGCAAGGCGCTGGAGCGGGCGGCCACCGCGACGCTGAAGATGAACACCGAGGCCCGCCGGGCCGACGTGGCCGAGCTCGAGGGGCTCAAGCTCAGCGGGGTGCTCGAGCACTCCGAGACCCGAGCGGCCGAGGCCGTCGTCCGGGTCGCCGAGCTGGAGGCCGAGCTGGACGCGCTGCGCGCCGAGCTGGAGGCCTGGCAGGCCGCCGCCAACCAGGCCGCCTACAAGCGCGCCTGACCGCTTCCCACGGTCCCCCGCGATCGGCCCCGACCCACTGTGTCGGGCGCCGGACGTGGGGGACTGTCACGTCGTGGCGACGCGGTGAGGAAGAATCGCAGGGTGATCCCCGACGACAACAGGTTCGAGAGCGATCCAGACACCGCCCTGCCCGACGACCCCGGCCTCCCCGAGGGGTGGACCGCTGAGCCCCCCGACGGCACCGACGCCGCCGACGTCGCCCGCCTGACCTGGCTGCTGCGCGAGCACGAGCGCGCCGGCCGCGGCTGGCCGGCCGCCACCGAGCAGGACGTGCTGGTGGAGGTCTCCCCGCACGGCCTGGCGATGCGGGAGAACCTGGTGATCCGCGACACCGCGGGCCTGATCCGCGCCTGGGCCAGCGTCCACGACCGCTCCGTGGGCCGCATGCTCCTGGTGCACGTGGTGGACCGGACCCTCCCGGAGGTGGAGGCGCGGCGCAGCTCGCGGGTCCTCTTCGAGTGGGCCGAGAGCCAGGCGCGCGCCGTCGGGGCCGCCCGCGGGCTCGAGGTGCAGCAGATCGACACCGGCACCTTCCCCGACGACGAGCGCCAGCACGCGTGGCTGCTCGACCGCGGGTTCGAGAAGGTCCGCACCTGGTGGCAGATGACCCGCCCGGTGAGCGCCGAGGAGGCCGAGCTGGTCGACGACCCGGAGCTGTGGGAGGACCGGGGCGTCCGCTTCCGGTCGGTCGGCCGCCAGGGCGACGGGATGCCCGACGAGGCCGACCTGCGCGCCGTGCACGACGTCCTCGAAGGCGCCTTCACCGACCACTTCAACTCCTCGGAGGAGACCTTCGAGGAGTTCGTGCACCGACTCCGCGAGGACCCCGGCCACCGCTGGGACCACTGGTGGCTGGCCGAGCTGATCGACGACGACGGTGCCCCGCAGCCCTGCGGCGCGCTGGTGGGCACCGTCTCGGAGTCGGTGCGGGGGCCCGACGGGTCCTACGTCTCCTACCTCGGCGTGCTGGAGTCGGCGCGCGGCCGTGGGGTGGCCAAGGGGCTGCTGCGCACCGTGATCGCCGACGCGGCCGCTCGCCGCCGGGACCGGGTCGGGCTCGAGGTCGACGCCGACTCCTCCACGGGGGCCGACGGGCTCTACGTCTCCATGGGGTGGGGCACCAGGTACGTCACCGAGTCCTGGCACAAGGACGTGCCGGTCAGCGGCTGAGCGAGGCCCGCAGCTGGGCGTGCACGCCCGCGGGGGTGAGCACTCCCAGGAAGCGCGGGCCGCGACGCACGCCGATCATCGACCTGTCGTCGCGCATCATCATCGCCAGCGCCTCCTCCAGGGTGGAGTCGATGTCGATCGCCGCGCCCAGCTGGCCGGCCGTGACCCCCTCCAGCGGCTCCAGGTGCGCCTCGTCGATCCTCGTGACCGCCAGCCGCCGCAGGCCACTGGTGGCGCCGACGAAGTCGGCCACGAAGTCGTCGGCCGGGTGGGCCAGCAGCTCCTGGGGGGTGCCGTACTGCGCGAGCCGGCCGCCGACGGCGAGGATCGCGACCCGGTCGCCCATCCGCACCGCCTCGTCGATGTCGTGGGTGACCATGACGACCGTCTTGCCCAGGTCGCGCTGGAGCCGGCGGAACTCGTCCTGCAGCCGGGTCCGGACGACGGGGTCCACCGCGCCGAAGGGCTCGTCCATCAGCAGCACGGGCGGGTCCGCGGCCAGGGCCCGCGCCACCCCGACGCGCTGGCGCTGCCCCCCGGAGAGCTGGTGGGGGTAGCGCCGGCCGTAGAGGTCGGGGTCGAGGCCCACCATCGTCAGCAGCTCCCGGGCCCGCTCGCGGGCGGTCGCCTTGGACTCGCCGTGGAGCAACGGCACCGTCATCACGTTGGCCTCGACCCGCTGGTGGGGGAAGAGCCCCACCTGCTGGATCACGTAGCCGATGTCGCGGCGCAGCGCGTGCGGGTCGATGCCGGTGACGTCCTGGCCGTCGAGCAGGATCCGGCCGGTGGTGGGCTCGATCAGACGGTTGATCATCTTCAGCGTCGTCGACTTCCCGCAGCCCGAGGGGCCGACCAGGCAGACCAGCTCGCCACGGGCGACGTCGAGGTCGAGCTCGTGCACGGCGACGGACCCGTCGTCGTAGGTCTTGCCGACGCCGACCAGCTGCAGCATCGGCGTCCCACCCGTGGTCCGGTCAGCCTCCGACCCGGTAGCGTCCATGCTGTGACCCTACTGGTGTCCGCGGGGCTCGCCCCGCAGGCGGCCGAGCCGAGCTGCTACAGCCGGCTCCGCAACGAGTGGCTCTGCACCGACTACCTCGTCGACCGCCGCCAGGAGATCCTCTCCGCCCTGGGCTCGCACGTGACGCTGACCCTCTCGGCGGTGCTGCTCGGGCTCCTGGTCGCCCTCCCGCTGGCCCTGCTGGCCCGCCGGGTGCCGCGCCTGGAGTCGGCGGTGACCGGGCTCTCGAGCGGGCTGTACACGATCCCGTCGCTGGCGCTCTTCCCGCTCCTGGTGCCCTTCACCGGGCTGACGGCCACCACCGTCGTGATCGGTCTGGCGCTCTACGCGCTGACGATCCTGGTCCGCGCCTTCCTCGACGGTCTCCGGGCGGTGCCCGACGAGGTCCGGGAGGCGGCCCGCGGGCTGGGCTACCCCCCCACCCGCCAGCTGCTGCGGGTGGAGCTCCCGCTCGCCCTGCCGGTGCTGATGGCCGGCATCCGGGTCGCGTCGGTCTCCACCGTCGCGCTGACCACGGTGGGGGCGCTGGTCTCGCACGGCGGGCTGGGCAACCTGCTCGTCACGGGCGTGGCCGAGTCGTTCCGCGCCCAGGTGCTCACCGCCGCGGTCCTCTGCGTGGTCCTGGCGGTGGTGCTCGACGGCGTGCTGGTCGTGCTGCAGCGTTCGCTGACCCCCTGGACCCGGGTGTGAGGGGCCGGCCGTGAGCATCTTCGCCGACATGTGGGAGTACCTGACCGACCCCGGCAGCTGGCGGGGTCCGGGCGCGATGCTGGAGCTGCTCTGGCAACAGCTGCTGCTGACCGGCACGGCCCTGGTGGCGGCCGTGCTCCTCGGTCTCCCGGTCGCGCTGTGGCTCGGGCACCTCGGCCGGGGCGGCTTCGTGGCGATCAACGTCTCCGCCGTCGGACGGGCCGTCCCGACCTTCGCGCTGCTGGCGATCCTGGTCGCGGCCGACTGGCCGGGCAGCGCGACGCTGGGCCCCTACGGCCGGGCCGGGGCCGCCACCCTCATCGCCCTGACCCTCTTCGCGCTGCCGCCGCTCATCACCGCCTCCTACGTGGCGGTGACCGAGGTGCCGCAGGAGGTGAAGGAGGCCGCCCGGGGCATGGGGATGACCGGACGGCAGCAGTTCTGGCGGGTCGAGCTGCCCCTGGCCCTGCCGCTGGTGGTGGCCGGCGTCCGGCTCGCGCTGGTCCAGGTGTGGGCGACCGCCACCATCGCCGCCTTGGTCGCCGGCCCCGGACTGGGCCGGGTCATCACCGACGGGTTCTACCGCAACGACTACGGCCAGGGGCTCGCCGGCGCGGTGGTGGTCGCGGCGATGGCGCTGGTGTTGGAGATCGGCGCCGGTGGGGTACAGCGGAGTGCGGCGCGCCGGGCCCAGCTCTCCGCGGCGAGCGGCTGAGCCACGACAACGAGGAGAAGTCCATGCACCGAACGTCCGTCACGACCTTCCGGCGCCGGGGCGCCGCAGCGGCCGCCCTCGCCGGCCTCCTCCTGCTGGGCGCCTGCGCCGGCGACGACCTCTCCGCCGACGGGGGCGGGGACGCCGAGGAGGACCGCGGCGCCGTCACCGTGGCCAGCCAGAACTTCCCCGAGGCCGCCCTGGTCGCCGCGATGTACGAGGAGGTCCTCGAGGAGGCCGGGTACGACGTCACGACGCGGCTGGTCGGCACCCGCTCGGTCTACATGGCGGAGTTCCCCGGCGACGTCGACGTCGTCCCGGAGTACGTCGCCGGCATCTCCGACTACCTCAACGCCGCCGCCGAGGGCGCCGACGCCGAGCCGATCACCACCAACGACCCGACCGAGTCGGTCGAGGCGGCGGCGCCGCTGCTCGAGGCCGCCGGGATCACCCTGCTGGCCCCGTCGGAGGCGACCTCGCAGAACGCCTACTTCATCACCGCCGAGCGGTCCGAGGCCGAGGGGATCACCACCCTCTCCGACCTCGAGGGCGAGCCGACCGTGCTGGCCGCGGCGCCCGACTGCGAGGGGCGCGACGACTGCGAGAAGGGCCTCCAGGACGTCTACGGGATCGACGTCACCACCCTGCTCCCCCTGGGCTACGGCAGCCCCGAGACCTACCAGGCGGTGCTCGACGGTGAGGCCGACCTCGGGCAGACCGGCACCCTGGACGGGACCCTGGAGGAGCAGGGGCTGGTGCTGCTGGAGGACGACCAGGGCATCCAGCCCGCGCAGAACCTGGTGCCGGCCCTCTCCACGGAGTTCCTCGGTACCAACCCCGACGTGGGCCCCCTGCTGGAGGACCTGATGGCCGCCCTGGACAACGAGACGTTGGCCGGGCTGATCCAGCAGGTCTCGGTGGACCGGGCCAAGCCGCAGGACGTCGCGGCGGAGTTCCTGGAGTCCGAGGGCCTGGTCAGCTGACCGCCGTGGCGTCAGGGGCCGGGCGCGGTGCCTCGCGGCGCGCCCGCCAGCCCTCCCAGCGCGCGCAGCCCCACAGCACCAGCGCCGCCGCGACCCAGCCCGCCAGGACGTCGACCACGTAGTGCTCGGCGTAGTAGACCAGCGCGAACGCCATCACCAGGGGGTAGGCGACCAGCACGACCCGGAGCGCGGCGTTGCTGCGGGAGAAGGCGTACAGCGCGACGAAGGCTGCGATGCCCGCGTGCAGGGACGGCATCGCGGCCACCGGGTTGCCGGCCGCGGAGAAGGTGTCGTGGAAGTTGCCGGGGCCCAGGTCGTACCAGCCGCGGCCGGTGATCCGGGCGATGTCGTCGGTCAGGTAGCCGTGGTGCGAGGCGAGCCACGGCGGGGACATCGGGTAGGCGATGTAGACGAGCAGCGCGAAGATGTTGAGCGCGAGGTAGCGGCGCATGAAGTGCACCCAGGCGGCCCGGCGTCGCGCCCACAGCACCGCGGCGGTGATGGGCGCGACGAAGAAGTGGGAGTAGTAGACGGTCGTCAGCACCACGTCGTACCAGGCCCGCGGTGCGGTCCGCTCGCACGGGACGCCGCACAGCTCGGCCTGCAGCCACTCGGTGGGCAGCACGCCGCCGAAGAGCGCCCGGTCGGCCGCGATGGGCTCGGTCACGTGCACCGTGACGAGGCCGAGGTCGTCGGCCAGGCCGCGGCTGAAGAGGTAGAAGGTCAGCACCGCCAGCGGCAGCGACCAGTCGCGGAGGAAGGCCAGGTGGGAGCGCCACGGGGCCTGGATGTTCCAGGCGATGAGCGCGAGCCAGATCCAGGTGAACGCCTGGTAGACCGACTTGGGCAGCTCCACCAGCTCGATCCAGGCGGCGAGCGCGACGGTGTAGCCCGCCATGGCGAGGACCCGCGCCCGGCGGGAGGTCACCGGGGCGTCGCCCGGCCCGCTGTCCGCGGCGCCGGTCGCCTCTTCGCGCGCCGCCGTGTCGGTCATCCGGTGCCCCTGAGGACGTGGCACTCCACACACTCACGGTAGAGGTCGTTCATCGTTCGTGCGACCTGATCTCCAGCGCGATGTCGGGGACGCTGGCCGGCCTGATCACCGCGGGCGGGATCGCCAGCCGCTCGCCGCTCGGGGTCCGCGGGGCCGGACCCTCCAGGGAGGCGAACCAGGTCATCAGCGACTCGGCGTCCTCACGACGGTTCCGCTCCACCAGGAAGGCGCAGACCCGGTGCACCGGCGGCAGGCCGGAGTGCACCAGCGAGCGCTCGCCCCACAGCTCGCCGACCCCGTCGCGCAGCAGCTGCCACCACGCGTCCGAGCAGCCTGGCAGGAGCTCGAAGTAGCGCCACAGGTCGCCGGGCAGCACCCGGTCGACGAAGATCTCGGTGACGCGGGGGTCGCCGTGCTCGCGGACCGACGCCAGCGCCATCCGCTTGGTGGCCCACCGGTCGACCAGGTCCTCCACCGAACGGCGCTGCTGGGTGATGGAGGTGCCGTCGGTGCGGATCCGCCAGTGGTAGACCGGCTCGGGGAGCACGTCGAACGACCCGGCCAGGTAGGCCCGGGTCGTCGTCGGCTGGTCCTCGTAGTGGATCCGCTCCGGCCAAGCCAGGCCGGCCGACTCCCAGAAGGAGCGGCGGAAGAGCTTGTTCCAGGCGAAGACGTCGCCCAGGATCTCGGGATGGTCCGCGATCCGCGCCCCCACTCGCGGCGGGTGGTGCAGCCGCCGCAGCCATGGAGGCTCGTGCAGGCCGGCGCCGTCGGGCGGCGCCGCCTCCCAGCGGAGCACCGAGCCGACCGCGAAGTCCGAGCCGCTGGCCTCCAGCGAGCCCACCAGCCGGCGCAGGGCGTCGGGGGGCAGGACGTCGTCGGAGTCGAGGAAGCCGAGGTGGTCGATCCGGGCGTCGGGGTCGCCGAGCAGCGCGGCCACGCCCGCGTTGCGGGCGGCGCCGAGACCCCCGTTGGGGGTGTGCAGCACCCGGATCCGGTCGTCGCGGGCGGCGTACTGCTCGGCGACCTCGCCGCTGCGGTCGGGCGACCCGTCGTCGACCACCACGGCCCGCCACGCGGTGTGCTCCTGGGCCAGCAGGCTCTCCAGGGACTCCGGCAGCCACTGCTCCACGCCGTACGCCGGGACCACCACCCCCACCACGGGCGCCTGTCTGCGCAGACGAAGGGACCACCTCATGGGGCGAGGGTATCCAGCCGCCCCCTCGGATAGGCTCACCGACCGTGACTGGAGCAGAGACCGGCAGCGCGAACGGCAGCGCCACCGCGGGCGCGACCGCCACGGAGCGCCGCGCCCGTGCCATCGACGAGCTCAACCCCGAGGGCGTGCCGCGGAAGGTGCTCTTCGTCGCCGGCGCGGGGCGCAGCGGCACCAGCACCCTGGCGGGGATCCTCAGCCTGCTGGGCATGCACGTGCCCAAGCCCGAGGTGGAGGCCGACGCCTCCAACCCCAAGGGGTTCGGGGAGCCCAGGTGGGCGGTGGAGGTGCACGACGCCTGGCTGCGCGAGGTCGACGTCCAGGTCAGCGACGCCCGGCCCAGCGCCTGGTTCGAGACGGGCCGGATCTCCAGCCGCGAGCCCGCCCGCATCCGCGTCTCGGAGTGGCTCGAGACCCACTTCGCCGAGCACCCGGAGCTGGTGGTCAAGGACCCGCGGCTGAGCTGGTTCCTGGGCCTGTGGCGGGTGGCGGCGATCCGCACCGGCGCCACCCCGGTCTTCGCGACCATGCTCCGTCCGCCCGCCGAGGTCGTCGGCAGCAAGCAGAAGTACTACGCCAACAAGCTGGGCTCGGCCCACCTCGCGGCGAGCTGGCTCAACATGCTGCTGCACACCGAGAAGGCGACCCGCGAGGCGCTCAGCGGCTCCCACGTGGGCGGCGGACGCGCCTTCGTGCGCTACGAGGACCTGCTCAGCGACTGGGTGCGGACCACGATGGCGTTGGGCCACAAGCTCGACGTGCAGTCGGTGATCCACACCCGCAGCGACCAGATCCGCGAGGTGCACCGGTTCATCGACCCCAGCCTGCGCCGGGTCACCACCACGCTCGACGACCTGGCCCTGCCCCCGCGGCTCCACGACCTGGTCGGTGAGACCTGGGCGGAGCTCAACAAGCTGGCCGACGAGGGCGGCGACACCCCCACGGCCCACGCCACCTTCGACCAGCTCCGCGAGGCCTACACCGCGCTCTACGAGGAGTCCGAGGCGATCTCCAGGTCGTCGGTGGTGGCCGCGCGCCTCGCCCAGGCGCGCCACGACGCCCAGGAGCGCGACGCCGCGCCGCCCCGTGCGGCGCTCACCGACCTGGTTCCCCACGAGGTCCGGGCCAAGATCCCGCCGTCGCTGCGCCGCGGCGTGCGCAAGGCGCTGGGTCGGGAGCGGGACCGGCAGCCCGAGGCCCGGGGATGATCCCGATCGGCCAGGGCGAGGGCCTCGCCAACCTCGAGGGTCACCGCGACTTCGACATCACCTGGCCCTGGCGCCGCCCCGGCGGACTGCGCCGGGGGGCGACCGCGGTGCTGCGGGTCAAGGACGAGGCGCCCGGGCTGCGGTTCGTGCTGCCCCCGCTGCTGCGCGTGGTCGACCACGTGCTGCTGGTCGACAACAACTCCTCCGACGGCACTCCCGAGGAGGCGCTGCGGGTGGTGGCCGAGACCGGCCTCGCCGACCGGTTCACCCTGGCCCACTACCCGTTCGACGTGGCCCGGGCGGGAGCCGAGCACCTCGCGGTGCACGAGCGGTCGGTGCACTCCCTGGCCTACTTCTACAACTGGTGCTTCTCCCACGTCCGGACCAGCTACAGCTGGAAGTGGGACGGCGACATGGTGCTCACCACCGAGGGCGAGGTCTCGATGGGCGACCTGTCCTGGCAGGTCGGCGCCACCGACGCGGTGATCCGCTTCCCCCGCCACGGGCTCTACGTCGAGTCGGCCCGCCGCGCCTTCCTCGACCTCGGTCTGCGCAACATCGAGGAGTGGGGCTTCCCGATGGGCCCGGACTACGTCTACTCCAAGGCCCCCGAGTGGGAGATCCGGACCACTCCGGACCGGTTCGAGATGTTCGCCCTCCCGCAGGGCCTCTGCGTGGAGCTGAAGTGGCTCGACGGCGACGAGTTCGCGCACTGGACCGACCCGCAGTCCTTCGCGACCAGCCTGCGCAACCGGCGCAAGCGCCGCGAGTGGACCGTCTGGAACGCGCTGCAGGAGGGGACCGTCCCCGAGGGGGTCGTCGAGATCGTGGCGCCCGACGGGGTGCACGTGGTCGATCACGTCACCCACGACTGGCTGCCGCGGGCGCCCCGCCCGTTCGTGGTGGACGACCCGGCGCACGCCGTCGGCTGAGCCTTCTCGCGCGAGCGACGTGGCCCAGGTCACGTGCCACCCTGTTCACACGATGGAAGCATCCACGTAACCTCGTCGTTGAACAGGAAGCACCCGCACACCGCAGCACCCGCACAAGAGCAGCACACACAAGAGCCACATCGTCTGGTACCCGTACCGGCTTCCCGCCCCCCGGCGGAGGAGTGGTCGGCGGGACTGAAACGAGAGGTCCACCCATGACTGCCACCCCCCTCCGGGTGGGCGTGGTCGGCGCTGGCCGCGTCGGCGCCGTCCTCTCCGCCGCGCTGCGCGCCGCGGGCCACCACGTCGTCTCCGCCGCAGGGGAGTCCGATGCCTCGCGGCGCCGCGTCGAGACGCTGCTGCCAGGCGTGCCGGTCGACAAGCCCAGCGCCGTCGCGCGGGCCTGCGACCTGCTGCTGCTCACGGTGCCCGACGACATGCTCGGCAACGTCGTCTCCATGCTCGCGGCCAGCGGGTCCCTGCGCGAGGGTCAGTACGTCGTCCACACCTCCGGCCGTCACGGTCTCGCGGTGCTCGCCGACGCGGCCGCGCTGGGTGCCCGCCCGGTCGCGCTGCACCCGGCGATGACCTTCACCGGCACCGAGGTCGACCTGCCCCGGCTGGCCGGCTGCGTCTTCGGCGTGACCGCCGGCCCCGAGGAGCGCGAGCTCGTCGAGCGCCTGGTCGGCGACCTCGGCGCGAGCCGCGTCTGGGTGCCGGAGGAGAAGCG
>NZ_JBYTTI010000008.1:0-3454 GCF_058134365.1 Nocardioides sp. Z22_16
GCATGGTGTGTGGTGGAAAGTTCTGGCGGTGAAGGATGTGCTCGCGGCCTATCAGCTTGTTGGTGAGGTAATGGCTCACCAAGGCTTCGACGGGTAGCCGGCCTGAGAGGGTGACCGGCCACACTGGGACTGAGACACGGCCCAGACTCCTACGGGAGGCAGCAGTGGGGAATATTGGACAATGGGCGAAAGCCTGATCCAGCAACGCCGCGTGAGGGATGACTGCCTTCGGGTTGTAAACCTCTTTCAGTACCGACGAAGCGAGAGTGACGGTAGGTACAGAAGAAGCACCGGCCAACTACGTGCCAGCAGCCGCGGTAATACGTAGGGTGCGAGCGTTGTCCGGAATTATTGGGCGTAAAGGGCTCGTAGGCGGTTTGTCACGTCGGGAGTGAAAACTCAGGGCTTAACTCTGAGCTTGCTTCCGATACGGGCAGACTAGAGGTATGCAGGGGAGAACGGAATTCCTGGTGTAGCGGTGAAATGCGCAGATATCAGGAGGAACACCGGTGGCGAAGGCGGTTCTCTGGGCATTACCTGACGCTGAGGAGCGAAAGTGTGGGGAGCGAACAGGATTAGATACCCTGGTAGTCCACACCGTAAACGTTGGGCGCTAGGTGTGGGGCCTATTCCATGGGTTCCGTGCCGCAGCTAACGCATTAAGCGCCCCGCCTGGGGAGTACGGCCGCAAGGCTAAAACTCAAAGGAATTGACGGGGGCCCGCACAAGCGGCGGAGCATGCGGATTAATTCGATGCAACGCGAAGAACCTTACCTGGGTTTGACATATGCCGGAAAGCTCTAGAGATAGAGCCCCTTTTAGTCGGTATACAGGTGGTGCATGGCTGTCGTCAGCTCGTGTCGTGAGATGTTGGGTTAAGTCCCGCAACGAGCGCAACCCTCGTTCTATGTTGCCAGCACGTAATGGTGGGGACTCATAGGAGACTGCCGGGGTCAACTCGGAGGAAGGTGGGGATGACGTCAAGTCATCATGCCCCTTATGTCCAGGGCTTCACGCATGCTACAATGGCCGGTACAAAGGGCTGCGATCCCGTGAGGGGGAGCGAATCCCAAAAAGCCGGTCTCAGTTCGGATTGGGGTCTGCAACTCGACCCCATGAAGTCGGAGTCGCTAGTAATCGCAGATCAGCAACGCTGCGGTGAATACGTTCCCGGGCCTTGTACACACCGCCCGTCACGTCACGAAAGTCGGCAACACCCGAAGCCGGTGGCCCAACCCTTGTGGAGGGAGCCGTCGAAGGTGGGGCTGGCGATTGGGACGAAGTCGTAACAAGGTAGCCGTACCGGAAGGTGCGGCTGGATCACCTCCTTTCTAAGGAGCACACGCCCCGACACCCGCCGTTCGAGTGGGTGCGCATGGTGGTGTTCACTAGTGGAATCGTCGATGAATGGCTGTGAAGGCTTGTACCTTCGCTCCTCAGTACTGTCTGTTTGTGTCTCTTGGCCTTGTGCCGGGTGCATGGGTGGGCGTGGAACCTGGGGTGTGGGTGTGGGGTGGATCGGTCGAGGCACACTGTTGGGTCCTGAGGGATCAGTCGCGGATCGTCTGCAGCTTCGGTTGTGGGTGGTCTAGTGGTTGGTTGCTCTGTTCCTCCCTTTGTCCTGGTGGTCACGGAAGTGGTTGCTGGGGGGTTGGTGGGGTTGTTGTTTGAGATCTGGATAGTGGACGCGAGCATCTGATGCCCGCACGTGCGTCTCGCACTGGCTGATTCCTTCGGGGGTTGGTGGGTGGGGGGTGTGTGGTGTGGGTGTCTAGTGTGATTTTTTTGTATGACCATGCGCGCTTTGATTGGGTGTGTGTGGTCGTGGTCTTTGTAGTTGAGTTGTTTTGACGTTGTTGAGACAAGCTATGAAGGGCACATGGTGGATGCCTTGGCACCAAGAGCCGATGAAGGACGTAGGAGCCTGCGATAAGCCCCGGGGAGTTGGCAACCGAGCTGTGATCCGGGGGTGTCCGAATGGGGAAACCCAGCTGGAGTCATGTCCAGTTACCCTCACCTGAACACATAGGGTGAGTGGAGGGAACGTGGGGAAGTGAAACATCTCAGTACCCACAGGAAGAGAAAACAAAAGTGATTCCGAGAGTAGTGGCGAGCGAAATCGGAAGAGGCCAAACCTATCTCGTGTGATACCCGGCAGGGGTTGCGAGGTGGGGGTTGTGGGGCCGTTCGACTGAGTCTGCCGGCTTGGTACAGAGTAAGAAATTCGTAGGGAAGCTGAAGCCGGTTGGAAAGCCGGGCCGTAGAGGGTGATAGCCCCGTAGGCGTAAGCTGCGAACTCTGGAACGTCACCCCAAGTAACACGGAACCCCTGAAATTCCGTGTGAATCTGGCGGGACCACCCGTTAAGCCTAAATACTCCTTGGTGACCGATAGCGGACAAGTACCGTGAGGGAAAGGTGAAAAGTACCCCTGGCGGGGAGTGAAATAGTACCTGAAACCGTGTGCCTACAATCCGTCGGAGCGAGGACTTGTGCCTTGTGACGGCGTGCCTTTTGAAGAATGAGCCTGCGAGTTTGCGTTGTGTTGCGAGGTTAACCCGTGTGGGGAAGCCGTAGCGAAAGCGAGTCCGAATAGGGCGGTTGAGTAGCACGATCAAGACCCGAAGCGGAGTGATCTATCCATGGGCAGGTTGAAGCGCGGGTAAGACCGCGTGGAGGACCGAACCCACTTAGGTTGAAAACTGAGGGGATGACCTGTGGATAGGGGTGAAAGGCCAATCAAACTCCGTGATAGCTGGTTCTCCCCGAAATGCATTTAGGTGCAGCGTTGCGTGTTTCTTGCCGGAGGTAGAGCACTGGATAGCTAATGGGCCCTACAAGGTTACTGACGTTAACCAAACTCCGAATGCCGGTAAGTGAGAGCGCAGCAGTGAGACTGCGGGGGATAAGCTCCGTAGTCGAGAGGGAAACAGCCCAGACCATCAGCTAAGGCCCCTAAGCGGTGACTAAGTGGAAAAGGATGTGGAGTCGCATTGACAACCAGGAGGTTGGCTTGGAAGCAGCCACCCTTGAAAGAGTGCGTAATAGCTCACTGGTCAAGTGATTCCGCGCCGACAATGTAGCGGGGCTCAAGTCATCCGCCGAAGCTATGGCATTCATGCGTATAACTAAGCCTTCGTGGTTCAGGTGCGTGGATGGGTAGGGGAGCGTCGTGTGGGCAGTGAAGCAGCAGAGTGATCTAGTTGTGGAGCCCACACGAGTGAGAATGCAGGCATGAGTAGCGAATGAAGAGCGAGAAACTCTTCCGCCGAATGATCAAGGGTTCCAGGGTCAAGCTAATCTGCCCTGGGTAAGTCGGGACCTAAGGCGAGGCCGACAGGCGTAGTCGATGGACAACGGGTTGATATTCCCGTACCGGCAAAGTAGCGCCCATGACGAACCTGGTGATGCTAACCATCCGAAACCATGTTGACCGGACCCTTCGGGGCGAGGCG
>NZ_JBYTTI010000009.1:0-1618 GCF_058134365.1 Nocardioides sp. Z22_16
TGTGGCAGAGCGTGGGACCCGAACTGGTAGTAGTCAAGCGATGGGGTGACGCAGGAAGGCAGTCCAACCGTGGCGATGGTAGTCCACGGCTAAGGGTGTAGGACGAGCGGACAGGCAAATCCGCCGCTCATGTGTCTGAGACCTGATGGGGACCCCGTAGGGGGGAAGTGGATGATCCTATGCTGTCGAGAAAAACCTCTAGCGAGCTATGCGCCGCCCGTACCCCAAACCGACTCAGGTGATCAGGTAGAGAATACCAAGGCGATCGAGACAACCATGGTTAAGGAACTCGGCAAAATGCCCCCGTAACTTCGGGAGAAGGGGGGCCGGATCCGTTACCCACCTTGCGTGGGAAAGCGGTGATGGCCGCAGAGACCAGGCCCAAGCGACTGTTTACTAAAAACACAGGTCCGTGCGAAGTTGTAAGACGATGTATACGGACTGACTCCTGCCCGGTGCTGGAAGGTTAAGGGGACCGGTTAGAGGATTCGTCCTCGAAGCTGAGAACTTAAGCCCCAGTAAACGGCGGTGGTAACTATAACCATCCTAAGGTAGCGAAATTCCTTGTCGGGTAAGTTCCGACCTGCACGAATGGAGTAACGACTTGGGCGCTGTCTCAACCATGGACTCGGCGAAATTGCACTACGAGTAAAGATGCTCGTTACGCGCGGCAGGACGGAAAGACCCCGGGACCTTTACTATAGTTTGGTATTGGTGTTTGGTTCGGCTTGTGTAGGATAGGTGGGAGACTGTGAACCGGCCACGCCAGTGGTCGGGGAGTCATCGTTGAAATACCACTCTGGTCGTACTAGATGTCTAACCTAGGTCCGTAATCCGGATCAGGGACAGTGCCTGATGGGTAGTTTAACTGGGGCGGTTGCCTCCTAAAATGTAACGGAGGCGCTCAAAGGTTCCCTCAGCCTGGTTGGCAATCAGGTGGCGAGTGTAAGTGCACAAGGGAGCTTGACTGTGAGACAGACATGTCGAGCAGGGACGAAAGTCGGAACTAGTGATCCGGCGCCAGCAGGTGGAAGCGGCGTCGCTCAACGGATAAAAGGTACCCCGGGGATAACAGGCTGATCTTCCCCAAGAGTCCATATCGACGGGATGGTTTGGCACCTCGATGTCGGCTCGTCGCATCCTGGGGCTGGAGCAGGTCCCAAGGGTTGGGCTGTTCGCCCATTAAAGCGGCACGCGAGCTGGGTTTAGAACGTCGTGAGACAGTTCGGTCCCTATCCGCCGCGCGCGCAGGAAACTTGAGAAAGGCTGTCCCTAGTACGAGAGGACCGGGATGGACGAACCTCTGGTGTGCCAGTTGTCCCGCCAGGGGCACGGCTGGTTGGCTACGTTCGGAAGTGATAACCGCTGAATGCATCTAAGCGGGAAGCACGTTTCAAGATGAGGTTTCCCACCACGTAAGTGGGTAAGGCCCCCAGCAGAACACTGGGTTGATAGGCCGGAGGTGTACAGCAGTAATGCCTAGCCGACCGGTACTAATAGGCCGAGGGCTTGTCCCAACACCGTACAAAACCACTCAACGGTGACAAGACCCCTAATGCGCACATGTTTGCCCGCGTCCACTAACCAGTTCCCAACCAACAAACCCCCGACCCCACAC
>NZ_JBYTTI010000010.1:0-1429 GCF_058134365.1 Nocardioides sp. Z22_16
TGTGATGTCGCAGGACGTAGGTGACGGTTCTGTATCAGGACATCGGTGACACAACCGGGGTGCTTGGTGGTGACACTTCTGGCTGTCTTGGGCGGTGCCGAATACTCGTGAACCCGTTGATCCTCGTATCCGCCTCGCGATCGTGCAGTGGCCCGACGACGCGCCGCGCGGAGCGGTGACAACGTTCTGCGCCGAGCACGAGATCTCCCGCAAGACGTTTTATGCGATCCGAGCCAGGGTCCGCACCGACGGTGCGGCAGCGGCCCTGGAACCGCGCAGTCGGCGGCCGTTGAACAGCCCGACCCGGATCACCGACGAGGTCAAGGACCAGGCCCTCGCGGTCCGGGCAGCACTGGAAGCCTCGGGTCTGGACCATGGGCCGATCAGCGTGCACGACAAGATGCGCGCCATGGGGCTGACGGTGGTGCCCTCGGTCGCCACGCTGGCGCGGATCTTCCGTCAGTCCGGTGTGGCCCGGCTCGAGCCGAAGAAGCGACCACGTTCCGCGTGGCGCCGGTTCGTCTACCCGGCACCGAACGCGTGCTGGCAGCTCGACGGGACCGAGTACGTGCTGACCGGCGGCCGGCGGTGCGTCATCCTCCAGCTCATCGACGACCACTCCCGCTACGCCGTGGCCAGCCACGTCGCCTGGGGCGAGACCTCCCAGGCCGCGATCACGGTGTTCGACAAGGCCGTTGCAGCCCACGGTGTGCCGCAACGGCTCCTGTCCGACAACGGGGCCGCACTCAACCCCTCGCGTAGCGGGCACCTGGGCAAGTTCGTCGTACACCTGATGGGCCTAGGCACCGAGCCCATCACTGGCAAGCCCTACAAGCCGACCACCCAGGGCAAGAACGAACGCTTCCACCAAACGCTCTTCCGCTACCTGGACAAGCAGCCACTCGCCGAGACCCTCGAGCAGCTGCAGGGCCAGGTCGACGCGTTCGACCACCTCTACAACACCGAACGCCCCCATCAAGGGCTGCCAGGACGGGTCACTCCTCAGCAGGCCTGGGCCGCGACCGCGGTCGCCGAGCCTCCCCGACCCACCCGAAAGCGGTTCCTGCGACCCGCAGTCATCCCACCCGCCCCGGTCGCCGTGCCGACGGACCTGCCCCCAGACACGGTCGTGAAGAAGTTGAGCAGCGCGGGCGTGTTCATGCTGGACAGCGTCCAGTACCGGGTCGACGGCCGACGCGGATTCCAACAGGTGCTGGTCATCACCGACGGTGACCGCATCACCGTCGCCGACCTGCACGGCGAGATCCTCATCGAGCACACCCGACCCGCACCCGGCATCACCTATGTCGGGAACAACATGCCCCCAGGCCCTCGCCCCAAGACAAACAAAACGTCACCCAAGTCATGAGACATGAACCGTCACCGATGTCCTGACCCAGAACTGTCACCAATGTCCCGAGACATCACA
>NZ_JBYTTI010000011.1:0-1215 GCF_058134365.1 Nocardioides sp. Z22_16
CCACCTGGGTGGTCGGCACGTTGACGGTCGTCGTCAGCGGGTTGCCGTTCAGGGTGGACTCGCTCACCGAGGTCCCCTGCACCGTGGTCGCACCGAGAAGACGGAGCAGCTGGACGGTGTTCTCCGGCACGGTCACCTTGGAGGTGACGTTGACCGGCACGGTCTTGCCGAAAGGCACCTCGGCCGGCAGGTCGGTGTCGGTCACGTTGGTGAAGACCGACGCACCGGCAGCGGTTTGACAGTCGAACCTGAGCTCGGCACTGATGGCCGTCGCGCTGGGCGCGAAGGCCACGAGGCCAGCAGTAGAAATGGCCGCCGTCGCGACCAGCGCCATGGGGCGCTTCATTGAACGGTTCCGCATTTGGTTTCCCTCCCAATTGGAATCGGCTACGGCGTCGTAGGTTACCCAGCCGTAACTCGCTTGTGACACTAGCCACATAGGGCGGGGATGACGAGGGTTGCTCTCACGTAACGGACATCATTACCGCAAATTGATGAGACCCCCGATCCGCGCAGAGCGCGCGGATCGGGGGCCGCAGAACGTCGGCGAAGTGACTACTTCACCCGGACGACGACCTTGGCGCGCGACTTCTTCGAATCGCCCGCTCCCTGGTACTTGGCGACCAGCACGTACGTGCCCGCACCGATCTGGGTGAAGGCGTGCTTGCCCTTCCCCCGCTTGTTGAGGGTGACGGTGGCCTTGGTGGTCGACTTCCCGTGCTGGAGCAGGATCCTGACCTTCCCCGCGGCCGGCGTTCCGTCAGCCTTGAGGACCTTGACCTTCGCGACGAGCTTCCCCTGGCGCAGCTTGACGATCGTGCTGAGCTCCAGCTCGGTGCCCTGCAGGACCGGCGTGGGCGTGGGGGTCGCGGTAGCTGTCGGCGTGGGCGTCGGCTTCACCGTCGGCGTGGGCGTGGGCGTGGGCGTGGGGGTCGCGGTAGCTGTCGGCGTGGGCGTCGGCTTCACCGTCGGCGTGGGCGTGGGCGTGGGCGTGGGGGTCGCGGTAGCTGTCGGCGTAGGCGTCGGCGTCGGCGTGGGGGTAGGCGTCGGGGTCGGCGTAGGCGTCGGCGTAGGCGTAGGCGTCGGCGTCGGGGTCGGCGTCGGCGTGGGGGTCGGCGTCGGGGTCGGCGTCGGCGTCGGGGTCGGCGTCGGGGTCGGCGTCGGCGTGGGGGTCGGGGTGGGGGTCGGCGTCGGGGTCACGGAGCCCTGGTAGGT
>NZ_JBYTTI010000012.1:0-1136 GCF_058134365.1 Nocardioides sp. Z22_16
TTCTGCTGTGTCTGGCAGACTGTGCGGCGTTATTCTGATGGGAGAATGCTATGAACAGACTGACAAACCTGACACCTGCAGAGAAAAATTTTCTTGATGATGCTATTGCCGCAGCTGAGAGAGCGTCAGGCAAAAAGCTAAATCAGCCGAACCGGCATATCGTCCTGAACAGAGCGCGTGCGCAGATTGAGTCGCAGCGTTACGCCGACCGCCAGCGTGCATTACGTGAGGATGAGCGGCAGCAGTCCGAGTTTGCCTGGTCACGTCCGCGCGCGCCGCGCCGCTGATTGCGCCTTTTGGCGGTTTAGTGGTACTGACACTCCGAAATTGCCCGCCATTCACTCCTGTGAATAGCCATGCAGACGCGCAGAAATCATCAGGGGCGTTTTTCAGGGGTTGGTGCGGTGAAAGGTGCCGGAAACGGCTGTCAGGCCGCAGAAACGCGCTGAGGGCCTCTCAGGCAGTGCAGACAACGGATGTTATGGTAAATCCAGCTGATTGGCAGGTACAAAAAAAGCCCCGCAGGGCTTTTTTGTACCTTATTGATCTGCACACTTTGCAGCCTTCAGGGCTTCCAGCTGATTTAGCCGGTTAGCTGCTTTTTTGCGGGCTTCGCCTTTTGCCATGCCATTTCCTATCCCAAAATCACCCAGGAAACCTAATACGGTGCGCCCGTCAAATTCGCCGGTTGCCTCAATTTCTTGTTGTACACTGCGCGTTTTGGCGATTTCCAGAGCTACCGCTTTGCAATCCATTGCGGAAGATTCTGGACCGGTGACGTTCGCGGCCTGTGGATATTGCTTTGTTGCGCATCCTGCCATGATCAGCGCTGCCGATAGGATGAATATTTTTTTCAAAATTATCCTTATTTATTTAGGCATAGTTAAGAAATACCCATTTTATCGGCAGGAAATGAGGGTTTTTTAGTTGAATTTTGGGAGGGGCAAGGTTCCATATTGGTCGAGGATTCTGGAGCTGACCGGCAACGGCCAGCGCGGCTATGGGCCATGCGGTGGTTGAGCATAGAAAGGATCTTCTTGAGTTCCTTTTTTTCTACGCGTAATCTCTTGCTCTGAAAACGAAAAAACCACCCGGGGAGGTGGTTTTTCGAAGGTTAGTAAATCCTGGCAGATTTT
>NZ_JBYTTI010000013.1:0-1058 GCF_058134365.1 Nocardioides sp. Z22_16
CCTTAACCTGGAAATACAGGTTTCCCGCACAAGGCTGGCAGTCATCCAGGTACAGGAGAACGTGCGGAAACGGGAACTCAGCGATGCCGCACGTCGTGCAGCGGAAGCCCTTAATCTGACCATTCCCGCCGCGAATGCCTCAGCGGATACCCTGCGGGAATTCATTGCCACACTGCCGCAGGAATGCGGGAACGCATGGGAGATGACACCGGAGTTCGTGGCGATGAACGGGAAGGCAAACGACATCAAACGTGAGGGGAATGCGCTGGTGAAAGAGCGGGATATTCTCGAAAAAGAGATGACCGGACTCAGAAAAGCCCGTCCGGTAGCGTCCATCCTGTCAGAGCTTCCCCTGATGACATGGGCTGAACCGGAATACCGCAAAAGACAACTCCGCTTCTGGAAACTCGAGAAACAGATTGAATCTCTTCTCCGCACCTACAGGGCCGTGAAAGAACGGGACATTCCCGTCCGTCGTCAGGCCTTTGAAACGCAGTGGAATACGTGGATTTCGCCGGGAATGGCAGAGCTGAAAGAAAAACTGTCAGCACGGGAAGCGGAGCGGCGCAGGGAGGAAGCCGAAGCGGAAGCGCGCCGGAAGGAACAGGAATATGACGCACGGCTGAAACACCATGATAACCATCGCCTGAGCCGAGAAACGGCATTAGCCGGGGTTATTACGGAGCTGGGGCGTGCCAGAGAGCCGGGAACGGGCAGGATAACCCGCTACATGATGCTGAGTAACAGAGCCGGAGAATTCACGGTATGGGGTGATGAGCTGGCGCATTACCCCCAGAGTGTTCATGACCCGGTGAATGTTTACCTGTCGCCAGGCGGGGCTGTGATGGTCTCGGATATACGTGAGGGAATGCCAGAATCTCATGAGACGATGGCGCGGCCTGAGCGTGTGAGAATGTATTCCGGTGCGACGGTCCGGCATGTACTGGAACAGATGCGCCAGGGGTGGCCCTCTTACGGTTTTCCGGCGCTGCCGCATCACTGGCCGGATAATTTTTATTTCAGCGACGACCGCAGGCCCGCAGCCTCTCCGCTGCCGT